>NZ_JAIKLE010000021.1 GCF_022267315.1 Maribellus maritimus
AATAGAAATGCAACCCGAAACCATAATGTCAATAACCGGAAACAAACACTACCTAAAAAATTTCAATGCGGCATTTTGTATTTAAAATGGTATTAGATACTTGTATATTGTAACAATTCTGAATTTAAGAAGTCTAATTTGGTATATGACAAAGTACTTTCTGTAGAAACTACAAGATTTGCCGAAATGTTAGAAACCATTTATTTATGAATCATTTCATTGCTTTATCAATTAATCATTCAAAATAATTTTTATGAAAAATTTGTATTTAACTGCACTGTTTGTAGTTGGTATTGTTGCTATTACAGTTGCGCAGGGCACTAAACTGTTGCGCCAGCCTGCACTTAGCAAAACACATGTAGCCTTTACCTATGGCAGTGATATTTGGGTAACCGATTTGGAGACAAATCAAACTAAAAGACTAACCAATACAGGTGCTGTAGAAAGCAATCCCCATTTCTCACCTGATGGAAAAACCATTGCTTTTTCTTCTAACCGTTCAGGAGTAAGCGCTGTTTATACCGTACCGGTAGAAGGTGGAATGCCTCAAAGATTAACCTGGTATCCCAGTTCTGCAACTGTTTGCGACTGGACCCCCGATGGTAAATATATTTTATATTCAACATCACGAGAAACTGCCCCAACAGGTTACGATCGACTCTGGACTGTATCAAAGGACGGCGGTCCTTCTGAATTGCTTACCGAACAATGGGGCGCCGATGGCTCATTTTCACCAGATGGAAAACAAATCGTTATCGACCGGGTTTCCCGCTGGGATGGAGAATGGAGAAATTACCGCGGTGGACAAAATACGCCATTGGTTATTTTGAACATAAACGACATGTCGGAAGAATTACTGCCAAATGAAAGAACTATTGATATTAAACCGGTGTGGCTGGGTGAGCAAATTTATTTTCTTTCCGACCGGGACTGGATTTCAAATATATGGTCGTATTCGCCAAAAACAAAAGAACTAAAACAAATCACTCATTTCTCCGAAACAGATGTAAAATGGGTAGCCGGGAAGGGAAACCAACTTGTTTTTGAACACAAGGGTTTATTAAACCTGCTCAATCTTACAAATAATGAAATTACACAACTTAATATCACCATTGCCGGAGATTTCCCCTGGGCTGATGAAAAATGGGAGGATGTGAGTAACTCGGTTCGTTCTGCGTCGCTCTCACCTACCGGAAAAAGGGCAATCATGGAATCACGTGGAGAAATTTTTACGATTCCGGTTGAAAACGGAAATGTAAGAAACCTGACAAACTCTTCGGATGTTGCCGACAGGACTCCTGTTTGGTCGCCAAGAGGTGATAAAATCGCCTGGTTTTCTGACAAAGGTGGAAACTATTCATTATTGATTGGAAATCAGGACGGATTAAGCGAAGCCACAAGCATCTCTATTGGAGAATCGAACTTAGGCTGGGAACCCACCTGGTCGCCGGACGGGAAATATATTGCTTTTGATGATGACGATGTTAGAATCCGTGTTATTGAAGTCGAATCAGGGAATATTCAAACCATTGATTTGGCCGGAAATAATCAGGAAAGAGGCTCTTTAGGATTAACCTGGTCTCCTGACTCAAAATGGCTGGCTTACTCGAAATCAGGCGATAATAACTTTAGGAGAATCAAATTGTGGTCGGTAGAGAACAAAAGTATCACAACGATCACTGATGAACTGGCTGATGCATTTTCTCCTGCCTTCGACTGCGACAAAAAACACCTTTACTTTTTGGCCAGTACTGAACTTGCTTTGGGTTCAGGATGGGCAAACACCAGTGCAATGACTGCCAATCCAGAATATGCCGCTTATGTTGTCAATCTTCAAAAAGACGAGGCATCACCTTTTAAACTAAAAAGCGATGAAGAAGAAGTGAAAGAGGACAAGGAGAACGACGGAGATAAGAAAGACAACAAAAAGGAGGACAAAAAATCAGAAGAAAAAAAGAAGGATGAAGAAAAAGATGATTCTATAAAAATAGATTTTGAAGGAATTGACCGCAGAATAATTGCTTTGCCGATACCTGTCAGAAATTATCAATATGTTTTAGCCGGACCTGAAGGTACTGTATTTATTGGCGAAAGAATTTCAAACTCACCTGGATTAACACTACAAAAGTTCTCTTTGGAAGACCAAAAAGCTACTCCTTTTGTAGAAGGTGTGGGAAGTGTTTCTTTGTCGGCTGACAGTAAAAAAATCCTTGGTAGAGTAGGTGGTTCATGGAAGGTAATGGATGCAACCAAACCGAATGGGAAAGATGGTGAAAACCTGAAGGTGGAATTAAAAATGAAATTGAACCGCTCGCAGGAGTGGAATCAAATGTTTGAGGAAGCCTGGCGTTATGAAAAAGATTATTTTTATGCACCAAATATGCATGGCCGCGACTGGGAACAGGTTCATGCCCGTTATGCACCTCTTATTCCGCATATCAAACACAGAGCAGATTTAACTTATATCCTTGATCAGGTAAATGGTGAACTTTCCGTTGGGCACAGTTTTGTTTTTGGAGGAGACTACCCTGATACAGAGAGAAATTCCGTGGGATTGTTGGGGGCAGATTTTATTCCTGAAAAAGGCTACTGGAAAATTAAACGAATTTACACAACCGAGAGTTGGAACCCTAATTTATCGAGTCCGCTCGAAGAACCGGGGTTGAAAGTAAAAGCCGGTAATTACATTGTAGGTGTAAATGGTGAAGAGCTAACTACAGAAGAAGATTTGTATCAATATTTAGATGGAACGGCAGGCGTTCAAACCGTTTTGCAAGTTAACGACAAACCTGATTTTAAAGATTCGTGGACAATTACTGTAAAACCGATTCGAAGCGAAAGCGGATTGCGTCAACGTGCCTGGGTTGAAGATAACCGCCGGCTGGTTGACAGCTTGTCAAACGGCAGACTGGCTTATGTGTGGGTTCCAAATACCAGTAGCAACGGTTTTGTATCGTTTAACCGTTATTTCTTTGCGCAGCAGGACAAAGAAGGTGCAGTTATCGACGAGCGTTTTAACGGAGGTGGATTACTGGATGATTATATGGTGGATTTAATGACCCGGAAGCTGAGAGCAGCAGTAACAAACGAAGTAAAAGATGGAAAACCGTGGATATTACCCGCCGGAATTTTAGGGCCAAAAGTTTTGTTGATAAACGAATTGGCTGGATCAGGCGGCGACTTTTTCCCATGGGTATTCCGCCATCAGAATGCGGGGCCACTTATCGGAACAAGAACCTGGGGTGGGCTGGTAGCCTCAGCTGTACATTACAGTTTGGTTGACGGAGGCGCGTTAACAGCTCCAACGAACGCGGTCTATGATCCGGTGAAAAAAGAGTGGATTGCGGAAAATAAAGGCGTTGCTCCTGATATCGAAGTGAGGCAGGATGCCAAATCTCTCGCAAAAGGAATCGATCCTCAGTTGGTAAGAGCAGTTGAGGAAGCACTTAAACTTGTTAAGAACGAAGGAAAAAAAGATGATTCACATCCTCCGTATTCAACACCGGCTTTAAAAAAATAGAATAAATTCGAACAATAAAAAACGGGCTGTTCACCAATTCTGAATAGCCCGTTTCATTTTGGAATCATTCCGAGACCAAGACATGTATTTTAAATTCAGGAGCACCAGCGATGATTTCATTAAAATAAATCCTCAAACATATTAAGAACGACACCTTATTATTCCCTTCGGTATCACAATAAACCAAAAAGCAAAATATTGCAGGTGAATCAAACAATCCCGGCTTTCGTATGTATAAATTCAAACAGATAAAGAAAACCCTATGGAAAAATATGTTGCCTTTTTGCGTGGGATAAATGTTGGTGGACATCATAAAGTCCCAATGGCAGATCTTCGAAAAGAGATGGAAAAGATCGGCTCTAAAAATATTATTACCCTGCTTAATTCGGGAAATATCATTTTTGACATAAAAGAAAAAGATGAAAAGAAACTGGAAAAGAAGATAGCAATTCATTTGGAAAAAGCTTTTGGATTTCCGATTCCGGTATTAATAAGAAAAGGGGATGAAATAAAAAAAATTGTTGACGACAAACCGTTTAAAAATATCGAAATCACAAAAGATATCAGGTTATATATTACTTTCTTACCGGAAGTCACCCAGGTAGATATAGAACTACCGTGGTATTCAGAAGACAGTTCATTTCAAATTATTAGAATTGAAGATAAACATATTGAATGTATTTTGGATTTAAGCAAAACAAAAACAATAAAAGCAATGGGAATTCTGGAGCAGCTTTTTGGAAAAGATATCACAACCCGTAACATAAATACCTTAATAAAAGTATCTGATAAGATAAGTAAAACTTAAAAAGCTCCTGAACCGTCTCATCGTTAGCCCGAAAAACTCACCAGATCCCAACAAATTTCTTCAACTTTCATATTCGTTCGAATTCAGTTAAAAATCCATGCTTTTTAGACAAAATATTAGTTTGGGGAACAAAATAAATAGTAGTATATTCAGTGCTGGATTACCTGCATATTCAACAAAATAAGAAAAGAAACAGAGAAGTTATCGGGTATATTTTTGTTGAAGCGCGGATTCCTGTTTTTAAATGATTTGTAAAAGAAAATAACCAACATTAAGCGAACAAAAATTATGGACAAAACGGAAATTAAAAACCTCCGGGATGAAGCTTTTCAACACCTTACCACCGAACTCCTCCCCTTTTGGACCACCCGCATGAGAGATGAACAAAACGGCGGTTTTATTACTCATTTTGATCAACAGGGAAACGACACCGGCGAAGATGAAAAATCGCTGATTACACAAACCCGGTGTTTATATACTATCGCTTCTGCACACCGCGCAGGATATGGAAACGGTGAATTGGCAGCGTTAGCCAAACACGGAGCAGATTTTCTACTGGATAAAATGTGGGATGAGAAGTTCGGCGGTTTCTACTGGATGGTTGACCGGAAAGGAAATGTAAAAATCGATGAAAAAATTATATACGGACACAGTTTTGCCATTTATTCGTTGAGTGAATATACACTGGCTACGGGCGACAAACGTGGAATTGAATATGCCGGAAAAGTGTTTGACATGCTTCAAAAATATTGCGTGGACAGTCGCTACGGTGGTTACTGGGAAATGTTTCACCGCGACTGGACACTGAAAGGACCTGGCAGCGCAGGTGGCGACCGCAAAACGTTGGATGTACACATGCATTTGATGGAAGCATTTACTACACTTTATGAATGTTCGGGGAAAGAAGTTCACCGCCGGAAATTATTGGAAGATATTGATTTGTTGTTAAATGTTATTAACCACCCTAAATATAAAACCGGGATTCCGCAGTTTTTTAAAGACTGGACCGTTGCACCGCAAATTAAGTTTGACATTATTTGGGGCTGGGATCGTTTTTCAGAGGAAGGACAAAAAGGAAATGCTACCGACAATACATGTTACGGGCATAATGCTGAATTTGCATGGCTGCTGATTCATGCTCTGGAAATCCTGAAAATATCACCGGAATCCTATGCGGAAACATTTAAAATCATTTTCGATCACACGGTTGACAATGGAATCGATACTGAATTTGGTGGTGTTTATGTAGAAGGGCCACATTCGGGCGGCGTTTACGATAGAGAAAAGGAATTTTGGCAACAAGCCGAAGTACTTATCGGAATGCTCGACGGAGTCATTCTGTTTAACGAAAAAAAATACTGGGAAGCCTACAAAAATGTACATCGTTTTGTATTCGATAAAGTTGTAAATAAAGGGATTGGCGAATGGTACCCGCTGCTTTCCAGAAAAGGTGAGCCGATTTGGACTCATATGGGACATTCGTGGAAAATTAATTATCATACTGTTCGTTCCATGGTTCAAAGTATACAGCGTCTGGACATTATACTTGCAAAACAATAATTTTCACATACAAAGATTACTATTAAAATTCGTTCATTCTTATAGTCAAATAAACAAAGTGGAAGTCCGATTTAAAAATGAATAACGAAATAAAATAACCAACATATAAACCTTAACTCTAAAATGAACTTATCACTCACCTCGCTCGACTGGATTGTATTAACCGTTGTAATGGTCGGGAGCCTTTCTTTTGGCTTGTACATGGCCTACCGGAAGAATGCCGGAGAAAATAGCAAGAATTTTTTTCTTGGTGGCCGCTCGATCAAATGGCCGGTAATTGGCGCATCACTGTTTGCAACGAATATTGGAGCAGAACATTTGGTTGGACTTTCAGGCGATTCGTACCGTTATGGTCTTTCGGCGGGTTCGGTCGAGTTAACCTGTGCAATCACGCTTGGTTTTGCCTGCGCTATTTTGTTTCCTTATTACATGAAAAACAAAATTTACACCATTCCTGAATTTCTGGAATTACGTTATAACCGAATGGCGCGTGTTTTCTTTTCCGGTTTGATGCTGGTGATAAGTGTAATGACCAAACTGGCTTTTACACTTTTTGCAGGAGCATTGGTTTTAAATAGTATTTTAGGTTGGGACGTTATGACCACAGCCTTATACATTGGAATAATAGTAGCCATCTTTACCATTATTGGTGGGTTTACTGCAGTAGCTTACTCTGATACAATTCAGGTTGTACTAATGATAATCGGCGCATCAATTATGCTTTTCATCGGGCTTGATAAAGTTGGCGGATGGGGAGGATTGATGGAAAAAGCGCCGGAAATGATGACCATAGCCGCGCCATACGATGACCCGGTGTATCCGTTTTGGGGAATTCTGGCAACAGCTTTTTATGCCGGTATTTTTTACTGGGGAATCGACCAGGTAAATGTACAGCGTGTACTTTCGGCGCCCGACTTAAAACAGGCACGTTGGGGATCTATGTTTGCCGTATTTTTAAAACTTTTCCCCATCTTTTTATTCGCCCTGCCGGGTGTAATTGCCTTTGCACTTTTCCCGGGTGAACTTTCAGGTGAAGAGTCAAAACAAACCTTTGTTTTGCTGCTGAATAAGCTCCTTCCAAGCGGACTGCGCGGTTTAATGCTCGCAGCTTTGATGGCAGCCTTAATTACCTCGTTAATTGCAGTTTTAAACTCGGTTTCAACACTTGTGGTGCGCGACTTTGTAGTAGAATTCAGATCTTCCATATCCGAAAAAAAGCAGGTAACACTCGGACGTATAATTATCCTTTTGGTGACTTTCCTAGGCATTGGTGCAACATATCTTGTTTACAAAAATGAAGAAGGTTTATACAAGTACCTGCAAACCATTTCTGCATATCTGGTAATCCCGGTTTTTCCGGCCATATTTTTTGGTATTATCAGCAAGAAAGTCACTTTGAAAGGAGCAGCATATTCTGTTGTAGTTGGAGTTATTTTGGCTACTATTTTTGTTATCGATCAGTTGATTGGTGCTGAAGCCGGAAAGCAAATCTTTCCGTTTCTTCACTATAAACTCACCTTAAATTTTGGTTATCGCGGATTGTGGGCTGAGTTTTTAATAACCGGTGTTTTATTTGGAGTATCAGCTTTTACAAAAAAGACAGCACCGGAAAAATTGGAGAAAACAACCATCAATTACAAAATGGCCGTGGCTAAATTTGAAGGAATTAGCGACTGGCGCCTTCATCTGGGAATTCTTTCACTGATTACGCTGTTTTTATATATTTGGCTATCGTAATAAAATGTAAATTAGAATTCTAAGATTTAAATCAATAATCTTATCGGTTTATTTACCGTTAAATATAAAATATCGGTAAATTTACCGTTAAACAATCATATTCACTAAAATTCCGGAAAAAGCTGCGATACCAAAACTCAACAGGGTTCCGATTAACACATATTCACTTTTTTGAACACCCTTAAAACGCAAAATTGATTTTGCAGCAATAATCAAGCCTACTGCCTGGTATTGTCCCATAATAATTAATGCCAAAGCAAGGAATCGTTCTACAATTCCAATCAATTTTCCGGCATTAGGAAGACTCTACTCTCCCGGATTTTCGGAATTTTCTTCAGGTGTTTCAATCGAAAAAGCTTCAAATATATATTTTATAAAAATATTGGACGGTTTAGCACAAAACACAAATGCGGCTACAACAGCAACGATTTTCAGATTTAAATCAATTAAAAAGTCTATTTCAAAAAAGAAAGAATAGACAAAAACAATTCCTACAATTGTTATAAGATGGATAAACTGGTCGAGAAAAAAATAGCTTCTTGTTTTATTTTTTAACACCAGCCAACTTTTAAAAATATCAGTTAATAAATGAATTATTGTAAGCAAAAGAGCCGCTTTCCAAAAGCCCAAATCAAACGATAATACATAGCTGGTTATTCCAACAATCAACACATGATAAACATGGCTGGGCGAAAGTATTTTTTGAGCCTTTCTATCGCTCATCTTTTGGGTTTGAAAAATAAAATCTGCAAGAAGATGAGCAATTATTTGTAAGAGAATTAACTTAATTTCCATTATTGAAAAGTGTTTTCGAAGTGGTTAACTGCTTTTTCTATGGACAGCCATCCTGCAGCAGTAGAATGCTGACTAATAGTAGACTGATACTTTCCGAGTTTACGAGCAATTTCTTTTTCACTGAAATTCATTAACTTATAAAATATTACCTCGCACTGTTTTGCTGAACATCTTGAAAGAATGGTATCTAATAAAGTAAAAACAACATCGAACTGTTCTTCCAGTTTTTTTTCGGAACTGCGGAAAAACATCGTATTTTTAATTATTATCTTTTGTTTGTTGGAAGTGGAGAAGTTTTTAATTGTTCTCCCTGACAAATAAATGGCATCCCCGTCTATAACTCCATTTTTTGCATCCAAAATAGTCAATGGAGCAACAGCAACCGCCAAACGAATACCATATTCCGAAAAATATTTAAGTCTGGACTTACTATTTCCTTTTGTATTGAAAGTTATGGATTTTACATAGGTCTTTAATAAAAGTGCAATGCGAAGGGAAGCAGCAGCATCAGCGAGAGCACATTCAATATAATCTCCTTGTACAAGTCGTCCAAAAAACCTCTGGTCGGCGTAATTCTCCGACAAATCTTCGAGCAATTGTTTTATTACTGATTCAAGTTCCCTTTTTTCTGTCTGGGTTAAGGACGTGTAAGAAATCACATCTGCCGATACTGTTGCGTAACTCATAATAGTTCACATTTATCAGTAAATATACTGATAAATATGAATTATCGGTTATTTCGCCGTTTATATAAAAAACAACGACAAAACTATCTTATACTAAATCTTCAAATTAACGCCATTGTATCAAAGCACTGTTATATGCTTCTTCTACGCGCCATTGTGGTTTATGGAAATAAATCATTCCGTGACCGGGCAACATAATATCCATATCAACCTGGGCAAATTTCCGTAGCGATTCAATATATTTTTTCTTATCAAAATCAAAAGACCCATCCCAGCCAAAATCACCAGCCAACAAGGTTCCGATAATATCACCACTCACCGTTATTTTTTTGCCTTGGTAATCAAATGAATAAGCTGTACATCCCATAGTGTGTCCCGGGTAGTGTCCTACTTTAATTTTTACTCCCAGAACGTCGATTACATCGCCATCAGCTACAACCCGGTCTACAACAAAAGAATTAAACTTTTTGTGATAAAGATAACCAGCGCAACGTTCATCACCCGATTGAACAGAATCTGCTGTTTCTTTTATTGCAATAAATTTCACCCCTTTTTCTTTTAAGATGTGCCCTCCCCCTGTGTGATCATAATGTGCGTGAGTAAGAATACAATATTTTATATCGTCAGGTGACAAATCCCAGTATTTCATATTATTAAAAATCTGCTCCATGGTGTCACCGCAACCACAGTCAAACATAATTAAACCGGCATCTGTTTTTAACACATAGGAGTTGGCATCATTCCACAAAGCGCCCTGTAAATCAAACGTAATTCCGTTCAAATCGCCACTCACCTGAAATAAATTCTTTAGTATTTGCATTGTTATTTATTAATTATTAGTAATAACTATTTTACATTGAAATAATACAAACTATCTGTTTTTCACCGATTATACTTCACAAATATTTACCTAATCAAAAGCTTTTTATTCAAAACGATAAAAAGAAACAATAATGCTTTAATAATAAAACAGTGGTCTCTACTATAAAAACTTTGTTCAAATGTCCCTGTTACTTATATGCAGCTGCCTTTAATTGATTTTCCAGGCAAATGATTTTCGCTATATGTTTATCAGCAATTTCCTTGTGAATATTGTCGAATGGAAGAGTCGGTACACGGACAATGGGTGTTGAATAAATTCCCTGTTGGTACAATAATCTTTTAAAAAAGTGAATGGATATGTCGAGATGTTGATTGGAAAAAGCCAGTACAGGCAAAATTTGTTGAAATAATTTTTCGGCCTCATCCGTATTTCCTTCTTTATAAAGTCGATAGATTGAGGTGTAAATGTAATGCATCCCCGTTGGCATAAAAGCGTGTACTCCACGTTGCAGCCCCTCAATCATTTGTGTAACGGCCCAGCCACCGCTAACATTTAGCTGCCCTTCAGTTAACTTTAGGATTCTGGTATATTTCACTCCGGCAGGCACCGTTTCAACCTTCAGACAACGAAAAGCAGGCACTTTATTAAACAATTCCAAAATAAGTTCATCGGGTAACCCATATCCCGATGAATCCCAGTCCTGCAACATAATCATTTCCGGTCCAAGGTCAGCTAATTCCATAAAATGTTTTTTGAACTGCTCTTGGTTTTGAAAAGGTATTTGAAACAACACATTTTTGCATCCGCTCTGGATATAATCCTTGAGCAGTTTTTTGCTTTTTGAAAGTTCGGCTTCTCCGGCACCGGCAATTACAGGGACTTTCCCGTTTACTTCTTCCATTACGGCCGTTACCATGCTTAGACGTTCGGTTTCAGAAAGTTTACTCACTTCTGAAGCCATAGCAGGAACCAGGAAGCCGGCAACTCCGGCATTTACTGCTTCGGTTAGGTTCTTTTCCAGTGCCGTTAAATCGATTGTGTTATCGGTTGTAAATGGTGTGTTTAGTACGGTTACGATACCAAAAAGCGGGAACAGCCTCTCCCCAGCCCCTCCAAAGGAGGGGTGATTATTACCTGCCTTTTTATCTGAATCTCTTACCAATATCACTTTTATTACATATTTGAAAGGAACCTGTCTGACACATCCTAAAAAAAGTTTACAGCTTTCCCCCTTCGGGGGAATCAGAAGGGGGCTTGTTTTAATATCCACACATCAGTTACCCGCGACTGTTTCCTCCAGTTAATATTTTCTTCATTTTCAGGTTTATCAAAAGTAATAGCCAGGTTTCCATCTTTTATAAGTCGCTTTGGCAACGGAAATTCCTTAAACTGTTCATATCCTTTTTCATATTTGGTTGGCTTCAGCGGCTCACCGTTGGCACGTAACAATGCCTCACCATAGCCGGCAATCCGAATCAAATAATTGGTATTCGGATCGAGTTCATCGTATTTCAAAATCGGTGTAAACTGAAACAATTGTGTAGAAAGTCGTTTTCTGCTTTTGCCATTATTCTCCCATAAATAGTCGATGGCATCGTCGGTTTCAGAAACAACATGTTTTGCTTCGGCACTGGAAATATTATCGTAAAAACTTCCGTCTCCGGGAGTTTCGTAGTTACGAATAAAATCGAACCATGCCACTTTTTCTTCTTCTGAATTCATCTCGCGAACTTTAGCAAACTCATCTTCCAGCCACCAAATATTATTTAAGGGATAATCAATAAAGTCGAGAACACAGCCCCGCTCTGCTCCGCGGGCATGATATCTTTCAACACTTGTTTGCAACCCCACTGACTCAAATAAATCTTCGCAATATTGAACAGCTTTTGTTCTCAAATCCTGCGCAACCGGTTTCTTTTTTGCTTTTTCCAGCACAGCCAGTGCTTCCTCCATCGCTTTTTCGGCTCCCAAAGAATTTGCTTTTGCCAAGACTTCATAAGCTTGTTGTTCCAAGCCTTTTTCGTAATCGTTGCGCTGCTGAATGTAGGCATCGTAATATGCGCGCATTACCAATTGTTGCCATCGCCAGTTATCGACCAGTTGTGGATTCTCCGCTTCCAGCATCTTCCATAATTCCAGTGTTTGTCCGATTGTTGCGTTTTCTTTAATAGGCCCAAGCCAGTTTTGCTCCAAAGCAAAAATTCCTTCTGCAGCCTTTTCTGCCACATTCCAGCCAAAAAAGAAACGGCAATACTCTCTTACAATTTGATGAATATCTTTTTTTGAATCCCAGCCCAGTTCACTCCAAAGTACTTTGTTTACATCGTCGTGAACACCGTCAGAATAGGAAACAAAACCATTGGTAAATGGCGAATCCTGTTGAAAAACGGTTTTGTAATATTCAGGCATCGGATTCGTAGCTTCCCTTCCCAACGTGAGTGCAAAAGCCTGGTCCCAACGCGGAACAGGGTATTGGCAACGAACTGTATGCGTAATATCAGGATAAAAACGATGCTCGTATTTCTCAGGTAATAATTCACGTTCCAGTTTTATGGGCGGGCTGCCGGGTCCATAAACCACACCAGCCAGCCAGTCAGGTTTTTCTTTCTCCAAATAATTGAAAAAATAACGTACTTTTTCCTCGTTAAATCCCTGCAACGAAACCCAAATTCCTGCATCCGGATGATATTTATGCAAAAGCGTTGCAAGCTCTTTCATAAAAGGCAAAACTTCCTTTGGATGATTGTGCCCCGGATCACCTCCCGGAATAAAAACATCATCAAGCCTCGGACAAGCTTTATAAAATTCTTCATGCCTTTTTATCTCCTCTGTGCGAAATTTCTCGTCTGTTAAATCAAACGAAGCCGGTGTCCATACCCAATAATCTGCATCGTATTTTTCGCATATTTTGCTCAAGCGAATATTCATTTCAGAAGGAGTATATTTCATTAAAACCGACTTGTCTTCAAATGGAATATTTTCAAAACTATTCGCTCCGAAAAGTACCTGCTCACGAAAATGCAGATCAAATTCTTCTACGGTCCATTCATCCCAGGAATTCGCCGTATTCCGATAACCAAACTGGTGCCCCCGAATAGGATATTCCGGTGAAGATGCAAAATCTGTATTGGAAGGCAACTGAAAAATTTCGTTGTGGATTTCTGCAATGCGAAGTAACCAGCCAATTCCATATAAAATGCCACGGGCATCGGCACCAATGATCCAGAGAATATTCTTACCATTTTTTTTCTCCTGAACAATGCGGAAGCCTTCTTTCTTTGTTTCAGGCAAATTGCTCCCTTCCCTCAAAGGCAAGGCAACTCCTTTTAAATCTTCATCGCCGGAAAGCGCCAGGGCAATCACTGTTTTCCCCTGCCAGGTTTCACTTTCGATCAATCTAAACGACGTTCGCTTACCAACCTCTTCTACTAAAATATCGGAAGCAGATTGCCGTACCGGCTCTTTTATGGAAGGAGAAACCAAAATCGTGGATTTCGACAAATCAAATTGATTACATTGATCGCAGGATACGATAACTTTAAAAATAATTATCAGAAATAAAAAAATAAAAGTTCTCCCCATTGCAAAAATCTTTCGCATAAAAATATTTTGACCTTGGAAAAAGAGAAAACGCTATTATGGCATTTTCTAATGTTATTTTGTCTGAATTATCAACGCTTTTAAATCAACAGGTCAAAATTTGACTTATTCTCGAAGTTTCGCATTTTTTAAACGCTCCGCCTCCCAACCATGATCTACATATTCCCATGTAAAATCATCAACATTTACATGCACCAGCACAAAACCTTCTTTTGTATTGTGCCGACGGCCTTTCCAGCCATTTCCGGCAATGGAACCACCTGTAATATAATGGATGCGATCGTTGATAACACCATATTCTTTCCAGTGAATGTGTCCCTGTAAAATCAAAACTGATTTATAATTTTCCAGCATTTGAAATATTTCAGCCGAATTACTGACGTTTCCTCTGCCATTGCTTCCTTTAACCTGCGCCCGTGATGTAATCATAGGAAGGTGCGTGGTCAAAACAACCGGTGTCAGGGTGTCTACTTTTGCCAAATCATTTTTTAACCATTTTAATTCCTCCTCGCCAAAAACGCCTGTGTATCTCTTATTCTCGGTAACATCCAGTGAATTCAATACAATAAAATGCCAACCTTTATGGTCAAAAGAGTAATATGTTTTTCCGATATATCGTTCAAACATTCCGTACTTATAATCGGGATGGTCACTGGTTTCGGGGCTTTCTGCATAAATAGCAAACAAATCATGATTTCCCAGCGTGTTGTATACCGGCATATTAAAACCTGCGCTCATCTTTTTATACAATGAAAAAAGGGTATCACCACGTGCCTGATTTCCCCGCATGACGTCATAAACCAAATCTCCGCCGGTCAAAACGAAATCCGGATTTAATTCATTCACTTTATCAATAGCCATCTGAAAGCCTTTAGGGGCATTCATCTCCGGCTTTAAATGAATATCAGTAAGAAACGCAAATGAAAATGATTCACCATCTTGCGATTTACTATTTTGACTGACAACATTTGTCGCCAGAATTACTCCTAAAACAAATACAAATAAAAATCTCCTGTACATAATCACTTAATTTACTTTTTTACACCAAACTCTTGAACGGGGAGCCATTTCCAACTTCAAAACCTGTCCTTCAGGTTGAAGTATTTCACCTGTGAAACCATCCACTAACCGGCTCTTCTCCATCAAATTTATTTCCACCAATGTTTTCGCTCTGTTATAGTTATGAATAACAAAACTACCATCCGACAAGTTTTGAAAAGTTACTCTTGTTGGTGCATTTATTTCCGGTAAATTATTCTGTTGACAAGATTTCCGGATGGTATTAGCCCATTGCCGGGGAACTTCCAATAAGCCCAATTGTCGCGGACAAAGCAGCACTTCGCCAACGGCATCAAAATCCTCCTGTGAAAAAGTATGGGTATTTATAACAGCAATATTTTTACTTTCATTTTGAACCATAAAAGCGTTGTTCGACAAATCTCCGGTTGTTAAAAGCGTTTTAGCTCCTTCTGGTACGATTTTATAATCCATGCTCATCGGAAATTCAATCTGTTCTGCTTTTCCATTGTTTATGACTGATTGAGTAATTGTTTTAGCAGGAGATAACGGCCATTTGATTTGAGCGAGTTTAGCCAGTTTTTCACCGTTTTTTGCATGAGCCAGGAATCCGGTGGTCACAACTATTTTTGCTCCCTTGTTCAGGGACTGAATTGCTTTTTCAATTACCGCATTGTCTGCAGCAGCCTGTGTAGGAAGAAATATTACCTCTGCATCTTCAGGATATTCGGATTCGGGAATGAGTGAAATCCCAAACATCCCCATATAGTCCATTAAATACAGATCTCCCCCTGCATCACTATTGGGAGGTTTGTAGGCCACAGTACCCTGAATAGGATTTTTAGCCACGGCAGCAGCCAAATCTGCCAGCTTTTCAAAATCCTGTCGCAATAAATGATGACCGGGATGACCGGAAATAAAGCTGCCAAAATTGAAAATCACCAACTCTTTTGCTCCTGCCAAAACCGATTGCCATGCCTGCTCAATAAAATCCAAATCGGTACAATCGCCATGATCGAACCAGGCACCACCCATTTTGTCGCCGGCCAGTGTTGAAATCCAGCGGTAATTAATAAATCCTTCGTAAGGCTGTACAAAACCGAAACGCTGGGTGTATTGTCCACGTGTTTCAGTGCCCACCCAAACTCCATCAAAGAGCGCAGGTTCTTTTGCCAAATCATAACCAAACAAATGAAACCGATCATACCACTGCGGAAATTTTATAATCATATTGATATCGGGATTTGCAGCTTTGGCGGGTTGAATGAAAACTGACTCTGAAAGCTCTGTTAACAGTGCACGACGGTATTCCGACCAGCTTCTGTCACCTTTGGCTGTTTTAGATTCCCGGCTGGTATCTGCTGTGCATAAAAAATCGTCAATAATAAATGTATCAAACAGCGGAGCAGCATCCTTCATCACATTTCGCAAATCATTTTGTGTTTTTTCATTTTGCCAGTTAAACCAGCCCAGGACTCCTTCCTGTTTTACACCAAAATCGCCACCAGGAACGGTTGCAATCCCACCAACGACTTCAGAGCCATTATTCTGCAGAAAAGCGACACTCTCTTCCAACAATTCAGGAGAAACGACCAAACCACTCCGGTAGACTTCAACATAAACCCTGGAGATTCCATTACAACGCAACAAAGAAACAGTTTCTCTTCGCCCTTCTTCCGTTGCAAACATTTTTTGAACTGTATGGGCAGTAACATATACACTTAAACTTAAATCATCTTTACGTGAAATTGCATAATTCCATACATCATCATTTTTGACATTTTCCGGAGCGCTACAACGCACCAGAAGAAAACCTAGCAAAAAAATAAAAACAGTCAATACTTTCCCCATGATACTATATGTTATATGGTTATTTCTGTACTTCAATTTTCCAGTCGGTAAATTCAACCCAATATTGCTTTTTATCCGGCGAACCGGCGGCTAATCCCAAATCAACGATGTCGTTAATCCCGGGAATTTCTGAGGTGTGCCGCTCGATTATCCAATTTTTACCGTCGAGACTAATATACCCGCTGAAACTGTTTCCATGCCGGACTATTTTCAGGTAAATGGGTGTTTTGGAATCTTCCGGCAGATTTTCACTATTTGCTTTGTGCATACAACCATTTGCAAATTCATCGTATTCAATTCCCGCACGACCGGGTGTGGCAAAAACCAACACAGAACCTTTGCTTCCAGGCTGTACGTCAAAACTTTTTGAAATATCATTTCGCACAAACAACCCTGCCCTAAACCATTCATTGGTACGGTTTCCAAATTGGCTGATTTTCACTGTCGCTACAAAATCGCCTTTTATTTCTTTTGTATATGCCGCAGCATATGAGTCTTCCGCATGAAAAAAATCGGAGCCACCTGCAGTAATTTTAAAACGGTTTTCTTTGGTATCTATGTCCATTTCAAAAGGTTTTGCTTTTGCCGAACAATACTGAAGTACATCCATTTTTTTTATATCGAGCGAAACGGCATCAAAAACCTGTAATGATTTTTCTGCGCTGTTTTCTATCCGGATTAGATGATCTCCGATGGGTGCCTCGGTTGCGAATGCAACCGGAGCAGATTCTCCGGCAGACAATTCAACCGGGACATCAGCAATTTTATTATTATCCAGAAAAATACCGGCATTTAATTTCTGAGAGGTGCTGGAAAGATTTCGGGCTACAACCTGCCCTATTACCTGTTCACCTTTCAGCACACGATTATTTTGAAGTTGAAAATCCTCGAAAACGACTTCCGGCCTATTTCCTGCCACATGTATTGTTTGATAAGGTGTTGAGCCAATGGCAAAACTGTGCTCACCTTCATCGTACATACGAATTTCAAAATCAATTTTACGTGCGTTATTTTTTATCACCGGAAACAATTTTTTTGAATATACTTTTCCGTCTACATAGAATTCCACAGGTGCCATTCCTGATGAACCTTTGTTAAAAACATCGGCTGAAACAGTTACAACACTACCGGCAACAACAGCACCTGAAGCTGTTATTGAAGCGGCTTCCACTTTCAGGTTTTTTTCGCTGAATTCGGGTTTACCCTCAATAATCAGTTCAGGGGAATGCTCCGGTGCTTCAATTTTAAAATTGTTCCGGTAAATGTTATCCTCGGGTAAAGCAGCGCAATATTTCATTTCCCCCTGTTCGAGATCATAAAATATATTCTCCTCTGAAGTCCATCCCAACGACATATTGTCGAACCAAAATCCCACATTATCATTAAAGAATCCGGCATGTACATTATGAATCAAATTCCGGCGCACCACGGAATTAAAAGTTATTCCGGCAGTTTTAATCGCACCCGAATCATCGGCATCGCGTTGCACATCATCGAGATGATTATATTCCACCAGGTAACTGCCATCAATGGTTTCTTCCAGGTTAGACCACCCACCAACATCGATGGCATAACGTCCGCGCGTTTTGGTAATGTAATTGTGCGAAATAGTTGTCAATAAAGTATATGCAGCATAAATGTTGTTACCTCCGCAATCGTAAATTTTATTGTTCGAGATGGTTGTTTCACGAACTATATCTCTGCCATCTACAGGATTTTCAGGACCTTTACAATACACCACTCCATTATCGATAGTTTCAAAATGATTATCGAGAATGCGGGTTTGATAACATCCCTTTTTTACGAAAATTCCGGTTCCGCTGCAGGAAAGTATTTCTCCACCTACAAATTCGCAGGCATGAGCATATTCCATACTTACAGCACTATTGCCGGCTGTTGTCCCTTCCAGTGTAATCCCGTAAAATCTTAGGTTTCTGACTGGTTTTCCCACTTTTCCTTCCATTGAGATAAGATTATTGAGATGTGGAACAGAAACAATGGCTCGGTTTGGATCTTTAATCCCGTCAACAGGAATATAACTGATTTCCTTTTGTTTCCTGTCAAAATACCATTCG
Source organism: Maribellus maritimus (assembly GCF_022267315.1). Classification (GTDB taxonomy): domain Bacteria; phylum Bacteroidota; class Bacteroidia; order Bacteroidales; family Prolixibacteraceae; genus Draconibacterium; species Draconibacterium maritimum. The sequence goes on from NZ_JAIKLE010000021.1 coordinate 18,473, forward strand.
CCGGGAGCATCCAGCAAATCTTTGATATTTTCGATGTAATAACGCGGCGGCACAATAACCACCCCTTCCTGTGGCGACTGAAATGTGGCAATACCTTTCTTTTCATCCACTGAAACAATTTTGTTGATTCCCGTGTGCCAGCGAAGCAACATGACAACACGATTCTTTTCCATCTCCTTCCAGTTTTTAATCTCACCTTTTCGGAAAAGCAATTCACTTGTTGTTGGGGAAATAGCCGGGGGCACAAAATATCCTTCATTAGGTGTCCGAGCCAGCATTTGACGTCTGTCGTTTACCACCAGCATAGCGGCTGTATCGGCAGAAAATGGTGCACTCCAGACATTTCCATTCTTTTTCCAGCTGGTAATTAATGTACCTCCGGAAATAACCGGTTTTTCTCCCGGATAGGCTGCGTAAGTTACATAGTAGTCTTTTAATTTATGATATTCAAAAGCACCCGACGGCAAATTGGTTTCTACACGCTCACCACCGTCTTCCGGAGAGTAAACAAGTGGCTCATCAAGCGAATAAAACCCTTCGCGAACGGCTACCAAAATATCACGTCCTTTTCCATATTGATGTGGCGAACCGATATACCTGGTTTCCACCGGTTCTTCTTTTGGTAGGTAGACTTCGGATTTTAGTTCCCGAACCGCCTGTTGCGCCCTTTTTAGCGTGGCAAATGGCCCGTCAGTTCTTGCTGCATTGGGCTCAGACACTGTTCCAGACCAACTATCGTTCCCATTTTTTGCCACATAAAAATCAGCTTTCTTTGTTGGAACGAATTGTTGCCATTCCTCACCACGAAGTAATTTTCCATCACGGGGTGTATTTTGAGCAGATAAATTAATCTGAAATAAAATACCTAACAGAATAAAAGAAGATACTATTTTCGCCATATCAATTTTCGGATAAAATATTTTTTTCGTATTTGATTTATTGATTCCCAACACAGGAATATAATTTCAATTCCCTTTTAGGATAATATTCTACTAACTCATTTCCCATCCCTGTCTTACAGGTTCTCGTATAATTTGGTCAGCGTCGGGAAGTCCAACAGCTTTCATATTTTTGCTATCCCAATATATCCTCTCCCCACCCATCCGCAGGGATAGTACTCCCAAAAGCGTTATTTCAGTAAGTCTGGAAGCATATTCAAAATTTGATAAAGGTTCAGGACCTCCTTTAATGGCATCAATCCATTCCCGATGATGCCCTTTTGAGCGTGGAAGTGAAGGTGGCGGTGGCGTAAAAGATTCCCGCAGGCTTTCCGGATAAATCTCGGGAGAACCACTAGCTCCGCCATTGGTTAAAATAATCCCTTTTTCACCAATAAACATAGCACCTCTTGACTTAAGCCTGACATTTCGAGGCAAAACGGCAGGATGTTCCGGTAAAAGACCTCCTGACAACCAGGTCAGCTTTAAAGGTGGTTGGTCGCCTCTTTCAGCAAAATAAAAATGACCTATTTCTCCATAAGGGGTAATTTCATTGCTCCCCCTGTTCCCGGCAGGAAATACCTGCACACTCTCTGGTGCTTCAAGGTCAAATGCCCAGGTTGCCGCATCCATATCATGGCAACCAAAATCCCCCAGTGCTCCATTACCAAAAACCCAAAAATCACGCCATGTAAATGGAGCATATGCATTATTGTATGGGCGAAATGCAGCCGGGCCAACCCACAAATCCCAGTTAAAACCCCGGGGAACTTTCATCTCCTGTGGAGGATACCCCGTGAGTCCTTTCAGATACCTTGTTGCCCCAACCCACGAATAAGCCTCATGTACTTTTCCTATTACACCGGAGCGGAGATATTCAACCGTTTGCCGGATGCTGTCGAGCGCATGTAGCTGGTTTCCCATCTGGGTAGCCAAACCTGTTTCTTTTGCTACTTCACGTACTTTTCGTGCTTCCCAAATATTATGTGTTAAGGGCTTCTGACAGTAAACATGCTTCCCTGCCCTCATCGAGAACAAAGAAACATATGCATGGGTATGATCCGGAGTACAGCAAATAACAGCATCAATTGCCTTATTTTTCTCAAGCATTACCCGGAAATCTTCATACTCTGTAATTGTATAATTTGGCGTCTTTTGAGCATAATGCTCCTCTATTAACTTTTTTCTTGGCTCCCGGCCACTATCCTTTTTATTTAACCTTTTATTATCCGAATAATTGACAGGATCGGCAACACTGATTATCTGTACATCATCATATTTAAAAACCTCATTCAGGTGATGCATTGATATATCGCCGGCACCAATCAGAGCAATATTCACTTTATCGCTTGGGGGAACAAAACCTTTGCCACCGATAGTGCACCGGGGTAAAATCATAAAACCCGCACTTACAGCCGATGCTGTTTTAATAAATTTTCTTCGGGTTGTTGTGGTTTGTTTTTCTTCTTTATCCATTTTGTTTAGTTATCAAGATATATTGTGCTCACCTGTTTTCAGAAATACCAACAGGTTCCTCTTCCATTTCCAGTTTTCCCAAAACAGGCATGTAATCTGTGTATCCGAAATAGGTGAGTTTGGCCGCCAGCCACGCTGCAACATCCTCCTTCGGAAGAATACTTCCATCGTTCAATTTGAAAATCAGTGTCTGAATTCCATTAGCTTCCACAGAAAAATCCTGCTGCCAATCTTCCACATTTATTAATTGAATTGGATTTACTTCCGCCATGCCCCATGTTTCCACCGGACCAATAATGGAAACGTTTCCAAAAATTTCCTGAGCAAAAGGATTTGTAATTGTGATAACAAGTTCATTATCTTTTATTTCAGAAGCCCAATCTAACTTTTGTTCAGCTTTTAGTTCAGTTTTATTGTGTCCAAATGATTTTTCTGGAAGATTGTATTCCAATACATCAAACAGTTCACTTCCCTGTAAATTGGTTGAAGCAACTACAAAACCAGGCATTGCACCGTGTCCTTCTAAAACTATAGATAGCGGAAACACCTGTTCACCACCTGCATTTACGTGATATTCAATTTCATCAGGAACCACCCGGATTCCGGGAGGCGTTGTTAGTTTTATTTTCCCGTCAACCGCCATATCAGTATAATCGTTGGTAACCGACACTTCCAAAGCCTGCACTTTTACATGTCCATTACTGTTGTTAAATGAATTAAGATCTCCTAATATTTTTAAAGTAACAGGTAAATTCCCGGTTGGGGCGGCACCACTGTTATGCTCCCAGAACGGCGTATAAATTCGCTTGCCTGTTTGCGGCTTTTGAGCAACCGCATTTTCACGTTCTCCCTTCAACGACAATAAAAAAGTTTCGATGGAATTGGCTCCTACTTCCGAAGACAGTCCTTCACTTGAAAAGGTCACTGTTTCCGGATTCCGTTCCATCATATTTACTTTCTCTGCTTTTTTTACAGGAAAAGAAGAATTCAATTTCAAATTGGCAACAGAACCATTAGATTCATAAGCCCTTACAACAATTCCATTGTTTACGTCGGTAGCTACTTTGCCAGAATAAGCCTCAACGCCATTTGTTTTCGGTTTGATGGCTGATATAATTACATTATTGTCTTCTGTACTAAAGAAACTCTTTTCTGCAGGTAATTTGCCGGAATGAATACTAGTCTGACACGCCATCAACGGATTGTTAAATTCCATTCCTTTTTTCACCAAATCAGCATCCCTCCAGTTTCCTTTGTGCGGAACCAGCGCATATTCAAAAACATGGGTTTTTCGTTCCGGGAAATCGTGCGTCCAGGTTAGCAGAGGCGATTGCCAGGGGATGGTATGCATTAATGGCAACACCATTGTTCCATCATTTTCGATGCTCACGGCAATATTTCCCCGGTTTAACAGTGCCATTCCATAATCAGGTACACTGTTTTCCAGATTTGCCATACAAACAGCTTCGTCCATTTTAACTGTACTGTTTTTATCGAGACCAGAAACGATTAAGTTTACTGCTTTTTCCAAAGTTGCATCGTCTTTTGCAATAACAGCAAGTACCGGCAAAGCAAACCATGCGCTGTCGATTTCATTATCGGTTGTAAAGAAATAGGCAAAACCATTTTCTTTAATATTTTTATCTATCTGCTTTTTCTGTGACGAACTTAATTTGGCATACAATTTTTTTGTGTATTTATTCTCTCCCTGAATTCCCAACGAAAAACTAAAATGACGATACAAAATATCTTCGCCTCTTTCAACCGAATCAAAAGAAGGGGTTGCCGTAACTCCTTTTTTGGCCAGAGCCTCCATCAGCGAAAACCCTAATTTTCGTGCATTTCCCTTTTGCGGTGTAATTATTTCAGCCGGGCCAACAGCCACTGAACCAGCGTTTCCAAAATCAACTTTTACAGAATAACTGTAATCCAGCCAATTGTTGCACGAATTCATGGCATGGCGCGAAGTCCAGGCCACATCGGTACTGTAGTATTCCAAATACCCTTTGCTTTTGAAATAACTTTTGGTTGCAAAGCGATCTTCAAAAACAGGAATGGCGCCGTCCAAATCAATAGGAAAACCAATACAATACAAATCCCGATCGTTTTTCCTCGCCCGGTCGTCATTTTCAATAAGGTTTTTCCCGTCCATTCCTTTGTAGTCCACCAGCGTTGTACGGAAATCGATGCGAGGCACGCCATTATACAATGTAATTTCCTGAATCCGATTTTTCATTCGATCCATCTCTCCGGTTACAATCAATTTTTTTCCAAGTGCATTTTCTTCCACTTCAATTTTACAGGGAGTATCTTTTGAAAATTTCTTCTCGCCGGTAGTTATAAAACGCCAGGCCGGTTCAAAACCCGGGCCTTCTTTTAACTGAATCAATTCATTTCCCGGATGGCCTGTTTCTTTTTTTATGTACTCTTTGCCAGTAGATTTATCAATAATGCTGGTAATCCCGCCGCCCATATTTTCATCGCATGTAATGGAAAAGAATTCATTTTCAATTTTAAAAGTTGTACTGTGTTTCGTTTCTGAATTTCCATTATCTCCATCAACAGGAACTGCCCAATACGTTTTGTAGCCTACCGAAGGAACTGCATTCGCCATAAAATGGACATTTGCAATGCTAATCTTTCCGTTTATTTTTTCCAAAACTTCCATTTCCAAAGCTGAAATATTCCCGTTCTCATCTACCATTTTGAATGCCTTTACCGGTTCTTCAAACTTCAGAACAGCAGAAACTTTATCGTTTCGCTCCCAGTTTAGCGGATTAAAAACCACCAGGGGCATACCTTTTTGCGCATCCGTTTGTACCTGTTCTGCAATAAAACTTTGTGCATCAGCCAAGGCTTTACTGCTTAAATCCAGCGCTTCGTGGTATCCCTCTGTCAAATCCAGGTAAGGAACATCGGCTCCACAACCGGTAATTCCATCGTGGTGCTGGCCATATAGTAACTGACGCCAGGCTTTATCCAGTTCCAAAGCAGGATAAGCCTGCCCCATTAAATTTGCAATAGTTCCAAATTTTTCAGCAGAAAGAACTGTATTCTCTGCCAGACGATTGCCCATTTTTAAATCGAAGCGGGATAATTCACAGCCTTCGTTGTATTGCGATTCATCTCTGGAAACAAGTGGAATATCCAGCTTATCTTCATTTTCCTGTTCTTTTATATCCTTAAAATATTGTTCAGCTCCATCGGGGCGTGTTGTAACCCCGGGAACAAAAGTTTTAAAAATATCCGACCTGCCGATATACCATGGAGTAGGTGCTTTTTCATCGAGTGCGTCCAAAATGAAATTATATTTTATACCCGGAATTTCGCTTTGCTGCTCCTCTATTTGTTCTTTAAAATGTTTACGGGTGTTCAAATCCAAATCATGAAAATTACTGCTTGAGAATCCACGATATACATAAGAAACTTTTCGATTCAAAAGTGCAGTCCCATCGGGTGACAAGGAGTGATATACATCCGGTACTCCGGGAACCCGAACAAAAGGAGAACGGTAATTTCCACGTTCCCACGTTGTACCAATAAACTCCGATTTTGCAAGAATTTGCGGCAACTGAATGATATGCCCAAACACATCCCACGGCGTATAAACTTTAGGGGCATCGTGCAAAACATTTTCATGAAACAAACGACCGTACAAAACATTGCGAATAAAAGCCTCGCCTGAAATGGAAGTTTCATTGGGTTGATTGTAGGAACCTCCTGTTTCAATCTGGCCCGTTTTTATCATCTCCCGAATCATTGCTCGTTCTTTTGGGTGTTCTGCGTAGTATGGTTTCAAATAAGCAATTTCATGCAAAAACAAACCAAAATTCGGGTCAACCTGGGCGGCACGCAAAAACTGATATAAATTAGAAAAAGACATTGCCTGGTAACCCGACTGGCTGTCTCGCCAAACAGGATCAACATGAAACCCCTGAACTAAATAAGTTTTCCCATCGTTTACATCACTCCGTTCCGTTTCTACAGAAAATCTTTTTTGGGTTTGTGCTGTTTTTATAAATAATTTTGCATTTAGTTTTTTTCCAAGAAAATCTTCCTCCACCGGCGATTCCAGATTTAGCCACTCAAATCCTCCGGGAGCAAGTTTTTCAACCACAAGCGTCTTTTCTTTCCTTCCCCGTTCTTTCTCAACACCAAAGGAAAATGGCCCTGTTTCAGATTCTGAAACATTAAAAACCATAATATCAAACAAGTCGGCAATCTCATTTTTTGAAATTCTTTTGGCAGCTTCGCTTACCACCGGTCCCCAAACGAAAAGATTATCATCAACCCGGTCAAGTTTTTTATAACGGGCATACAACCACCAGTTTCCCCCATCATTATCGACTTTTGCCAGCAACAGATTTTTCCCTTTTTTAAGTCCAACCGGAATATGATCAGTATCGGGGCCACCGGCACGAACTTGGCTATAAAAATGAATGAGTTTCCCATTTAACCATACCTTCAGCCTGTCGTTACTTCCAAATTTCAAAACAACAGGCTGGGCATGCTCACATTCAATTACGGCTGCTGCATATACCACATTTTTTTGGTTCGGCTCTACCAATTCACGAAAATTAAGGCGTCCGCTTTTTTCTGCTTTTGCATATTGCCACTTCACCTTACCATTGGGTATTGAATTACTTAGATAGCTTTTACCAATTTGTGGATTAATGTTAGTTTCACCTCCATCAGAAAGTAAAAAATCAGTATTGATATTTTCGTTTTCATCACTTGGAAAAGGCCCGCAAATCAACCAGTCGGAAATAAATTCATCATCGGTAAACGCATGTGAAAAACTTTGTCCTTTTGCAGTAAAAACAAACAGACAAAAAAAACCAATTGCAAACACATACGTTCTAATTCGTCTAAAAGTTTGATTAGCCATAAAATAGGTTTAGGTTGCAGTAATTATTTAGCTCTGAAGCTTTTGATAAAGAGCAAGTAGAAAATCGCGATTATCGGCTGTCAGATAATGCATCTCTCCGCCCATTCGATTAAACGTTTTACAGTAACGTAAATAGTATGCCGGATTATCCATCGGTGGTTCCCCGTCTTTCGCCCAATCCCAGTCAGATTCCGCTAAATCCACAATCAACATATAATGATTATCGATATGGTTACCGTTTTGAATTTCAACATTCTGAGACATTGAGAGTGATTTTTCAAAAATCATGGGCGACATCACTGCCGAACCAACCGAAAGATAAACTCCATCTTCGAGATTGCTTACACTTTCTGCAAAATACAAGAAATCGGTCAATGCAGTACGTCCAATAGCAGCCCCGTGATTAATCGGGTGATTGTAAATAATATCGTGTCCAAACATAGGGTGACCAGTAAAAGGAATTCCTAATGCATAGGCATTTCCCTGTACTGAATATTTTTTGAAAGGGTGTGCAACCTCCATCCAGCCCGGCTTCAAGCCAAACTGTTGAATTGCACTTGCCAAATCAACTGCTCCGGCGGCGGCGGCAGGCTCGCTTTCCATCTTTTGCTGCACCTGTTTATATAAAGTTGATAGTGCAGGAATTTCCAAACCTTCATTTTTAATCATTTTTCCAACAGCTTCGCCGTAACCAAGTCCTTCGTAGGCGCCAACAATTATAGCCAGATTGATATAAAACCCAGTGTCGTCCCAGATTCCAAACTGGCCAAGGTTTACGTTTTCACGCACATCCTCGCTGGATTTTCCCTGATATGAAAATTCCCAATCGTGGATAATGCCGGCTCCGTTGGTTGACAGGTGCGTAACCCAACCGTCTTTCATTAATGCGATGAGTGTTGGAGCCATTCCATTTTTAATGGTGTGTGCACCGAAAGTAAGCATAACCGAACGGTTTAATCTTCTCGCCTTTCGAATACGTTCTGCTGTTTTCTCAATTAGCTGAACCCCTCGTTCACTTAAATGTTCCGGCTGATGGTCAACCGGAATATGATCTTTTTCAATATAAACTTTATTTTTTCTATCGACCAGTCTTTTTACTTCCAGTCGACTCCTATCAAATTTTGGATAAGGCATAACTTACTACGCTTGGATATTTAACAACTGCAATAATTTAGATAGTTGGGAAAAATCTGGAATTACAATGTCGGCACCAGCTTTAATCAAACGTGTACGTTTACTTTCATTTAAACCGTGGCGTTTTAATTCATTACTTGCAATTCCTACAGTAACTCCTCCTCTTTTGCGGGTTTCACGAATTTCTACCGGACCATCGCCAAACGCAACAACCTGACCGGTGTTTGAATCGCCAATATCATTCAAAATACGGTCGAGAACCATTTTTTTGGCTTCTTTATTTACGTCGCCAACTGCGCCATAAATTCCTTCAAATAAATGGTCGTAACCTAAAATGCGAGCTTCATTTTTTACATCTTCTTCATCTGTGCCACTGGCCAAATACATTTTAACACCGGCTTTATGCAAGGCTTCCAACAATTGCACAGCATTTTTCAGCGTAACATCTTCCAAAGAAAGCTCATCTCTTGATAATTTTGCTTCGCGGATTCGAACCATTTTCAAAAGGTCATTATTGTAAATTTCTTTGTAGCCAAATTCATCTAAAATTTCTTCTTCGGGCACCAAACCAAATTCTTTTACCAAGTCAACCAAGCCTTTCATTTGCACCAGCGTTTGTATTCCCGTTGTTTTGTCGATAAAATCGATTACCCGGATTTGCACTTTATGATACAAAGCTTCATCTGCATCCTGAAAATGAGTGCCAAGAATAGCTTTCATCATCATTGGCTGCATAATATGTTCCCAACCTTCGCGCAATGTTGAGATGGTTCCGTCGTGGTCAAAAATTGCATGACTAATGCTTAACTCCTTACCCCACTCGTTTACAACTTCTATTTCAGAATTGTCGAAGTATTTTGCATGACGCGTATCTTCCGCTAATTCCGGATTATAAATAAAATCCGGATCTGTTCCAATTTCCAGAATTTCTTCAGGTGAAGCCGTTCCTGTCTGGAATAATTTCTGCACGGTAACGCCAGCAACATAAGAGCCAATTTCAGCAGCTTCTTCCATTGAATAACCAGCTGCCAAAGCCGACGCAGCGCCAGCCAGATAACTATCACCAGCACCAACGGTATCCACTTTTGAAATAATCATCAACCCCTGAATATCGGTAACTCCGCCTTCATCAACAACAACAGAACCTCGTGAGCCACGAGTAATGAACATTGGTTTTCCGAACTTCTTGTATAAATAATCAGCTGCATCTTTCACTTCTGAATAAAGTACAACATCTGCTGCATCTTTATCAAGGCCAAACAAACGAGCTGCTTCTGTATCGTTCATTTTCCGATAAGCACCGTCATAATAATCGTTATAATTTCGGCTGTCAACAATAAATATTTTTTCAGGAAAACGCTGAATTACTTTTACCAATTCAGACTTAAAATACTCTGTATGAATTCCCGATAAAACCTGCTGATTAATAATAATAATATCTACTTCAGGAACAGTATTTATTAAATTCTGAATTAATTCGTTGGCCGTTGCTGTTGAAAGACTATTAAAATTACCAAAATCAATTCGTCCTTCTTCAAAATCGCCCACATAAGGTTTTGTATAAACATGTGTTGACCAGTCTCCTGATTGAATCAATAAATTATCGGGGTTAATTCCGTTTTCGCGCATAATTTTAACCATCTCTGTTCCATAGGGATCTCTTCCAAGCACTCCAAAAGCACGAACGTCTTTTACGCCCATGGCCGTGAGATTGTTTGTTACGTTTCCTGCACCTCCCAGTGAATACCGTTGTTCTTTCACCGGCCTTGTTTTCTGACCTGTTTCAATAGAAATCTCACTTTTTGACTCATCAATAAACCAGTAAGCATCCAAACAAAAATCGCCTACAACGGCAATCTTCACCTCATTTATTTCTTTTAAAACTTGTTGTAATTGTTCTTTATTCATTTCTTAAAAGTGTTTTCTATGTTAATTCGTTTTTGTCATTGAAGGAGGTGCATCTTCCGGTTTCGTACCCCACGATTTATTTGGTTCAACTCCCATTTCAAATACCAGCGCACTGCCGTTTTTAATTTCGCTGTGGCTAAACCATGTTTTGTTTAAAGGATTTCCGTTTAATGTGGCGGATTGAATATATTTATTGTCCTTGCTGTTGTTGATTGTTTCTATTGTAAACTCAGGAGCTTTGTAATATTTTTCATTAAGATGAATAACGACTTTGGCAAACTCCGGGCTACCAATTGCATATAAATTCTGACCGGGGGCAACTTCATAAAATCCCATCGAGCTTAACACATACCAGGCTGACATTTGTCCCATATCCTCGTTTCCACACAAACCGTCCGGGCCTGTATGGTACAATTCATCCATTACTTTTCTGGCTAACTCCTGTGTTTTCCATGGAGTGCCAGCGTAATCATACAAATACAAAGTGTGGTGACTAGGCTCGTTTCCGTGTGCATACTGTCCGATCAAACCGGTTACATCTGAAACTGTTTCCTGTACTTCGGAACTCATTGTAAAAAGCGTATCCAACTTGCTCTCGAAGTTTTCTCTTCCGCCTTCAAAATCAATCAATCCCTGCACATCGTGCGGAACGAACCATGTATACTGCCATGCATTTGCTTCTGTATAGTGGCGTTCATCTCCATGCCCGACAAAAGTTGGGTTAAATGGATCCAGCCATTTTCCTTCGCTATCTTTTGGGCGAGCCAATCCTGTTTCCGGATCCAATACATTTTTATAATTGGCGGCACGTTGCATAAAAAATTTATAATCATCTTCTTTTCCCAAAGCTTTTGCCAGCTGGGCCACACACCAATCGTTGTATGCATATTCCAGTGTTCTTGAAACCGATTCCCGAACTTTGTTGTACGGTAAATAACCGTCTTTCAAATAATAATCCAAGCCTATTCTACCTCTTGAACGGTGATCGGCAGGAGGTGTTTCCATTGCATTTTTCCGAACAGCTTTGTAGGCTTCCTCTGCATCAAAATCGGCAATTCCTTTTTGAAAAGCATCTGCAATCGCAGCCACTGGATGGTCGCCGATCATGTCGTTTGTATAGCTATTTCCAAACTGTTGCGGTGTAGGTAGCCAGCCTCCCTGTTCGAACTGAGCCAACATGGTGCGAATTGCATTTACATTTCTCTGTGGTTCAACAAGTGTAAGCAGTGGCATTTCCGCTCGATGTGTGTCCCACAACGAAAAATCGCTTAAATAAGTAAAGCCTTCCGCGGTATGAACTTTTCCATCCAAACCAACATATTTTCCATCCACATCGCTAAAAGTTGCCGGAAAAAGCAAGGAATGGTATAGTGCAGTGTAAAACGTTGTCTTTTTATTCTGATTGTAAGTTTCATCATTTCCATCCGGAGTCTCAACTTCAATTTTGCCCAACGCGACATTCCATGTTTGACTGGCTTGTTCTTTTATTTCATCAAAATTCCAGCCCGGTATTTCTGTATCTAAATTCAGCCGAGCCTGCTCGACACTTGTATAAGAAATTCCAATCTTTACCTCGATGGTTTCGTTTTCAGTAGTTTCGTAATCAACAAAAGCACCGATGTATTTTCCTTCGTCCTCTTTTGATCCTGGTTTTATATTTTCTTCATTCCATGTTCCGGATGCTTTAAAGGGTTTACTGAACCGTGCGCAGAAATATACGTTTTTGTGTTTGACAAAACCATGCGAAGCACGATGTCCCACAATCTCCGTGTCGCTAACAATCTCAATTTCGCTACCTTGCCTGTATCTTTCACGAATACCATGTCCGGCATCAATAATAATATGTGACGCGTCTGATTCCGGGAAAGTATAACGATGAAAACCAGCTCGAGGCGAAACTGTTAACTCAGCTTTTACCGCGTAATCTTTCAAAAAAACCGAATAATAACCAGCCGAAGCAGTTTCTTCTTCATGAGAAAAACGAGAACGGTATCCTTCGTCGGGGTTTACTTTACTTCCGGGATTAACCTTTACTTCGCCGGTAGTTGGCATAAGTAAAACATCTCCCCAATCACCTGCCCCCATTCCACTGCGGTGCAAATGGCTAAACCCCATCAATGAATTATCCGAATAATGATAACCGGAACACCAGTCCCAGTCCTCAGTTCCGGTATCGGGACTCATTTGAACCAATCCTCCGGGCAGAGCTGCCCCGGGAAAAGTATGGCCGTGAAAATCGGTTCCAATCATCGGATCGACATAAGCCACATAATCCTTGGATTCCATCTTAACGCAGCCCGTTACAACAAGGCTTGCAACTATTAAAAAAGTGTTGATTTTAAATATTTTATACATCTTTGTCTATTTAAATTTTTCAGAAAAATCAAAGCTCTTCCAACACATTTACTTCACTTACCTTACCTGAATATGAATTCAGTCTGAGACTCTTAATCTCGCAGGCTCTAAATTTGCCACTCCATTTACTCCCTGCAAAAATCAAATCGATTGATGCAGTTGTTGGTATCCCCGATGATTCAACGCAGCGAACAATTATATCGCTGTTATCTTCAGCTTGTTTTATTGAAGTAACAATTATATTTGTTTTATCAACTTTGAGAAACGAATCTGACTTCGACAGTTTTCCTCCATGAATTCCCTGATATATACATATTGGAGGCGCCATAAATTCTTCAGCTGTCATTGCAACATTATTTTCCTTCCACGAGTCACTATGAGGAACAAGTAACATTCTGAATGTATGAATTCCCTGATCCATCCACCGGTATTCATTTTCCGGGCTCAGTTTTTTCGGTCGGTGATGCGCAAAAACGGCAGAACGTGCAACAGAGATTCGTGCATCATTTTCGTTAACACTGTAACCATATTTCGCATCATTCATTACGGTTAGTCCGTAAGTTTTTCCGTTTTGTTTTCCTGTTATGTCGATCCATCGCTGACCAGGATTCTCATCTCCATTTGCTTCGCGGACAATATGTCCGTAAGGAACCTCATAGGTTGCCTCGGGGGCCTTCACATTTACCGGAAAAGAAAATTTCAGCATTTTGAGGTGCTCATGCCAATCAAGCGATACGTCTGCTTCAATATTTCGCGAAGTTTTTGACAGCGACCAGTCGATTGTTAAAGTTGAATTTCCGTAGGTACTAACCACCCTTACAACGGCTTTTACCGGACCATTTTGAATAACTTTAACTTTGGCATCTTCAAAGGCTCCGATTTCATCAGAAAAGGCTTTAACATCGTGACTCCATGTATCGCTTGGATCGTCTAGAATAATCGCTTTACAGCCCTTCTGTTTGCCGGCAAAAACTTCATCTCCTGTGCTCTTATCCAAAATTCCAATTTCTCCATTTTCAGAAAAACTGATCTTATAAAATATGTTTTCAACCGTATTATTACTGACGGTTACACCATCTTTTATGGAAGGTGAATCAGCGTCCATAAGCCGAAGCTGACGATACCCAAAAGCAGGTAACGTCACTTCTGTCAGTAGCTTTTTTCGGCTACCAGTTTCAGTCGTTCCCGGGGCCCACTGGTGAGGAAGCGGATTTCCTTGCTCATCTTCTACTCTTGATGATTTGTGACGGTCATTCCAGTTAAAATCGTACTCCACTGTTTTCCTTACTTTCCATGTATTCGGATTAAAAACAACCATATACTCTGATTCGGGATCTTCCGCAGGAATTTGCCACTCCAGTTTCTGAATTGTCTTATACGTAGCCTGATGTGCTGTATCTAGGGAAAAACCATAACCCTCGCGGGCGGTTGCCGAGTGTTCAGGTAGTGATGTTCCGGCGAGACTATCATGAAACTGAAGAAAAAGTACACGTTGCCAGGCGACAGAAAACTCACTTTTGGGGTAATTTGCTCCCCATGCCTGTGAGCCAACAGCGGCCAATTTTTCTGCAGTAACAAGAGCGGCTTCCGATTGCCGGTTTCCTTTTTTAATTTCTATTTCTGCTGTATAACAACCTTGTGCATGGTGTTGTAAATCTTCATTTACCGTCGGTAACTCAAGATTCTTATTATCTATTTCTTCAAAATACTTCTCCATCGTGCTAAAAAGTATTTCAGGTGCACCGTTTTCAGTTTTCAACTGCTCTATCGACTTAATATTTTCTTTTGTCGCACCACCTCCATGATCTCCTGCTCCGTAAAATGCCATAAAATTCTTCATCGGCTGATTATGAAAACGTTCCAGCACCTGTTCCACTCGCCTGTTTACAGGTTGTGTTTCGTTATAACTAATAGGAATACGATAGGTTAGTACTTTTGAACCGTCGGGACTTTCCCACCAAAACAGGTCGGCTGGAATTTCCTTTTCATGCGGCCCAGGACGCATAAAAACATAATGTTTCATTCCCTGCAGATTCAAAATTTGCGGTAATGTTCCGGCGTGTCCAAACGAATCGGGGTTAAAAGCAATCTTAGCTTTTCGTCCCAATAAACGTTCAAAGGTTTTCTGTCCGTAAAGTCCCTGCCTTACCATTGCTTCGCCATTGGGAATATTAACATCGGGTTCTACCCACCATCCTCCAACAATATTCCATCGACCCTCTTCTACGCGTTTTTTAATCTCTATTAGCATCTGAGGATCATTTTCAGCCACCCACTGGTAAAACTGCGCTGAACTTGCGACAAAAGCGAAATCAGGTGTTTCATTCATCCTGTCCAACGCAGATTGAAACGTACTGTGAACAACTGACATTCCCTCTGCCCAGGGCCACAACCATACAGGATCGATATGAGCATGACCTATCATATGAAAACGATAATTTGATGCTTCTGCTGGCCACGAAATTTTCCCATCGCTGTTTGTTGCATAAATTGCATTGACAGGAGCGAAAGCAATCATAGCTGTTCCCGCTACTGTCCGGGTTAGAAAATCTCTTCTCGAAAAAGAAGAACCGGAAGAGGTTTTTGACTTTTTCATGATAATGGTAGTTTTATTGATTCGCTAATTCTTGTTCGCTTAATCCAAGTTAAAGACCTTATCTTCAATCATCATACATATTGCATGGTAAACAGGCAAGTGTAATTCCTGCACATACGCAGTTCGTCTTTCCGGAACATTTAATAAAACATCGCTCAATTCTTTCAATTTTCCACCGGTATCACCTGTAAAGCCGATGGTTTTTAACCCCTTTGCTTTAGCTACCAGAAATGCATCGACCACATTTTGTGAATTTCCCGAAGTACTCAGTCCAATCAGAATATCGCCTTCGTTTCCTAATCCGGTAATTTGTTGGGCAAAAATCAGGTCTCCGTTTATGTCGTTTGCAACCGCAGTAATTAAGGCATTATGAACCGTAAGTGATACTGCAGGCAGCCCTTGCTGTAATTTCAATGCAAGTTCTTTTCCTCTTTCCGGCGAGAGCGTGCTTAATCTTTTCTGGATTTCTGAATCCAAAGGACGATGTCCTTCAAAACTTTTCATTAACTCTCCTACGATATGGTCTGCATCAGAACAGCTTCCGCCATTTCCACAAACCAACACTTTCCCCCCATTTTTGTATGAATCTATTATTATTTCTACTGCTTCTATTATAGATTTTTCCAATGGAGCAAGATTGCTATATCGTTTTAGCAATTGCTGCAAAATACTATTTTCTTTCATTGTTACTGTATATATCAAAATTCATTTTCATAAATAGCCACGCCAAGTGCAGCAAAATCACCGATTGATTCTCCAAGAAGTGCTGGTTTTATCTTGCAAACTTCAATTGCAGCGGGAATAGCTTCCTCTTTAAGAATTCTGTCAACATGTGGTTTAAACAACATTTCATTACGAGCATAAATACTTCCAATTACAATACATTGGGGATTAATTATATCAATAAGAACAGCCAAACCCCGACCAAGATATTCTGCTGAAATGCGGATAATTTCTTTTGCTACCGGATCATCGATTTTTGCAGCCATAGCTACATCTTTTGCTGTGAGCTCTGCCGCCATTTCAATATTCGGACAAAAATCAACAGTCTCACCTTTCCTTAATTTATCAGTTACAACGGAATTTGCCAACTGGGCAATTCCTCCCCCACTACAAAAACCTTCAAACGAACCGGCTTTTCCAAAACCAACCGGTCCTTCATCGGCCAAACGGATATGACCTACTTCTCCTCCTAAATCGTTGGTTCCGGTATAAAGCCGACCATTCAAAATCAGTCCGGATCCCATTCCTGTTCCAAAGGTCAGAAAAACCATATTTTGAGTTCCTTTTCCTGCGCCCATCAGCCATTCTGCCAGCGCACAGGCATTTGCATCGTTCTGAAGAGCAACAGGCACACCGTATTTTTTATTAAAAATTTCAACTATCGGTACACTATCCCATCCCGGCAAATTTGGCGGAGAATAAATCACCCCTTCCTTTGAATCCAAGGGGCCTCCGCAGCTTATACCGATACGTCTTAGATTTTCTTTGGGATATTCTGCAAATAACTTGTCTATTTGGTAGTGGAATTCATCTAATATGTCAGTGTAACCTCTTTCTGTTTTTGTATCAAATCTAATCTTCTTAAGAATATTGAAGTGCTTATCTCCAATTACGATTGCGCATTTTGTACCTCCTATGTCCAGGCCTATGTAGTATTCGTCTATATTTTTATCCATTCTTTAAATCTTCTTAGTTAAATCGGTTTAGCTAAAATATAAAAAAAATTATTTACTGCTTGATTTTCTTTCAATAAATCGCGTATTTAATATTACTTTTTGCTTTTTATGCTCTTTATTTTTAATATTCTCCAACAAGATCTTAACTGACTCCCTACCTATTTCTTTTAAAGGTTGCGCAATTGCAGAAATTGGAGGAAAACTAATTTTATAAGCATCCGGGTCGTCAAAACTCACCACTCTGACGTCGCTCGGAACCTGCATCCCCAACGAATGAATACTTTCCAATCCCATTACTCCTATTTTACTTGTAGTGAAAAGAATTGCTTCAACTCTATCTTTAGCCGACAATAATTCTTTTATCGCATAAAACACATCGTTTTTTTCGTGTGAAAAAGGCATTACTTTTATTCGCTCTTCCAATACCGGGATATTTGAATCAGTAAGAGCTTTTTTGTACCCTTCCAGTCGCTGAATCATATTAACCAAACGGGCACTTGTTGTAACACATGCAATCTTTCTAATGTCATTATTTATCATATGCTTCGTTCCTTCATAAGCGGCCTGAAAATTATCCACAACCACATAATTGGAGTCAATATCTGCAAAATATCTGTCAACAAGTACATAAGGAGTTTTACTAGCCTCAAGTGATAAAATTTGCTCTTCACTTCCTTCTGGTGGAGAAATTATAATTCCATCCACCTGCCCCTGCTGAAGCATTTCTATTTGCTTCTGAGAATTTTCAGCCTTTTCATCTGAACTACAAAACATTACACGATAACCGTGAAGAGATGCTTCTTTTTCAATTTCGCGTCCGAGTTTACCAAAAAAAGGATTAGCCATATCGGCAATAATTAGTCCTATTGTGTTTGTTTTTCCAGTTCGTAAACCTTTAGCAATTTGGTTTGGTCGGTAATTTAGCTCCTTTGCCAGCTTTTTTACTTTTTTTTGAATGTCTTCACTAATGCGGTGTTCTTTTCCCTTTCCATTCAGCACCAGAGAAACCAATGTTTTTGAAACTCCGAGTTGTTGTGCGATATCGTTCAGTGAAGTTTTTTTCATTAATGGGTTATTTGTTTGGATTTGAAACCAAAAATAAGTATTTAAACTAAAACGAACATAATAATTGAGCTACAAAAGGTGAATTTTAGACAATATACTTTTTATTGTTATTTCTGAAATAAAACTATAGCCGGTACATCCTGTTTTTTTATCCCCGGGCCAGCATATTCCAGCTGTAAAAACAAACCACCGCCGGCCTGAAAATAATCCAGTTGAATGTTGTGTAAACCCGCTTCCAGCCTTATTTTATTACTCTTTTCCAATTCAGCTCCATGTAAACCATTATGATTCACTACCTGTTTTTTATCTATGTACAGGCAACTTCCATCATTCGAGTGAATATAAAATTCATATTCCCCTGCTCTTTCTATCTTTAGTTTTCCGGTAAAACGCAACGCAAATTCATCTTTTTGCGGGTTTATTTTGTCCAGACCAAATGCATAAACAATACCAGTTTTATCACTTTTCAATTTTGAAAAATCGGGTAGCTCCGTCCAGACGCCTTCGTAATACTGGTAAGTCACCCCGTTCACCTCAGGATTCATAAAACTGACCTTATTGCTTTTTGCAAAACTACTTATATATCCATTTTTAAAAGACTTTGCTTTTACTTCAGCCGGTTGCTGCAAGTAAAATGGATGAATAAAAAGCATTGAGGTGGTGTCTGGCTCAGAACCGTCAAGTGTATAAAAAATATTTGCATCGTCAATACCCGACGAAATATTAACTTTCACCGAGTCGCCGACTGAAGCCAAAGTATCTCTTGGCGCAATTACGGGTGCCGGAAGAATGGGTTCTTTCATCATCTTTTTGGCATCTTTTGATACAAAATTGTATTTCCCGGATTGTACTTCAAAAACAGCATTTTGTTTCTCCATTTTCACAAACTGAATAAACGGATTTTTTAAAATTGATTTACCTCCCTCGGTAACTGCTTCCATACTCTCAGCCGGCACATAAACAGTTGCCCACGTGTTTGCGGGAACTGTTACATCGAAAAAATAATCGTTACCTTTCCATTCCCACTTCGAAGTAATATTACCATAAAGCGAAGGATAAGAAGCATTTACAAATTGCAAACTCTTAACCGGATAAGGCCGGATGATGCTGTGTTTAAACCCAGGAAATTCCTCATCGGGAGAAATGCCTCCCAGCGATTGGAACAACCATTCACAAACACTGCCAAACATGGGGTGACTGTGGGATGCATCTCCCTGCCAGGTTTCCCAAAGGGTAGTGGCTCCGTTTTCAATCATATAGCCAAACGATGGAAAGTCGCGTTGTGTCATTATAGTGTGTGCAAGATCGGACCTTCCTCCCTGTGTTAAAACATCTAACAGTAATGGCGTTGCCAATATTCCAGTATCAAAATGAACCTTATTCTTTAAAACATTCCCGATGAGATTTTTAAAAACTGCCTCCACCTTATTTTCTGAAGTAATCCCAAAACCCAGCGGAAAAATATTAGCTCCCTGTCTCCCAATTGAGTAATTTGAGCTTTCACCATTGAACCAGGTTGAATTGATTACGTAACGAGCATTTGTAGCTAACTGCGAATAATATTCTTTATCGTTTTCTTTCTGAAGTACATTAGCTACTTTCTCCATCAACCGGCAACAATGAAAATAATAACAGGTATTTACAAAATCAGGCGGAACCTCAACGGCTTCCGGCGGAACCCACTCTCCTAACCCTTGATTGGCAAGAATTCCATTTTTATCAAGGGAATTTTTCATGTATTCAATCCAATGTTTCATTCCCTCGTAATGTTGTTCCAGAATGCGCACATCGGCGTAAAACTGATACATGTACCAGGGAATAATGATGTAAGCAGCCCCCCAGGCAGTTCCGCCACCTCCATCCTGATAAGGCGTGGTATTGGGAACGTAACCGGTTTTGTGATTTTGCGCGTCTCTTATGTCATTTAACCACTTGGTGTAAAAAGAGGCCATATCAAAATTATAAATTGCCGCCTTTGCTGAAATCTGTCCATCACCTGTATATCCACGACGCTCACGATGCGGACAGTCACTGGGAATACCTCCGTGCATATTTCCCAATTGTGTCGACTGATAATTTTTTAGAATTTGATTCAATAAGGGTTCCGAACTTTCAAAACTTCCTGTTTTTTGTACATCGGTATGTACGACTCTGCCTTCCAGATTATCAACAGTAAGCTTTTCAGGGAAGCCGCTCACTTCCACATATCTGAAAGCATGCCAGGTAAAACGAGGCTCCCAGATTTCGGTTCCTTCACCTTTTAAAATATAGGTATCAGTCTGTGCATACGTCGGGCCGAGCTCCTCAACAAAACGAAGCTTAACCTCTGTTCCTTTGGCACCTAATAATTTTAATCGAGCCCACCCTGAAATCATTTTTCCTAAATCGAAACGGTAGATACCCTTTTCAATCTCAACAACCGAAACAGGTTTGATGGTTTCAGTCACGCGGTCAGAAGGTGACATTTGCGCTTTTATCATACCTGTAGGGGAACGCACAATTGATGCACTTCCCCAGTTTGTATCGTCAAATTCCGGAGCATCCCACCCCGGCTGTTCCATTCTTGCGTCATAAATTTCACCACTGTGTAACCCGTTATAGCAAATCGGGCTTAAAGAGGTCTTCCAGCTTTCATCAGTTGCTATTATTTGTTTTGAACCGTCTGTGTATTCAACTTCAAACTGAGCAAGCAACCTTGGAGTATCATACCATAACCAATTGTCTTTTGGCCGATCCGCCTGAATATACCAACCATTTCCGAGCATAACGCCTAACGCGTTTTCACCCTGTTGCAGGTTTGGCGTAATATCATAAGTTTCATACAAAACGGTGGTTGTCATGTTCCCAACTCTTGGCTCATCCCATTTTTGCAAATCACGGCGATCGTAATTCGTTTGATTGGGCGAAAGCACATGGTTGCCCACTTTTTTGCCATTAATGTATAATTCGTAATAACCAAGACCCGAGATGTAGACGCGTGCCCTTTTTATCTTCTTTTGAATCTGAATCTTTTTGCGAAACAACGGTGAAGGTAACTTCCATTCCTCTTTTGATAGTAAATCCGGAGCACCAATCCAGTGACTTTGCCAATCCTCTTTATTTAAAAGTCCCATCTCCCAATACGCTGACTGACTCCAGTTTAACTTTTTTCCTTTTTCATCCCAAACCTGCACTTTCCAGAAAACTTTCATTCCTGAGTTCAGAGGTTTCCCATTATATTCCACCTGAATGGATTGACTGCTTTCTATCTTACCGGAATCCCAAAGATCCGGAGTTTCGTTTTTCAGGAGATCCATATTTGTTGCGGCCAGTATTCGGTAAGCTGTTTGGCCTGCGCCATTCTCCGTACTTTCCATTCTCCATGATAGCCGTGGATGCACCACATCAATTCCCAAAGGATTGACCAGGTATTCACATTTCAGATCAACAATTTCTTTTCCTTTTTCCTCCTGTCCACATGAACCAAGAAGCAAGGTTAAAAGAATGACCGGTAAAATAAAGTAATTATATTTCGGTTCCTGATGTTTCATATTCATTGGCACTATCCATGAACGCGATAAATTTGTTTTGACACATCGAGCTGAGCTCCCCGGCCCAATACTTCTTTCTGAATTTCTTTATAGTCCAGTTTTCTGACCTTTGTATTCTTCAGAACAGCCATCCCGGCAGCAATACCTGTTGCCTGCCCCATCATGGAGCAGGTAGTAGATACCCGCGCCGAAGATAATGCAAGCTGTTCAGCCGATAAACAACGTCCGGCTACCAATAAATTATCTGCATCTTTTGAGATCAGGCATCGCATTGGAATCTGGTAAGGAGGCACATTTAATTGATCTTTTGGAAGAATGTAGGTTCTTTTGTCATCGGTCAGACCATGCCCGTCGAGATAAAACGTACCGCGGGCAACTCCGTCATCAAATGTTTTCCCAGCACGTAAATCGTCCACCGTTAAAATATAATCGCCTTCCACACGGCATCCTTCCCGAACCCCAATCATTGGCGCGCTGTGGGTTAATCTCCAATTTTTATTTTCAATCTTCTGATAATAACTAAGCACATCCATTGTACGCCTTCGAGCCTGTATCTCCGCATTTGTAATTCCTTCGGTGGAGGTTGAATCAAACATGGGAATTTTGATTTTCAATGCTTTCCCTCCCGGTCCATCGGGCCAAACACTAACCATTGGTAAATCTTCCTTGCTGGTGATTTGAGTTGGCCAGTTATCCGGTACCTGAATGAGAGAATCTTCTTCATTCACTTCCCTCACAAAGGCCATTTTTGACATCGGCAATTGGTATCCTGTTTTTCCATCGCCCTTCATTGTAGAGACTCCTGCATATCTTGCCATATCTGCATCTCCAGAGCAATCTATATATACTTTCCCGCGTACTGCTTCCAGTCCGGATTTTCCGCAAATGATACATTCTTTAATGTCATTTCCTTTTGTCAATACATCTACAAGATGCGTGTGAAGCAAAATTTTCACTCCTCTTTCCAGCAAAATTTCCTGTAGTACCAGTGAAAGAATCTCGAAATTAAAAACAGTTTCCCGAGCTCCTTCCCCTATAGAACTGTATCGTTTTAAATCTTTTAAAATCTGGTCAAATACTTCTCCTTGTTCCTCAATTTGACCACAAAAATTAGCTACCCCTCCTGTTGTAAGCATACCGCCCAAATTTGCGAAACGCTCGATTAGAATAACCTTTGCGCCCGAAACGGCTGCTGATGCTGCAGCTGAGACACCAGCTATTCCACCTCCAATCACAACCACATCAGCTTCATAGCGAAGTGGAATGTTCCTTTTGTAATCTATACCATCGCCTGATTTTAGTTCCTTTTCGAAGTCTCCGGCATCGGTTTTTGAAAACAAACCGGTCCCCAAAGCAGCCAACACCCCCTTTTTTATAAAATTCCTCCTTCTGTACATTTTACATCAGTTTCAAGTGAACGTATTTTACTGTCTTACGATTGTAAGTGTACGTAATGTGAATTGTTCCGTCGCTGCCTTCAATAATAGCTGGATAACTAAATTCACCTTCCGGCTGATCTTCCAAAACAATCAGGTCGAACCAATTTTTTCCGTCGGCTGAGATTTTTACATCAATTTTATTGCGGCCTTTTTCAATGGGATTCGAAATAAGCAGGTGTAGACCATTTTTTATTGTCACTGCATCAATTCCCGAATTGTTATTCACAAGAGAAGTGGCTTCTATCGGTGACCATGTTTTTCCATTATCTGAAGACCACGTTTCAACAATTTTCTTTTCCTTACTGCGGCACAACATTTGAATTTTTCCTTCCGGATAAAAAAGAATGGTTGGCTGAATGGCGTTAAAACCATTATTATCAATATCAACTTTTTTCCAGTTTTCCAGATCCTCATCCGAAGTCTCCACATAAATATTCCACTTTTCTCTCGTCTCAAAACTTGTTGGGTACAGAATAGTCCCGTCAGACAGATTTTCTGGTTTGTTTTTTATTGGCCCTAACAAATTATCGGGAATCTCAACCGCTTCCGACCAGGTGTTTCCGTTATCGGCAGAAACTTTGTATAATCCCCACCATTCGCGTGGGCTCGGACCGACCTTGTAATAAAGGACAATTTCTCCGTTATCAGTTTTAAAAAGAACCGGATTCCAGCACGGATAACGCAAAGTATCATTTATTATTCCATCGGCAACAAGTACAGGAGTGCTCCACCTGCCATCTGTTAATGCAGAAGTATAAATACAAACATCCGGATTTTTTTCGCGGGTTCCACCAAACCATGAAGCAAGAAAACCATCTTCCGTTTCAACAATTGTAGAAGCATGACATTGTGGAAACGGAGCTGTTTCATAAATAAATTCGGCAGTGAGAACTTCGGCTTTTACATCTTCGGGAGCGGGTGTCTTCTTACATGAAAAGAAAGTAAATATTACCGCGATACTGATTAAATAAATGATTTTCAATGATTTCATTATTGTATTTATTTATTGTTCCGGAATCATGGTTGTTTGATACATGAATTACAAAAGAAATTTAATTAACAGATTTTTGCTTCTCAAATCTTCTTAAAAACACATTGAATTTTAACCCTTTAGTAAAAAAATAAAGCACAGAAAAACAACGTTCAATGAACTTTATGTTATTTCAAATCTAATACAAAGAGTGAGGCACAATTACTACACCCTCCAAACCAGGAAGATTAAAAAAACCATTCAATTTTGAGAAACCAGCCTTACTTTCAATACTTATCAAGGCCAGACTGCTTTGCCATTTATACATTCCGAAGGTTCATTCCTTTTAAACGATGGAACACTTTGTTACGCCAATAAGATATAAACTTGTTCCCGTCTTTCAACCTGCAAAATAACAATACAGGTTGCTTCAGCATCTCATGCCATACATATTAAAAAGCCGGGGTCAGGAATACAAACAATTTGCGAAATTTCTAAAACTATACATTTTGCAGAACAAAGCCATTTCGTTGCGCGCCATGGAGACTTGTTCGGTATTTATAAAAACAAAATCGAGGATGGTATTTTTGTTGTCTGACACCAGAGCGGTGAAGCAGAAACAACACAAGCTCCTTAAATTCTCTATCTATTTTTTAGTTTTGCTGAAGGTTAACATTTTTTCAACATCACAAATTTACTCTGCTAGTGTTGAAAAATCCAAAAACTAAAAAAGTATCTCCTTTGCAAACAAATGCTCCAGAGATACTCTCTTTATTAAAAACTTAACCAAATTTGTCGAGTTTAATTAAAAGAAAAAGGACATGCCTGACACAGAAGACCAGTTCATACAACATCCTTTTTCCTAACAGGAAAAATTAATAAGGCTTCTCGGTACCTTGTAGCAACCACATTTTTGAGTACGAATGATCATTTGACTGATTTGATGGCACATAGCTTGTTTTCAACAGGTTTGCCACTGCTTCCTCATATTTTTCCACATATTGAGGATCAGCAAATGGCTCTGGATAGGCGACCCTTAAAGGCAATGCGGGGCCATATGCAGGATTTGCTGCCGGTTCAAAATCAGGATAACCAGTTCTTCTCCAATCAAACCATGCTTCAGCTTGCAACCAAAGTGCAATCCACTTTTGTGTTAAAATGAGTTCATGTTTATTCGTTATTGAAGAACTATTGTAACTAACTGTTTGCTGATTGTAAAATTCCTCAAAATCAAACCCCTGAGCTTCCGACAATATCTTGTATTGCTCCATAGAAGCTTCAATTCCCGCTTTGTAATGCTCTTCAACACTTGAAACTCCATAATCTCCTAAATAAGCAGCTTCTGCCAAAATAAATTCAACTTCAGCATAAGTAATCAACGAAGGATTGACATAGTCATTACTATTTTCAAAATAGATGGGTGACAAATAGGAAATATATGTGCTTCTTTCATCAGGATAATCTCTGACGCCATCGCCTCTGTTATAATTTCCTAAAAATTCAAGATTATCATACCCAATAGGTAATCCTACATATACAGAAGTATCAAGACTTGTATTATTAGTTGGCAAAATGGTCATTTCATAACTATCGCCAAAAATATCGATGTAATTCACGGTTGTTTCTTCAGTTGCTGTAAAATCCCATTTTCTTTCTACCGGATTTACCCAACGTTGAAGCCTTGGATCGTTTCTCTCTTTCAAATAATCAACCAATGGTTTTCCTGGTTTGAATGCATACGGTTTGTTTGAAGATCTAACAGAACCGCCAGCAGCAGAATTATCTTCCGACAAGCCCAAAAGCACCAATGTTGCATTATCATCATTACTTTCAAAAACCTTACTTGCCGCATCATTAAATTCGTTTACTGTGTTAATACCCAGTTCGCCTTTTTTATTGTCTAATCTCAAACAGTATCTCAACCTCAGCGAGTTAGCAAACTTTATCCATTTATCCCGCTCTCCTCCATAAAGCAGGTCTGAAGAAGCTAAGACACTCAATCGAGAATCCAATCCTTCAAGAATTTCTGATGCCGTTCTTAAATCCGTCAAAACCCCTTCATAAACATCCTTTTGTGCATCATACTTTGGGAACAACAAACTGGAATTCGCTTGTAATGCTTCAGAATAAGGACAATCACCATATAAATCTGCCAACAATCCAAAAATGAAAGATTTCATTATCAGTGAAGCAGCCATAAAAAATTGGTTACTCTCTTCTTCTCCTGCTTCATACATTAATTGATTGGTTCTTAAGATATCATAATATCCGCTCCAGGACCCCTTTCCCCATTGATAGCAATTCTGATTTGCGGCATTAAATTCTGTTCCTCTTTGCGTGTATTGCATTGCGCCAGCAATATCAGTATGTTCATTAACCAAATCATAAAATCTCATTGTTGTTTCTGAAATCACATAAGACAACAGATAATTAGGTGAAACTTCCTCTGCGTTATTCGGACTCACATTCATGTCGTCAAAATCATCATGACAAGATTGAAAAATTTGTCCCAGAAATATAATTGTTAAAATCAAACTTATTTTTTTCATGACTACTAATTAAAATTCAACATTAAGTTTAACTCCATAAGAACGAGTCCAAGGTGTAACATTGTAATATTCAGCACCCTGAATCCATGTATTTCCATTTGAGATAAAAGCGAGCTCCGGATCAACCGGTATTTTTGCTTTTGTCCAAGTGAACACGTTTTGTGCAATTAAAGACAGTGATACATTACTCAATTTAGCTTTTTGTATCCACTGCTGAGGGAACTTATAAGTTATTGACAACTCTCTTAATTTCACATAACTGGCACTATAAATATTATTTCCTCCATAATATCTTGTTGAACGTTTATTCGCTTCAAAAGGAGTCATCCATACCGTCTCGTCACCTCCTAAGTTTTCGATATATCCTCCGTTACCATCTTCACGAACACCGGGAATAAAACTTGCGTCGTTAACGTAAACCGTTTCGCCTGTATTCTTATTCACGTATGACCTTGAATTCCGAGTCGCTTCATCGGGCCATTCAAATCCACCATAATCACCGGTTCGGCCACCAACCCAAAGGTTAAAATATTTATCAGGGTTATCTTTAATTTGTTGTACTATGTCTTTATTTCTATCGTAATCTACGCCTGAAAAGGTTTCTTCAAGCCACCCGTTATTTCTGAAAAACTCCATAGTTCTGGAATAGAACTCTCCTCCTGCTCTCCAATCAAAATTAGCAAACAAACTAAAATTTTTGTATCTAATTGTGGGTTGTATTCCCATCAAAAATTTATGGTTAAAATTACCAACCTTTTCCATTTTTTCTTCCCGGTTATCTTTTTGAGGTCTGCCATTTGAAGCAATTATCGGATAGTTATAATATTCTGACTCCTCATCTTCCACTTTCAAATAAGGATAGGCATATATATTTCCAATATTGTCTCCTACGTAACTTCTTAACCTTACCTCTCCAACAGAACCAAACTGATAATATGATATACCATCGGCCAGCTCAACAATTTTCGTCCTGTTTCTGGTCAATGTTATTCCCAAACCAGCAGAAAAGTCACGTTGTCTTACTATATCGGTATTTAAGGATACATCCCATCCTTTTCCCTGAACAAGGCCTGCATTAATTTGCTTTGCAGTGGCTCCTGATTCGTTTGGTATTGAGATACTAAGTACCTGGTTTTTATTGTCTACTACATAATAAGTAGCATCCAGGTTAATCCTGTTTTTCAGAAAAGAAAGATCCAAGCCAATTTCTTTTGAAGTTGCTATTTCAGGTTTCAATTCCGAGTTTCTCAATGTTCCAGGCATATACATCTGTTTTGCTTCTCCCCAATCGGCAGCAGTGGCATAATACTGAGTTAATGCATAAGAACCAACATCGTTACCTACCTGTGCATATCCAGCTCTCAGTTTTGCTATATCAACCCAGGATGGTAATTGAAATAATTCATTAACCAGAAAGCTTAAAGAAGCTGATGGATAGAAATATGATCTATTGTCCTTTGGCAAAGTGCTCGACCAATCGTTTCTTGCGGTTAAATCCAGATAAATCATATCCTGGTATCCTAATGAAACGGAGCCGTATATACTATTAACTGCTTTTTCTGCCCATAAACTGTTATAAGATACAGTTCCCGGAACTCCGTTCGAAACTGTAAATAATCCGGGCAATACAAGTTGAGATGCCTGGTTAGAAATGGCATCATCGTAATTATATCGGAGGTTCCCTCCAACATTTGCTGTAAGGTTTAAACCGTCGATAATACTCTTATTGTAGGTAAACATCCCTTCCCAGTTTTCCTCTTTTGCCAGAGTTCTTTGAATGGAATATGCTCCATTTGAATTATCGTAATCACTCCAGGCAACTTTGGCCTCATTTCTTTGATTTACTACATTTGTTAAGTATCTAACCATGAAATTAAGATCTTTAAATACCTCCCAATCCAACTGGAGCTTTGCCATGGTTTGATTTCGTTTAAAACCATTAAGATTCTCGTAGATATTGAAATAAGGATTATTTTGTTTGGGCTTAGTTTTTCTCTGCTGAATATTCTCCTGACCATCTAACCAATAATCTTTCAAATCGAGGATATTAACCTGCACTCCCATTTCAAGAACAGATCTGGAGGGGTCGCGACGACCTGTACTGATATTTTGTCTATTGTCCGATCCAGCCTCTGAAATATTAATCACTGCACTAACCTTTAAATTATCAGTAAGATCAAAACTTCCGTTCATACCTATTGTTTTTCTGGAATAGTCGGTATTTGGCAAAATACCTTCATTCGTCAGGTTCCCAATGGAAACGCGGAAATTTGCTTTTTCATATTTACCGTCAAAAGCCAGGTTATTCGACTGGCTAAAACCGTTCTGATAAAAATTCTGCTGTCTGTCTGGATAAGCAACCAAAGGTTGCAACGATGTGCCGTCATTACTTAAAGTTGATTTATCCCACTGGTAAGAATCAGGAAATGTTCCATCAAGAATAGCTCCCCACGATTCGTTTTCCTGTTCCCCTAAACTATATGCACCTTCCTTACCGGAAGCGAATTTCGACTGAAATGGAACAAAATGATAGGGATCGTCGAGAAGAAAAGATGAATTAAAAGAAACTCCAATTCCTTTTTTTGCACCTTTTCCTGATTTGGTTGTAATAATTACGACACCATTTCCAGCCCGGGAACCATATAATGCAGCTGCACTTGGTCCTTTCAAAATGGACATGGACTCAATATCTTCCGTATTCAGGTCAGAAATAGCGTTTCCCATATCAGCATCCTGATAGTTGTTATCAATACCATTATCCACCGGAACACCATCAATTACAAACAAGGGCTGATTTTTTGTATTTAAAGAACTCGCCCCGCGAATAACCATATTTACAGAAGAACCAGCAAGACCATACATTTGTGAGACCTGGACACCTGCAGCTTTTCCAGCGACCGCATTCAATACACTTCCCTGAGAGGTTTCAGTCAGTTCATCTCCCCCAACCTCTCCTACGGAATATCCCAGAGACTTTTTCTCTCTTGTTATTCCGAGGGCAGTAACAACAACCTCATCAATACCAACGGCTTCTTCGGCCATTATTATATCAATCGTCGTTTCATTGCGGACAACAACTTCCTGCGTTTTTAACCCTATAAAGGAAAAAACAAGAACGTCGTCTGCTGAAATATCAGTTAATGTATAAACTCCGTTTATGTCAGAAACTGTTCCTTTGGTAGTTCCTTTCACGGAGACCGAAACTCCGGGAATTGACTCTCCTCCGCTATTTGTTATTGTTCCGGTTATCGTTTTAAGTTGCTGCACATTTTCTTCTCTGAATGCAATATTGGTCAGCGCAATCTGTCGGTTATTAATCTTATAAACGATATTGGTATTGTCGAAAATTTCATTTAATATTTCCGTTACCAACTTATTTTTTGCACTGACAGAAACGCGTCTTTCCACATCAACTTTATGCGCTTCATACATAAAATAAAACTCCGATTGGTCTTCAATTTTACCCAATATACTTTTTATCGTGGCATTGGAAAAATCAATATCCAAACGGGTGGTTTGGGAATAAGATCCAACAGCCAGAACCTGACTGATAAAAATGATGGTTACGAATAATGTTGCTCTCATTTTTCTAAATAGTTGTGATTTCCAGAGCATAGAAACCCCGGTAATCAACACAAAATGTTTTTTTTTCATAAATTTGTTCTGATTTATTTTTTACAATTAAATTATTTAGGCCTCTCTTTGAGCTAAAAAGAGGAGGCTCCAAAAAAGACTAAAGGGGATGTTGGCGCATCTCCTTTTTTTGCAGTTTTAGTTTTTTCTCATAAGCATCTTTTCTATTTTTTTTGTTTTTTACCGTAACTTACTTCTATTACTACCGGCACTTGCGGGTTATGGCTGTAATATATTTTGTAAGATACATCACAGGTATATTCAATTAGTTTAAAGATCTCTTCAAGACTTTCATCTACAATTGTTGCATTAAAAACTAAATTGTAAACATCGGGAGTATTTACATTAATTTTCACACCATACCAGTGCTCAAGTTTCGAAATTACTTCTTTCATGGGCGTATCTTTAAATATTAACACACCATCTTTCCATGAAATATATTCATAAGTATCAACTTTCTGCAAGGATAATATTTTCTTCTGTTCGTCGAATTGAGCCATATGTCCCGGTCGCAAATCCAGGGGTTGAAAAAGATTATTTATGTGTGTCAATTCAATTTTTCCTTTCTCCAGAATGACATTAACCTTATTGTCTTCAGGAAAAGAACAAACATCAAATTCTGTCCCTAAAACTCTTACTTTTAAGTTGCCACAGCTTACAATCAAGGGAATTTCTTCATTTCTTTGAACCTTAAAAAAAGCTTCTCCGTCGAGTTTGATATTTCTGTTTTCAATTGAAAATTTATTACTGTAGGATAATGTTGTTTGAGAATTTAGCCAAACAACTGAGCTGTCCGGTAATATAATTCTGGAGGTCTGCCCGTTTTCCGTTACAAAGGAGGTAAAAAACTCCGGGGTAGTTATCTCCGAACCTTCTGAACGATTAAAATAACCAAACAAACTTCCCGATAAACCTGCTAACAATATGACAGAAGCAGCTAACTTCCACCTTGATATTTGTTTTCTTAATTTTATAGCAACATTTTTCTCTTCATATTTTTTCCAGGCTCTTTCGAGATCTATACTTTCGAAAGCTTCAATGTTTCGGGCTATTTCTCGTTCATCCGTAAGAATTTTGAATTTGGCTTCATTTTCAGGCAACTCATTTATCCATGAATGCAGCATTTCCATTTCATTACCGGACTCTTTCCCTGTAATAAAATTTCCAATGATTTTTCCAATTCTAATTCGATCTAAGATCTTTGCCATTTGACATGGATAAGTTTGAATTCTTTAACTAAGAAACGAGCTTAAGCAAAAACCGGATTACACGGAATTAATATTTTTTTCAAATTTTTGCTTTCCCTAAAATTACAATTGGCGAATAAATTTTGAAGGTTTAAAGAAAACAGCAAGTTTTGCTCTTAAAACTTTGTATGATCTGGCCTTATGTGTTCGAACAGTATTTACTCCGATGTTTAGTTGCCCTGCAATTTCTTCATTAGAATTATCATTCATCGACAACAATAAAACTTTTCGTCCCATTTCAGGAAGTTTATTTATTTCCCTGTAAATAACGCTGTACGTTTCGTTTTTTAATACCTCATCCAAAAAAAACTCGCTTTCATGGCAACT
The DNA here is from genome assembly GCF_022267315.1 of Maribellus maritimus. Lineage (GTDB taxonomy): Bacteria > Bacteroidota > Bacteroidia > Bacteroidales > Prolixibacteraceae > Draconibacterium > Draconibacterium maritimum. The sequence goes on from NZ_JAIKLE010000021.1 coordinate 50,207, forward strand.
GTTCTTTGTTAAATCCATGTATTTTTTTTCCACCTTCTGATGCTTTAAATAATCGAGGCAGGAATTTCGAACTGACTTGTAGAAGAAAGCTTTTAACGCTTTTATATTCAGAAACACATTTTGCCGCTCCCAGAAAGAAATAAACACATCCTGAACAATATCTTCACAGATACTTTTGTCCGCAATATATTTTTCAGCAAAAACAGTTAAAACCGGGTAATATGAATAGAAAAAATCTTTAACGAAAATGTGATTTCCATCTTCAAATCTGATTTTTATATCTTTAAAAGTCTTTTTCATTAAGCATGTTACAAAAACAGACTCCAAACAGTGCTAAATCGTTTTAATTCAATGGTATAATATTACACATAATTTATTAAATTATGTAAACATTAATTTAACAAATATCAATAGAATTTTAACCCACCCGACTTCATGTAGTAAGATTTAATGAAAATGCAGTTTAAATGTAACAAAAAATTATTCAGAGAGTGTAAATTTCAGTTTGCGCGATGATATTTCCGGCCGCATGTATTTCTTCATCTGTTCGGGGTACCCCAATTCCCATGGAGACGGGCCAACCCATTCAGATTTTTTGCCTTTTATTTTAATATAACCTTCCTTTGAAATTTCGATAACAGTGAACAAGGGCTCTTTAAACGGAGCTGTATATTTAATCCATTTAAAGTTTTTATCCACCTCCTTATTGTAACGAATATACTCATAATCTTCGCCCAGCCAATGATACGACATGGAAGTAATAGTGACGTACCATATTTCATTTATTCTTTCAGCAAAATCCCAGTGCGAATGCCCATTGAAACAGGCAATTACTTTTTTATCCGTATTTTTGGAATTATGTTTTTCAAAAATTGCCTGTACTTCTTTGTAATTTTCAACACCATAATCTTCTTCTGCACCATGATACAGTTGTAACCCCTGGTGTGAAAAAATAATTACAGGATGCATAGAATTTGCCAGGTCACTTTTTAGCCATTCGATCTGTTTGGGTCCTACAAATTGTTTATAGCCTTTATCTTCGGGATTTTTTTTGTCGTTTCCATCAAGTACGATACAGTGAAAACCATTTTTGTCAAATGAATAATAGCCCGACTTCATTTTTCGAAACTCAATGGCGTCCTCTCTTGAAGTCCCGCCATCCATTTCGTGATTTCCTATTACATGATACTTCTCTCCCTTGAAAGAGTTCCAAATATCAAAATAATGAAGATATTCTTCTTTGGGAATTCCAAAATCACCCAATTCTATTATAAAATCAGGATTAATCGCATTCATGCTGTCAATAAATGTTTGAATACGGTATTCTGCATCGTGCATGGTTGGCAGATGAACATCTGTACAGACTCCTATGGTAACAATGTCATCGTTCGTTCTATTGCAGCACGAGATAAAAAAGGCAACACATAAAATCAAAAGCTTTATTTTGTATTTCATAAGAAGAAGTTCAGGCTAACTACTTTGAATAATCTCCAGATAACGGGCCATCCAGTATGGCCACAACCAAAATACAGGCTCGCGTTCCAGTGTTGGATTTCCTTGTACCGCAGCCCAGGGATTTTTATCCCAGCGAACGGTAGCGCGGATACTTGCAGGCGGGAGTTCTGCAATTTGAACCTCTTCCAAAATAGGATGGCGAACAACTGTAACATCCTCGCGAATGGTATGGTCGATTCTCCAATCAACCAAATCGAGCGGTGCATCGATCAAAAATTCTATGGTTTGCTTCACATTTACCTTATTTCCGGTAGCCAAAGCATAGGTTAAATTGTTTATCAGATTTTCACCAGCCGGCTGTTTGGCCATCCATTCTTCAGCCAGATTTTGATAAAACTTCTTTAATTCCGGATCCTTTTCGTACTTCAACAAAATCGGAAAAAGATAGCCTTCCATAGTAAGATCAAAATATATCTGCCAGGCCGGATTTTTCTGGTTCAATATCGATGTATTTTTCAGATAACCTTCATTTTCAATTAGTCTTTTATACTCGTTCTCATACTTTTCTTTTCCGGTAATGTGAGCGGCAAATTTTAAAAATGCCAGTAATTCAAATGAATTAAGGGCTTTTTCAGACGACCAGTCCGGGTCATCATTTAGTTTATCCGGCGACCACACTCCCCAGCGCGTGTGTTTGCCGTCAACATCAACCAGATTATAATCATTTTTAATTAATCCGTCTATTATATTTGCAACATGTTCCCTGATAGCTTTTTTATCTTCTTCCTGCGCAGCATATTCATAAAAGAAAAAATAGGACATCATATGACCACACATTTCATCACTGCTGGTATCACCTTTCCAAAGCCATTTTTTGTCTTCCGACAAGCGCCAACGCTTTTCCACCGGTTTGTACCGCGGATCGTTTACCAAAGCTTCGGCTAATTGCCGGTTGGTATAAATGCGGTTTGGATCATGTACTTCTGTCCAATCATGCGGAACAATGGTTCTGGCAAAAATGGTTTCAGTGCCGGTTACCTCACGCAAATAACGTAGAAAATCAAACGCCTTTCGGGCTTTCTCCAATGCATTTTTATCCTTTGTTACTGCATATCTGAAACTTTCCATAGCAAGGTATCCACCTGTGTATTCGCCGTCGTTGTCATCATCGGCTTTAAACCAAAGCGAAGTATCGCCGGGGATTTCAAGCCGAACATTGCAACAAATCCAGGGGTCGCGAATATGTCTTCTCATCAGCTGCTCATAATAATCCTGGTGCTTATCTGCTAATGTCATTTCTTTTTGCCGAATGGAGCTAACACCCCCTGCCGTTGCCACCCAGGCATTTCCATCGTCATCAAAAGCCACATCATTCACTTTATTGTCCATTAACCATCTTCGGCTAAAACGCAAGGAATGAGAGCCATCTCTTGCGTAACGCACAACTCCAACGTCAGTTCCTACCCACATAACACTATCAGGAGACAATCGCACACAGTTCACAAAAATGGAAGGAATCCCATTTTCAGGTTTAAGATTTTTAACCAGTTTGTTATTGTTCCGGATGGATACTCCCCCCATTACGCCAGCCCATAAATTACTTACCGGGTCAAAAGCTACGGAATTTACATAGCAACTCACTAACTCGGTTGTATCCTGAAACAAGCGGGCTTTTCCGTCATTACACAAATAAAGGCCAGCGTCGGTTGCAACAAATAAATCTCCGTTTTCATCTATAATTGCATCGCGAACGGAGCGCGCTATGTTATATTCCTGTTTTTGCCACTGGTCTCCATTCGAATACCAAATTCCCATTGGCCCCAGCGCGTAACATTCGTTTCCGCGTGAACAAATTACGGAAATGGGAACTGTAACATTTTCAACCTTATTAAGCTTATTATTTTGAATTTCATAGAGACCATTCCATGTCCCTAATAAAACAGTTTCGTTATTTTTTGCAACAGCATAAGCAGGCCCCTTGTTTTTATCTCCTATAACCGGTGTCCAATTCCGCGATCCGGCGTTTTTTCGAAATACACCGCCAGCAGTAGCTATCCACACATTGGAATTATTGTCGACCAAAATACTGCGCACTTCATTATCTGCTTCACTCTCGCCAATCTTAAACGCCTCATGAAATTCCTGAATAAAAGGTGTATCAAAATAAACTGAATCAGCGAAGGTCGCTTTTTTTTCACGAGAGTCTTTTTGGCAGGAGACTGAATTTATTATTAATAAAATTAATCCTACCCAGAAACCTACCTGTTTCAATAAATTTTTAAATTTCATTCAGCACCAGTTTAATTGTATTTTGGCCAAATACACGGACCTATTTTAAATTCGGAGAAAGTGGCATTAAAACTTGATTGCAAAGGGCTGCAGGCATAAACCCCGATATTTGCCAGCTCAATTAGTTGATGAAAATGAAATATCCTCATTTGACGAAAATGAATTCCATCGGTGGAGTTTTCCACCAAAAAATCCTGTTCACTCCTACTTAACCTATACCACATTTCAGAAATAGTAGCGGGAATGTCGGTGGTCGCCCAGTCGGAATATCCAAGATTGGTGGCCACCGAGCCTAGACGCGCAAATTCTTCATTCTCATATTCCACAGACACTTTCAACCAATTTTCACTGTCCTGATAAAGCAAAATACCACACTGATCATACATAAAATCAGAATCAAAACTCGTTTTTACGCTGAAGGTAAAGTCTCCGCTTAGTTCTGCTAAAAAACCAGGTGCGCTGTCATTCTGAAAACCATAATGTGTTCGCTGCCATAAATCCGTTCCGGCTTCAGTTGTAATTTTCAGGTGATCATCCGCAAGTTTAAAATTCCTGGGTTTGTTTATCCATTTAAAGGCTCTTAAATCCGATTGATTCATATCTAAATATTTAATTTTCAAATCTTTGTAAAACACCTATTCATCTTGGCTCTTTGCATCAGCTCTTTTTTAAAAGAAAAGCATAGCTACCTGAACTAATCTTCAATACATGCCTCCCATCTTGGTAACCTATATATGTAACATCATCTGCATTTTCCAGCGTCGTTTCATTTTCAAATACTTGCTCATCTTTCTCTCCGGGAATGTATACCGTTGCGGATGTATTGAATGGGATTTCCGCTTTCAAAGAAAAAAAACCAGGCTGTTTCTCCCATTCAACAGCAATTTTTCCACGCATGGTTTCTGTGCTTGCTTTAGCAAATTTCAATCCCTCCAACAAATGAGGTTTGATAGTATAAGTTTTAAACGCCGTGTTCTTCCCGTCCGGCTGAATTCCGGCAATGTATTTATAAAACCAGGCATCGATACTTCCCATCATTACATGGTTCTTTGACTGTTTTAGTGTCCAAAATTCACAAACAGTTGTATATTCTTCCATCATACTGTTCCAGCCCGGATACGTTTTTTGCGTAATAATATTCCATGCCACATCTGCCCGCCCCATTTGAGCCAGTGCTTCGGGCATATATTTGGTTCCCAAAACACCGGTAGTGAGATGGTTATCATGATTAACTTCAATGTCGTACACCAAATTATCCAGTACTTTCTTTCGACTATTTTCAGGAGCTAATCCCAAAAAAAGAGGAAAAGCATTGGCCATTTGGCTGTCATCATTGTAATTCCCTGTTTCCTGTTGAAAATAATTCTGATTATATGCTTTTTTAATTTCTTCAGCCCGATTCAAAAAGTACTTTTGGTCGGATTTATTTTCCAAAATCTCAGCCACTTTTGATAAAATGGTAGCGTTAAAATAATAAAACGCAGTTGGCACAGATTCAGGCTGGCCTTCTTTCCACCCATCGACCAAACTCCCCCAGTCGCCAATCCATCCTGAAGGCAAAATATAATTATTTGAAAGGCTGTCGAGAAATTGCATATAACGTTTCATGGCTGGATAATGCTCAGTCAGAATTTGTTTGTCGTTATACCAAAGGTAGTATTGCCAAAGCATAATTATGTATGTACTGCTCCACTCAATACCTTCATCCCAAATATATGGTTGTGGCGAAATAATGGGAAGATCGCCCGTTTCTTCATCCTGATTGAGTTGAATACCCCTGAACCAATTTTTAAAAAATCCAGCCATATCAAAATTAAACATGGCTTCTTCGGCGGTTACCTGAGCATCACCAAACCACCCAAGCCGCTCATCACGCTGGGGGCAATCCATAGGATAACCGAGCATGTTACTTTTTTGAGACCAAACTGTTGCCCGATGAATTTTATTTACCAAAGAATCGCTGCATTCAAAATTTCCAATTTGACGGTTATCGGTATGTACAACACATCCGGTTATTTCATCCAAATTTAAGAATCCTCCCACTGAGGAGACTTCCACATATTTAAAGCCAAAATAGGTAAAATGGGGTTCATAAAATTCTGTTCCCTCACCTTTTAAAATATATTCAGCCCTTGCATTGGCCTGCTCATTGCTGGTATCGTCAATACGTCCATCTTCCCTGATATCTTCTGCAAAACGAATTTTTATTTTTATGCCTTTCTGTCCTTGTACTTTTATCCGAACCCAACCCGTAAAATTTTGTCCCATATCAAAGGTTCGAACGTTTACACTCCTATTGGGAATTTCGTTAGGTTGAATGGTCTGAATAACTTTTATAGCCGGCATGGTTTGCGATTTCAACGTAACGTTATGAGAATGAAAAACTCTTACTTTCTTCCACTCAGACTCATCAAAATCAGCAATTGTCCAGCCCGGTTGTTCCAAATTGGCATCATAAATTTCGCCGTCGTAAATACAGTTAAAAACTACCGGGCCATCAGAGCAGCTCCAGCTCTTGTCTGTTTTTATGGTTTCAACAGAACCATCGGTGTACGTGATTTCTATTTGGGCAAATGCCTTTTTAGAGCCAAACCACTGCATACGATATTGTTTCCACCATTTTTTATAAGGATTATACCAACCGTTTCCCAAATGAATTCCAAAAGCATTTTTCCCTTCATGTAACAAATCTGTCACGTCATAAGTGCTGTAAAGAATCTCTTTGTGGTATGGTGTTTTTGCAGGATCGAGCACATGATCTCCGACCCGTTTTCCATTGATAAAAAACTCATAAAATCCCACGCCGGTGACAAATGCTTTAGCCGATTTAATTTTCCGCGGCAACAAAACTTCTTTTCTCAACAGAAGCGACTGACCAGAATATTCTACAGATTCTATCTGTGCTTTATTATCTTTTTCCTTAATTATAAAACCTTTTTCCAAAACCATGTCAACAGCATTTTCTTTCCCAATCCATTGAGCCAGCCAGTCATTTTTTTGCAAAAAAGCTGTTTCGAAGGAATCAACCTGGCTTTCCAGTTTTGCGCCCCGATTATCCCAAACCACTGCTTTCCAATAATACTTCTGATTAGATTTTAGCTTCGCTTTCTGAAGTTTGTGCTGAGTGGTCTCAGCAGATTCTGTTTTTTCAGAATCCCAAATATCAGCTTTGTTGTTTTCCAACATTTCTTTCGATGAAGCCAATAATATTTGATAAGCCGTTTGTTTGTGATTGCGTTCGAATGAAGAAATAATCCATGAAAAATGAGGCCGTTGCACATCGATGTTAATAGGTTGTACAATGTTTTCAACCAACATTTTCTCAAAAGAAAAACCTTTCTTTTGCTTTTCAGAACAGGCGAAAAACACAATAATAAAAACAAAAAATATGAAAATATTTCTTTTCATTTTCTTCTCGTTACACAATTAAATCTTCTGACGAACGATTTGTTTCCTCTCCGCCACTTTCTCTTATCCTGTTTATATCTTTTAATAGCTGCTGCGAGAATATAGCTATATCCGAACTATGCATAACAATATTCGCTCCTTCTTTTACCCATTTAATCTGCCTGTCGGGCGTTTCTGAAAAGTGAATGCCCACTGCCACATTCTTTTCGAGGCATCTTTGAACAATAAACTGAACCACTTTTTCAAATTCAGGATGGTCATATTGTTCAGGAATCCCCATACTCACAGATAAATCGTGCGGACCAATAAAAACAGCATCTACACCTGAAACATTTAGCAGCTCATCCAATTTTTCAAATGCCGGCATACTTTCAATATTGATGAGACAAATGTTGCCTTGATTATAGTTGACAAGATACTCCTTTAATTCAGGCTTTAATACTGCCGGACTTTCAAGCACTTCCTGTAATTTTTCTCCTTTTAATGGTCGGTATTTTAAAGCCCCGACCAGCTCTTTTACCTGTCTTCTGTTTTCAATATATGGAGCCAGGACTCCTTCAGCCCCGGCATCAATCATCTGACAAGCCAAAATTGGATCGGGAGACGGAATCCGGACTATAGGAGCAATTCCTAATGCGGAGTACAACTGGCATAAATTTGCAACTTCCATTCTTTCTAAAGGAATGTGCTCCGTATCAAGAAAAACAAAATCGAGTTTTGCGTTTTTTGCGGCTTTACTCCAAAGTGGTGAAAAAGAAGATATACAAGTTCCGTAAATTTTATCTCCTCTTTTTATTTTAGCCAGCAGTAATTTTTTCATTTTTAAAAGTTTAAATTCTCTTTGCCAATTTTCGAACCGAAGGAACTTTTAACGCGTAGTTCATTTTTTTAATCCATAAATTTAAATTGTAGAAATTATATCTTTCAATTTCTACCTGCTGAGATGGTGATATTTTGTCGCCAACATGTTCTTCTTCTCCATTAAAAGCCTCCCACCACTTTATTTTTCTGTATAATTTATCAATAATATTTTTGGGATTTGGATACATAAGCAGCAGTTATGAAAGTTCTTTGAAATCCGTTAAAATATACAACTACAAAAAACAAATATCAGCTAACAATATTTTTGAACAATATAAAAAATCAATATACTATCAAAATAACGGGAGAAAGTCAACTTTTGCCTCACAATTGTTCGCTTTTTTCAATACAATATTGACTTTCCTGTTTCTATTTACTTCACAACATTTGTTTCCTGTGAAGTAACTTTCAAGGATAAATTTGAGGATATAAACTAAATATACTGTAATCTATTTAAAATCTTTTCGGTATTCTGATGGTGTTTTTTTCATTATCACCTTAAAATAATGATTAAAATTAGCCAGATTATTATAACCGCATTCGTAACAAATATGTGTGACAGGTTTATCTGTTTCTGCAAGTAATTTTGCAGCTATTCCAATTCGAACACTTTTTACATATTCCATAAAAGTCTGGTTGGTTTTCTTTTTAAAATACCTGCAAAAAGAGCTGGGTTCCATATAAACCAGTTTCGCAGCATCTTTCAGATTTATTCCTTCCTGTACATTCTGAAAAACATATTCGTATATTTTGTCTATTTGTTCCCGGTCTTTGTCATAGGTATTTGGCATAGCAGAAGGAAGAGCCAGGTATTCACGATCTTCAATCTTTAGCAAAAGACTAAAAACCTTCAACAACAAAATGTAACGTTCCAGTCCTTTCAGTTCAACCATTCTGTTAAGCGTTGTCGCAACCTTTTCTGTTTTAGGCCCTTTAAATAAAATACCGCTGTGTGCTTTTTTTAACAAATCCACAACATCTTCCAATTCAGGAATATTAAAAAAATCGGAGCTGATTATGTTTTCATAAAAATGGGTAACAACACATTCCGGATCTATATTTTTCTCATGTTCAAGCACTTCCCAACAATGAGAAATGTTAGGTCCCAGCAAAACCAAATCTCCGGATGTATAACTTGAAATGTGATTTCCCACAATTCTCCTTCCCGAGCCCGCTGTAATTAGATTCAACTCATAATTTTTGTGAGAATGAATCTTTTCAGAATCCGGATCCATCTTTAACCGGCGCGTGATAAACGAATGCTTATTGGGGACAAAAATTTTCTCGTATACAAATTCCACTGTAAATATTTTTAACCTTAAAACGTAAATATAATACGAATATTTTGATTTTAAGTCAAAATTCAATGTAAATAAAACAATATACAAGAAGCAAAATGCTCTTAATACAACTTCCTTTGTATTAATTAACGAGCAATCAGATAACCAACTGAATTACTCAAAAACTCAACATTAATCAGATGAACATAGATCTACATGGGATAATTCCTCCAATTGTCACTCCGTTAAAAAACGAGAGTGAAATCGATGAGCAGGGATTGAAGCAACTTATCGAACACGTAATAGCCGGCGGAGTACACGGACTATTCCTTTTGGGAACAACAGGAGAAGCGACAAGCTTAAGTTATCAAATTCGAAAAGAATTTATTGAAAAAGCATGTTTGGCAGTCAATAGGAGAGTACCTGTTGTAGTTGGTATTACAGACACATCAGTAACGGGTTCACTCGAAATAGCTGCCGCTTCAAAAAAATCGGGAGCAGATGCGTTGGTGATTTCCACGCCTTATTATTTGCCAATATCACAACAGGAGTTTGTTAATTACCTTAAAAATCTTACTCCAAAGCTACCTTTACCTTTTTTATTGTATAACATGCCAGGCTGTACAAAAATGCATATGTCGGTTGATACGGTAAAAGCTGCCTACAAACTCGGGGCAATAGGTATTAAAGATAGTTCGGGAGACATGGGATACCTTTATGCACTTCAGGAGATATTTAAAAACAATCCGGATTTTTCGGTCATTTGCGGAACAGAATTATTTCTGCCCGAGTCGGTTATTTTCGGAGGAAAAGGTGCGGTCCCAGGCGGAGCAAATATTTTTCCGAAAATATTTGTAGATTTATACGAAGCCGCTGTAAACAATGATTTAAATAAAATTTCAAAACTTAGAGAAATTGTCATTCAAATTGAGAAAAAAATATATAATATTGGTAAAGACAGTTCGAAATATATAAAAAGTATTAAGTGCGCTTTATCTGTTATGGGAGTTTGTAATGATTTTGTAGCTCAGCCATTTGAACGTTTTGAAAAAGAGGATTGTGATTTATTGAGGACAAATTTACATGAATTGATTAAAACGTATCCCGAAATCAATGCTGAATTTAATACTTTAAAAACTACAACATAATATGAATCTGCCACTAATTGACTTAATTGTATTTTTTATCATTACCATTGGAAATGTTTTATTTGGCGCAAGTTTTTACTTTAAAAACAAAACATCAAGCCAGTTTACATCAGGTGGTGGTGCACTTCCTTCCTGGGTGGTGGGTATGTCGATTTTTGCGACTTTTGTAAGCAGCATAAGTTTTCTTGCATTACCGGGAAAAGCTTATATGAGCGACTGGAATGCTTTGGTTTTCAGTTTTGCCATTCCGATTGCTGCGATTTTAGCCGTAAAGTTTTTTGTTCCGCTGTATCGGAATCTGGGAAGTATTTCGGCATATAATTATCTGGAAGTAAGATTTGGCACCTGGGCGCGAATTTATGCTTCAATCTGTTACATTTTAACTCAGTTGATGCGAACAGGAGCTATCTTGTTGCTGTTGGCATTGCCGTTAAACGCTTTGTTTGGATGGGATATAAAGACAATAATTATAGTAACAGGAATTGCTGTAACGGCTTATTCTATGCTAGGGGGAATCCAGGCTGTGGTTTGGACAGATGCTATTCAGGGCATTATTCTTGTAATTGGTGCAATTGCCTGTGCTGCTATCCTAACATTTTCTATGCCCGAAGGTCCTTCTCAGGTTTTTGAGATTGCAGCCGCCAATAATAAATTTAGTCTTGGCAGCTTTAGTGCAAGTGTTTCAGAATCCACTTTTTGGGTTGTACTTATTTACGGATTATTTATCAATCTGCAGAATTACGGAATTGACCAGAATTTTGTACAACGTTATATGACAACCAGCACCGAAAAGAAAGCAAAATCGTCAGCTATGTTTGGTGCACTGTTGTACTTACCTGTATCTCTCATTTTCTTTTACATCGGAACGGCACTTTATTCCTATTATACGGCTCAACCCGATTTGTTGCCGGCCGAACTACAAGTTGCAGGTACCGGTGACAAAGTGTTTCCACATTTTATTGTTAACGGAATGCCACGCGGAATTACCGGGCTTCTGATAGCAGCTATTTTTGCAGCCGGAATGAGTACTGTCTCAACAAGTATTAACAGTACTGCTACCATTATTTTATCCGATTACTATCAACGCTATTTCGAAAAAAACACAAACGACAAATCTGAAATGAAAGTGCTGTATATTTCTTCAATAGTATTTGGTGCGCTTGGAGTTATTATTTCACTGTCGCTTGTTGGTGTTGAAAGTGTTTTAGATGCCTGGTGGTCACTTGCTTCTATTTTTAGCGGCGGTATGTTGGGTTTATTTCTACTGGCCTTTCTTTCGAAAAAAGTCAATAATATGGATGCCGCAATTGGCGTAATAATAGGCGTTTTGATTATCATTTGGATGAGTTTATCTCCACTTTATTTTACGGAAGGAAATCTGCTGGCATTTAAAAGCCCGTTCCACAGCAATCTCACCATTGTTATCGGAACTTTGGTTATTTTCCTGACTGGTTTTATTTTAATGAAACTTTCTTCAGGAAAAAGAAAAAACAACAGTATACAAAAACAATCGTAATATGAAAACCTATTTATTTTTAATTGCATTTTTTATGGTCACCAGTCTTTCCGCACAACAGCCGTTTAGCGGGAAAGATGCCATTGTAAAAGAAGAATTTATCTATCAAAGTGGCGACGTATCTTTTCCAAGTTGTCATGCTTCAACAATAGAAGAGATAGAAGGAGGATTGATTGCATCGTGGTTTGGCGGAACCCATGAAAAACATCCTGACGTGGGAATTTGGGTAAGTCGTTTTGTCAACGGGAAATGGACAACTCCTGTTGAAGTAGCCAACGGCATTCAGCATAAAACATTACGTTATCCCACGTGGAATCCGGTTCTTTTTAATACAGGAAATGAAATCATCTTGTTCTATAAAGACGGTCCCAATCCACGGGAATGGTGGGGAGAATATGTTACTTCTTCTGATAACGGGAAAACGTGGTCACAATCGCTTCGACTCCCGGAAGAGATTGTGGGACCAATAAAAAACAAACCGGTTTTGTTAAAAAACGGAGAGTTGTTATGCCCGTCAAGTACCGAAGATGATGGATGGAAAGTACATATGGAAATAACATCTGATTATGGAAAAACGTGGGAACGTACCGAGAATTTGAAATATACTGATAATATTGGAGCAATTCAACCATCGGTTCTTTTTCACGAAAACGGAAAACTACAAATATTATGCAGAAGTCAGAATAAAATGATTGTATCAGCCTGGTCGGAAGATAACGGAAGAACCTGGACTAAACTGAAACCAACTTCTCTGCCAAATCCAAATTCGGGTACCGATGCAGTAACGTTGAAAGATGGCAGACATGTTTTAATTTATAATCATGTTGAACCATCGGAAAGCTGGGGAGACCGAAATATTTTGAATCTGGCAGTTTCAGAAGATGGTATCAACTGGAAAGCTGCCGTTCTTTTGGAAAACGACCCCGACAAAGATGGTGAATATTCCTATCCGGCGGTAATTCAAACAGAAGATGGACTGGTTCATATAACCTACACATGGAACAGAAAACTTATAAAACATGTAGTTGTTGATCCGACAAAACTAAAAACAAAAGCTTTAACAAATGGCGAATGGCCGAATCGATAATAATAGAATATTTTAAGGTTTTTAATTAAATCGTATGAATTTAAAAGTCAGTTTTCACTTTGAATAGAAAACTGGCTTTTACGCATTGTTATAACAACAAGAAACACAATAAAAATGAAATTTTGGGGAACGCTGATTTTTGTTTCGATTTTTATATCCGGAATTGCTCAAAATAATCCGGAAGATCTGGTTCGCATTAAATACAACAATCCCGGTTTAATTACCGACCTGGGAGTAGGCTTGTGGGCCTGGCCCTTCCCTATGGATTTTGACAAAGACGGAGACCTTGATTTACTGGTAAACTGTCCGGACAAACCTTTTAACGGCATTTGGTTTTTCGAGAACAAAACAGGAGGCAGCAACCCGGTATTCAAAACACCTGTAAAACTCACTGAAAGCAAGCGCAACCTTCAAATTTCAAACGTAAATGGCGAGCACAAAGTAATGTTGCCTGGTGTTGCTTTTCCTGATTTTTTTAACAGTTATTTTGAAAAACCGGACACACTTTTTAAAGAAAGCTTTTATCAGTCAATTATTCAAAAGCCCCGGTTCAATTTGTGGCGATATGTCGACTTTGAAAAAGACGGCGACCTTGACTTTGTTATCGCAGTCGACGACTGGCAGGAATATGGCTGGGACAATGCCTTTAACGATAAAGGAGAGTGGACAAATGGGCCGCTGCACGGAACGGTTTACCTTGTTGAACAGGGTCGGCGTGGAAAATATGAAGCCCCAAAACCTGTGCTGGCAGATGGAAAAATTATTGATACCTATGGAATCTCGGGTGCCAACTTTGAAGATTTTGACGGCGATGGTGACTTGGATATTATTACAGCCGAATTTGTTGATCGCTTATCCTGGTTCGAAAATATAGGAACGCGGAAAAAACCGGAATATGCTGCAGGAAAATTTATAAAAGTCAACGGAGAAGTGCTCCACCTCGATTTGGAAATGGTCGTTCCAAGTGCAATTGACTGGGATGGGAACGGCACCATCGACCTGATTGTGGGAGAAGAAGACGGTCGTGTTGTATTCTTAAAAAACACAGGCAAAAAAGACACTGATGGTCCGATATTCGAACCACCCGTTTATGTGCAACAGGAGCAACAATATTTAAAATTCGGGGCGCTGGTTACCCCCTACAGCGTTGATTGGGATGCAGATGGTGATGAAGACCTCATTTGTGGAAATACTGCCGGTTATATTGGTTTTATAGAAAACCTGGGCGGAGGTGAAACGCCTAAATGGGCTAAGCCCGTTTATTTGAAAGCTGACGGAGAAACCATCCTGATTCAGGCCGGCGAAAATGGATCGATTCAGGGGCCGGCAGAGAGAAAATGGGGCTATACAACGCTGTCGGTAGCCGATTGGAATGATGATGGATTATTGGATATTATTTACAATTCAATTTGGGGAAAAGTAGCGTGGTTCGAAAATATTGGCACAAAAGGAAATCCCAGGTTAGCAGCCTCAAAACCAGTTGAAGTTGAATGGAATGGTACGAATCCCAAACCTTCCTGGAACTGGTGGAGCCCTAGAGGGAAAAATCTGGCAACCCAGTGGAGAACAACGCCGCTGGCATACGACTGGAACGGAGACGGATGGATGGACCTGCTCATGCTTGACCATGAAGGCTATCTTGCGTTTTGGGAACGGTATTTTGAAAACGGACAGTTAAAATTAAAACCTGGGAAACGAATTTTTACCGGAAAAAGCAGCGAATTTACAAGATATTTTTCCAATGATGACAAAGGACTACTTCGACTAAATACACGCGAAGCTGGTAGCTCAGGCCGGCGAAAATTCTGTGTAGTCGACTGGGATCGCGATGGCAGGCTTGATTTTCTTGTAAACAGCGACAACGTTAATTTTTTACGGAATATAGGAGAAAAAGACGGATTGATAATTTTAGAAGACATGGGTACACTTTCAGAGATGGATTTGGCCGGGCATACAACCTCTCCCACTACTATGGATTGGGACAAAAACGGAACGCCAGATCTGTTGATTGGAGCAGAAGATGGCCATTTCTATTATATGAAAAACAAAAACGATTAAGAATATCAAATCAAAATAAATATGAAAAATACAGGAAACCATTTTCAGAAAAAGATTGTACTTACAAAACATGTTTTTTTGTTTTTATTTTTCGCATTTATTTCTTCCCTGAATTTTGCGCAAAAAACTACAGAAAAAACAAGCAATGCAGAAAAATTGGGCTATCCAAAAGGAAAAGTTATTCTTTTGTTGCATTGCGATGATGCAGGTATGTGCGAAGAAGCCAACATTGCTGTTCAAAGTTATTCTTTAAAAAATCACATTCAATCGGCAGCTGTTATGATGCCTTGTCCAAATGCGGAAGAAATGGTTGAGTGGGCCAAAAAACATCCCAAAGCTGATATTGGTGTACATCTGACTTTAACGAGTGAATGGAAAAACTATCGCTGGGGGCCTGTTTCAAAATCGTCAAAAGTTCCAGGTCTGGTTGATCCGGATGGAAAATTCTGGCACGAAGTTCCGGATGTGGTAATGCACGCCAGCGCTGAAGAAGTAAAAACTGAAATCCGTGCACAAATTGACAAAATGATAAAAATGGGCTATCAGCCTTCGCATATCGATACGCATATGGGCACGCTTTATGGGTCAGCCGAATATGTAAAAGTTTTTCTTGAAACTGCGGAAGATTACAATATTCCGGCAAATGCCATAGATTTATCTGACAAAGAAGTTAGAGCATTTTATCAAAAAGCAGGCTACCCGATTACCAACGAAGTGGTTGACCTTCTGTCTGAATACAAACTTCCCAAACTCGACAACTTTGGCAGTGTGCCTGAGGGAAAAACTTATGAAGAAAAAAGAGATAATTTTTTCCAACTCGTAAAATCATTAAAACCGGGGCTGACCGAAATTATTTTCCATCCGTCTATCGAAACTGAAAACTTGAAAAGTATTACAAATTCATGGCAACAGCGCGTTTGGGAAGCTGAAATGTTTTCGGACCCGCGGGTGATACAATTTTTTCAGGATAATGATATTGTCCTTACAACCTGGACAGAAATCATGGAAAAATCTGAGAAATAATCATTAACCCATCTTTTATCAGGCAGGTTGATAAAAAAGTAGCTAAAGCCGGTATTTGTTATTGCCCTGTTTTATCTTTTTCAATATCTCCAACAGGTAACCAGTCATCCATATTTCCATAATCTGACCGGTCAATTTTAAATGGTTTCAGTGCCTGAAATTCCTGAATTGTTATCAAAACAAGATATCTTTTTCCAGAAAACCGTTTTGTGAGACCCGCGTTCAGCAGCAATTTATCCTGATTTTGTTCAACAATCTCAACCGATTCTTCCTTTGTTAGCTTTTCCGAATTAAAAACCTCTTCTACTATTGCTTTCGCTTTTACCAGCCCGTCTCCTTTATTTTCAACAAAATATAAAACATCAGATTTATTCACCCTTCCATAAGGCAATTTTCGCCCCATCGCTCCACGGATAATCATTGTCTTTTGTCCGCTTTTTATGTTTTGAAGTTCTTTTGCTTTGTAATCGAGATATACGACGTGATCCATAATATTTTTGAATTTATGTTTATTGGTTTTCTTTTTTCTTAAACCATTCGGTGATTTTCGATTTTTGAAATTTCGTTTTTTTCGACTGATATAGATGTTGTTAGAAAAACAAAAGTACATAAATAATTGTCAATGCCTCGGAAACCGCATTGCTAGCAGCCTAAAAATATGAGTTGGATCTAAATTGAATTCTTCCTTCAACTTTTTAATCATCAAAAGCTTTAATTTTAAAAAAGATACGACTCCGGAGTCGTATCTTTTTTTACTCTTTTATTTTCTAATTACGTTAGAATATACTGTTTTTGTGGCAGGGTGCTTCTTTGTTGTTTATCACATACAAACTACTTTTTCAACTTTGCAACCATCAAAAAGCTATTATCATCTTCTTTCAACGTATTGCCAAGCTGAACCAGTTTTTCTTTTTGTTCCGGAAATTTTGCTTCGCAGTTTTTAAATGTTTGTGAATCGAGATACTGTTTCATATCCAATGCTGTAACATCAACAAACATTAACGAATCGTTTGAAAAGCGTGGTTTAAAATCAGGCCCGCCATTTAAATCGTTTACAAAACCATATTCTTCTCCTTTGTTTTTTAAAGCCACTCCTTCTTTTGTCTTTTTATTGTATAATATACAACCTTCTTCCATTTCGTCTTTACTTTTTGTTTTATCCATATGCGAGCCATAGCGCACAAAAATATAAGCTGCCGATTCATTTACGCCCAACCAGTAACACTCTTTTGGAAGTGGTTTTCCCGACATTTTCTCAGGAATTAAATCATCCGGGATTTTGTGATCCTTTAAATCCACCAAAAATTTTGGAACAATTTTGTTTTTTTCATTGTAAGTATAAACCGTATCGTTGTACCAGCCTTTCATATGTAGTTTATTGTTGGCAAGATAAAAATTGTCTCGTCCCGAGTAAAAAATAAGAAAACTATTCTGTTCTTTCTTTTCCCAGAAGATATGGTTTTGAATTGTTTGTAAAGTATCACCGTTAAAGTCGGTTTCAATAAAAACAAAGGGTTCTGTTCCCATATTAGGTTCACTAAAACTGACGAATATACTATCATGAGCCCAAACCATTTGCAAACGGTCGAATCCATCCAGTTTAATGGTGTTTACGTATTCTCCTTCAAAATTATAAACCAGAATCTTCCTCGTCCAGTTGGTGTGAATATAAATCAGCTTTTTTTTCTCATCAATTGAAAACGTACGCATCAAACCATATTCTTTGGGACCACGGCCTTCTTTACCAATGTGCCGGATAAATTTCCCGCTTCGGTCGAACTGAGTTAACAAATTTGACCCGGTGTGTTTAATAAAAATATAATCCTTTGTTAGTTGCACATCCATAACTCTGCCCAACAATGCTTTGTCACTGTTCTCAAATTGAATAAATTCAACATTTCCTGCAATTTTTGAAACGGGTACTTCCTGTTTATGTTTAATTATACCGGCAAAATCAATGGTTAAAAATGTATTTGATTTTGCATTTTCAGCGGTTTCTATCTCAGGGCTCCCCTTAGTTTCCGGTTTGGTTTTGCATGCGGTAACAACAATTAGCAATACAAATAATAATTGGATTTTATGACTCTTCATCTTTAAAAAATTGGTCTGGATGCATCCCCGTCAGGAAGATGCATCCTTTGTGTAAAATTATTTCATTTTTCCAACAAACAAAACCTCATTATCATCCTCTTTTAGCTGGCTCAACAAGGTCTCTATTTTTTGTTTTTCTTTCGATTTTAATTCTCCTTTTTTTAGCGATTTATCAAGTTCTTCCATCAATTGCATGGCATTTATGGAAGAAATAAACATTCCGTTGTTGCTCATATAAAACTTGTTGATTTCGTAACCGCCCCAGAAATCGTTTTTAATCCGGAAGAAATCGGATTTCAGGGTTTTCTTGTCAACCAAAACTTTGGCTCCATTGTATTTTTTCCCAAAAATCTGGGTACAGTAATGGCTTTTCCATTCATATATCCAGGTTCCTTGTTTCTCTCCTGTAAAAAATGCGACGAATTGGGGAATCATTCTGTTTTTTTCAACATCGTAATGGTAAAGTGTATCTGGTGAGTCGCTTCCGTAAGATAGTTTAAAGTAATCAAAAGCATCGGCATTTCGGCTCGACGAAAGTTCGCTGTTAAAACCAACAAACTGCCCCTGCGCGTTCCGCGGATTAGTAATCAAATTTTCGGGCTCAAAACATTCTTTTAATAATTTCCCTTCTATCGTTTGCTGACAGGCAATCGGGATTGGCTCACCCTCAAATGGCATGGACAATACTGTTACGGTGTTGTTTGTTACATAGGCATGAAATTTAGTTTGTGGATATACCAACGGAATATCCGGTAAATTTTCTCCATCCAGCGAATAGACGAACAGCTTTGTTGCCCGCGCAAACGGAGTTAAATAAATTCGTTTTGCATCTTCATCCAATTGGATTCCGTAAAGCGAATTAAACTCACCCGGCCCTCTACCTATTTTGCCAATGTCGCGGATAAACTTCCCTTCACGCGTAAACAGTTTTATTGGAAAACTCCCCCGACTGTGAATGGCAATATAATTTTCTGATATACTAACATGATAGACACTTTCAAACAACGATTTTTCGTTGGTTTCAAGCGGTATGATTTCGCATTCACTTATTATTTCACTTAAAGGCAGGTCAATTGTATCGGTAACTTCGCTAATGTTACAATCGACTACCTCGTTGCCGTTTACTTTTACAATCTTAGCGTGCGAGCCTTTTTGTTTGTTTCCGCAACCAGCAATAAAGGCAACCATTAAAAAGGCAATAATGAGATTAAAGATGTTTCTTTTCATGCTTGTTTTTTTTGTTAATTGAATTTTTGGCAGACTTCAAATGCAGCCTTATATCTATGTCGGAGAAACAGTTATTTTGTGACAATGAATAAGATTTAGTTACCATGACGTAATTATCAGCGTTCCGGTACCTGTAATTGTCAGACATTCCCGAGATATTTCAAGCAGGAAATTCGCCTCACAAGACTGGAAATCAAACCAATACCAATTAGTCGGACTCTCATTTATTTCCAAAAAAAAGGGAGTGTGAGCGCTTTTTTTATAGAAGTTATGTGCTTACAGCACCATTACAAAAATCCAAAATAAATTTATAACCAAAATAATTTTGCACTATTGTGGCTTAATTTTTGAAAAAAGCGTTGGAAATTGTCACAAATCAACACCTTTGAAAGACATCATATTATTAAATGAGTTAGTCGACCTTGAAATCGTTCGAAAAGATATATGAACAAAACTACCCCATGATGTACCGCGTAGCGGTGAAAATGATTGGAGATAAAGACGCTGTTCGGGATATTGTTCAGGAGGTCTTTGTTTGTTTGTATGAAAAAGGAAAAGGCACCGATGAAATAAACAACTACTCTGCATGGCTGTACAAAGCAACCTATTTTAAGAGTATTGATTATCTGAAAGCAAATAAGCGATTTAGCAAACTGGAAACAATTGAAGACAGAACCTGTCAGGAAGAGTCGTATGAGCAAAAAGAAGTTAAAAAGATGATACAAAATGCGCTGAATAAACTGGACCCAAAAAACCGTTTTTTAGTGGTTCTATACAGCGAAGGACTCTCCTACAAGGAAATGGCTGAGATAACTGAAATAAATTTTGCATCAGTAGGAAAAACATTATCAAGGGCTTTAAAAAAAATGGAAAAGGAACTAAAGACGGAATATTATGAACTGTTTTAACGAAGAAATCTTTCAAAAATATGTTGATGGCGAATGTTCAGAAACCGAAATAGACCAAATAGAAGCACATATTGAGAAGTGTGTTGAATGTAAAACTAACGTCGAGTTGCTTAGGGAACGTTCCGAAAATATAAAAAAACAAATTAATGCTTTGGTTGGAGACGTTCCTGAAATGCCGGGAATATCAACACTTATAAAAGAAAAAAAGCCGGTAATCCCAATCCGAAAAAAACTGGCATACGGAATGGCTGCTGCAAGCTTGTTTCTGCTAATCGTTTTATTCTTTGGAAAATCTCAGCAAAGCCAACCAGAAGAAACAATCTTGTTTTATAACATTGATTACGAAATAGATGCCAACAAGCCTTTAACAGAGCAGGAAATGGTTTTGTATATTACCGATGAGAATGGCTTTGGTTTAAACAATGATTCAAACTAAAAAGCAGTAAAATGAAAAAAATACTTTTTGTAATAATGATAACATGTTCAGGATTTTGGGCACACGGACAAAACCTTTTGGATATTTACAAAGGTGGAACGGTAGTTCTAACACCCGATACGGAATATGCTCAAAATAACGACTGGGATACCGTTTTTAAGTCATACTACGATACGCTTTACGGGGCCCCTATGGGTAACCGGAAATCGCTGGTGCTGATGCCCGATGGTTCAGTTGTGGTAAATCATCAATACCGTAATTTTTACAGTAAATTTTCACCAAATGGTACGTTTCTAAATGAATTTGGCATTACAGGCAACAATGGGGAAAAATTTAAAAAGACGCAGCGCATTTCGGGCGTAATTAACAACAATACGTTTTTTACAGGCCTCAACAATCTGGGAGATATGTTTTGTTTTGATTTTGACGGGAACTACAAAAAAACATTAAAACTGGATTATATGACCTGGCAACAACTTCCGCTACCCAACGGGAAAATTGCTGTGGTTGGCTGGGTTATCTGGAAAACTAAATTCCGCGATTTTGTTGCAATTGTGGATTACGAAACCAACGACCAAAAAATAATATGGGAGCATTTTACTTCGAGAGACGAATTTGGCGTACACACCCAACTTTTTAATTACACGTATGAATTTAAAATTCAAGGTGCTATCGGGTGTACCACCATGCCATTTTCCAAAGCTTCAGGAATAAAAGCCCGTCCGAAACTGGCGTGTGTGAACGACCAGTTGGTTCTGGCGAATCCAACTTCTGGCGAAATTAGTATTTATGATTTGGATGGAAACCTGGTTTCAAAAAGGCAGATGGATTTAAGCAGGGGGCAGATATCGGTAGAAGAACAAAAGGAAATTCAACAAAAAGCCATTGAACGTTACAAAAACATGAATCCGTTGCGTTTTGAAGGTTTTGCAGGAAAAGTTAGCGCCGAAGAAAGCCGAAAAGCACATAACTACCTGGTAAAAACCATGGAAGCTGATTTGAGAAAAATAACAGATCCCATTTCCAAACCCTACTTTTCTACTTTACTCCAGGACTCCGATGGTAATATTTTGTTCTTCGATTTCGCGAACGAGCAAGGAGCCAATAAATTCAACGTTTGGATATACAAGAATGGCGGCCAGTTTGTTTGCGAGAGCAGTTTTGTTTGCGACAACTACGAACTTCAGATCAATCCCGAAAAAATGGTTTTCCGCGACGGGTATTTATACGGGCTTCAGGAATTAAAAGATGCCTCGGGAGTGCCGCTGCGTTTGGTACGATTTTCCATAAAAAATCGCTAGAAGAATGAAAATCTGAAGGATGGCATCTCTTTAAAGGGATGCTATCTTTAGCTGCTTTGCGAGATTTATTCTTTCAGCTTTGCAATCATCACAACCGGGTTATCTGTTTCTTTTACTGCTTTTAAAACAGCAGGTACATTCTTTGCTTTTTCCGGGTTGTTGGTCATCCACTCTACCAGTTTATATGCTTCAATATAAGTTATTATTTCGTTATCTGAATTAATGTATGCTTTCAACAATTGAAAAGGCACTCCTTCCTGACGTGTAATATTCAGGGCTTTATTCTCTACTATTTTTGTAACTTTTGTTTTCTTATTATAATAACCCCAGTATTTTTCCTGATTGTAAAGGAATTCGAAAAACAGAAACCTTTCAGATTCACATAAGTTGGAAATAACAAAATAGTCGAATATTGGTAGTATCAGATTTCCATTTTTATCTTGTTTGTAATCTTCCAATTCGTCTTTTTTCTCGTAAGGAAAACTATACTTTCCCATTTGAAATACATACCTTGGAGTTAATGATTTTTCCTCCACATAGAAAAGAGTATCATTAAAAGCTTCTTTAAAAAACAAGTTATTATTGTACCGACAAAAAAGCCCTTCAGTTTTACTTACACTTATCGATGGAGACTTTTTCACAAAAGAAAACGGATTTGGAAAAGTTTGAACAATGTTACCAGATGTTCTGAATGTTACAATTTTTCTTTTCTCATTTCCCAAAATATTTAGTAAAAAACCCGCAAAAGTACTGTCGTTTAAAATTCCAAACGAACCAATGAAGGAAGTTGGGAATTTAATATTACAAACTTTTTCTCCCTGGAAATTATAGCCACACCACGATTTATTCCAGTTCTCGGCATAAATAATTTTATTCTTTTCGTCGAAAGGAAGGCCTCCCAGTGTAACTTTATATCCTTTTGGACTTTTATCAATATTTCCTATTTTTTTGATGAACTTTCCTGAACTTTTATCAAATAAAAAAATTTGCCGATTTCCATTTAAAAGAATGACAGAATCATCAGCAAAAAAGCGAAAACCATTGTCAATCATACAGGATTTGCCTGTTTCCAACATCACGTATTTTACGCCTCTAAAAAGCTCATCAAATTGCAACCGTTGCATATTTTGAAAAGCCATCTTTAAATCAATTATTTCGACGTTATCTGCTTTCTTTGAAGCAGTCGTAGCCCGTAAAGAAAGAGACAGGTAGGAAATAAGTATAACAGAAATAAATAAAACGATTTTTAACGAAATCGTGTTTCCAATAAAAGAGATTCCTGAACTTAAATTTGAATTATTCATTATTCTATTTTTTTGGGGGTTTGCGGTAGGCCTATTCTTTCAGCTTCACAATCATTACCACCGGGTTATCAGTTTCCTTGATAGTTTTCAACTTTTGCAATTCAGGCGAAAGTAACGCCCTTTTTTCAGGGTTTTCGTCGAACCAGAGTTTTACTTCATAAGCTTCGTTGAAACCAATGATTTCATCGTTTTGGTTGGAAGAGACAAATCTGAACGGGATAAAATTATTGATGTCATTTTCAAATCCTCCGATGCTGTTGGAAACTTTGGTAATTTGACTTTTTTTATCAAAATATCCGTAATAATATTCGCTTTCAAAATTTTCTTTCGGTTTTCGTATTTTAAAAAACAGGTAACGGTTTGATTCAAAAACATTTTCAATGGGTAAAAAGGGTACTTCTCCTTTGCTTTTTGTATAATCGGTTGCGTTTGTTGTTGACGTTTCGCCTGAGTTAAGAACAAATTTGGGTAGTAAAGTATCCATAGAAACAGTATAAACAGTGTCGGTAAAACGTTCATAAAAATGCAACTGATTATCGAGCTGGTAGTATTTTGCATTCCAGCCGTAAACAGAAATTCCGTCACGTTTAATGTCATAGTCAAAATGGTTGTATTGCGGAAAAATTTTTATCCGGTGGTTATTTTCATTAAAAACGATCAGTTTTGCTTCCTGTTTTCCGTCGATATTCCAAACATAACCTACAAAACTGGTGTCATTTAAGGGGGCAATTGAAGTAACTATTTCTCCAAATACATTGTCCATAATATCCCCTTCTTTGTCGATTGAATATGCGGTTACCTTATCGGAAAAACTGCCGTCAGCAGAATAGCGGTAATAACTTTTCGGATCCCAACCACTGGTATAAACCAGCTTTTTTCCCTCATCAAAAGGAAATGTTTGTACCACTTTTTTATACCCGCCGGGATCGTTCCCATAGTGCCCAATTTCGCGAAGAAATTTGCCGCTGGTTCTGTCAAACACATAAATCTGGTTTTGGGCAAAAGCAATAATTTCGTTTCCGTTCAGATAAAAATCCGGATTCTGTGCCAGTAGGTGTTTTTTATCTGAATCCAGAGCCACGTATTCGATTTTTCCCTCAGCTATTTCACTTATGTTTACGTTAACATCCTGACCAAACGCTTCACTTATTCCAACGTTATAAAGTACATTTTCCTGCTTTTTCTCTTTCGGAGAACAGCCAACCAGAAATATTAGCAGGACAAAAATGAAATAATGAGATTGTTTTTTTATGTTCTTCACTCCTGATTTTATCGTTTTATGTTTCATGGAAATTTAAATTGAGGTAAACAATATGTTTTAGGCGATAAACTTACAACTGATTTTTCAGTTCTGCAACTATTTTACCAGTTACTAAATCATAAAAATAGCTGTTTTATAAAGCCGTTTTTTGTTCCGTTTATTCTTTCAATTTCACCAGCATTAAAACCGGGTTATTATTTTCATCCAAATCAGAGCTTATCTTTTTTAAATTTGATTCGGGTTTTCCCTTGCCTTTAAAAAACTCTTTAAATTCCATTGCGGTGTAGCTTGTGATTAAAAATCTATCATTTATACCTACTTTGGGGAATACCGGAAGGCCGTTATACAAGTCATCCTGAAAACCAAACAGATCAAAATCAGAATCAAACAAATTGTAAAATGTATTTTCCCGTTTATCGAAAACACCTGCTTTCCGCTGTTCCTGGTGCCCGTAATAAATAAAAAGATAATCTTCCGTTTCACTTAATCCAAGCAAACCAATTTTTTCAAAACTTTCCGGATTGGCGCGGTTTGTTCCCACATTATTTTTCACCTGAATTTCAAAATCGTCCACATCGCTGTATTTTTCATATTTACCATAATCCAGATAATATACCGGAGTAGTTTTTCCCTTTTCATCCAATTCGTAAATCGTATTTTCGTGTGGATTCTTATAGCGCGTTTTACCCATAAACCGATAAAAAATGGCCGGATAAACATTTAAACCATAGCGGTTGCCGGGGTGCTTGTTAAACTTATTTTTTTGAACCGTTCTCGCTTTCAGGTTTAAAATATAAAAATCGCACCAGGGTTCCTGTTCGTAAGTAAATCCCATATTGAAAACAGCAAAATTGTTTTCAGAAACCCATTCTATCGGGCCGGGCAAAAAGTTAATTTTTTCTTCATCCACAAAATTTCCTTCAAAATCATATTTTATTATTCGCTTAGAATTCATATCATAAACAATGATATGCCGATGTGCCCGGTCTATTAGAAAAGATTGAGAGCCATGCATATATTCACCGGGGCCTCGTCCTTTTTTGCCAATCCGTTTTAAAAAACTGCCGTTTAAATCGTATCTGAAAATATAATTATAGTCGCTTATAAAAAGGGTTTCTTCAAAGATTTCAATTTTTGAAATATTGGTATCGAATAAACAATTTTTGTTAGTTTCCAGCGGTATAAAACGGATACTTTCGGCAATTTTGCTTACCGGTATTTTTTCTGATTTGCCAATGTTTTGCCCCATGGGAATACGGATGGCTTCCTGTGCATTTATCAAAACAGAGCAACCCAATAATAAGGTGATAAAGATTTTATTCTTTTTCATTTTGTGTTTGTTTTTATGGATAATATCGCTCAGTGAATATCACCGGTAACAGATTAAGATTTTTCTTTCATAAGCACCAAAACAGGATTATCTTCCACGTTTATAACACTTTGCAGTTTAAGTAATTTTGATTTTATTGTTGTTGATTTAATATTTAGTTTGTTAATATCTAAAGCGGCCAAATGAACCGGTTGCAAAAATGCAACAAATTCTCCCGGAACATTTGAATGATTAGGGAGTAAAGTATTGGGCCATAAAAAAGAACAAGTTTCAATCTTTTCGGTTTCGCCGTATTTTGTCTGTATTTGATAAAATTCACCCGTTTTTTTATTATAAACAGCATCGCGCCAGTCGGTACCATAAAAATAAGAAAGAAGCAAATAATCGCTTGTTTCATTAATCGAGATAATTTCAATCATCCCGGGAGCTGCACCAAACGTTAGTCTTCCATCCGGAACATTTCTTTTTTTTCCTGGTGAGAGTTCAAAAACTTTTTTACTTTTTTCTGGACTCAAAACCTTATAGACAAAATCGCAATACGTTGATTTATAAAAAAGATTATTGTTGAAATGCCAGAATATAAATGGCCATTGTGATGTTTTGTATTCTTTTGAGCTGGGCTCCAGGGAAAACTGATGTATTCGCTTCCCTGAAGAATCAAACGATGTTAATTCATAATAAGGAGCTCTTTTGTTGTTAAGGGGAAATGTTTGCGCAACTAAAAAGCAGGTATCATTTAATAGTTCACACTCTCTGATATGAGGTTGGCCTTCCAAAAAAATATCGCTGGCATTTTTTCCGTCTGTGCTGTACTCTACAACTTTAAAACAACCAATATCAAAAACATAAACAGAATTATTCCAACAGCGAATATCCAGAGGCAGCGCAACACAAAACTCTCCGGGCCCCCGTCCGAGTTTTCCTATTTTTCGCAGAAACTTCCCTTTTCGGTCGAATATCAGAATTCCCTGCTGATCTTTACTAAACAGGTAAATCTCATCTTTGGTAACTACTGTTCTTCCTATTCCTGTTAAACATTCAGGCTTTGTTTCCAAAGGCACAAAGTCAAGCAGTTCAAAAATATCGGTTGTATTTTTAGAGGCTTTTGCTTTTACCATTTTCGTAAGATCGAGTTTTAATAGCTCTCCTGAATTTTGAGTATCTACGTGAGAAAAAGCAAAAAGCGCTGCAATAACGACATAAAAAATTAAAGCTTTCATGACATCACTCTTTTAATTTTACCAATACCAACACCGGGTTATCATCCGGTTGAAGACGGTGAAGTAGCTTTTTAATTTTGGGGTTATTTGTATCAATACCTTCTTCAAAAAACTGATACGCATCGTTATGCGAAATTAATGTTCCATTTTGAATGGAATTGGGCGCATTAAGCAGGATACGAAAAGGAACCGATGTAATGTCGTTTTTAAAATTTGCCCACATATTTTCCGATTTAACAAACTCTGAGCAATACGTTTCCTTTTTGTCTTTGTCGTAAAAAAAGGTTCCCTTGCTGGTTGTTATAAAAATAAAACGGTCGTTTTCAGCCATTCTTCTTATTTCGATAACTCTTTCTTCCCCGGTATTTTTTCCTCCCAAAATTGATTTGTCTTCTGTACTCCTGTATTGAAATTTACCTTTATCCAGAGCGGCGTAAGCTTCCAGAGTATTGGGATCTTTTACACGGTAAATCGTATCGTTCCAAAAATCGCTCAGATAGGTTTCATTGTTGTAATTATACATTGAAGGAGTACAAATGCAGAACGGAATTTTGTCTTTTTTTTCGCAGGCAATTTTTGAAATATGTTTTTTATTTTTTTCAGAAAAAATATGATAACTAAAGCGTTCTCCCGGTTTTGCATACTGGTAACGTCCATTTCCCATCAGAATCTGACCGGGTTGTAACATCACATTTTGCATACCCAGTGTTCTTCCCAAATTAAATCGATCTAAAAAATTACCTTCAAAATCGTATTTTACAAGTTTTTCCCAATCAACCGCATAAACCCAACGATTTACCGTATCAACCACACAGGTACTTAATTTTGTAAATTCTTTGGGGCCTTTTCCAATGCTTCCAATAACATTCAGAAACTTTCCCTGACGATTAAAATGGTAACATATACCTTCATAAACACCAACGATAATATCTTTTGATGAAACTGTAACGTCAACAATATTGGCAAGCAAACATTCGTTGTTTGTTTCAAGTGGCAGGTATTCAACACTTTCAGCAACCGCACTTAAAGGATAAATTTTTGACTTTTGGTAGGCTGAATACAAATCGATATTTATAATCTTTTCGGAGAGTAGCTTTTTTGCCACAGGAATCTTTTGCGCATCTGCCGGAAACGGGAATAAAAACAAAATCAGAAAAACAGGCAGAAAGGTAAACTTAGCTATTTTTTTCATGGCGAATAGAATTCAGCTTAGTAATCATTTAACAGGATAAACTTACAACTGATTTTCCAGTTATACAACTATTTTTTCAGTTTTAATTCATAAACATGAATATTAAATGGTTGCTAAAACCTATTCTTTGCAAGATTATTTAAAAGCTATCATACAGCCACTTCCTTGCCAATACCGGGAAATGTTAGCGAAACAACCGAACCTTTGGGTTCATTGTTGTAAACATCTATTTTTCCATTATGTGCATCCATTATAAGTTTTACAAGGACAAGATCCAGTCCTTTATTTTTGTCAATATGCTCTTCACCGGGAGAAAACGGATTAAAAAGTTTTTCCAGAGCATTTTCAGAAAATCCGGGACCACAATCGGTAAAAGTAACCGTGGTGTTATTGGGGGCTTCGTTAATGTTTACGATTATGTCTTCTCCTTTGGGGGAATATTGTATTGCATTTTTTAAGACACTATCGAAACAAAAATCGGCCAGGCTGGTGTCACAATAAATCGAGTTATTGTTTTGCTGCTCATCATAAACTAAATTTATCCCTCGGACTTTCATTTCATCTTCGTGTTTTTCTTTTATCGACTCAATAAAATATACTCCGGGAATGTTGTCCTTTTGAACCGAAAGCTCATTTGTTTTTAAACGGGTTATATTTAAACTAACACGGGAAAAACGTTCGAGGCGTTTGGAAGAAATC
The DNA here is from genome assembly GCF_022267315.1 of Maribellus maritimus. Classification (GTDB taxonomy): domain Bacteria; phylum Bacteroidota; class Bacteroidia; order Bacteroidales; family Prolixibacteraceae; genus Draconibacterium; species Draconibacterium maritimum. Next base: position 79,301 of record NZ_JAIKLE010000021.1, read on the forward strand.
TCCAAATACTCAAGCATTTTAATAAATTTTGTTGTTTTTAGCTCATTTTTAAGAATACCGATAAAACCAAGAATTCCATTTAAAGGTGTATTGATCTCATGACTAATAAGACTTAAAAAATCTGATTTCGCATTATCCAGTTGCAGTAAATCGTGATTTGCTTTTTCCAGTTCAATGGTCCGTTTTCGAACTTCCTCCTCCAAATACTTGTTCTGATCTTTCAGTTGCAAATGTAAAACCCGGGTTTCAAGCAAATTTTTAATCCTCAGCTCAACTTCTATTAAATCAAAAGGTTTTGTGATAAAATCTTTGGCTCCACTGTTGAGTGCTCTCTGTTTTGCTTCCAGAGAAACGTCAGCGGTAAGAACAAGAATGGGCAGGTAACAGTTTTCCGGGATGATTTCATTTAACTGACTCATCACCCGAAATCCGTCGATGTGGGGCATCATTAAATCCAGCAAGATTAAATCAGGTTCAAACGAATTGTACAAATCAACAACCGTTCTGGGGTCGGTAGTGGTTTTAAGATTTGAATACCCTCTATATTCGAGCAGGCCTGTAAGTATGTCAATATTGTCCTGCTGGTCGTCTACAATCAATATATTTGCTTCTTTCAGCTCGAAGGTTCTCATAACAAATTTTTACTTAATTGGGTATATTTATATTTTCTAACATTCAGCCTAATTTTTTATCAATAATCTCCAACAATTGATTAATGTCTATGGGTTTGGTTAGATAACTTTCTACTCCTTCTTTTATCAGCCTTTTCATCTGTGTCTCCATAGCGTCTGCACTCACAACAACAATTGGAACAAAACTTGTCTCGGTGTCAGCCTTCAATTCTTTAACTACATCCAGGCCATGAATATCCGGGAGGTTCAGGTCAAGTAAAATCAAAAACGGTTTATAATCTTTTGTCAACTGCAGCGTATTTTTTCCATATGTATTGGTTATTAACCTTATTGAAGGACGATAATCACTTAACACCTGGCTCATTAAATCAATGTTTGATGCATTGTCTTCAATGTATAACAGATTTCCTGATTTCAGAGAGGGCATCTCCTGTTTCTCGTCCGCTTTTCCAGTATCCTGAATTTGTTCCACAGGGTTATCGGCCAACGGCAGTTCAACCCAAAAAGTACTCCCCTCACCCAATTTGCTCACAACTCCCATCTGTCCTTTCATTGCATCAACCAGTATTTTTACGATTACAAGTCCCAGACCAGATCCTTCGATCTCTGCCAAATCAGCTCCTACACGTTCAAAAGGTTCAAAAATCTTTTTCAAATCTGGTTCAGAGATACCCTTACCGGAGTCTTTAATATTTATCCTGACGCGACCTGCCGTATTGCCACTATTTTGAGCAACCAATTCGCAGGATACTTTTACAAAACCATCAGGAATGTTGTATTTTATCGCATTGTTTAAAAGGTTCAAAAAAACCTGTTTTATACGTTGATAATCGGCTATAACAAAGAAATTTGTTTTCTCTGTTTCGAAAGTTACCATACGTTCCTGCGCCAGCGGCCCAAGTATATCTATCGTTTCGCTGATAACCGTGGAAATTTTTATGGCTTCCATTGAAAGAGAAATCCGGTTTGCTTCAATCCTTGCAATATCAAGCACTTCGTTTATCAGTTCCAACAAGTGTGCACCGTTTTTTAATATCTGTTTTACATTTTTTTTGTATTTGGGATTCAACTTTCCCATATTCAAAAGCTGGGCAAAGCCAAGAATAGAGTTCATAGGGGTACGAAATTCATGACTCATTCGTGATAAAAACTCGCTTTTTGCCTGATTTGCATTTTCTGCTTCCAGTTTGGCTTTTTTTATCTTTTTCTCCGCTTCTTTCCGTGAAGTAATATCAATGACAATAATAAGTGTCATCATTTCTTCTTCAAAATCAAAGGGTATCAGATTTAATTCTACCGGGAAAAAACTCCCGTCTTTCCGGCATGCCTCTATATCCTTTTCGTTCCACTCTTCATTTTGTTCTTTTGGATTTAAAAAAGCGGGACGAGATCCGGCTGTATCCTGCAAATCACTTTCGTCTGGGAAAATCGTATTTATACTTGCTCCAATTAACTCGGTATTGGAAAAACCAAAGTATTCTTCCGATATTGAATTCGCCAGATTTATTTTCCCTGTTGAATCAACAAGCATTATTGAATATGGCGAACTTTCAAAAATCATACGGCTTCGTTCTTCTGCACTTTTTCTGGTAGCCATTTCAATTTGAAGAGATGCGTTTATTGCTTCCAGTTCGCGGGTACGCTTCCGAACTTTTTCTTCAAGCTCTATATTCAATTTCTGTATTTTCTGATTCGCAATTTTTTTTACGGTGATGTCTTCAACAAATCCTTCAAAATAAGCGACTACATCATCCCCTCCTTTTACAATTCTTATATTCTCCCGAATATGTATTGTCTCTCCTTCTTTCGTTTTCCACTTTTCTTCAATTCCCCTTATGAGGTTCTTCTCTGTTCCATTCTTGTTTATGTTTCCGTTTAATAACTTTGAATTGATATTTGCCGCATCAATCTTCTCTCCTTCATTTTGCAGTTCCTTAAAAGAGCGATAACCCAACATCTGAACCAGGGCCGGATTTGCACTTAAAATTTTACCATCAGGTGTAATCTGATATATTCCAAGGGGTGAGCTTTCATAAAATAAACGGTATTTTCTTTCGCTTTTTGAAATTCCCTTGTTTGCTCGTTGGAAAAGAAGCAGCAAACCCGTTAGGAGAAATAAAATAATAAGGGTTAAAATTGCTGTTGTTAATCGAATATTACGTATTCCTTTAAACGCTTCTTCTTTATTCATTTCGCTGGCAATTCCAAAATCATACTCATCATCCCATATCCATGCACCAACAACCTCAGTCCCGAGATAGTTAAAATAGCCATCTAAGTTTGACTCCGATTTTTTATTTGTCAGGCTCCGAGCCATTTCTGTTAACTCTTGTTCCTTATCACCCGATTTTTTTTGAGGATTGGTAATGTATAAATTCAAAATAGCATTGGTTCCGGGGATAATTTTATGTTTATTTATAAGCCCGGATTTAAACCGACTGTCACTCATCATTTTCCCTTCTGCGTTGACACAATAGGTTTCGCCGGTTTCGCCCATTCGGGCATTTTCAAAAATGGCTGTAAAATCATCAGCCGGATTAATCCGAAATGTAAACAGGGCAATTACATTTCCCAATTCGTCTTTTACGGGGGTTCCGACAAACATCGTAGCTCTGTTAGCTACCAAAACTGAATCACCATCAGGAAGCGGCACATCGGATAGCATTGGCATTGTCAGTACTGTTTCACCTGACCACATTTTCCCGAACACATCTTTGTGATTGACCAATAAATTAGTCGTACCTGTATTTTCGTTACGCGAGGAGGCGATACTTATATTTTCAGAGTTAATCACAAAAAAACCTTCGTAATCATCTCCCGCATAAAAAGGCATGAGCCGCTCTCGTATCTCTTCTTGAATTGGCGATTCCAAAAGCAACTCTTTTGTAGCAGGCACTTCCAGTAATTGTTTTATTAAAGGCGTCATTTCCCGTGCCCAAACCTCACAATTTTTTTTGTTGCGGTCGGCCCACGACTGAAAGCCCTGGTGTGTTGTTAAAACAATGGTATTGAGATAATTTCGAACTCGCTCTTTTTCTCGTTTTTCAATTTGATTTGTAGTTACAAGTGAAGCAAGAATAACAATAAAAATTGCTATAGTAAATGAAACCGGGAGTATGTATTTAAAACCTTTCATATAGGGCTAAACCTATTGCTTCCTCTGATATTTTGTGTAAGCATATTCCAATCGGCTACACTTATCAGAACTAAAAAGCGCCATTTCCCGTTAAATGTCATCAGATTCTTTTGAAATACCAAATCTGGAAGAATAAAATTCTGTCCAAAAAGACAATTTCTGAGTTCTGTAATCTGAATGTTTCAAGCAATGTGCCCCATACCTCATCTAAATATTTGTACCGCAGCAAATGATTTTCGACTTATTCTTTCCGGCCCGGAGCATTCAATTCCCCAGGCAAATTTCACCGGCAAGGATTCATACCTGTTATTTGTAACTCCGGATTCTGCCGGTTCTCTCCAATCCGGCGAAAGCCAAAAAAACCAAATCATCTCAAAACACAAAGCACCGGATTAGAAGTTTCGTCGACATTTTTAAGATTTTTATATTTTATCTCGACACTGTTTTTGTTTTTCAATATATCAACCAGAGCCGCAAGACAGACCAATTCGCCATTGCTTTCAGCCATGGGGGTAATTCTTATCTCATTTATAAAAAGTCCCTTTTTCGATGGGTCTTTTTCTGCGTGCGGAAATACAAGTTCTTTCCCGTCCCAAAAAAGGGGACAAATTTCTTTCCCTATCAATCCGTTTTGAAGAGTAAAACAGGTATACTTTTTACCTATCAGAATTTTGTCCAGCCGGTAGAGATTTTTCCATTTTTCCATTGCCGACATATCAAAATCCTCTTCCTGAAAAGCGTATTTACCTAAATCGAAACCATAAACACTGTCTTTTTCCAGGTTAGCGTTTATGGAGTAAATAACATCTCCCATTTCTTCTTTGTAATACATTGTTCCCTCTTTTTGCGAAATACTGTTAAAAAAAGATAATCCGCTGTGCCTTATTTTTGTTGTAGTAAACGTTTTAAGCGAAGTCCCGTCGGGGGCAACAACTTTAATTGCTTCTGCATATGTTACACCGGCCGGTTGTGCGTTATCCGGCAAAATGTAAAAAATCCGGCCTGTGTCATCTACATCCATAACCTGCTCATTGGTTTCTGATTTTAATGTTTTTACAAATTGTCCGTCGGTGGTATAATAAACCAATTTTCCCAGCGAATTTACAATTACAAGGTCATTTTTTTTGTCTATAGCAAAATCCGCGATGATACTGTATTCCTCCGGACCTTTCCCAATGGCTCCGATACGGTTAACAAAGCTGCCCTGAGAATCGAATCGAAATAAATTCCCGGCATCATCATACAAATAGTAAAAACCTTTATGGGCTACAATTTTAAACACCTCTCCCATCAGTGCTTTGTCGTTTGTTTCCAGTGGTATAAACTCTACATTTTCGAACATTGTGTTCACCTCTGCAGCCTTGCTTTGCGTGATGGCTTTTTCGACGGGAAGTATTGTAAACGATTTGGAATTTTGGGTTTTACTTTTTTCAGAACAGGAAACAAGAAACAAAGAAAAAAGGGCGAGTAGAAGAATTTGTTTTTGGTTCATTTTCAGTAGTTTTTACTATTGTCAGCAGTTTAGATTCTAGTGATTTTCAGAAACCAACGATTACAGTCGTTATTTTTTGTCAAGAAGTAATCATTGGAAAAATTAGCCAAAACCTTACAAAAATTCTGCCATAAAACGAACGTTTGTGCAAAGAATAATATTGGCCTGTTGTTCCGGCATTTTTTTGTAGTATTTCGTATTTTAGAGCCTTGGTGGCACTTTCTTTTTTGCCACAAAAACTTACTTAACTTGAATATTTTCCTGCTGCCAAACAATTTTAATTGTTCCTCATTCAGACACTTTCAGGTTTTAAAAACGCTGAAAGGTATCTTCTCTGCTTACTGAAAACTTATTCTTTCAATTTCACCAGCATCAACACCGGATTGTCGTTTTCATCCAAATTGTTGGCCAGCTGTTCCAATTCTTTTTTCTTTTCCGGAAATTTAGGAGTGGAGTTTTTGAATTCTGTGGATTCTACCAACATTTTTAATTGAAAAGAATTTATCCATCCCAACAAAAATTCCTCTGAATCTGAATGATACGTTGAAACGGGAACGAATGCCGGGCCGTTATCAAAATCATTTAAATTAATTGTTTCTGCACCTAAAATAGAACTGGCAATTTTATACATAAGGTTTTTGTTTTTGTCAAACATCGTATAAACTCTTAATCTGTCTTTTATTAAAATGTAATCGAAAAAAAGGTATTTTTTTGTTCCCTGTACTGACAGCATTTGCCAGGATGATTTATTCCTGTAATTTTCTTCAGATGCCAAATCGTTTTCGGTTACCCTAAATTTGTCTTTAGCAAAAAGATAGGCCGGTTTGCACTTTTCATCGATACAAAAAATGGTGTCATTAAGTTGATTCCAGTAGAATAGGGATTTCCCATCATTAAAAATCGGATGAATAAGGTAGTCAACTCTAAGTTCGCCCACCTCAACAAAATTTTGTTTTTGGTTTGTTACATGGCCTTTTAAATCGGTTGCATACCATTCGTTTTTTAACCCTGAAAATCCAAAACCTTTAGGGAAAAAGAGCCGGTTTTCAAAAAATACAACATTTTTAAAATTCAAGCTATCCGGGGTTTCAAACGAACTTAGCAGTTCGCCTGCGAAGTTATACACAAAAACTTTTTTAAGGTTTATAAGAAATATTTCACCTGTTGCAGGGTTTACCGTAAAATCGTCAACATAGGCATATTCTCCGGGCCCTTTACCTTTTTTCCCTATCTGATTCCTGAATTTTCCATTGGTTCTAAACAGAAAAAGCCCATCATTATTCCGGATAAGATAACCTTCTTCCACTCTTTTAACATCTTTAATATCCGATAGCAAAACCGAATTATCAAGTTTTATATAACTCACTTCGTCGGCTAGTTCAGTTAGCGCTAATTCTCCGGCAACCAAGTCCTCAGGTGTGATAACCGGGATTTCCCTGGATTTGTTACATGCAATGATTAAAAACAACAGAGAAAATGTACAAGAGTATAAGCTGATTTTCATAGGTTAAATATTTTAATTATTAATTTCATTTGAACTGAGTAATTTCAACAACCAAACGATATTTATCGTTACTCATTAAAATGCTTTCAGCTTTTAAAAACGCTGAAAGGTATCTTCTCTGCTTACTGAAAACCTATTCTTTTAGTTTCACCAGCATCAACACCGGGTTGTCATTTTCATTTAAACTGTTGGCCAGTTGTTCCAGTTCTTTTTTCTTTTCGGGGTGTTTTGGAGTGGAACTTCTAAACTTTGCCGAATTTACGTGAATCATTAAATCCATGGCATTTACATAGCCGATTAATTCATTGTTTTTTTGGTAAACGTGCTCAAAATCCGGTCCTCCGTCATAATCATTCACAATTCCTTTTGTTCGGAATGTAAATGTTTCTTTTAAAAATTTATCATAGTACCCCTACCGATCTGATTTATCGAAAACGAAAAAGAAAATAATATATCTTTTACTTTCAAAAATCTTCATTAACTGAATAAATTTAAAATTTTTCTTTTTTATAAAATTCTCAAAATCCTTTCGAAATTCTACCGGAGTACGATACTTACCCTCATCAAAAATGTATCTTGGTTGAAATTCAAGTGAAGGAGTTACTTTGTACAATGTATCATTTAAAAGATTTTCTTTTGTGTAGAAAATATTGTCAAATGTGAAATAACTAAACTCATAAACTGTGCTCATTGCCATATTCGTGGTGTACTCTACAGGCTTTACCGCCTTTTTTATAAATTTACCATCATGCGTATAAACTTCGTAACTATATGGTGTTGCACCGTTAAAATTACATTGTGGTACAATAAAATAGTCTTCATAAATAAACTCAAGCTCTTCGAATGGTTTTGACTGAAACTCTTTTATAATTTTAGATGGATACACTATATCGTTCAAATCTCTTTTAAAGGTCCCGTCAAAATCATAAATTAGTAACCTTAAAAGGTCGCCACAAAGTACAAAGACTTCGTTTTTTACTTCGTTTATCCCTATTTTATATATGTAGTTGTATTCATTGGGGCCTCTTCCCTTTCTACCGATTTTATTCAGGAATTTGCCCGAACGGTCAAAACGATACAACGCAGCAGGGTTAAAAGTGGCCACAAAAATAAACTCTGTGCTCGTTTTAATAAAATTAATTCTACCAATCAGGTTATTATTGGTTGTTTCCAAAGGGATATTTTTTACTTCGTCAGCAAAATCATTAAATGACAATGCTTTTTCGTTTTTTATCGCAGATTCAACATCGATTATCTCCGGAGTTTGTGCATTTAATTGAGCACATTGCAAAACGGTAATGAACAAACAAAATAATTGAATTCTATTTTTCATTTTTAGTCTGGGTTATGTATTAAATTTATTCTTTCAGTTTCACCAACATTAGAACCGGGTTATCATTTTCGTTTAATCTATTTGCCAGTTGTTCCAGTTCTTTTTTCTTTTCGGGGTGTTTTGGGGTGGAGTTTTTAAAGGCTTCGGAATCAACGTGAGCTTTGAGTTCAAAAGGATGGATTAGTGTTAAAATATATTCACGGTCATGTTCATCAATGTAATAATAAAATTGATATGCGTCTGACATAAAATGTAAACCGCTATCAAAATCATTTTCAATACAAGCGCCGTAATTTTCAACATATCCCTGGTATGTCTCCTTGTTTTTTTTATTAATCATTAATATTGATGCATTATTATCCCGGAATGCATATCTCAAAAAAACAAAATGAGTTGTTTCAAACATAGATAATGGTCCGAAAAAGGTTTTCATTTTTTTATCCGCTATTAATTCGTTCAATTCTATATTTTCGGGATAACGAAAATCACCTTGTGCAAATAAATATCCGGGCTTAAAGCTAAAGTCAGGAGAGATTGAAAAAATTGTGTCATTTAACCAGTTGTAATAACATAATTTATCTCCTATTTTATAGGCGTTGCCTCGAAATAAAAACCCAGGATCTTTCACATTGCTGTATTTATAAGATAAGCTGTTTCCTAATGTGTCGGTTATAACCCAGTTATATTTAAAAGTACCACCCTCTCCGTAGTCTGCCAAAAATATTGAAGAATTAAAAAACGTAATATCCCGGGCCGGGCCGTCAAAAAAATCCTTTGTAGAAAAGGATCTAATGAAACGACCATTTAATTGATATACTTTAATTTCATTTCTATCTACAAGATAAATATTCTTGTTTTCGTCATCCATAGCAAACACAAGTCCATAATGATACTCATCCGGCCCGTTACCTTTTCGAGCCAATACTTTTAAAAAATTCCCCCTATTATCAAAATGTAATAGTCCTGATTCTTTTGTGCTGATGAATATGCCATTATTGTTATGTATGAAGGAATAAACCAAACCTATGGGGACCTGATTATCTAAAGGAATATAACTTACATCATCAGCTATCGTTGAGAGTGTATATTTATCATTTGAAAATTCTAAAGGATCTATTACAAAAACATCGTTCTTTTGTGATTCACAACTTATCAATAATGGAATTAGCAGGAAACAACTTACTGCAAAGTAAAATAGTTTTAAATGGTCGATTCTTTTGCATAGTAATTTAATTAAAGCTTTTCTGGAACCTACACAGATATTACAGACTTTGATCTTTCCGTAGTATTTGCTTGCTATACGCAGGCAGGAAAGGCCACAGTCTATGGTATCAAGTTGTTTGTGATGTGAAAAATCGGACATTATTATTTTTTTATATTTGCTATTACTATAATCGGATTATCTGTTTCCTTTACACTTTTTAATTTTTGAAGCTGAATCGGAAGGGTTGTTGCTTTTGTAGGATTATCTGTAAACCATTGTTTAATAATATATGCATCGATTTTGCCTATCAATTCTCCTTTATCAGATATTCCCATAGGAATGAATGGAATAAAACCATCAATGTCATTACTTATTCCTTCTTCAAAATCAGTTATTTTTGACTGTTTTTTTTCTTTTTCGTACACTCCGAATCGACTCTTTGCCTTAAAATAAAATTTAAAAAAGACGTAAGAATCTGTTTCTATTATGTCAAATGGAGTAATGAATTCAGAATTCTGTTCCTGTGCAATAGCCCACCATTTGGATTCATAAGGTTTTTTATATTTTTCTGTATATAAAATTATCTCAGGAATAAGTCCTTCTTTACCAACTCTGTATATTGTATCGTTGTAATTTTCCTTAAAAAACAAATTCCTTTCATAATGATAAAAATGCGACTCTCCTGTTATAACAGTAAGTCTTGATTTTGGAAAAATATTTGAATTTGAAAATGTATAAATCTCCTTGTCATCATTGTTGAAAATTTGAAGTAACTTCTTTTCGGTTCCAACTGTATTAGAAAAATAACAAACCAGATCGTGATTATAATAAGTAAAGTTTGTGGGGATAGAAGGAGTTTCAAAATCATCTTTATAATTTGGGATCTTAATCGATTTAATAAATTCTCCATTAAAATTATATTCCAGAAAATTTGAATTCCACCCTAAAAAATATACTTTTTTTGTATTCGGATTTATCAGTCCCCTCGTTGACATGAATTCAGCAGGCCCTTTGCCATACCTTCCTATTTCTCTAATAAATTCTCCTGAAAAGCGATCAAACAGGAAACAGTTTTTACTTGTTCTTATTATTACGAATTGATTATATATAGATATATTGGGGTTGTCATCTATTAAAATACTATCATTTGTTTTCAGTGTTATATAATCAAAATCAATAATAAAGTCAGAACATTTAACTGGCTCAAATTTATCCAACTCTTTAGCAATATTAATGTTCGTTACTTCCTGACTGAAACAAACATATGTATTTTGTATAACCAGCAAAAAAACAATTTTAAGATCTAATCTCATTTCTTATTCTTTTAGTTTCACAAGCATCAACACCGGGTTATCATTTTCATTCAATCTATTGGCGAGTTGTTCCAGAGCTTTTTTCATTTCGGGGTATTTTGGGGTGGAGTTTTTAAATTCGTCGGAAGTTACATAAATTTTAAGTTCTAATGATTGGATAATAGATATCAGGTTTTCGTCCTTTCCATCAGAAAAATATTCCAATGGGAAAAACTTTAACCCGGCATCAAAGTCATTCGTAATTCCTCCTTCCCCCAATTTGTAATTGCAAGTATATGTTTCCCCAGATTTCTTATCGATAAAAGTAAAAGCATATTTCCCGTTATAGGAATATCTGTTTATTAAATATTTATTGGTTTCTGTAAAAAAACGAGGTAAATAAAATTCTGAAGGCTTCAAAAACATTCCGGTAGGTGAAGTTGATTTCAAATTTTCAAGACGGTTTTCATTCGGGGCAATTAGATACGATGGTTGGCAACTTAAACCTGGTGATACCTCAAAAATCGTATCGTTGTAATCAATCCAGTATGATATTTTATCCTTATACTTAAAAGTTCCCGAATATGACCCTGTATGAGTTTCAAATGGTGGTATTGAATTTTTTTTCCTTGAAATTACATTTCCCAACGTATCCGTAACATACCACAAATAAGCTCTTTGGGCACCTAGTGACTGTTGAGGTAAAAACAATCTGTTGTTACTCAAAAAATCCATTTTTGAAAAGCCTATTTCAGGAGTCTTAAATTTGAAGTCGCGAATGTAGTTTCCAAGCGTATCGAATACCAATACCGTATTTAACTTCCCATTAATATAAATCCGGTTGTTGGCTTCATCAACAGCAAAATAGTTTGCAGACAAATATTCCCGGGGACCTCTGCCTACGCTTCCAATCTCAACCGGATTTTTGCCATTTATATCAAACCTGAACAATTGAGGATGGCCGTTGCCTTCACCTCCTCCGCTATTGTCGTATATTAAATAGATAGCATTGGATGTAACCCTGAAAACGTAGAAATCTCCAATGGGGATTTTATTGGATAGTGGGATGTATTTGATGTCATCCGTAAATAATGATAAACATAATTCGTTGTCTTCAAATTTACGGGGATCGATTTCTTTGAATTGCGCTGTTACTCTTTCTGAAAGTTTACCCTCTGACTGTTCAGTATTCTTTTTGTTTTTTGTTGAATTTGACTGACATCCCCAAAAAACAATAACAAAAACAAAGCTGAAGAATTTTAAAAATGAAATCGCATTTTGCTCCCTCATGTTTTGGCTTTTTGTGGTTTTACAAAAACGATATTAACCACTTCGTTATTCTTTTAACTTAACTTCAATTATAACGGGGTTATCTTCCATTTCCAGACTTTTCACTGTATGGGTAAAAGAAACGCAAAAATTATACTTTTCTTTATTTTCATTGTAGAAACTTATCAAATCAACGGGATAGCCCCAGGAGATTAAACGATTCTCTTCATCAGAAACATGTGGAAAAAAGCAAGGATAATTTTCGTTGTCTTCTGAGATTACAAAAAATTCGTCTGTTTTCTTATCAAATATTCCAAAACCAAGTAAATCAGCCTTATTATCCCGGAAGCCCAAATCTTCATACTTGCTTTCAGCTCCCCATTTTCCCAGTTGAACAATTAAAAACCTGGTGGTTTCAAGCGGAACAGGCCGGACAAATCCGGACGTTATTTTTTGAAATTGCATAAAATCCCCCAAATATTCAAGTCGCTCTTTTTCAGGTAATTTATAATCGCCAATATCAAAAATATAACGGGGAATTAACTGGTGATTACGATTTATTTCAAAAATAGTATCGTTATGCGATGTTGATATCTTTAAAGCACCCGGTGTTCCGAAAAATACATCGTAAACAGGATATATCATCATATCCGGGTAAATCTCATTTTGGCTGAAATGTTCATAATCTAAAGAATCGGTTACACTGCCTCTATTGTTGACAAATTCGATAAAACCTGTTTTGGAATTTATGCTTACAAAATATCCGTTTAATCTTTCAGCAAACCAACGATCCGGAAAAGAGTATGATTGTATAAAGCTTCCATCATCAGCGTTGAAAGCAACTATTTTTTTTCCTTCGTTTACAAACAATGTATCCTTCCGAATGGTCATCTCCCTGTTCCGGCCATATTCTTTTGGTCCTCTTCCCATTTTCCCAATTTGGCAAATAAATTTCCCGTTGCTATTAAACTTTAAAATCGCATTGTAATCCCATATATAAAAATTCCCGTTGTAACTTATAATTTTTTTAATTTCCTCAATGTTACATTCAGGAGTTGTTTCCAAAGGAATATACTTTACTGAGTCAATAAAGTCAATCAATGATTTTATATTTGATTTGCGATTATCCAGCGCTTCTCCGATTTTCACATAAGGCAATATATTTTTTTTGTTATCAGGTTTTTGGACATTCGTGCAACCAACAACTAAGGTTAATAAGATTATTTTTAGTATAACTTTCACTTTTATCGTTTTAGTCGAACAGGTTTTCATTTTCATTCAAAATGGTTACCAGTTTTCCAATATTTTTCTGGTTTTTATATTTTCTTTCTGTCGCAAGTTAAATTTCCAACCTACAATGCTGCTGACTCAATCTTTCAATTTCACCAGCATCAACACCAAGTTATCATTTTCATCCAAACGATTGGCAAGTTCTTCCAGTTCTTTTTTCTTTTCGGGGAATTTTGAGGTGGAATTTTTGAATGCATTTGATTCAATTCTCGTTTTTAGTGCATACGGCTGTACAATCGAAACCAGGTATTTTTCTGCACCAAATTCAAAATAATTCTCAGGAATGAAGGGAAGTCCGTTGTCAATATTATTGGTAATTCCTCCTTTGCGGTTTTTTAAATCAATTGATTTCGCCTCACCCTTAATTTTATCAATGATTGCCAACCTTAATTTCTTGTCGTAAAAATATTCATACACATAAAAATGACCTGCATCCAAAAACAGGTGCGAGATCAGATATTTACTCTGATTATTAAGAAATACGTCAACAGGATTGTATTTTTCGGTCGTCATTGGCCACCTATGTTCACCCGGCGCAAAAATACATACAGCTCTAGATTTAAAATCGAGGGAAATGCTAAATACAGTGTCTTTAAAATTATCCCAGTACAATAAGTTTTCAGCATATTTGGAAAGCCCGCCAATTGAGCCGATTCGTCCTTTAAACTCCGGATAAGGATTTTTCTTTTCTGTAATTCTGTTTCCGAGTGTATCCAACACAATCCAGTCGTTATCACCCCTTCCCATGTTCAAATATTGCGCAAAAACCAATGATGAATTAAAAAGTTCGATTTCACTTAATCCAAACCCATCTTCATCGCCGGGTAATTTAAAATTCCGAACATGTTTTCCGCTTTTGGAATATACTTCAACGTCATCCATTTTATGATCCATAACGTAAACCATGCCGTTATCCGGGTTTAAAACGAAATCCAAACAGTACACATATTCTCCCGGACCTCTACCAATTTTGCCATATCTTTTGTTCAGTTTTCCATCTTTTGAAAACCGCATAACACCAACATCCTTTATGGCGGCGTAAATAAAATCATCGGTTATTTTGTAAGAATAGACAAAACCAATCGGGAATTCATTGGCCAGCGGTACATACGCAATATCATCTGCAATCTCTGATAACAAAATTTCTTCTTCAGAAAATGTTGTTGGATCGATATGAATTACGTTATTTTCTGATTCTTCTGAAGGACTACAGGAGAAGAATAACAAGATAAACAGCAAATAAATTATTTGTTTCATTTTTATAAGTTACTGTGGCTTTAATTTCACAAGCATCAACAACGGGTTATCATTTTCATCCAGACTATTGGCAAGTTCTTCCAGTTCTTTTTTCTTTTCGGGGTGTTTTGGGACAGAATTTTTAAAATCGTCGGAAGCAACATATTGTTTTAGTTCAAAAGCATTCACCCATGCAAAAACAGTGTTGTCGTCTTTGGCCATTTTTAATTGAATATTTGGCCCGCCGTCCCAGTCGTTTTTAATACCTTCCTGCGAATCCGTTTCCACCGCTTTTCCCGTTGATTTATTGTAAATCAACATCCTGCCTTTTTTATTATACCCATATTCGTAAAACAAAAAATTGCCGGTTTCAAAAAGATTGTTTTGTGTTACACTATTTGTCAGACTTGCGCCCGGTTCACGTGGATCTGCACCCAATTCCTCACTGACTTTCTTTCGTGTTTCAGGTGTAAATCTTTTTTCTTCAGAGTTTAATATCATTTTAGGTACCATGTTTTGCCCGTCTATGGAAAATATAGTATCAGAAAAAATTTCCTTAAAATGCAATTTGTCCTCCAGCAAGTAAGTTGCACATTCTCCTGAAAACGACATCATTGCCCTACCTCTTTCAAATTTATATTTGTTTGAGTAACTTTTAATTTTGTTCCCGTCTGTATCGAGCAGATCCATATTTTCTTCATTATGTTCTGCCCCATCGAGATAAAATAAAAAGAGGTTTTCGCCACTAATTCCAATTGAATTTGTGTACTTCTTAGTTAAATCAATTGTTTTTAAAAATTTGCCTTTGCGTGAAAATACCATAAGTTGTTCAGGTTTTCCGCCCGAAATATAAATATTACTTGTTGCAGGATGTATTACAAAATCACTGGTATACATGTATTCTCCGGGTCCCTGACCTCGTCTTCCGATTTGATTCAACAAATTCCCGTGGCCGTCAAAGCGAAGGAATTTTGATTTGTTATCTTTCACAAAGTATTCGCCATCAAAATATACCACATTCATAATATAGGCCAAAACAGAATCGCTTGCCAAAGGAATGTAAGTTATATCATCAGCTATTTCGGAAATAGTGAGTCCGCCCTCTTCCGCTTCAAAAATATTTACCGTTTTTATACCATCGCTGGCTTGGGTTGCACATGAATAAAATACAAAAACAAACAGGACCAAAACCATATTTGTTTTGGAAAACCGGAGGGAAAATGTTGTAAAATGCATAATTTCAGTTTTTAGGTTGTTAAACTTTTTATTGTATTAAATAATTGTTTTTATTCTTTCAGCTTCACCAGCATCAACACCGGATTATCGTTTTCATCCAAACTGTTGGCGAGTTGTTCCAGTTCTTTTTTCTTATCTGGAAATTTTGGGGTGGTCATTTTAAATTCATCGGAAGCGACATAAATTTTAAGTTCGTAAGGCTGAATATATCCTGCCAGGTATTCTTTGCCGTTATCAGTAAAACAGGTTTCAGGACTAAAATCCATTCCGCCGTCAAAATTATTGGGGATTCCTCCTCTCTTTCTTCTTTCCCATTCGAAGGAGCTAACAGAGGTATTATGTGTGTTTTTATCGATAAAAACATAGGCAAATTTTCCTTTGAAGTTGTAGCGGCTTATTAAATATTTATTGGTTTCCCAAAAAACATGAGGAGAATAGAACTCCAAAAGTTTCTCGGGCAAATCGGGAGAAAAGGGCAAATCCTGATGTGTTACCTTGTGTTCTCCCGGAGTGATAATATAGGAAGCACGATAACTAAAATCGGGTGCTATTTGGAAAATGGTATCGTTGTAATCGACCCAATACGAAATTTTATCCTGAAAAATAAATGTCCCTGAACGTGGCCCCAGGCGTGTTTCGAATGGAGGGGTTGAATTGTTTTTACTCGAAACGATATTCCCCAAAGTATCGATAATCGACCATAAATACGGGCCACCTGCGCCACGTTTTTGAGCAGGCACAAATAATTTATTTTTATCCAAATATTCCAGTTGGGCAAATCTTTGATCCGGATTCTGAAATTTGAATTGACGAACATAATTACCCAATGTATCGAAAACAAGAACTGTATTTATTTTACCACTTATATAAATTCGGTTACCCGGTTCGTCAACCGCAAAATAATTACCGGACAAATATTCCCGGGGACCTCTTCCTACGCTTCCAATCTCAACCGGATTTTTGCCATTTTTATCGAACCTGAACAATTGAGGATGCCCGTTGCCTTCGCCACCACCGCTACTGTTATAAATTATATAAACAGCATTGGCAGTAAGCCGTAAAACCTGAACAGACCCGATTTGCAATTTATTGGATAGCGGTATATATTTTATATCGGCAGCAAAATCAGCTAAGCTTAATTCCTTGTTTTCAAATTTACGGGGATCAATTTGAAGAACCTCTCTTTTTTCTGAAGCCTTTCCTGAAAAAGCTTTTTCCTGATTCTCCTGTGGTGTTTTAACCTTTGAATTACACCCCAATAAAATAAATATTGATAAAAAGGGGATTAGATTTTTCATTATTTATTATTTAAAGTTTGGCATAGTTTCCTGAAATAATTAATGTTTTGCCATAAAAACACAAAAGCTCAATATTTCACCAAATCGTTTCTTGTTCAGCAGGTGAGCTAAAAGTCACCCGTTGAAATGTCAGCTGCGAACGACTTCTTTTTTCTTTTTCAACAAATAGTACATGAGCGGGATAAAATACAAACTCACCAATGTCCCAATCGTCATCCCGCCAATAATAGCCAGTGCGAGTGGTTTTTGGAGCTCTGCTCCCATTCCTTTTTGAAAAAGGAAAGGCAACATGGCCAGGATGGTTGTTAAACTGGTCATGATAATCGGTTTCAGGCGTCGTTTACCGGCTTCGAAAA
Organism: Maribellus maritimus; assembly: GCF_022267315.1. GTDB lineage: Bacteria > Bacteroidota > Bacteroidia > Bacteroidales > Prolixibacteraceae > Draconibacterium > Draconibacterium maritimum. Next base: position 96,579 of record NZ_JAIKLE010000021.1, read on the forward strand.
CCGCACGCAACAAAGAAAAGCCACTGTCCATCAATTTGTTTATGGTATCAATTTTAAGAATGGAATCGTTAATGATAATCCCGGTCATCACAATTATACCGATGGCTGACATGATGTTGATTCCGGCGCCAAAAGCCATCAGAAAAAGAAAGGCGCCAAACAAATCGATGGGAACCTCAAGCAAAACAATAACAGGCAAAACAAATGACTCAAACTGCGCAGCCAAAATAAAATAAAGCAACAATAAACTTACGCCAATGATTACAAGCAGTTCTTTTAACATTCCTTTATCGGCAATGATTTCGCCACCAAAACTCACGTTGAAACGGTCGTCGTTGTTTACCATGTTTTTAAATGTTGCTGTGACTTCTTTAAACTCTTTGTCTTTTATATTAAGCAGCACCGGAAAATATTCTCCGTCTTTTCCGGCCACAATCGCTTTTAATCCTGCCCCTGAACTTACTTTCACCAACCCGGATAAAGGTATTTTTTCGTCGTTTGCATTTTGAATGGTAATGTTCTGAATAATATCGTATACCGAGGCATAATTATTCCCGATACTTACGGGAACGAACATGTTATTGTCGTTGATGGTAAAGACCGTATTCACATTAAAAGCACTTTTTATTTCGCGGTACAAATCGTCATTATCCACCTGGTAATACATTAGCTTTTCGGGGTCGGTCTCCAGTAAAATCAAATTTCTGGTAATGAGCTTCGACCGCACTCTGCCCGGGAAAGCAGTTTCAGTTTTTTCCTGCAATTCAGCTAATCCGTCAATATACCCTTCTTCTCCGGGATTAAAATGAGCGAATTTAACTATCAGAGGTGCTTCCGTTTTTCCAAATGCCAGGTTAAACAGGTTATCGGTTTCTGAAAAAGAAAAATCACTTTCGGGGTAGTTATTTTCCAGATAGTTGCTAAGCTTTTCACTCAGCTGATTTAGCCTGGAAGGAGAAGTTGTTTTTATGTATAAACGGGTTTCTGAAGTACCTGCTTCTTCACCGGTATTTAATAAATACTGTTGCTTTCCGGCCTCCTCAATAACATACTCAGGCGATTCGGACAATACAGCCAGCAGTTTTGTAACACGATGGTTGTTTTCTTCCAGGGTAACAGGCTCATTCCAATCGATTTTTAAAACTGCTTCATCCTGACTCACATCGGGAAAACGGGAAACAGTCAGCGCCTTGTATAAAACAACAGCAGTTCCTATCATTCCAATCACCAAAACAAGCGTTAAAAGCTGGTGCCGCAACACAAACTTTAATCCTTTTTCATACCAACTATAATATACCGGGTAAGTGGCTTTAGGATCCACATCGGAATGTTTTTTATAAAAAATACGGTACAAAGTAGGTAAAAGAGTTATTGAAACAACAAGCGAAACTGTAAGTCCGATAGTTACTGCAATGGCCTGGTCAAAAAATAATGCACCAGACATTCCTTTCATAAAAATTAAAGGGATAAAAACGGCACAGGTAGTCAATACTGAACTTATCAGCGGGCGGATTATTTCATTTGTTCCTTCATTGCAGGCGCGGTCGAGCAGCGAATGCCGTTGCCGGTGCTGGGTAATGTTATCAATTACAATAATGGAATTATCAATCATCATCCCCACGCCAAGTACCAAACCGGAAAGCGAAATAATATTTATCGAAAGTCCGGCCAAATAAAAAAACAACAAAGCAATAATCAGTGAAACCGGGATGCTCACTCCAATCAGCCAGGGAGCACGTTTCTCGCGCAGAAAGAGGAACATGGCCAAAAATGCCAGCAATCCGCCAAACAGTAAACTTTGCCCTAAATTATTGATGGAATATTCCAACAATTTTGACTGGTCGCGGGTAACAGAAAACTCAAGGTCGGGATAATCTTCACGGAAACGTTCCACTAAAAATTCGAGTTCTTTTTTTAACTCCGCCATTTTCGCGTCCGATTGTTTTATCACCGCCATACTTACGGCATTTTGCGCTTTAAACTTAATATCGCCCTGTAAACGTTGCGGCTGCATATTTATTTCTGCAATTTCATCAAGCCGGACAACTTTTCCGTTCAGGTTGACCGGAACTTTGGAAATATCAGAAACATCGCGTAACCGGGTGTTAAAACGTATATTATACTGGTATTGCCCGTCACGAATTAGCAAGCGTCCCAAATCAATGTTATTTTCCTGTAAGGCTTGCTCAAGAGCAGCGACCGAAAAAGCCCCACTTTGCAAATAAGCGTTGTTGGGAAAGATTTTTATTTCAGGGTATTGCAGCCCGCTCATATCAACCAAGGCCACTTCAGGCAACTGTTCCAGGCGTTTCCGAATAACCTGGCTGGCGAAATTACTCAGTTGTAAAAATTCTTTTGTATTGCCGCTCTCCAGCTCTTTTTTACGATTTACCATCAGGTAGAAAACAGGAATATCGGAAGCACTGGCCCGAATAACTTCAGGTCGCCGGATGTCGTCGGGAAAGGAATTCATCGCTTTATCCACCTTTTCATTTACTTCAACCGATGCCAAATCAATCGGAGTTCCGTGACGAAAACGAAGTTCGACCCAGGCAGCGCCATCACGGGTTTCACTTCTCATTTCTTCCACATGATTTACCTCTTTTAACAGGCTTCTTAATGTTTTTACCACAGTATTTTCCAACTGCCGCGCCGGCATTTCCGAGGAGGAAACACGAATCGAAACAACGGGAATATCGATGTCGGGCATAAGCGAAACGGGAAGGCTTGTAGTTGTTGCAATTCCAATTAACAGCAATGCCAGGAAAGCCATGGTAACTGCAATAGGTCGGTGGATGAGAAATTTAACCATTTTGTTGGTATTGATTTAGTTTTTTTGGCTTATATGTTTATGAATATCCGTATTGTATCATATCTTTTTATGTTCGCAGTACCAAAATGATTTCAGGACAACGTCGGTTTTAAAATGCCTGACCAACATTCAACTATTTTTATTTTAGCTTGCAAACCAATATTACCGGATTATCACTTTGAAGGGCTTTTTCCTTCTGCTCATCAAATTCATGTCGTTTTTTGTTTTTTATGGTGTGCCCGGAAATCTGGTACGATGTAAGCGGAATATATAATTCATCTTTATCAGAAAGATAGTAGGGATCATCCCACACTCCTCCATCAATATCGTTTATAAATTCCTTCACATAAGAAATTTGCCAATCCGACTTTCGAATGATAATGTTCGACGGATAAGATCCTAAACTGTAATCTATAAAAATGAAATTGTCGTTTTCCAAATAAGTTCTAACCTTCCAGTGCTGGTTATTTCTGATATATTTTATCCTCTCATATTCCGACATTGACTCGGCCTTTTTTAAAATCTCGATATACGTTGGATAAGGTTTCCCGTCAAAAACATATTGGGGTAAAAGTTTTTGGTTTGAAAAAACATAAATTGTATCATTAATCGGCGAAAACAAATGAAAATTGTCTTTTCCCAGTTCTGTAACCGAAGGATTCCCTTCATTTTCAAATTCTGCTTTCAAAGGACGAAAAACATTTTCCTTTTTGCCCTCCATGCTATACTCGGTTATATAGCCGGGGGCATTTGTTTCATGAAACAGATAAAATTTACTTTTGGAATAAAAAAAGCGGCTACCGGGTTCATTTACATTAAAAATCTTCCGCTGAAATTCTCCGTTTTTTGAAAAGACTTTAATACCAACTTCATCCCAAACAGCGAAATCGTTATTATAACTTATAATGTCACGTAGATTTTGAATTCTATTTTTTCCAATTTGATTCAAAAATTCACCTCGTTTGGAAAACCTCAACAGACTTGTTTCTCCTCCGTAACGTTGTTTTACAATAATCTCGTTATCCAGAAGTTTAACATTCTGAATCCGGCCGGGCTGTACCTCCCCCTGATACTTTAATTCGATATAATCAATGTCCGACGCAAAACTTGAAACCGGCTGAACGTCTTTTGTTTCCTTCAAAACTATTTTCCTGATATCACCGGTATTTGGGTCGCCGGTTGAACACGAAATATGAATTACAAATAGTATTATTAAAATCTTTACTTTATTTTTCATCTAATCAATTTTACAAAACATTACAATCGGATTGTTTCTTTCATCAAAATCTTTCACTGCAATATTCAATCCAAATTTATTTGAGTCTGCCCGTCAATGTCCTGAAAACAATCATAAAAGTCATTCCATTTCCACTTCCGATTCGTGTGCCAGGTTCAGGTTATTTGAAACAATCACGGTGTCACCTGGTTCAAGTGTTGCTCCCTCAGCTGCTTCAACGGAATATTGGCTTTCGTTTTCGTCGAGCACATTTATATATGTCCAGTAAGCAATTCCGCCGGTGTAACGGAAAAGTACTTCGCGGTTCTGCCGCAAAACTACTGCCTGCTTTGGAACTACCAGTTGATCTGGAATAGCTTTCTTAATGCTAACTTTTACATTCATTCCTTCAAGGTAACCTCCCGGGTTATTTACTTCTGCTTTTATCCACACCAGCCCGTTGTCATCAATACGCGGATTGATTTCAGTAATTTCTCCTTTTGTTGATTTTGCTCCGGCAACAGGAATTACGGTAACCTGCTGGCCAACCTGAACTTCGCCAAATTCAGTTTCAAGCAACGGAAATTCGATAGTAAATTGTTTGTCGCTAATTAACGTGCAAAACGGCTCCGACTGATTTACTTTTTCATATGGTTTTTGTTTCACCCCTTCTACTTTCCCGGAAAAGGGAGCTTTTAGAGTTGCATTTTTCAACACCCGTTCAGCTTCTTCAAAATCCAATACTGCCTGGTTATACCCCGACCTGATATTGGCAATTCGCAAATGATCCTGCGGAACATCTTTTTCCTCTATATCTTTATATCCCATACTTAGCAAATCATCCATTTTTTCAATCTCCGCACTTTCCAGGCCCACTTTTGCCTTTTCAAATGAAAATCTATAATCATCGTTTTGAAGTGTTGCCAGAGTTGCTCCCCGCTGAATTGTTTGTCCGTTTTTTACAGGAATCGTTTCAATGATCCCCTGATTCTCGAAATACAATTCTGCTTTTTGTATGGCGGCAAGCTTTCCGTTGCTTACAATTTCGCGTGTGAAATTTTCACGTTGAATAACTGTGGTTTCCACGAGGTTCTTCTCCTCCGGAAGTGCGTCGTGTTCAGATTGTGTTTCATCCGGTGTGCTATTTTTACAGGAAAAAACAAAGGTGCTTATAACTATCGAAATAAAAATACTTAGAGTAAAAGTTTGCGTTAGAGCAGGTTTCATTTTTTTCATGGATAGAGAACTAATATTTTAGTTCGAAAGATAACAAAAATTATGCCTGTAATTTTTGTTATTTGTTGAGTTTTTTAGCGTTTAATCTGATTATTGTAAAATGTTTTTTTTAACGCTTTGCCTGACATTGGTTTGATTTCTCCTATGGATTACAGGATGACTATACGAAAACCCCATAATAAGCCACTGGGAATTATCTGAATAATAATCCATTGCTTACCTCTTATTTTAAAAAAAAAACTTATGTTGACAGAAGTTAGCTGTGAATATCGGGGTAGCGCCGATCCGTAAAATTTAAAACAGATTCAGGTTATTTCAACACGCAAGGCTTTATTTTTGCTGTTTTAGTCATTAAAGTTTGATACTCAGTTAACACATCGTCACCATCTGAAATGGTACTAATGCGAGCAAAATTTTATGATTTCTCCGTCTTCGGGCACATGATATCTATTGCCACATACATCGTTATTCTTCAGAAACTGCCTCAGTTCTTTACGAGAAACCGTTTCGTGATCCAACGCTCCGATGTGAACAGTTACAACAGTTGTATCTTTTTTATGATTTAGCAACTGCAGAACCTGTTTTTCATCCATAATAACCTTATGAGTATGATCCAGCGAAATATATTCTTTAAATGGATGGTTTTCAGGCAAAAAAACATTTCCTCCGGCATTACAAATAACGACGTTGGGAGAAAACTTGTCCACTGTTCTTTTTACTTTATCGCACCAAATTGTATCTCCGGTAATGTACAAAACTTCGTTTTTTGAATCTTCTAAAACGTATCCTGAAACATCGCCCATTACTTTTAGTATCTCTCCTTCACCATGCTGTGCATCGACTCTTGAGATCCTGACATTATCCAAAACTCTTTCGTGTTGAATTTCAATTGCTTCAAATCCAAACGTTTTAATTTTTTCAGAGTCGGCTTTTTGAATAACAAATGGCACCGATTTTGGTATCTCTTCCTGTGCTTTCTCGTCAAAATGATCCGGATGTAAATGTGTAATCATCACATAATCCACATCTTCCAGTATTTCAGGAATGGAAATGGGAAGCGGAACAGTTGGGTTTTCCGCCTTGCCTGCAAAAGGGGGCAGACTTCTCTCATTCGCAAAAAAAGGATCAACCAACCACACTTTCCCACCGAAATAAATCTTTACCGTTGCATTTCTTACTAACTGAATTTTCATAATTACATTTTTTACGAATGTACGTTCAGTTAATGGTTCCGGGACTATTGAAAATTGCGATTTTCCTTTCTGTATTCCCGGGGGGTCTGTTTCAATTCCTTTTTTAAAACAGGATACAAAGCTGTGGGCTCCTGAAATCCAACAGCATAAGCAACCTCATCGATTGACATGTCGGTTTTCTGAATGAGATACTTTGCTTTCTCAATTCTTATTCCTTTTAAATATTGATAGGGAGATACTCCATATACATTTTTAAATATTCGTAAAAAATGGAAATGAGACATCGAAACCAATGCTGAAAGAGACGCAACAGAAAGCTGAGCGTCATTGTAGTTGCTAAAAAGATAATCTTTGGCAACGGCCATTCTTCCGGCCAACTCTTCCTTTGTTGATTTTTTTGCAACCGGAATATTTAAACGTCTCCCCTTTTCCCCGACGTCTAAAATCAGACAATGTTGGAATAACTCAATCATAAATGTTTCCTCCTCTTCTTCCTCGTATGACTGAATTAAACGATTAAAATCAAAATTTCGGTAATGCAGCTGATTGTTAAAGCTAAAGCCTGTTTCTTGTTTGAAGGGATTGTCCAACAACTCCTTATTTGAACTTAAAAATGCATATTTTGCTTTTGTGTAGAAATTATAACTCAAATGAATATTAAAAGTTTCTGTCTTTTCCTCTGAATCAATTTCATAATGAAAAGATTCGAAGGGACTGCTCAGATAAAAAGTTTGTTCACAAATTTTAAGGTTTCTTTTATTTGTTCGCAGATTTACCGTGCCTTTTGTATTGGCAAAAATTGTAAATGAACTTTCAAAAACAGATTTTTGATATTTTTTCTTTGAAGCAGTTACAACAACATTAGGCCACTCAATTTCGCACGACTGATGCGAAACAACATTCCGAAATTTTTCAATCAACTTTTGCTCTGGAAACTGAAATACATTCATGTCTTTGCTTTACATCTAAAGTCTTTTCTTTTCAACAAATGAATGCGATTGCTGGTTTAACAGAATTGATTTGGGGTAAGATTATACGCTAAACGGCAAGTCATTTTATTCTGTCACCCTTTCCTTATAATAATTTCAACTAATTTACCACAAACTTACTATAAACTGACTTGTCGCTATAGTTAACCCGAATGAAATATAATCCAGCCTTAAATGATGACGTTTCTATTTTTGTTCTTCTCTGTATACCAAGTTCTTCGGAAAACATAAGTTGTCCTTCCACATTAAAAATCTGAAGAATGACATCTTTCTCTCCGATTTCTAAAAGTTCAATATTAAGCACAGATTTCGCAGGATTTGGATAAACTTTAAGCTTTTGAGCAGCCAGTGTTTTAGCATTACTTGAAGTAACCTTTTCTATATTAATTGTGTAATCTTCAACCTCTCCAAAAATTGAATTACAAGGTACTACACTGTTATCATAAACAGCTCGCACCCGCATCCTTGTACTTCCCATCATGGAGTTTTCAGGTACTGTAAAATTTCCCTGATAAAGATGCTCTCCGCTACTAAAAACTGGAAGATCGATAAATTCATTGGCCTCAAAAACGGCATTTTGGTTATAATCTATCCAGGCACCACATTTGTCTAAATCAAAATGATAATTCAATGTTACTGCTATTGTATATTCCTCACCTACCCGTAAATCTGTTGAATGATTGGTAAAGTCGGAGTAACCGGTTTGTTCTGAAGTATTATCTATTGTATTTAGTTTGACATTACTAATCCAATCCGCTCCTGTTCCATCAGCACCTACTGCATTACAATATTGAAGTATATTTTTTTCAATTAAAACGGAGTAATCTTCTACTTCTCCTTTAATATCATTACCGCATGGTGTTGGTTCTTCATTTTCATTTTGTAAACGCAAACGCATGGTGTAAAATCCGGGAGTTACATCTTCAGGAATTAAAAAAGATGCAGAAGTTCTGTGTTCTTCATTAAAACTGCCAAAAGTCAACAATTCGCTGGATTCAAATTCCTTGTTGTTGTTGCTATCAATCCAAGCAAAGCATTTATCATTTGAGTTGTGTTGATTAAGAGTAATCTGCATTGTATAATCTTCACCAATCCTAAGTTTGGCATAAACATTTGTAAAGTCTGAATAAGACTCCTTATCTGAATTCTGGTCAATTGTTTCCAGTTTAACATTTTTGATCCAATTGCCGGGTGTTTGATTGCTACCGGCTGCTGTACAATATGTGGGGGCATTTTTTGTAGAATTTTTCCAGATTCCCCGACCTAAACTAGCGGCAAAAATCTGATCAGAGGGATAATGTATTTCTAAGTCGTTTACTCCAACCATTGGAAAACCTTCAGAGTAAAGTTCCCAGTTATCCATGGTATTATCGATATAATAAATTCCAATATCCATTCCCAGGTACAGGGCATCTGTTTCTGAGTCATCAAATACCAAACACCTCGCTTCAATATTGGGCAATTGTTTTGAGTAATTCTCCCATGTTACTCCGCCATTTTTTGACAGATAGACTTTCTCTCCGTTATTAAAAGCTCCCAACGAAACTGCTACTTTTAACGGATCTGACGGATGCACTGCAATTCGGGTAATCCATTGATTAGGCAAACCTGTTGTTATTTCTGTCCAATTTGCACCATCATCAGAGGTGCGCCATAACCTTGCTCCTTTTGAAGCATAAATATAATTTGGATCAGATTCTCCGAGTGCCAGATTAGTAACATTGCCTATACCAAAAGCACCAATTGCTGTCCAGCTTTGCATGCCATCAGTAGTTTTGTGCACCTTGTTATTGCCAAAATACATCACCGAAGGATTTGTTGGATGCATAACCAGCGGCGATACCCAATCTCCTTCTCCGGGCTGTGTTACAGAATGACCGGTAGAGTGTAATTCTCCATTCTGTATGGCAAAATATTTATTGTTAGGGTTGTCGCAGTCGATAAGGCACTCCATGCCGTCGGCGCCGTAAATACCGTCCCAAAGTTGGCCATCCCATAGATAAATTCCATTATCCTGTGAACCATTCATATGTAAATTTGAGTTTGTCTTACTTACTGTTAAACGGTATGGTTCGAGAGCTACCATTGTATTATACAAATTTATCCAGCTATTACCTTCGTCAGTACTGTATGAAACTCCTCCATCAGTGCAGACATATAACTTGTTACCGGCATAAACAAAATCGTGAATATCACAATGTATATAATGATTGTTTGGATAGGTCCAATCTGATGTTTTCACCCATGAATAGCCGCCATCCAATGACTTGTGTGTTTCGAATTCTCCGGTATGAATCAGTTTTTCATCAACGGGACTTATAATAAAAGTTCCGTGATGCCACATTTCTCCTTTCGTATATTTATGGTCACCGATATAGGTAAAACTTTGTCCCTTATTTGTCGACTTATAAATACCTTTTCTACCAGTCATCAGATAAACCACATTGGGAGCTGCTGCTGTTAAACCGATAAAAACCCGTCCTCCCAAATCAACGTTAACCTTTACAAAAGAGTCTCCTCCGTTTGTGGAACGAAAAAATCCGCCAACCTGGCTGGCATACACAATCTGTGATTCATCTGCTTTATAGAATATATCATCAAAATCACCCGCTTGATTCAAAATCCAGTTCGCTCCGCCGTCAATAGATTTATAAATGCCTCTTGAGCAGGAAAAAAGTAATGTATTATTGTCGGTTGGGTGCATGATCAGCTTACGGCCTTTTACACCTTCGGTGTATGCAAAACGTAATCCGGACATATTCCAGCTTTCTCCCCCGTCATTTGAAATATAAATACCTGTGCAGTTGGTTGAGTTATTGTCGCCATCGCCGGTTGCCCAGTAGATTTTATCTGTATTAACCGGATCAATAACAATACCGCAAACTCCTCTGCTTCCTATAGTATCGGTTTTTGATACCCAGTTTAGTCCTCCATCCACAGACTTCCACACGCCGTTTGTTGGACCACCGATATAAAGTATATTTTCATGTTCCGGATCAACAGCAATTCGGTCGATTCTGCCCAGACCGGGAGAATAGTGACCATTATTTGTGTTGATATTATCAGGACCAAGGCTTTTCCAAACATTTATATCAGCACTTTTGGTGTATGTTCTGTTTTTAAATTGGTCAAATTCTTTTTTTGACATATCAACACCCTGGAAATTAATATTTCCGAGAGGATAAGCTTTGCTCCAATTTTCATGCTCCCACCTTTTGTATTGTTTATAACCAGTACCCTTTCCGGTGCCAACCTTCGAAAAGTATTCATTTGCAGCCTTCTGAATCTCAAAAATACTGGACTTTTGATCATTTATCATCTTGAGGTATTGCTGCCCTTTTACCTGAGAAAACAAACACACAACGCAAAAAATAGAGAATATGATTGAATGAATTTTCATTATTTTACTTAAATGACAATTATAAAAGAATCCTGAGTTTGAGTATAATCAAATATTTCATCAAACTCAGGATTTATACTGTTAAAAGCAGGATTTCGGCATAAAACCTTATTTTCATCAATTCCTGCCATTCCAGCCCTCACTCTTAAATTTTTATTACGGCATATATACTCCGTCAAATGGTGTTTGGTCGCCACCTGGCCATATGTCATCAACCATGGCATCGTTACTAATAATTTCGCTAAACGGTACCTGATAAACAAATCTCCATGAGCGGGCAGGGAAAGTTATGTTTCCACCGTAGTTAATATGATTACCGGTGCGTAAAAGAGGTTTTTGGTTCCGAATTATTTCAAACCAATCAAAACCTTCGCCATAAAGCTCTTTTCTTCTTTCTACTAAAAGTGCCTCAATCAGATCATTTCCTGTTTCGTCCGATTTATTTGCACCACGCATTTCCTGAAGTTCCCATAACAAAGCTTTACCTTCATTTTCCCTATCCATATGCATTAGTGCTTCTGCTTCAATAAAGAGCATTTCTTCTGCTCGCATAAATACAATATTTCCCAATAAATCATCAGTATCTCTAAACTTCATAGAAGTATAAATCTGATCCCAAACATAATCAAACTGCGAAGCCCTTACATCTTCAGCATCGAACATATTTACAAAATCTGTTGCAAGGAAAAAACACTGAAACGTAAAGCCATCCCGTGTCCAGTTTGCCCACATTGCAAAAGGAGAATAATCGCCCATATTTTGGTCCTTGGTTGGAGCAACACCCCACATCCATGAAGCCGTATTTACATTATTAAAACCAGCAAGATAATCGTCGTTTGAAGTAAGTGGAAAACCGGCTCGTGCTTTTCCTGCATATTCTGCTGCTTTTTCCCAGTTGTTCATTGTTAAATATACTTCAGCTAAAAAGCCCTGACATACATTGGCATTTATTCTGTTTTTTCTGCTGCCACGATCGTAACCTTCCAGCAAGGACTCTGCCATGGTTAAATCATCCAAAATTTGTTGATACGTTTGCTCAACAGTTCCGCGTGGTTTTCCCTCCGTTTTATCAGAAGTTGGCTCTGTATACAGAGGTACTCCGGGCATATCCTGAGCGATAATATAGGTGTGCTGGAACAATCTGATTAGCTGAAAGTATGCCCAACCACGCAGCGCATATGCCTGTCCCATTACGTGATTTTTTTCGGCTTCATCTCCTAAACTTTCAGGCGTATAAGCAATTACACTATTTGTATTGTTTATTAATCTGTAGTAAAAATTCCAAAGAGAACTCGATTTAAAAATGTCGCCACGGGTATGTCCCCACATGGAGTAATCATATGAATACCAACCACCCCATACAATTATGTCTTCGCCACAAACAGTTTGAAACATTTGATGGCTTGGATAGCCCCAATCATCTGATCTCTCAGCACCTCCATTTCCTGATTCCATTTGATAGTAGCAACCGTTTAAAGCAGCTTGCGCCCCTTGCACAGTATTAAAAACCGATATATCAGAAACAGAAGATGATGGATTCGTTTCCAAATAGTCTTCACACGAGGTAGTACCCAACACTATTAACGCCACTATAGTTAGTGCTTTTATATAGTTTTTCATCGTCATAACATTTTAAAATTTCTAATTCTATAAACTTAATTGTAAACCAACTGAAACTGATTTTACAGTCGGAAATCTGTTGTCTGTTGTTCCACTCAGACTCTGTTCCGGGTCTGTTCCCCGTTTTGCTGCTTTCCCCCAGGTTACCAGATTGTCTCCTTTTACGAATAATCGCAATGAGCTAATATCAATTTTGCTCAAAATATTCTGAGGTAATGTATATCCCAATGTTATGTTTCTAAGACGAACAAAGCTATTATTGTAAATATATTTTGAAGAATAGCTTGACAACGAATTTGAAAATGCTTGCGATAAACGAGTGACTGAACTGGTATTGTTTTCCGGAGTCCATGCATCCAAAACATCCTCGTGAAATGAGAAGCCTGTTCTGTATCCCATCATTTGAGAATAATCTGAATCGTACAATTTGCCACCTAGACTATAGTAAAACATCACAGACAAATCAAGACCTTTGTATTTAAAGTTATTCGTGTAACCACCAAAAACATCGGGTAAGGCGTCACCCAAATATTTCTTTTGCTTGTCGCTACTTACATCTGTCTGATTTTCTGTTAGTACTCTGTCTGCTATTACTTCTTCACCACCCACTGTCTCGTATATGTTCATCCACCATTGGTCGTTACCATTTTCAGGATTAATACCGGCATATTCTGCTCCCCAAAAATTATAACGTGATTCTCCTTCACGCCATTTAAAAACACCCGAATTCATTTCCTCTTGGGGCAGTTTCGTAATTTCATTTTTGTAATGAGTGGCGTTAATATCCATTGACCATGAAAAATCGTTTTGTTCTATTATTCTCCACGATAAATCAAATTCTACACCTTTGTTCTCAACATCGCCAATATTTTTATCAATTCCACTAAATCCTGTTGACGGAGCCATGGGTTCAGTAAAAAGCAAATCTTTTGATTGACGTTTAAAGTATTCCAGAGACCCTGTTAAACGATTCAATACAGTAAATTCCAGCCCGACGTTAAATTGAAGGTTGGTTTCCCATTTCAAACCTTCATTTGGTAATCTGGAAATCATCAAACCAGGTAAACCATAATCGTTGTAACCGGTTCCGTATAATCCCTGATAAGCATACATTGTTGATAAATTGTCGTTACCAACAGCGCCATAACTTGCTTTTACCTTCAGATTATCTAACCAGTCGTATTGTTTAAAAAAATCTTCTTCTGAGGCTCTCCAGGAAGCTCCCAGTGACCAAAAAGTGCCAAACCGTGATGCATCGCTAAATCGTGAAGTTCCGTCGCGACGTAAACTTCCTGAAAAATAATATTTGTTTTTGTAATCGTATTCAGCTCGTGAGAACCAACTCAACAAACGGTAATTATCTTCGTATGAATCAGATCCGGTCATTGTAGCTGCCGATGCCAGTTCATATAGGCCGCCAAAAGGTAAATCTTCTCTGGCTGCATACAAATAATTACGTTTAAACTTATAAGCCTCTTGTCCTAATAAAATGCTAAACGTGTGGTCATTTATTTTTTTATCGTAGGTAAGCAAATTAGTAATGGTACTAGTGGTTGCTCTTGTGGTTGATTTGGAAACCTCTCCCCGGCCTATCATAAAACCATAATCAGGAGTAGTATATCCATGATAAGAAGTTAAGTAATAATCCAGACTAAATGTTGATCTGAATTTTAATTCTGGTGTAAAGGTAATTTCAGCATAGTTTCTGGTAGAGATATTATCCACCAATGTTTCGTATTTGTTATAGGCTGCGTCTGCCAACGGATTCCAACCAATCCATCCTTGCCGGTTATCCCCATAATCATATATTTTTTTCCCGTTATCATCTGTTTTATATGCATTTGCATCATAATCATATTCATACACCGGATAAATAGAAGGAACAGTGCGTAAAAACCAAACAGTACTTGAACCGGCCGGACTATCCGACAAGCTATGTGAAAAGGACGTATTCGTTCCCATTTCCAACCATGTTTTCACTTTTGCAGTTACATTTGAACGAGCGGAAATTCGGTTAAACTTTTGTGTTGTAAAAATACCTTTATCGTCAAGGTATGAAGCAGAAAAATAATACGCTGTTTTGTTTGTTTTTCCACTAAAATCAATCGTATATTCCTGACTTGGTCTTGACTTTAGCAACTCATCATTCCAATTTCCCTCGAAAAGAAGATTTGCATTTGGATCAAGTTTTCCATCAGTTCCAACCGGTTTACTAATACTAAATGGATTAATTTTAATTTCATTACTCAGGTTATCGGTTGCATAAAGAGCTGCATCTGCTTCGCTTGAGCCATTATCTAATGCACCAAAATACATTGCTTCCCATGTTGTTTCAACAAATTCCTGAGGAGATAATCTGCGTGGCAGGTCAACTGCTAATTTCGAAAAACTAAATGTTGAACTTACATTAATTTTTCCTTCATCTGATTTTCCCTTTTTTGTAGTAATAATAATTACACCATTTGCAGCTCTGGAACCGTAAAGAGCACTTGCGGAAGCATCTTTCAATACTGTAATCGATTCAATATCTGACTGAGAAATGGCATTTATATAACCTCCGTAAGGAACTCCATCGACTACATAAAGTGGCGCGTTGGATGCATTCATAGATCCAATACCACGAATGACAACCGTTGGATTTGAGCCCGGTTGCCCATTGTTATTTATGACCTGAACACCACTACTCATCCCCTGTAAAGCCTGTATCGGATTTGATGTTTTTATTTTTTTCATTTTTTCTTCCGATACCAACGATGCAGAGCCTACAAACGATGATTTTTTTGATGTACCGTAAGCAACAACAACAACTTCATCAACTCCAATAATCTCATCTTCCAAAACAATACTGTAAATCTGTTGCCCGGTAATTTCAACCTCCTTCGTTTGTAAGCCAATAAACGACACCACAATAAATTCGGCGCCATCGGGTACCTTCAAAGCAAATTTACCATCAGTACTGGTTACTGTACCCTGTTGCGTGCCTTTTATAGAAACACTGGCCCCCGGAATCAATTCGCCCAAACGATTTGTTACAGTACCATAAATCTCACGCTCCTGATCTTTGGCTTGTATAGATGTGGGAAGGTTACTATCTTTCTTTCGCGTTACAATAATTTGTTTATCCCTTATCTCGTAATCAAGCTTTTCGCCTTTGAATAATTCAAAAAGAATCTTTTCAATAGATGCGTCTTTTAAATCAAAACTGACTTTTCGGTCTTCGTTTACTATTTCTTTTCGGTACAAAAAATAGAACTCACTGATTTTCTCAATGTGTTTGATTACTTCTCCCACAGTAGCTTTTTCATAGCTCACACTTAACTTTGCTGAGCCCTGATAATCAACATCATTCGCCCATAAGCGAATTCCACTTGCAAGTAGGATCAGAATTGTCATCGGAGAAATAAGAAAAATACTTCTTAAACAGTCGTGATCCCACAACCACGATTTTTGTGTTAATTTCATAGAAATTGTTTTTTTGTGCTGTTTTTTAAGTTAAGCTGATTAGGTGCAATAATCTTTATTAAACAACACCGGATTATTATTTAATTATATATTTACTTTCGTTGATTTTCTGTATCTCGACAGATGCTGTTGAGGCTATATTGTCAATCGCTGTTTGACAGTCGTCACTTAATATAAGCTTACCAGATATTTCAATAAAACCTTTCACCGAATTTTCATATGCTATTTTAATGTCGTAAAATCTCTCCAATTTTTTGGTTATGCGATTCAGCTCTTCTCCATCAAAAAGGAAATAACCATCTTTCCAACTCGTATGGTAGTTAATATCAACTTCCTTTACAGTTGATTCCTGTGTAGTTTTGTTATAGCTGGCAGCCTGATTAGGCTCCAGATAAATTGATTTAGAAAAAGGTAAATCATTTACTTTTCGTATGCGAACACGGCCTTCGGCAAGCACTGTTCTTACAATGTCATCTTGCCTGTACGACGACACATTGAATTCTGTTCCCAAAGCTTCCACAGACAATTCGTTTGTATTGACAATAAAGGGCCTCGATTTATCTGCTTTAACTTTTATATAGGCCTCTCCTTCCAGAAAAATTTCTCTTTTTTCGTTATTAAAAACATTTGGAAATAACAGACGACTGCCTGAATTTAACCATATTTCAGATCCATCGGCCAAGGTCAGATAGGATCTTTTACCATAAGGAATAATAATTTGGTTAAAAGCAGCAACATCATTTGTACTAAGATTTCTATCTGCCCGAATTGTATCATTATCGATAACTACCCTATCCTCATTGTAATTAACTGCGGATTCTTTGCTTTCAATCGCAATATTTTTCCCATCAGATAATATGAGTTGCGCATCAGAACTATTTTCAGGCACGTATGTACTTTCCGTCAGCAATTGATTC
Organism: Maribellus maritimus; assembly: GCF_022267315.1. GTDB lineage: Bacteria > Bacteroidota > Bacteroidia > Bacteroidales > Prolixibacteraceae > Draconibacterium > Draconibacterium maritimum. The sequence goes on from NZ_JAIKLE010000021.1 coordinate 113,424, forward strand.
CGAACGATATTGGTTTTATAAAAAACAAAGTAACCTAATGAAAAAAATACCATGGCAACGGCTGCGTATTTAGCAATGCCTGGAATTGATATCCTGGAAATTGATATTAATGAACTACTTTTTTTGCTGTTTCTGTTGTATTTATTCAAAGCATTTAATAATATTTCATGCTTTTCTTTAGATGACAACTTCTTGTCATTTGAACAAAGCGTCTTGCACAATTCCACGGATTTGAGAAGTACAGGCGTCTGTTCAAAATTGGTTTCCTGATAATTCTTCCAGTATTCATCTAATTCAGATGTTGGATAATAGATCCATTCTATAAATTTTGGATCTTCAAGAAACTTTAAATACTCCTTATCTAAAATCATTTTTTTTATGAGTTTTAAACAAGACTTAAAAACGCACAAAAAGGGGACACAAATTCACAACATTTTTTATAAATTATTAACAAATTGATAGCAATAACGCATATAGAGCACTATAATTCTGCATAAATAACCAAAACACTATCAATATAAAAAAACAACTACTACTCGAAGTACTCTAAAAAAAATGTTGGTCATTATTAAGTTTAGTCCTTAGACTCTCCATCAATAACAAATAAAATATAAAGAAAAAGTGGATGTGTGATTCTCACTCAGAAGTGCCGTCCAAATCGAGAAGTTCTCTTAATTTTCCCAAGGTACGGTAGGTTTGTTTTTTTGCTGACGCTGCATTTACTCCTACAATTTCGGCAATTTGAGCAAAACTAAGGCCATGATTATACCTTAGATTAATTATTTCTTTTTGCTTACTGGTAAGTTGATTTAAAGCGTTTTTAATTTTCTTTTTTTGAGAATTTCCAACTTCATTGTCGATCCAATATTTTTCTGCCGAATATTCAATTTCAAATTCAATATTCTCTGAAACTGCCCTCATCTTTTTATGTGACGATAGTGAGTCGATAAGAGAGTTTTTTAACGATTTAAACAGGTAAAATTTAATTGAATCGAGATTTCGGATCTTATCTCTTCTTTCAAATAATCGAATAAAAACTTCTTGAATACAATCTTTTACCAAATTATCATCGCTACATATTTTAGTTCCATAAGCATACAGTAAATCAACATGTTGATTATAAATTAAGGTAAAAGCAGAATGATGCCCAGCCTTAAAATCATTCCATATTTTTTGATTTTGCTTATCGTCCATTTAAAATTATTCACAATCAGATATGACTACTCCAAACATTTTAATGAGAGGCAACAAAGCAGCTTTAATTCAAAAATATTAGTGTTGAAACGATTCCTGAAAGAAACCTACAAAACTACAAATCCATGTGATTTATACAACAAAGTTCCAACATTAAACAATTGTTGATTGTTTTCATTTAACGGAAACTGAACAATTCACAGGATATTACATCCACCATAGATAACTCAATTTCATTAACGTTGCATCTGTTTTTTGTGGAGAATATGCCTTTTTCTTGCCCAAACACTATCACAACGCAAAGAATACCGGGATAATTCTATTTCAAAACATTTCTTGCTGCTTGAAAAAAATACACCAAACATTGTTTAAGTTTTGCTGAATCTGAAGCCTTAGCTCAAGAGCGTTAAAAAGTTTACAAATGGAGTGTTGGCTACTTAGCAAAAAGAATAGTAGACGATAGCAAAAAAAAGAGAACAGTTAGCTTTTCTCGATAAACTCCAACGCACGCTGGTGTATGGTATGAACCACATATTCTTCATATTTGCCGCCCGTGTTTCAATTAAACAGCACTTTTTCCTCGTTGTGCCACAAATAACAAGGTAATAGTTATGTATTAGTTGTCCCCAAAAATTCATCGAAGTGCTCGCTTCAGAGTCAGGATATCCGAGGCAACACTTCTCAAAACCACCACACCAGTGACATAAACTTCCTTCTTTAGCGGGGTTCCGCCATGGTAAAAGTGTAATACACTGTCCTTCAGTTTTTACTTCCCTGTTCCGCAAACAGGCATATGTCTTGTGGTTTGGCCGGTCATCAACGACGATTGCGATAGCGCACAAACAAAAAAACCGGCATTATGCCGGTAAAAAATATTCTTTTTGCAGCCAATTTATCAATGTTTGTGTTACAAAATGAAATTGTCCGTTAAAGCACAAATCACCGTTACTCAAATCATAAGCGAGTATGTATATAACATTCGGTTTGTCTTTTGCAACGATAAAATTGCTAAAAAAACAAAAAGAAAATCAGTTTACATTTTCGTCATCCCTTACAATTTTTTAGATGTTCAACTTTATCACCATCCCTGGAGCTGAAATATCATCCTTATCTCCTGCTGAAATGCCTATTTTATCGATCAGCTCACCTGGTATATAAATACTGTTTCCCTCAATCTTTACTTTAGGTTTGATATCGGTTGCCGAATCAGCAAGTAAATCCTGTGCCCAAATATTTTCAGGACTTATTGTTTCAGGAAATTCTATAATTAACATATTGTAGTGACCAAAAATTCCTATGGGTTGGGTTACATCTTTAATTTTAATAGTGACTTTTGCCCTTGGATGAAACCAGTTATCATCAGGGCGAACCCTTCCCTCTGTTGCAATACAAACCGCTCCATTCGGATAGGTTGTAGCCATAACATAAGGTGGCTCACCATCTATCTCAACTTCAGGCAAAGGCATATTCCGAGCCATAATTGCAGGTGCACTTTGATAGACCATTTTGCCGTAAGTTGCTTTGTTCCATGTGTCCCACTTTGTAAACTCACAATAATCAATTAATTCTTTTTCAGATGAATTATACGTTCCTTCACCAGCAGGGAAAGCAGGTGCAATTCGCGACCAACGCCCAAACCTTTCAGCCTCATTCATTCTTCCCTGCATGTGCCGTTTCCCTGATAATTGGTGGTGAAGATCTTTCCCCTCAAGTGTACGTTCCATGTAATTAGGATGACGTTTGCTTGCCACCAAACAGCCCAAAGCAGCGGCTGCATTACAATCGTCCTGAAGATTCAATATTGAACGATATTTAGGTTGATTTTGTGTTTGTTTTAAAATGTCGTGTGTACGACGCAGGGTAGTTACAGACATCAAAAGAGGAGAAGCATCATACGTGCGAAATGCATCTGAATATTGTAAAACTCTTAACATTTCTTCCTGTTTGGCGCCTCCTGCATCGTAAACAGAAGGATATTCTTTCCTGTTCGGTACATCCCAGTCGGGATTTAAATTACCAGCTGGAGTTACGTATTCAAGATTTAATTCAGGGAAAATCTTTTCTTTGATTTTAAAACTCCAGAAATTTTCGGTACCACCTCCATCAATTTTCCAGTATTCGATTCCGGCATATTTCGACCATTCAACGAATGTATGAGCCGTAGTTGAATCAATGGTTCCTCTTGTCCAGATACCTAGTCCACGCCATCCGTTGGAAATAATTTCTTCATTAAATAACCGAAGTGATTCTTGCGGCTCAGCATCTCCATACTCGGGAAAATCGCGCGGATCGATTTGCAAAGAAAAAAATGGTTTGGCACCAGACACGGTTCGTTCCGATGGCTCCTTGGTTTGCCAGCCATGGTCGATTAAAAAATACCAGTCACTGCGCCCACGTGGAAGATAATTGGTTACCCAACCTTCTTCCGGATTGAAAAGATGATTATATGTGAGTTCTTCACGTGCTGCCGGGTTCGTTATTTTATTTAAATCAGAGATTTCTCCGCCCCGTTGCACCCAATAATTTTGAGCATACCATGTACACCAGTAATTGGCAGCGGTTGCTGGTTTTTGCGGAATCATATTAACCATTGTTTCGGATTGTTGAGTGCACGAGATAAATACTATCGAGATAAATAAAACTGATACAATTGTCTTCATAATATATGATTTATTTAAATTTACATATTCAGGATTTGGATTTAACATAACAACATTAACTACTGACTGCCAGTATTTTAATTTCGCACATAGAAGTTTTGTTTTTTCAGGAAATTTATTAGACAGGTTTGTGGTTTCCCCAATATCCTCTTTTAAATTGAAAAGACTGAGCTTTTCTGATTCAAACTCATAAATCAGTTTCCAGTCTCCTTTGCGGATAGCAAACATCTTTAATTAAGAATTTTATATCGATAGAATAGAAAAGATGCCGGTATATCCGAAGAAAACAAAAGTGATGAACCGGACTGTGTTAATATTCTTTTTTCTCCGGTTAGCAAGTTATAAAGCTCAATTTTTTTGTTTTCTAAAAATTTGAGCTCGATGCTTTTACTTTTTTCGTTGTTATTCAATTCACGGAACACGGTTAAATATCCATTTCCTGTTTCCGGATTATAATTCTGAAACCCGGTCCAGCTTTTGTTGTCAGGTTTATCGCCAATAGCAAAAACATAGCCTTTGTACATTTCGTCCCGTTCTGCCTTATACTTTGCTATAATTGGTTTGAGTTCAGCTCTTGCTTCCGGCGACAGGAATTGCAATTCAGTAAAAAATATAGGGCTCGACATCAATGTAATGGCAAAATTATAAGCATGTGAATATTTTAATGCATCTGTAATTGCCTCCGGAGGAGTCAGGTCTTTGTTCTGAAAAGTGAGCTGTACTTTATTCAGGTTCATATAGCTGGCGAGTTCCCATCCATCACGCAATACCTGCCACGGCTCATACTGCACGGAAGGACGTATCGTGTATGCTTTGCGGTTTGCCAAATAAAGGTTTCCGCAGTCGCGTCCGAAATAAAATCCCATGCGTGGAGCTCTTTCTGTCACATCCCAGTTTACAACAGCACTATAGTTTGAGTACTTTATTAAATCGCGTGCCTTATAATACAGATTATCTAAAGCCTCCTTTGTATGAAGTACGGCAAAATCCAATTTAAAGGATTTAAAATCGCCAGCATCATAATTTGCTTTTAACGTATTCAACGGCGCAGTCCAGGCATTCCACAAACCCAAACGAATCCCTTTTTCCTTTGCTGTTTCGCGTACTTTCCCAAAACCATCTGGATAAATATCGTAGCTTTCGGGCATCAACGTCCCGTCTAAAAGCTGGGGCAATTCACTGTTTTTGTATGATTGGGTCGGGCCCTTTGCTGCCGGCAACCAACTATCTTCACCTTTTCTTATTTGCCATCCATCATCAATCTGAAGGATATCAATACCCAGTTCTGCACAGACTTCAATTTCGGTCAACACATTTTCTTCCCTGGCTTTGTACCAACACTGGTCCTGCTTATCTTCAGAGCCCCAGGTATTGGCCATGATAAAAACATCCCTATCCGGATGAACGGGATAACGAATCCGATCAAAACGTTTAATCTGCATTTGTGCATCAAGTTCGTTGCCCTGATAAAGAACCAGCCAATTGGCCCAGCAAAATTTGTATTCGTTATCCTCAAGATCATTCGGACAAAGACCTAAGCCGGTTACAAATAGCTGACTTTCTTTTCGTTCAAAGCCGCCTGTCTCCAATGCCTCGTGCATGTCCGTATGAATCTGCGATTCTTTCAGAAGAATTAGCCCGCCTGCTCTTCCGGCAGCAATCAGTCCGCTTGTTATTTCTGAGCTTCCATTTTCCGGGATATTTTCTGTCGTTAATATTTCATACGGTTTAACATCAGCTTTTAACCCGGCCTGATAGCCAAAAGCAGTTACTTTCTCCTGTTTATCAGCTAATTTAATCGATTCTGAAATTCCAGGGGCCAATGTTCCATCCCCCATCTTTTTGCCGGAAGGCGTTTTTAGCCAAACCTGGGTACGTAGTCCGGGGGCATCCGGGTAAGCCCAAACTTCATACTTCAAAATTATATTACTGTATTTTATTTCGGCTACAATAGTAAGGTGTTCACTGGTAAAATGCTCGTCATCATCACGAAAGGCTTTTAGTGATATTAGTTTTCCTTCACCAAGATCACCAAAATCCCAGTCTGCGGGGGTATCAGAGTTTGTGGCAACTACCTCTCCTGAATTATTTTTTATTTGTATGGTAGAAAGTCCCTTACCTGTCCAAACCCAGGAACGTTCTATTTCTCCCGTTGAAACAATCAGTTGATTTCTTTTTGTATGGGCTTTTGCATTTTTGAAAGAGTTATTTAGTGTAGGTAAATCTGATGCAAACAAACTTGGCGGAGTAAGGAGAGTAATAATTACAATTATTTTTATCAGTCCTAAAATATAGTTTTTCATTGTTTATTCTTTTAATTTTTAAACTCTGGGTTTGGGTTTGGTATAACAGCGTTAACGTCTAATTGCCAGTTTTTTAATTTCTCATATAGGTATTTTGCTTTTTCAGGAAATTTATCAGACAGGTTTGTAGTTTCCCCAATATCCTCTTTTAAATTGAAAAGACTGAGCTTTTGTGATTCAAACTCATAAATCAGTTTCCAGTCTCCTTCACGTACAGCAGCTGCCATACTTTTTTCATTATTACGATGATGCGGGAAATGCCAGAAGATTGCTCTATCATCTGGTTTTTCCCCATCGATTATTACAGGCCATAAGTTAATTCCGTCAACTTTGTATTTCCCTGTTTCTGAAAAGTTTCCGGATGCAGCCAATAAAGTAGGGAAAAAATCCGGACTGGTAACCGGGATTTCGCATGTTGTATTTTCCGGAACAATTCCGGGCAAACTAAAAACCAACGGAACACGAATGCCTCCTTCATACAATGAACCTTTCCTATCTTGCAGAGGTGGATTTTCCTGAACTCCGCCATTATCAGAATAAAAAATTATCAATGTATTTTTAGTTAAATTCAATTCACGAAGCTTGTTTAAAACTCTGCCCACATTTTCATCCAACTGGTCGATCATTGCATAATACTTGTTTCCATTGTATTTTTTTACAACATCATTCGGCACTTGCCAGGGAGTATGCACTGTATAAAATGAGAGATAAAGAAGAAACTTTTCCTTCTTATTCTCTTCAATGAACCTGCATGCATCTTCCCCGAGCCTGTCTGTCAGATATTCATTTTCGGCCTCATCTGCAATAGTTGCATTCCGGTATGGTGAAAAATAGCTGGCTGGCTGTCCATAGGCACAACCTCCAATATTAATATCGAATCCTTGTTGGTCGGGGTGATAATTGGCATTAACGACGCCATCCGTAGTTGTTTGCGACCCTTCACCTGCCAAATGCCATTTTCCCAAAAATACAGTTTTGTAACCATTCCTTTTTAATACTTCTGCAAGAGTTGTTTCTTCCAACGGAAGATGGTCAATAAAATCGGCTTCTAACAACTTTTTTCCCTTGCTTCTTTGGGCAACATACTTTTCCATTCCAATTCCCGGAATATGGCATGTTAGATGCAGAGTTGCAGGATATTTGCCGGTAAGAATACTTGCCCTGGTAGGCGAACAAACAGGACATGAAGCATAAGCATTGGTAAAAACCATTCCGTTTTGGGCCAGCTTATCAATATTAGGCGTTTTTATTTGTGGTTTTTGTTTCATATAGCCAATATCGGAGTAGCCAAGGTCGTCAACTAAAATAAAAACGATGTTTTTAGGATTCTCCATTTTATCTTTTGAAAAAGCCAAAAACGGGAATACCCAAAGAAAACAAACAACAACAACAACCTTTTTAAAAAAAATTATTTCTAATTTCATTTTACACTATTTCCTTTAAAATTCGGATTTATTATAGAAGGGACAGGGGCTGCAGTTTCTTTCCGCCATTCTTTTAATATTTCAAGAAATTCATTCACTTTTTGAGGATTGGAAGTGGCCAGGTTATTTGTTTCACCGATATCTTCTTTCAGGTTGTATAATTCAATATCATTATTTTCAAAATATTGAATCAATTTCCAATCGCCTAAACGAATGGCAGAACCGGGACGACAGCGGAAAAGCGGATCCTGGCATTCTGGATTCCCTCCTTCGAGATAAATTGGGAAATGCCAAAACAGAGGTCTTTCCCTTAACATGCTGTTTCCTTTCAACAACGAAACAAATGACTGTCCGTCAAGAACTTTTTCTTCAGGTTTGGAAATTCCTGCCACTTCAAGGATTGTTGGATAAAAATCAAGGTTAGAAACCGGGTAATCCGTTGTAGTCCCTTGCTCAATCTTTCCTTTCCAATAAGCAAACATCGGTTCCCTGATACCTCCTTCGTAATATGATCCTTTGCCTGCACGAAGTGGCTTTTGTCGTGTTACTTTGTAAACACCACCGTTGTCAGAGATAAACAAGATGAATGTATTTTCAAGTTTATTGGATTCTTTCAGTAAGGAAATTAAACGACCTATTTGAGAGTCCAGGTTTTCAACCATTGTGCCATATTGGGCATTATTCTGACCATTCCATTCCGGCTTGTTTTTATACTTGGAAAGTAAGTCTTTTACCGGGTTTACAGGAGTATGAACTGCATAGGGAGAATAATATAAAAAGAAAGGCCGATCTGATGTGGATTTTACAAATTCCAGGGTTTTATCCATTACCAGATTAGTCAGATAATAATCATCTGTTGGTGGCTTAAGGGAAGGTACATTTTTATATGGAGGATAATAACTTCCGGGGTTTCCGGCATGGCTACCGCCAATATTTACATCGAATCCAAACAAAGTGGGATCATCGCTCAGATGCCATTTACCGGCATGGCAGGTAGTGTAACCGGCCTCTTTTAATACTTCAGGAATAAGAATGTTATCATCGGGCATATATTCATTATTTGCGGTAGGGATTAATTTGCGGTTTTCACTTTTTCCCCTCTCTGATGTTCCGACAGTGTAGATACCATGTCGTGGCGTCCACTGCCCACTCATCAAACAGGCTCTGCTGGGGGCACAGTTTGCCGCAGCCGCATAGGCATTGGTAAAAATCATTCCATCGGCTGCCAGGGCATCTAAATTGGGAGTTTCGTAATATTCCGAGCCCATAAAACCAACATCTCGCCAGCCCATATCGTCAATGTTGATGAGCAAAATGTTTGGCTTGTTTTCATCCTCGATTTTAGCTCCACAGGAAGTAACTTCCAGGCTAAAAATTGTAAATAAGAGAATTAATGCGAACCTATTCATTGTATGTTTATTTTACTAGTGTTTGTTTTTCAGCCTGTTCAATAATTCTCGTATTCCATTTATCCAACCAATCTATTGCTCCAGGCTTAAAACCGGGGTTAGGTTCAGTTGGTATAGGTGCTTCCATTTCTTTTTGCCAGTTTTTCAGATCAGTTAAAAGTTCTTTGGCCTTTTTCGAGTTCTTATTGCTGAGGTTTTGGGTTTCCCCAATGTCCTTTTTCAGATTGTACAATTCAATTGAATGGTCTTCAAAGTTTTCAATTAGCTTCCAGTTTCCTTTTCGGATAACTCCTCCCGGCGCTTGCCACAAATAAGAATTGCTGTGCCCGTTTCCGTTATAGGAAGTTAAATGCCAGAAAATAGCATCACGATTAAGACACTTTCCTCCATCCAGAAGCGGAACAATACTTTCGCCGTCAATTATTTTATTTTCCGGGATAGCAGCCCCCGCCATTGCAGCCAGTGTTGGGAAATAATCAACCACGGTTACCGGCACATCACTGCTAGAACCCTGTTTTGCTTTTCCGGGCCATCTTACAATCAACGGCACCCGGATGCCGCCTTCGTAAAGATTTCCTTTTTGCCCTTTCAGCGGAGCATTGGAGGTCACCATTATTTGACCGCCGTTATCGGAAGTGAGGACAACAATCGTATTTTTTGAAAGGTTCAACTCTTCAAGTTTATTGAGCACCCTCCCCACTGAATAATCCATGTAGCTGACCATGGCTCCGTAATTTGGATTATTTTGCTCGTAAAAGCCTTCTTTCCCTTTGTATTTTTCCACCCATTCCTTTTTTGCATGAACAGGCACATGAACCTGATAAAATGGGAAATAAATAAAAAATGGCTTGTTTTTGTTTCCATCAATAAACGCACACACACTATCTGTCAGAACTTCGGTGATGTATTTCCCTTTTTCTTTTACATCAATATTTTTAATACCCACGAAAGGGCTAAAATACGATTTAGGAGAGCCAGCCTCACAACCGCCCACATTCACGTCGAAGCCCTGATTGGTAGGATAAGTCTCTTCATTATTCCCCAAATGCCATTTCCCGAAACTACCGGTTTTATAACCTGCATTTTTCAGGACTTCAGCAATGGTAATATCCTCGGGTACAAGGTATTTTTTTGACGGAATCCCTTTCAGCTTTTTCATTTTCGATGGGGTGTTGGCATACCCATCTACCGAAAAAATTCCGGTACGCGGAGCATACTCACCGGTCATCAAACTAGCTCTGGAGGGAGAGCAGGTTGGCATCATATACGCCGATGTGAATTTCATGCCCTGATCCGCTAGTTTATCAATATTTGGGGTCATGTAATAGTCACTACCAAAACATCCCAAGTCACTCCAACCCAAATCATCAACCAAAAAGAAAACAATATTCGGTTTTTCCTGAGCTTTTATATTGATACTTCCTGATAACAGAATAGATAACACCATTATTTTTATAAGGAGCGTTTTATTGAAAAACAAGAGTCCCTTAATTTTACTATTCATAACTCGACAACATGGATTTTATTTGTTGGACAAGCCCGGGATGCTGATCTGCAACATTGTGCTCTTCTCCTAAGTCATTGCTTAGATCATAAAGCTCTATTTCACCCGGTTGGCTTTGCTCATTGGATGAATTTGGATAATTCACCACTGCTTTCCAATCGCCAAGCCGGATTGCTTTCCCTTTAACGAATTGATGCTTTCCCTGCCGGAATTCCCAGTACAAATAGTTATGCTCTTCCTGCCTGCTTTCGCCTTTTAATGTAGGGTAAAATGAAATTCCATTGGTTTGCAGAGGTTTTTCCTGGTCAATAATATCTGCTATTGTAGGAAGGATATCCCAAAAAGCACTTGGAAAATCAGAAGTTGTTCCTTGTTCAATTACATTTGGCCAACGAGCTAAGAACGGAGCCCTTAATCCTCCCTCGTACATATCGCGTTTATGTCCTCTCAAAGGCCCATTGGAATCCCAGTATTCCGGGTCATGCCCTCCTTCGTGATGAGAACCATTATCGCTTGAAAACATAACCAGAGTATTATCAGCAATCCCCATTTGTGTTAAAAGCGACAGCAATTCACCGATCTGATCATCCAGATGTTCCATCATCGCTCCAAACCCTGCAATTGGATTTTGTACAGGCGGACAAATTTCTCCCGGCCCGGCTCCATATCTGCCAATTTTATCATCAAATTGAGGCAATTTCTTTCGCCATTTTTCATGCAATTCTTTTGGGGCGTGCATGGCAGCATGTGGTATTGCAGTTGGGATATAACAGAAAAAAGGCTTATTTTCCTTCACACTTTCCCTGATAAAATTAAAAGCATCCTCCATTATAAAATCATGCACATAAGTTCCTGAATCCAAAGAAATCTCCTTACCATCTCTCACAATTGACGACGGATAGTACGTATGCGCAATCATCTGGCTTTTCCAGCCGGTAAAATGGTCAAAACTATGAGTTAAAGGATTCTCCTCTCCTTCGTTACTCGTTATTCCCAATCCCCATTTACCAAAAGCTCCGGTTGTATAGCCAGCATTTTTAAACAAGCGAGGTAAAGTAACCATGGTCGAATCCAGTGCTCCCATTTTTTCATCTGGCATATTTCCCCTGCAATGAACATGGCCGGGATCCTGGCCGGTCATTAATACTGCCCTTGACGGAGAGCAAACAGTATTTCCGGAATAATGATTGGTAAAAAGTAAACCTTCATTTGCCAGCCGATCGATATTGGGTGTTGACAATTTCTTTTGACCATAGCATGATAAATCACCATATCCAAGATCATCGGTAAGGATATAAATAACATTCGGAGGACTTGTTTTTTCTTCCTTGAAGGAGTTAAAAAATATGAAAAAGCCGAAAAGAATAAATATGGAATAGTATTTCATAGTATATCTTCTACAAATCAATTTTAATAATTGCTATTCATAGTACTAAAAATGCAGCCTATACTAATTTCATCACACGGTATAATCCATAAATCAATATAAGCTGCATCAGATAAATTAAGAATTGTACATGGTACTACTAATAACCCGGATTTTGCTCTAAAGCCGGATTCAACACAATTTCTGCAGGAGGGATTGGAAGCAGCGAATGATACGATTGAACATTTTCAGCACCCCATGGGTTTGTAGTCGCCATTGATTTAACAGCTTCTACTAATTTTCCCCAGCGTATTAAATCCCAGCGACGTTGAAATTCAAACCCGAGTTCCCATTTGCGTTCGTCCATAATTGCCTGCCGAAAACTTTCTTTTGTCAGGCCAGACAGCATTTTCGAAGAGTCATCAAAAGCTCTTGTCCTAATCGTATTTATTTTTTCATAGGCATCCGCAGTTGGGCCATTCAGCTCATTTTCTGCTTCTGCATACATGAGGTAAGCATCAGCAAGCCGGTAAATAATCGTATTGCTGCCCGTATTCCCCTTCGGATCTTCCAGATTCATATTTTTCGTGATATAATGATAGTGGTATTCACTTTCATCCAGACCCAGCGAATGGTAAAAATCGTAGGAGTTATAACGTTTGTCTTCAGGGTCAAATGTTTCAAGAAATTCTTTCGAAGCGACATGCAGCCCGTAACCCAGGTTGGTGTTAATCGCGCCCGAAAGATTTGGTTCTTTGTCAACCCCTCTGATATTATATTTAGTAGGCAGTGTGGATGTGTGAATATCTACCACATAATCAATCTCCCATATTCTTTCCGCATTGTATTCGTGGTCCTTCCCAAACACATCTTCGTAATTTTCCATTAGGCTGAAATCGCCTGAATTGATTATACTACCTGCGGTCGCTTTGGCATTTGGCCAGTCTTGCTGCCATAGATATACCTTGGTCAATAACATGGAAGCTGCCCATTTTGTAACTCTACCGACATCGCTGCCTGAATATTGTTCAGGTAAGTAAGGGATTGCATCAGTTAGATCCTTTACCATTTGGGCCCGGATATCGGCAACAGGGGTTTTCGGAATTTCACCACCAACTTCCGTAACATTAAGCTCCTCAAGCCACATTGGAACGTCACCCCACCAGTTGGTCAGCATATAGTAGAACAAAGCTCTGAGGGTTTTAGCTTCGGCCACCACACGGTCCTTAATCCCATCCGATATATTTTCTGATGCTGAAACCCTTGAAATGCATAGATTGGCGTCGCCAATTGCCCTGTACAGTTCCCGCCAGGTACCTCTCATCCTGCCGTCAATAATATCCGGCGTCATCGTGTAAACATGGTAGTAATGCTGGCCATTGTTTTCCCTTCCCCCGGTCATTGTACCAATGTCTGTACCCAAACAGGAGTAATAACTATATCCGTTCGTTCCGCCTCCATTGTTGTAATAATAATTCAAGCGTGCATAGACCCCGTTTACAGAAGCGATGGCTTCATCATCTGAATTGTAAAATGCCGCCGGGTCCATTAAATCTTTCGGTTTCTCTGTGAGAAAATCTTCACAAGAAGAGAACGCGAAAGCAACAAAAATTATGAATAATATTTTTTTCATGATCAAATAATTTTAAAATTCTAAATTAACCCCAATTACATAACTCCTGTTTTGAGGATAACCGTAGTTATCAATACCTCGCTGTACCGGGTTTGTCCCAGCTGTATTTACTTCAGGATCATAACCATATTTATAATTGGTCAACAGCCATAAGTTACTTCCGGCGAAATAAACCGAAGCCCGGTTTAACCAACTTATACCTTGAGTTGGAATGTTATAAGTAAACCTTAAAGTTTGTAACCGTAGAAAAGAGCCATCACGCACACAAATAGAATATTCCGAGGTATTTACATTTGCTGACGGGTAAGCCCCCGCTCTTGGAATATTTGAATGGGTATTGGTTTCGGTCCACCGGTTTAGGGCATCCTTAGAGATATTCGTTGCAAATCCTCCAAAAAACAGTCTCGTTGAGAAAGGGTTAAGGATATCGTTGCCATAACTCCCGTTAAAGTACATGTCAAGATCAAATCGTTTATAGCTTAATTTACTACTGAAGCCACCAAAAAATTTTGGTTGCGGGTTGCCGATAATCTCATAATCACCAAATCCGTCAAGCGTACCGTTTTCATTTACATCCTTATACTTCGGGAATCCTGGAGTATAATAACCTGCACGACTTACATATCCATTAGGGTTTGCATCAATCTCTGCCTGATCTTTCCAAACACCCTCGTATTTCAATCCATAGAATACCGAAGCAGGTTCTCCTTCAAACAAATAAACAGCATCAGAAAGTTTGCGATAACCATTGTCGGTAGCGAGGTCAACTGCCTCGTTCCTGTTAAAGGAGATATTTACAGAAGCATTCCATTTAAAATCACGGTTATCGAAAATAACGCCACTTACCAAAAATTCTGCTCCTTTATTTTTTACTTCTCCTACGTTATTAATTCGGGAACCATAACCGGTAGTTCCCGGTATCTCAACACTAAGAAGCAAATCATAGGTTTTTTTATAATAATAATCAGCTTCAAGACTCAATTTACCTTTAAACACAGATAAATCAACTCCAATATCATATTGATCGGTTGTTTCCCATTTTAAGTCCGGATTTGGAATATTTCCCTGCCTGAAACCGAGAACTTCAGCCCCATCTTTAAACCAATGGCTTGCTACAGCAAGTGTTGCCAAAGTTGAATAAGTAGAAATTGCCTGGTTTCCTGTCTTCCCATAACTTAAGCGGAATTTCAAATTATGAATATAGTCAAGGTCCTGGATGAACGGTTCTTCACTTGCTCGCCAGGCAAAAGCGGCTGAAGGGAAAGTAGCCCATTTGTTATTGGCCGCCAGTCTGGACGAACCATCGCGCCGTACAGAAGCTGTGAATAGATATTTTCCTTTGTAACTATAGTTTGCACGGCTCAAGAACGACACCATCCTCCAATCGTTAAAGCCTGACTCAATATCCCTTAATTCAGGGATACCGGCACTCAATTTATTAAATTCAAAAACATCATTGGTAAAACCTTCAGCTTTTGCCCAGAAATTTTCATTTTGATAGGTTTGGATAGTGGCACCGGCTAAAATACCAAAACTATGATCACCAAAGTCTTTTAAATAATTTATGGTATTTTCGTTCAGTATACCGATACCGGATGCAGCATCAATCCTGGCCCATCCTCCTTTCTCCTGATTGCTTCGAACTGGCAATGCTGCAGGTTGATACTGATTCTGTTTTGAATTGGTAAGGTCAATCCCCAAAGTAGATTTAAATGTCAAACCGTTTTCAAATGAAGCAATTGCCGACCAGTTCCCGAGAAACCGGGTCAAGTAGGTATTATTTTTTTTCATTTTTACTACGGCAACAGGATTCTCGACCAACTCCCCGTTAAGAGGTTCCTCAATGACATAACTTCCGTCTTCATTATAGACCGGCATAAGCGTTTTGGCTTGCTTCAATAAATCGTACCAACTTACAGCGCTATTATTTTTATTGGTACGGGAAAGGTTCATATTTGCTTCAAACGAAAGCCATTTAAAAGGCTTCAAATCAACATTTAATCTTGTTTGATACCTCTTATAGCCTGAATTCTGAATTACACCCTCTTGATCAAAATAGTTTGATGAAAAAAAGTATTTTGCTTTTTCATTCCCACCACTAATAGATAAATTCATATTGGCTATCGGAGCAACCTGAGACACTTCTTTCTGCCAATTGGTATTGGCAACTGCTGAAATATCGGGGAATTGAATTTCTTGTCCCAAGTATGTGTTTTGTTCGTTTGCATATTCTGCCCGTTGTGGCCCGTTCAACAATTCGATTTCTCGTGGCAATTCCTGAAAACCATACGAAGAATTGATGTTGACTTTTGTTGCTCCATCACTCCCTTTTTTTGTTGTTATTAAGACTACACCATTGGCTCCTCGAGCTCCATAAATTGCAGTTGCCGAAGCATCTTTTAAAATTTCCACCGATTCAATATCATTTGGATTGATCGTGTTTAGATCCCCGGCCCCGATAAATCCGTCAACAACGAATAGTGGCTCATTCGATGCAGAAATAGAGTTACCCCCACGGATACGGATTGTTGTTCCTGCGCCGGGAGAACCATTGGTAGAAGTAACCTGTACACCTGCCGATTTTCCCTGTAGTGCCTGATCAACCCTGGAGACCGGAACTGCCGATAATTCATCTGCCTTAACTTTTGACACAGCCCCTGTAAGATCCCGTTTTTTCACCACACCGTAACCAATGGCAACAACCTCTTCAATCCCAATAGCATCAACACCCATTGAAACATCGATTGTAGATTGATTTCCTACTTCAACTTCCTGCGTTTCCATTCCCACAAACGAAAATTGTAGTGTAGCACCATTGGGAATATTATTTATAATATAATTACCATCGTTATTGGTAACAGTTCCCTGGGTGGACCCTTTTATAATAACGGTTACTCCAGGCAGCGGTTGGCCCGATTCGTCGGTAACGGTTCCTGAAACAGATTTTTGTTGACTTGAAACACTAATTTTTGTATCAGCATTTTTCGACTGTACCAAAATCAACCGGTCTTTTACCTGATAGGTTAAATCTGTTCCTTTAAAAAGTTCGTTTAATACATTTCCCAGTTCCTCCTGTTTTGTATCTATCGAGACTTTTTTCGTTAAATCTACCTGAGCGTTATCATAAAAAAAACGGTAGTCACTGTTGCTCTCAATTTCTTCGAAAACCTGGAGTATTGAAACATCTTTTACTTTCACATCAAGTTTTCCGGCCTGCGCATAAACTTTAGCAGAAATCTGCATAAAACTGATTAGGATTAATAGTATCGTTAGTTTTGCCATGAGCAATAATTTTCTAATTGGAGAGCAGTCATACCTCCCCCTCTGTAATCTAATTTTTTTCATACATTTGTTGTTGTTAAGTTGACTTTAGCCAGTTTTCATCAATTGGCTATTGTTAAATAATAGGAAACTTAGGTTTCTGAGAATGGCGGGAAATGTAGGCGCATTTTCCGCTTTTTTAGTTCATTGTTTTACATAGGCACGTTTATTTTTTAAAGTTTATATATAATTTTCTTTCTTTATAACGGTATTCTATGGGTTCAACGGAAGTACTTTTTACCGCTTCAATAAAAGTAAAGATATTGTCATCAATGCTTATTGTTCCACTAAATCTTTTTGTTTTAAGATTTTCATTTTCAAATACAATCTGCGTATTATAAATCCTGTCAATTTTTACAGCCAGATCTTCCAGGGTTTCGTTCCTGAACCGATAAATGCCTTTCTGCCAATAATCGTAGAAACCATCCGGAACCCTTGATTCAAAAAGTTTCCCGGATGTTCTATCTAAAACTAAACTATGTGATGGTTTTAGAATATAAGAATCAAAACCACCTTTCTCATTTTTAATTTCAAACTGAATTTTTCCTTTTACCAAATCGGCACGTACCAGTTTGTCATCGGGGTATGCCGTAACAGAAAATTGGGTACCCAACACTTTTATCCTGTTGTCGCCAATATTTACAATAAAAGGCTTTTTAACATTGTGAGTTACATCAAAATAGGCCTCTCCCTTCATTTCCAGTTCCCGAAAATCTCCTCTAAATTCAGACGGATATTTTATGCTCGAATTATTCGATAGCCAGACTTTAGTCCCGTCTGGCAAATTAAAATGTGAACGGCTTCCTTTTGGAACATTTATTTCCTGATAAGCAATTTTTTTATCCGAAGATGTTAAAATGCTATTGACGAGAAAAGTAGTTGTAACCAGAAAAAATAATACTGCCGATATGCGCAATGCGTAGTAAACAAGCGGTTTTGCCGTTTTTCGATTTCCAAACTGATGTTTCCGATGAAGATATTTTCTGTAAATAGCGGAGTTATCATGAATTTGTTTTGGGTTGTACTGCCAGATTTGCAACAGGCGATCAAAAATCTTTCTATTTTCTGAATCCGTTACAATCCATTCCTGAAATGCTTGTTCATCAGCTTCATTTGCTTCGCCTGAAACCTTATTCGCTACATTTTCCCATATCTTTTCGTCGTTCATTCAAAATGTTCTTATATCTCCTGTAACAGAAGATTTGTTTGAATGTCCTAAAGGTAAATTGAAAAAATTGATATTTTTTTTAAACAGAGGGTAAAAACAGTTGAAAAAGTAGCATAAAACCAGAGCTATCGCCTTGATCTTTAAGATAACTTTTTATTACCTCACCAATTTTCCTGAGCGCAATTGATAACTGGTGGTTAATGGTTTTTACTGAAATATCGAGCAATTCGCCAATCTCCTTATATTTCATTTGCTCAACTTTAGCCAGTTTATATATCATTTTACAGCGAGGAGGTAAATTTTCAATGGCTTGCTCAATGACAAACTTTAACTCTTTATTTATTAATTCAGTTTCGGGGCAAATAAGGTCAACTCCCAAGTCAACCTCCAAATCATCAAGTGAAATGGCCTTTTTCCTTTTCATTTCACTCAGATAATTGAGTGAAGTATTGTAGATAGCTTTAAAAAGGTAAGCTTTTATGTTTTGAATATTTACCAGCTCCGTGCGGTTAAGCCAAACCTTAAAGAACACATCGGATACCACTTCTTCGGCCACCGCTTTACTTTTTACAAAAGAAAATGAAAACTGATAAAGACGCCCGGCAAACAAATCAAAAAATTGTTTAAAAGCGCGTTCATCCTCTTCAAAAGAGATTTTTTTAATTAACTGATTAATATTTTGGCTTGATTCCAATTTCGTTCCGATAGTTTTTTACAAAAATGAAAATTATTTTGCAATCAGAAAACTATTTAATTGTGCAGTTGTAGCAATACACTTAAAAACCATTTGTCCCATCTCTTCTGTTTCCTATTTTTTGTTGCAAGTCCAGTTTAACCTGTAGCCGTATTCCAGGACTAGACATCTTTTCTGCTTCCCCTTTTTTTTCATTTGTAATCTTTGTCTGGTTGTTGATTCTTTATGATAGTCTTTATAAACCATCTTTCCCAGATTCAAGATTTCTTCTTTTGTCTGATAGTTTCAAGTTTGTTGTTGCTTTTATGAAATAAAACGGAATTAATACGTTAGATGTCAGGTTTTATGCAATATGATTAAACCAATTCTGCGGAGTTGTATTGTCTGCCAAAACAATCGAGGTTTCTACTTGTCGTTAATATTTTTTATGAGAAATTCATCATTTGCTTTCATCGAAATGTTCTGTTAACTCTTCGGATAATTGATTTTGTATAGCATCAAGGTTTTTTATATTCTCAATTAAATTGGAAATTTTGAGAATCAGATAATCAATATTTTTTGGGGAAGTATTCTTAAAGAATATAAATATTTCGTCCCTAATCGAAGTTTCCAAATCTTTTGTCTCCTTTTGAATCTCATAATATTCAACGATTTCAGACATCAATTTGTAATCAATATCTTTTAATATTCCGGTATATTTTGCCGTTTCGTATCCGATACTTTTCAGGTTTGAACCGGTATATTTAATAGATACATCATAAGACCCCAAAGTACTGGCCAGTTTCTGAATTTTCTCAAAATTGCCAAGCAACTGATTTAGATTATCAAGCGTTATTTTTGTTTGTTGTTTATTATCGTTCAGCTCGTTTTGGATAACCGTTAATACTTGTTTTTGCGTAGTGTGCTTTTCGTGCCTTGTCCAAATATTATTAATCCAAAGAGCAATCAGAATACCTACAATCACAATACTCAGCTCTTTGATGTACTCTTTCGTGTTCATTATTTTCATTTTTCATTACAAAACCCTGTTTACTTCCTCTGCCCTGGCTTTGGTTTTCCAGCTTTTTCCATTATCAGTGGAAACTACGTTTTTCCATTTAAAGGAATTTTCCTTAATATCGTAAAAAATCCATTTCATCGAAAAACCAAGCGGATAAACGCAGGTAAGCACAATTTCATCCTTTTCTTTGTGCGCTGTTAAAAGTACTGCTTCTCCCGTACAGCCGTAAAAAATATCCCAGTTTTTATTCTGTGGGTTATAAATTCTTAAAGTAGTACCATATTCTTTTTCCGGTTTTCCGGTATCCGGATTAATCTTTGACGTAACAAAAGTATCTTGAATTCCACGTCCTTCCAACACTCTTGAGAATGTCCATTTGCCATCAAAACAGGATTCGTGTTGAGTACCAATGTTGTCGTTCCACTTAAAGTTCCATTCACCAATTAATGATGCGAAATAATCATCTTCTTCGGGGATAATTACATTTTTTGTTTCTGCGATTAGTGCTTTTGAAAACGTATTCATTTAAATATTTTTTTTGATTCAATAATTATACAAAGATGATTACTAACCAATTAAACGACTTATGAATTCTTGCTCTTTTTGAAATAGGAAGGTGTGTATTGATACCGGTCTTTGAATGCGGTATTGAAATTCTCTACATTCTGGAATCCCGACCGGAAACAAATTTCATTTATTGGCAAATCAGAGGTCTCTAGTAATTGCTTCGCATTACTCAGCCTGGTATCGCGTAAAAAGTTATAGGGCGAATAAGTGGTAATTTCTTTGAAAATCCGACTAAAATGGAACAAACTTATGTTGCAATGATTGGCGATATCGCTTAAACTAATATTTTCATAAAAATTGCTAAACATATAATCTTTAGCATTCTCAACGGTTTGCAAGTGCCTTCTTTTCAGTTTCGCAGATATATTATTGGGGGTTTCATTGTTGTCTATTCTGTCCAGAAACCAATGCAATATGTCCATCACAAGGCAATCAATATAAATTTTGTTTGGGTGTGGTTTTCTTATTTGTTCGAGAAGAAGAAAATGCAGAAATTCGGTATTGTAATCGGTTTTAATACCATTTTAAATACAAAATGCCGCATTGAAAATTTTTAGATAGTGTTTGTTTCCGGTTATTGACATTATGGTTTCGGGTTGCATTTCTATT
>NZ_JAIKLE010000022.1 GCF_022267315.1 Maribellus maritimus
TTTTTTCATTACTGCATAAAGTTTAAAATTAAACAAAAAATACCGGGGGTTGCAACCCCCGGTATTCCTATTTACACAGTTTATGAGATAGTGCTTTTTTTGATGAGAGTATCTTCATTTTATCTGATATGCCATCAATGCCTCACCATGCCTGATATACAATACTCCGTTTGCCACTACAGGATGTGAAAAATGTTCTTTACTCCCCATCGTAATTTTAAATGTTCCTCCAGGTGTAAGTTTGCCATTATTGTAGTTAAACAGGCTTACATCACCGTTTGTACCATAACAAATAAATTTATTGTCGGCAAAAATAAGCCCTCCAAATGGCGATCTTGTCTTGTCAATTACATTCCCCGTAGCTGGATCAAGAATATTCAGATTTCTATTTTCAGTGGTCAAAAACAATTTCTGGTCAGCCACAATCATCCCACCCATATCGTTTTTTACCTGTTTGTTGCTCCACACCTCTTTTACACTTTTCCCATCAGAGGAGAGTTCCATCTTTATGGTACCTTTACCGTTATTGTCGTTGGTAGCTATGTATATATATGGTGCATCGTACACTGGTGTATTGGCATGGTCGCCATCGTGCCGGATAGCAATTTTATATTTCCATAACAGTTCACCATTGTTGCCGTCCACTCCAAAAATATAATTGCGCGATGTCGAAACAAAAACTCTCCGTGCCGGTAAATCAACCAAAATTGGTGACACAAAATGAGTGGTATCGCCCGTTGCTTTTGATGTCCAAACGGTTTCCCCGGTGAACCGGTTAAGTTTGGCAACACTAATTTCTTTGCCGCCCGGAAAACAGTAGACGTATTTATCATCTGTTACCAACGATTCTGAATAACTAAATTCATTCATAAAACCTTTTAGATCATTGACCATATCCACTGCCCACACCTCTTCACCGGTGTTAAGGTCAAAACAGGCTATTCTTCCGGTTCCGGAAGTAGCATATACCCGATCACCCACAACTGTTGGTGTTGAGCGTGCCCCCGGAAAATTGGCAGCATAACCTGACCCCACAAATGATTTTCCATTGGATGATTTCCACAATATTTTGCCACTCAGATCAAAGGCAAATAGGGTGCTGTTACCGTTTTCTACTCCCATTACCAACAACTTGTCAGCACTTACCACCGGTGCAGCATAACCTGCTCCTAAATTTTCGGCAGACCATAATAATCTGGGGCCGTCTTGCGGCCACTTTGTCAGTAGCCCTTTTTCATTGTACTTCCCGTCGCGGGCAGGACCACGCCACTGATAAATATTTTGTGCCATCAGAAACTGATTAAAAAAGAGAATGAAAATCAGCAAAAAAGCAGGTTTGATCTTTTTCATTTTTGTTTTTTTATAAATTTCACGAGTACCTATCCAAACCGGATAACGCGAATATAAGAGAAAAAATATTTGTAACAATAAATGCAAATTAGCTCTCACTAATTCCCCAAACGATGAATACTACGATTCGAACCAAAGCTATGCCATTTTACAATATCTCATTGAAAAACAAGAAAATTGTGATAACGAAGAGCTACTATAACAACACATTTGTTGCCGGTATACTCTCTGCTCAATAACAATTCAACACAAAAAAACTGGATGATAGTTATAGGGAGAAATCCGTCAGGATAAGTAATTACAAAAAAGAGTGGGGAGTTTCTGAATCTACTGGAGGAATGTTGGCAAACATAAGGGATCTTGTATAAACAATCCTTAAAAAGGAAAACATTTTGGACTTTTACGACCAGAAAGCATATCGCGGGAAAAATACTGAAACAGCTCTGGTGAAAAAAAAATTTAAATAAGAAATGATTTCGATATTTTTTCATCAAAAAATATCTGACAGATTAAAAAAATACCAAATACAAACTAATTTTAAGCAAAAAATGATAATAGCATCAGCCCAAACCAGACCGACTAGATTTGACATTAATAAAAATTTGCTTGCTCATTACAGGCTAATTGAATTAGCTGGCAAAAACGGCGCTAATTTACTCTTGTTTCCTGAATTATCGATTAGCGGATACGAAAGAGAAAGAGCCGGAGAATTTGCTTTTGAACCCAATGACAAAAGACTAGATAAATTAAGGAGATTATCTGCAAAAAATCAAATTGTTGTGGTTGCCGGAGCTCCGTTTCTGATGGCCAACAATTTATATATTGGTGCATTTATAATACAACCCGACGAAACGATTTCAGTTTACACCAAACAGTTTTTACATGGCGAAGAGAATAATTATTTTGCTGCCTCTGCAGACTATAATCCGCAAATTAGAATTAAAAACGAACAGTTTTCGCTCGCGATTTGTGCCGATATAAATAATCCACAACATCCGGAGAACGCAAAAAAAATGGGTGCTACAATTTACATGGCAGGAATATTTTTTGAACCTCATGAGATGACAAAAGCACACTTAATACTTTCCGGCTATGCAAAAACACAATCGATTAATGTACTGATGTCAAACTTTGCCGGTTGTCCCTATGGGCTTTCCGGTGGTGGAAAAAGTGCATTCTGGAACAAAAAAGGAGAACTTGTGGCTAGCTTAAACGGCTCCGAGCAGGGAATACTATTCATTGAAAAAAAGGGAGAAAATTGGAAGGAGAAAATAATTCCTAGATAATCCCCAACCTCTTACAATATAAAACAGCCTGGGTGGTATTTTCCGTTCTGGTTTTCCGAAGAATATTCTGGCGGTGATTATTTACGGTGTTTACGCTAATAAACAATTTGTCAGATATACTTTTACTATCGTAACCACGGGAAATTAAATGTAAAATCTCTTTTTCCCTTTTGGTAAGCAAACCTGGCGAATTGTTTTCATCATCAGTAAACAGATACAGCTTTCCGTTTTTTATGTTAATCAGTCTTCTCTGGGGTTGGTAATTTCCTGCTTTTTCAGGCAACAAATCGGTAATGACCAGCGAAAGCCAGGCTTTTCCGTTTTTGTCAAGCTCCATAATAATGGATTGGTGCATGTAACGCCGGTAAAAACCATCGGTATCTTTCACCCTGAAATCATAAATTAATTTATAATTCATTTTTTCGGCCGGCTGAAGCTGAGAATAAAAACGATAAATCAAAAGGTCGGTTTCCAGCACAAAAGCAAAATCATCAGGATGAATATTCCGGTAGGTCGAATCGGAATTATATTTCCCTTCTCTATCGATATTATTGCTCCCAAATAAGCGCTTTTGCTCCGGACTTTCCAGGAGATAATTTTTCTTGTTCATGTCAAATACTGCAAACAGCGAACGCTCTGCTTCAGCCAAACGTTGCAGTAAATCAATTTTAGGCGCAATTCGCTCATAATCCTCCTCGGCAACCGCACATCGATGTGTTTCCATATTCCGAAGTAGTTCTGCTTCTATTTGTTCTGCACGCCTTTTCATAAAATTGATGATAATTCACTATTTCCTGCAATAATCAGGGAACATAATTTTGCAATCAAAAATAAGAATAATTCCAAAAGCTATGTTTGCTTTTAATTTATTTTGGATGAACTAAAAAAAACAAAAATGAAGAGCCATAAAACAATAAATAAAATATTTCTGCTTCTTGCGGGAGGAGTTGCAATTACTTTAGCCGGAATAAACTGGACCATTGGAATTGCAGCATGGATAGCACCGGTTTTTTTGTTGATGTTTACCCGAAAAGCAAAATGGATGGAGATGTTGCTTCTCTTTTTGACTCTTGTTGTTTCGGGAATGATTTCTCAAACCGGCAATAACCTGTTTCATTTAGCCACAGTTAATATTTTTAACGGAGTAAGTTTTGGGCTTCTTACAGGAATTGCATATGTTACCGACAAAGCTTTATACAAAAAAAACAGCCCTTTTTATACCAGCCTGATATTTCCGTCAGCAGTTATTCTGGTTGAATACGTTATGAGTTTTGCTATCGGAACATGGGGAAGCATTGCACACACCCAGTTTGAATTTAAGTCCTTATTGCAATTGAGTTCTGTTACAGGCACTTTTGGTATTTCATTTTTAGTCGTTTGGTTTGCTTCGGTGCTGAACTGGCTCATTGAGAATAAAAATAAACGCCGTAAAATATACATAGCAGGCCTTATATACGGCGGTATCTTTCTCCTTGTTGTCCTATTCGGACTTATTCGTAAAACTCAGTATTCACCAAATAAAAAAACCGTAAAAGTTGCGGCAGTTATCAGTGATACCGATATTCATAAAATCGTGGAAAACAATGAGGAAACCATAAAAACTCTGGCAAACGATTACAGCGCCAAACTTCCTTCTGAGTTTTTCTCCGCTCCTGAAAAGGTAAACACACTCATTGACCGGACCAAAGAAGCTTCAAATCAGGGAGCGAAAATCATTGTGTGGAATGAAATTGCTTTTGTTTTAAACCAGGCACAGAAACAAAACCTTCTTACAGAAATGAAGTCTTTTTGTTTAAAAGAACAAGTTTATGTTTTGATTGCTTTTTTGGAAGAATCAGTACAATCCAATCAAAAACCGTTTAACAACAAAAGTATTCTGATTTCTCCTGACGGAAATGTGGTTTGGGAATATATAAAATCCTATCTTCATCCTTATGCAGAAACACCAATAATTAACAACGGAAATTTTGAAATTCCTTCAATCCAAACCGAATACGGAAAAATTGGCAATGTTATTTGTGCCGATTTGGACATGCCTGCTTACATTAAACAAACCGGGAAACAAAACATTGACATCCTGCTTGTCCCTTCATTCGATTGGCCTGGAATAACGCCTCTGCACTCCGAAATGGCGTGTCTGGAAGCCATTCAGTTTGGTTTTTCATTGCTTAGAGCAAACGGCAAGGGATTAACTGCAGCCTACGATTACATGGGAAACTCCATCGCTTCTTTAAATACTTTTCATTCGAATGAAAAAATCCTTTGTGCAGAAATACCGGTACAGTCTGTAACAACCATTTATGCCAAAACAGGAAATATTCTGATTGTGTTGAGTTTTGCCTTTATCCTTTTTATGATTGCAAAAAAGGCATTTAAAAAGCAACGGGGAAAGCAGGCTGGAATTTAATTTGTTGCCAAATGCAACTGCCCCTCTACCCTTTTCCTCACTACATCGAAATTGCGTTGATAGGAAATTACAGAGACTCCCTGGTTCATGTATCCCCCAAACTGCGATACTTTTTCAAACTGATAATTTCCCTGGATTAAATCTACCTGCAAATAAGGCAAACAATCGCGAAAATCGTTTCCGTAGTTTTTTAACGCATTCAAGAAATAAAAAGTAACGTCGTAACCCTGAATTCCAAAATTATCAGGCTCGGTATAAAAATTTGATTTAAATTTCTCAATAAAATTTATTGTCGACGTTTTTTTATAATCCACCCAGTAGGGTGAAACATATTCCATTTTTAAATTATGAAAATAGTCAATCTGAATACTTTCATACTGCGGGAAACGACTCGTTCCAATCAGGGTAATGGAATATTCATCAGCAAGGTTATTGATATTTGAAATGCCAATACTTAACTCTCCTTCCACTGACGACGGGATATAAATAACATTTTCTTTGTTGTGTGAAAGAATCCGTCGCAAACCAAAGGGCCCGTCGTGTTCAAAATCGTAAACACTAAAACTCACTCCGGCCGATTTTCCCATAAAACCAGAATTGTAAAGTTTTTCCTGAATAAGTTCTACCAGTCTTCCTTCATCTGTTCCCTGGTAGTTACTGGTTCGGAAAACAATAAAATTGCTGTTAAAATATTCCTCAGCCACCAATTCTGCGGTTTTAACTGCAAGATAATCACGGTCGGGATTCACCTGGTAATAATACGGGTTATTCTGTGTTTTATTTGTCTGTGCCGAAAGTGGAGAAACCATCGGGATGCGATTTTTTGCGGCAATATCCGCAAGATCATTTTGAATGTTTGGAAACACCGGACCGATGATTAAATCGGTCTCTAAAAAATCGTCGGAATAAACAGCCTTTCGAACCGAGTCGGCATTTTGCTGTGTGTCAAAAACTTTTAATTCAATATTCATCCCTGCCTGCTGCATCGAATCAACAGCAAGCAACACACCTTCGTAAAACTGAACAAAATTTTCACTTCCCCGGTAGAATCCGATAAACATATCTTCTTTTACCACTTCTTCAACAAAAGTATCCAGCTCGGATGCAGCAACTACATCGTCTGTAATTTCTTCATTTTCCAGCAGTAAACTATCTGAATCCGAAATTTCAATCACCTTATTCAGCGTATCATTTGCTTCCTGAAACAAAGGAAGAAATAAAGCAATCTGATAGGTTTCAAACGAGTTCCAGGATGTTTGTCTCGGCTGACACGATTCAGGAACTGCTACGGGAAGCTCCGACGGAACTTTTACATCATAATAATCCGGTGTCGTAAGCAATTCTTCCGGTGTCTCCTTATTTTCAATCTCTTGTTTTGATTCAACTTCAGCCCCCCTTTCTGCCATAAATTCTATTATCTCAGGTTCAGGTCTTCGCGGTATCAAAACGGTTTCTCCACGCAAGAGATTTCTTGTTTCCAAAACAGGATTGTATTTTTTAATCTCCGGAATTTTAATATCATATTTAGCAGATAACCCATACAATGTCTCTCCTTTCTCAACTTCATGCTTAATAAAAGCATCTTCATTCACAGGTTGAACATTTTTTACTTCAGCGCCTTTCACCGGAACTTTTAAAACAGCTCCAGCCGGAAAACCGTCGGTTAAAAAAGGATTTAATGCCTGTAATTCATTTTCACTTACATCATATTTTCTGGTAATTCCCCATAAGGTCTCTCCCGATTCAATAATATGCTCAAAATAATTGGCTACTTTGTTGCTTTGTTCCAAAACCGGCGCACTTGTTATATTTTCCATTACTGATTTTGGCAGATAAACCTTTGTTCCTGCTTTTAACTGGCGGGCATCAGGATTATAAAATAAAATTTCACTTTCGGTAACGTTGTATTGTCCGGCAATCGAGTAAAGTGTTTCCCCGAGTTTTACCGTATGAGTAATGAGTTCATTGGGTTGTAAAGATTCTGTTTCCGATGAAACGGGCTCGTTTTTACCAACAGGTTCTTGAACTGCGATCGCTTTTTCTTCCCAAAGTGGTATTCGAAGTCGCGTACCTTTTCGGAATTTTTTCACCTCCGGATTATAAGCATACAATTCTTCAATGGTTACTCCATAGTTTTTGGCAATAAAATAAGGCGTTTCACTTCTTGATTCTATCGTATGAAACTCAAAACTTGTAGGATCACCTTTTTTGTATACCGGTTCGTTGGCCAAATCGACACCTTCGGTAAAAGGAATTTTAATAATATCACCTATTTTTAAACCTTGTTTAATTTTTGGATTTATCCGGAGCAATTCTTCATCGTCAACCTCAAAATGTTGAGAAATAGAATAAATGGTTTCACCAGTACGTACCTGATGCAAAATATACTTCTCTCCGCTAATAACAACAACCTCATTTTCTTTTAGTTGCTGTGCTCCCAAAAGAGACGGAAAAGCTAAAATAACCAGAAATAAAACTACTATCTGAAAAATCTTCATCGAATTATCGGATTTAAAAATTGGGTCAAATTTAACAATTATTGATCAACGTTTGTTTTTAAACGTTTCTATTTGAAATTAATTTTATGGTCTTTGTTCCATTTGTAATTTTATTCTTCTGCTGTTAAGAATTGTTCTTTTTGTAAAATATTTCAAAAGTTTTACTTTGTTATTTCTATTTTTGCTCTTTAAAGTGGGTTTTCACTACTAAAAAT
This sequence comes from Maribellus maritimus, assembly GCF_022267315.1. GTDB lineage: Bacteria > Bacteroidota > Bacteroidia > Bacteroidales > Prolixibacteraceae > Draconibacterium > Draconibacterium maritimum. The sequence goes on from NZ_JAIKLE010000022.1 coordinate 7,757, forward strand.
AAATATTAAATGCAGGAAAAAATAATCATTCTTGATTTTGGCTCGCAGTATACGCAGCTTATCGGACGGAAAATTCGTGAATTGAATGTGTATTGCGAAATACATCCTTTTAATCATTTTCCCGACATTGATGAAAGTGTAAAAGGAGTCGTTTTATCAGGAAGTCCTTTTTCAGTGAGAGATAAAGATGCCCCACGCCCCGATTTATCGAAAATAAAAGGCAAATTGCCTGTTTTGGGTGTTTGTTACGGTGCACAATATATGGCTCACTTTTTTGGTGGTGAAGTTGCTCCTTCCGACTCACGTGAATATGGTCGTGCCAAACTGGGATTTATTGACCACGACAGCGAACTTTTTAAAGATATTTCTTTACACACGCAAGTTTGGATGTCGCATGGAGATACCATCGTAAAACTTCCAAAGAACTATAAAGTCATAGCGTCAACCGAAGATGTAAATTTTGCGGCTTACAAAATTGATGATGAAAAAACATACGCCATCCAATTTCATCCTGAAGTTTACCACACAACTGAAGGAAAACAGTTGCTCAGCAACTTTGTAACCGACATTTGTGGTTGTGAGCAGAACTGGACACCCGATTCTTTTATTGAAACCACAGTGAATGAGCTGAAGGCAAAACTGGGCAACGATAAAGTTGTTTTAGGCTTGTCGGGCGGTGTCGATTCATCGGTTGCCGGAGTTTTGCTTAATAAAGCAATTGGCGATAATTTAACCTGCATTTTTGTAGATAACGGGTTGCTGCGAAAAAATGAGTTTGAAGATGTGTTGCATTCCTATAAAGACATGGGTCTCAACGTAATTGGTGTAGATGCAAAACAAAAATTCTGGGATGACTTAAAAGGAATCACAGAACCAGAACAAAAAAGAAAAGTGATTGGCCGGAATTTTATAGAAGTTTTTGATGTTGAAGCACACAAGATCCGGAATGTAAAATGGCTGGCACAAGGTACCATTTATCCTGATGTAATTGAATCAGTTTCGGTAAACGGCCCATCGGCAACTATAAAATCGCACCATAATGTAGGTGGCTTGCCGGAAAAAATGAACCTGAAAGTAGTAGAGCCTTTACGTCTGCTTTTTAAAGATGAAGTGCGGCGTGTAGGAAAAGCGTTGAGAATAAAAAAAGAATTACTCGGACGCCACCCCTTCCCGGGACCAGGGTTGGGAATTCGCATTTTAGGTGATGTTACTCCGGATAAGGTAAGAATGCTTCAGGAGGCGGATTCCATTTTTATAAACGGATTAAAAAACTGGGGTTTGTATGATGAAGTATGGCAAGCTGCTGTTATTTTATTGCCCATTCAATCGGTTGGTGTAATGGGCGATGAAAGGACTTACGAAAACACGGTTGCACTCCGCGCTGTTACCTCAACCGACGGGATGACGGCCGACTGGGTTCATCTGCCCTATGATTTTTTGGCAAAAATGTCAAACGAAATCATAAACAAAGTTCGTGGTATAAACCGCGTTGTTTACGATATTAGTTCAAAACCACCGGCAACAATTGAATGGGAATGATTGTTGCTGTTGTAATCACTGTTTTCCAATAATAAATTCTAATAAATAAGGTTTGGAATTTATTCCGGAAAATTAGTAAGAGAATAACATTAAAACCATTGTCATGCAGAAAAAAAACAGATACGTTTCTCAAATAGTCATCACATTGTTTTTTGCTTTTTTGATCCTGTCTCCTGATCTTATAAAAGCGCAGGAAGAAGTTCAAAAAAACCAGCTAAAGTTTGGAAGGTTATTGCGGCTCGTTGACGGATATTATGTTGACAGCGCAAATGTTGACGAACTAACGGAAAAAGCAATTGTTAGCCTGCTCGGAGAATTAGATCCTCATTCGGTCTATATATCCAGAGAAGAAGTGGAAAAAATGAACGAGCCCTTAAAAGGAAATTTTGAAGGAATCGGGATTTCATTTAATGTATTTAAAGATACATTACTGGTAACGACCACTATCCCCGGGGGGCCTTCAGAAAAAGTTGGTCTCAGAGCCGGAGACCGCATTGTGGAAGTTGACGGAAAAGACATCGCCGGTATTGGTTTAAAAAACAGCGATGTTTTTGATTTATTACGTGGAAAAAAAGGAACAACTGTTGAATTAAAAGTACTACGTAAGCAGGAAAAAGATTTACTGGATTTTACCATCGTTCGTGATAAAATTCCGATTTATAGTCTAGATGCATCCTACATGCTTGACGAATCAACTGGTTACATCAAACTCAATAAATTCTCAGCAACTACAACTGAGGAATTTGTAGACGCGATGAAAGAACTGCGAACTCAAAACATGGAAAATCTTGTGCTGGATTTAAGGGGGAATGGAGGGGGTTACCTCAAAACAGCCATTGAAATCTCCGACCAGTTTCTGAAAAACAACAAAATGGTTGTTTTTACTGACGGTTCCAACGAACCTAGAAGAGAATACAAAGCAACTTCGATGGGGATGTTTGAAGAGGGTAATCTGGTCGTTTTGGTTGATGAATCCTCTGCTTCGGCAAGTGAGATTGTCTCGGGAGCTGTTCAGGACTGGGACAGAGGTGTAATTATCGGGCGCCGATCCTTTGGAAAGGGTTTGGTTCAGAAGCCCTTCTTTTTGACCGATGGCTCGATGGTACGCTTAACAACAGCACATTACTATACGCCGAGTGGTCGTTGTATTCAAAAGCCCTACGACCACGGAATCACTGAATATCGCCACGATTATCAAACCCGGTTAACAAATGGCGAAATGTTTAGCGCTGACAGCATTTCAATAGAAGACTCTCTGGAATACAAAACACTGGTAAACAGTCGTCCTGTTTTTGGTGGTGGTGGTATTATTCCCGATATTTTTGTGCCCATGGATACATCTTCACATTATCGCTATTTTAACCAGTTAAGAAGAAATAACATAGTTTACAATTATGTTTTGGATTATATTGACAAACACAGAACTCAACTGGAAAAAGAGAACGCTGATTTTGAAGCATTCAATTCCAGTTTTTCTGTAAGCGATGAAATGATTGAGCAAATTGTGGAAAATGGTGAAAATGACGGAATAGAAAAAGATGAAGAAAGCCTGGAGTTCACTTTAAACTCGATGAGAAAAGAGATAAAAGCTTTAATTGCTCGTGATTTATTTTCCCGAAATGAATTTTACAGGGTTTATTATGCTGACGATGAAGGCATTTTAAAAGCTCTTGAAGTGATTCAAAACCAAAATGAATACAACAACCTGCTTGTTTCGAAAGATTGATAAAAATTATGCTTAATAATTTTCTGGAATGGCTCCTGGGCAACAAAATTGAAGTACTGGGAGCCATTCTTGGTATTTTATACATTATCTTTTCGATAAAACAAAATGTTTTAACCTGGCCCACGGGTTTGCTGACATCAGTTTTATACGTTGTCGTTTTTTTTCAATCAAAATTTTATGCCGATATGGGATTGCAGGTATATTATGTAATGATTAGTATATACGGCTGGTATTATTGGCTGAAAGGTGCAACAGGTGATGACAACAATGTCCCGGTAAAAAAAACACCTAATCGCTTATGGCTAAAATTGAGTGTGGCAGCGATTATTATTTATTTCGTTATTTTGTTTATCCTTATAAAATTTACCGATTCAGACGTTCCTTTTATGGACTCACTTACAACCGCGTTAAGCATTGTTGCCACCTGGATGCTGGCAAGAAAATACATGGAGCATTGGCTAATATGGGTTTTTGTAGATTTATTCTCATCAGGATTATATGTGTATAAAAATTTATGGGCAACTGCTGTACTGTTTGTCGTGTACACTGTAATGGCTACTGTAGGTTATTACCAGTGGAAAAAAGATCTAAATCATCATCAAAAAGTTAACCAATTTGCCTAAAATAATAGTCATAACCGGAGCCGAATCGACAGGAAAAAGTGTTTTAACTGAATCGTTGGCAAAACATTTCGGGGTACCTTTCATACCAGAAATTGCGCGAGAATATGTTGAAAATATCGACCGAAAATACAATTATAATGATGTTGAAACGATTGCAAAAAAACAGGTCGAATTATTACACCAGTTTTCAAACTCGGATTATCCTTTTCTATTTGTAGACACCTGGCTCATTATTACAAAAATCTGGCTAGAAGTTGTTTTTAAAAAGGTCCCGGAGTGGATTGAAAATGAAATTCAAAAAACAAAAATCGACCTTTTCCTGGTTTGTGATACCGACTTACCCTGGATTCCGGATCCTGTTCGTGAAAACGGAGGAAAAAACAGAAAAATACTTCAGAAAACCTATTTGGAACAAATTGAATATTACAATTTTAGTTATAAAGTTGTATCAGGACATGACGAAAAAAGACTAAAAAAAGCCTTGCATTTTTTAAAATTTATGTGAATAATTTAAAACCATGTCCACATCTATATGTTTTAGAATTGAATATTGTAAATTTAAATTCTGAAATTCCAGGAATTTTATCAAAATTATGACAACAAAAGAATTAGAATCAAAAATAAGTTATACCATTCAAAAACTCAGCGATCCGTTTTCATATGATAAGGTTTGTCATGAACACCGTTTGGGCGAACCACTACCTTCAAAAAAATCACTGAGCAAAGTAATTGAAATGGTTCGTGAAATAATTTTCCCCGGGTATTTTGGCAACACCTCTTTACGTCCCCACACAACAACACATTACATGGGCGTATACATTGACGAGTTATATGAATTACTCAGCCGGGAAATATTAGCCGGGATGTGTTTTGAGTGTGAAGATGAGAAAGCAAACAAGGTTGAAAAACATTCAGACAGGGCCAAACATATTGCCATCGATTTTATCGAGTATCTTCCTGAAATGAGACGAAAACTGGTGGCTGATGTTGAAGCAACCTATCTGAACGACCCGGCAGCAAGAAACCGCGGCGAAGTAATTTTTTGTTACCCGGCCATACGCGCTATTACAAATTACAGGATGGCGAATAAGTTACTTGAACTTGACGTTCCGTTAATCCCTCGTTTTATTTCTGAAATGGCCCATAGCGAAACCGGAATTGATATCCATCCACGTGCACAGATTGGCGAGTCATTTACCATTGATCATGGTACAGGTGTTGTAATTGGATCAACTTGTATTTTAGGCAAAAATGTCAAAATCTACCAGGGAGTCACATTGGGTGCCAAAAGCTTTCCACTGGATGAAAAAGGAAATCCCATAAAAGGAATTCCACGACATCCCATTGTTGAAGATGATGTAGTTATTTATGCCGGAGCAACTATTCTGGGAAGAGTGACTATTGGCAAGGGTTCGGTTATCGGAGGAAACGTCTGGGTTACGCGCGATTTGCCACCTGAATCTAAAGTTATACAGTCACGTCCTAAAGAAACAACTTTTGCCGACGGTGCTGGAATTTAATCAAATAAAAATAAAACCTTTTGAGAACTTTTAAACTTACAGCCAAAACCTTTGCCGGACTGGAAAATGTTTTGGCATCGGAAATTAATAAGATTGGAGGCAAGAATATAAAACCGGGTAACAGAGTAGTCTATTATGAAGGCGACCTGGAAATGATATACAAATCCAATTATTTTTTGCGTACCGCATTACGAATCCTAAAGGAGATAGAATTTTTTCAATTTAAAGATGTTGACCAGTTTTATTTGTATTGTAAAAAAGTCAGATGGGAAAACATCTTTAATATTAATCAAAGTTTTGTCATAAATAGTACAGTTTCCAATTCAAGGGATTTTCGCAATTCAATGTTTGCTTCTCTCAAAGTAAAAGATGCCATTGCTGATTATTACAGAGACAAAACCGGAAAAAGACCCAATGTTGATACTAAAACTCCGGATATAGTAATTAATGTGCATATTAATAAGAATAATTGCACCATTTCATTGGATAGTTCGGGTGAATCGTTACATAAAAGAAACTACAAAGTTATACAGGGAGATGCTCCTTTAAACGAAGTATTGGCAGCAGGAATGATTTTATTATCCGGATGGGATGGAACTTCTGATTTTGTTGATCCTATGTGTGGCTCCGGGACTTTACCAATTGAAGCAGCTTTTATCGCGCAAAATATACCTGCCGGAAGATTCAGAAAAAATTATGCATTTCAAAACTGGCCGGATTATAATGAAGAACTATTTGATAAAGTACAACAGTCTTCCGATAGAAGAGATTTTAAATATAAAATCTATGCTTCTGACATTTTAAAAAGCAATGTATTAAATGCACAAACAAATGCAAGAAGGTCATTGGTTTTTAATAAAATTCAATTTGAAACAACCGATTTTAAAGATCTGAATCTGGACATTTCTGAAAATGCTGTAATAATTATTAATCCACCTTATGGAGAACGCATAAAATCAAGTAACCTCGATGGCCTCTACGCTATGATTGGCGAGCGACTAAAACATCAATTCGCAGGTTGTACTGTATGGATTCTAAGCGCATCTTCAGCAAGTTTGAAACAAATAGCTTTAAAAACATCTCAAAAATTAAAGCTGTACAACGGCTCACTTGAATGCAATTATAATAAATACCGACTCTTTAGTGGTAAATTATCACAACAATAATATGTTTTTACAGTAAAATTAAATTAAAAAAAGAGGAAATTATTAAACTTCTTCGTCATCGAAAATATCTCTGTCGCGAGTTTTTGGTGGGATAGGATCTCCGCCTCCACGAACTTGCATCATTTCGTTTTCACTTAAAATATCAAAACTTTGGAAATTTTCTACTGAGTTATCAATCATCTTTTTCATCGTAAATAAATTAATTCGTTAAACTTAAAAATCACACATTCTACTTATATATTCGGATATTGGTAAAAAGGTAACCCCCGAATTGGAAAAAATTTTTATTTCAGCTAATTTGGCGCTGTTAAATACAGAGAGGACTTAATGAAAAAAGAATATATTTCACTCATTTTCTTAATGTTAATCACACCACTAGAATTATTATCTGGAAACACTCTAAATAACAATATTGATAGCATTCGGGCTTCCAATGCATACAGAGCAGCTGCGAACCTAAGCAATGCAGGACAGTATTTTGAAAGCCTGGATTCATTTTTAGTAGCCCTTAAATTAAGGCAGAATTATTTGGTAGGCGAAAAGAAAAGTCTTTTGGCAGGAACATACATGGCAGTTGGTACCGCATATAAGAATATTGGAAGATACGATTTGGCAGAACAAAATGTTTTAATTGCTGAACAGCTTTATAAAGACAGATATGGCGCAAACAGTAGCAGAATATCAAACGTTTATTTTAACATCGGGAATATATACAGAGCGAAATTGAATTATGCTGAAGCCATACAATATTTTGAACAAAGTATAAGTATCCTTAAAAACCAAGAGGTTGTAGACCATGTTCTTATCGCATATATAAATTATAGTGTTGCAGAGATATATTATTTAATGGAACGATATGATAGAGCCATCGAAATTATTAAAAATAATATTGACAAATCAGAGACCATCGATAAAATCTATTATTATGAACTACTAGGTGCAATTTACAACACAGAGAAAAAATATGACCTAGCTTCCATAGCTTACGAAAAAGCAATAAAATATACGCTGGATTTTTACCCGACCAATGATATAAATATTGCTTTTCAATATCTCAACTATGCCTCTTTTAAATACAATATAAATAATTATGAAGTAGCTGAAGAATACCTAAAAAAAGCTTATTCTATAATTTCTTTAACAGAAACCCAAACGGGGACCACCATTGCGGAGTACTATAGAATTTATGGATTTTTAAACTCAGGAAAAAAAATTAATACAACTGATGTAGAGGATTTTAAAAATCAAAAATATCAGAACTACCAACAAGCAATTTTTTACTTCAAGAAAGCACTTAAAGCGTACAACTTCCCGACTGATCCTGAACCAATTACCTCTCTGGATGAAATTAACTCCACATCTGTAGTATCAAGTATCAGTATTTTGAAATTTATAGCAGACAACTACGTTGAAATGGGATTAATATATGAAGGAAACGATAAGGATATTTATAAAAAATCTATTGACCGGGCTCTTGATTATTATGATTTTATAAGTGATTTATTACAAAAAACAAAACGAGAGATCTCAGACGACGATAGCAGAATACTGTTGGCAGGATTGGAACAGTCAACCCTTATTAAACTAATAGAAACATCATTCAGAGCATACAAGTTAGAAAACTCTCAGGAGTATGTCGAACGTGCTTTTAAAAACGCTGAATCCTTAAAATCAGGAAGTTTGTTCGATAAATTATCAAATGATGAAGCAATGCAGTCAAGTCTAATACCGGATAGTCTTTTAACATTGGAAAGAAAAATTAATTTAAACATCACAAACTTTAGCTCCATGAAATACAATGAGCAGGTTTCAGAGACTCCTGATGTATCGGAAATTAACCGCCTCGATTCCGTTCTTTTTAGTTTAAGAAGACAAAGAACAGAGCTCAATGATTATTTGGAAGACAACTACAAACAATATTATAATCTGAAATACTCCGATAACTCTATAAACATCAATAAGATACAAGATAAACTAAAATCCGATGAAGTTCTGGTCGAGTATGTCTTAAATGAAATGGATTCACTTACAGAACTCTACACCTTTTTCTTTACAAACAACGAAGTTCAATTTGAACGTCAGGAATTAGCACCTTCTTTTTCCAAAAACATCGATGAGATATTCCAATTTATGTCCAACTCTAGTTATATTTTCACAAAAAATGAAGATTCAAAGAAATATTGTGTTGCTTCAAATCAACTGTACAAAAACTTAATTGCTCCCTATGAAAACAAAATAAAAGACAAGAGTTTAATAATTGTACCCGATGGTAAATTAAGCTACATATCTTTTGATGCACTACTCACTGATTTACCTGATACAACATCAACTATTCAATTTAACAAATTAGATTATCTGATTAAATCAAATATCATAAACTACTCATATTCAGCAAATTTAATTTACAACATTGATAATACTAAAACGAATTCTAAAAAACGAATACTGGCATTTGCCCCGGAATATAATTCAGACTCAATTACAATTGGAAATAGTGTATTTCCCTTACGCCCTCTTATAGGAACACAAAAGGAAGTTGATTTAATCGCCTCAGAAATAAAAACAGAAGTATATAAGGGAGAGAATGCCACAGAATTAAAGTTTAGGGAAAAAAGTGAAGATTATGATATTTTACATTTGGCAATGCATGCTTTTATAAACGATTCCCTTCCATCACTTTCTCAATTTGCCTTTGCTCAAAATAAAAACGGAAACCTTTCTTCTGACGGGCTTTTAAGTACTGCGGATATATATAATTTAAACTTGAAGGCCCGTCTCTCTGTTTTGAGTGCTTGTAACACCGGAACAGGCCAGTTGAAGAAGGGAGAGGGAGTCATTAGTTTAGCACGAGGCTTTCTTTATGCAGGCTGTCCGGCAATTATTATGACTTTATGGGAAGTTGAAGATAATTCCGGAACAAAAATTATGAGCTCATTTTACAAATTTCTTAAAAAAGGAAAAAATAAAGACGAAGCGTTAAGACTTGCAAAGCTGGAATATTTGGAAAATGCCAATTCAAGACTGGCTCACCCTCATTACTGGCTTGGTTATGTTAGTATTGGCGATAATACCTCTCTGTATAAGAGTTATGATTTTTACTTCTTTAGTTTGCTTTTACTCACAATTATCGGTGTTACTACAGAACAGATAATCCGTATTAGAAAAGCCCGCAAAAGACGGGCTTAACTGTATATTACACAGAATAACTTTTACAAGTACCTGGACTGACTATTCCTAACTATTTTTTTCACCAAACTCTACTTCTTCGTTATACGAATATAAATTGAATAATGTGTGTGATTTTTATTCGTCTAACAAAACAATTTACTGTTATTGAACTTTTTAGAATGTGTGTGATTTTTAAGTTTAATTCCAGTAATTTATTTCAATGAGCTTGTGATGATTTGAATTGTTTAGAATGAATGTGTGATTTAACAATTCAAACGAATCTCTTTATTACAACTATTTTATAGAATATTTAAGTCTTCTTAGTATCGCCTTTGCGTCCTTTTTATAAAAACTATTTTTATCGATGATTGCGGTTAATTGCACCTTTGCTTTATCCAATTCTCCAAGCTTAATATTACACAGTGCTCTGTTCCATTCTGCCTCTTCAATAAAAAGATTGTCTGCGTGTTTGATAACCTGATTGTATTCAGGAATTGCTTCTTTAAACTGATTCAAATTTTGCAAACTTGCTCCTTTATAGAAGTGGGATGCATATTTTTCATTTTCCTTTTCCAGTGCTTTATTATAATTCTGTATGGCCATTTGGTAATCACCATTCATAAAATAGAGATTCCCCTCGGTAAAATAATGATTTGCTCTGGTAGCTTCATAGGTAAGCGAACGTTCAGGAGACCACTGCGGAGATTTGTAATACGAATTGTATGTTTTGTCTAACGAATTAAAGCTGATATTTAAAACTCCAGAAATACCTAATAAAAGAATAATAACAGCTGCATATCTCTTCAGATTCTTTGCCAGTTTAATTTTTGAATCGGGTATGATTGATTTAACTTCAGTATTTTCTGCATTTCTACGCGCTTCAGCTAACTCTTCTCTCAAGTCAAATATATCTTTCTCACTTGCTGCTTCATTTACATTTCTACGCAAATTAACTTCCGACATTAAATCAGTATTTTCGGTCAGTTCAGCTAAGAATTCGTCTAACAATTCCCCCTCCAGCTCTCCGTCGATGTAACTTTCAATATCTTTTTCACTAACATTCCAGGATGTCTCGGTTTCTAAAATATGACTTAACTGATTACGAAGTTCCAGTATATCTCCTTCAAGTAAAGCACTTTCCATTTCTCGATGAAGTTGAACTTCTTCTCTGAGTGCCCTGTTCTGCTCAAGTTCTGTCTCAAACTCATGAAGTTTCTCTCCACTTAACTCTCCGCTCAAATAACTATCGATATCTTCGGTTGAATATTGTGGTTTTACTGATTTAGCTACCTGGGAAAGTGTTTCCCGTAAATTGATAATATCTTTTTCCAAAACAGCCTCTTCCAGCCCTTCCAGATCTTCTAATTCTTCGAAATCAAAACCTTCAAGAGAATCGTCCATTTCTCCATTAAGATTTGATTTTTCCTGCTCTCTGTAAAACTCATGAACATTCTCTTTAGAGCTCATTTCGTGCTGGTAAACATGCACTTTGGGAAGCGAATCATAGAAATTGATGAGTTCCTCAGGAGATACATTTTCATTTATTTCCTCAATGTCTGCAAATTCATCGAGTAATTCAAATGCGCCCAAACTGTTTTTTTCTGATTTTTGTGTTTTTGAAATGTTTTGGAGTTTGTCCCGGAGGTTAACAATGTCTTTTTCGCTGACTGCTGATTTAATTTCCTGATGTAATTTGAGCTCTTCCCTTAAATCACCGTTATGTTTAAGTTCAGATTCAAATTCTTTTCGATCGACCTCGCTTAACTGGTCTTCGAAATAATTTTCAATCCATTCAAAAAATTCTGCTTTAGGTATCATCTTCAAGTATTTTTTTGTATTCTGTATCTTGCTTTATCCTGTTTATCAGTAATTCTTTACACTTATATTTTCTGGTTTTCGCATATTTTTCTCCTTTATATCCCATTATCTTGGCTATTTCCTTTAACGGGACTTTATCGAAAAAAAGTTGCAATAATTTCTGACAATCTGATCCAAGAGTCTTAAAATGCTTCTGATACAAACTGTATCTTTCATTTTTATCCACTAAGTCAACCAGGTTTTCATCGTATAAATCATCCTGGTATGGAAGAGTGTCATTTAACTTTTCTTTTTCTATCCTACGTTTTTCCAGTTGTTTTAACCATAAAAAACGACAGACAGAAAATAAATAACCATGAAAAGAACTCTTTGCGAAAATTAAATCATTCTCTTTTAATTTTCTGTAGATAACAATTATAGCTTCCTGAAATACATCATTAGCGTCATCTTCGCTACCTTGATTTTTCTTAATAAAAAAACTAACCTTGTAATAATACTCCTTATAAATGTATTGTAAGATCAGATTATCATGTCTTAAAATACCTTTTAGGATTTGCTCATCGCTATAACTTCTCATCTTCTATATATATAATTCGATTTTTATCAAAAAGGTAACCCGTATTTTTAATAATTCTTTAAATTGTTATTAATATGTTTGAAACAACGGGCTGAAATATTCTCATAAACAACACCTTACATTTAAGATTGTAAATGTACAAATCTAATCAAGAATAATGAAATTTGGGCTAAAAATTTTATAAGACCTAGTTAAAAACAAAAAGGCCGGTTCAACAACCAGCCTTTTCTCATTAAACTAACTAACCTAACTAAACCTAAACTTATGAAAATAAACGTACCACAAAGATAAAAGCAGAAATGAATTGGAGCAACTATTTTCTGTTAAATCATGTTAAAGATTATATTAATTTAACATGAACACCTATTGAGCAATAAATGTATAATGGATTGTACCTTTCTGAATATCAGGTGAATTGTAGTCCTTATTAAAAATCGTTCTTAACGCAGCCACTTCTGCATACGTATAAATTTGTTCATTGCGTATATTTTTATTTTTACGCGCCGAGGCTTTAACAACCCGCCCATTTCGGTCAACTTCAATATCAACAACTATTTTTCCACCTCCTTGTGTTAAGTAAACAGGAATAGGTAAACTCAAATGATATCTGTTTTCCAAATAATAAACAATATTACTTTCACCTGTGTAAACCACATTTTTAATGGAATCAGGATTCATTCCTTCAGTAGTTTCTACCGGCATCTCTATGTCTTCAAGCTTTACTCTTTCTTTTGACAACTGGTTATTAACATCAGCTGCCAGTTGTCGCGCTGCCTCTACTTCTTTGAGATAGTCTTCATCAAAAAATTCTTCAGTTGCAGATAACCTGTTTGAAGCGCGATTTGTTCTCTGACTTTGGGTTTCGGTATTTTGCGATGAAGGGTCATTTGGAGTATCATCCTGTTGCTCGACTTCCGGCTCTTCGATTATTTCCTCCGGTTCCGGTAAAATATCAGGAAATTCGATAATTATTTCTTCTTCTTTTACATTTCCTTTCATATCTACTTCCGCCAAAAGAAATGCAAGAACGAGCAAAATATGGAAAACCAAAGTACCCATTACCCCGTAGATGTTCCGTTTATAAAATTTCCCCAATTTGCTCATGCAGCAAAAGTATAAAATAACCGCTAAACCCTTAACGTAATTTGACCTTCAAAATTTATTAAACAGCATAAAAAATTCCGTTTAAATAACACATGGAGATAATTTCTATGACTTGATGTAAGTTACTGATCTTTATCATTATACTCGTCACTATTCCTGTTTTCAAAACACAAATTCACCTCAAATTTTCTATTCCCATACATCGTTTAACAGTTTTTAACACTCTGTTTTTCAAAGTTTTAATATCTGAATGACTTTTTTTTTGCATGTTTATAAAATGAAATTTAATTCCCTATTGAATCAAAAATAATATCGTATTTTAATGCAGGAATGAGTGGGTGGTCGAAAATATTGATTCTAATTATCATAACATTAACAAATGTCTTAGGCTTTGAAGTTCATGCACAGTCATATACAAAAGATACTGTCTTTATTGAAAAATTACCCGAAGAAAAATATAACCAATTTTATGATAGTTTGAAGTACAAAGCCAATCAAAACAAAATCACTCGTTTTTTTTACGATTTTCTGATTTCTCCACCTCGTCCCTATGTTGATAAAAAGGAGATGGCTCTGGAATATTACAGTCGGATGGAGGGAAAAACTATTTCTGAAATTGATATCACTGCACTTGATGTATTTGGTCCCGCCCTTGAAGATACAACAAAAAGAGCCAAAAGTTGGGTTGAACGAACGGCCAATGCGCTTCATACAAAATCCAACCTTAACACCATCGAAAAAATGTTAATGTTTAAGGTGGGTGATATTATCGATGCTGAAGAATTGTACGAAAACGAACGTATAATAAGAGCGCTTCCCTATATTAAAGACGCCCGTTTTTTTCTGGAACAGGATTCTATTAACCCGGACTTGGTAACTGTTCATGTAATTACAAAAGACAGGTTTTCGCTTGGAATTTCGGGAAATGTAAACGGGACAAGTTCTGCAGCACTCGAACTATACAACCAGAATATTTTTGGCGTTGGCCATGAAATTTCACTGCGTTTTGTCGGTCATTTGCACAAACAACCGTACATGGGATTAGAAACGTTCTATTCTATTAACAATGTTAAAGGAAAGTTTGTGGATGTTTCTGCAGGATACATGAATACTTACCTAAAAGAAGGATTCTCTTTTGAGTTGGAAAAACCATTTCTAATTCCATCAATGAAATGGGGTTACGGAGCTTCTGCGTTAAGAATGCACCGAACGAACCAGATTTTTAACAATGAGCCGCTAGTTATTGATGAGCCTCTTGATTATTCATTTTACAGTGCCTGGGCAGGAAGAAGCTTTCAGATAAACAGAAACAATTACAATAGCTCTCAAGTAGTTATTTCGGGAGGATTTTATAATCGCACCTACCACCACAGACCAAATCCATCGTTTACGGAGAATCAGTTTTTCTCCAACAATACATTTTACTTAACAGGTTTGACTTTTACTCAACGGCGATATATTCAGGACCAGTTAATATACAGTTACGGCATTGTTGAAGATATACCGGAGGGATTTAAAAATGAGATTGTTTACGGATTTGATGCCAATGAGTTTGGGAACAGACATTATTTACACCTTTATCTTTCAAACGGGAATTTACTGATAAAAAGAAAAGGTTATCTTTTTATGTCGGCAGGTATTGGTGGCTATTTTAATAAATCGAAGTTTGAACAAGGACAAGTTCAGGCGAGTACCAATTTTATTTCGCGCCAGTTTAATGCAGGAAGAAAGAGATTTCGACTATTTATCCGTTCAAATTATATTCTTGGCCTTAAACGTTTTGATATCGAGAATCTTGACTTAAGCCGAAATGAAGATATTCGTGGATTTTCAAGTAAAGAAGCGGTTGGCAAACAAAAACTGAGTGTAGATCTTGAATATGTTTTGTTTTTACGCAGAGAATTCTACAAGTTTAATATGGCTTTCTATGGATTTGCCGACGTGGGAGTTATAGGTTCAAACAAAAAGCTCATTTTTACTCAGCACTATTACAGCGGCCTTGGCCTCGGCTTGCGACTTCATAATGAAAACCTGGTTTTCAAAACCCTGCAAGTCAGGCTCGCTTTCTATCCTTTTCACCCCAGCGACATGAGTTTTGTTGGTTTTATCTTTGAAGAACAATTGAAGAAAAACTTTTACAGTTTCGAGCCTACCGCTCCCGCCCCACTGGATTTCAAATAATTTTTAAAACTGGAAATAAATAAATGCTTGCATATCGGCTGAAATGGATTGATAAACGATTATCACAACAACTGCAGAAATTACAATTTTCAACCACAAAGGCGTTCCAATAAACCACTCGGTAATTTTCTCCTTCCATTTATCACTTAACCAGTGAATAAAAAATCCAAACAACATCATCAGAAAAACCCACTTGTAGGCAACCAAAACCTCTGGTATAACATTTAAATGTAAATCAGTAGCTATTTGATGCATCATTCCGTTTACAACGGTCATCGACTCGGATCGGAAAAAGATACGTGTAAATGTGATAAAACCAAATGTGATAGCAATTTTCCAGATGTTAACCAAAACGTTATTTCTTTTTTCCCAGGGACTTATTTTTCGCCAGAATTTGTAAGTAACCAGGCCAATTCCGTTTAAACCTCCCCAGATGATAAATTGCCACGATGCTCCGTGCCACAAACCTCCCAACAACATAGTCAACATTAAATTTATATTGGTATCAATTTGCCGTTTGACACTCGGAAAAATTCTGGCCAGAATTGCAAATACCAAAACCGCCACAGCAAAAATGGGCACCAAAATAAATTTACCGGCCAGCAACACAACAATTGCTAAAACAATCCCTAAACTGATATAGCTAAAAACCGAACCGTTGCGGTTTCCACCAATTGGAATATACAGGTAATCTTTTAACCAGGAAGAGAGCGACATATGCCAGCGTTTCCAAAACTCACCAACACTTTTTGCTTTGTAGGGTGAATTAAAGTTTTGCGGCAACCTGAATCCCATCAATAAAGCTACTCCGATTGCGATGTCGGTATATCCTGAAAAATCAACATATACTTGCAATGAGTAACCAAATAAAGCCATCAGATTTTCAAAGCCGGTGTAAGTAATCGGATCTGAAAAAACACGATCAACAAAATTTACGGCAATAAAATCACCAATAAATATTTTTTTTATGAGTCCTTTTAAAATCATAAAAACAGCCCAGCCAAATTCACGCTTCGAAACATGGTAATCTTCGTAAATTTGTTTTACAAAACCGGATGCCCGTACAATTGGACCGGCAACCAACTGAGGAAAAAAGGAAACATAAAAACCAAAGTCGATAAGATTTTTTACCGGCTCAGTCTGCCTTCGGAAAACATCAACAGAATAGCTAATGGTTTGAAATGTAAAAAATGAAATTCCCACCGGCAATAAAATCTGGTTTACATTAAAATGTGTTCCCGCAGTTTGATTTGCGATAACTGCCAGATGATTGATGACATGCAGGTCGGTTCCCAACAATGTATTTATACTGTCGGTAAAAAAATAGGCATATTTAAAATAAGCCAGCAAAGTAAGATTCACAACCACACTCGCAGCAACAAGAAACTTCCGAGCCATTTCATTCCGGGAATTATAAATCCATTTCCCAATAAAAAAATCGGTTATCGTACTGAACAATAAAATAAAAAAGAAAAAACCACTGGACTTGTAGTAAAAAAATAAACTGGCAGCAAATAAATAACCGGCACGGATACTTCGATTTTTTTTATTGTACACAAAAGAGTATCCCAAAAGAACCAGGGCAAAAAATCCCCAAAAGAAAAAACGGGTAAAAATCAACGGTGCCGATTTATCATAAATCAAAATGCCTTTTAGCCATTCTCCCCAATTTATTTGTTGTATAAAATCCAAGTTTTATTTTGTTAGTTGTGAAACTTCATTTTTGGTTTGAACATAGTTTTCAAAATTCTGCATAAACGCTGCAAAAAAGAGATCACCGAGCATAAGATAACCTTCCCGTGTAAAATGGATTTTATCGTGCTGGGCCAAATAATTTCTTTCCCATAAAACCACTGAATTTAGTCCTCCCATTACTTCAAACATATCCCAAACACCCGTATCATGTTTCTCTGCCAGTTTAAACATGCTCTCTTCCACTTTCTCTCCGTTTTTATTCACATACCTGCGATAAAGATAACTGTCGTTATTTGTGGTTAAAATGATGGTTGTATGCGGTGCTGCCTTTCTGATTTTTCCTATCAATTCAGAATAGTTGTCTTCAAACCTCTTTTGTGAAAAACGCCTTCCGTACGCATCATTAATTCCAAGCCCGAGAATAACCAGGTCGGGTTGCAACTGTTTCATTTGTTCTTCAAAAAGCTGGCAACGTAAAAATGCCGGAACATGTGCTCCATTTACACCAATGCTGTTATATACAAAACCGTTCGGCGCCTTTTCCGTACTTATTCCATACAGCGTAAATCCTTCAGATGAATTGGCTTCACGCTGAATCAACAGCCGTAAACTGTCAACATGTGCATTTAATTCAAACTCAATAAAACCATCTCCGTTTACTTGTCTTTTTACCAAACTGCTGTCAACCGACACTGAATACTTTGATGTTTCGTAATTGCAAAAAACCTTAAGTTTATGAAAGCTGTAATCCAACTCATTTTCATCTTCCAGCAAAATTGTAAGGTCGGTAAAAGGTGCCCTTGTTGTTGCTGAAATTCCTCCCACTCCCAGTAACTGATCATTTTTTCTTCTCTCTATATTCCGGCAACTTTGCCAGCCTCCGGAATAACGAATATAGTAGCCGTACGGCGAATTTGTTCTAGCTATCCGATAGGGGAACATAAACCCCCACCCCGCGTTCATATCGCCATTTAATTGCTGAAAACGGCTCCTGAGTCTTCCGGAAAAAGTTCCGGCCTGAATATGTGATCCGCCAATATGAACCACATTTATTCTTCCCTCTCCCGTTGAAAGCATATTTTCAAGCTTTGCAAAAAGTTTCTGCGCATACTTATCGTTTCCAAAATGATGCAGTTCATTCCGGTCGTACCGGATAAAATTATACGGATTTACCTGGTATAAATAACTTTCGTCCTGTGCTAGTACGTGCACAGAAAACAGCAACCCAATCAATATAACAATGAATCTCTTCAATTTATTTCCATTAAAAAATTGTTGTACTCAAAAATCAATGCATTATAAAACATATTCGCCACCAGACGTGCTCCGCGAGCCGAAAAATGCACATAGTCAGGACGTGCCAACTCAGGATCGGCGTTAACCCATGAAGGCATACTGTTGTATCCTCCCATTGCCTCATACATATCCCAAAATCCGCAGCCGGTCGACAGCGCAACTTCTTTTAAAGTTTCCACTACAACAGGCAAATATTCGTAGGTAACATACTTGTCTTTTTCCTTGGTTGACATGTCACTTGGTCCGATTATAATAATGGCAGCATCCGGGCACAAATTCTGCAATCTTAATATTTGACTTTTAAACCAGCGCCCGTAATTTTTTATGGCCTTTTCATTTTTTATATAGGGCACAACATTACCGCCAAATTGAAGAAGAAAAAGCCCGGGTTTTAAATCACTGTACATTTTCAGGCTGTGGAGGTAATCTGATTTTGTAAAAATAGTTCCCGAACTTCCGCGAAGCGCAATATTATCCATAATCACACCCCGCTGTTCCGCCAACTCTATACCGTAAATATCGGGACTGTCGTAGCCCGAGAAACGAACAGAAATATGACTTACCGAATCAGGAAGCTGACATTCAATCACACCATACTCCAACGCTGCAGGCAAAGTATCGGTCAGCAAGGTGTCTGCTTTTACTATGAGCTGCATTTCAACAGGGCGTTTGGCATTTCCGTAGAACATTCTGAAATGTCTATATTCTCTTGTAAGTTTGTACGAAATATCTGATTTGGAAATATTCAACTCTGCATCGTACAAAATTGAATCCCGGAAAGGAAGAGTGTCGCTTGCCGGCGGCGCAAATCTTGAAAAAGCCCCCATTACACCGTAACGATCATGCTCAACGGTGGAATCGACTTTCCCGTAAATGGGATAACGTTTCCAATTATCGGAATTTTCCTGAACGGCGCTAAAAATATAATCGTAAGGTTGTAAAGCCGGGCGTAACCCGGGACCACTTCCGCCAAATTTCACCTGAAACTTATTCCGGATAAAACTGGTAATCCGGTCCCCCTCAATTTGGCTGTCGCCATAGTGCATTATCCGAACCAATGTACTGTCGTGAAGGGTTTTAAAAAACCGATACAAATTGATTTTCCCTGTATCTGCCAATTCAATTTTATAAATCGAGGCAACGAGGGAATCATAACTGGCACTTGGAATAAATTCAGCAACTGAATCAGAGAAAACAGTGTCCATATCCAAATCGATGTCCACCAGAGAATCAATATCAAACTGCTGTTCCAGAATTTCAGAAACATCGGCATATTCTACCTCATTATCGGCCAGCATTTCTTTAAAAGTAGGCATGTGAAATGTAAAGACACCTAATTTTACTCCCCCTCCGGGGGTAATCCACATGGTACCCGCCAAAAGCAGAAAAACGCCAAACGTAAAAAGCAATATTTTAACTGGTTTCATTTTCGGGGATATATTATTAGTTTCTGACCAATTTGTATTTTTCTCGGATTATCAATGTTATTCCACTCCAATATCAGTTCTGGTGTTACACCATCATACTGCTTTGCAATAACAAACGGAGATTCACCATTTTTTACCACGTGTTCTATTTTTGGGTTTGTATCAAACTGTTCATAAACTTTTAAAGCAGTGGTACTCTGAATTCTATCAATAACATCTTCCTTCTCAATCGATTTCTCTGCCGTTTGATTTTCAAGACTCCGGTAATAATCAACCTGATCATCAGGTACAAAAATATCAATCATTTGCCCTGCCTGGATTCGCCTTTCATTCACAATATTGTTCCAGTATTTTAAATCGGCAATACGAACGTCGTAAGTTTCGGCAATAATACCAAGTACATCACCGGTTTTTAAACGATATTTTATTTTTGTCTTCCCTTCAATTTCCAGGTCTTTTACGGGTTCCCCCAAATACTGTCGGTTGGGTGCCGACGGATATTCAATTTTTTGTGTTATCAATTGAAAATAACTCGAATCAGTGGCGTTGTTTATCGAATCGTTCCATAACACAAAATCATCTCGTTTGCCTTTGGGAAGAGCAACCCTCCGCCCCCTTGAATTCTCCGGGACAATGGAATATTTGTACTGCGGATTTAAATCACTGATTTGCTCAGCCGAAACCCCAATTACTTTTTCAATTTGTTTAAAATGCAACTGCCGGTATATCTTAACGGTGTCAGGAGCGTTCTTTTTTTGATAAAATACCGGTTCAGGAAAAAAACGACTGGTATTCAAAAACGCGGCCATTGCCTGAAACGCTGCTATTTGCTCAGCAACTTTTCCCGAAAGATGACTTAAAACGGCAGCGGTGCCCGAGCTTTCACCTGCAAAATGGATCGCATTTTTTACCGCTGTGTTCCCTGAAATAAAAGCGAGAACAGCCAACTCTGTGTTATTGTAAATTTCCAGATTTTGTTTCAGGTCCCGGGCTGCTAATCTTGTTGAACGTATAACATCCAGTCGTTCATCCACCAAACGAGTTACTTCGCCGCCATTCAACAAAGCCTGAAAATGAGAAAGATGCCAAATACCGGCTCTTTTGCCTTCTCCGGTTGAATGTACATTTAAAACAGAAATTGCAGGAGCCAGATATTTTAATTCAACAGGCAAACCCGCTTTTTTAAATTCCGTTTCAAAATCTTTTTCATAAAACGAAAACAGTTGAACCAGATTCTTTTTCTGATCTTCTGCCAGCGAATTTAGAAAGCTGAAATATTCTTCTGACTTATCAATAGCTTCAGGAAAGACAGGAAAATGTAACGATTTATATACTTCGGAAAAATCAGTTGTATTTTCAAATGTAAACTTTCCAGGATAAAGTTCCTTTTGAGAAAAAAAAATCAAACCAGAAATCTGGTTTATATTTTCTGTGAATACTGAGAAATAATTTCCGGGGATGGTATCAGATTGAGCATTTATCCTGGATGTGCAGACTAAAGATACCGCCAGCAAAATCAAAACGATATTTTTTATATTCAGATTCAATTCAAATAAATTAAAGCTGCAAAAATATCATTTCCTGTGGGAATGAAAACCGAAAAGGAAAAATTCATGTCAGGCATTTTCCGCCAACACTTTATCTGGAGGCTTGAAGTCACCTGATGAATAAGGATATCAGATTTCGTTCATGCGGGAATTTTATCTACTTTTAGCCATCAAAAAAAAAATTACCGCATTGATCATGAAACGATTGACAAAATTCCTCTGTTTTGCTGTTCTTGTCTTAAACATCTTAGCTTGCCAGCAACAAAAAATACAAACTGTTGCTCTTGACGGAACCATTCTTTCCTCCGGAGAGGTAAATGAAACAACGGCACCTTATTTACAAGTAAACTATACCGCATCTTCAAACGGGACTGTTCTGTTTTTCCCGGGAAGTGAATCAAAAAACGATTCGCTCACCGGAGTTATAAAACAGCAGGGATTTTCAGTGGCAACCATCAAAGGAAATAATATTAATTTAGCCGATGCAGTGGAAGCTTTTCGTTTGATTCTGTCGGATGAAAAACTACAGCTGGAAACCGGGCATACTTCCATCGTCGGAATTTCAGATGGAAGCAAGCTGGCGGCGCTCACAGTGTACGAACTGGACGAAAATGAACGCCCCAACGATTTAATTCTGATAACCCCCGGCGGTTTTGAAGAAACCATACAAGGAACCGTTTTCCCGGTAATTAATCCGCCTTTAAGCACAAAAACAAAACTTTTGTGTATTACTGACTCCATAACACTTACACCAACAGCACTCAACGCTGCGATTGAATTTACAAAAACCTGGATAGGCTACGACGGGATTGCCTTTAACAAAACGGTTGCCGACGCAAAAAATATAAGTTCAGTAGAAACTGTTCTGGCGCCCTTCTGGAACGGAGAAGTGGTCTTTCCCAAAGAAGAAGGAAATCCTGCAGCGGTTCCGGTGGAAGGATATTCGTCTAAACGTCATGCGGAGAAAATAAAGTTGGTGCAAAATCACAAATACGATTTGCTGTTTGTAGGGAACTCCATTACCAATAATTTTGAAAAACCGGGATTTCAGGCGGTGTGGAAAAAATATTTTGCTTCAAGAAATGCAGTGAATTTGGGATTTTCAGGATATCGTACCGAAAATATTATATGGAATATTCAAAACGGAGAGATGGAAGGGCAGTCACCGAAAGTGATTATTCTTGAAATCGGCACCAACAATATCGATGAAAAAAATTACCCGACACGTCACACAGCCGGACAACTGGCAGGCGGAATGAAAAAAATCGTGGAAATATTCAGAGAAAAATGCCCGGAGTCTAAAATTATTCTGCTGCGTTGTTTCCCCGGAGCTTACGGCGGGCCAAATCCTACTTCGCACCGCCGGATACTGGAACGTGCTTCGGATATTGTTTCCCGCTGGGCCGACAACAAACACATTTTTTATTGCGATGTAAACCATGTATTCCTGAATATGGATGGTTCGATCAATCATGACATGCTGGGCGACTGGCTGCATCCGACACCGGCAGGAGCTGAAGCCTGGGCACAAGCAATGGAACCGCTGCTTTTGGAATTAATGGAAGACAAATCGCGTGATGATAAAAAACCGGCCAATACAGCCATTATACCAACGACCAAATTGGAAGAGGACTGTTATGACTGGTGGGTTCGTCACGATGATGTGTTAAGGGTGAAAGATACATTAAATCCGGATATCGTATTAATTGGAAATTCGATTACTCATTTCTGGGGAGGCCAGAATCCGCCGCTTAAAAATACTGATGGAAGTCCGCGCAAAGCCAATGGACCAGATGCATGGCAGGAAACTTTTGGGAATCACCGCGTGCTTAATTTAGGATATGGCTGGGATCGAACACAAAACGTATTGTGGCGTCTTGATCATGGTGAACTTGATGCCCTCGACCCAAAATTGGTAGTCATACACATTGGTACCAACAACACCAGTGAAACAGAAAATGCCCGCATGAATACCCCTGAGGAAATTGTAGAAGGAATTAAAGCAGTATGCCTGCGTGTGCGTTCGAAAGTTCCACGGGCAAAAATCGTGTTGATGAAAATAATGCCGCGGGAAGAAATGCCGGACAATCCGCGCCGGATATTGATCAACAAAATAAATAAAGTACTGGAAGCATACGCTAAAGAAAATGATATAACGCTGTTGGATATCAGTTCTGAAATGCTTCCTACTGATGGGGTACTGACCAAGGAATTTACTATAGATTTCTGTCATCCAAACGATGCCGGATACAAAATTTGGGGCAATGCTTTGCAGCCGTTTATCCGGGGGATAGAATTCTAATCTTGTACAATAAGGAGCCGGACTCAGGTCGTTAAGCCTGATTTAACTGATTAAAAAAGTGTCATCTTAAACGGATAGAAATCGATAATACCGGATTTTTTTTCCTGTCTGAAATGACACTTTAAAATGGTTCGTCTTTAATACCGTCTTCTATTGATGGTCTCGTTCTCGAATTTCCACCCGACGAATTTTTCCGCTGATGGTTTTAGGCAATTCATCAACAAATTCAATAACCCTTGGGTATTTGTAGGGGGCTGTTACTTTTTTTACATGGCTTTGCAATTCTTTTACCAAATCATCGCCTGCCTTTTTTTTGTAATCATAGCCCAAAACAACAGTAGCTTTTACCACCTGCCCTCGAATATCATCGGGCACACCGGTAATGGCACATTCCACCACTGCGGGATGTGTCATTAATGCGCTTTCCACTTCAAACGGCCCTATGCGGTAGCCCGAACTTTTAATCACATCGTCAGCTCTGCCCACAAACCAAAAATAACCGTCTTCATCTTTCCAGGCTAAATCGCCGGTGTAATAAATCCCGTCTGACATGGCTTCATCGGTCAATTGCTGATTCCGGTAGTAGCCTTTAAAAAGCCCGGTGGGATATTTTTTATCGTAATGAATAACAATTTGTCCCTGCTCTCCGGCTTCGGCTGAGCGCCCGTCCGGAGTGAGTAAATCAACATCGTAATGCGGATTTGGCAATCCCATGGAACCGGGTTTGGGTTCCACCCACGGCGAAGTAAATACCGAAAGTGTGGTTTCACTTTGCCCGTAACCTTCGCGCAATTTAATACCTGTTAACTGGTAAAATTTATTGTACACTTCCGGGTTCAGCGCTTCACCGGCAATGGTACACCATTCCAGTGCCGACAAATCGTAGTGGCTTAAATCTTCACGAATCAGAAAACGAAAAATCGTTGGCGGCGCACAAAGCGATGTTACTTTGTGTTTCGACAAAACGGTAAGAATATCGGCAGGAGTAAATTTCTCGTGGTCGTAAACAAACACAGAAGATCCAACGAGCCACTGTCCGTATAATTTTCCCCAAACAGCTTTTAACCAACCGGTATCGGCAATGGTTAAATGCAAACTGTTTTCATGCAAATTTTGCCAGTATTTTGCGGTAATAATATGCGCCAGCGGATACACACTGTCGAGCACTACCATTTTGGGGTCGCCGGTTGTTCCCGAAGTAAAACTTACGATAATCGGGTCGTCGTTTTTTGTTGGCTCCGCCGGACGTTCAAAAGGTGTGGCACCTTCAATTCCTTTATGAAAATCTTCCCATCCTTCAGGAACGATTGGTCCAATTGAAATTCGCCGTTCAATTGAAGGAGATTTTGCCATCGCGCCATCCACATGACTTAAAATCAATTCTGTTCCGTCGCAAACAATGGCTTTTATGGTAGCTGCATTATTTCGGTAAACAATGTCTTTTGACGTAAGCAAATGAGTTGCCGGAATAATAACCGCCCCAATTTTATGCAATGCAATAATGGTAAACCAAAACTCGGCACGGCGTTTCAAAATAGCCATCACCATGTCGCCTTTTTTAATTCCGAGCGAAGAAAAATAGCCCGCAGTGCGGTCGGTAATTTCTTTTAACTCGCCAAAAGTGTAGGTTTTGCACTGCCCCTGGTCGTTTGTCCAGAGCAAGGCACGTTTATGTGGGTTTGCAGCTGCCCAGCCGTCAACAACGTCGCAGGCAAAATTGAAATCTTCGGGGATAACCAGCTCATAGTTGGCTTTAAAATCTTCAAAATCTTTAAAAGCCATTTGTTTTAAATACTTCTCAATCATGTAGCTGTAATTTCTTTGGTTTTATTAAAATATCAGGGAAAGAAATTTAACGGTTTCATTTTGTAATGCTTTCATTCCATGCGGAAGAGAGGCATCAAAATAGAGGCTGTCTCCTTCGTTTAAAGTGAGCTCGTGCCCGCCAACGCTCAACAGCATCCTTCCTTCCAAAACATAATTAAATTCCTGTCCGTTGTGACTATTCAAATGCAGTCTATTTTCATTCGGTTCAACGGTTACAATAAACGGATCGGCTTTTCGGCCCACAAAACCAGCCGCCAGCGACTGATATTTATAAGCACTTATTCGCTCCATTGCTGTGCCCTGCCCTTTTCGTGTAAGGAAAAAAGATTTCATCGTTGGCTCACTACCAAAAAGCAATGCAGTTAACTCAACATTATATTTTTTTGAAATATTTTGAAGGGCGCCAATAGGAATGTCATTATCACCACTTTCGTATTCCAGATACTCATTTGTGCTGATATTGCAGGCTGTTGCCATTTCTTCCACCGGTATATCCATCAGATCGCGTAAACCCCTTAATCTCAATGCTATTTCGCGAATTTGTCCGTTCATATTTTTTTCACTTTAGGTTAGTAATTAAGAACAAAGGTATAGCCTTTACATAGAAATTGTCCAGCTTCCCTTGTCGCATATTTTATATCGGTTTTATTGTTCGATTTTTCGTTCTTTTCGCTGCTTATTAAAAAAGGAGGCTACAAGTTATCAATAAAATAGTCGCTTACTTTTTGCATCAAATGCACCCTGTCTTTTCCACGAACGTTGTGCGGATGTGTGGGATAAACAAAAAAATCGAGTTGCTTTTCCTGTTTTACGCATTCCCGGAGAAACTTCATGCTGTGCTGCATAACCACGGTTTCGTCCTGCACACCGTGAACCAGCATCAGTTTCCCCTGAAGACCGGGAACATGGTTTAACATATTGGTTTCCTTAAATCCTTCGGGATTTTCCTGTGGGGTATCCATGTAGCGCTCACCATACATTACTTCATACATGCTCCAGTCAACAACAGGGCCTCCGGCCACACCAACTTTAAAAACTTCGGGATGGCGCAGCATCAGGTTTAGTGTCATAAATCCACCGTAACTCCATCCGTGTACACCAATCCTGTCTGAATCGACATAAGGTAATGATTTCAAATATTCAATCCCTTTCATCTGATCCTCTGTTTCCAGAATTCCCAATTGGCGATGAACAACCGTTTCAAAATCGCGGCCGCGGTTGAGCGTTCCCCTGTTGTCCATCGTAAATGCAATATATCCCTGCGAGGCCATGTAATACTGCCACCAGCGCGCCTGGTTGTTCCAGCTTTTATTGACCAGTTGAGAATGCGGCCCGCCATACACATAAACAATCACCGGATATTTTTTTGATGGATCAAAGTCCACCGGCAAAATTAAACGGCCCGCCAATTCTGTTTTTCCGTCGGCAGACAGGATAGAAACCAGTTTATTCTCTCCCAATTGAAAGTCTTCCAGCGGGTCTTTGGAACTTAACAGATTTTTTCTTTTGCTGCCGTCCGCAGAAATAAGGTCTGTATTGTGGGGGATCTTCGGCGCACTCCAGTTATCAATTATAAATTTGCCACCGGGGCTGACTACGCCGCTGTGAACGCCTTGTCTGTTTGAAAGCTTTTCCATTTCCCCGGTTTTAATATTCACCCGGTAAATATGATTTTCCAGCGGACTTTCTTTTGTTGCCTCCACAAAAACAAATTTTTCTTTACTGTCGAAACCTAAAACATTGGTTACTTCCCACTCTCCTTTTGTAATTTGTTTTAGCAATTGTCCTTGTGTGTTGTATTTGTATATGTGAAACCAACCGTCTTTCCGGCTCAAATAATAAAACTCATTTTTATTTGTTTGGGAGAATTGAATCGGATACAGCGGCTCAACATATCGTTCATCGGTCTCCTCAAATAAAGTTTTTACTTTTTCTCCGGACGAAACATCGTAACAATTCAGTTGCATGTGGTTTTGCCCGCGGTTCAGTTCTGCAATATAAATGTTCTTTTCATCCGGCGACCAGGCAATATTGGTCAGATAATGATCAAGCGGTTCTCCGGTTTTCATAAAAACAGTTTTGCCACTGGAAATTTTATAAATCCCCAGTTTTACCTGCTCGCTGGTTAATCCGGCCATCGGATATTTTACGGGAGTGTATTCTGCCTGCCTCTCCATAAAATCGACCAGCGGATAATCGTGAACCCTGCTTTCGTCCTTCCGGTAGAAAGCTACAAAATTCCCTTGCGGCGAATTAAAAATTCCACCGGAAATTCCAAATTCACTTCGGTGGACCGATTTGCCATTTACAATTCCTTGTCCGCCGTCAAAAGTAACTTGCACCTTCCCGCCGTCAGCAAAAGAGATAAACAAATCATCTTTAACCGTATAAACAACAAATTTTCCAGCTATATTAAATTCAGCATTTTCAGCACTTAGGGGCAATTCATATTTATAAACCAACTTTTTATTTCCGCTGTCAATCAGCAAAAACTTATTTCTGTTCTGAATCAACATTTCGGAATCGTTCACCCATGAATATTGCGGAAAATTTTTAAAACGAATTCCCGTTGAGTCATGCACAATCGCGTTTAACTCCTCAAGAACAATAAAGGGTATCTTTTCCCCTTTCTTTGCAGATTCAAGCCATAAGGTATCACTCTCAAGATAAGTAAACTCAATTTCACTCCTCCAGCTCAGATTCTCAAATGATTCAGGACTAAGACCATTGTAGCGGCCAAGGATGGCATCCCCAAGCGTCATTTGTTTTTGCTGGGCAACAACAAGCTGCGCCAAAAACAAAAAAAGAAGAAAGATTTTTCGCATGATTCAATTTTGTATATTGGGTTGCGAAAATAAAGAAAGAATTAGCAGCTAAAAAGAATTTTCGTCAAGAAAACCGGAAATTCCCACATATATAAATCGGTTCAACAGAACATGTAAACTTTAAAGCTCGATTATTTGTTCTCTTTCTGAATCAACAAATTATGAGAATACTTTTAACAGGCGTAACAGGTTATGTAGGAAAACGTTTACTCCCGGTACTCATTGAAAAAGGACATCATGTAATTTGTTGCGTACGTGAAAAACGGAGGCTAAATTTTCACAAAAATCTTCTTGAAAAACTGGAGGTGGTTGAAGTTGATTTTTTGAATAAACCTGATCTTGACCTCATTCCTAAAGATATTGATGCTGCATATTACCTTATTCATTCCATGACTACTTCGTCAGAGAAATTTGATTTACTGGAATCAAAAGCAGCTGAAAATTTTAAAAAGTACATGGAAAACACACGGGTAAAACAGCTTATTTATTTGAGTGGGATTACCAATACAACGAAACTCTCGCGTCACCTGGCATCGCGCAGAAAGGTAGAAGATATTTTAAAAAGTAACGTTTATTCACTAACGGTTTTACGTGCCGGGATAGTTGTTGGCTCAGGAAGCGCATCCTTTGAAATAATCCGTGATATTGTAGAAAAACTACCGGTAATTATTGCTCCCAAATGGCTTCTTACCCAAACACAACCGATTGCCATACGGGATGTAATTTCGTATTTACAGGGTGTACTGTTTCAGGAAAAATGTCTGAACCAAACCTTTGATATCGGGGGGCCGGAGATACTTACGTATAAAGAAATGATGATTCAATATGCCAAAGAACGAAAATTAAAAAGACCCTTTTATACCACTTCTTTGATTAGCCCGAAAGTTTCATCGTACTGGTTGTTTTTTATAACGTCGGTTTCATATAAACTGGCTATAAGTTTGGTAGAAAGTATGAAAACCGAAGTAATTTGCAGGAATAACGATTTGGAACAAATTCTTCAGGTAAAACCAATTACTTATCAGCAGGCACTAAAAAATGCATTTCAAAGAATAAAACAACATCTGGTTCTAAGCAGCTGGAAAGATTCAATAATCAGCAGCAGTCTGGGACTCTCTTTATCCGATTTTATTGAAGTTCCGCAATTCGGATGTTACAAAAACATCAAAAAATATAAAGTAGAGAACATCGATAGGGTCATCCAGAATATTTGGACCATAGGAGGAGAAAAAGGTTACTATTATGCCAACTGGCTCTGGAAAATCCGAGGCTTTTTTGACCAGATTGTTGGAGGTGTTGGATTAAAAAGGGGGCGAACTTCACCCAGAGAAATAAATCCGGGCGATGCACTCGATTTCTGGCGAGTTTTGTACGCCAGCCGTGAAAAACAGAGGCTTTTACTTTTTGCAGAAATGAAACTTCCGGGGGAAGCGTGGCTGGAATTTAAGATTGATGAACATAAGATGCTGCATCAAACAGCAACGTTCCGTCCACGCGGAATTTTGGGACGACTGTACTGGATTGCGACTTCCCCATTTCACTTTTTTATTTTTAACGGGATGATAAAAAATATTGCTGAAAACTAATTTTTAAATCTTAAAAAAACACACTGAGAAATTGACTGTTTCCGATTGAATAAGTTACATTAGCCCGTCTAAAACAAATTTATGCAACGAAAAAATCTTACTGTAATTTTTCTGTCAACACTTATCGCAGTGATGGGTGTTGCAAGTATCACGCCGGCTTTTCCCTCCATCATTAAACATTTTGGAATTACTCCCACGCAAGTTACGCTGCTGATTACGGTTTTTACATTTCCAGGCATATTTTTGGCACCGGTAATTGGAGTTCTTGCAGATAATTTTGGCCGAAAAACGATCCTGATACCCTCTCTATTTCTTTTCGGGCTGGCCGGATTGGCATGTTTTTTCACCAAAAACTGGCATGTTCTGCTGGTTCTGCGTTTTTTCCAGGGAATTGGAGCAGCGTCTCTCGGCATGTTGAATGTGACTTTAATCGGAGACCTTTTTAGCGGTCCGAAAAGGGGTGAAATAATGGGATACAACGCCAGTGTTTTAAGCATTGGCACAGCAACTTACCCGGCAGTTGGCGGCGCCCTTGCAATGGCCGGGTGGCAGTTTCCGTTTCTTTTGGCTTTGCTTGGAGTTCCGACTGCTTTCATGGTAATATTCTGGTTAAAAAATCCTGAACCCGATAAAAAACAAAACCTTGCTGATTATTTGAAAAGAACCTGGAAAAATGTCAATCAAAAAACAGTATGGGGACTTTTTATTCTGAACGTTCTTTTGTTTGTAATTTTATACGGAGCTTATCTTTCCTACTTTCCGCAACTCATGACTGAGAGGATGAAATCAAGTTCACTTCAAATCGGGCTGTTTATGTCGGGTTTTTCTGTTGTTACTGCCATTACTTCTTCCCAACTAAAAAGAATAAACAAAATTCTAAAACCTAAAACACAGTTACAAATTGGCTTTACTTTGTATCTTGTTTCAATGCTTTTACTTTCCTTTGCCGATGAATGGTGGAAATTACTTTTCCCAATTGTTACCTTCGGAATGGCTCACGGTATGATTATTCCCGGAGTTCAAACTTTACTGGTAGGTTTTGCCCCGATTACAGAGCGTGCAGGTTTTATGTCGATAAACAGTATGGTTTTGCGGCTTGGGCAAACCACCGGACCAATTATAATCGGTTTTTTTTATGCTCTGGGAGGAACCGGAACAGCTTTTATTGGAGGTGCAATTGTAGCTGTAGTAATGTTAATAATTTCATTTACCATGCTAAAATTGTAAAAACTTCATTTCTTACGAAGGCAATTCAAAGCCATTAACAAACAAAACTCAATATCATTTATCTTTTTTGAATCTAACGCAACCAAAACTACCAGCCAAACATCTTTTTCAAAATCAAACAGTTATGAAACCGCGCTATTACCTGCTGTTAAGCTTATTTATTTTCAGTTTCAGTTGCAACAAAGAAGATGACTTTTACAAAGATGTTGTTATAGAAACGGATAAAGAAAAATACAGTACAAAAGAGAACGTCCTGATTAAAGTTTCTAATAATTACGCAGACGAAATCAGTTACTATAAATGTAGTTCTTATGACGGTATTCCACCCTCGGTATTAAAATATAGTAATAATGAGTGGACCGGATTTTGGGGGCCAATTTGCAACGGATATTCCTCGTGGTGTTGTAATGGCCTCGACGCAAAGGAAATATACCTGGATACGTTGAATTTAAATTTTGAAAAAGGAATTTATAGAATTGAGTACAGCTTTATAATCAAACACGGAGAAGGGTACCATTCGTTTTATTCAAATGAGTTTCAAATCGAATGATTGCTTAACCTGATAAAGCACCGCCTCTGCAGACGATGCTTTTGAAAACAAGTTAGAAACAATTAGAAATCAAATATTATTTTTCGGCCACAAGATGCAAATCGTCCACCGTTTTTACCAGCTGAATAAATTCTGAACGATATCCGTTTTCATCTTCGCCTTTTGCATTTTTTGCCAATTTCACAATCGAATCGATGGTTGTATTTCCTTTGAATTCAGAATTTCGCAACAACATTCCAAACGAAGTCACAGCAGCAGAAAAACGAAAATCATCGGATGTATTTTTCTCAATTTTGTTTGAAATGGCTTGTTCCAACAATTTGCTTTTACCGCCGTCCGGTTCTTTGTAGCGTAATTTTACAGTCAGTAATTCATTATTGTATTTCCCTGAAACAGGTTTTGATTCTTGATATTTTAAAGGATCAACCGACGGTGTTTCGCCATCAGAACCTGTGGGAATAATTTCATACAGCGCTGTAACCGTGTGTCCTGCTCCCATTTCACCGGCATCTTTGGTGTCGTCGTTAAAATCTTCATCGTTCAACAAACGATTTTCATACCCAACCAAACGATAGGATTTTACCTGTTTCGGATTAAATTCCAATTGAAATTTTACATCTTTGGCAACGGTAAAAAGAGTTCCGCCAAACTCCGAAATAAATACTTTCCGTGCTTCCTGAATATTATCGATATACGAATAATTACCATTGCCTTTGTCTGCGATAACTTCCATTTTATCATCTTTAATATTGCCGGTTCCAAAACCCACTACCGACATAAAAATGCCACTTTCGCGTTCTTTTTCCACCAGTCTTTCCATTTCCGAAGTACTGGAAACCCCCACATTAAAATCGCCGTCGGTGGCCAAAATAATGCGGTTGTTCCCACCTTCGATAAAATGATTCTGAGCAATTTTATAAGCCAGCTTTAATCCTTCACCTCCAGCTGTTGAACCTCCGGCATTTAAATGTTCCAGCGCATCCAGAATTTCCTGTTTTTCATCGCCCGGAGTAGAGTTTAATACTTTTCCGGCAGCACCCGCATAAACAACAATCGCCACACGATCTTCAGGTCGTAATTCATTTACCAGCATCGTAAAAGCCCGTTTTAACAAAGGCAATTTGTTATACGCATTCATCGAACCGGAAACATCAATCAGAAAAACCAGGTTCGAAGGAGGTAACTCACTCTTATCAATACTTTTTCCTTTTAAACCCACGTGCATTAAATAGTGGTCTTCATTCCACGGACATGTTCCCAATTCAGCTGTTACACTAAACGGAGTTTCTCCTGTTGGCTCCGGATATTTGTAATGAAAATAGTTTATCATCTCTTCAATCCGAACCGCATCAACCGGCGGTAACTCCCCCTGATTAATATATCGCCGCACGTTGGAATACGACGCGTTGTCAACGTCAATTGAAAATGTAGAAAGCGGATTAGCCTTAACATCTTTAAAACCATTTTTATGAATGGTGGAATAATTCTCCGTGTTCCAGTTGGGAGTTGGGCTCATTGCGGCGCTCTTCAACATACCTAAGCCTCTCACACTTACAACCGACGAACACGTTCGTATTTCCCTTTTTGAGTTTGTTCCGACTACAACAACCTCGTCTAATGACACATCTGACGTTTTCATCTGAATATCAATGGTATTAACTGAGCCAATTCTCACCTTCTCGGTTTCCATTCCGATAAATGAAAACACCAGGAATTTATCTTCAGGCTGAACCTCAATTTTGTAAAATCCCTGAATATCGGTTACGGTTCCCCGGTTGGTATTTTGAACCTGCACGGTCACACCCGGCAAAACATTCCCTGATTCGTCTCTCACTGTTCCGGTAATTTCACGCGCTGAAATAAATCCGGAAACTAAAATTGTTATTACCAAAGCCAAAATTATTCTTTTCATGATTATCGTTTTTTAAATTTATTTTCACAATCATGATGCAGGTCAAAATCAAATTCCATAAAAAATTTTCAAAAAAATTCTTTTTTATACTTTTAGCATGAAATCAAAAACATGCAGCTTAACCCGTTTCGTCATAAAAACAAAGAAAAATCCGAAGAAGAACTATTGGCGGATTATCTGGCAAACAAGGACATGAATGTTCTTGGTGAGTTGTATAAAAGATACATGCACCTGGTTTACGGAGTGTGTCTGAAGTATTTTAAAGAACGGGAAAAATCGCAGGATGCGGTTATTCAGATTTTTGAAAAGTTAATTATTGAAATAGAAAAACACGAAATCCGTAATTTTAAAAGTTGGTTGTATGTAGTTGCCAAAAACCATTGTTTAATGGAACTGCGCAAAACAAAGGCAGGAAAAATAATTTCGATAGCTGACGAAAACGAAATGGCTGCTTTTATGGAAAACGAGTCGGAATTGCATCCTATTGACAGGGAAGCGGATGAAATAGATGAACAGGCCTTGAGCGACTGTATAGAACGGCTAAAAAACGAACAAAAAAGCTGTATTCGTTTGTTTTATTATGAAAATAAAAGTTATCGCGAAATTTGCACAGCACTAAAATTGGAGGAGAAAAAAGTAAAAAGTTTTATTCAGAACGGAAAACGCAACCTTAAAATTTGTTTGGAAAGTAAGAATGCCTAAGAATAAAAAACATATCAGCAACGAAAATTTCCAGCGGTATTTGAACAATCAGAAGACCGATGCAGAAAGAAATGCGTTTGAGCGTGAAATGCAAAAAAATCCGTTTGAAGCAGAAGCGTTGGAAGGCATGCAGCAATTCTCTGCTGAAGAAATCCAAAAAGATTTAGACCAACTTTCCAAAAGAATTGCTGAAAAGAAAAGAAGAAATACACCGATTTGGGCAGCAGCGGCAACTATTTTGTTATTATTCTCTGTAGGAATTATCTGGTTTCAGTTAAGGAACACATCCCCGGTGCCGGAAATGGCTGAGATAAAAAACACGGAAATTCAGCAGGAAAAAAGCACTCCTGAAAAAGAAAAAATAAAAGTACCCAACCTTGAAACACAAGAGCAAGAAAAAGCAAAACCAGAAGAACCTGTAAAAATCAAAGAAACAGAAAAAATAACGCCACGGACGGCAAAAACAGTTGAGCAACCAGATACCGAAATTTCATTAGAAATTAATGATTCAAATGTTGAAGAAAGCTTTCCTCAGCAAGCTGTTAATGTTGCAAAATCAGAAGGAAAAAAAGTTGAAAAACCACCAAAGATGGCAGCAGCAAAAGTTGAAAAAAGTGCAGAACAAAAAAAAGCTCCGGTTGCTATTCGCGGAGTAAGCAGTTTGAGAAGAACTTCGAAAGCGTCAGATGGTGATGCGGTTCAATTTTCACAAATAACAAATTCTGCGCTAAAAGCGGGAAAAGTGGTTCGTGGAAAAGTAATTTCTTTGGCTGACAGTTTGCCGCTCACCGGTGCTGTTATTGCAGAAAAAGGAACCTCAAACGTTACCGTTTCCGGCAAGGATGGAACTTTCACACTACAACTAACAAATAAAAACGACAGTGCTCTGGTTGCCAGCTTTATTGGAATGGGAAGCACTGAATTTCATCCAACAAACGATTCTGTCGTGACCGTTGGATTGGAAGCGTCGCCGATGGCGCTTGATGAAATTGTTGTAACCGGGGCCTATACAAATAAAAAAACACATACTGTTGGCGCGGTAAGTCGAATATCGGCAGAAAAAAATATTCCAGCCAGCACCGTTAATGGGAAAGACTATTTTGAAAAATATCTGAAAAAAAATGCTGTATTGCCAGACGACTACCCATCAAAAAAAGTCATTGTAAAAATAAAAATACACTTAGACTCCGATGGTGAAATAAAAAAAATAGAAAATAAAAACAACGCGGATTCCGAACTGTTTGAAAAAGCGAAGCAACTTATTTTTAACGGTCCAAAATGGAAGGCAAAAACCATCAATGGAACACCTGTTGAATCGGAACTGACGTTAAGAATCGTTTTCAGGAAGGAAAAATAAAATGAATAAAAACATTATTGTAACCGGCGGAGCGCAGGGAATTGGAAAAATTGTGTCGCAGGAATTGCTAAAAAATGGATATTCCGTTTCCGTTTTTGAAATTGATAAAGAAGCCATTGAAGAGTTTCAATCGGAAGTAAACTCTGGAAATATTTCATTTTTCCAAACCGACGTTGCAGATGAAAAAAACGTTCAGCAATCCATTTTGGCCTCATCTCAACAATTTGGAAATATTTCGGGGTTAATAAACAATGCTGCCATTCTTGATAATAAACCGATCACCGAGCTTACTTTTGAAGCGTGGAACCGCGTAATTTCAGTAAATCTTTCGGGAACTTTTTTGTGTGCAAAATACGCTGCGCCTTTTCTTAAAAAAAGTAAAGGAAGTATTATCAACATCAGTTCAAGCCGTGCTTTCCAGTCGGAGCCCAACACTGAAGCTTACTCCGCCAGCAAAGGAGGAGTTTATTCTTTAACACATGCACTGGCTATGAGTTTGGGACCAGATATCAGGGTCAATTCAATTAGTCCGGGCTGGATTGATGTTTCCGGAATTCGAAAAAAATCGGAAGCAGTAGTATATCAACAAACTGAAGAAGACAAAAAACAACATCCCGCAGGCCGTGTGGGAAATGCGAAAGATATTTCGAATATGATTCTGTTTTTACTAAACCCGGAAAACAGTTTTATAACCGGACAGAATTTTATTGTCGATGGAGGAATGACGCGAAAAATGATATACGTTTAATTTCAGCTTTCAGCGCTGGAATGGTCACTTATAATCAACCATTTTCCGTCGATATTCTGAATTATCAATGTAAAATGTCCGGCCAAGTTTCCCATTTCCCGCGTTAATTCGTAACGACCAATTACAAAAACTGTTTTATCGTCAATCTTCGACATTCTTAGAATCTTAAAATGGGTTTCGCCCATTTCAGCTCGTGTCGGATATCTTTTTTTATAATTTTCGAGCGTTTTTTGCCAACCATAAGTAGGACCACTTCCTCCCACAAACACCAAACTATCCGAATTCCAGTATGTTTCCATAAACTTTTCCAAATTGCCCGCGTTCCATGCATCAACCTGTTTTTTTAGCAAACTACTGATTTCAGTCCTGTCCTTCTTTTCCATTTTATCCTGGCCCAAACAGGAAATGACGATAAACAAACTTAAAATTACAACTGTTAATTTTTTCATAACATTAAAAATCAATAATTACGCTAAATTAGTAAACCAATCGAGAAACAAATGAAAATTAAATCAACGATTCTAATAAGTACCACTTTTTTGCTCATGAGTTATAGTCAACCCATAAAATCTCAAACAG
This sequence comes from Maribellus maritimus, assembly GCF_022267315.1. Lineage (GTDB taxonomy): Bacteria > Bacteroidota > Bacteroidia > Bacteroidales > Prolixibacteraceae > Draconibacterium > Draconibacterium maritimum. The sequence goes on from NZ_JAIKLE010000022.1 coordinate 44,759, forward strand.
AATTTGGTGTTTTTGCCGATTGCCAATACTGCGACTGTGAAACATGGAACACACGTTTCTACAAAAACTCTCCCGATAAATTAAACGAATGTATCACTTTCTTTAATCAAAATGGAAATATTGAGTTTGTAGTTGGCCTGGGAGATCTCATTGACAGAAATTTATCAAGTTATGATACATTGACCCCTATTTTAAGAGAATCAAAAAGTAAAATTTTTCATGTTATCGGAAATCACGATTTGGAGGTAAACAGCGAATTTCTGGAAAAAGTACCTGAAAAGCTCAACCTTTCAAAAACCTGGTATTCTTTTGTAAAAAACGGCTGGCGGTTTATCTTTTTAAACGGAAATGATATCACCTTTCATTCAAACGACCCCGGAATAGTGAATCAAGCTAAAAAAATTGTCGCCAAAATGAAAACCGAAAACAAGCCCAATTCTTTTGATTGGAACGGTGGAATCGGCGAAGAACAATTTGTATGGATGGAAAGTCAGCTTAAAGAGGCGCAGAAAAATAATCAAAAAGTGATTTTATTTTGCCACTATCCACTACTACCACTAGAAGCGCATACGCTCTGGAATTCGGAGGAAGTTTTAACAATCCTCCAAAAATATAAATGTGTAAAATGTTGGATGAACGGACATAATCATGCGGGGAATTACGTGTTTTGGGAAGGAATACACTTTCTGAATCTAACAGGAATGGTAGAAACAGAAAATATAAATTCATTTGCCGTTGTAAAAATTGAAAATGATAATATCATAATTAACGGATTTGGAAATGAGCCAGACCGGACTCTTCAAACTTATTAGAAAACACTCTGTATCAGACAAAAACTTTTATTTGAAAATTACGTTTAAATATTAACTATAATTCAATGATTCAAAAAACGTTATGAACTATTTCCAGAATAAAAAAAAGTCGTTAAATGACAGATGAAAATCAACTTAAAATTTGAATACAAAATTACCCTGGCTTACTTGCTGATAGGTGGTCTGTGGATTCTTTTTTCCGACAAGATTCTCCACACACTTGTTATAGACAACGCATACCTAACTCAGCTGCAAACATTAAAAGGATGGTTCTATGTAATTTTAACCGGAATTTTGTTTTATATCCTTCTTAAACGGCATTTGGAAAGACTGCGTAAAGCAGAACAGGAGGCCAAAGAAAGTGACCGTTTAAAAACATCGTTTTTGCAAAATATTTCGCATGAAATTCGTACTCCCATGAACGGCATTATAGGTTTTGCAAGTTTGCTCGAATTTGATGATTTGCCCGAAGCACAAAAAAAAGAGTATATCAAAATAATTACAAAGTCATCAAAACAACTTCTTTCCATTGTAAATGATGTACTTGATATTTCAATGATTCAGTCGGGAAATATTAAGGTCAACGAGGAAATTGTAAATATTAATGAATTGTTGGAAGACATTTACACTGTTTTCAAACCTCGTGTTCCCGCCGAGGTAAAATTTATTTTAACCAGGGGGCTGGATAACAAATCCGTTTTTGTGCTCACCGACCATGCTAAACTAAGGCAGGTTCTTGTAAACCTGATTAGCAATTCAATAAAATTTACAGAAAAGGGATTTATTGAATTTGGTTATTACATCAAAAACAAAAAACTAAAATTTTATGTTGAAGATACCGGTATCGGGATTAAGAGCGAACTACACGAGAAAATTTTTGAACGTTTCCGGAAAGCAGACAATAATCTTATGAGATTGTATGACGGTATTGGGCTGGGACTTGCTATTTGTAAAGGAAATATCGATTTGTTACATGGAGAAATTGGCCTGGATTCAGAAGAAGGAGTTGGCTCCAGATTTTATTTTACCATTCCGTATAAAACAAAAAACAAGGGCGCCGAAATAAATTCATTGGAATCGGATGTTATAGCCAATCCCAAAAACGAGGCTTTAATTTTAGTTGTTGAAGACGACAATTCCAATTTACGATACGTGATGGAGATTCTGCGGCGGGCACAAATTAATTATGCCGTTGCAAAAAATGGAAAAGAAGCCGTTGAAATTTGCAAAACGGAAAAAAACATTTTTCTGGTTTTGATGGATTTAAAAATGCCGGTAATGGACGGTTACCAGGCAACCAAAAAAATAAAAGATATTCGCTCCGACCTTCCTGTTATTGCACAAACCGCTTTTGCTTTTGAAGAAGAAAAACAAAAAGTTCTTGAGTCCGGTTTTGATGATTATCTCTCCAAACCTTTTAATCGGAAAGAGTTGTTAGAAATCATAAAAGAATATCAGCGATTAAATTGACCCCGGCACAAAACAAATTGTCAGCCAGCCTCTTTGGCCGGTAATAGTAATCTGACCAATGCACCTTTTTTATCTTGATTCTCGATTTCAATTTTCCCTCCGTGTTCCTCAATAATCAAATTTACAACTGCCAAATCGAGCCCCATATTTTCGTCAACATGTTTTATTCCGGGAATAAAAGGCTTAAATAAATTATTTAGTGCCTTCTCTGAAAATCCGGGGCCTTCATCTACAAATTCAATACATGAGTAGTTGTCTTTTAAAAAACCCCGTATTTCAATTGTGCTTCCTTCATTTGTATAACTAATTGCATTTTCATAAACACACGAAATACATTGGTGGAATAAAGACTCGTCTACATAAACAACCATATCCTGAGGTGAGAAATCAAAATTGGTAGAAATTTTTTTTTGGGATAACTCTTCTCCAAATTTCGAATTTGTGAATCCCAAAATAATATCATTCAGATTTAATTCAAGTTTATCAAGTTTTAGATTTTTAACTTTCAATTGTGTCATCTGAAGCGCAAGCAAAGCAAATTTTTCCAGCCGGGAAGTGGAAATATCGATATAGTTAAAGTACTCCAATATTTTCTCGTCGTCAATACTTGATTTTATAATATCAAGAAAACCTATTAGACCATTTAAGGGCGTTCTTATTTCATGACTTATTATGGAAAGAAATTCGGCTTTTTCTTTATCTAAGTTAATCAATTCTTTGTTTAACTTCTCCAATTCAGAATTCACCCTAATAAGCTCATTATTAGCGCCTTTTAATTCTTCGGTTCGTTGCGCTACTTTATTCTCCAGCCAGCGGTTTACATTTTTCAGCTGTTCTTTATTTTTCTTTAATTCGATATGTGTTTTAACCCGCGCCAACAATTCTTTTGTATCAAAGGGCTTAGTGATATAATCTTGTCCGCCGGTTTCAAATCCTTTTAAGATGGATTCTCTATCTGTTTTTGAAGTCAAAAATACAATAGGAATATCATCATATTCTTTATTTTGCCTTATTTGATTACAAACAGAATAACCACTTATATTCGGGAGTTCAATATCTAATAAAACTAAATCCGGTTGAGCATCGCCGGCCATTAATTTTAAAGCCTTCTCCCCCGTTTTCGAAATAATCAAATTGTAATTAGAAAGAACACCAATAAGTATATCTATATTTTCAGGGGCATCCTCAACTATCAATATTCTAAATTCTTCTGCATCAAGGTTTGAATAGTTTTCCATAATTCAAGTTTTATTCGTGCGGTACCACTACGTTGTTATATGTTTCATAAATTCTTTTAACTCTGCAAAACTTTTTTCAAATTCATAATCCGAAACAAATTCTTCAATTTTCGTTGCGTGTCTCTCTAATTCCGTTCCGGCAACCAACCTCATCAACTCATTGGTTTTATTAACTGCCTTGAAACTATTTCTTGACAACAATATTTTGAGCTCTTCCAAAATTTTATCCAGCTGTTCCTTTTTATTTTCATCAAAAACAACTGCGATATCACTCGTAGTGTCTTCTTTTCCTGTAATCAGCTGTGCCTTTATCGAATCTAAAATTGGTGTTATCAAATTCTGTAACTCATCTAAATCTTTGTCAATACTGTTCTGACCGTCCTCTTTTAATTTTTGCTCAAAGTTCTTTGAATATAAAAATAACTTTTCCGCTCCTATATTTCCGGCAACTCCTTTCAATGTATGAATATCTTTTTTCAAATCATCGATGTTTTCCGACTCACGATGTCTTTTTCTTATTTCATCAACAAACCCTTCATAATGTTTGTAAAACTTAATCAAGAGTTTCTGATACAATGAAAGTTTATTATTAATCCGATTCAATCCGTTTTTCAAATTCACCCCCTCGATTGCAGTTATTTCCTGAACTTCATTTTCCGCAATCGGCACTTGCACTTCAGTTCTATTCTCAACAACTTGAATCCATTTATCAACCGACAAATAAAATGTATCGGGATTTATTGGTTTGGAAATAAAATCATTCATTCCAATTCTCAGACAATTTTCTTTTATTTCTTCCACAGCATCGGCCGTTAAAGCAACAATTGGTAATTTTTTATATTCATCCATTTTTCGAATTTCGATAGTCGCGTCATACCCGTCCATTACCGGCATTTGTAAATCCATAATTACCAATTCATATTTTGAGGGATTTCCCGAACCCCGAACTTTTGAAACAGCTTCCAATCCATTGTTTGCTATTTCAACACTGACTCCAACTTCCTGTAACATTCCAATTGCTACATCCTGATTTACTGCATTATCTTCAACCAGAAGGACATTGGCCCCTTGTACGCGACTTTTTATTTCAGATAAAAACGGGACTGAATATTTCTCTTCACGAACGTCTTCATTTTTCCCAAAAACATCCAGAAGCGTGTCGTAAAGAGTTGAGTAACTAACAGGTTTTATTAACGTTGAATTTACGCCAACCTTTATCGCCTCACTAATAACATCTTCACGATTATAAGCAGTAACCATAATTATTGAAGGAACTGACTTTATTTTACCACTTTTTTTGATCTGTTTAATGGTTTCGATACCATTTAATCCTGCCATTTTCCAGTCAATAAGTAACAGATCGAAATTTTCACCACGGTCTTTTTCCAATGCTGCGATGGCATCCCTTCCATTGTTGACTATCGTAATTTCAGATTTTATTTCAGAAAGCAAACCAGCTAGTATTGTACAAGAAGTTTTGTTGTCGTCGCAAATTAAAATCCGGCTTTCTTTTAGCTCAGACAAATCGTTTCTCCGACTGTCTGCTTTTGCAGTATTCAACCAAAGTGAAAAGCCAAAAGTACTTCCGGTATTTTTTTCACTTTCCACCCAAATTTCGCCGCCCATTAACTCAACCAAACGTTTGCTAATTGATAAACCAAGACCTGTTCCACCATATCTTCGCGTTGTTGTTCCATCAGCCTGACTAAAAGAATGAAATAACCTTCCTATTTCATTCTTTGTAAGTCCAATTCCTGTATCAGATACCGAAAACAATATTTTGAGTTGCTTTTCCTTAATCTCCGTGATTTCGGCTTTTATTACAATTTCACCTTCTTCAGTAAATTTAATCGCGTTGTTTGATAAGTTAACAAGTACCTGTTTTATTTTTAACGAGTCGCCGATTAACAATTTGGGAATTCTCCGATCCAAATCCATAATCACTTCCAGATTCTTTTCATGAGCTTTAAAGGTTACAACATTCGTAAAATCAATAAACAACTTTTCGAGGTCAAATTCGTGAAGATCAAGTTCCATTTTTCCCGCTTCAATTTTTGAAAAGTCGAGAACATCGTTTACAATTCCCAAAAGAGTAACACCTGACGAATGCACTTTTGAAAGATGTTCCCGTTGTTTTTTTGCCAATTTGGTTTGAAGGGTTAGATGCGTTAAGCCGATAATCGCATTCATTGGTGTTCTAATCTCATGACTCATCCTTGCCAAAAATTCACTTTTTGCTTTGGTTGCCAAAACCGCCTCTTCTTTGGCAAACGATAACTGAAGCTCGGTTTCTTTTATTTTGGTTAAATCAACAAATGAAATGATATGACATTCTTTTCCGAGATAGTTAATGGGATAAATGGAATACATTCCCCAAACTTTTTCAGCTGTCCCAAGACGTCGAATTTGTATTTCCTGATTATATACAAAACCAACAACCGACAACCTGTTCATTATCTTCATTCTATCTTCAAAACTGACCCAAATATTTTCCGGGTCGTATTTATCAATCCTTTCTATTTGATGAAAATCCAGCAGTGCTTTATTACATTTTAAAATCCTGTTCTTATTAAAATCAACAACAAAAATTGGAACAGGTACAGTTTCGAAGATTCGCTCCGAAGTTCTTCGTGCAAGATCGGCCTTTTTTTCTGCTTCTTTTAGTGGAGTAACTTCTAAAATCCAACTCAAAATACTTTCCCTTCCATCAATTTGCGTTACTGAATAGTTTACAATACAGTCAATAACTTTTCCGTTTTTATCTAACTTATTCAACTCATAATTGAAAACATATTGTTGGTGCTTCAGCTGTTCCATTACTGTGTCGCGATCCTGTTTTCTTATATATGTTGGAACAATAGACTCTCCCTTTCTCACACCGAAAATATGTTCAAAACGTTTATTACTGTATTGAATAATACTGTCAGTAGTTAAAGCAACAGCAATCGGGCTTGTATCCATTATCTGCTGTAGCCTTTCTCGTTCAGCATTTAAACGTTCTTCTGCTACTTTATTCTCGGTGTTATCGATAGTAATACCTGATACTTCTTTAATGGAGCCGGATTTTCCTCTCTGTGTTACCCGGGCGATATTCAGAGTCCATATCCATTTGCCTTCTTTTGTTTTTATCCTGTACTCAGCGGTGTGCACAGGCAACAAACCTTGAATATGCTTCTCATACGTATCCATTGTTTTTTCAATATCAGCAGGCTCTACCAGACTCAAGTACTCGTCCTGGTTTGTAGGGTACTCATTTTCTGCATATCCCAGGCGCTGAAAAAATTGTTCTGACTCAAACTTTAATTCTCTTGTTTCTATGTTTTGAACCCAATAATGCGCTCCCATTTCCCGAAGAGAAATCTTTAAACTATTTAACTCTTCTTTTACAGAAATTTGATTTTTCTTTTCTTTTGTAATATCAGTAAAAATCCCGTCAATTACATCAGTGCGAAAAAACGAACATCCTCCGCTAAACCTTAACCAGACAAGATCTCCATTAGCAGAGTTAAAACGAAAAGAAAATTCAACAGATTTGTTTTCTTCTGCAGCAGATTTCAAATTATCATCAACCAGTTTCTTATCATCTTCATGAATTGCATCCCACCAACGAAACGTTTTTGAAATCAATTCTTTATGGGTAAAACCAGTAACTCTTTCAACAGATTTACTACAGTATAGAATGGGCCAGTTTTCCTTATTATCAAAACGAATAAACAGACCAAACAATTTTTCATTGTATTCAATTATTTTTCGCTCAGTGTAGCTCAATTTTTGAATATACAAATTTGAGAAAGAAGTGCTCATAAGGCTTGGTATATAAAAAGGTGTAGCTCAATAACGTTTTATTTCTATTATTCCTGTTTTACTGCATAAGTAAACAACAAACACGCAACTATATAGTTCTGCAAAAAAAATAAACTTTTTTATATCAATGGATTCAATATAAATCATTTCCATCAAATTAAAATCATTTTGTTTAAAAAAAATCACTAACATTTCAACATCTCAATTGTTTTATTAAAAAGCTCGTTTATGAAATGGAAGACAAAAGACAAACACCTCGAAAAAGAATTCACATTTTCAAACTTTGCGGAAGCTGTAAGTTTTGTGGATAAAATTGTTCCTTTAGCTGAGGATGCAAATCATCACCCTGATATTTTGATTCATTCCTACAAAAAAGTAAAAATGATGCTTTTCACACACCGCGAAAATAAAATTACAGATAAGGACTATTCACTGGGGGAAAAAATCGACGAAATTTATTTAACTCCAAAACAAATCTAATTACTTTTAGTATTTCTGAGAGTTTTCTGAACGCTTTACAAATGAAACTTTATGAAAATATTTACGCTTGCAGTTGTAATTTTTATCTTTTTAAATTCTTTTGGACAAACACGCGAACACGCTTTTGAAATTAATAAAAAACTAGGCCGCGGAATCAATTACGGGAACATGTTTGAAGCGCCAACCGAAACATCGTGGGAAAACCCGTGGCAGCCGGAATATGCATCGATGATTGCAGAATTGGGTTTTAATCACGTTCGGATTCCGATTCGTTGGGAACCCGAAGCAAGAAGTTCCCTGACTTCTCCCTACACAATTGAAACTTCATTCTTGAACCGGATAAAACAGGTCGTTGATTCAGCATTAAATAACGATTTGTTTGTGATAATAAACATGCATCACCACGATTCGTTGTATGCCTATCCCGACGCACAAAAAGAGCGTTTTCTGGCTCAATGGAAACAAATTTCCGATTTTTTAAAAGACTATTCGGATTCGCTTCTTTTTGAAATATTAAATGAACCCCACGGAAATCTTACCACTGATAAATGGAATAGTTTGTCAGGCGAGGCACTACAAACCATTCGAATGGATAATCCGGACCGAATTGTTTTGATTGGCACTGCTGAATACGGCGGACTCTTCGGGCTTCCTGAGCTCCAACTCCCAGATGATGAAAATATAATTGTTACCGTTCATTACTACAATCCATTTTCATTTACCCACCAGGGAGCAAGCTGGGCAGGAGATGATGCTGATAGCTGGCTGGGAACAGAATGGACGGACACCAAAGATGAAAGAGATGTGATGCGGCAGGAATTTTCTTCGTTGGTAACATTTAGCCTGGAAAATTCAATTCCGGTTCATATTGGTGAATTTGGTGCATATAGTGAGGCCGACATGACTTCCCGTGCAAAATGGACCACTTTTCTCGCCCGTTATTTTGAACAGCAAAACTGGAGCTGGGCTTATTGGGAATTTAGTGCCGGATTTGGAATTTATAATCCCAATGCTGAAACGTACTATGAAGATTTGGTAAATGCGCTCCTTCACAATAAAATGCCGGAACCGGCAAGCTATAAGGGGACAACTGTTTATACCTCCGATTTTGAAAACTCGACCGACAACTGGAATTTATACACACAGGGAACCGGTGATGCAGAACTCTCCAACGGCAACAATTCATTGGAAATAACCATTTCAAACGGAAGCACAGAAAGCTGGCACGTACAATTGGTTCGAGGGAATATTTCTTTGGAAAAAGGGAAAAAATACAGATTATCGTTTAGGGCAAAAGCGGATGCCAACCGGTCTTTTTCGCCCTATGTGGGGCAAAGTATTTCCCAATGGTCATCATACAGCGGCTATAACGCTTATACTGCGAATGACAGTCTGCAAACATTTACAGTCATTTTCGACATGACAGAAAACGACGACCGGGCTCGCATTGTATTTGATTTGGGAAAATCTGATATCAATTTTTCAGTGACCGGTATCTTACTTGAAGAAATTGAGTTGGTTACAAACTTATCAGAGAAAAAAACCACTCCGGAAGGAATTGAAATTTATCCCAACCCGGTAACTGAAAACCTAATTGTAAAAAACAATGGAGACTACAAGCAGATATTGATTTTTAACATTTCCGGAGAATTGATTTTACAAAAAGAACTGCAACAAAATGAAAATATTTTTAACCTGGCAAACATAAAACCAGGGATGTACTTTGTTCAGTTGAGAAAAAATTCGGAAGTCTTTTCCACAAAAATCATTAAACAATAAATTTTATTTCTGTTTGTAAACTTTTACATAATCGATATAATATTTCTGCGGGAAGATTGATTCATCAATTCCCTTTTGACCGCCCCATCCGCCTCCGATAGCGAGATTAATCAGCAGATAATGCGGTTTATCAAAAGGCCAGGTGTCGTTGCCTGTATTTTCATTTTTAAAGCTGAAGTACAGCGTATTATCTATGTAAAAATCCATGTGATCTTCAAACCACTCAAGGGTATACACATGAAAATCTTCATATGGTTTTTGAACTACAGTACTGTTTCCCTTGTTTGTTCCCAACACATGATTATACGATTTTGTATGAATATTTGCATGAATTACGTTCGGCTCAAAGCCGACATTTTCCATGATATCTATTTCGCCGCAAGCTGGCCATCCGGTTCCATTCTTAATACTTGTCCCCAGCATCCATATTGCCGGCCAGGTTCCACGTCCGGTAGGAAGTTTTGCCTTTACTTCCACCCTTCCGTATAAAATATTTCTTTTATTAAAGGTATTTATGCTTGCCGATGTAATTTCGTTCCCTTCAAAATTGTCTTTTCGGGCCTCAATAATCAAATTACCATTTTCAACATGTGCATTTTCAATTCTTTTTTCGGTATAATACTGGGCCTCGTTATTCCGGATATACCCCACTTCGTACGACCAGATATTTTTATCGGGTAATCCGTCGGTATCAAAATTATCCTCCCAAACCAATTCCCACTTTGTATTTCTGCTCTCAGCTTCAGAACCCAAATTTTGCGCACAGGCCGTAATAAACGTACAAAAACAAAGCAGCAACATTAAAAATCTCATTTCCAGTATATTTTGTGTTTTCTCCAAAGATAATTTTTTTAAGCGAATTTTAAATCTCGGTTAAATACGCAACAACTCAAACATATTCAACAAATGAACTGTTACTTTTGGCAACAAAGTAAAATGAATGGAAATACAGGTCTCACCAAAAGCAAAAGCTTTAATTTTTGATTTAGACGGAACCTTATCAGATTCTCTGCCGGTTCACGTTGAAACGTGGAATCAGATTGGGAAAAAATACGGTTTTGAATTTGATACTCAGATTGTATACGAAATGACAGGCCGCCCAACCATCGAGTTTGCCAAACGGGTTGTGGAACAGTATAATCTTTCGGCAAATCCGGTAGACATTGTAAAACAAAAACAAACTTCTTTTTGGGAGCTTGCCCATTTATTGCGCCCGGTGGAGGAAGTAGTTACCATTGTAAAAAACTACCACGGAAAATTACCAATGGCCGTTGGAACAGGGGCCAGCAGGAAAAGCGCTGAAGTACAGTTAAAAGCACTTGGAATAACTGAATATTTTGATACAATCGTTTCTGCCGACGACGTTACCAGCCATAAACCCAACCCGGATACTTTTCTGGAATGTGCCAGATTAATGAATATTGATCCGGAATTTTGCCAGGTTTTTGAAGATGGTGATTTGGGAATTACAGCTGCTAAAACAGCGGGAATGATGATTACCGACGTCCGCCCGTTTATTAATTACGGCGAATGGGTTCTTTCATAATTGCACTAAAAACGGTCTTACCGCTTTTCCTTATCATTTTTGCAGGATTAATTTTTTCGAAAACAAAAGCGGCCAGCGAAACCTGGGTTGATATTCTGAATAAATATGCCCTCTGGATTGGTTTCCCGGCTTTGGTCATTGCGTCGCTGATGAATTTGGAAGTGGAAGGAGAATCTTATTTAAAGTTGATTTTGTTAAATTCAGCATACATCGTTATTTCCATGTTGCTGGCGTTTCCCGTTGCGCGAATATTCAAGCTTTCCAAACGAATGCGCAGTTCGCTTTTTCTGGTTTTCTCTTTTGGCAATGTTGCCTACCTGGGAATTCCTGTTTTATTTAATGCATTTGGTACCGAAGTTTTACCCACGGCAGCCATCCTATCGGCGGTTTATCTTTTTTGGCTTTTAACGCTTGGAATTATCCTTATTGAATCGAACAGCAAAAAAGAGATTGATATAAAAAAAATCGGATTAAACCTGGTAAAAAATCCGCTGCTGATTTCCATCTTTATTGGTTTGCTGATTGTTTTTTTCAAACTGAAATTGCCCATGATTTTTGAAGAAACAATCAATCTTTTTTCCAATTCCGTAACTGCAGTTGTATTATTCTCGCTCGGAATTTTTCTTGGTTTTAACAAAGTCGGGCACCCCGGAGAATGGATTCAGGTTTTTATTTTTGCAGTGCTTACAATGCTTGTTCTACCGTTTATTTATTACTTATCCATCAAACAGGCAGGACTGGATTCTATGCAGTTTGATGCTTCAATTCTGGATGCCTCAATGCCGCTTGGTGTGACTCCTTACGCGCTGGCGGTACAATACAAACTGGAAACTACAGTTGTTGCGAGAATTGTGGTTTTGGCAACTTCGCTGTCAATTTTTACAATTCCGCTGTGGATGGTTGTTCTGAGTTAATCAAAAATTTGTTGTTAATTCCACTTTATCCAGTTTCCCAATCACAACAATTTCACTGTTATTTCCCGATATTATATTCTCACCTTCAAAAAGTTCGTAGCTTCCGCCTGCTCCCTGCAAAAAAAATTCAAACGCTTCATTTTCAAAACATAGAATTCCTTTTATCCGGTAAATTTCATTTTTATAAACATCTAAAGTATAGGAAAGCCAGTGTTCAAATTCCGACTTATTTATTGGTTTTGAAAACACCATTGTTTGTGTTGAAATCTGGGAATGAGGTGATTTTTCTCCTTGAAAAGCGGGATAAAATTTCGGACGATATGTTACCTTTTCAAGCTCAAAATCGGGTGCTAATCCATATTCTGCAAACTGAATTTTGCTCAGCGGATTTATCTGCTGAACTTGCTTTTTTAAAGCTTCCTTTTCTTCCAATGATTGTTTTTCGGTTTTATTCACCAAAACAAAATCGGCCACTGCAATTTGTTTGTATTTCAAATCCTTTTCATAACCGTTATGAAAATTCAAAGCATCGAGCAGACAAATTGTACCGTCAAAAGAATAAAGTTGCTGTAAATTTTCATCCCGAAAAAACGGACGAATAACCGATGCCGGATCGGCAACACCGGTGGTTTCAATTAGCAAATGTTCCACATTCGGAAAACGTTTAGCCAATTCCTGTAAAACCAATTCATATTCATCGGTAATTGTGCAACAAATACATCCTTCTTTTAATTCAAACATCTGACTGGCTTCCACGCCTTTTATCAACTTTGTATCAATTGCTATGTCGCCAAACTCATTTTCAACCAGTGCAAATTGTTTTTCAGAATATCGTTTTAATAATGAATTTATAAATGTAGTTTTCCCCGATCCTAAAAAACCTGTGATTACAGTAACTATTATTTTTGAATTATTGTGCATATAGAACGTTCAAATCTTAAGTGAATAAAAATAAAAAAGCCACTTAAACTAAAAAAATGATTCACCTAGCTAAATACCCCAAACAGGTTTAAAATAACAATTACAAGTGCAACAAGTAAAACATACCTCACATATTTTGCACCTCCTTTTACAGCAAAATTAGCTCCGAACCACGCTCCGCCCATATTTCCCGCTGCAAGAATTAATCCTGCTGAAATGTTTGCCTGTTTGTTGACAATAAAAATTCCGAGTGAAAAAACGGTATATATAAGGACAATAAATACCTTCAAAGCATTTGCTTTAACAAGATCCTGCCCGCACCCGAGTACCAGGCCTGCCAATAGAAAAAAACCAACACCCAGTTGAATAAAACCTCCATATAATCCAATAAAAAAGAAAATAATATACTGCAGAGAAGTAGGTTTTGCCAGTGTTTGACCAACTCTTTCCTTTACCCAGATTTCTGGCTTTGCAACCACGAACAGAAACATAACGACCATTAAGCCGGCAATTATTTTTTTAAGCAGCAACGGATCGAGCTCAACTGCAAACAAAGCACCGATTATTGAACCAGCTGTTGCCGGAACCGCAAGTTTATAGTCGGTTTTTAAGTTGAGTACCTTTTTTTGCCGAAATGTATTTACACCAATAACATTTTGAAGTAAAATGGCAATTCGATTGGTACCATTTGCGACATTGGCCGGAAGTCCCAGAAACATTAGCAAGGGCAACGTTAGCATCGAACCACCTCCCGCAGTTGTGTTAATAAAACCAGCTGCCAATCCGGTACCGATAAGAGCAAGAATCATGTACCATTCCATAACGAAGCTAAAAGTTGAATATTTAAAGTTCAAAGTTTAAACCTATAAGATTTAAACTTTGAACCCGGGATACTTTGAACTAATACGCAAACAACGGGAAGTCTTTCATCAAGCTATGAACTTTTCCTCCCACCATTTTTAAAGTCTTTTCGTCTTCAATATTTGAGATAACATCGTCTATCAACTGAACAACTACCGGCATTAAATCTTCTTTTACTCCTCGTGTTGTAATGGCCGGAGTTCCAAGGCGTAATCCTGAAGTTTGGAAAGGAGAACGGCTATCGAACGGAACCATATTTTTGTTCACCGTAATTTCCGCTTTCACTAAAGTATTTTCAACCACCTTACCGGTTATCTCAGGGAATTTAGTACGTAAATCAATCAACATCGAGTGATTATCTGTTCCGCCCGAAATAACTTTGTAACCCAAATCGATAAAAGCCTGCGCCATTACATCTGCATTCTTTTTCACCTGCTTTTGGTATTCTTTGAATTCAGGAGAAAGTGCTTCGCCAAAAGCAACCGCTTTAGCAGCAATTACGTGTTCCAGCGGACCACCTTGTTGTCCCGGGAAAACAGCAGAATCGAGCAACGATGACATCTTTCGAACTATACCTTTTGTTGTTGTTATTCCCCATGGGTTTTCAAAATCTTTACCTATCAAAATGATACCTCCACGCGGGCCACGCAAAGTTTTGTGCGTTGTAGAAGTAACAATATGTGCATGTTCCACCGGATTTTTCAATAAATCAGCAGCAATCAAACCGGCTGGATGTGCCATGTCGATCATCAAAATTGCACCAATTTTATCCGCGATTTCACGCATGCGTTTGTAATCCCATTCACGACTGTAAGCCGAAGCTCCACCAATTATCAATTTTGGTTTGTGTGCCAGTGCCAGTGCTTCCATTTCATCGTAATCAACCAAACCGGAATCTTCTTTCACTTTGTACGCAATCGGGTTGTAAAGAATTCCTGATGAGTTCACATGAGAACCGTGAGAAAGGTGACCTCCGTGCGACAAATCCAAACCCAGAAAAGTATCGCCCGGTTTTAAAACAACACTCAAAACAGCAGCGTTGGCTTGTGCTCCTGAGTGCGGTTGAACGTTTGCCCACTCGGCATTATACAACTCTTTGATACGGTCGATAGCCAGTTGCTCCGTCATATCTACAATCTGACAACCACCATAGTAACGTTTTCCAGGGTAACCTTCTGCGTATTTATTGGTCATTACCGACCCCATCGCTTCCAAAACCTGATCACTCACAAAGTTCTCTGAGGCAATTAATTCGATGCCGCTAAGCTGGCGTTCCCGTTCTTTTTGAATGATATCAAAAACCAAGGTATCTCTCTTCATTTTCGTCAATTCTTTTAATTAAAAAACAAAGGTAATACATTTTAAAAAGAGGCCTTTGTTGATAAAGTAAATAAAAACCCACTATTTTTGAACAATTAACAGTGAGTTGCCAAGCAAACGCTTCTGACTCAAAGTTTTTTTATTATGAATAACACAAAACGACCTGATTTTTTAAGTGCTTTATGTATTCTTTCGTTTATCGGAAGCGGATTTGCATTTTTAGGCTATTTTATATCATCACTTTTTTTTGAACAAGTTTCAGAATTGATAATTAAATATTCTTCCTGGCATTCAACCGAAACAATTTCACCTTTGTACTTTACAACTTTAATGGCCTTGTATGCAATTTCTTTAGCCGGTGCCATCAGAATCTGGAAGTTTCATCGCGACGGAGTTTTGATTTATTCCGCAGCACAAATACTTATTTTGTTGCTTCCTGTGTTTTGGGTAAACAGACAGGCATTTTCGGTAACAAATCTAATTTTTACGGTCGTTTTTATTTTAGGGTATGTTCTGAATTGGAGGAAATTAGGATAAATCATGGCAAATTGCCATATCAATTTATTAAATTTCGTTCTTAATTTCCGGACTGTATAAGTTTAAATCAAAGCAGCTGCATCAAAATAAAAAACAGCAATAAAAGAAGGCTGGAAATAATACTATTCTACAACAATGTTTTTATAAATTAGCTCTAACAAAAGTTTTTTATCGATAGGTTTTGTAAGACATTCAATACAACCTGCGTTTAAAATTTCACGTTTATCACTTTCATAAGCAAAGGCTGTTTGTGCAATTATTGGAATTTCGGGCTTCTGCTTTTTTACTTCAATGGTAGCATCAATTCCTGATAAGACTGGCATTTTTATATCCATTAATATCAAACTGATATCATCATGTTCCATTACTTTATTTATAGCTTCCTGTCCGGTAACAGCTCTAATCAGTCTCAAATTATATTCCTTTAGAGATTCCTCTAAAAAAGAATAATTATATTCATCATCTTCAGCAATTAAAACAAGTTCATTATTAAACTCGTACGGAGTAATATTGGAGGAAATCAATTGCTCTTTACTCTGGGTTCCAGCTTTATATTCAATTGTAAAATAAAACGTAGTTCCAATATTTTCCACTGAATCAAACCATATTTTGCCATTTAACATCTCGGTACAAGCTTTTGCAATGGATAAGCCTAAACCTGTTCCCTCATATAATTTTTCTCTAGATTCTGCTACTTTCACAAACCTCCCAAATACAATTTCTTTTTTGTCGACAGGAATCCCTATACCTGTATCTTTAACAAAAAAGATGATATTTTTTGTTTCAATCCTGTAGCCAAATTCAATTATACCTTTTTCGCAAAACTTTATCGCATTGCTTAATAAATTGGTAAGAATTTGTCTTAATCTTGTTTCATCGGAGACAATTAAAAAATCAGATTCAGGGATATCTAATTTTAGTAACAAATTAAACTTCTTCTTTGATATCAGGTATGAATGAAAAAAATTATAGAGAGCTATCAATAAACTATTTAATTCAAAATGGTTTTGAGCTACTTTTACTTTTCCTGCTTCAATCAACGATATATCAATGATATCATTGATGAGTGCCATTAAATGTTCTCCGCTTT
The DNA here is from genome assembly GCF_022267315.1 of Maribellus maritimus. Taxonomy (GTDB): domain Bacteria; phylum Bacteroidota; class Bacteroidia; order Bacteroidales; family Prolixibacteraceae; genus Draconibacterium; species Draconibacterium maritimum. The sequence goes on from NZ_JAIKLE010000022.1 coordinate 61,531, forward strand.
TTCTTATAACATCCGCATATCTCTCAATATCGTCATCTGTTTTATTCTTATCTTTAAGAAAAGATGAATATCCAAGTATCGCATTTAAAGGAGTTCTTAGCTCATGGCTCATATTAGCGAGAAAAGCCGATTTCAATCGATCACTTTCTTCCGCTTTTTCCATGGCTTTAACTAACTTTATTTCATCATTTTTTCGCTGCGTAATATTTTGTATATACACATGAATTAATGGCTTATTATTAAGTATGTATTTACAAGGTGTTGCTTCAGCAATAAAAACAGATTTATCTTTACGCACAAAACTGGTTTCAACGCTTAACTTATTTTTATGCTTCATTTCTTCCAAAACCTTAGAAGAATGTTCCAATTCTGATTCAATGTGCAAATCGAATACCTTCATCTCCAACAATTCTTCTTTTGGATATCCAAATTCTTCCACAGCCATAATATTTGCATCAAGAATATTCATATCCATGTCGTGAATTATAATTGGAAGTAATGAAAACTGGAACATTTGTTTATACAAGTCTTCATCTTCATTAAGAGGCAGGAATTCTTCATGTAGATGAAAGCTACTTTCATTTGGTGGAAAATCATCTTGTTTCATAAATAAGTCTTTAGTCAAAACTAATTATTCTATCTCATTAAAAAAACACTAACCTATCTATTCCCCCACTAAAGGTACATAAAAAGGTATGTCTAAAATTTAAATTTATTCTAAAACTCCTTTCTTTTCAAGGACTCTCATCCATTTACATACTATATTTTTTCATATTAAGGTAAATGGAAAAGCCCTTAAAAATATTCTTGCCTAATAAATAAAAACCAGCAATTTGCAGTGCATCTCTCTTTATTTGAATTAAAATGACCCCTTTTATTTTCTGACTTTTCCTTTTTTATCTCCTTTTATTGATAATCCATTATCTCAAAATTACCAAAAATAAAAAAGGATAGCCCCTTTTGAGGGAATGCTATCCTTTTCTTCATCCGTCATTAAAATCTCTATAATTCTTTTGTTACAGCCGGGCCTTTCCAAGGTTCCAGAACCAGCTGCAAATCTTTGTCTTTTACATTGGTTGGCAAATCAGATAAATCCAATTGAATTTGTTTTTCCTCGCCCGAAAATAAAGTGAAATAATTATCGCTGAAGAAAACAGGCAATACGAGTTTTCCGCTTTGTTTATCGACTACTTTTAAGCGCGAAAAGAAAGCAGTCTCTTTTTCTGTATTTTTCACCGTTAAAAGCAATTTGCCGTCCTTTTCTTCGCCCAAACGAACGTCAGGTTGAACCTCTTCCAGTTTTTGCAAATCCTGCATATCCTTTGGCGAATTGGTCAACCAGTAAAGATTTTCATCTACTATTTCTCCTTTTTTATTTTTCAGGTACAAACGGGCAAAATATAATCCGGCAGGCTTTTTTTCCAAATCCAGCTTACCCGCTATTTTATATGAGTTGGCAGAAACATCCAATTTTAACTGCTGCGTATTTAATTTCACTCCATGCAAATTATAAAGTTCTGCTTCTACGCGCAAGCCGTTTTTGGCAACCATCGTTTGGTTCATCACACAAATAGCAGAATCATTTAAATTTAATTGCACATGCAAGGGAGTAGCTCCGTGTTGATAACCGTAAAATCCGCCGGTTTGTTCCAGAAATACATCGTAAAACTGGCCACGCAACGAAGTCCATGGATTTTGATTTTTCCACACCAGCATTCCTGTATAAACATCCCACATTCCGGCATTAAAACCTTCCTGCAAAGCCCGGTATTGTTCATAATTCACTACTTGTGCCTTTTTACAAAAGTCGTCAATTCCGGCAATCTCACCAAAACGTTCAATGTGATCGCCGTAACCAATGTACTTGTGATATTGCCAAACATTGTTTCCACGGTCGTTTACCGGTGGCGTTAAATCTTTTTCATCCATCATTTTCCGCATGGCTTCCACATTGGGTACTCCCACCGAACCAAGTTCCGGATTAAACGGATACGAACGAGTTACAAAAAAACGCAACGGATTCTGAATTCCGTAAGGGCCGTCACCAACTCCGCCAATGGTATTTCGCAAGATACTGTCGGAAGTTGAATAGCTCACATAAAAACGAGTAGGGTCTACATCCGGGAATATTTCGTCGTGGAGTTTTAAATCAATATCTGCCGGTGGAGGAAATTCGTTTCCTCCGCAATACAGATATAAACTTGGGTGATTGCGTAACATCTTTACCTGATCGATTACAGAACTAAAAAACAAAGAATGATCATCGGGGTACGACTGACGCCGTGCCTGCGATTCTTTCTTTTTCGGGTCGAACCAACAACCGTTACAATCGCCGGTAATCCACAAATCCTGCCATACCAAAATTCCATATTTGTCACATGCATTATAAAATTCAGGGCGTTCGGTAATAGAACCTCCCCAAACACGAATCATATTCATATTCATTTGTGCGTGCATACGAACTTCTGCATCGTAGCGCTCTGGAGTGAGACGCAACAACAAATCGGATGAAATCCAGTTTCCGCCTTTTATAAAAACTTTCCGGCCATTCACCAGGAAAACACGTCCGCCTACTTTTTCATCAAAATAAGTGCTGGTTTCACGAATTCCAAAATCAACATCTTCTTCATCGGAGACAAGATTTGCCTGTTTAAATTTCAATTTCAGGTGCTCCATATTTTGCTCCCCTACTCCATTGGGCCACCACAATTTTGGGGTTTTGATTTCTATCTCAGGAAAAGAAACGGTTTGTGTTTCTCCTTTTTTCAAAGTTACCGGTACCGACCATTTTTCATCGCCCAACGATGCGACAAGATCTCCTTTTTGCTCTTGTTCCGAAGTATTCACAAGCTCTGCAGAAATATCCAAGAATGCCGGGTCTTGTTTTCCGCCGGGCAAACGTTTTCCGGGAACTCTTGTTTTTATAAAAGGAGCACGAATATCAACGTTGCCAGTAATTTCCAGGGAAACGTTATCCCAGATACCGGTATTTCTGTCGCGAACCGCACAAACCCAGTCCCAGCCGGGAGTGTATTGTTGTGTAACAGAACGAGCAATTACACCATCGCCCCCTTGTCCTCCATTGGCTTTTCCTACCGGACTTGGCGGCTCAACCAACACGGCCAGATTATTTTTTCCAGACTCATTCAGAAAAGAAGTTATCAGATATTTTTCACGCAAAAACATTCCTTCATGTGTGTCAAAGCTCACCCGTTTTCCATTCAAAAAAACATTGGCAGAATAATTTATTCCCCTGAATTTTAACCACACCTGCTGCCCCGGTTTTAAGTAGGGAACTTCAAATTCCTTTTGAAACCAAAAAGTGTAATACTCCGGGCCCGTTTCATAAATATCGGGAATCAACTCGTTGTTCATTCCATAAAAAGGATCCGGAACTTTTTTGTTGTGCAACAAAGTAGTTAACACTGTTCCCGGAACCACAGCATCCATCCAGTCGAAAAACTGAAAACCGGGTGACGAAATCACCGTTCCATCTGCAGGCAACTCGCTTGCCCGCTTGGCTTTCCACCCTTCATTTAAACCAATTTCACTTTTTTGTGCCTTTGTTTGAGCCACTGAAAACAAAAGCCAACAAAATGTCAGCCCAACCACTAAAAACCTTTTCATATTCTATTTATAATTTCACGATTTTCCATCTTTAGTAAAAGTAATTTTTTGTTTTACGTAAACCATAAAGAAATCTGGTTAAAAAAATTAACTCAAAGAAATTTAATGATCCCTAAAGAAAGTACATAGTGGTCTGTTTTCTCCCTCTACCTTATTTTTTTTATGAGTAGAAATTTTAAATGTTCAACAAACACTCATTTTCATAAATAGTTCTATTTTTATACCAACAAATTGTAAAACAAAATCAGCCATGCCAATAAAAACTTACTTCTGTATTTTTCTGCTTTTAGGAGTTATTTTTCAATTTTCGTGTACCAGAAATGAATTTATTTCTACACGAGAAACCATTGATTTAAGTGGAACATGGCAATTTGCGATGGATTCTGCGCAGGTTGGAATAGAAAAAAACTGGTTCTCGGAATCATTAACTGAAACGGTTCAACTACCGGGGACAATGGATGAAAATGATAAAGGCATCCCAAATAAAAATTACGACGAAACCATGCGATTGTCGCGTGAAAAAATGTATGAAGGATGGGCCTGGTACCAAAAGGAAATAACGATTAACGAAAGCTGGAAAAGTAAAGAAATTTTCTTGACGCTCGAACGGACAAAACCTGCAAAAATTTGGATCGACGGACAATTCACAGGCGAAAACGCTACGATTTTGTCTCCTCAAAAATACAATCTCACCCCTGCTCTTACGCCAGGAAAACATGTATTAACCATTCTTGTAGATAACGGAAATGGTTCAGTTCCGAACGGAATAAAAGGCTCCCACTCCTGGACAGAACATACACAAACCAATTGGAATGGAATAATTGGTGAAATAAAACTGGAAGCAACGGTAAAAAACTATATCAGGTCACTTGCTATCACGCCCGACATAAAAACCAAAGAAGCCATTGTCGCCCTTCGAATATTTTCAAATGAAGCAGAAAATCAGGAGGTAAAAGTTAAATTAAGAGCAGCTTCCTGGAACACACAGGAAAATCATAATGTTCCTGCCAAAAGCTATGAGGTCAATCTGAATCCGGGACAAAATCGGATAGTATTAAAATATCCGGTTGGAGATAAAATGCAGCTTTGGAGTGAGTTCTCCCCTGCTCTTTACAAACTTTCAGCAGAACAGATTACAGAAAATGGAACCGACAATTTACAGACAAATTTTGGATTTCGCGATTTTTCCACATCGGGAACTCAATTTACAATCAATGGAACAACAACATTCTTAAGAGGCGAACACAATGCTTGTGTTTTCCCATTAACAGCTCACCCTCCCATGGATGTGGAGAGTTGGATCGAATTATTTCAAATCGCAAAATCATACGGAATAAACCATTATCGTTATCATTCATGGACACCGCCTAACGCCGCTTTTGCTGCTGCTGATATTGAGGGAATTTACATGCAGCCGGAAACACCGTTTTGGGGGAGTTTACGTGAAAATGATCCGTCGGGATTAAATGAATTCCTGTTAAACGAAGGCGAAAAAATTATTGAAAGTTATGGGAACCACGCCTCATTTGTTATGTTTGCCTTGGGAAATGAACTCAGTGGAAGCCTTGAACAAATGCAAAAAATGGTAAAACAACTCCGGCCGCTCGCCCCGGAGAAACTGTTTGCTTATGGTTCAAATAATTACCTTGGCACCAGGGGCCAGGTTGAAGGAGAAGATTTTTTAGTCACCTGTCGGGTAGGAGCTGATACCGATACAAGCTACAGCACACACACACGCGCCTCATTTTCGTTTGCCGATGCTTACGATGGCGGATACATTAACGGAAGATACCCCTCTACCGATTTGAACTACGCCGGGGCTATTAGTAAATGTTCAGTTCCGGTTATCGGACACGAAATTGCACAGTATCAGGTGTATCCTAACTTCGATGAAATAAAAAAATATACAGGTGTACTAAAACCATGGAACCTGGAAATATTCAAAAAACGTTTGGAAGCCGCCGGAATGGCTGATCAGGCAAAAGATTTTTTCAGGGCATCGGGTGCATTGAGTGCTTTGGGTTACCGGGCTGATATTGAAATGGCCATTCGTACACCCGGATTTGGCGGATTCCAACTGCTCGATCTGCAAGACTTTTCTGGCCAGGGGACTGCACTTGTAGGACTGCTCGATGCATTTATGGATAGCAAAGGACTTATCACTCCCGAAGAATTTTCGCATTTCTCTAATAAAGTTGTGCCCCTTTTAATTACAGAAAAATATTGCTGGACAAACGGTGAAAATTTCACCGCAAAAATACAAGTGGCCAACTATTCTGAATCTGATTTGGAAAACCAGAAACTGACATGGCAAATTATAAATGCAGATGGTGAAATTGTAGGAAGTGGTTCTGACAACAAATCAGTCCCACAGGGCGAAGTATTCAATTTTACAGAGGTAAAACAACCTCTCTCTGAATTAAAAGCACCTCAAAAACTCACGCTGCAAATAGTACTCGCAGAAACATCTTACCAAAACACTTACCCCATTTGGGTATATCCGGAAAATAAAGATATAAGTGTTCCTTCAGAAATATATATCTCAGAAAATATAGATGCACAAACCATAAGTCAGTTAAATTCAGGAGGAAAAGTACTGCTATTCCCCAACCATAAAAAATATGTTGCCTTTTCGGTTGGAGGGTTATTTACAACCGATTACTGGAATTATAAAATGTTTAAGGGAATCTCGGAAAACAACAACAAACCGGTTTCTCCGGGAACAATGGGAATTTTAACCAACCCTGAACATCCATTATTTACGTCTTTCCCAACAGAATTTCACAGCAACTGGCAATGGTGGCCCATTGTTAAAAAAAGCCGGCCGTTTATCCTCGATAATGCCCCGGATGACTACAAGCCTCTGGTTCAGGTTATTGACAATATTGAACGCAACCATAAACTGGGTCTGGTGTTTGAGTTTGCAGTGGGTGAAGGGAAATTGCTAATTTGCATGTCGGATTTAAAAGCCATTCCGGATAAACCGGAAGCGCGGCAGTTTTATAAAAGTATTTTGGAGTATATGGATTCACACGATTTTCAGCCTGAAACAAAATTAACAGAACAGGAACTGAAAACATTGTTTACATCTGTGCCTGCGGAACATAACATCCAGACCATCGGGAATATTTCATATGAATAAAAAATAATTTCGCCAGTTGCTTCGGAAGGCATTGCTTGAAATGAAAAACCTGAAATGCTATTCATATTAACATATTGTTTAGTTAAAGAGTTCCGGTTAAAAAAAAATCTTTTTAACTTTGCCCGAAAGGTTTAAAAATGATTAGAAGGGCAACAGCAGTTTATCATGTTATAGTCGTCAGTATTTTGTTACTGGCTCATGCAGTTGTTCCACATATTCATTTTGATGATGAAATTGTAATTACAGGTTCGGTTGAACACCGAAATATCGAGAACTGCAAACACAATCACCATAAACACAGTGAAGAAGACAGCAGCGAAGCCGATTTCTGCTTACTAAAGCAAGTTTATCTTGCCCGTTCAAACGACACAGAATCAGGAGACGAACTTCAGCAATGGCTAAAAGATCAACACGACAGTTCAGATGTTCTTTTTGCCATTTTGTATTTTTCTAAAGACTATTTTTTTACACCTCCAACCCAACCACCAATATTTTTTCACCTTAACTCGTTTTATTCCTGTCTCGGAAACGGAAGTATAAATTCGCGCGGCTCACCCCTGGCCTAAAATCTCAATTCCTTTATTAAGAGTTCCCGGACTTTCAAAGTCAAATATCTGGTAATATCTAGATTTTTTTAAAACCAACAACCTGTTTGATTTTTGAACAGGGCCATTATACATATACAAACGTTTTAGAATGAAAAATAAGTTACTAATAGCTGTAGTTGCAGCTTTTTACTTAGCCGCCTGCAGCAACCAAAATTCCCATTCATCCGATTCAGAACACAACCATGAAGCGGAACACGTTCACACTCACGAAGGTGAGGACGAACACGAACATCACCACCATACAGAGGTGCACGAAGAGCATGCTCATAACCATGAGACAGAAGCCGAACACTTTCACGAAGAAAGCGAGCACCAGGGGCATAACCACGAAGTGCCTGCTGACCGTGAAGAAGCAGTGAATGAAGTTGAACATGAACATGAAGAGTTAAAATCATACATCACCGCTTACAGCGACACTTATGAAGTATTTGCTGAAGCCGATCCTTTTGTTGCCGGAGAAGAGGCGGATGTACTTGTACACTTTACAAATCTTTCCGATTTCTCACCATTAAAATCAGAGAAAATTAATATGCAAATGCTTGTTAATGGGAAAACACAAAATAAAACACTTGACAATCCGGTAAAAAAAGGAATGTACAACTTTACGATTAAACCCGCTGCTTCGGGGAAGGGGCAACTTATTTTTGCAGTTGAAAACGGTTCAGAAAATGAAAAAATAGTAGCAGATATTACTGTTTTTAAAGACGACGCAGAAGCACACGAAACTATTGAAGCGACCGTACCCGATAAAACAAATGCCACAGTGTTCACAAAAAGCCAGTCGTGGAAAATTGATTTTGCTACTGCCTACCCAAAGACCGAACCTTTTGGACAGGTTATAAAAACTACTGCTCAGGTTCAGTCGGCCCCTAACGATGCGCAGGTTCTTACTGCAAAAACGAGTGGTATTGTTGTATTTGGAAACACTTCGGTTTTGCCGGGAAACAAAGTTTCAAAAGGACAAAACCTGTTTTCAATTTCGGGCAATAGTTTTGCAGAAAATAACTCGGGCGTTAAATTTTTAGAAGCCAAAAGCAACTTCGAAAAAACAAAACTCGACTATGAAAGAATTCAGGGATTGGCTGAAGATAAAATTGTAACCAAAGCCCGCCTTCTGGAAGCTAAAAACGATTTTGAAAATGCAGAAGCTATTTATACAAACCTAAGCAAAAATTTCAGCGCTCTCGGACAAACAGTAAAAAGTCCGATGAAAGGGTTTATTCAGCATTTGTATGTCCGGAATGGTGAATTTGTCGAAGCAGGACAAGCCATTGCAATAGTTTCGCAAAACAAAAATTTGATGCTTTACGCTGAAGTTCAGTCAAAATATGCGGGCGACCTTGTATTCCTTAATTCCGCAAATATCTCAACTGCCAATCAGCAAAAAATGTATTCTTTGGAAGAATTGAATGGCCAAATTGTTTCCTGGGGCAAATCGGCCAATCAAAGCAACTACCTCATTCCGGTAAATATTCAGATTGAAGACAACGGAGAATTTTATCCAGGCAATTTTGTAAAAATCTACTTAAAAACGACGTCAGATCAACAAGCGCTGACAATCCCAAGTTCATCACTTTTGGAAGAGCAAGGCGTCTATTACGCTTATGTTCAATTAACACCGGAACTATTTGAAAAGCGCGAAATCAAAACCGGGACTTCCGACGGACTAAAAACATCCGTGTTGGCAGGATTAAACCCCGGCGAAAGAATTGTTACAAAAGGGGCAGTTGTTATTAAACTTTCGCAAGCCTCCGGCGCATTAGATCCACATGCAGGCCATGTTCACTAAAATCTGACACTATGCTGAATAATATTATAAAGTTTTCTTTAAAGAACAAATATTTCATTCTGTTTAGTTCTGTGGTATTGGTTATTTTCGGAACTTACACGGCTCAAAATATGGACGTAGACGTATTCCCAGATCTAACCGCACCAACAGTTGTGATAATGACCGATGTTCACGGGATGGCTTCAGAGGAAGTGGAACGACTGGTTACATTTCCTATTGAAACTGCTGTTAACGGCGCAAATGACGTTCGCAGAGTGCGTTCTTCCTCATCGCAGGGATTTTCATTTGTTTGGGTCGATTTTGACTGGGGAACAGATGTTTACAAAGCCCGGCAAATTGTAAGTGAAAAACTGATTCAGGTAACAGCTCAAATGCCTGTTGGTGCCGGGCAGCCCATTTTAGCGCCACAATCGAGTGTAATGGGCGAAATATTTTTTATTGGGATGCAGGCCGACAGCACCAGCATGATGGATTTGCGAACCATTGCAGAATGGAATGTAAAACCACTTATTCTTGCAACCGGAGGTGTTTCTCAGGTTACAATAATTGGTGGGGACCTGAAACAATTCCAGGTGTTGGTCGATCCGCAAAAGATGGGATATTACAAGGTATCATTGGAAGAACTGGCTGGCATCTGTCAGGGAATCAGTCAAAACTCTATGGGCGGTATAGTTCGTCAGTACGGAAATGAGTATGTCATTCGGGGGATAGCCCGAACTTTTGACCTGGAAGAACTGGGAAATTCATTTATCAAAACACGAAACGGAAAACCGGTTCGAATTCGCAATGTGGCTGAAGTAAAAATTGGAAGTGCTGTAAAAATGGGCTATGCATCGCACAACAGCAAACCTGCAATTATTGTATCCGTGTCAAAACAGCCACACGTAAATACACTGGAAGTTACAGAGCTGATTGAAAGAAATTTGAAAGAATTAAAAAATACGCTTCCCCCCGATGTACATCTGGATACCAAAATTTTTCGGCAGGCAGATTTTATCAATACTTCGGTAAACAACGTACAAAATGCGTTGATCGAGGGGGCTATTTTTGTAATTGTTATTCTTTTTATTTTCCTCGGAAGTTTCAGAACTACCTTAATCTCCCTGTTGGCCATTCCGCTTTCTTTGCTCGGAGCTATTATTGTTTTGAGAGTTTTTGGGTTAAACATCAACACGATGAGTTTGGGAGGGATGACCATTGCTATTGGTTCGCTGGTTGACGATGCCATTATTGATGTAGAAAATGTGTATAAGCGACTGCGCCAAAACGGACAAAAACCGCTAAACGAAAGAGAGTCATATTTTACAGTAGTTTTTGAAGCCTCAAAAGAAATCCGATCTTCAATATTAAATGCGACTTTAATTATTATGGTGGCATTTTTGCCACTCTTTTTTCTTTCAGGAATGGAAGGAAGGATGTTAAAACCCTTGGGTATTGCCTTTATCGTTTCCTTATTTATGTCGCTTATTGTTGCCATGACACTGACACCATTGATGGCAAAAATGCTTTTGGCTAACGACAAATATTTGGCTAAAAACAAAAAAGAAAAGTGGCTGGTTCGTAAATTATCTTCATTTTACGAACGTTCGCTTGTGTGGGCATTAAAACACAAAACCTTAATTATTTCGTCTACGCTGGTTGTTTTTGGAATTGCCCTAATAGCATTTACAACACTCGGAAGAAGCTTTTTACCGGAATTCAATGAAGGTTCACTCACCTTATCGGTAGTAAGTAAACCCGGAATTTCGCTGGAAGAAAGCAATCGAATTGGCAACCTGGTAGAAGATGAGTTACTTGCCATACCTGAAGTTTTAACCACAGCGCGCCGAACCGGACGCGGAGAGCTTGATGAACACTCACAAACCACCAACAGCGCTGAAATAGATGTAAACTTTCAACTGGAAAAACGAAGTCAGGAAGAATTTTTGGCAGATGTACGAAAGACGCTGGCATCTATTCCCGGAATTGCATTTACCGTGGGGCAACCACTGGGGCATCGAATTGATCATATGCTTTCGGGAACACGGGCCAATATTGCCATAAAACTGTTCGGAAACAATTTAAACCGCATGTTTACAATCGGAAATGAAATCAGGAATACCATCATCGGTATTGAAGGACTCGTTGACGTAAATGTTCAACAACAAGTAGAAATACCACAAATTCAAATCCGCCCCGACAGGGATTTGCTTGCAAACTACGGAATTACAATTGAACAGTTTAATAAGTTTGTTGACATTGCATTCGCCGGTGCAAAAATGGGAGACATTTTTGAAGGGCAACAAAGTTTTGACCTTATTTTGAGACTCAACAAAGATTACACTGAATCCATCGAAGGTATCAAAAATGCGCTGATTGATACCTGGGACGGGAAAAAAGTACCACTGGAAGAAGTAGCTGAAATAAAATCGGCAAGCGGTCCCAGTTCTATCAGTCGCGAAAACGTGCAGCGAAAACTTGTTATTTCGGCAAATGTAGCAGGACGCGATCTTCGCAGCGTGGTAGAGGACATTCAAAAAAATATAAATGCAAACATAGAACTTCCTGAAGGTTATCGTGTTGAATATGGCGGGCAGTTTGAAAGTGAAGCCAAAGCTTCCCGAACGCTCTTGCTGGCGTCGATAATTTCAATTCTACTGATTTATCTTCTTCTATTTCAGGAATTCAGAAACTTTAAACTGGCAGGAATTATTTTGCTAAATCTTCCTCTGGCACTCATTGGTGGTGTTTTTGCTATTTATTTTACTTCAGGTATTTTGAGTATTCCTGCAATTATTGGATTTATCACTTTGTTTGGAATTGCTACCAGAAACGGAATACTTCTGATATCAAACTACCAAAACCTGCAAAAACAAGGTTTCTCACTCTCTGAAACTGTAATTAAAGGTTCAAGCGATCGGTTAAATGCTATTTTAATGACTGCATTAACCGCTGCACTTGCATTAATTCCTTTGGCAATGAGAGGTCATCTTTCAGGAAATGAAATCCAAAGCCCTATGGCAAAAGTAATTTTAGGTGGATTGTTAACATCTACATTACTTAACGTCTACATCATTCCCATTGTATTTGTTCTTTTAAATGGTCGCGGAAACGTTAAAAAAGAAGAAGCATGAAAAAACAACTATTCATAATTGTCGCCCTGTTAATGGTAAATTGGGAGCTTTTCGCTCAGCAAAAAATAGAAGACGTGCTACAGGCAGTAGAACAAAACAATACTACATTGGCAGCTTTAAGAAAAAATGCCGATGCAGAAAAACTAAACAACCGTTCGGGAATTTTCCTGGAAAATCCGGAAGTTGAATATCACTACTTATGGGTGGAGCCGGATGCTGTTGGCAACAGAACGGATGTGAGCATTTCACAATCTTTCGATTTCCCAACCGTCTATAAATTCAGAAACAATATTTCGAATATAAAAAACGAACAAGTAGAGCTTCAATTCGAAAAACAAAAAAAAGAAGTTCTGCTGGAAACGAGACTAACATGCAATGAACTTATATATACTAATGCAATGCACGCTGAACTTGATAAAAGGAAATTGCTCGCAGATAGTATTTTTGTTGCGTACAAACAAAAATTTGATGCAGGAGAAACCAATATTCTGGAATACAATAAATCGCGTTTGAATAAACTATCAGCTGAGAAAGAACTGAAAGCCGTTGAGATTGAACAAAAAGCACTTCTCATTAAACTCCAAGGATTAAATGGGGGAAAGCCGCTTGACTTCTGTTTAAAACAATTTCCAATTTTAAATATTCCTTCTGATTTTGAAGAGTGGTATTTGGTAGCCGAACAAAAAAATCCAATGTTAAGCTGGCTAAAAAAAGAAGTTCAAATACGAGAAAACAAAATAAAACTTTCAAAAGCAGAACAGTTGCCTAAAATAAATACAGGCTACATGAGCGAAAAAAGAGATGCTGCACATTTTCAGGGTTTTATTATCGGTGTTACCATTCCTTTGTGGGAAAACATAAATACTGTAAAACATGCAAAAGCGGAGGCAGAAGCTCTACAAAGCGTCACCAGAGATAACAAATTGCAGTTTTACAACCTTTTAAAAGCAACACATCAAAAATTTATACAATTACAAGAAAATGTAGTGGAATATAAAAGTGGAATGGAAGATGTAAACAATGCGTCATTTTTGGAGAAAGCTTTAAATCACGGAGAAATTGGATTGATTGATTATATTCTCGAACTTTCTGTTTACAACGAAAGTATCGATAAAATTTTGGAAATGGAAAAGGATTTGAATGACGCTTTTGCAGAGTTAAATCAGTACATGTAAAAAATAAGTCATGCCCCACTCCCGTTTGGGGCATGGCTAAAAACAGTTTTGAAAGACTAAAGATTCATTCCGCCTGAAACTTCAATTCGTTGAGCGTTAATCCAGCGCCCTTCTTCGGTGCATAAAAAGGCAACTACGCCACCTATATCTTCAGGCAGGCCAACACGGCCCAGAGCAGTTAATCCTGCAATGTGAGTATTTATGTCTTTGTTGTCCCGCACCAAACCTCCGCCAAAATCAGTTTCAATGGCTCCGGGTGCAACTACGTTTGCAGCAATTCCACGTGGTCCCAATTCCTTAGCCAGATACTTTGTTAGTACTTCAATAGCTCCTTTTGCCGAACTGTAAACAGCATAACCCGGCATTGCAAACCTTGCAAGTCCTGACGAAATAGTGATAACACGTCCGCCGTCATTAATAAAAGGCAAAGATTTTTGCGTTAAAAAGAACACTCCTTTATAATGAATATTCGTCATTTCATCAAACTGTTCTTCTGTTGTTTCGGCAAATTGTACATATAAACCGGTTCCGGCATTGTTAATCAGAAAATCGAAATTTTTGCTTCCTGTTTCTTCATTTAGGTAGTTGGTTACCACGCTTAAAAATTCATCAAACTCCTTAACATTGGCGGTATCCAGTTGAAACGCTGCTGCTTTTTGCCCTAACGACTGAATTTCAGTAACTACCTCATCTGCTTTCTGTTTGCTACTTTTGTACGTTAGTACAACATCGATTCCCTTTTTAGCAAGGCTAAGAGCCATTTCTCTTCCCAGCCCGCGACTACCACCTGTAACCAGTGCAATCTTACTTTTTGTTTCCATTGTTTAATTTTTATGATTTGATAAATACAAAGTTCAGACAAAAAGGGGAAAAGCGCTTTGCAAACTTCAATCTTTTATTTGCAAAATTCAAATATCAGTTTTATGATCGAAACGACAACGGAGCAACTGAAGTTTTCTTTTTGAAAAAGTTGGAAAAATGGGCTAACTCCTCAAAGCCCAAACTGTATGCAATTTCGGAAACATTCCAGTCGGTTTGTTTAAGTAAAATTTTTGCCTCCTGTAAAACCCTCCCGCTGATAAACTCAGTAGTTGTTTTACCTGTATTCTCTTTCAAAACTTTGTTAAGATGGTTAGAATGAACCGCCAGCCTTTCTGCGTATTCCTTTGCTGATCGAAGCATTAATTTCTGATTGGGCGATTCAATGGGAAACTGACGCTCCAGCAATTCAACAAATAGTGAAACAATACGCGCAGAGGCAGTCTGACTATTTCGCAAAGCACTGGCTGGTTGCAGCTTTTGACCATAATGAATAAGCTCTAAAACATAATTACGCAACAAATCGTACTTGTACTCATAATCCGAAACAATCTCCTTTTTAATCTTTTTGAAAATATAACTGAGCTCTTCCACCTCTTCATCAGCAATTTCAAAAACAGGGTAACCACCCGACTTAAAAATCGGCAGTTCGTCTAAAACCACACCGCTTCTATTTTTAATCAGAAACGCATCGGTAAAAACACAAAATGCACCCGATTGATTTTCATCCTGCGGAATCCAGTGATAAGGTACTTTTGGAGTAGCAAACAACAGGGCATTATTTTTTATTTCAATTACCTTATCTGCATATTCAGCCCGGTTTTTTCCCTTAATCAGACTGATTTTATAATAGGCCCGGCGATTGTATGGCATTGTATTTTTCTGCTTAAACTCTTTAATGGTTTCAGAAATGTCAAAAACATTAAAATGTCCAATCTCCTTGCCGATACCCGGCGGTAAAAGTGTATCAATATCCTTACCTGTAAAATTTGCAGCTTCCTCGTAGAATTCATCAAGCGAAGTGTTTCCAATGTCTTTCATGATTACAAACTGATTTGTAAAAATCAAAGATACAAAATAAGACCAAAATATCCTTTTTAAAACTTGCAAATCATACGACACCGAGCTGTTCTTCGGCTATCAAATTTCAAACAAGTTGGTTTATTTCTGTTCCAGTACCGGCATCGATTTGTACCAGGAAACTACTTTTTGAGTCATTGACTGTGTAAGCTCCGGATGCTCCTCAGCCATGTTTTTGGTTTCGCCCGGGTCGTATACAATGTTGTAGAGTTCCGGCCGGCTCCCATCGTAATCGCACAATAGCTTCCAATCGTTTTCACGTACAGCCAAATCCGGAAGATTTTCAAAACCGTAATAATTCTTCCTATCGGGTGGCCGGCTGTAAAAAATTGGCGAAGAATGCGATTTTTTTGCTTCACCCAGAATGGTTGTTAGAAGATTTTCTCCATCAAAATCAACATTTTCAGGAGCTTTTGTTCCGGCAAACTCAAGCAGCGATGGTGTAATATCGATAGCAGAAAGAAGCGATTCTTTATTGCGTGTTCCTGCCGCATTATTATCGATAAATCCGGGTCCCCAAACAAAAAACGAAGAACGGATACCGCCTTCATACAAATGTGTTTTATACCCTTTCAACTCACCTGCTCTGCCTGCTCCCAGTTCCGGACCATTATCGGAGCAAAACAAAATCAAAGTATTGTCGCGCAATCTTTCGTTTGACTGGACATACTCAAACAATTTTCCAAACTGTTTGTCCATCGCTTCCAGAACTGCCAGGTACAGTCCTCGTTTCCCCGCTTCTTTGGCAACTCCGTATTCCTCATAAGGCGGCCAGTAAGGACTGTGCACATCATCGGGCCAGATGTTTACATAAAATGGTTTCTGCGTACTATCGGCTTTTTCCATAAACTGAATGGCTGCATCAATAAAGCCTGCAGTTATTTCAGAGCGTTGCATCCAGGTAAATGGTTCTCCCAGTATTTCAGCGCCTTCCCAAATTCGCCCTACTTTCCCTGTTTCGTCTCTTGTGAGTGGCAGTAATTTTGCTCCCATTCCCTCAAAATTGGTCAGCGATTCATCAAAACCATATTCAGTAATTTGCGGTGCATCGGTAACATCCCGCTGTCCTCCCATGTGCCATTTTCCAAAATGTCCGGTTGTATAACCAGCTTCATGAAGACTTCTTGCCAACATTGGCGCTGAAGGATCTAACCAATTTGCAATGCCGCGCTCCTGATTTAACTCACGACGTGCCAGATAAGAAGTGATATTCCAACGCTGTGGATAAGTACCGGTTGAAATGGCCACACGAGAAGGTGAGCATATAGGTGAATTAACGTAAAACTGTTCAAAGGCAATTCCTTCCGAAGCCAGCTTATCGATATTTGGCGTTTGTACATCGGTATTTCCAAAACATGATAAATCAGCCCACCCCATGTCATCAATAAAAATTAATATAATATTTGGCTTCTTCTCTATTTTAGTTTTTGAGCATCCCAAAGTAAAAAGAAAGAAAAGAGAGAACGACAGCAGCAGTATCTTATTCATAACAAATACATTTTATTTCCAATTTTATTGCTTTTTAATACGGCGTTTTTTGGTTTTCCCACAAACTTAGATCTAATTTTTCAGGATTAATAAAAAAATTCCGGCATTTTAGGCTCACGATATAAACTGTTTAGCCGTATTGCTGCCTCCTTAACCAGGCTTTCCTTTATCGTCCTGGCTTGTTCCGGACAATTTTTTATACATGCACAACAGCTAATGCATTTTTCTTTATCGATATTGCGTGTGTTTTCAAACTTAATAGCTCCGGCAGGACAAACTTCTGCACAAATTCCTTTTCCACTGCATTTTTCGCTAACTGATATAAAATCAACACTCCATAGTTTTGTTGTTCCTCCGTACGGAAGTTCACCGGGAACAACGATATCAGCAAGATTCTCAAACGATGAGACCGATTGAAGCTTTTGTTTTATTTTCTGTCCAAACAGTTCCGCATATTCCAAATCATCATAATCAGGCCTTGACTGTGCTACCGGATATTCAGAACTTGAGAAAGAATGTTCACCAATAAAAGCTCCACCTGCCACAGGGATACATCCTGTTTGCCATAAAATATCTTTTAATTCGAGTAATGCGTTACCAAATGTCCGGTTGCCATATACTACAACGCAAACAACCGGCGTTTTATGTGCGCTGATTTGAATTAGACAATTATTTACTAAAGCAGGAACTCTTCCCATATATACAGGCACTCCAACAATGAGTAATTCATTTTCCTTTATTTTTATCGGTTGCTGTCTTATTTGAGGCTTTGTGATGTCAATTATTTCTGAATGATTCAGATTTACGCCTTTACCTATACTCTCAATTATCGATTTAGTTGTTCCTGTTGGTGAAAAGTAAACCAACTTTAGCGATTGAATTTTCATAACTTATCTTTAATTACGATTTAAAACAAAACTAAATCACTTATAAAATACGAAATAGTAAGAAAACGACAGTTAAACAAATTTTCCTATTTGCAGCATTGAATTGTTTTTCCGAATAAAATTCCCGGGAGTATTCCCTGCAAAACGCTTAAAATCTTTGATATAATGCATTTGGTCAAAATAACCAGTATCGTAGGCTATATCTGTCAATTTTGAATAATCACTGTATAACAGCTGGTTTAAACCATTTTGAAAACGATTTACAGTAAAGAATGTATTAGCTGGTAATCCGACGTACTTATTAAAAAGACGTTCCAGTTTTCTGATATTTATGTTGTTATTTTGGCAAAATTCTGATATCGCTGAAGAATAGTTATTTTGTTTCAATTTATTAAATAACAGTTGAAAATTTACAAGGTCTTTGTATTCATCCACAAGCATTAACATTAATTCATTTTCAAGTATCTCCAACCTATGTATTGTATGAGTTGCTTCCTTTAACCGCTCAGTTATTGTATCCGATATTTTAAATCCGGCTTCAGCAGCTCCGAAAAGTTGATTTTTGTATTCTGACACAGGAACTTTAAAAAAAGGATAAAATCCATCAGAGTAAAAACATACTCCCAGCATGTGCACTTTGCCATTTAATTTCAGGTGAATGTTAGTATAACTGTCGTATAAGCCGGCAAAAAAAACATTCTCCAGCAAACGCTCTTCACCCCCACAACTCGAATAGTGCTTTGTCTCACTCAAATTAAACCTGAGATTAATATTTCTTGATGGGATAACCTTATGTTCCAGCAGCAAATAGTCCGCTTGAATCTCCCAAAAAAATTTCACATACTTTTTTAAAAGAGAATTCTTAACCTGATATCTTTTTATTTGATTCTGCATTTTTATCCGCCGGGCTATGCAAAAATACTGAAAGTCAGAAACAATAAACGATTAAACTCATAAAATTATATTCAACAGATTCAAATCTGTATTTTCCTATTTGATAGCGTGCTAAGAAAATTTTACTGTTCATTCCAGGCCTATAAAAATCTTTTGTTGCAATCTGCACTCTTTTTTTGATTCGTTTCTGCCAAGAGTTTAAAACTGAACGGCCCGGCCAGGGGTATTTTGCTCAAAATACTTCTTAAAAAAAGAAAATCGGTTTGACGTTGACTGACTTCTCTTTCTTCGAACAAAATCAAAACGCAAAGGCGATTGTTTTTCCAGTTTGGCCAAATAATCGGCGGAATAGTGTTGTTCATTCATTCCTACCGATTCAATTATCATGGTTTCAATACTGCGATTCATCAGTTTAATAAATGTCTCTATCTGAGACCCTTTAAAACAATACATTTCATCCAATGCTTTTCGTCCAAAGTGAATGGTTTTATTTACAAATTTATCCAGATCGTAATCATTCCGGCGAGAAAAAATGGTTCTGGTTTGCGCTTCAGCATCCTCTTTTACATCCTGAATATCATCAAGTAACTGAAGATAAACCCCATATCCAAACAAAGCCCGTTCTTCATTCTCGGTCAATCTGCCGGCCACCAGGTAACCATCGGCCAAAACAGAGGCGCCTCCCTTTTCAAAACATATTTTTTGAATCTCGTTATCTGAAATTTCTGTTGTTCCGTTAAGTTGTAAACTGTTGGTTTGTCCCTGTTGAATAGCGTACAAACTTTCAAAAACTTTTGGAAACTCCGTTCTTGGAAATTGTTTTTCAAACATTTCAACCAGCTTAAAAAGCTGCAACTCCGTAAAACTTTGCGCCAACACCACTTCCCCATGCAATCGCCGGTTAAAACGGACACTAAAATATTGCTTCTCTTCGGCAGAAATATTTGGATCGTCGAGCAAATTATCGCTGTACGGATAAATCATACTGTAACCAAAAACAGATGGAGTAATATCCACCGGGATATCCATCATCAGCTGAATTCCATTCATAATCCAAACATTTCGCATTCCCTGATAAATATTCTCGGGCGAAAGTTCCGGTCCAAATTCACGGGCTCTGTAAAAAAAATCTCTGCTTACATTTTTAAATTTATCGGAAAGAATGATTTCCAGATGTTTCTGGTCAAAATCAAAAACGGTTTTAAGAAACGATTTAAAAACCGGAAAAAATGTTTTGGAAGGATCACTCCTCCGCAATTCTTCCACTTTACGTTTTGATTTTAATCCGTTTATCTTTTGCTGAAAATCAGAAAAATGCTGTTCACGTATTTTCTGCTCGTTTAACGAATATGTTTTTTCAAAAACAGGGAAATCAAGCGGGCTTTCATTCCAGATGTTTTCAAAATGACTGATATAATTTTTAACCGTTAGCATAATAAATGTGGTTTAAGGTAAAAATAACCAATCAATACGAAAACCATTTATTTTTTAGATGAACGAAAGCAATTTAAGGGGCAAAAAAAGGTATTTGGCAGGGAAACAAAAAAAGGGCTTTTAAAGCCCTTTAGAAATATTGAATGTTTTTATCTTCTATGCGATATTTGTGTAAACAGCCTGAACATCATCATCTTCTTCCAGTTTATCAAGCATTTTTTCTATCTCTTCCAGTTGTTCTTCCGAGAATTCAACCGGATCGTTCGCAAAACGTTTCAGGTTGGCTTTTTTCACTTCTATATTTAAATTTTCAAGTGCATGTGCGATATCTCCAAAACTGGTATAATCGGCGTAAGCATAGTATTCTCCTTCGTTTTCCTCAATCTCTTCCAATCCGGCGTCAATCAATTCAAGCTCCAGTTCTTCCACATCCATACCTTCCGGTTTTTCAAACTCAAAGACCGCTTTTCTGGAAAACATAAATTCAAGCGAGCCGGTTGGCACCAAACCTCCGCCAGCTTTGTTAAAATAACTTTTTACATTGGCAACTGTTCGCGTTGTGTTATCGGTGGCACATTCCACAAAAACCAAAACTCCGTGCGGACCTTTTCCCTCGTAGTTTACTTCTGAATAATTTGCCGCATCCTTTCCCGACGCTCTTTTTATCGCTGCATCGATGTTTGATTTTGGCATGTTTTGCGCTTTTGCATTTAAGATAGCCGTGCGCAAAGTAGCATTCAAATCCGGGTCGGCTCCTCCTTCCTTGGCTGCAATGGTAATTTTTTTCGAGAGTTTAGGAAAAATTCTCGACATTTTGTCCCAGCGTTTCTCTTTCGCTGCCCGCCGATATTCAAATGCTCTTCCCATGTTTCAGATTTTATTATTGAAAATTTTCCGCGAAAATAAAAAACAGAAACGATAAAAACCAAAGTACAAATCACAAAATTCAAAAAAATAGCTCTTATTCTTTGTATGATTTAATTTTAATCTTCCTGGGCTTACATACTTTTTCTTCTTTTTTTACTTTGGCTCCGCATTTTTTACATTCGTATTTTGGATTTTCTTTGTCTTTAAAATCTTTTGTTTTACAGGCAACTTTCCCCATATCTAAAATTGTTGTTCACGGTGAATAAGAACAACACTTACGGGGTAATTGTTTTGTATATATTCAGCTAGTTTTTCAGCGGAGTAAACCGAACGATGCTGGCCACCGGTGCAGCCAAAATTTATTGACAAATGTGAAAAACCTCTTTCCAAATACACTTTCACCGTTTGATCAACCAAAGCTTTTACAGAATCAAGATAAATATTGATTTCCGATTTCTCTTCCAAAAACTTTTGTACTTCCAAATCTTTGCCGGTAAGTTGTTTGTATTCCTGGTGGCGCCCCGGATTATTGATAGCTCTGCAGTCAAAAACAAAACCGCCACCATTGCCTGAAGGATCGGCA
Source organism: Maribellus maritimus (assembly GCF_022267315.1). Taxonomy (GTDB): domain Bacteria; phylum Bacteroidota; class Bacteroidia; order Bacteroidales; family Prolixibacteraceae; genus Draconibacterium; species Draconibacterium maritimum. The sequence goes on from NZ_JAIKLE010000022.1 coordinate 83,037, forward strand.
GGAATCCCTTTTTTATAGGAAAAACTTGTGATGCGAATCGTTAAATTACTTTTTACCTGCCCAATTTCTTTTAAAACTTCCGACTTAGTAAGCAATTTTAATACTTTGGTTAGCTCAGGAATTTCAACAGGTAAATCAAGGTCTTCCAGTAAAAACTCAAGGTTTTTTAAAGCATAAGGAATACTTTTTAGAAAATGCTCTTTCTTTTCATAAAAACCCCGAAAACCATAAGCCCCCATCGCCTGCATAATGCGAATCAATACAAACCCGCGAAAGTAAACTGTAAATTCCTTTTTATTTACAGGAAGGTATTTCTGCAATTCTTCAAGGTAAAAGTCAAAAAGCTCTTTACGCACACTTTGCGGAATATCTGCTTTTCCGTCGTATAAAAGCGAAGCTAAATCATACTGCAGCGCTCCACGTCTTCCTCCCTGGTAATCGATAAAAAATACTTCATCATCTTTCAACATAACGTTACGCGACTGAAAATCACGATACAAAAAATAGTTTGAATCTGCGCTGAGCAAATATTCACTAAAAGTCTGAAAATCATCTTCAAGAGCTTGTTCATCAAAAGGAATTTGTGCCAGCTTCAGAAAATAATACTTAAAATAATTCAGGTCCCACATCATACTTTGGCTGTCGAAAGCAGCCCGCGGGTAACAAACTGAATAATCCAATTCTTTTCCGGCAACTACCTGCAACTTGGGGAGAACCTTTAAAACCTTTTTATATTCATTAATAATATTTTTTGAAAATCCTTCGGATTCACGGGTTTTACTTAAAAAATCAAACAGAGTGGTATCTCCCAAATCTCTGAGAAGATATTTTCTAAGATCGGAACTTACGGCATAAATTTCGGGAACCGGCAAATCCTTTGTCAAAAAATGATTGGTAAACGAAAGAAAAGCCGTGTTTTCCTTTACATCGGAGTTAAAAGCGCCGATTGCTGTTCTGTTTTTATTTTGCAAACGGCAATACTCGCGATAGGAACCCGACGGCGGCAACATTTCAAAAGTTTCCACCTTTTCATTAAAGTGATGTTCAAAAAGTTGAATTATTTCGTTTTTATCTGATGTTTTCAAATGCTAAAATTTAAAAGATTAAACGTATTTTTATGCTTTCTGCAAAATTATGGCAAAAATCAAAAATATCTATTTTTTAAGGATACTTCGAAATTTATTGGTATTGATTGGTATTTTCTTCTCTTTATGTTTACTACTTGCGTTTACAACCCTTCCATTTTGGGGATTTCATTGGCTGGGAACAAGCAAGTCGGAGTTAAAGGAAGAACCCAAAACCATTGTTTTACTTGGTGGTGGTGGAATGCCCAGTGAGTCGAACCTAATGCGCAGCTGGTATGTTGAAAAGGCTGCTAAAAGTTTCCCGAAAGCCGGAATAGTAATTGCAATGCCCGGTGATCTGGCAGATAGTTTAAGTACGCCTGTTTTAATGCGAAAAGAATTGGAACTGAGGGGAGTTAAAAACATACGCATTTCATTTGAAGATAAAGGAACCAACACCCGGGCGCAGGCGATGAACTGCCAAAGAATAATTAAAATGCAAAACCCGGTGTTACTGGTATCATCGCCGGAACATATGCGGCGTGCTGTGCTTTGTTTCAGAAAAGCAGGTTTTGAAAAAGTGAATGCACTTCCGGCTTTTGAAAATGCAACCGAGGCCGATCTTTCGTTTAAAGATGATGAACTGGGTGGAAACAAATTGTTTGTACCCGATGTGGGACAAAGTATCTCGGTGCGCTATCAGCTCTGGAACCATTTGAAATATGAAATTCTGATTGCACGTGAGCTTGCAGCTCTCACGTATTATAAGCTGAGGGGCTGGATTTAAATTTTAAACTGAACATTCTTTATTTGTAGTTTACATTTTATTTCAGGTTGTATTTTTCATCAGCAAACAAATTTTCTATCTCTGTTTTTTATTATATCTACCATACAAACAGAAAAAGAGGGAGATAACCGCTGGACCAGTCGCTCCCTCTAAAAAATATTGCGTATTATTCTAATGAATCCGTCTGTTATTCAACCATAACAATTGGGCAGTTTACCAATGCAACACCGGTTCCTAAAATATTTGCATTCATGGCACTCATCCAGTTACTTACCATATCAAAATCGGCGTTATCATATACATTCACATTCCATAATGGCGAATACATATCATCTTCCGGAACGGTTTGAACCACATTATGTGTCTGATCGGTTCCCATTTCGGTTACAAAATCTGAAGGAGGGCCACCGCCTTCCATGTCCGGATTGATATTGAAAGTAACCAAAATGTCGGACACAGGAGCATTGGGGTGTCCCTCATCAGGCAACTCGACCGTTAAAGTCTTTTCAGAAAAATCGAAATAAGTAACAACCATATCTTTGTACCACCCGCGAATTAAACCATTCGTATTTTCAGGTTTGTAGCGCAGTTCCGCTGTTGAACCATCGGGAACCACCGGGCAGTTTACAATCAGGTTTGTTCGCTCATTTGGATATCCCATTGCCGTCAACTCAGCCAGGCTTGTAACAGTATTTGCCCTGTAATAATCAGGGACTGTAACTTTATGAACATGCCAGAAATCACTATATCCTTCGTCTCCCGGGATAACATCAATAATATTCAACTGTCCTTCTACCGGTGTCGATTCCCCTTCCTTAAACAAAACATAAATAGGTGCTGATTTTAGCGGCATCACGTCAAAATTATAGTACTGTACTTTTTCTCCGTTTGGCCCCAGACCTTTTGTAATAAAGGGCCCCTGGTCAAAATTAACTGGTTCGTTTGCTGCCGGTAAACCATTCATATCGTCCCGAACCATGAGATGTCCGGCCTCTGCGCTAAACCGGTCGATAGAAGCTTTTGAAGCCATATCCGGGTCCACAGGTAAATTCCCTTCTTCCACAGAAACAACAGGGCAATTTACGAGTGCTACCCCCATTGCCAATACATTTGCGTTCGAAGCACTCATCCAGTCGTAAACCATATTAAAATCCATGTTGTCATAAACATCCACGTCCCACAGTGGAGAATAACCTGCATCGGTTGGAATAGTTTGAACAACATTATGGGTTTGCATGGTCATCCCTTCAGTTACAAAACCCGATGGCGGGCCACCACCTTCCATATCAGGATTAATGTTGAATGTGACCAGAATATCGGAAACCGGAACATCAGGCTGGCCACTTGATGGCAAATCAACTGTTAACATCTTCTCTTCGAAAGTGAAATAGAAAACCAGTTTTCCTTTATACCAGCCATTTATTAAACCTTTAGGTTCGCTGGAATTAAAACGCATGGAAGCCGTTGATCCTTCCGGAACGACCGGACAATTAACAACAATATTTGTACGTTCCACCGGATAGTCCATGTCCATTATCTCCTGAACACTGGTAATCGTATTGGCAACATAATCCGTTGGTACAGTTACTTTATTAACATGCCAGAAGTCGTTGTAGCCTTCATCCCCCGGAATTACGTCGATAATGTTTAATTGTCCCGAGACAGGAGAGCTTTCTCCTTCCCTGAAAAGGGCATAAATAGGAGCCGCTTTTACAGGTTGAATATCGAAATTGTAATATTTAACAACTTCGCCTCCCGGTCCTATTCCCTGGGTAATAAAGGGTCCCTGATCAAAATCAATCGCCTGATTTGATTCCGGAAGGCCATTGGATCCATCCCGAACCATTAAATGTCCTGCTTCTGCACTAAATCTGTCAATCACTGCTTTTTCTGCCGTGTTTGGATCTACCGGCGTTGGCCCCGGATCGGGCATCATGTCATCGTCTTTCTCACAGGCTGCGAACACAGCCAAAAATCCAATTAGTGTGATAAATAATTTCATTTTCATGGTAATACTATTTTGGTTACGATTCAAAGATCCGCCTAAAGTATCACACAAGTATCACAAAAGCTTTAAGCTTTTATAAAGTTTTAATAACTGAATTTCAAACTATTACACACAAACAAAAAAAAAAAAGAGAAGACCTCAAAGTCTTCTCTTTATCAAATAAACTCGACAAATTACGTTATGCAATTTGAGCTACCGGCAAGTGAAAGGAAAATGTGGTTCCCTTTCCGAATTGGCTAAACACCTTTATATCGGAATGATGCAACTCCATAATCTTTTTTACAATAGCAAGTCCCAAACCGGTGCTTTCGGTATGTTCCCGTCCCTTATAGTAACGTTCAAAAATATGCGGAATATCTTCCTGTTTTATGCCCTGTCCGGAATCTGAAATTTGCACGTTTACTTTCCCAACTTCTTCAGTATTTACTTCAATGTTTATTGTGTCTCCCTCCTCGCAAAATTTAATTGCATTGTCAATAAGATTTTGTAAAGCACGTTCAAGCAGCGAAATATCAGCTTCCACGAGCGGCAAATCTTTTGATAAAACCGTATTGATACTGACTCCTTTTTTCTGTGAAATTATACGATATTTGTTGGCAATGTCATAAATCAACTCAGCAATCACAAATGTTTCCATTTCCGGTTTTATTTGATTTGATTCCAATTTAGAAAGTTCAAATAATTCAGAGACCAGCTTTTTTAAACGTTCACTACTTTTAACAATCGTTTTCAAGTAGCGTTCTCTGTCTTCTTTTAAAATATCATCTTTTTTTAGCAGAAGGGTTTCAGCGTATCCCTGAATGGATGCCACGGGTGTCCGCAAATCGTGAGACACATTGCTTATCAATTCTTTACGGAGTGTATCAACTCCTTTTAATTCTTCAATATTTTTTTCGATGGTTTCAGCCATTTCATTAAAAACCAAACCAATCTTATCCAACTCATTTTTATCTTTTACCGGAATTCTCGTATTGTACTGACCGGAGCGAAACTTTTGGATTCCACTGGTAATAACATTTAGTTTTTTTGTTAAAAACCAGAAAGCAACAAGGCCCATAAAAGCGGTTACGATTAAAATGACTATAACCGAACGAATAGATAGCCCCAAAATATAACTCCCGATAACGAGATGTGAAGCCGAAATATATTCCTGACTGGCCAGAACAATGTATAAATAACCAAGTAGCTGATTATCCTCGGTAATCCGGGCCGCCGAAAATATTTTAGACTCCCCCGGGTTGCGCGGGTCATTGCCATAGATTACTGATTGTTTGTGATCGTTTAAAAAATTCCGGATGGGAACGAGCGAAACTTTTTCAAGTTTTACATCTTTCTCGGGAACAACATAACTCAGAATAGTTCCTTCTTTGTCCAGTAAATATACTTCAACAGTAGGATTAATCACCATCATTGAATGCATAATATCAGCCAGTGCTTCTTCATTAATACTATCCTTAACCATAGGCGTAATAACATCCAGCATATTGCTTGCCAGTTCACGGTTCAGTTTCTGATTCACCTCTTCTGAATAATTGCTTGCCGCCTGCACCGAAATATACAATGCTATAGCTGCAAAAACGCCCAGAACTGATAGAAATATAGCCGATACCTGCCAGAAAAGCCGGCTAAAAAACCGTTGTTTATCAGTTTCTTTGTTGTTTTTATTTGTACTCATTTTTCCAAAAATTAATTTTCCCTGAATTTATATCCTACTCCCCAGGTAGTCAAAATGTATTCGGGCTGATTTAAATTGGATTCGATTTTTGTTCGCAACCGATTGATGTGGGAATTTACTGTGTGTTCAAATCCTTCAAATTCATACCCCCACACCTGATTGAGGAGCGACATTCGGGTAAACGTTTTTCCGGGATTTGAAGCAAGCAACACCAAAAGGTCAAATTCTTTTGGTGAAAGTTCAATTCTTTTTTTGTCAATTTCGACAATTCGCATCCCCACATTTATAAAGAGTTCCCCGTTTTTTATCTGTTTGTCGTTATCTTCTTGTGGTTGTTTTGAAATTTCCACACGACGAAGCACTGCTTTTACACGGGCAATTAGTTCGCGGACACTAAACGGTTTTGTTATATAATCGTCGGCACCAATTTCAAGACCCAACACTTTGTCTATTTCCTCTGATTTGGAAGTCAGCATTAAAATCGGTGTATTAATTTTTTCCTGTCTGACTTTTTTACAAATTTCAAACCCGTCGACAAACGGAAGACGAATGTCAAGTAGAATAAATTTATAGGTATTATTTAAGGCTTTTAACAGTCCTGTTTTCCCGTCAAAAGCCTTGTCAATTTCAAAATTCATATCTGATATGTGAATCGATATCAATTCGGAAATATCTTTGTCGTCTTCAATGATGAGAACCTTTTCCATTTTGTTTTTTCAAGTTTAACATTACAAATGTATGTTCAGTTCATCACAGAAGTATCACAAAATGGTAAAAGTTCCTAAACAAAAGTAATATATGAAGTAGTCAGGGGATTTAAACAAAATTCAATATTAAACAAAACCGGAAATCATATAAAGGATATAAATTCAATTATTTTATTTGATCACAATATTCTTTTAACCAACTGCTTCCTTTTAAATAATCCAATTTCTCCAAAAATTTTTCAGATCTTCTGAGTGTTTTTTGAAAATTTCTTGGACTCCGACTATAGTTAAAAAAGCCATGTGTTTGCCTGCGATATCCTTTTAAAATACACTTATTACCTTCTTGTTTCATAGCCTGTTTAAAGCGAACCACATTTTCATAGGGAACGGTGGTATCATTTTTACCATGCATAATAAGAGTGGGTGGTACGCCCGTTGAAATATTATGAACAGGTGAAAGAGCAAACTCCCGGCCATCCATTTTTTCCTGACCATATCCTTTTTTTCCTGTGTCAACCACGGGGTTAAAAAGAATCAAAGCCTTTGGAACCGGCGAAACTGATAAGTCATCGGTGGATTCATTGACTTTATCGATAATTGCTGTGCAGGCCGCCAAATGTCCACCGGCAGAGCCTCCTCCGGCAACAATCTTACTGGTGTCGACCCCCAACTCATCAGCATGTATTTTTATATATCGCATTGCCGAACGTGCATCTTTCACGCTCTCAAATGGTGAAGTTTTATGGCGGTTTTTTGTGCGATAATCCGGACAAATAGCAACCATGCCTCTTGATGCGTAGTACTCGGCCTGCAATTGAAAATGGCTTGGATCTCCGCTAACCCATCCTCCTCCAAAAAACAGCACAATGGAAGGCAATTTTATATCACTCAGTTTTGTTGGTCTGTAAATTATCATTTCTAACTGGTGACCGTCTATCTGTTTATAAACCAAAACTGACTTTTCTACGTCAAAGTGTTGCGCCTTTAGCTGAAATGATGTTAAAAAAAAAACAAAAAATCCTATTATTAATTTCTTCATTTATAATTCAATTATTAATACAGTTTCTTTATCGTCCCTGATGATATCAACCGAAATTCGTTGACCGGCTTCAAGAGTTTGCAGGCGATTCATATAATCATAAATATTCCCGACTTTTTTCCCCTCTATGGCAGTGATAATATCTCCTTTTTTCATCCCTCCCTTATCAGCAGGTTTTCCTTTACTGACGGCATCAATTCGCATCCCTCGTTTTTCAAGCCCCGCATAGTCAGGCATAATTCCCAATGTAACTTTAAACCTGCCTCCGCGACTACGTTGAAATTTTGCCCCTGCTTCCTGAAAAGTTAAAGCATCATCCCGCGAGGAAATTTCCTTTATAAGGGAATACGAATATTCAACCAGCTTTCTTTCTCCTTCATAATTAATAAACTGAGGATCGTCGTTGGGTGTATGATAATCAGAATGCGCTCCAGTTGAAATAAAAAATACCGGAATATTCTGTAAATAAAAAGAAGCATGATCAGAAGGCCCAACCCCTTCTTCAGAAAAAGCAAGTTCAAAACCATTGTTCAATTGTTTTAATAAATCTTCAGCTTCTTTTGAAGTTCCTGTTCCTCCGATACTTATTGCATTTGTGGTGGTATCAAGTCTTCCTACCATATCGAAATTAAACATAGCCTTCATTTTTTCTGTTTCAACAGGCGGATCTGCAGTAAAAGCTTTTGATCCAACCAAGCCCATCTCTTCAGCCCCGAAGGCTACAAATATGATACTTCGTTTGTTTTCTCCGGTTGCGGCAAATTTTTCGGCAAGTTCAATTACTGCAGCTACCCCCGATGCGTTATCATCGGCTCCGTTGTGAACAGCAATTGTATCTACAGCACGCGAACCGGACCCTGGCCCGCCCATTCCCAAATGGTCGAAATGTGCACCAACCACAATATATTCGCCTTTTAAATTTTCGTCTTTTCCGGGAAGCATAGCTGCTACATTTTGCGATTGTGTTTCTTTAAGCTGAATGTTTACGATTGCTTTTACTTTCGTATCTGTTTCCAGTTGAACAGGTTTGTTTTCATCCGATATCTGTTTTTCAAGGGATGTGACTGTTTCCCCTTTTCCAGCCAGAATTTTATCGGCAACAGCACGTGTAATCTGGATAACCGGGATGGAATATCTGCTGCTGTTCTTATCAAAAAACAACGACGAAAGCTCATCATTCTCACTAAAAGTGGGGCCTGCCACCAAAATTAAACCTACAGCATTTTTATCTGAAGCTGTTAATGCTTTTGCACGTTCCGAAGAAAACTCCACAAATGGGCTTTGAGGGTTATCCATATCGGGGTCGCCCTGTAAAGCCATTATCCATTTGCCTTCGGCATCGATACCTGCAAAGTCGTCCCACATCAACGTATCTTTATCAATATCTATCCCGTATCCTGCAAAAATAACAGGCGCCTCAACTTCTGTATTTGCAGAAAAAGCGTAGGGCAAATAATCACTTTCAACTTCAAACGAAATTTCATTAACAGAAAAAGTATTTCTCTCACCGACTTCCGCTGAAGCCACAAGGCTAAACTTTTGAAAACCATTATCAAATAACAAGTCCAGACCCGCATTTCCAAACTTTGTTCGAATAAACTCCGCAGCAAGACGATCTCCTTCATCCCCTGTTTTCCTACCTTTTAAAGAATCTGATGCTAGATATGTTATATTTGTTTTTAAATCTTCAACTGTTATATCGGGATTATATATCTTACCGCATGAAACAACTGCAAATACAAGAAGAATAAAGACTATGTTTTTCATTTGTGTTCAATTTATATTCTTGTTTCACAACATGGAATTATAAAACTGTTTATAAAATGAGCCTGTAATATTACGCATTAATCACGATTTAAAAAAAGGAGTTATGTATATTTACGGGCTTAAAATAATTTGACTTAGCATTGATCGATTTTGGAACAAAATACTGGTTTATATTTTTGCCGCTTATAATTGTTACTGCGGCAATAATAGTAATTGTTCTTTATTACAAAAACACAAACAATAAAGAATTAACTAAAAATCAGATACGTATATTGAGTGCATTGCGTTTTATTTCGTTTTTTTTAGTTGCATTTTTATTGTTGTCTCCGTTTATAAAAAACCTAAAAAAAATTGTTCAAAATCCGATAATCATTACTGCGTGGGATAATTCTGCATCTATGATTTCAGTGCCGGATTCCAGCCGGATAAAAAATGAAATTGATAACACCCGGCAACAAATTTCTGATGAATTGGGGAATTCCTACAGCATTGTAAGTTATGCTTTTGGTGAAAATACAAGATTAACAAGCGAACCGAATTTTGAAGATAAAAATTCAAATTACAGTGAACTGATTTCAACCATAAACAACAATCATTTTAATGAAAATATTGGCGCAGTTGTTATTGCAGGTGACGGAATATACAACCAGGGAAAAAATCCTGTAAACCTCGCTGATGAGATAAACTACCCGGTTTACACCATTGGATTAGGTGATACCCTTGAGACGACAGATGCCCGAATCGAAAATATTAGGGTAAACCGAACAGCATTCTCAGGAAACCGCTTTCCGGTAGAAGTTGAAACCTATTTTTCAAAATTGAGAAATATACCGTTCAGGTTAACAGTATACGAAGATGAAACCGAAGTTACAGAAAAAGTTATCACTCCCGTCAACGACGATTATTTTGTTACGCAGGAATTTGTTTTGGAGGCTGGCTCACCTGGGTTAAAACACTTTTCGGTACAAATAGAATACGCAGAAAAAGAAAGAAATACCGACAACAATAAATCGGAATTTGTTATAAATGTATTGGAAAACAAACAAAAAATTCTGATTCTTTCTGACGGGCCACACCCTGATATCGGGGCAATAAAAAACACACTCGATCTGCAGCAAACTTACGAAGTTTCTGTTTTTACTGACGAGCCTTATCCGTCCAATCTGGAAGATTTTAACCTTATCATTTTAAATCAGTTGCCAAGCGCATCAAAATCAGCTGCAACCATCATCAGCAAGGCTGAGGAAAATCGGTTACCTCTTTTGTTTATTGTTGGAAATAAAACCTTTTTACCGCAACTAAATGCACTGGACCAGGGAGCGAAAATTACACCACTGGCCGGCTCAGAAGAGGAAGTGCAGGCGACAATAAACCCCGGATATCGCATTTTTACACTGAGTGAAGAACTAACAGAAATAGCCCGACGTTTTCCTCCGCTACTCGCCCCTTTTGCAGATTATGAAACAAATCCCGAGTTCTCCACACTTTTCTACCAAAAAATTAAAAATATTGAAACAGCCAAACCACTCATTATAACGGGAAATATAAATGGAAGAAAAACCGGTTTTATTTTTGGTGAAGGTCTTTGGCGCTGGCGACTGTACAACTATTATTTTGAACAAAACCAGGCCCAGTTTAATGAACTTATAAGCCAACTGGTTCAGTATCTCGCATTACGTGAAAATGAAGATAATTTTATTATTAATTTCCAACCGGTTTATGCAGAAACCGAAGAAGTTATTTTCAGAGCGGAAGTATATAATGAATCGTATGAAAAAATTACAACAGAAGAGATCAAAATCAAAATTTTAAACGAGGCCGGCGAGGAATTTGACTTTACTTTTGACGAGCAAAACGACAATTACTTTTTAAATGCAGGACACCTGCCGGAGGGGGATTACTCCTTTAACGCAGAAGTAAATATTGGTAAGGAAACATTTACAGAAACAGGTAATTTTACTGTAGTTACTGTAAATATCGAAAATACATTGAGTAAAGCAAATCATCAGGTCCTTTATCAACTTGCCGGATTAAGTGGCGGAAAATTTTATCATCCCGGGCAAACTTCACAGTTGATTAGCGATATAAAAAACAACCAGGAATTAAAACCATCTGTCTATTTTCAGGAAATGATAAATGAACTGTTAAACCTGCGATGGCTGTTTGCTGTTGTACTAATACTATTGAGCGTGGAATGGTTTTTGAGGAAATATTGGGGTATTTATTAAAAGGTTTCATGAGCATATGGAACAACAATTAAAAAGAGCACTAAAATTTGTTTCAATAATAATTTTTGCAGTCACTTTTGTTTCGTGTGTAACGACGCAAAATCTGACCATTGAAATTCCGCAACCCGGAAGCAAGGAACTTCCAGCCAACATCAGGAGTTTGACAATTGTAAACCGGACAGTGGATGATCAGTATCAAAATCTTGAGTCCGATTCTCTGCAAAATATATTTTTCAGAAAGCAGTTTGATCTCGATACCACGATTTATGATTTGCAAGCTGTTGACACAACCATGAAAGCTTTGGGAGAACTATTGTTTGAGTCAGGAAGGTACGACTATGTTATTCCCGTTGATCGTTTTCTTGACTTCAGAAAAAATTCATTCCTGAGTTTAGAGATGTCTTGGGAAGAGGTTAAGAACCTTTGTGAGACATACAATACCGATGCAGTTTTATCTATGGACTACTACAAAACGACACTTGAAACTGATTACGGCAGGGAAACATTTTATGACCCGATTAGCGACAACTATTTTGAAGCGTCGGCTGCACAAATGCAAATCAACTATGAAGTTATGTTTCGTGTTTACGATCCGGAGCAAGAAAAAGTGCTTTTGCGCGAATTTTTGCGGGATACATTAATTTGGGAAGATGCAGATATTAATGCGCGGCAACTTTTTGGTCAATTTACACCTGTTAAGCAAGCTTTAACAGAAGCTGGAATCGCCATTGCACTCGATCTTTCCGATAAAATAAGTACCCGGTGGCGAAGCGAAAGAAGAACTTATTTTTCCTCGGGGCCGGATGAGTTGGAACACGGAGCAAGTTTGGCCAAAAATGGAGAATGGGAGGCAGCCATAGCTGTATGGCAGGAATTAGAAAGTAGCAGCGATTCAAAATCAATAAAAAGTAAAGCACAGTTCAATATCGCTGTAGCATACGAAATATTGGGAGATATAGATCAGGCAGTAACATGGGCGGTAAAATCATATGAAACAATGTTCAGGTCGCAAACTTATACCTATTTGGAAAAACTTCAGAAAAGGAAAAAAGAACTTAAAAATTTAAAGCCATGAACCGATTTATCTTACTCACCTTTATCATTGCCATTTTCTCTTCATGCACCGTTTACAAAGAATATCCGATTGATATTTATAAACCCGGCGATATTCCGATACCTTCTGATGCCCAAAGTGTAGTTTTGGTTTACAGAAATTTCAAATATCCTGCAGATACCCTTCAACGCTACTATAAAGATGATTACAAGCTTCGAAAAGCCCGTACGAATCCGGATAAACTTGATAGTATTCTGGTTACTGCGTGTTTAAATGAATTAGCAAAAAACCTGAAAACAAAGAATGCGTTTACTGATATTAAAATTATGCCTTATCATTCTTTTAAAAGACATTCGGGAAGCAAACTTCCTCCATTAGATTTTGATTTGGTCAAACAAATTACAGAAACAACTCACACCGACTTGTTAATTTCTCTGGAAACATTTTCGTATTTTTTTTCTGAGTATTCAGAAAGTTACGAATCGCCAAAATCGAACGAGGTAATTACGGCAAATGTTTGGGCGGTATTTGATCCGGTACAAGAAAATCTGGTGGAAAGAAAAGCATTAATCGATACAGTTTTTTGGAATGGATACGATGAAAGCGGAAATTACAACAAAAATTACCAGTTACCTCCACGCGAAACAGCATTGAGAATTGCATCACAATTGAGTGGGGAAAATTACTCGAAACGCTTCTTTGCATCGTGGCAAACCGTAAAAAGGATATATTCCATACCGCCACTCCCCGACTTTGAACAGGCAGCTAATTATATTAGCGAAGGAGATTGGAACAAAGCGATTGCTTTGTGGGAAAAATATGCTTCAGAGAACAACGGCAAGCTGGCTATAAACGCCCGTTATAACCTAGCGCTGGCCTACGAAATGAAAGATGATATTGAGATGGCCTCACGTTGGGCAAATGCGGCTCAAAATCTTGCAGTTGAATACCGAAATAAAGAAGAACTGAAAATGATACTCTCGTATCAGAATATATTAAAACAAAGAAAAAAAGACATTGCGAAACTAAATAGCCAGAACTAAATGAGGCCAAGCCTTTATTTCCTGCTCCTAATCATTACACTAGGCGCACTACAAGGTTGCAACACACTATACAGTTATAGTTTGATTGACATTGAGGTCGTTGAACCGGGAAAACTCATTCTTCCTGAAAAATATACAACAGCAGCCATCCGCTACAATAATATCATGGATTCTTATTATTCAAACAACAGTACCTATTATATAAATTCGAAGGCTCACATCGATACTACAAAATTGGATAGTTTAGCTTCCATAATTTATTTTAACTCTGCTATTGAAAATCTGAATAAACAAATTTATTTCGACTCCATAATTGAATTAAACGAAAATGATAAACCACAGTATTATATTATTGATTCCCTGGTTCACCTTCATGAAGTTGACACTTCAAAATTAGATGAATATGTTTTGTATCCTTCAGTTTTATTGTTAAGTCAAATAGCTAAACAGAACCAGTTTGCGGGAATAGGAAAACAAACTCAAAAAATATTGGATCCCAAACTTGGTTTATATACTACAGAAGAGTTAAAAAAAATCGCGGATTCGACACATGCCGATTTATTTATTTCTCTTGACTATTTTTCTTCCGTTGATGTTGAACTTGTACAAAAACTGCCAACAAATCATTTCTATGGTAATACTTCTGTTTATGGTGTTGGATTATGGAACTTCTATGATTTAAGAACCTATAAATCTGCTTTTTTTTATGACCAGCTTGATACACTAACATGGGACAGCCATGAAGAACTTAAGTCATACGTTGAAAAAAGTCTCCCGCCGCGAAGGGATGCAGTTCTAAACGCAGCCGATATAATGGGAATAAGGCTGGTTGAAAAACTTATCCCTCATTGGAGCACAGAACAAAGGCTTTATTACATTTCGGGACATGTAGAACTGCAAAAAACCAAACAATTGGTAGAAAAAGGAAAATGGCTCGAGGCAGCTGAAATATGGAAAGCCAACGTAAAAAATCCCAACAAAAAAATCGCTGCAAAATCAATGTATAACCTTGGAGTAGCTTGTGAAATGCAGGGTGATTTGGAAGCTGCCATAGACTGGGTTGTGAAATCTTTTCAGGTATTTGGAAACAAAAATGAATTTCACTACCTCAATTGTATGGACTACATAAATATACTAGGCCAAAGAAAGTTGAATTTTAAACTCATCAATCAGCAACTGGATTATACTCTATAAAAATAGCCGAATCTTTTTCAAAATCCGACTATTTATTTGAAATGATGCAATTAAGGTTTCTAATTCAATTCGATCATTACAATCGATTTTGCAGGCATTTTTACAGTCAAAGAATTTCCATTTACTTTTACATCTTTAAAGTCTTTTAAAGAGACTTCTTCTTTTTTCCCAAAATCGTTGTATGAGTTTATTTTATCCCCGGTTACTATACTTCCTGTAACAAAAGATAATTTATCAGTTCCGCGCATTTCACAAAGAACTTCCTTACTGTTGTGCGGATCCAGGTTACTTAAGGTTATATGTATTTTTCCGTCGGCAGCTTTAGATGCCGTAGTCGAGATAGCAGGAACCGATTCTTCTTCGTAGGTATAGTTATCACAAGTTACGTCAGAAGGCAAAAGAGTTGCATCATGATGAACTTTATACATTTTAAAAACATAATACGAAGGTGTTTTTACCATTTCGCCATCCTGCGTTAAAATCATTGCCTGTAACACATTTACGGTTTGTGCGATATTGGCCATTTTAACCCTTCTGCAATACTTATTAAACAAATCGAGGTTTACCGACGCCACCATAGCATCACGAAGCGTATTTTGCTGATACAAAAAGCCTGGATTCGTTCCCGGCTCAACATCATGCCAGTTTCCCCATTCATCAACAATCAAACCAACTCTGTTTCGTGGATCATACTTATCCATTATTGTTATATGATTTCGAAGCAACTCATCCATAAAAAGAGTTTTATCCATGGTCGTAAAATATTCCTTTTCATCGAACTGAGTAGCCGACCCCTTTTGTCTCCACGTGTGACAAACGGTATAGTAATGAAGAGAGATTCCCTGAAAACTTCCCCCGGGATTTCCGTTTTTCATTAAGGTTTCCATCCAGTTATAGTCATCAACATTAGGACCACATGCTACTTTATACAAACGATTTTCACCATAATTTTTTGTAAAGGTTGAAAACCGGCGCATATTATCGGCATAAAACTGGGCTGTCATATTTCCGCCGCAGCCCCAGCTTTCATTTCCAACGCCCCAGTATTTCACGCCCCAGGGTTCTTCTCTGCCGTTTGCCTTTCTTAAATCTGTCATTGGACTTACATTGCCCGAATTAAGATATTCAACCCACTGCGACATCTCTTGTGGAGTTCCGCTTCCAAGATTCCCGCATATTACAGGTTCACAATCCAACTGGCTGCAAAGCTCTAAAAACTCATGTGTTCCAAAACTGTTATCTTCGGTTACACCTCCCCAATGCGTATTGATCATGGTGGGGCGCTCATCACGCGAACCAATTCCATCCATCCAGTGATATTCATCGGCAAAACAACCACCCGGCCACCGTAAATTTGGGATGGCAATTTCTTTTAATGCGTCAACTACGTCATTTCTTATCCCATTTGTATTCGGAATATTTGAATCTTCGCCCACCCAGTAACCACCATAAATGCAGTGACCAAGGTGCTCGGAAAAATGGCCGTAAATATCCTTGCTGATCGTTTCTTTTCCCAAGTCAGTATTTACAACAATTTCGTTCTGTGCTGTTGCTAAAAAAGACACTAGCACTAAAAATCCGCCTAAAATTTTTTTGAGATACATTCTATTATTGGTTTTATGGTTTATTAAGTATTTATTTTTAAACGAACATAGTGAATAAAATGATAATTTCAAAATAAAACGTAAATATGACACTCATTGTCTTATAAAAACACAGTACATTTGTATCGAACTAAAAATCAATACCAAACACAAAGACATAAATCAATAAAATAAAAATCAGATTACAAAAAAATGAAGTTTACCGGTTTAATCAAGCAGCTTTATTCCATCCGACTTAAACTCAATTATTCGTTTCTTATATAGATTTCCCACGGCCTTTTTAAAGTTCTTTTTACTAATTCCAAGCATGGCCTGAATCATTTCGGGTGAAGATTTATCAGTGAGTGCAATAAATCCCCTGTTTTCACTTAAGACATCTAATATTTTTTGAGAAATAGAATCAATTTTCTCGTAACCGGGCTTTTCAAGAAGTAAATCTATTTTATCATCTTCTCTAATCTTATTTATATATCCGGTAACTCTTTGTCCTGTAGAAAGGGAAGTGAAAACCTGATTTTTATATAAAATCCCCCAATGTTCGTTGTTAACAATTGCCTTATAACCCAAATCGGTTTCTTCAACAATGGTCAATTGTACCTTTTCTCCCTGGTTATATTCAGGCGGTGTATTATCCAAAAACTTGTTAAGTTTTGCCGAGGCAGCAATTCTGTTGGTTAGCAAATCGACAAATAAGTATACCAAATAATATTTCCCAGCTTCCATTTTATTTTTTTGCTCGCTGAAAGGTACGAGTATATCTTTTGGAAGCCCCCAATCCAAGAAAGCTCCAAACCTACTTGTTGCAACTGCTTTTAAATAAGCAAATTCACCGACTTTTGCCAGTGGATCCTCTGAGGTTGCCACCAATCTGTCTTCCGAGTCAGAATATACAAAAACAACAGCTTCATTGTTTTCACGAATCTCTTTGGTGACAAACTTTTGAGGCATTAATATTTCGCCCAGATTTTCTCCGTCAAGATATACCCCATTTTCTGTTTCTCTGACAACTTTCAGCGTATTTATTTTTCCTATTTCAGCCAAGGTGAATTTTATTTACCGTTTTTACTTTAACTTATTTAAAACTTTTTTTGAAACTTTAAAAACTGTTCCATGTCTGGTTCCTTCCGGAAAACTAATCATTTTTGAAATATCTTCCCAATTTTCCATATCAGCGGAACGAACGGCTCCCATATTATGATTTGTATATTTATCAAAATAAACAATCCAGTATCGCCCAATTTTTATTGGAGTAGGCCCTTCCGCCCAATAATCGCCTGTTATTGGCTCCGATGCCTGACTGTATCCTTCCGTTAATTTCTCGCTGGTCGCAATTCTTATATTCTTTTCAGGCGGTGTTCTGGTCTCATTTTTTAGAAAAAGTACATATTTGTTTTTTGCTTTAACCAATGTTCCATCTATTACATTAAACCCTTGATCATAAAAAAGCTTTGTTTCGCTGAACTTCTTAAAATCCTTTGTAATAACGTAATACATTCTATGATTATACCCTGAGTCACCTCCCGACTCTGTTTCAGGAAATCTTCCGGGAATAGTGGTTGACCAAAAAATCAAATATTGTTTTGAATCATTATCATAAAAAACTTCCGGAGCCCAACAATTCCTTGCCGCTGGTTCATGTTCCATTACAGGAATATATCTTTGTTCTGACCAATGAATTAAATCTTCAGAGGACGCATATCCTACTCCTTTTTCGCCCCAACTCACAGTCCAAACCATATGAAACTTACCGTCCGGACCGGAAATTATACAGGGATCACGCATTAGTTTATCTTTGCCCACCTGAGGTGCTAAAAAGGATTGATTATTTTTTAATGCATCCCATTTTAATCCATCGTAACTGTAGGCCAGATGTAGTCCGTCCTCGCCATTTCCCATAAAATAGGAAAACATGTATACATCTTTGTTTTTCTGTGCACTAGCAACATTCAAAAAAAACAAAAATGCAAAAACAATAAATATTTCTTTTAAAATCATTTTCATTTACTTTTTTTATCCTCCCGAACGTTTCGCTTTGTATCCTTCTTTGTGAAGTATTTCAATCACTTTTGAGCAAAAGTCTCCCTGAATTAATATCTCGCCATCTTTTGCACTTCCTCCTACTCCACATTTTGTTTTCAATAATTTTCCCAATTCCTTTAAATCATCCATGGAACCAACAAAACCGGAAATAAGTGTTACACTTTTACCTTTTCTTTTTTTTCGGTCTAATGAAACTTTCAGATTTTGCTGTTGAGGTGGAAGTGTTTCCTGCTCCTCGTTTTTTTTATTTTCATATTGAAAATCAGGATTTGTAGAAAATACAACTCCCAATCTTTCTTTCCAGTCTTTTGCCATAAACTATCTCCAAATTATTAACAAGCTGCCGGTTATATAAGCAACTATCCACCAACCATAGGCAATTTTTGAGTATGTAAGAAGTTTTTTACCTACGTGTGCATTTATATTTTCTCTATAATAAATCTGCCAAATAAAAATAACGTCTATCAACATCACCAGAAGTGCTGAATATCCCAAAAATCCATGCAAAGTAAAACCTGGATTTTTAGCCCCCACAATCATAAAGATAGTTGCAACAATATCAAGCACCACTCCCAAAGTTAGAAACCATAAAACTCCCGGCGATACCATTCTAAACCGTTGCAAAGATATACTTCCTATTCCATACGAAAGCAGCGAAAGGGTGATTATAAAGGCACCTGTAATGGAAATTGAATTCATAGTTTTTATATGCAACGCAAAAATTTAATCTTCAGCTCAATCACGCATCAAATATAAAAAAAATGTTTAAACTCTGTCTGGCACAAAAAACAATATTCTTTTGACTATCAACCACCTAAGCTCATTCAATTTAGAATTAAAACAGATAGTTGATAAAAACACAACATTTTCGTTTTTCCTTTAGCTATTTACTTGCCTTTCTGTCAGGCTTAAGTATCTTTACAGACTAAAATCTAAACCATGTTAAACATTGCACCAATGTGCAAAATTTCAAAAATTAAAAAATCATGAAATCAATCGTATTGCTCTTGACGAGCATTTTTCTGGTAACTTTGTTAAACGCACAACACGACTGGGAAAACGAACAAGTTATCGGCACTAACAAAGAAAGTGCTCATAACTACTTTGTTCCATTTAAAAACTTGAAAGAAGCAACTTCTGATGTTTTGGTAGCCTCGCCTTATGTGGTAGACTTAAACGGGAAATGGAAATTTAACTGGGTAAAACATCCGGATCTTCGACCGACTGATTTTTTCAAACCCGACTTTGATGTTTCTTACTGGGACGATATAGATGTTCCCTCGAACTGGCAAACCCGTGGATACGGCGTACCGATTTATACCAATATCAGATACCCGTTTACAAAAAATCCACCCAAAGTTATGGAGCCGGTGCCTGAAAATTTCACAGCTCACTCAAATCCCAATCCGGTAGGTTCTTACAGACGGACTTTTGAAATACCGAAAGAATGGGACGGCCGTGAAGTATTGATTCATTTTGCCGGTGTAAAAAGTGCATTTTATATTTGGGTAAACGGCCGTAAGGTAGGTTACAGCCAGGGAAGTATGACTCCTGCAGAGTTCAATATCACTCAATATCTTGAGGAAGGAGAAAACACACTTGCGGTTGAAGTTTACCGCTGGAGCGACGGGAGCTATCTGGAAGACCAGGATTTTTGGCGCTTAAGTGGCATTTACCGCGACGTATTTTTATATTCTGTTCCAAAACTTAATTTGTGGGATTTTGGATTAAAATCAACTTTTAACGACGATATGACGGTAGCAGAGGTTGATATTTCCATGAAATTCAGAAATTTTGGAAGTCGTGGTTCTGCAAGTTGCGATATTTATCTTGCCGAATATGGTAAAGTCCCGGCAGAACAGGATAAAATTGCTACTGTTTCAGCTCAAAATGTCTCTTCAAAAAAACTATCGGAAATCAGTGAAAAAGTTACAGTTAACAATCCAAAACTGTGGTCGGCAGAGGAACCAAACCTCTACCAGATATATTTTGTTATAAAAGACGCTTCAGGAAAAGTAAGCGAAGTACTGTCCAACCATTATGGTTTTAGAAAGATTGAAATAAAAGACCAGCAGGTTTGGGTAAATGGGAAAAGTGTCCTCTTTAAAGGTGTAAACCGGCACGAACATGATCCATTTAACGGGCGACATGTGGGACTGGACATGATGATTAGGGACATTGAACTTTTTAAACAATTCAACATCAACACTGTACGAACCTGTCACTATCCTGACCATCCCGACTTTTACAAATTATGTGATATTTATGGGATTTATGTCATTGACGAGGCAAACATTGAATCGCACGGAATGGGCTATGGAGAAGAATCTCTCGGCCACGATGTCAGGTGGCAAAAAGCACATGTTGAACGCGTCGTAAGCATGGTGGAAAGAGATAAGAATCATCCGTCGATAATTATTTGGTCTTTGGGTAACGAAGCAGGACCGGGAGTAAATTTTGCTGCCTGTGCCGATGCAATAAAAGAACGCGATACAGAGCGACCGGTTCATTATGAAAGATACAACGAAGTTGCCGATATCGAATCTGTTATGTACCCAAGTGTAGAATGGCTGGATGAAACCGGGGCAAAAGACAACCCTAAACCATTTATTATGTGCGAATATGCACATGCCATGGGAAATGCGGTTGGAAATCTAAAGGAATACTGGGATGTTATCGAAAATCACAAGCGATTAATTGGTGGCTGCATTTGGGATTGGGTTGACCAAGGTTTGGCCAAACCGGTACCTGGAAAAGAAGGAGAATACTTTTTTGCATATGGTGGCGATTACAATGACTTCCCTAATGATGGAAACTTCTGTATCAACGGACTAACTACTCCAGACAGACAGATTACACCAAAGATGGAAGAGGTAAAAAAGGTGTATCAATATGTTGGTTTTGAACCGGTTGATCTATTGAATGGTAAAATAAAAATTACCAACAAATATCAGTTTAATAATCTCAGTGCCTTTAACCTGGCTTACCAGTTGGAGTGCGACGGAAAAGTTATTCAGGCAAACGGAATGCATTCTCTTGATTTGGCACCCGGCGATTCAAAAACGGTTACAATCCCGATTGAAAAACCAGAACTAAATCCGGGCAGCGAATATTTTCTAAAAGTATTATTCTCGACAAAAACTGATGAGATTTGGGCCAAACAGGGACATTCAGTCGCGTGGGAACAGTTTAAGATACCCTACATGATTCCTGCTGTTACTGCTGCGACAGAGGAATTACCCCAAATGAAAGTTACGGAAGATGACTTTGACATCACGGTTTCAGGAAAATACTTTGATCTTGTTTTTGGAAAAAAAATAGGAACCATTACCGACTTAAGTTACTACAACCAGAATATATTAACGTCCGAAAAAGAAATTCATCGTTCATTCAGAAGAAGAAATGAGCCGCCTGCTCCTCCAACAGTCACATACAATGCGGTTGGTGGTCCAATGCTCAATATCTTCAGGGCGCCGGTTGATAACGACAGAGCTTTCTCCAGATTTTGGATGAATGAAGAACTGTGGAACCTGTCAACTGAAGTGAAAAGTGTTTCTGTTGATAATATTAACTCTTCGACAGTAGAAATTAAAGTTGAAGCGAAATCATCAGCACCAAAAGGTTTTTCGGTTTTAACCAACACGACTTTCACTGTACACGGAAATGGTTTTATTGATGTTAAATCAACTTTTACTCCGGATGAAACCGAATGGCCACTACCCAAACTGGGATATATTATCAATCTTCCTGAAGGATTTGAAAATGTTGAATATTTTGGAGCCGGCCCATTTGAAAACTATGTCGACCGCAAACATGCTGCCGCAATCAGCAAATACGAAACGACAGTTGACGATATGTTTGTTCCTTACGTTAGAACGCAGGATTGCGGAAACAGAAGCGATGTACGATGGGTTACTGTTACAGACCGAACCGGAAAGGGAATTATGATAAAAGCCAAAAATGTGATGGATTTCAGCGCACTTCATTATACTCCTGTGGATTTGGACAAAGCCAGTCATCCGTACGAACTAACAAAACGAAAAGAAACAATTCTTTCGATTGATGTGGCTCATAACGGACTTGGCGGGGCAAGTTGCGGCCCGCCGCCAATGGACAGATACCTGCTAAAAACTGAAAAAACAGAATTTAACTATAGTATCAGACCTTACATGCCAGTTCTCGGCGATACTGCTGAGTTGGCAAAATAGTTATTTTTACTTGTGGGAGGAAAAGAGTAGTGTAAAACTGAAACACTGCTCTTTTCTTTATTAACGCGGTATAAAACCAGCGACTAATTTCCACAAATTGCGGACGATTAGGGACAGTATTTTTAGAACGGACTGAACACGAAAATCTGAATTTCATTTAAGAAGCGTGTTTTTAAAAGGAAAAATTTCATCGAACAATTCTGGCACACTCTTCGTTTTCATAACTTCAAAAATGTATTTAAAATGAAAAAAATTGTCTATTTCGCATTTGCGGTTTTTCTTACAGCATGTTCAACTGTTCCATTGACAAACAGGCAACAGTTTACTGCAATCCCGTCTTCTGAGATGTTATCTCTGAGTAATGAAAACTATGATACTGTATTAAAAGAATCGACCTTGTCAAAAAATACTTCATATAAAAATGCAGTAACAAGAGTTGGAAAACGTATCTCATCAGCAGTTGAAGAATATCTCCATCAGATTGGACGCGGAGAATTAATTAACGGATACGAATGGGAATTTAATGTTATTCAGGATGAAACGATGAATGCGTGGTGTATGCCTGGAGGAAAAATTGCTTTTTACGAAGGGATTATGCCAATTTGTAAAGACGACGCTGGAATCGCTGTAGTGATGGCACACGAAGTAGCACATGCAGTAGCCAGACACAGTAATGAAAGACTAACACAGCAAATGGCTCTTCAAATGGGCGGAATGGCTTTGTCGCAGGCCATGGAAGAAAAAAGAGAAGAAACCCACAACCTGGTTATGACTGCATTTGGAGTAGGAACGCAACTGGGTGTAATATTGCCTTACAGCAGAAGTCATGAAAGTGAAGCCGATGAATTGGGTTTATATTTTATGGCAATGGCAGGCTATAATCCGACTGAAGCACCTTTATTTTGGGAAAGGATGAAATCGGAGGGACAGAGCGGAGGGCCTGAATTTTTGTCGACACACCCCAACCCTGAAAACAGAATAAGCAATTTGGAAAAGATTATGCCCAAAGCACTTGAATACTACAAAAACAATAAAAAGTAACTCTGAAATATCGTACTATTTCTGTAAGAGTGGCGATAGATTTATACTATTTTTATTGCTATTGAGTTATTTATTTAGTTTCGTATTTTAAAATATGGCAACAAAAAAGACCAGCAATACACGTTCAGCAAAAAAAGCTCCTCTACGAACAAAACAAAAAGCCGGTAGAGGCAAAAAAAGAAAAATACTTCCCATTGTATTAAAATCAGCTGGTGCGCTGATGTTGTTGGGAATTATTTTTTTCTTACTGGTATTTTTAGGGATACTGGGCCCTGTTCCCTCATCTTATCAGCTCAAACAGATAAGTACACCTGTTGCTTCTGAAGTTTATTCGGCTGATGGAAAAGTTCTTGGCCGCTATTACGTAGAAAACAGAAGTAATATTAGGTTTGAAGCCATATCTCCAAACGTTATAAATGCTCTGGTTGCAACAGAAGACGCCCGTTTTTACGAACATCGGGGAATTGATGAAATTGCTTTGTTGCGTGTTCTTGTTAAATCCATTCTTCTGCGGGATAAAAGTGCCGGTGGCGGAAGTACACTTAGCCAGCAAATTGCAAAAAATCTTTTCCCGCGCGAAGAACTTGGCCCGTTTTCAATGCCTGTAAACAAACTTCGTGAAGCTATCATCGCTTACCGCCTTGAGCGTATTTATTCAAAACAGGAAATTCTTGCCATGTACCTGAATACGGTCCCATTCTCCGAAAATATTTATGGAATTGAAGTGGCTGCCGAACGATTTTTCTCAAAAAAACCAGCCAATCTTGAACTTCATGAAGCAGCTGTTTTAGTCGGATTATTAAAGGCAAATAATTATTATAATCCCAGAAAATATCCCGAACATGCTCTAGACAGAAGAAATCTGGTGATAGACCAAATGGCAAAATATGAATATATCACGAATGAACAAGCCGAAAAATACAAAGCAAAACCGCTTGAGATTAAGTACAGAGTGATTTCATACAACCAGGGGCCGGCGCCCTATTTTCTGGAAATGTTAAAACCCCAACTTTTGGAATGGTGTAAAAATAACACCAACGAAAAAGGTGAAAATTATAATTTATATACCGATGGATTAAAAATAAAAACTACAATTGATTACAATCTCCAGTACTATGCCCAGCAGTCGGTTAAAGAATACATGAAAAATCTCCAGAAAGTTTTTGACAACCACTGGAAGTCTAGAGATATTTTTAGAGAAAATCCGGAAATAATCAGAAGTGCAATCAGAAGAATTGAAAAGGAAAAAGGAAACTCAAATATAGATATCGACAAAGCTTTAGCCAGCTACAATAAAGAAATTACAACCAGCCTTTTTACCTGGGATGATTTTAAAGAAGTTCAAATAACAAGACTTGATTCATTAAAACATTATTTGAAATTACTCAATGCCGGGTTTATTGCCGTTGAACCTCAAAATGGCGATTTAAAAGCCTGGGTGGGAGGCATCGATTTTCGCTTCTTTAAATATGACCATGTTAAGGCTGCGCGACAAACAGGATCCACATTTAAACCTTTTGTATACCTGGCGGCACTGGAAACAGGATTATCGCCTGATCGGTATTTTGAAAACAAGTTTACAGTTTATGAAGATTATGACAACTGGGCTCCCCGAAATTCGCACGAAGAATACCAGGGGTATTATACGATGAAAGGTGCCCTTGCTCAATCAATAAATACCATTTCAGTTGATGTATTGCTTGAAACAGGTGTTTCCAATGTAATTGATGTGGCCAAAAGTCTCGGAATCTCTGCCGACTTGCCCCAAACCCCCAGTTTAGCGTTGGGAGTAGCATCAATTTCACTAAAAGAAATTGTAGAAGCGTATGCTGGAATTGTAAATGACGGAAGTCCGGTTCAGGCACATTATCTTCTTGAAATTATGGATAACAACGGAAATACCCTGGAAACCTTTGGTTATCCTGGTTATAAAAAATCAAGGCTGTCACCGGAAAATTGCCGTGCTGTTATCAATATGATGGAAGCTGTTGTTGAAGTCGGAACCGGAAAGGGAATACGAACGGTGTACCACATTCCCGGAGATTTCGCCGGCAAAACAGGTACAACGCAAAACAGTTCAGACGGTTGGTTTATAGGAATAACCCCCAACCTGGTTACAGGGTGTTGGGTTGGCGCTGATGATCCCCGGGTACATTTCAGAACAACAACCTACGGACAAGGTGCATACATGGCTTTGCCCATTGTAGGAAAATTCTTCTATAAAACGTATCGCGACCAAAAGTTTGCTTCTTTAAAATACAGTACATTTAAACAGCCGGAACCGGAACTGCTTGCAATGTTGGATGAACCTCAATACAAGGAGATTCTTGAGGCGGATAAAAAATTCTTTGATCTGGCTAAAATTTTTGGTGGGAAAGATGATGCAGAGCTAAAAGAAAGAAAAGAAAGGCAGGTAGAAGAGCAAAAAACGAGACCACTTTGGAACGCAATTAAAAGTATATTTAAGAAAAAAAAGTAAAAAGACAAAGCCGCTGAAATAGTCTTATTCATAACATTTAATTGCATCTTTTTTCAAAACCGAAAGCAGTGATTTGCAGGAGGTGTTACATTTATATTTGACGAATCCAAATCTTTTCCGTAACAGAGTTTAATTACCTGAAACGAATCGACTAAAAAAAATTCCGGAGCCAAAAGCCCCGGAACTCTGTTTTATCAAATTCCTCACTCGTATTAAAAATCGAAATATCGTGGTATGTGCATTCTGCAATTAAAAAAGATTATGATCTTTACACACTGCGGAAAACAAGATCTCAAAAACAAATTTCAAACAGTTTTCTGTAAATAATCAACAATTTTTCCCTGGCACTAAACTGTTTGTAACACGTCCCACACAAAAGCCCTCACACCCACTTCAACATTAATATCATCCATCTTTTTTATTTTTTCAAGAAGAATATCTACTTTTTCATCGGGAACGATAGTAAGAATAGCAGAATTTAATTCGGGCCAGGTGTGTGTTCCCATTCGTGGTTCACCGGTTTCAGTACCGCGCCCCATCACATCATTCCACCATGTATATCCTCTGATTTCCAACTTATCCAACATATATTCTACTCTTTCGGTATTTGCCTGGTTAAAGACAATAAATACAGCTTTCATTTTTTTAAAATTATTTGTCCATAAATACAAATTGTTTTCTAATCTTCTCTTTCTTTTTGCGTTCGCCTTTACTTGCCAACACGGCGTACATGGTTGGAACAATAATCATTGTTACCAGTGTTGATACAATCAACCCTCCGATAACAGTAATCCCCATCGGGCGCCAAATTTCAGCACCTTCTCCCGTACTCATAGCCAAAGGCAACATACCAAGAATGGTAGTCATGGCAGTCATCAATACCGGGCGCAATCTCGACTTTCCTGACATAGCAATGGCTTCATACAATTCGTAGCCACGGTCGCGCATCAGATTTATATAGTCTACCAACACAATACCGTTTTTAACTACAATGCCAATAAGCAGGACAGCTCCCAACGCTGCCACCACACTTAATGTTGTATGAGTTATAAGAAGGGCATAAATTACCCCCGTAAAAGCAAAAGGAATAGAGAACATAATGATAAAAGGCATTCTTAAAGACTCGAACTGAGAAGCCATTACAATATAAACCAAAATCAAACTTAAAACCATTAACATAACCAGATCAGTAAACGATTCCTGCTGATCTTCATATGCACCACCAATTGTTGTTAAAATTTCCTGGGGCTGTTCAACTCCGGTCAACTCCGCTTTTATGTTGGCTGCAAGTACACCCAGCGGGACTTTATCGGGAAGAGCAGAAATCGTAACGACTCTTTCTCTTCTTTTATGATCAATACTTGGCGGCGACCAGAACTCTTCTACTTTACCCAGCTCTTTTAACTTTATTTTCTGGCCGGTAGGAGTCATTAAAGTCAGCTCTTCAATATCTGAAATAGAATTTCTGTAATCTTCTTTTAGCCTGATTTTAATATCATACTCCTCCCCTTCTTCTTTAAAATAAGATGGAGTTAAACCATTCACCCTGTTCCGAACAAATGTAGAAACCTGTGCTGTTGAAAGGCCGTGTTCGGCAAGTTTATCTTTGTCTAAAACAACCTGAAGCTCAGGTTTATCGTTTTTCCGGCTGATGATAACTTCTTTTGCTCCGTCCATTCCGCGCAAACGTTCCAATACTTTTTCAGCGTAAGCGTTTGTCAGATCAAAATTATACCCGTAAATCTCAACATCTACGGTATTGGAGCCCCCCAACATCTGAGTTGAAGTAGATATAGAGGCTGTTACAATTTCGGGGAACTGAGCCATTTGTTCTCTGAAATCATCGGCAATTTCAAAAACCGACCGCTCCCGATCTTCAATATCTTTTAAAGCCAGTGTTAAGTTTATGATGTTTGACCCGGTAGTACTAAACATGGAGAGAAAACCTCCTTCATCGTCGGAACCTGACGAAGAAGAAATAAGCGTAACCTCAGGATACCTTTCGTTAATTAGCTGTTCCAGCTTTCTGGTTACCTGTGTAGTTTCTTCCACTCTCAAACCTGATTGTAACTCAATCGCTGCCGACATTCGGCTTTCATCCGATTCCGGCATAAAATCAGTCCCAATAAATTGGGTAAGAA
Organism: Maribellus maritimus; assembly: GCF_022267315.1. Classification (GTDB taxonomy): domain Bacteria; phylum Bacteroidota; class Bacteroidia; order Bacteroidales; family Prolixibacteraceae; genus Draconibacterium; species Draconibacterium maritimum. The sequence continues at coordinate 111,116 of NZ_JAIKLE010000022.1, forward strand.
ATAGGGAGGATACAAAAATCACCAAAGTAAAAATAATAACAATCGTTTTGAACTTCAGCAACTTTCTCAAACTAAGTTCATAAAAACGGTCAAGTTTATCCATCCACTTTTCGATGGTGTTTTCGTAACTTAATTTCCGCCTCTTCTTTTTGGCTCTTAACCTTAAAAATTTTGATGCAAGCATAGGAGTAAGTGAAATTGCTGCAATCGTTGAAGTTACAACTGTGATAGTTACAATCCAGCCCAACTGGTTAAACAGTACCCCTGTCATTCCGGTAACCAATGTTAGTGGGAAAAACACGGCAACAACGACAAGCGTTGTAACGATTACCGAAAGCCAAACTTCATTGGTTGCGTAAATGGCCGACTCGCGCGGACTGCTGCCGCGTTCAACATGTCTGGTAATGTTTTCGAGTACCACAATCGCATCGTCAACCACCATACCAATAGCAATGGAAAGTGAGGTTAATGAAATTACATTTAACGAACTTCCTGTGAGATAGAGATACACAAAAGCCACAATCAGCGATATTGGAATCGTTAAAACAATAATAAATGTTGCCCGCCAACGACCAAGGAAAAACAAGACCACAAAAATCACAAATATCATTGCCCACATCAAGGTTTGCGAAAGATTGCTTATAGAACCTTTGATAAATTTTGAAGAATCGAAGATCTCTTCAATTTTCACATCGGGTGGCAAAGTAGTTTTTAGTTCCTCCAGATTTGCTTTTATGTCGCGCGCAACCTTTACAGTATTCGCACCCGACTGTTTCATTACAAACATCCGGACTCCGCTTTCACCGTTTATTTTTTCTTCAAGTGTTACATCTTTCAAAGTATCGCGTACTGTAGCAACATCGTGCACATAAACTGTGCGTCCGCCGTAATTGGCTACAACCAGGTTTTTTAAACGTTCACTTTCTGTAAATTCCCCCTGAACCCGAATCTGGTAATCCATCTTCCCCATTTTCACATTTCCCAGCGGAAGGTTCATATTTTCGGCCGAAATAACACTTCCGAGTTGTTCGATGGTCAAATTGTAGGCATCCAATCGTTGCGGGTCAACATCAACATAAATCATTCGTTTGGGCGTTCCAACCATTGAAACCGATCCTACGCCGTTTACACGATTTAAAGGATTAATAATTTTCTCATCGATCAGTTTCTCAAGACCAGGATAACTTTCCTCTGCAGTAATCGCATAAAAAAGTATCGGCATCATACTGGTATTGAATTTAAAAATAGTTGGGCGATCACATCCCTCGGGCAAATTATCAAATACCCGGTCAATCACATCTCTGATGTCGTTTGTAGCTTCATCGAGGTTTGATTCCCACTCAAATTCAAGCGAGATAACAGATAAATTATCAGAAGAAACCGAGGTTATTTCTTTCAATTTGTCAACCGAATTTAACGCATCCTCCAAAACCTTGGTTATATTGGCTTCAATATCTGATGCATTTGCCCCAGGATAGGAAGTCATTACCGAAATATAAGGCGGTTCCATATCCGGATACAAATCAATTGGTATGTTTATGAGCGAAAATATGCCCATCACAACAACAGCCACAAAAATCATCAATGTGGTTATGGGCTTATTTACTGCACTTTTATATATACTCATAATTTGATTCTTTTTAAAATTATCGTTGATTGGGTTGCAAAAATCAATTGACCACCTCTATCTCAACTCCGTCAAGAAGTCGTGCCTGGCCGTTTACAATTACTTTATCACCAATTTTTAATTCATTGGAAATAACCTCAACCTTATCATCAAATCGTTTCCCCAACTCAACTTCAATACGTTTCGCTTTTCCGTTTTCATTAACAAAAAGGTAACGCACATTGGATCCCTGCATTTTTAATACAGCGACAGCAGGCAAAACAAGTGCATTTGTCTCTTCCAAATCAATTGAAATCCGGCTAAACATCCCCGGTCGAAGTAAATTTTTTGAGTTATCAATACTTACTTCAACATCAAAAGAGCGGCTTTGCGGATTAATGGTGGGATAAATTCGGTATATTTTTCCACTAAACTCCATATCCGGGTAGACATCAACTTTAATTTTTGCCTCCATCCCTTTTTTTACATTTGGAAAATATTTTTCCGAAATACTTACAATTGCTTTCAATTTGTTAATTTGAATCAACGATACAATCGCCGCCTTTCCAACTGCGGCAATCGGAGATCCTGAATACATTTCGCCATTTTCAAAATATTTGCCTGAAATAACGCCGGAGAAAGGCGCTGTAATGGTTGTATTATCGGCCAAATGTTTCACATTTTTTTGAGCAACTTCGTATTGTGCTTCCATCTGGTCGTACTGTTGCTGGGCAATACTTCCAACTTTACGCAGTGTATCCAATCGCGAAAAATCGGTTTGTAAGTTATTCATTTGAATCTTTGACTGAAGTAACTGAGTGTCATCCATTTTAATCAACACCTGATCTTTACTCACCTTATCCCCTATTTCAACCGGAATTGATTCTATTTTCCCGGGCGAAGCAGGTGCCAGATGCACTTCTTCAAAAGGTTCGAATGTTGAGCTGTATTCAATTGAACGGGAAATTTCTTCTTCGGTAAGTATTGTTTCCCGCACAACTTCCTTTTTTGCTTTTTGAACCCCTTCCGCGGTATTTTCTGCAGGCTTTTCTGTGCAGGAAAATAAAACTGCCGGCAACATAAAAAGCATAAATGTATAAATGTTTAATCGTCTCATTATTATAGTTTTTTAATTGTTTACTATTCCTGTTAGCGTATTTAACTCATTTTGTGCTCTTAAAACTTCCAGCATCGAAGTAAGGTAATCCGACTCCGCATTCAGGTAATTATTATCTGCGGTTGTGAGTTCAAGACTGGAAATAACACCTTGTTCATATTTGGTTTTTAAGCTTTTATAAACTTCACGTGAAACCTCTACATTCTTTTTCTGCGTTTCAAAACTTTCTATTGCGCTTAAAAAATTAAATTTCAACTGTTTGTACTGAATCGATAATTGATCTTCAAGCATCGCCTTGTTATTTTTGGCCGTTTCAAGATCAATTCTTGCCTGGCGCACTTTTGCTCTTCTCTCTCCACTTGAAAAAACAGGAATATTCATTTGTAAACCAACCATGTGCGGCGGCGACATATCAAATGCAGGTTTCAGGATTTTGTAGGTGTAATTGTAATAGCCGGATACGGTTGGCAAATAAGCAGCTTTTTGCAAATCAACCTGTTTTTCCGACATATTTTCCTGCACATTCATCAATTGATAATCGATATTTTGAACAATATCAAAAGAGCCTTCCACTGGCTGGTTTGTATTGGCGTCGTTCATAATCTCTTCAAGCTTTTCAGTGAGTTCCAGTTCTGTTTCTGCGGAAACTCCCAATTGGAGGCGCAACATATTTTGTGTCATTTCATACTGGCGCTCGGCTGATTTTAAAGCGTTGCTTAATGAGTTCACCTGAACAGATAGCTGGTCGAGCTCTACCTTTTCCATCATTCCCACAGAAACCATGGGTGCAGTTTTTTTGTAAATTTCCCGAAGATTTTTCATATTGGCTTCCAGTATTTTTAATGACTCCCCGGAAACCAGCACCAAATAATAACTCTCAACCACCTGGCTAACAATATCCTGTTCCGTTTTTTCCAGATTTTTTTCCGTCATTTTCTGGTATAATTTTGCTGTTTGAATACCAACAATGTAACTTCCGTTAAAAATCAACTGACCAACCTGCAAATTAAAGTTGCTGGTTGGTTTAATCGGGATTTTCGATGCAGGAGCATTTTCGTCAAACTGAATGCTAATTTCTGCACCCAGCGAGTTTGAATAATCAGTTGTTGCATTAACCTGTGGTAATCCGGTGGCGATGGCTTCCCGCAGCTGTTCCTGCGATTGCACAACAGAAAGCCCCGAGTTTTTAACCGTTTTATTAAAATTCAAAGCATACTCTTTGGCAGCTTCAATATCAAGCGATAACTTTTCCTGGGCGCAAACCCCGTGAAAAAGTAAAAGCCCAAGAATGAAGAAAGTAATCTGTTTTCGTTTCATAAAAACTAATTTTAATTGTTTGTCAACTTTTGGATAACTATTTTTTGGTTTTCTATTTCAAATGGAGAAGTATTTCGTAATTCTGTTCAAAAATCTTATGCCCTTTTATCGTGGTAATCCCGCGAATGTCATTTAAAATCATTTTGTACATTTTCTGAACTGAGGGAGAACCAACATAATCGAAATCCGACTCGGAGTTAAGAATAGAAACCTTTAGCATTTGATTAAAAAAAGCACAGCGAATATCTGTATCCCCTATAATCAGGCCTTCCCGAATTCCTTTTTCAAGACAATTTTCAAACGTTTTAAAAAGTTTGTTATCCCTAAACTCAATTATTTTCCGATACTCAGAATTGTGGTATTTTTTTAGGTCGTGCACATAAGACGGATTTGTTCTATTCACCATCTTCAACGTATATAAAGCGATAGTACATAGACATTTAAACACATCTTCTTCTTGTTCAATTTTTGATAACATGTCGTCAAAGAAATTGCACAAATTAGTCTCAACTACTTTTTGGATTAGTGCATTTTTATTTTCGATATGTTCATATAATGTTTTTTTTGAAATTCCGAGTACAAATGCAACGTCGTCTACACTAACACTTTTTATCCCATATTTTATATATAGTTCTGAGGATTTTTCAACTATTTTATTTTCGTCTATCATAAACCAGAAAAACTTAAAAGATATCCTTAGTTTTTTATTTCGTAAAAAATTTTATTCCAGTATTTTATCAATAATCTGAATGCCATTTGAAGTAGAAATACCACGTGTGAAATTGATGATCATATTTTGAAAAATCTCGCTATGATTGTATTTATCCCGCGGAAAGATTGTTTCGTCAATTAAAAGACTCATTTGCTCATGAAACAATTTAGAAACGATTTCGATGTTTAAGTCATTTCTGAAAAATCCTTCCTTTATTCCCTTCTCTAAAAAACGTGCAGATAAATTTAGCCTCTTTGCTTTCGTCTCCGTATCAACTCTTTTCCAAAGCCTGGGGTATAGCTTTTCCAAATCTTTAAAAAATACAGGGTTAATTGCATTCATAGCTTTTGTACCTTCCCGCATAAAAACAAAAATAGCCTCAATAACATTAGCCGACTCACTAACTACACGGGCCACCTTTTTATCTTCTCTTATGGTTAAATTATTAATGCATGTTTCAACAAGCGTTCCTTTATCTTTAAATGTTTCGTATACTGTTCTTTTTGACATTCCCAATGAAACAGCAATATCATCCATTGTAACATTTCTTATCCCATACTGGAAAAATTGTTTTGTAGCCTCCTCAATTATTCTTTCGCGTAATTCCATTACTAAATTTTGGACAAATATAGCAGAAAACTATATAAACCTTCAGAGTTTTTTTGTTTTTATATTAAATATTAAACATGGGTAAATATTTCCCAAGATTCAAAATTTCTCTTTCTTTAATAAAAGAAAAAAGCACCACCCAGATATGGGCGATGCTTTCAGATAATAGTTTTCCAACTACCTAATATCCCTCATTTTGACCTAAATTCGGATTTCGTTGTCTTTCATTCTCAGAAATAGGGAAAAGCAAATGTTTTTCTTCGAATGTTTTACCCCAAATCGTAGTATGTCCGATTACATCAACAAAAGTTACTTCTCCTTTTGTATTTTCATTGGTAACCGGATACTGGCGGGTACGTTGTACATCTGCCCAAATTTTGTATTCAAGCGCCAGTTCACGTAATCTTTCTTTCCACACTGCTTTGATAAATGCATCAAACGAAAGGCCGGAGAGTTCGGCAACAATTTCACTGCGATCGGTTTGCCAGTAAGCACGTGCCTGAACATCGGCCAGGTAACCAATTGCTTCATCAGTAACACCTTCTGTTTGAGCGATAGCTTCTGCTGCAATCAGCAATACTTCCGCGTAACGATATACCACGATATCCTTCGGATTTTTCCCGGTTTCGAAAAGTGCTTCATCGTTATGCCACAAATAAGGCGCAGTTTCAAAGGTTTTAGTTACTTCAACTCCGCCATCCATATAAGTTAAATTGTTATGAAAATACTGTTTGTTTTGAACCCGCAAATCTTTTTCATCATCGTAAATCCACAAAAATTCTTTTGTTGGACGGTATGCATTGTTGGTAATTGAATAGGCAAAAATTCCCCACGAAGTTGCGCTGTTTGGATAACAAATCGCTGGTTGCCAATAATTATCTTCTATACTTGCATCATATTCGATTGAATAAAGGTATTCGCTTTCATTGTCTGAAACCCGCATCACATTGTAAGCGCTTTCGTTTTCAGTAGCACCATTCTGAATAAGAGCATAATTTCCACTGCTAATAATTGATCTTGCCATTGCTGCTGCTTCAGCGTAACGTGCTTCCTGTAACGGATAACCACTCATATTCAAATAAACATCAGCCAAAAGTGCGGCAACTGTACTTTTCGAAATGCGGTAACCATTTTCAGTCATAGGCACATCGGCAAGGCCACCTTCTTCAACTGCATATTTTAAATCTTCAACAATTTGTGCGTAAACCTGCGCAGTTGGTGTACGTTCAACATACAAATTATCAAGCGAAGAATAGGCATCCAAAATCAAAGGAACATCTCCAAACGTTTTTACTAAATAGTAGTAGTTAAAAGCTCTGAAAAAACGTGCCTGCGCAGTCAAAAGTTTTATTTCTGACTCCTCTAAATCCGGAGTTTCCGGAATATTATTAATTGCAAGGTTTGCTCTGGAGATAGCCAGGTAACAATCGTCCCATGCGCCATCAAAATAACTTCCCAGATTGGTACCGTTTAAAGTAAGGTTTTGGGAGTGTTGAACATGAACTTCCTGTCCTTTATATTCATTGTCGAATAAGCCTGAGATATAACCTCCCAACATGGCGCGGCTTCCTCCATAGACACCTGAGCCATAAAAAGTAGGAGCCCCGGTTCTGTAAAGCACATTTACTGCGTTGTAAGCATGTGTGGGATAGCTAAAAAACTGATCCACACTCATCTCGCTTCGCGGCTCTTCTTCAAGAAATTTATCGCATGAGGTTAGCACCCCAAATATCATTGCTATTGCTAATATCTTTTTCATTGTTCTTCAGTTTAAATCTGGTTAAAACTTAACATTTACACCTAATGTTACTGTCGTTGGTTTTGGATACTGGAAGAAGAAAATATTCTGTCCCCACTGGTCACCGCCCCACGATGTAGCTTCAGGATCATAACCTTTAAAATCTTTTGAGTGAATTACAAAAAGATTGTCAACGTTTGCATAAACTCTGCAAGAACGTAATCCTGTTCCCTTTAACAATCCACCATCGAAAGTGTAACCTAACGAAATCAGGTTTCCTCTCAGGAATGAACCGTCGCAAACCCAGTGATCATCAACCTCTGAATTCTGTCCATTTAATGAGGCATTACGAATTTGCTGAACCATTGTGTTTTGATTTTCTTCAGTCCACCCGTCATATAAAATGGTTGAAAGACCATTGGCATAGCCAGTCCTGTCTTCTGTTGAATGGAAGAACTGTTGCATTATATCAACTCCCAGTGTAAACTGGAGATCCACAACCAAGTCGAAATTTTTATAATTAAAACGGTTGATAAAGCTACCTGTAAAATCAGGAAGACCTTTACCAATAATTTCTCTTTCAGCCGTACGTTTTGCAACCCCCGGTACAGCACCAACAGCAGCAGCTTCTTCAGCTTCATCAGTGCCCCAGGTACCTAATCTGCGATAGCCGTAAAATGAGCTCAATGACTCACCAACACGAAGAATCGTCTGGCTTCCTGAAACCCACCATGGGCCAGGGAAAATATCTTCATCGTTTTCACCTAATTTTTCGATACGGTTTTTGTTATAATTCATGTTCAATGTGCTCTCCCAACTAAAACTGCTTTTTTGAACATTTCTTGTTGTTAGTAAGAAATCGATACCCTGGTTGGAAACCGAGCCAATATTATCCATTACTGATTCGAATCCTGTAGAATGTGGTACCGGGCGCCCTAACAATAAATCGCTCGTAAGCTTGTAATAATAATCAATTTCCAATGATACTTTCTGGTTGAAAGCAGTAATATTCATTCCCAAATCAAATTGCGAAGTTTTTTCCCATTCAAGATCTGGGTTGGGCAAACGGGTTACTACATTGTAGTTCGCCCTTTCGTTATTTAACAATACAGTACCACCCGAAATAGTTGCCAATGAACGGTATGTTCCCAACTCGGTACTTCCGGTAACACCATAACTGGCTCTCAGTTTCAGGAAATCAATCCAGGATACTGAACTCATAAATTCTTCGTTTGATGCAACCCAACCTAAACCTGCAGACGGGAAGAAACCATATTTATTGTTATCTCCAAAACGTGATGAACCATCCGCTCTGGCGGTAACAGTTGCCATATATTTGTCTTTGTATGAATAACCAAAACGGAAAAAATACGAGTTCATCGACCATCTTTCGTAAGATGAGCCAGGTGCACTTGGATCGCTTGCAGCACCTACGTTATTATACTTGAAAAAATCATCGGAAAAACCCGATACATTAATTGTATTTTCACGGTAAACGCGTTCCTGCCAGCTTAAGCCAAGCACCGAGTTGATACGGTGATCACCAACTGTTGTGTTGTATGAAAGATAAGTTTCTTCCTGCCAATACATGGTTTCGTAGTCGTTTACATTCGCCCATGCATTTGGATAAGAAATATTCAACAAATCTTTGGGACTGTATTCTTTGTTCTGGCGGACATGATTATCAATACCAAACTGTGTTTTCAAATCCAATCCTGGAAGAATGTGAAAATTCAGGAACGTATTTCCAAAAAATTGAGTACGATTTCTCAAACGTTCCTGTGTTTTTAACACGTGAACAGGGTTGGCCATTCCTTCCAAACCAAAGTTGCTGGTACTTGAACTGCTACTCCAACTTCCATCCGGAAATTTAACAGGCATAATCGGAACCATCTCAATCATTGAACGACGTGGCATCTGGTGACCACCGCCTTCCTCAATTTCATTTTCCCAAACCTTGTTAACCAACATGTTGATACCAAAGTCGAGCCATTTTGTCGGTTGCGCGTCGTAAGCAATTTTTGCATTTACACGTTTCATCCAGGAATTCAGCATAATTCCCTGATTATCCGAATAATTGAGAAAAGCGCCTACCGATGATTTTTCATTTCCCTGCTGAACGCTAAACTGATGATTGTGAGAAACGGCAACTCTGGTTGCTTCATCCTGCCAATCGGTATCATACAAAGGATTTCCATTGGCGTCAAACAAATTCGGGTCAGTAAAATCGATAGTTGGTTCGCTTCCCAATTCATAGTCTCGGTACTTTGGAGCGTTTTCATACCCTCTTTTAATTACTTCCAACCATTCTTCAGCATTCAGCAAATCCATTTTTTCACGAATTTTACCAACACTTACATAACCATCGTAACTAACAACAACTTCGCCGTTTTTGGCACCTCTTTTTGTAGTAACAAGGATAACACCATTCGCACCTCTTGCACCATAAATAGCTGCTGAAGAAGCGTCTTTCAACACCTCAATACGTTCGATATCGTTTGGGTTAACAAGGTGAAAATCTTCCATTACAACACCATCAACAACATAAAGTGGATCAGTGTCTGTTTCAATTGAGTTTACACCGCGGATAATAACTCTTGTGCTTCCTGTTGGCGAGCCGGAATTAGAAAAGATGTTAACCCCTGCAACTTTACCTTTCATGCCCTGAAGCGCGTTAAACGAAGGTTTTTCCAAAATATCCTCTGCATTTACCACACCTACTGAACCTGTAACATCTGATTTCCGCTGAACACCATAACCAATGGCAACAACTTCCTCGATGCCAATTGCATCAGTACGCATCGTAATATTAATCTCAGATTGATTGTCAACCGAAACTTCCTGAGTGACCATTCCTACAAAGGAAAACACGAGAGTTGCATCGCCAGGAATATCAGAAATCGAATAATCTCCGTCTAGATTTGTTATTGTCCCATTGGCTGTTCCTTTCACTAAAACAGTTACTCCAGGAAGAGGCTCTCCCATATCATCAGTTACGTTTCCTGATACAGATGACGGCTGTTTTGCCACATTGTCAATGACTTTTTTGTTGGAAAGTACAACCTGACGATCAAAAACCGCATAGCTGATATTTGTCCCGTTTAATAAATTATCGAGTATTACTTCAATAGTTTTGTTCTCTACATTGATATTTACTTTTTGATCAACATCAATGAGATCCCTGTTGTAGAGGAAGAAAAACTCTGATTCATCTTCGATCATACTCAAAACGTTTTCCAGACTTTCGCCCTGCATTTTTAACGATAGTCTTGTTGCCTGTGAATATGATTCCACAGCTGCTACCTGAAGTAAGCCGAGGAAAAAACAAAAAACAGTAAATCGTAACATTCTAATGCCTTTTTTAAAGGCAGTGTTCCCGGAAGGCTGAAAACCCGCCGGCGCCTTTAGTTTTAGAAATTTTTTCATAAATTTACAATTTGATAGAGTGAATAAATTATTAATTGATCTCGCTCTGCAAAGTCGACAGGAAAGTGCTGGTACCATTTTCCTGTTTTTGCATCTAATTATCTTTCAATGTCATATGTACTATCTTCTTTTTTAAAATCCCATTTGCATCAAATTCTCTTTTGTCGATGCTATATTTTATCGGTGTTGTTAACGCTATTAACCGCAAAACTTCTTCCAGAGGCTCATCTTTAAATGTAGCTTTAAAACGGTAACTTTTTAATGTTTCATCTTCAACAATAATCTTTGCATTATACCACCTTTCTATTCTTGATAAAACCTGTTCCAGCGACTCGTTATCAATTACAAGAAATCCGTCCTTCCAGGCTGAAAACCTCTCCGCTTCAACCTCTTCAACGTTCAACATTCTTGTTTCGCGATTAAAGATTGCCCGTTTCCCAGGTGTCATTGTATACTTAAATTTTCCGGCTTTTCCACTTATTTCCACTTTCCCTTCAGCCAAAACAACTTCAGTTTGGCCATCAGCAGCATAGGATAATACATTAAACTTTGTACCTAAAACTTTAACATCAAAATCAGGAACATTCACGGTGAAATCAGAACTTGCGAGGTGCTTTACTTCAAAGTAAGCTTCGCCTTGCAACTGAACTTCTCTGTTTTGTTCAAACACCGCAGGAAATTTTAGTTTTGAACCGCTGTTAAGCCAGCCTGAAGAACTATCCGGAAGAAAAAACTCAACGCGTGCTCCTTCCGGGGCATTAATTTCGACCCAGCCTGAATTTAGCGGAATATTATTATCGGGTCGAACAAGATAGTAAAGTAAAAAGGCCAAAACGGGTATCAGCAAAATAGCCGCCGCCTGCCGGTAAAATTTATAGAAATTAAAACGTCTTTCTTTTTTATTATCCTCAAGCAAAATCTTGTAATGAATCTTTTCAAAAATATGGTCAAGAGATTTCTCTTCATCAGACTCTTTGCGGTTTATCTCATCCCATTCAACTGACAACTCTTCTTTAAATCCCGGAAAATCCTTTACATTATCGAACCACTCCTTAACGCTCAGATAATCGTTGTAGGAATATTTTCCTTTCGAAAAGTTTTTTAAAATATGTAAATCAAAATTCTCTTTCATCCTTTCGAATTAAAGAAGGAGTGCTAAATTTAAATAACACTTCCTTCCTTATTTAAACTAAATCTACATTTTGCTACCAATGTGTTTTTCAAACACTGGTTATATCCCTAATAACAGAAAATCCCCAGTCAGAAAAACAAAAAAAATCAAAAAAATTATTTATCTATGAATAAGTAAAAGAATATGAGCCCTTTAACGCTTAACTCTTCAAATTCTTTTTTTAAGAATTTCATTGCTTCTGTAATATGATATTCTACCGTTTTGGGTGTAATAGAAAGTTCTTCAGCAATTTCTTTTAATGATTTCTCCTCTATTTTCTTTTTTATAAAAACCTGTTTCCTTTTGTCAGGCATTTCTTCAATTAATTCATCCAGCTTATCCAGTAAGAGTTGAAAATTGTTCCGGTTGTCAAAATTTGTTACATCGGTTGAGAATTCCAATAAAATTTCGTGTTTGATACCATTTACTTTTGACAGCTTATTAAAATATTTACGAACGGAATTGAAAGCAATGGTAAAAATATAAGACTGAAAGGAAGTATTTGTCTTTAACTCCTTCCTGTTGGCCCATACCTTTGTAAAAACCTCCTGCACAACATCTTCAGCAGCCTCCTTTGATTTCAGATAGCTTAACGAAAAACGATATAAGGGCTGACTGTAGCGTTCAAATATTTTCTGAAAAGAATCATGATTATCTTTCCTGATACCTGAAATAAGTTCGGCCTCGGTATATGTTTTAACTACTTTCAACTGTCTGATAAAACTCGATTTGATAAAAAAAGCTGCAAATTTAATTCTGAATGGCAAAAATGAAAACTTTTCCCGTTTAAAAAAAACACAAAAATCATAATAAAAAGGGAATGCTTTTTCTGTAAACTTTTATTGATGTTTCGTTTTTTAAAATTATAATTTTGACAAATATTTATCTTGTGTATTTATAAAAAATAAATGGAGAAAAAAAATAGAAAAAGACTACCGGCAGAATGGGAAAGACAATCGTTTTTACAACTCACCTTTCCACATAAAAACAGCGACTGGAAATATCTTCTGGATGAAGTCTCCGCCTGTTTTGTCGACATTATTAAAACTGCAGCAAAATTTCAGGATGTGCTGGTGGTATGCGACGATGTGATCCGTGTAAAATCGTATTTTGACAAGTCGGAAAATGTATATTTTATTCAGGCAGAATCGAATGATACCTGGGCCCGTGACCATAGTGGCATCACAGTTTTTGAAGGCAATGAAACTGTTATACAGGACTATATTTTTAATGGCTGGGCTCAAAAATTTGAAGCTGGACTTGACAATCAAATTACAAAAAAGCTCTTTAAAAAAGGAATTTTTGAAAATTGTAGTTTACAAAGTTTTGATTTTGTTTTGGAAGGTGGCTCCATTGAGAGCGATGGAAAAGGAACAATTCTTACCACTTCCGAATGTCTGCTTTCAAAAAACCGGAACGAACAATTCACACAAAAGGAAATTGAAAATATTCTGAAAAAAAATTTCGGTGCCAACCGGATTTTATGGTTAAATCACGGTTATCTGGCCGGAGATGATACTGATTCACACATCGACACGCTGGCACGTTTTTGCAATGAAAATACAATTGCCTATGCTGGATGTAACAATCCGGACGATGAGCATTTTGAAGCATTACAAAAGATGAAAAATGAACTGCAACAATTCACCCGGCCCAACGGAAAGTCTTACGATTTGATTGAACTGCCCATGCCGGGTGCCTGTTATGATAGCGAGGGAAACCGTTTGCCTGCAACCTACGCCAACTTTACCGTTATAAACAATGCTGTTCTGCTTCCGGTATACGGTGTTGAGGAGGACGAAATTGCTGTGGAAAGATTAAAAAAATGTTTTCCTCAAAGAGAAATAATACCATTAAATTGCAGCGTGTTAATTGAACAGCACGGCTCGCTACATTGTATAACGATGCAATACCCTGAGCCGGTAAAACTGAACAAAGAAAATTTTTTAAAATGAAAAAAATAAAAGCCGGATTGGTACAACAAAAATGTACCGGGAACAAAAGTGAGAACATTGCTAAAAGTGTTGAAGAAATAAAAATATGTGCATCGCAGGGTGCTGAACTTGTTATATTGCAGGAATTACACAGCAGTCTTTATTTTTGCCAAACGGAAGATACTGATATGTTTGACCTTGCCGAGACGATTCCAGGCCCCGCCACCGAAACCTTTTCAAAAGTAGCCAAAGAAACCGGAGTTGTTTTGGTTACTTCACTCTTTGAAAAACGGGCTGCCGGACTGTATCATAACACCGCTGTGGTATTTGAAAAAGATGGTTCAGTTGCCGGTATTTACAGGAAGATGCATATTCCTGATGACCCTTCGTATTATGAAAAATTCTACTTTACTCCCGGCGATCTCGGCTTTAATCCGGTTAAAACATCACTGGGAAATCTGGGCGTACTCATTTGCTGGGATCAGTGGTATCCGGAAGCCGCACGTTTGATGGCTTTGGCAGGTGCAGAAATTCTGATTTATCCCACAGCAATTGGTTGGGAACCATCGGATACACAAGAAGAAAAAGCAAGACAGCTGGGAGCCTGGATGATTTCGCAACGAGGACATGCTGTTGCCAATGGCTTGCCCGTTATCGGTGTAAACCGAACAGGGTACGAAGGCGATCCTTCAGGGATTGGAAATGGAATTACATTTTGGGGAAACTCGTTTGTTGCCGGTCCTCAGGGAGAAATTATTTACCAGTTTTCTTCCGAATATGAACAGTCGGAAGTGGTTGAAATCGATTTATCACGATCGGAAGATGTTCGTCGGATATGGCCTTTCCTGCGCGACAGGAGGATTGATGAATATGACGAAATTGTAAAACGTTACCGCGACTAAATATGGATTACGAAAGACATGAACGACCAGCCGAAAATCTTCCCATATACAAAAAAGGAAAAGAAATTTTTGACGTTGTACACCAAATCAGTGAACTGATACTGGAAGACAATGAACACCTTCAATTTGTAAAAGGAAATATGCTAAGCGACGCTGCTCAGCTTACCGTCAAAGTAGCAGGTGCCGAAGGTGGTTATCTTTACGACATCAGAATGGAAGCCGCCGCCATAATACGAAAAGCTGCCCGCGACTTGATGGTTTCAAATCATTCTCTGGAAATGTTTGGCTTTGAAGAGGTTCAGTATTTCGACATCGTTAGAGAATTAATTGCGGAATACAGATTGCTTTTTATTGAATGGGTGGAAAGCTTTGATAAATGGAACTATATAAAAGACGATTGGGGCTTATTTAACCCTCCAGGTGTGGGGCCTTTTGACAAAGATCCGGATGACTTTTCTGAAGATTAACCTAAGTCCCCCGCTATTTTACTTTGTGAGATTTCTTTGCCTGGCAAAGGCTTAATCAATCAATTTCCCTATTTTTGAGTGAATTTTTCAGTAATCTTTTAACAATCCAACATGAAACCAAAACTACTTTTATTTACCCTGGCAATTATCACCTTATTTTCGATCGTCTCGTGTAACAATTCACCGAAAGAACCGGAAGAAAAAAAACAACCAAACATTGTTATCATCTTTTTGGATGATTCAGGTTATTCCGATTTTTCCCCTTTTGGTCAGAAAAAAATTAAAACACCAAACGTGCAAAAACTTGCAGAAGAAGGAATAACGTTTACCAATTTTTATGTTCCGCAGGCGATCTGCTCTGCATCACGCTCAGCCTTAATTTCAGGATGCTACCCGGGCAGAACAAAAGTGTTTGGAGCACACGGTCCTAAAGAAAGAGGGCTTGAAACCAGTTTCCCAACCATTGCAGAAGTATTTAAAAAAGCCGGTTACAGCACAGCCGTCTTTGGGAAGTGGCATTGTGGAGACCAAGCGGAAACCCGCCCTGCAGCCCGTGGTTTTGATGAAAGTTGCGGACTAATGTATTCCAACGACATGTGGAAACATCATCCTGAAAATCCGGAATACTGGGGACGCTACCCGCTTCAGTTTTGGGAAAATAATAAAGTAACCATTGAAGATGTTGATTTTGATGACCAGAAAATGCTGACAAAATGGTATACAGAACATGCTGTTGATTTTATAAACCGGCACAAAGACGAACCATTTCTGTTGTATGTTCCGCACAATATGGCGCATGTGCCTCTTTTTTGTAGTCCTGAGTTTGAAGGAAAATCGGGAGTTGGGTTATATGGTGATGTTTTACTTGAACTCGACTGGTCGGTTGGTCAAATAAATACGGCTTTAAAAGAAAACGGAATTGATGAAAATACGATTGTTATTTTCACATCAGATAATGGTCCGTGGATTTCATACGGGAATCACGCAGGAACCACACCTTTCCGCGAGGCCAAAGGAACGTCATTTGATGGAGGAACACGTTCAGCATGTATTGTAAAATACCCTGATGAATTAGCCGGAAACCAAAAATCGACGAACACATTTCTAACCATCGATTTTTTACCGACCTTGTGTAAGTTAGCCAATGTGTCGTTGCCGGAAACCGAAATTGACGGCCGTGATGTGTGGGACCTGATTGCCGGAAAAGAAAACGCAACAAACCCGCATAACTATTATGCTTTCTCCAATGGTTCAGAATTTCAGGCCATAATGAGTGGCGATGGAAAATGGAAAATGCATCTCCCGCATGATTACAGAACGCTGGATTATGCAGCAAATGACGGCATGGCAGGAAAATACAAACAGACCAAAATTGAATTGTCGCTTTTCGACATGGAAAATGATCCTTATGAAACAACAAATGTTATTGAAGCTCATCCCGATATCGCTGAAAAACTGATGAGTTTCGCCGAACAGCACAAAACAAAGTTTTATTCAGAATAAAAAGATCTCAAACAAAAAGAGCCGTTCTGAATTTTATGAACGGCTCTTTTATATTAAAAACTTTCCAGTTTATTTTTTATATAAAGGATCTGCTCCAATTGTTCCAACCAGTTCATTCAGGTACTGTTTGGATTCAATATGAGCCAGTAGCTCTTTTGCCTTTTTCAGACGCCCATTAATGTCCATTTCCAAAACCAAGGATTTATTCTGTTTGTTTGCTTTAAATATTTCGAGATATTCAATCTGAAATTTGTAAAAAGCAATCTCCTTTTCCTGTTTGATTTTCAGGCGCTCTTTATACCACTCAGTTTTTATCACCTCATCGCGTTCAAACATCTTACGCAGTTCTGGTTCATTGATATCCTTTCCTTCATAATGCCCGTAAGCCATAACATGCAATAATATTTTCAGTGGCGGAATGGCAGCCTCTACACTTCCATCTTCAAAATAAGGCAGTGCGGCACGTTGCATCGCTTCTGTAATATTGTTTATTCCGTCCACGTACTCTTCCATGCCCTGTAATTCAGGTTTTAGCATACGTTCGTTAAAAACAGCCAGCGGCTCATCAAACAAACGGTTCATACAGCGAAACGCAAAGTTTTTTGTAATGCGGTACCCCAAACGGCTGGCCAGAACTTTTTTGCCCTCATATTCAAAATCTTCCAGTTTTTCGAGACACTCGTTTTCAATCAGTTTTTTTGCATCACGATCTTCAGGAACCAGGCGCGCCCAAATTTCAGGAACCAAAATACTGATATCATGATCAAAACGATTTTCGGAACCGATATATCCGGCCGCGCTACTAAAACCCTGATATTCAGTCAAAATATACGAAAGAAGTGCATTATTTAAATCGGTGGTTGGAACCAGCATATTAAAAGGCCCTTTGGTAAGCGCGCCCTCCAGACCTGCTCCAGTTGTTGAAGGTGATTTTCCGGTAATGCTTGCAATAAAATCCATAAACAATTCCGGCAACTCCTGATAATGAATCGGATTGTAAACACTCAAGGGTCGAATGCCGCCTTCTTTATCGGCCGGATTATTTCTTCTTCCGGGAAGAACCGCATTAACAGGCCAATGAACCGGGTCTTGTGGTTTTATTTTTCTGAATAATCTTACACCAACTTCGGCCAGATAGCTGTCCATTGTTTCTTCCTTAAATATATTTCGTTGCAGATAACGCGGATTTTTTGTAGGCTCACCATCCACAATTCTCGGATGTGAAGGAGTAACAAAATAACAATCGCCGCTCCCCCGCGCAACTTTTCTGATAAACTCTTTAACGGGCTTTGTATACTTTTCAAAAGTAATCACATCATCCAAAAGTTCCTGTGCATTTTCTTTTGTCAGAGGTTCGTAATTGGTAAGAAAAGTATTGTTATCCACAATCTCCTTTTCTGCTTCCTTATCATAACCACGAATTACTGCCTCATCAGGCCGTTGAAAAAGATAACTTTCACAATTGGCCACCAGTTTCTGACTTGGATTTCCAAACTCTTTATTCAGATTCTTCAGCTGTTTGGACGGCAAAGTTATAGTAGCTGAAATATCATCTTCGGTTTGAATTTTTAAACTTGGGACAAAATCAGAACGCAACTTATGGATATACCAGCGGCCTTCCTGGTTAAATCCGATTCTTACATAGCTTGCCGTAATAGGCTGATGTTTATAGCGCAAAACATTTCCCGGACGACCATTCACGATTTCCACGTTAAACAGTTCTTTCCACTTTAATCCCCTCTCCTCATTGCCTCGATAGTGACGTTTTACAAACAAGGCCAGTGTACGGACATTCTCCGGTATTTCTGAAAGAAATTTATTGTATTTATCGCTGTATTGCCCGGAAGGAGTAAGCAACTTAACAGCCGAGCCTAATGTTCGTTCCTTGCTCAGAAACGATCTTGAAGGAGCAGCATCGGGGCGAATATTTTTCCATCTGTCGGAATAATCTTTATTGATTATTTCATCTACCTTATTTTCCGCATCCTCCAGATTTTCAATATAAAAATAACCATACTTAATGGCATTTTGCATCGACTTTGAAATTTCCGATTTTCCACCTCCGGAGACTGTACTTGGTTTATGACAAAACATACCTTCCGGTGCCGTATCGATGATTCGCCACATTTGTTCGGTGGGGTGTTTTACCAACTGAAACTTATGGCCTGTTGGATGAACATACACTTTCCGGGGCGACAATTTCAGACTAAATTCTTTGTCTTTATGTGTCCAGTAAACACTGGTCTGTTCAATATCGATATCTGCATTTTCAGGAATATAAACAATATCGCTGTATTTTTTGTCAATGGCATAATTACCTTCCTGTAAATCAATTTTATCCGCCAACAGCTTTTTAACTTCCTCAAATTTGTAGGGTACATCAAATTTTTTTGTAAAGTTGGAACCAAATACTTTGTCGCTCATATTACCGCGTGGAAATGCAATAGCTCCTCCTGAATGCTCTTCCTCTACCAATCCGTAAAGGTTTGCAGAATAACTGATTTGAGTTTTCACCTCCTTTTTTGAATAACCGTAATAGTTATCTGCTATTAAAGTCACAACCACTCCCTTCTCGTTGCGACAGGTGAGTTTAAAAGCTGTTCCGTCGTTGTACAGTTCGTTTTTATCCTTCCAGCACATGCCGTCCTGCTTTTGACGTTCCGATGCGTCATCATAATGTGGCAGGCCAACATCTTTCTTTTTTAATTTAGTGAGTTGTGGAGCCAGTATTACGCATCCTGTATGGCCGGTCCAGTGTTCAACATCAAGCGCAGCATCATTTACGGCCAAATTATGGTCGCCGGCATTTCCAAAAATAGTCTCAACAAAATCAAGATTACTCACAAGCGTACCTGGCGCAAAAAAACGAATCTCCATACTTTTCTCACTGATGACTCCCTTTACCTCGGGACAAACCACAGGGCGAAGCAAAAGTGAAACCATAACTTTTGCCTTTTCATTCTGATTGGCGGTAAAAGGCAATAACATTAAATCGTCCGAAGGATGCAAAGCTTCATGTAACAAATGCGCAAAAGTAATCTTAGGTACTTCTTTTTTATCCAAAGGAACAGGTAACCCGCCACGTACAATATGAAAAGTCCCCTTTGTAGTTCGTTTGTCGCTTGCAGGATTATTCAGAACACCCTGTTTTAAACGGTAAGAACTTAATAAATCGCTTTTAAATTCCTTGCCATTCGGAGGCAAACTTAGTTCTCTTGCCATTCCCTTTTGATTCAAAACCAGCGTATCAGTAGGCAAGCGAAAATCCTTATCAAACTGAATTTCCTTCAGGTAATCGTCAATAAAATTTTGAATTCTTGTATCTACGGGGGAAAGATGCCCTTCCAAAAGCCTCGATTTTTCCTTAAAACTGTTAATCAGTCCTTCTGTTAAGGCCTGAAACTTTGAATTTGCATATTTAGTTCCTGCATCAGAGTCGTCGTAAAAAAAAGGCTGCCCCAGCGAAGCAAGTTGAAGGTTGATATACTGGATCATATCCCTTCTGTCTCGTTTACTCTTTTTGATTGTGTGTGCTGTCTTTTCTATTTTATCCATTTTCCAATAATTTACTTATCATATTCAAATTTAAAAAATACAAAAAAGAAAAAAACAAACCGGTCTTTTTTACCTTCATATTTAACAATGAAGAGATGGTTTGGATCAAAAAAATTTACAAATGATTCAATATAAAATACCATTTTTTTGTAGTATTGTTGACAATAAATACGAAAAAATGAAAATTATTTCCTGGAATGTAAACGGTGTGCGGGCTGTCGCCAATAAAAATTTCGCTGAAAGTGTGGAACAAATGAAACCTGATATTTTGTGTTTGCAGGAAACCAAAGCTCAGGATGAACAGGTTGCAGCAACATTATCCTCGTTGAAAGAGTATCATATTTATTCAAATTCAGCCGTTAAAAAAGGTTATTCGGGGGTTGCCGTTTTAACAAAAACCAAACCGTTAAATATTACACCAGACATTGGCATTGCAGAGCACGATTTGGAAGGCCGTGTTTTATGTTTGGAATACGAAAATTTTTATCTGGTAACGGTATATGTTCCAAATTCAGGAAGTGAATTAAAAAGGCTGAATTACAGACAACAATGGGATAAAGCATTTTTTGACTATTTAAAAAAACTGGAACAAACAAAACCGGTTATCGTTTGTGGCGATTTTAATGTTGCCCATCAGCCGATCGACTTGGCGAGACCTAAACCAAACTACAATAAATCAGCCGGTTACATGCAGGAGGAAATTAATGGCATGGATCGTTACACCCAGGGAGGGCTTACAGATACCTTCAGGCACTTCTATCCAGATAAAACCGACATCTACTCTTGGTGGAGTTACCGTGCCGGTGCCCGTGGCAAAAACGTCGGCTGGAGAATCGATTACTTTCTTGTCAGCGAAACTTTTCTCCCTTCAGTAAAAGATGCATTTATTTTAAATGAAATAATGGGTTCTGATCATTGCCCGGTAGGTATTGAAATGAAATAAATTACAAGCTTCATTTCATATCCGGTTCAAAAGTCAAAGACCAGATTTTACGGAAAGAGGGTTCCTCGTTTTTTATTCGTTTGGAAGAATACAAAATGCAGCTAACAGAGGAAATCTGCAATGGAAATATATTATGAAATCTAAATTACTCCTTTTCAATTTAGCAACGATATTATAATTCCAGCCAAAAAACTTAATATCCCAAACAGTAACAGCAAAATAAACAAAACCATAAAAAACTTTAGTATTCTACCCACCAATTGTTTAAAGCTATAATTCCGGATTTTCTGATAGACATAGGAATAATAACTAAAGGTTAGTAAAAATGTTCCCCAAAAATATGTTTCTGTTCTGCGAACAAATATGGCTATTAAAAAAAGAAACATCCCAAAAATAGCGACCTGCCCTTGTATATAAGTATTTATAACCAGATGTTCTGCATAATTATTTGGTTTTCTAAAAACAAGAAAAGCGATGTAAGTATAAAGAGGAAGAAATAAAAAAGAAAAATAATAATAATTCTTGTACAAAAAAGTGCTCAAGTTTTCAATAAATTGTACCCTTTCCAAACTGTTTTCACCTGTATTGTTTTCATGAATATCTTTATCCAGCAATGACCTGGCAGCAGTTTCTGTCTCGGTTTTACTCATTGTTGCTATATTAGACGACATCTCAATTAATTCATCAAAATAGAAGCTATTCAACAAAACCGAAATTGTTATAACAATTGCAAAAAAAGTAAACGGATTTGTATGCTTTTTACGGGTCCCTTCCAAATATTTATGAATTACAAACTGGGGTCTAACCAGTAAATCTCTGAATGTTACCCAAAAACGATTATCCCAGCCAAAAGACGACAACACCCCTGATATTAAATATTTCAGCGTAATTCGTTCATTTATAATTTTTGCGCCACATTGACCACAATAATTGTTAGTTGAATTCAATTCAGCACTACAGTTTTTACAATTCATTTTTAAGGAAGTATATACATCCTACAAAATTGTAATTTTTTTTAAAATAAAGGGCTGTAATCTAAAAAAACACTTAACATAAAGAACATAATAATTTCTAAACCTCTGAATAGCCCGTTCTCTATTTGCCTGCCACAATAAACTCTTCTGTTGAAAAGTTTTTATTTACAACTTGAATGCCACCCGTTGATTTGTCGATTTCTATTTGTACCCATCCTACCAACTGGCTGCTATTATCAATCTTGATTCCGAAATAATACGGTTCGGTTATATCACTATGAACTCTCCATTCACTGGGCCAAAAATAATCGTTAACAAATGAGTTTGTTATTGATACGATGTCCGGCTCTAAATACTTTTCCCAGTAAAAAGGCTCGTTTGTACTAAATCGAATGGTATCATTTAATTTACAAAACAAAGGTTCAGTACTACGCTTTAAAAGTATTGAGCTTGCATTTAAAGGTTCTACAGAACCTGAAATGCCGTTTCCCGAACTATTAATTCCATCCCAGGTATACCATTGGTATTTTACTTTGATATCATCGATAGAATCGTCGTTTAAATCATAATTTACAGCACCTTGTATTTCAGGTGGTGTTTTGCTTAAACCATTAGTCAAATCGTCTCCTTTTTCGCAACTTAAGAGAACAAAAACAAACAAAATTGCCGTTGAAAAACTTATTTTCATAATTGGAAGGTTTTATTTTTTATTGAGTCCAGATGATAAACCAACTAAAAAAGTTGCGTGTATATTGCCAATCCATTTATGATAAGGTTCCAATCTATTCAAACAGATAATTTAGATTAAATGATTATCCGTATTTATACCCAAAGGTATTTTTGTAACTCACACAAGCCACGAGCAACCTATTAAATATTGCTTCGCCAAAATATCTACGAT
>NZ_JAIKLE010000023.1 GCF_022267315.1 Maribellus maritimus
TAAATCAGTTCTTAGTCATATTTGAAAAAAGGGTCCAGCTATAAATAGCTAAACCCTCGGTATTTTTAATTTACACACTTTGTGAAACAGTGTCGAAAATACCTTTTTTACTTAAAATTTTGTTTGGCAATTTGCTTCAAACTGTTAAAATTGTGATTTACTTCTATCTTCCTCTTGCTTCTTTCTTTATGTCATTCTTCACGCAAAGGTCATCCATTAAATTTTTTGACCTGGCAATTACTTTTCTGTTTTTAAAGAATACAGCCCGTTTTTCTTTTTCTAAAAAAGTTGAAGTCAATACTTTTCTGGAGTTTACCTTCACCTTTCTTCTGCGTATCTGATGTTATTGCTTCTTCAATATCCGCTCAGCACACCGGCAATCTTCCCTCGAGAACATATACTATTCAGGCAATGACAAAACCACATTCTAATTATAATACATGAAAGTTACTACTCCTTTGCCTTTCAAGATACTCATTCGCAAGGGGTTAAAAAAAGGCTGTCCAATTTACATTTTTAGAGGACAGCCTCTTTAACACTATGTTTATATGCCGTTTACAAATCTTTATTTCAGATTTTCTTTGAAGAATAATTCCAGCTTTTCGAAAGGAATGACATCTACTTTGTCATATAAATCGGTATGAACGGCACCCGGTATAATCATCAGTTCTTTTGGCTCGTTTGCTGCTTTGTATGCATCTTCGCTAAAGTAACGCGAGTGTGCATTTTCCCCGGCGATAATCAACACCGGACGAGGTGAAATTTCGTTGATGTACGTAAGCAAGGGCATGTTCATAAATGATAATGAGTTGGTTGCAGTCCATGAATCATTTGAGTTAATCGAACGTGGGTGGAATCCGCGCTCTGTTTTGTAGTAGTTAACGTAACCTTGTACAAATTCTGGTTCTTCACCGGTTAACTGATCAGCCTCTGGTAATCCGGCAGCTCCGTATGCTGGTTCTCCGTTCTCAACATCTTTCCAGCGTTGTTCGCCCAATTGTTCCAGCATTTGTGAACGTTGCTCCGGAGTCATGCTATCAAAATAACCACGAGCAGTTACGCGCGACATGTCGTACATACTGGCAACTGCAATTGCTTTTACACGCTTGTCAACAGCTGCAGCGTTTAAGCCCATACCACCGAAACCACAAATACCCATAATTCCAACTTTCTCACGATCAACAAAGGGCTGAATTCCGAGGAAATCGATAGCTGCGCTAAAATCTTCAGTATTAATATCAGGTGATGCCACATTACGAGGCTCGCCACCACTCTCTCCTGTATAAGAAGGATCGAAAGCTACCACAGCAAAACCGCGCTGTGTGAATTGGTTGGCGTATACCCCTGATGATTGCTCTTTTACGGCTCCGTAAGGACCACTGATTGCCAATGCAGGTAGTCGTTCTGTTCCTCTGTCTTTCGGTAAATACAAGTCACCTGCAAGGGTGATTCCATAACGGTTTTTGAAAGTTACTTTTTCTCGGGTAACCTTATCACTTAATTCAAAAGTGTAATGCTCTTCTGTCTGTTTCATCTCTGTTTTGTTGTTTGTTTCTTTGTTTTTTGAATATGCCTGCGACAGTACAACGACTGACAGCAGTG
This sequence comes from Maribellus maritimus, assembly GCF_022267315.1. Lineage (GTDB taxonomy): Bacteria > Bacteroidota > Bacteroidia > Bacteroidales > Prolixibacteraceae > Draconibacterium > Draconibacterium maritimum. The sequence continues at coordinate 1,603 of NZ_JAIKLE010000023.1, forward strand.
CCATTGCAAATAGTTTTTTCATGACTAATTACTTAATTGTTTCTGTTTTCTAAATTGTACTCTGTTTGTTGCTTAGTCTAGTTTGTTGTATTCTTCGTCGGTAACCGGGCCGTTCCATTCTGTGGTCGATCCCTCAACCGGGATTGACAATGCGATGTGTGCAAACCAACTGTCTTTTGCTGCTCCGTGCCAGTGATTTACTCCGGCTGGGATATTCACTGTATCGCCCGGATTCAATTTTTGGGCAGGCTTGCCTTCTTCCTGGTACCATCCTGTTCCGGCAGTGCAAAACAAAATTTGTCCACCGCCATTGTGTACGTGCCAGTTGTTGCGGCATCCCGGTTCAAATGTAACGTTGAATGAAGGAACTCCTTCCAAGGTTAATACTGCCAGATAGCTTTGGCCTGTAAAGTATTCTGCATATGCATCGTTTTTCTGTCCTAATGGAAATGGTTGTTTAAATTCACTCATTTTGAAATCCTCCTATTATTTAATGTTTTTATTCTAATGTTGTCTAATTAAACATTGCCTTTATTTTAGGCCCCTGAAGGGGAACAAGGCAAGTCCCCTTTAGGGGATTTAGGGCTCATTTGTTTTCTTGTATTACTTCATTAATGCAAGCCAACGCATTTAATGTTCTTGGAAAACCCATGTAAGGTAAGCATTGTGTTACCGCTGTAAGCATGGTGTTTTTATCGTTTCCAACGCTTAGATTGCCGTTTACGTGCGATTTCACCTGACTTTCGCAACCTCCCAGTGCACTTAAAATACAAAGGGTGAGTAGTTCGCGGTTTTTTAAATCCAGTGTTCCGCGGGTATAAATATCGCCAAAACAAAATGCAGATAAGTAGTTTTGAATATGCTTCTGGTTTTTGGGAGCCATTTCGTGCATTTTGTCGATTATCTCGCCGAAGATGCTTTTTTGCACTTTCAAACCATCATCAAAACGGGTCTTTTCTGTCACTGTTTTTTGGCCTTCAACCGGTAGCGAAATATTAGCTGCCTTAAAAACCTCGTTGGTTCTATTAATGGCATTTAGTGTTTTTGGAAAACCTAAATATGGTGCACATTGGTATATGGCTTCTTTAATTTCAACCGGCGACACTCCAATATTTAAAGCCGCAAAAACATGTGCCTGCAATTGCTCGAGCGTTTGATTGGTTGTTAGTACAACTATCGTAATTAACTCACGCAATTTGTCGCTTAAATCGCCCTGATAGAAGACTTCGCCGAAAATGAAACGGTTTAGCATTTCCTGCAAATCCGGATCAGTTTCTGCCAGCGGACCAGTGTGTTGTCCAAATAATTCTTCAAACTTTTTTTTGCTTAGTTCTATTCTGTCCATCACTTTGTTTTTTAGAATTGTTCAACTTCAAACATTTATGAAAGTTTCACAATGCAAATGTCATTATTAGCAGTCTAATAAAATTACCAAAATAACGGTTAGAAATACCTCGATTACGGAATGTTGTATAAAAAACGGGAATTGGGGTATATAAAATAGAAAACAGCTATAAATTACTGGAATATAGCTTTATATTTTGTGATGGATTGCTTAAAAAGTCTAACTGACAATTTTTCACAGAGTGCGATATTGATCTAAACAAAAAGTTTGGGAAATGAACAGAAATGTGCTGATCAATGATGATTACTTATCCTGCAACCGGTGCATGAATTTCGCGTAACTCAACTTTTCTGCTGGTAGCCAAGTTGACTAAAAGGTTTAGCTTCTCTTTATTGGCGGCTGTAATTTCAGTTGGATTTTTAGCATCAAAAAGCGTACTTCTAACCAATGGAGCACTAAACGGAACAGGCCAGGCTCTTAATGCTTTTGCAATAGCATCCATCGTATTAATTCCCTGCATGGCCTGAATACCATCTGCCCAGCAAATCATGCCTATATTTTTGTCGGTGAGATAGGGCTGGGGAGCTTTTGAACTCAACTCAAGCCAGTCTAGACAATTTTTCATTGCCCCGGGAATACTACCGTGATATAAAGGAGCCAGCCAAAAATGTACATCAGCTTCCAGAAATTGTTGATTCATTAACTCTACCGAAAGTGGAATTTTTGTAACTACTGTATCAAACAAAGGAATTCCGGCATCAGCTAAATTGAAAATGTTGTTTTCAATCCCTAACTCCTGCAATTTGTTGGATAAATAGGTGGAAAGTAATACAGGTGTTGATTGAGGCTTTCTTTCCATGGCTCCGTTAAATACTAAGGCTTTCATTTTTTCTGATTATGGATTTGGTTAAAGTTTTGCACTGGGCTTGCTGTTGTCGTTTTCTATTTTTCGAATTGGAAATCAGGGAAAAACAGGCCCTGCGTAATTTTAGCAAGGCCAATTTTTGTACTATTGTAAAGTTGATTTTTCCTTTTAATGTTACCAACAAACCAGTTTTTTCAGATTTTCGACAATGCTTCTTCGTATTTTTTCTCTACTGAAGCCCAGTCAAGAACTGACCAGAATGCATCAAGATAATCTGCTCTTTTGTTTTGATATTTAAGGTAGTAGGCGTGTTCCCAAACATCAACTCCCAAAATTGGGTAGCCTTTGTCTGTTGACTCAACATCCATTAACGGATTGTCCTGGTTTGGAGTTGCGGTAACTGCTACAGAACCGTCAGCTTTTACGTAAAGCCATGCCCAACCAGAACCAAACTGTCCTAAACCTGCTTTTTTAATTTCAGCTTTCAGGTTGTCTACATCGCCAAAAGCTTCACTAATTTGTTCTGCCAGTTTTCCAGCAGGATTTGCCTGAGGAGTTGGTGACAAGATTTCCCAAAAGAGTGAGTGATTGTAGTGTCCCCCACCGTTGTTACGAACTGCTTTACTGTATTTACTTACTTCTTTGATTATTTCTTCCAGACTTTTGTTTTCTGCTTCACTTCCTTCAACAGCATTGTTCAGGTTATTTACATACGCCTGATGGTGACGTTGATGGTGAATTGTCATTGTTTCATTGTCAAAATGTGGCTCCAAGGCATCTGTTGCATACGGAAGAGCCGGTAAATTAAATTTGCTCATTATGTATATTTTTTATTGTTATTAACTGGTAGCAAAATTACAAAATGAAATAATAAAACAACCAAAAAGTTGCTAAATATTAAATTGATTTTATCTATGATTCATTGACAAACCCCCATACACAACTCTTAAATTGCATTTCAAAACATATTTCACTATCTTTACACCGAACCAATAAAACAACTAAATGTTGTTAAATAAAATGAAAAAAAATTCGTCAGAACGTATTTTAATGTTACTAAAGATGCGGGGTGAAGCAACAGCGCTTCTTATTTCGGAAGAACTTGGCGTTACCAAAGAGGGAGCAAGAAAACATTTGCTTAACCTCTCTAATGCAAATCTTGTAAAAGCAACGGAAAAGAGTGAAGGTGTTGGTCGTCCGTCAACATACTACTCACTTACAGACAAAGGCTTATCCCGATTTCCGGACACGCATGCTGATGTCACGGTTCAATTGTTAAGATCGGTGAAAAAGCTATTGGGAGATAATGCACTGGATCTACTTATCAGCGATAGAGAAGAAACTGTGTACAACCGCTATGAGAAAGAGATGAAAGGTTCAGAAACGCTTGAACAAAAGCTGAATATTTTGAGCAAAATGCGCTCAGAGGAAGGTTATATGGCTGAATGGAAAAAGGAAGATAATGCATATTATTTAATTGAGAACCATTGTCCCATTTGTGCGGCAGCTACAGAGTGCCAAGGATTCTGTCGCTCGGAGTTACACAACTTTAGAAAATTGGTTGGTTCGGAATACGAAATGGAGAGAGTTGAGTACATCGTAGAAAATGGAAACCGATGCGTGTATAAAATAAAAAACAGAGCGAATCGAATGTAATTTTTTTCAAATACTTTTTTCCTGCTTGTAAAAAAAGAATTTAACATTTGTAAAAAAATTTTAGTAACAAATCCACTAATTTAGCCCGATAGTTTAAGCTAAATAAATATATAAAGGAGGATATAATTATGTCACAGTTAACACCAGAAATGAAAGAGATGGTAATGAGTCATCAATGCTTTCATGCAACTGTTAGTAAAGGTGGAATACCCAACAATGCGCCCAAACGTTCTACACGTGTTTTTAACGATGAAACATTGATCTTTTCTGAAGGAGTAGGAGGAACAACATATCAAAATATTCTGGACGGATCGAAAATAGCGACAGCTGTTGTTAATCGCGATGTAATGGACGGATATCGTTTTATTGGAACTCCGGAAGTTATTATTGACGGCGAGATTTATGATAAATCAGCTGAAATGTCGCTTAAGGCAGGGATGCCCAAACCAAAGGCTGTAATCCTGTTACATATTGAAGAAATTCACAGCCTGAAACCCGGCCCCATGGCAGGCAAAAAAATTGGCTAAAAACATTTGAAATAGAATTTGTCGGAATTTTATGCAAGCAGCAAAAAGTCCAGGCTTTTTACCTAAGAGGAGCGGAAAAATTTTAGGTTAATGTGACTGAATTGAAACTGAATTCGGGAGTGAATTTTATTTTCTCAGTTATGTTTTCTCACTCTAAATTTTATATTACCGGGAAGAAGCAGTAATTTTCTGTTCTTTTCTTTTACCTTCCTGTATTTTCGCTTCGTCACCAGATAAACTCCTACTAAAACCAGAAACAAAGCAAGTGGTTTATCCCAAGTCAACATATCCTGCCCGACAATAATTCCAAGGATAGAAGCTACGATGGGTTGCCAATTCATAAAAATACTTACCGTACTTGCCTCGAGTCTTTTCAAGGCATAAGGCATCAGAAAAAATGCCAGCACTGAAGAAAATAACAACGCAAATACAAGTAAAGAAATAGCCAGTCCTGTTGTTTCAACTGTGTATATTTTTTGGCTTTGGAATTCGAAAATGCCAAAGGGCATTGCTACAACAGCAGATATGAGAAACATCCATTTTGCAATGGTAACCGGTTGGTATTTTATTGAAATTTTACGGGTTATTACCAGGTAAACAGAATAGGCAAAAACACAAAAGAGAGCGAAAAAGATACCCAGTAAATTGTTTGAACCGTTCGCTTCTCCGTTTGCTCCCAACAGAATAATTAAGGCCGCTCCCGAAATGCTCATCCCTATGCCAAAAACTTTCTGAAAGGGGATGACCTCCTGCAGGAAAATGGCAGAAAGTATTAATACAACTACCGGTGTTAAGGCCATTAGCAAAGCAAAAATTACCGGAGATGTGTACTCAAGCGATTGCGAAAATAAGAATTGCGTTCCCAGATAGCCAATAAGGCCTCCCAGTAACATGACTATCAAATCTTTTTTCTCAACTTTTTCTTTTTTAAAAAAAGTTCCAAGCGCCCAAAAAACAAGGGTTCCAAAAATCATCCGGGTGGCTGTATATCCCATGGGGGTCATCCAATCTGCCATTAACGCTTTTGTAACCGGAATATTTAATCCAAAAAAAGTATTGGCAAAAAATACGGCAAACAATCCCTGCCGATGCTCCTTATTCATTTCGATTATCTTCCTTGTATACCCTGACGGTTGCTGCTTTTGCCCTTTTACTTATCATGGATTGTAAATATGGACTATTACTGTATTTCTCACGATAAGCATCGTCAATTTTTTCGTTAATATTTCCGGTTACTGGTTCAAACTGAACCTCTTTTACCATACCTGCGGCTTCAATTTTTCCTGCCTTTTGTTTTATGGCCGACTGGTACCATCTGGAATTTACTCCATTATATGCTCTCACATAAAGCTGATTATCAACCATTACAACCCATATCCATGTAGGTGTTCCATAGGTTTCTCCGTCTTCCCGAAAAGGGGCAATATGAAAATCATCCTTTTGTGCTATCTGTTCAATTTCTTCTATTGTTAAACTAGTGATGTTTCCTGTCATTCTTCTGTTTTTTACATTTTATAACCGGGTTTTTTGTAGAGTATATCTTTTCTCTCCATAATATCTTTAGGATAAACATCGTTTTTCCATTCTTCGAAGGTAAAATCTTCAATCGCCACGGAGTAAGATTCGTCGCCTAATCCAATGACTTTTTGAGCGGCTTTTACTAATTCTTTTGCTAGCTTTTGTTTTTGTTCTTCGGTTTTACCCTCTATTAATTTAATCTGAATATGTGGCATATTAGTATTAATTAAAAACAGCCTTTCGAATTTCCGAAAGGCTGTTATGATACAATTTTATTATTTATTTCATCTTTCCTCCATACACAGGGAACATGCTTGCCTCACCGTAATCCTCAATTTGTTCCATGTTTAGCAAAACATGCATATCATCATCTGAAATTACAAAATCCACTTCGGCATTGTTTTTCATATGCGCCGGATTTGCCGTTTTTGGCAAAGGAAGTGTGTTAAGCTGAAGACAATAACGAATACCTAATTGTGGAACAGAAACACCGTATTTGTCAGCTATAGTTTTAACTTCCTGATTTTTCATTAATTCTCCGTGTCCGATTGGTGAATATGCTTCAACAAGAATGTCATTATTCTTACAGTATTCAATCAGTTCTTTGGGCGTGTTACTAATGTGCGCCAAAATCTGGTTGACCATTGGTTTAACAGTACATGATTCAAGAATGTTATCGATGTCAGCTTTTTCAAAGTTTGAAACCCCAATGGCGCGAAGTTTCCCGGCTTCATAAGCTTCTTCAAGTGCTCTCCATGTTTCACGGTTTCCCTCAAAATAGGAATCATCGCTATGGAATTCCATCCAGGGCTTTGGGCTGTGAATAATCATCAGATCAATGTAGTCCAGGCCCAAAGTTTTAAGCGAACTATCAATGGATGCAACAGCTTCGTCATACGATTTTACTTCCGCTGCCAATTTTGTAGTTACAAACAATTCTTCTCTTTTAACACCACAGTCTTTGAGTCCTTTTCCAACTCCGTTTTCATTCTGGTAAGCCTGGGCTGTATCGATATGGCGGTAGCCAAGATTAACAGCATCTATTACGGCCTGTACGGCATCGTTATCACTAATAAACCAGGTTCCTAATCCTAATTTTGGGATTTCAACGCCATTTACCAGCGTAAAATTTTCTTTTAAAATCATAACTATATCTTTTTGGTCTGTTTAATAAATTTACTTTTTCTCTAACTATTTCAATATCAAAATGTTGCCGCGTCAATCACATAACGATAACGTGCTTCTTTATTAACAACTTTATCCCATGCTTCGTTTATTTCATCGGCAGAAATCATCTGAATTTCCGGTTTAATACCATTGTCGGCACAATAATGAACCACTTCCTGTGTTTCCGGCATTCCACCAATCAACGAAGCATTAAAGTTAACCCGTGTGGCAGCTAATGTGATGTTGCTGAGGTTGATTTGAAATCCTTCAGGCATTCCTACATACGTAAAGTTGCCGTTTGGTTTTACACACGATACATATGGTGCCGCATTAAACTGGTAAGGAATGGTACAAATCATATAATCCAGTTTCTTATTATAAGGTTGCATGTTTTTAGAAGCATTATCTACAACAATAACTTCTTTTGCACCCCACGATTTGATATCCTCAACTTTATCGGGTGAGGTAGTAAATGCATACACTTCGGCACCTTTTGATACAGCCAGTTTTACTGCCATGTGCCCCAATCCGCCAATACCGGCAACCCCCACTTTATCTCCAATTTTAAAATCTTCTTTCATCAACGGTGAATAGGTAGTAATTCCGGCACATAAAAGAGGGGCAGCTTCCTGAAGGCTGATATGATCAGGAATATGAACGGCAAAATGGTCGCGTACAACAATGCTAGTTGAGTAACCACCCTGGGTAATTCCTGTAGGCGATTTTTTATCAGGGTAACCATAGGTGAAAAGCGTTTGACCATTTTCACAGTAATGCTCTTCGCCATGTGTACAGCTGTCGCATTCCATACAACTGTCGACCATACAACCTACACCGGCTCGGTCGCCCACTTTAAATTTGGTTACATTTTTACCAACTGCAGCCACAATTCCAACAATTTCATGCCCCGGAACCTGAGGGTATTGTTGCGGTCCCCAATGACCTTTCATCTGGTGAATATCCGAATGGCAAATGCTTGCATATTTGGTATCAATTAAAATATCATTATCACCCACAGGTCGACGTTCGAATTCCCAGGGCTGAAGTTTCCCTGATGTATCGACGGCAGCATATCCTTTTGATTTTATGTTTTGACCGGCACCACCCTCAACAGAGTTGCTGTTTTGTGCGAAAACATTTATTGGATTATTAAATAAAACACTGGCACCAACACCAGCTATCGCCGATTTTTGAATAAAATCTCTTCTCGACTGTTTTTTGTTTAATTGTTTTTTGTTCATCATTTTATTTTTTTCTTATACTCCAAACTTGTTTAATGGTTGTCAATATTTTTAATAAACTTTGCCGGAATGCCTCCAACAATCGTATTATCCGGTACATTTTTATTAACAACAGCTCCAGCGGCAACTATTGCATTTTCGCCAACGGTAACACCTGGCAAAATTGTAGCTCCGGCACCTATCCACGCGCCATTTTTTATTATAACCGGCTTAACTATAAGCGCCTGTCGCTCTTTCGGATTTACCGGATGTTCTTCACTTAAGATATTGACTTTGGGGCCAATCAATACATTATCGCCAATTGTTATGGTTCCCATGTCGAGCATAGAGCACAGATGATTGATGTAAACATTTTTCCCAATTCGGGTAAACTTCCCAATATTGATATAAACAGGTACCTGAATCATCGAACTTGAATCAAGCGGAATGCCGGATATTTCGCCCCAAAGCTTACGAACTTTTTTAGTATCGGCAGTTGCATTAAGTTCGATCAACAACTTGGTGGTGCACTCAGCAACTTCACTAATTTGAAAATGTTGTGGGTCTGTATACGGCACTGCTTCTCCCGACTGGAGGCGATCAAAAATATTCCTGCTCATTTCTGTTTTAATTCAGCTTTAAATATTCTTCATCAGTTACTGCATCTTTCCACTCCACAATACCTTTTTCAGTATTTGGCACAATATAGATATGACTCATGCTGGCATCTTTTGATGCTCCATGCCAGTGATCTACATCCGGTGGACATTTTACTACATCACCTTTGTGAATAACTTCGATGGGTTGTCCTTTAATTTGATGGTAACCAATGCCGGCTGTTACTATTAGAATTTGACCGGCAGGATGCGAGTGCCAGTTACTGCGGGCGCCGGCTTTAAAAAAAACTTCACCGCCTGCAGTTGTAAATACATCATCGTTCTCTATTAAACCTGTAACATAAACATTACCTGTAAAAAATTTTGATGGTGCCAGTTGGCCTTTCTCAAAAACATGTTCAACCTTTTGAGCTTTACTTTCATTACTATAACTGTTTAAAAATAAAACAGCCAATATGCCGATAAGGGCTTTAATAGATAAATGTTTCATAATCCTTATTTTTATTTATTTAACAATTTCGATAGTAGCTTTCAATTCTTCAGAGGTTTTTAGGATGCTTATATCACCTTCTATTTTCCCAAGTTTTACCAATTCGCTGGCATAACCAAAATCTTTGTAAAAAATGGAGAGGTTTCCCCAGGGAGCAAAGTAGATTATATCTCCTGCTTTTGGATTGAAACCTGATGGTGATTCACCGGTTTTAAGTGGTTTGTCAAGGTGTTTAATTTTACTTGATTGGCCATAATCATCCAAATTAAGAGTTAATGGAAGAAAAGAGGCAAAGTCTTTGGCTGCTTCGCTATTGTTAAGCGTAGCCTTGATAACATTTCCATTAGTTGTTATTTTTATTTTCATTGTTTTTATAGCTTTTTCGCTTTGCTTTGATTATACTTCTGATAAGCTCTAATTAAGTGACTTATATCCAGAATGTTGTTTAATTATAAAATCATTATATAGCGTAATTTGTTCATTTATAAGGTGCAATTTCTTGTTAGAATGATCGTTTAACAACCTTTCTGATTACTGCTTCCCTATTTCGTGATTCAATCTTTAAAAAATATATTCCTGATGTCAGACTACCTATATCAACAACGTTTTCTTGTGTTTTATAAATTGTTTGGCCTTTCATATTCATAAGTGTTATGGTTTCAAAATCGCCTTTCACTTCAAAATAGTCATCAACCGGATTTGGATATACCCGGAAATCGTTTTCACCGGTTTTATTCTCCTCTAAACTTGTTACTGTATCGGACAGAGTTAAAGTAACTGTTACATCACCATCTCCCAATGACGCTTTTAAATCTTCCTGATTAATATTGTCAATTTTTCCAAGTCGTGTAAAATTCCAGGAGTTGGGAGCATAATAAATGACCAATGCATTTCCCTGATACAATATGATATCTCCGGGTTCGGTTGTAATCTGTTCATCATTTCGTGGTAACGTTGTTCCAATGCTGCCTACTTTTTCCATATTTCCATAGTCACGCATTTCTATCGTTAATGAATTGTTTTTCAGTAACTCTATTAATGCAGAAGCAGATGAATTTTCCACTAAAGTGGCTGTCAGCTCAGTTGTTCCGTTAACAGTTAGGGTTATTTTTGTTCCCTGAGCCGAAATATGAATGGCTATCAAACTTATAACGAATATTAATATGTTAATCTTAATGAATCTCATAGCTTTTCTTTTTTGAACTTATAAAAGCAAGTCTTTTTTAACAGGTATAAAATTACTTTACAAATATCGATAGAAGAAGCCAAATAAAATGACCTAAATTACGGAGACAGCTACCCATATTACGGAATTTAATTTATGATCAATCAGTTGACAAACAATATTTTATAATTGATTCTATTAATGGAGGATGGGGCAATCAGTTATTTGTCCTCTGATAATGATAATGTGACAGTCACATTGCCGGCACCAAGAACTTTTTTTAGTTCAGATTGAGTTATATTCTCAATCTTTCCAAGTCTTGTGAAAGACCACGAATTGGGCGCATAATAAATTACCAAAGCATTTCCCTGGTATAATATAACATCACCGGCTTCAGTGGTTATCGATTCATCGTTTCTGGGAAAACTTCTGCCCAGAGAACCTACTTTTTCCATATTGCCATAGTCCCGCATTTCCAGTGTTATCGGTGCTTCTGTCAGTGCATTTATAAGCGCTTCTGCAGAAGAATTATCGGCAAGTGTTACCTTGAGAATTGTATCTCCAATTTTGATATTCATTGTAGTCGTATTTTGTTCATTATCATTTGTATTATCAAGTAAGCTGTCTAAGTTTTCTCCGGAACAGGCCATTGTCATTAAAAATATTAGAGCAATAGAGATTAAAATTGAATATTTTTTCATTTTGAAAATTTTAATTTATAGTGCAAATACAAGGCAATTAAATCACTAAATAACAGTTGGTTCTACTAAAATTAAAAAATTTTATTTATTCGAGTAATTCCAATGTTCCGGACAGACTATTATCAAAAATAATTCAGTTATTATTCCTGGCTGATTTTTCGATGTTATCATACAACTCATGCAATTTTACAGCATTCTGGAAGGTTGGTGCTTTACGAGTATTGCTCCGAATGTCTTCAGCCAAAAGTTTATAGATCTGAGCTACGTTTCTTACTACGGAATTATCAGGTAATCCTTCATACATCTCAGCCGGAGGTGTCAAAGGCTGAAGTGATTCGTCCGAACTTTTAGCTCCTTTTATTGAAAGTTGTATCATTTGGCCATGTCCGTTGTCGCCGGTAACCTGGATATCGCCTTCTGTTCCATTGATTTCCCAAAGTAAATTTATTCCTTTTGAAAGTCCTCCACGATAATGAACAGAGACCGCTGCTCCGTTTTCCAATTGACCGATAACCAAAATCTGGTCTTCAGCTGTTTTGGGTTTTACTTCACCCGTATCTGCTAGATTTACAGTTGTATAATTGCTGAACATGTTAGCCTTTAGCGATTTAAAATCACCCAAAACACTGGTTAATCCAGCCAAAGTATGTCCTAGAGGAATTGTTAACATATTAGCTCCATTGACATTGTCAAACAAATAATAAAGATCTTTTACCGTTTCATTGGCCCAATTCCAGCCAGAGCCGATTAATGTAGTTGATAATACTTTGCCAACATACCCGTCTTCAATCAGTTTTTTAAGGTATAGAACTTCGGGAGCATTTACCATTTGCGTTCCTACAACGGCAACCACACCTTTACTTTCAGCTAACTCTGTGAGCTTTTTCGTTTCTTCCAAACCATTACCCAACGGATGTTCACAGTACACATGTTTACCTGCTCCCAAAGCCGCCTTTACCAACTCGAAGTGATAAGGAACTTTCACGGTTACCACTACAAGATCAACTTCAGGAGATTGAATCAATGCCAATGGATTATCAAAAGCAAACTTAAGATTCAACGCTTTCGCAGTGGCTTGTGCACTTTCAGGTGAACTGTTTGCTACACCAATAACTTCAAACTTGTCAGACAATAATTTCAATGCTGGAATATGAGCGGTTGCTGCCCAGTGGCTATCAGGATTTAATCCAATAAATCCTACTCGTATTTTGTTGTTTTCCATGTGCTTTATATTGTTCGTTTTCACTTTTTTATGGTTGCTACAAATTTAAATAGAATACTATAAAGTATTTTACCATTATCACTGATTCGGTTACCCGTATTACGGAATATGTTTTTTGGGGAAGAGTTTTTGAAAAGGCTTTTTCAAATTCATTATAATGATTTGTTCAGCCATTTCCCTTTAAATAACCTGAACAGGAAGATTGCACCGCGGAAACACAATTCAATACACATCGCTATCCATACTCCTTTTAGTCCCAATACCGGAGCCAGTAGGGCAGCTAAAGTAAGACGGATGGCCCACATGCTCGAGAAATTCATAATGCTCGGAATAAACGTGTCTCCGGCACCAACAAAAACACCATAGGCCACAATTGACGCTGCAAACATGGGTTCTGCAAAAGCTTCAATTTGTAAGGCCATTACTCCCAACGATACAACCTCTGGGACGGATGTCATAAAGCCCATTATCAAAGGAGCGGCAAAATACATTATAGCTCCCATAACAGTCATCACTGCCATTCCCATAAAAACCGTGATGTGCGCAAAACGTTTGGTTAGTTCTTTCCTTCCTGCTCCAATACTTTGGCCGACCAATGTTGTGGCTGCTTCAGCAATCCCATAGCCGGGCATGTAACACAGTCCTTCGGCTGTAATCGCAAACGAGTTGGCGGCAATAGCAGCAATACCTAACGGAGCAACAATAACCGTTGACATGATTTGCGCTCCCATTATAACTATGTGCTCCATCGTCATAGGTAAACTAATCTTGAGCGCTTTTTTTAGTACTGCTTTTTTGGGTACAAAGCTCCCATTTTCTTGGGTGAGGCGTAAATTTTTATCTTTCGTAATCAGGTACAACAACAATAAAATAGCCGTAACAAAATATGAGATGGCCGTTCCCAGGGCAGCGCCAACAACTCCTAGTCCGGCTCCCGAAACAAAAATATCTGCTCCTAACAGGTGGATTTCTCTTGAAGGAAATATCAGGAAAAAATTAAAAATTACATCGAGTACAGTCATAATCACATTTAGAATACTCGGAATATGCATATTGCCGCTGCTACGCAGCATGCCGCTTGCCAGGAAATTCAACTGCAGTGCCGGTAATGATAATATGAAAATGAGAAAGTATTTCGAGGCGTCTTCTGCAATGGATGCATCTGCGCCCAGCCAGTAAGGTAACTTCTGGCTAACCAAGGCTCCTATTACTACCAAAACAAAACTAAACAACAGGGTAGACACAATGGCCTGTCTTAATACCGTTCGTGCTCCTATCCGGTCTTTTGCCCCGATAAGATGGGCAACATGCACCGAAAAACCTGCTGCGACGGTAGTACATATTCCCCAAAACAACCAGGTTGATGAGACAACAAGACCAATTGACGCTGAGGCATTTGCGCCTAAACTTCCAACCATCGACGCATCGATGTATTGCATGATGATGGATGAAAATTGTGCAATAATGGCCGGGACACTCAACAGTACCGCCAAATGCAACTGCTGCATAAATGTCATTGTCTGCCCGTTTTGAATGAGCGACAACAGGTAAGTACTTCTTTTCAATTGAAAATTTTATTCAAATGTTTGAAGAAAAACCGCACAACAATCAAAATTAATTCTGTGCGATGACTTTATCAAAAGCCTTTTTAATTCTATTCAATCCCTCATGCAAAACGTCTCTCGGACATGCTATATTCATGCGCATAAAACCTTCACCTGCATCGCCGTATACTGTTCCTTCGTTCAGCCAAACCTTTCCGTTTTCTATCAGAAGTTCGGTAAGCTTCTCCGATTTAATGTCTAAAACAGAGGTGTCGATCCATACCAAATAAGTGGCTTCCAGTGGTAAAATCGGGAATTGAGGAAAGTTTTCGGTAAAGAAATCTTTTACCAAAAGGTAGTTGTCCCGCAAGTAAGCTCTTAAATCATCCAGCCATTTCTCTGAGTCTTCGTGCGTGTAAGCTGCAATCAATCCTTCAACGGCAAACGGACTGATATCGCATACTTCGTTAATATTGATCGCCTTATCCACTTTTTTTCGAATTTCGGGGTCGTATGCAAAAATATTGGCCACCTGCAAGCCGGCTAAGTTGAATGTTTTACTGGGGGCGGTGCAGGTTACCGAGTTTTCCAAAAATTGTTGGCCTAACGACGCAAATGGAATGTGAGTATATCCCGGGTGAACCAGATCGCAGTGAATCTCATCCGCTACCACAATTACATTATTTCGGAGGCAAATTTCACCTACTTGCTCCAATTCTTCTTTTGTCCAAACACGGCCTGCCGGGTTATGCGGATTGCATAAAAGTATCAACTTCGCTTTTGGATCGGACGCTTTTTGTTCCAGATCTTCAAAATCGATGGTATATTTTCCATCTTTACAGATCAGGTCGTTGGAAAAACTCTCGCACTTATTATTCCGAATCGACGAGAAAAAACAGTTGTATACCGGCTCCTGCACTATTACTTTATCTCCCGGTTCTGTCAGTGCTAAAATGGTTGCAGAAATGGCCGGAACTACACCAATTGTATAAATCATCCACTCTTTTTCAACCTTAAAGTTATGTCTGCGTTCAAACCAACGGATTACTGCATTGTAATAATCATCTGGCACTTTAGCATAACCAAACACTCCGTGATGGACTCTTTCTGCAAGCGCATCAATTATCGGTTGAGCCGTTTTAAAATCCATGTCAGCCACCCACATCGGTAGTACATCACCCTTTTTGTCTGAATCCCATTTGTAAGAGTTGCTTCCTCTGCGTTTTATCTTTTTATCAAAATTGTTTTGCATAATCACTAAACATTAACTGCTGTTTCAACTATAATTTTGCAGCCACCCGGATTTTTACAGTTTTCATCAAAAATAACCTCACCTATACTTTGTGCTAAAATTTCACCTTCTGTCGGATTTTTCACACTTGTAATCGGGCTATTTATTTCAGCTTTTAAAGTACTATATTCAAATGCCAAATCAGCATTCTCTTTCATTTCACAGTTCTCCATAATTAGGTTCTGAGCGTAACACAAAGGTTGTGTTCCACCAATAATAGAATTTACCAGGCGCAGGTTTTTCGAGTGCCATCCCAAATATTCGCCTTCTATAACCGAATTGTAAACCGTTACATTCTCGGTATTCCAAAATGCGTCTTTTGAATGAATATGAGAATTGTGAATTTCAACATTTTTGGCATACTGAAAGCCATAGTTTCCCTGAAGCTCCAGTTCGTTTATATTAATGTTTTTGCTATCCTTAAAGATGTAATCGCCATTTTTCACTTTTACATTTTTAAACCGGATGTTTTTACACCACCATGTACATTCCTGTGCATCAGTGAGCTCAACGTTTTCAAGGTATAATCCATCAATCTCGCGAAACATTTTAGGGGCTTCTACCCGGGTATTCACCATACGAAGGTCTTTGCAATACCAAATGGCAGCACGTCCGCCAGGTGTAAATAATGAATCCTCAATAATGCTGTTTGTATTGTGCCAGAATGGGTATTTCCCTCCAAATTTACATGCGGTAGCTTTTATGTTGCTTGCTTCTTTTAGTGCTGATTCTCCAACTCCAATTTCTACCTTTACCAGGTGTAAATCTTTCTTTGCAAACAGTGGCCGCTCCCCTTCATAAAATTTGTTTTCTATTGTTTCCATATTTCTATAATTGTTTTCATCGAAATTTATGGATACAAAAATCGGGGTTACAATTTTAATAGGATGACCACTATTCCGGTATTAGCTACCAATATTACGGAAACGAAACGCGACTTCGCAGAAAAATTTTGCTCCCGGTGAATAAATAGCTCCACTACTCTTTTTTGTGCTATTTACTGATTAACATTTTCTTTTTAAACCTGATTCTGATTAGCGTTACGCTCACAAGAATAAGAACCAGGCCTGCAATTTGTATCCTGGTTACTAATTCGTTTCCCAAAGAAACACCGATAATTATTGCGATTACCGGATTAACATAGGCATGTGTAGCTACCTCAGCAGCCGGACGAATTTTTAACAACCATATATAGGCTGTATAAGCGAGAATGGAACCAAAAAATATCAAGTACAGAAGCGATGCCCACGACGATATAGAATTATCGCCGACATCTGCCTTTTTTATATCACCGGTGGCGAAGGAGAAAATCCAAAACATGGCAGATGCAAATAACATTTGCCAGGCAGAGCCTGCAAAGGAATTATCTGTGGCTTCGCGCACCGAAAAATATTTAGTATAAAGCGTACCCAAAGCCCATGATATACAGCCGAATATCAAAATATAAATTCCCGTATTATGAATATCCTCGATTTCTTCGCTCAAATATTGTTCAAGATACAACATTAAAACCCCCAGAAATCCAATTATAATACCCGCCAGTGTAAAGGGATTTCGAAAGTTCTTTTTCCACATCGGAAAATCCAGCAACAAAATCCAGATGGTAATAGATGAAGCAATGATGGCTACGAGGCTACTGGTTACATATCTCTGTGCCAACATGATAACAGCCATGTCGATAAAAAGAAGAATTAAGCCACTTACTGCAGACCTTTTTATCAGCGTCTGGTTAAATACATCGTCGCCTCTGAAATAACACCATGTAAGCAATATTAAACCTGCTGCCGAAAAGCGGATAGCACCAAGCAAAAAGGGAGGAATCTCTTTCATTACATAACCAATAAAATAATAAGTGGACCCCCAAACCACATAAATAAGAAAATAGGCAATTATTATTTGAATTGAGTTTCTATTCCGGATCGGATTTTTCATTTTCCTATAGCTTGATTATTTGGAAGCGGTCAATCAGAACCGGTCCCAGGCTGACAATATTATCTTGTAAAAATATTTGCCTTAAATTAGCAGATTCATACTGCAAGAAGAGGAGAACTGGCGCCACTGAGATTCGTACTTGTTCTCTTTCAAAAAGATTGTCTTCCGATATTCGCCGTAAGTATTTTGTTCTCATTAATTATATGAGACAATAGTGTCTTAAATAGGTTTAATAAAAGAATCAAATTCTGACAGTAATTTACGATATTATGAATTCAGAATCTACCTGACATGAAAATTACCAAAACAAACAAGATATATTTATGAGGTTGACTCTGTACATAAAACTCACTCTGATGATAAACGGATCTTTTAGAACAAAAAGGTGGCTTGTAATAAGTTTATCTCTTCTTTTTTTGTATTTACTTAATACGAGAAAATATACCGTTGTGAACAATAAGGCTAAATAAATTAAGCCGGAAACTTAAGTCATGTATAAACTGTTATGATATGAACCTGACTTATGTTAACATTAAATAAATATTACAACACACTAATTATCAATGCATTTAAACAGCATTATTAAATAATTGAAATAAAAATAAAATATAGTTGACTTTTGCAACCATTTCATTTTATTTTTGCAACTCGAAAAAAATAAAAAGTTATGTATTCAAATAAACCGTTGACATACTTGCTTGGCCAGACCATGAAATTGGTCAAATTTAAGTTGTTATCAAAGTTTAAGGAAAACAATGTCGACTTAAACATGGAACAATTTACTGTACTGATTTATTTAAACCAAAATGATACACTAACTCAACAAGATTTGGCCAACCATTTTATGCGCGACAAGTCGATTGTTTTACGCCAGGTAAACACCCTGATAAACCTGGAATTATTAGTACGAAAAGAAAATAAAAATGATAAACGCAAAAAAAATCTAAAGTTGACAGAGAAAGGAAAAGCGCTGCTGCAATTCTCACAAAAAGTTTCCAGAGAAGTTTCATCAGAGCTTTTAAAAGGTGTAACTGACGAGGAATTACTGCATTTTGAAAACGTAATTTCAAAGATCCAAATGAACACAGGATTTAAGGAATGTGTTTCATGACAATTGAACAATTTAAAAACTATAAATAAAGCATGAAAACAATTAGACAATTCACAAACGTGGCGCTTATTGCCATACCATTTATCTTTCTTTCCTGCTCGAAAAAGCAGCAAGAAAATAGTCAAACAGCAAGCCAAATCAGAGAGTATCTTGTACAGGAAGTTACTCCGAGAGACATTACGCTTTACCAGGAATTTCCCGCCACACTAGAAGGCGAACAAACTGTTGAAATTCGTCCAAGAGTAGCCGGTTATATCGAAAAAATTTTGGTTGATGAAGGCGACTATGTAAAAAAAGGTCAAATCCTTTTTCAATTAAATGCCAATGATATCCGTGCACAAGTTCGATCAGCTGAAGCCCAGGTAAAAGTAGCAGAATCGCAGGTAGCCACTGCCCAAATCAACCTTGAAAAAACAGAGCCGCTGGTAGCGAAAAATATTGTAAGCGAATTTCAGTTGCAATCCAATAAAACAGCCTTACAATCTGCAAACGCTCAACTGGCACAGGCGAAAGCAAATTTAGCAAATGCAAAAGCCAACCTCGAATATACGTTAATTACCAGTCCTACAGACGGAATAATCGGGACTTTCCCTTACCGGGTTGGAAGTTTGGTTAACAGTTCAATTACATCGCCGTTGACGACTGTTTCAAATACTTCAAATATGCGAGCCTATTTTTCAATAAACGAAAAAGTATTTTTACAGATGACTAAAAGTCTGGAAGGAAGCACAACACGCGAGAAACTGGCAAAATTACCTGAAGTTGACCTCATTTTACCCGATCAGTCGATACACAGCGATAAAGGCAAAATTGAAATTGCCAGTGGAATCGTTGATCCGCAAACCGGCGCTATAAATATGCGTGCATCATTCCCTAATGCGGAGGGCGACTTACGCTCTGGTGGAAGCGGAAACATCCGTTTACCTGAATACCGCAAAAATGTTTTATTGGTTCCGCAACCTGCCAGTTACGAAATCCAGGGAAAGCATTTTGTTTATGTTGCCAACAGCGAAAACAAAATTGTAAACACAGAGATCCAGGTAATTGCGGGAGACTTGAAAGACGTTTTTGTTGTTACTTCAGGCCTCAAATCCGGCGATAGAATTGTAATAGAAGGAATTACTTCGCTCCGCGACGGCATGGAGATTAAACCCAAATTAGCGGGGCAGCAAGCTCTGGCACAAAATAGTCAACCTTCAAATAATTAATAATCCAGAACCCAAAAGTATGTTTAGGAGATTTATAGAAAGGCCGGTTTTATCAACGGTCATTTCAATCATATTGGTTATTCTCGGAATACTGGGAATTACCACTTTACCCATCGAGCAATACCCTGATATTGCTCCGCCAACGATACGAGTATCGGCAAATTACACAGGAGCCGATGCACAAACAGTTCTCAACAGTGTTGTTATTCCACTTGAAGAACAGATTAACGGTGTTGAAGATATGATTTATATGAGTTCAACAGCAAGTAACAACGGTTCCGCAACCATTCAGGTTTACTTTAAACAAGGCACAGATCCAGATATGGCAGCGGTTAATGTTCAGAACAGAGTGGCGCGCGCAAATGCACTTTTACCCGCCGAAGTTACACGCGCCGGGGTTCTTACTGCCAAGCGTCAGAATAACATGTTAATGGTATTTTCACTTTACAGTAAAGACGGAAGATACGACGAAACATTCTTGCAGAACTATTCAAAAATTAATTTACTGCCACAAGTGCAGCGTATTAATGGAGTAGGTGAAGCGATGGTGTTTGGAAGGAAAGATTATTCGATGCGTATATGGTTAAAGCCAGACATCATGTCGAACTATAACTTAATTCCTGCCGATGTAATTGCCGCATTGAATACACAAAATCTTGAGGCTGCTCCCGGACGTTTTGGCAGCGAAAACAACCAAAGTTTTGAATATGTTATCCGTTATCGCGGAAAACTTACTCAACCTGAAGAGTTCGAAAATATTGTTATTAAATCCGACGAAGACGGGAATATCTTAAGACTTGGAGATATCGCTCGTGTGGAACTGGGATCGCTTGATAACACAGCAATTACAGAAACTCAGGGACAACCGGGTATTAGTATGGCTATATTCCAATCTGCTGGTTCAAATGCAAGAGAAGTGATTCTTGAAGTAGAAAATACACTGGAAGAAGCTTCCAAATCCTTTCCCCCGGGAGTCGACTATCTAGAATTAATGAATACCAACGAATTCCTCGATGCATCCATAGAAAAAGTATTACACACTTTGCTTGAGGCTTTTATTCTCGTATTCATTGTTGTATTCGTATTTCTGCAGAATTTCAGGGCAACACTTATCCCGGCTATTGCCGTTCCGGTTTCCATTATCGGAACTTTCTTTTTTCTGAATTTATTTGGATTTACCATTAACCTGCTCACACTTTTTGCAATGGTTCTGGCTATCGGAATTGTGGTGGATGATGCCATTGTTGTGGTTGAAGCGGTCCACGCCAAGCTCGATTCGGGCGCAAAAAATGCCAAATCAGCGGCCATTTCTGCCATGAATGAAATCTCATCTGCGATTGTGTCCATTACGCTTGTAATGGCCGCAGTATTTATCCCGGTAACTTTTATAACCGGAACGACCGGAGTATTTTACAAACAATTTGGAATCACGCTTACCGTAGCAATTGTACTCTCTGCTGTTAATGCACTTACATTAAGCCCTGCATTATGTGCAATATTTCTGAAGCCACACAACGAAGAAGTGAAAAGCCAAAAAGGCATTATGAAACGTTTTTACACAGCTTTTAACACGGCTTTTGAAACCATGACCGGGAAATACAAAAAAATTACCCATTTTTTCATCAGCAAACGGTTATTGGCCGGAACAATGATTATAATTTTTGTTGCTTTACTGGCCTACCTTATGAAAACAACCTCTACTGGTTTTGTTCCCTCAGAAGATACCGGCCGAATGTTTGTAGATATAGCCATGCCTCCCGCTTCATCCGCAGAAAGAACTGCCGAGGTTACCCAACAAGTCGATGCAATATTGGCAACTGTACCTGAAATTAATGCTCGAACAGCGATTACAGGTTTCTCTTTTATGGGAGGACAAGGCTCACCTTATGCGATGGTAATTGCCGGTCTTAAACCATTTGACGAAAGAAAAAAGGAAGGGCAAGACTTAAACAGTATTGTACAAAAGCTTTACATGCTCACTTCGCAAATCAAAGGCGCACGTATTATTATTTTTTCACCACCTATGGTTCCTGGTTTTAGTGTTACCGGCGGTTTTGAACTACAGTTGGAAGACAAAACCGGTGGTAACGTTCAAGACTTTGAAAAAGTAGCCAACAATTTCCTCGGCGCTTTAAATCAACGCCCGGAAATACAATATGCCCGGACAGCGTTTAACACTGGTTTTCCTCAATATCGTATTGACGTGGACGCGGCAAGATGTATGCGTTCAGGATTGGAGGTAAGCACTGTTCTTTCTGTTATGCAAGGGTATATCGGTGGATATTATGCCTCTGATTTTAACCGTTTTGGTAAACAATACCGTGTAATGGTGCAGTCTGAAGCACAATATCGTGGAAATCCGGAAGATTTAAACAACATCAAAGTCCGCACATCCAATGGAGAAATGGCTCCAATTTCTGAATTCATAACACTTACAAGGGTTTATGGCCCAGAAACAATTAACCGTTTTAATATGTACACTGCCATTACGGTGAACGGGAACCCAAATCCGGGCTTTAGTTCAGGAGACGCGATTGATGCCGTGCGGGAAGTAGCAACAGAGCTTTTGCCAACCGGCTATGCTTACGAATTCTCAGGACTTACTCGTGAGGAAATTAATTCAGGAAACCAAACAATGATAATATTTATCTTGAGTTTGATTTTTGTGTACTTCCTTTTGGCTGCTCAGTACGAAAGTTATATTCTGCCGTTGTCGATTCTTATATCACTGCCAATCGGTATTGCAGGTTCATTTATTTTCGCGCGTATTTTGGGTGTCGACAACAATATCTATCTGCAAATATCTTTAGTAATGTTAATCGGTCTTCTGGCTAAGAACGCTATTCTAATCGTGGAGTTCGCCCGCCAGCGAAGAGAATCCGGTATGTCGATTATTGAGGCAGCGGTAGAGGGTGCCACTGCCCGACTTCGACCAATTCTGATGACCTCTTTTGCATTTATCGTTGGTTTAATTCCACTGGTTATCGGTACCGGTGTTGGAGCTAATGGCAACCGTTCCATCGGAACAGGAGCAGTTGGTGGTATGCTTATCGGTACGTTGATTGGAATTTTGGTTATTCCTGCCATGTTTGTAGTTTTCCAGATTCTGGAAGAGAAAGTGAGAAAACCAAAGGAGATTGAAGATATATCAGAAATGAACAGTTTGGGTTAAGTCCTTAAAAAAAGAAAAGATGAAAACGAATTCAATAAAAAATATACTAGTCATTACTGGAATGACAGTATTACTTTGGTCGTGTGCCAGCACAAATCAATACCAGCGAAGTCCTGAGTTTACAGAAGGATTGTATGGCACCGCACAAACCGACAAAAAAAATCTATCAAACGAACATTGGCAGGATCTGTTCAACGATTCTATACTAGACAGCTTAATTTCAGAAGGATTAAAAAACAATCTTGATCTTCAAGCAGCTGTTCAACGGATAATTGCTGCCGAATCTAATTTTTATCAAAGCAAGGCAGCACTTGCCCCTTCATTGTCTGCACAAGCCGGGCACACATATGTTCACAACTCTGAATCGACTAGTCCGAACGGTCCCAGCCACTATAATGCTTCGCAAGCAGCTATACAAAGTAGCTGGGAAATTGATTTCTGGGGAAAATTAAGTAACGCAAAAAAAGCGGCTTATGCCAGTTATCTCGCAACCGATGCTGCGCACAAAGCAGTGAAGACCAGACTAATTGCTAACATTGCCTCTGTTTATTATAACTTGCTTGCGCTCGACGCCAGTTTAGATATCACAAAGGCGACGGTAAAAAACAGTGCCGAGGTAGTTGAAACCATGAAAGCTTTAAAAGAAAGTGGAGACGTAACGGGGGCAGCAGTCGTTCAAAGTGAAGCATCCCGTTATGCAGCCGAAGTAACCATTCCCGACATCGAACAGCAAATAAAGGAAAATGAAAATACGCTATGCCTGCTTTTAGGAAGAACTCCGGGAAATGTAGAACGTGGGAAACTAAAAACTCAAAAAGCGCATGAGTTGCTGGCAATTGGAGTTCCCGCTGACCTGCTGGAGAATCGCCCTGATGTTATGCAGGCTGAATACAACGTAATTAATGCCTACCACATAACCAACAGAGCAAAGGCCTATTTTTACCCGTCGGTAACACTTACTGCCAGCGCCGGTTTAGAATCGTTAAAACTGGGAGACTTACTCAATCCATCATCGTTTGCAGCTAACATTGTTGGAGGATTGGTTCAACCAATATTTAGTCAACGTGCCAACAAAACACGTTTGGAAGTTGCCAAAGCTCAGCAGCAAGAAACACTGTTAAATTTTCAAAGCACCCTACTGAATGCCGGTGCAGAAGTAACCGACGCTCTTAGTATGTACGATGCGTCGTTACAAAAAATTGAACTCCGTAAAAAACAATTAGATGCACTGAAAAAATCGGTTGAATACACTAAAAATTTGTTGGTTTATGGCTCAGCAACCTACACTGAAGTTTTAAATGCACAACAAAGTTTGTTAAATGCACAGCTGAATAATGTTAACGATCATATTCAACAACTGAACTCGATAGTTATGCTATATCGCGCATTGGGAGGTGGGTGGCAATAGAATTTGATATTTATTGCAAAGGGGTTTATTACCCAAATCATCGAATTACTTACCCAAATTACGGAATATGAATACTGAGGGTAATATCCTAAAAAATAGTTATTTAAATTTGTATTGCACTTATTTTAAAATATAAACTATGAATGACATTTTTAAGATAAAATCGGTAACCGAATATAATAATCTCGTTGGGCAGGAGACTTTACATCCATTGGTAAGTATTATTGACTTTTCGAAGGTGGAACCTTTCCACTTTTTTAAAGCTCAAATGAATGTGTATGCCATCTTTTTAAAAGACATAAAGTGTGGTAATATAACTTACGGCATTAACAACTACGATTATGAAGAAGGCACCTTAATATTTATTTCGCCCGGACAGGTTTACGGAGTAGAAAGTACAGGAGAAAAACAACAGCCATTTGGTACAGCCTTAATTTTTCATCCGGACCTCATACATGGTACATCATTAGGCAAAAACATCAACGATTATACTTTTTTTTCATACGAAGTGAATGAAGCGCTCCACCTGTCAGCAAGGGAAAGAACGGTAGTGAACGATTGCCTCGCCAATATTCAATACGAACTGGAACATGCTATCGACAACCACAGTAAGACCTTAATTGTATCGTATCTGGAACTGTTTCTAAATTACAGCAAACGCTTTTACGAACGTCAGTTTATCACTCGCAGTCATGCAAACAAGGATATTTTGGTTCGTTTTGAGAAAGTAATAAACGACTATTTCAATTCAGAGCGGCCACTTGAATCAGGATTACCTTCTGTTCGTTACTGTGCCGATAAACTATTTATCTCTCCAAATTACTTAGGTGATCTTTTGAAAAAAGAAACGGGGAAATCGGCCCAGGAACACATACAACTTAAAATGATCGATGTGGCCAAAGAAAAGATATATGATTCGCAGAAATCAATCAGTGAAATTGCTTACGAATTAGGATTTAAACATCCGCAACATTTTACTCGCATGTTTAAAAAACAGGTAGGTATATCGCCCAACGAATACAGGAATTTAAACTAAATAAAACGGATACAAAAAAACATTGATCGGTTAATCGACCTAAAAACAAAAAGACACGCTGGCAGTGAAACAAACTACGAAAACAACCACTTTGGTGAATCAAAAAATGAAACTTTCAATATACGTTTCTTTCTTATAAAACCCCGAAATTCAATTTCGAGTCTTTCAGTCAAAATTAAATTCCAAATATAATTTACAAGTGAATGCTCTTATTTTGCTTCATGAACATAACAGACACAAATATCCTCAAAGACCTAAAACCCTTTTATTCAACAAATAGACTTACAAACTATTAAAAAATCCGAAAAATTGGAATTACCTGATGGTATTCTGGGCTCTGTCAAAAAAAAGTATTATTTTATTGACATAGCTGTCTGCCCTTAATATAGCATGCCCGAACAACAACCTTAACTGGTCGATTATTGGGGCTTTACAAACATAAAATCCAAAGGCCGGCTATGACATAGTTGCAAAGCTAAATGACAATCAAGCTTGTATCAATTAAAAAAAGATTATGGCAAAAAATGAAAAAGCACATCACGACGGAGAGGATCACTTAGTTAGTACCAACAAATATTTCGATGTTGACGGGCCTGTATTTTGGCCCGCAGCAATACTAATCGTCCTTTTTATTGCAATCACCCTAATTGTTGGTGAACCGATGAACAAGATCTTTTCAGCAATTCAAACATCGATTTCAAACTATGGTGGATGGTTTTTTATCGTCAGCGTCAATGTATTCCTCTTTTTTGTGCTTTTTATTGCATTTAGCAAATTCGGAAAAATAAAACTGGGAGGAAGTAAAGCCAAGCCTGAATTTTCAAAAGGAGCATGGTTTGCTATGCTTTTCAGTGCAGGGATGGGAATTGGAATCTTATTTTGGAGTGTTGGCGAACCCATTAATCATTTCATAAGTCCCCCTGGCGGAGAACCACGCACAACAGAAGCTGCCCGTTTGTCGATGGAAGTTACTTTTTTACATTGGGGATTACACGCGTGGGGAATTTATGCGCTGGTCGGAATGTCGCTGGCTTTTTTTACTTTTAACAAAAAACTACCCCTTACCATCAGTTCCATTTTTTATCCGTTACTGGGAAACAAAATTTATGGTCCCTGGGGAAAAGCCATTAATGTTTTGGCGGTAGTAGCCACGCTTTTTGGTCTAGCTACGTCTCTCGGGATGGGCGTGCAACAAGTAAGTGCCGGATTAGCACACCTTTTTAACATGCCCGACACCCTTACTTCTCAGGTCATTCTTATTACGCTTATTACGCTGGCAGCAACAGCATCAGTGGTAGCCGGTCTGAGCAGTGGTGTTAAACGCTTAAGTGAAATAAACATCATAATCGGAGCCATATTTCTTCTTTTTATGATCATTGTGGGCCCTACTCTCTTCATTTTGGATTCTTTTATTCAAAACATTGGTGGATACATTCAAAACTTCTTTGAATTATCAACCTGGACTGAAACGTATCAGCAATCTGACTGGCAAAACGACTGGACTGTTTTTTACTGGGCCTGGTGGGTCAGCTGGTCACCTTTTGTTGGGATGTTTATTGCCCGTATCTCCAGAGGAAGAACCTTAAAAGAATTCGTATTGGGAGTCCTAATTGTTCCTACCCTGCTTACTTTTTTATGGCTTTCTACATTTGGTGGCAGTGCCATGTTCCTGGAACTAAACTCAATGGCCGATATAGCCGGAGCCGTATCCGATAATATTGCCACGTCATTATATGTGTTGCTGGAACAATTTCCGATATCAGCAGTAACTTCTACTGTCGGAGTGATTTTGGTAACCAGCTTTTTTATTACATCATCTGACTCGGGGTCTCTGGTAGTAGATTCACTAACTGCTGGCGGAAAATTGGACGCACCGGTTCCGCAACGTATTTTTTGGGCATTGACAGAAGGCGCTGTTGCCGCAGTATTATTAGTTGGCGGAGGGCTCGGAGCATTGCAAACAGCTGCAATTTCAACCGGATTACCCTTTGTCATTATTTTACTGATTTTAGTTTGGAGCCTGTTAAAAGGATTGCGAGAAGAACACGAGGGATTAATGGAGATAAAACTAGAAAAAGAACGTAAAGAATATGCGGATACAATTTCCAAAATGCTCCAAAAGCGGGGAAAAATACAATCCACAACTAAAACACCAACAGATAAAGAAAAACTATAAACGTTTAAAAGTATAGCTATGTATCAGTTAAATCATATTTTGGTCTGCCTGGACTTAACAGAAATGGACGATTCCCTCATACGTTATGCCGGTTTTTTGGTTAATAAAATAAAACCGGAACGTATAACATTCCTGCATATCATGAGCCCGTACGATATTCCAAAAGAAATTCTGGAAGCTTTTCCTGAACTTGAAGAACCAATTCCCGATATTATTCGGGATGAACTTCAGGAAAAAATCAACAATCAGTTCCAGCCTGATATTACGATTCAAATTGATACTGTAGTAAGAGAAGGTTATCCGGTAGAAAGCATTGTTAAATATTCTCAAAAAAACGACGTTACCCTTACCCTAATGGGGAAGAAAATCGGGTACGATGGGCATGGCAGTATTGTCCGGAAAATTTTGGGTATCATTCCTTCTTCCGTATTATTGGTCAGCGAGACGGTTCACGAGCAAATAGAAAATCTTTTGGTAAGAATGGATTTCTCAAAAGCCAGCGAAATGGCTTTACAAATGGCTTTTCGGATAAAAGAATTAACCGGCGCAAATGTCGCATGTCATCATATCCATAAGCTACCCATGACTTACTTCCCTCAAAGCCAGCCTGAAAACGACAAAAAACTACAGCAATATGTTGAAAAAATAAGCAACAAAGAGTTTCAGAAATTTTTGAAACGTTACAAACACGAGAGCGATAAAATTCCCTTTTCTTATTCACTGGATGTAGAAAATGAAGAAGCTCAGATTTTATACCGATGTGCACTGACAACAGGAGCAGATATGATTGTAATTGGTTCTATTGTAAGATCCGAACTTGCTGATATTCTTATTGATTCCACATCAGAAAAACTGGCAGCTTCGGATAAAAATATCCCGGTTCTTATCGTCAATGATCGGAAACAATCCATGGGATTTTTAAAAACAATATTTCAAAAAAACAGTTAGAAAATGATACGATATTCTTCAAAAATCAGATTAATCTTTTTGATTCTATTGATAACACTTTTTAATTCTTGTAATACAGAGACCAGCAGAGAAGCTGAACGCAAACTAGAGATTGTCTATACAGATTGGTCGGAAAGTATAGCGATCACTTATCTGTCTTATGTACTGCTTGAAGAAAAAATGGATTACACGGTTATTCTGAAATTAACGGATGTAGAATCAGCTTACCGTGAAGTTGCAGAAGGTGAAGCCGATATTTTTACAGATGCCTGGTTACCGGAAACACACAAAACATACATCGATGAATACAGAGATGAAATTGAAATGGTTGGAATCACTTATCCTGAAGCACGCACAGGTCTTGTTGTTCCTGCTTACAGCAGTATGAACTCGATTTCTGACCTTAAAAACTATAACCAACCGATCGTTGGAATTGATGCCGGTGCCGGTATAATGCAAAAAACAAAAACCGCAATTCAAGCCTATTCCTTACCCAATTCGTTACTTGAACTTTCAGAGGAAAAAATGCTCGAACAACTGGCTGATTCCATTCAGCGAAGAAAAGAAATTGTAATAACCGGATGGGAACCCCACTGGATATTTGCGCGCTACGATTTAAAATTTTTAGATGATGTGCAGAATATTTTTGGGCAGAAAGAAAAAATTTACACAATTGCACATAAAAATCTGGAAGAGAGCCATCCGAATGCCGTTCGCTTTTTCGAACGGATGCAGTTGTCTGAAAAACAACTAAACAGCCTTGTTTACGAGATAAAAATAAGCGAAGATCCTGTAAATGGTGCTAAAAAGTGGATAGAACAAAATGAATACGTGGTAAACCAATGGCTAAAAAACCTGACCCTTGAACGCAAGAAAATCATGTAAAACAGGGTAAATGCAAATATACTGCTGATGAAAATTCCCTGTTTTAAACACGAGATCAAGTTATTTCAAGGCTGTTTTTATTCTAACTTTTACCGAACACCTTTAGCAAAGCATTTGCAATACTTAACTCTCCGCTGCTCATTTCTAAAATTTTTCCATAGGAATCCTTGTCTTTCAGAACTGCCAAAATTGTTTCTGCTACCGCCACCCTTGGTATCTCGCGCTCCAGTTGGTTCGGATCGTTTGTAATTCTAACTTCTCCTGCTTCAGGTTCATCGGTCAGACGCACAGGCCTCAAAATAGTATAATCCAATTCGCTTTCAGAGAGTTCTTTATCAGCATAGTGTTTAGCAATGTAATAGGGTTTAATGCTCGAACGCTCCCAATATGGTCTGTCGTCTGCATGAGCAGCACTCACCATAATAAAACGTTTTATATTATTTTCTTTAGCTGCATTAATGGCTTTTATCGCTCCATCTAAATCTATTTCAAGCGTTTTGTCGTATCCTGTTTTACCGCCGGAACCTGCTGTAAAAACTACAGCATCAAAATCTTTTATAACCTTGCCAAGCTCCTTTTTGGAATTCTCCAAGCTGCTAACAATGGCCGGAACTCCCAATTCGTTGAAAAAAGCACGCTGTTCCTCTTTTCGAATAAATACTGTGGCTTGGTATTTTTCTGAAACACTTATCTTTTTTGAAAGGATTCGTCCGATTTTTCCGTTTGCTCCAATAATTAAAACTTTCATGCTACATCATTTTATTGATATTCTTTTCATAAAAAACACATCACTAATCAATATGTTTTTCCAACTTTAAAAGGTAAACAATGAAAGTTAAAAGCAAATAAAATACCTGAAAAAAAATTGGATAAGGTAAAAACTGAAATAATCAGCTTTTACTTTTGTTTCTTTTTTGCAGCAATAAATAGCCGACTATTCCCATAAACCCTCCCATAAATCCGCTAATTGCACCACTAATTCCGTTTCCAAAAGCATGATCCATCAGAGTTTCAGGCACTGGTGTCATTAAATAGCTCATTATAAAACTCATTATAAATCCCATTACACCACCGATAATTCCTTGTTTTATAAAGTTTTTCATCTCTATCTGATCTTAAATAAAAGTGATTTTGTAATTAGTTATTATTTATCCGTTTCTGAATAATAAAATACACAATGGATAAAATCGCTAATGCAACTGCCAGTACAATAAAGCTTGCACTGATACCAACCATATTCTGGATGGGTTGAATGATTATTGGAGAAAAAAACATACCTAAAAAAGTAGCCGTAGTTAAAAAGCCAACATATTTCCCCCGAACCTGAAAAGGAACCAAATTAATCATCCATAAATTTCCGTTGGGAATTAAAATACCTACGCCGAGACCGCTGATTAAAACTCCTGCAATTGTTTGCAAGTAGGTTTGGCTAAGTCCGATTACCAAAAAACCAATTGCCATTGGAATGAATCCCAAACTATATATGCTTGTAAAATCGAACTTCTTTTTCACCCTCTTGTAATAGAAAGAAGCAATGGCCTGAGCAAACGGAAGGCTGCCAAGTGCCAGTCCCATTTTATTTCCGTTAATACTGTCCAGCTTTTGCAGAAAAAAAGGCAGCTGAACAGGAATCATGTAAAAACTAACGGTAGTAATAAAAGCGCTTATAAAAACCAGCCAAACAACGGGAGAAACAGATGTACCGTTTTGCATATTAACGGTGTTTTTCTCTACTGCTATTTTTGGCTCGTGTAAGGCAAATGGTACCAAAACCAGAACAACCGCTGAAAAGCCGTAAATTAAAAAGGCCAGTCTCCAGTTGATATCAGTGAGTACACCAGCGGCTGTAATAAATATGAGTCCTCCGAGCGCAACAAATGCTCCCTGTAATCCCATAAAGTGCTCGCGTTTGGCCCCGGTAAAATAATCGCCAATCAAAGTGGTTGAAACAGTCATGATTCCTGCAACACCAAGTCCGAAGACAACTCGTCCCACCAAAATCGGAAAAAGATTGCCGAGCCAGTAACCTGATGTTCCGGCCAGCAGATAAATTAACAGTGAAATATACAATACTTTAATTCTTCCGATTTTATCCAACAGCCGCCCCGCCAACGGAGCAACAAGAGCAATGGTAAGTGCCGGAAGTGTTAACATTAACTTGGTCAATATTTCAACATTTCTTACGTCCTCAAAAGTTCTGCTAATCAGCGGTAATGACGGAGCAATAATGGCATTGGCCAAAATAGTCAGCATACTCGCCAGCAACAAAGTAACCTCAAGCAATTTTGTATTTCTCATTCTTGTTTTCCGCTAATTTGGAACATTGTTAAACAGAACAACAAAAACGCTATTTCAGGACGGTGCTTATGAAAATTCCCCATTGCTGATCTTCTATTTTCGTAGGTCCGTAACAGTCGTAATTAAAAGCCGCTCCAAATGAAAACGATTTGTAGCTTAGCCCCAAACGACTGTATAAAAAGCTGCGATCGTGTTTGCTAATCTCGGTATTTTGACTGTAAATTCCCTGAATATGTGTGTATAACGACCATGCGCCCTTTATTGGCGGCCGGTACTCAACGATTGCCAACGATTCAAAATTTTGAGTTTCGGTAAGGTGAAAACCTGAATTAATTACTCCCATAAAATTCTTGCTGTGATAAGCATATTGAGCTCCGGCATACGGCCTGAATCCCCAATGTGAATTAAATACTGCTCCCGAAAGCAGGCTCACACCTTTAAACAAATCGTATTTCAGAAATGCCAGGTTAATCGATTCTCTTAAAAATTCAGCATTGTCGTAATCTGCTTTCAAATACGACAAACCGAAAAATCCAAACTTACTGCCTGCAGCAAGTTTTTTATCAATAATTAACTGAGAGGTCCAGCCATCCGTTCCCAGAAAAATTTCCAAAGGTATAGGCGCCGATTGTTGAGCCGGTGCCTCAGCAGGCTGGGCCTTAACCAAATTCGAAGTAAAAATAACAACCGTAAAAAGTAGTATTCCAACAATATTTTTTTTCATAGTTATTCTCTCAAAATTGACAATTGTGCTTAAAATTGATATGCAATGACCGAGGTATTTCTCAATAAAGTCCGGTTTAGAATGCCAGTGCCAGTTCCTCTGCTTTTTCGATTGCAGAATGTAAAATTTGCTCTGCATCTTCTGTTATAACATCAAGACGATCGGCCGCAACAGTCGTGAAGTCAGTAATTCCCATGAACCTGAAAATATTACGAAGGTATTTGTCAGCCATCTCAAGCGACTCCATTGGTTCTGATGAGTAGTCTCCTCCGCGGGTGATAATATTTACCGCCTTTTTATTCTGACACATTCCGACCGGCCCGTTTTCAGTATAAGTAAAAGTAATGCCCCCCACTGCAACATAATCAATGTAAGCTTTCAGAATGGCAGGAATTCCAAGATTCCAGATGGGTTCAGAGATGATGTATTTATCAGCTTCCCGAAACTGATAGGCATATTTTAAAATAGGATGATCTTTACCATATTCTCCGGTTATGTTGCGCAATTCCTGCAACTTTCCTTTAGGCAAAAACTGCAGGTTCTCTTCATATAAATCAAGTACTGTAATTTCATCTTCGGGATGTATTTCCATGTACTTATGAATTAAACTATCTGAAATACGAAATGTCCTTGATTCTCCTTCCGGTTTCGCATTGGCTTTAATATACAATACTTTGCTCATTGTTATTCATTTAAATTGTTTAATAACACTAAATCAGTCACTTAATTCCTGATTCCTCTTTCTTCTTCTCTATAAGCCGATTACAAGCGAATCATTCAGGGTATAAAACCCCAACTAAAGCATGCTGATCTGGCTCTGTTACAAGTCGATTTTTCTAGTCTTTAAGCCAATCGATATCGAATAATAAAAAGACTGTGATGCAAATGTATTGTCCCGGGATTAGAATCCTTTTTACAAATGTTAAAAAGTTATTTTTTGGATCTGATCCGGCTTAACTGGACTTGCGAAATGCCCAAATAACCGGCTGTGTCGCCCAGACTTATACGCTGTTGAAGGTGACCGTATTCCTTTATAAATTTTGCGTAACGTTCTGTGGCATCAAGATAGAGCAGGCCTTTCAGATTTGAAATAGCGGTGTAGGCAACTATGGAAACAAATTTTCGTGCAAAACTTTCAAACGAATGGTATTTCTGACAAAGACGTTCAAAATCATCATATTCCAAATGGCTGATTACCGTCTCTTCCAGAGCAAGTGTTGAATATTCGGCTGGCAAGTCATTGAAGAAACTGTCGGTTGCAATAAAAAAGTTGTTTTCTTCAAAAAATCTAAGTACAAATTGATTTCCATCGTGGTAGTAAAAATGTTTAACCAGGCCTGATTCAACAAAAAACAGTTGTTTATTAACTCTCCCCTCTGTATGAATTAAAATTCCTTTATCATATACTTTGGTCTGAATACATTTCACCAATTCCTCTAAAGCTTCAACTGATAAGGGTGAAATATCATTGACCTTCTTTAATAAATCACTCATCTCCCATTCATTTACTTCAAAAATAATAGAACTTGTTATAATATCGAAATCTAAGATTTCCCATATCCCTATCATTTTGTCAACTACATTTGAATGTCATCATTTCCTCCGGTCTGTATCTGTCAAATAAATTAAAACAGGAGCAGCTAAAAGACCGATAAGCCATTCAGTGACAAAAGGAACCTTGAAATAAAGCAGACACTAACAAATATATAAACAACAGGATATTAATTTTACTTTTTATATTTCTCACAGCTGCAATTTACAAATGCTATTTATACCAGATTTTTGACGAGTAGAGATATAACCAAAGTTAATAATAATTGGATTTACGAGTTTCAAGACTAAAAGTAGATCTCTCATACCGTTTTTACAGCAAGTTGTGTTTCCCAAAATTCCGTTTATATCATTTGGTATCAACCGAGGAGAATCTACTTATATACAAATTCCGGTTGTGTTTGCAGACAATTTTTTAAATACACGTCTGATAAAAATCGCGTAAAAGTGTTACAAATAAGAACCTTCTTAATTTTTAATGCCCGCTCTTGATCCACCCTATTTGTGGCCAGCTGCCAACTTCATCGTTTTTTTGTGGTTTGCCGGGTGTGCTTCTTCCACGAACAATATAACCTGTTAGCAAAGCTTTTAATTCTTCAACCTTATCCGGAAAATCATTCACCAAATTTGTTCTTTCTGAAGGATCATCCTTCAAGTTAAACAACTGGTACTCCGGCAATCCTTTCAGTTCCTTTTCTGTCTTTGGGAAGCTCCAACCACCGGAACCGGGCCATAAAACCAGTTTCCAGTCTCCTTTCCTTATCGCAAATCTTCCATCGATAGAATGATTCACAATGGCCTCCCGAATCGGGCTTTTATAATTTTCACCGGTTAAAACGGGCAAAAAGCTGTAACTGTCTTCAGCAGCATTTTCAGGCAAAGTGAAATCCACAATATCGGCAACTGTTGCCATTAAATCGGTGGTACAGATTATCTCATCTGACTTGCGGCCAGGCTTTACTTTTTGCGGCCATTTCACCACAAATGGTACTCGGTGGCCACCTTCATAAATATCCGCCTTATGCCCTCTGAATATATAACTTGGATTGTGATCGACCGTCTTAAGTTCTGCAAAATTTGCTTTGGGAGAACAACCATTATCAGATGTAAATATTATAACAGTGTTGTTGCCGATTCCGCTTTTATCAATCGCCTCAGTAATTCTTCTGACAACGTCATCAACCTGTAAAACAAAATCGCCGTAAAAGTTCGTATTACTTTTGCCTAAAAATTCAGTTGAAGGAAGTATTGGCGTATGTGGTGCAGGTAAAGCAAAGTATAAAAAGAATGGTTGATTGTTTTGTGCCTGTTCATTAATATATTGAACAGATTTATCGGTAAGGTGCGACAATACCTCAGTATGTTTGAAATCGGAACCCGTTAATCCTTTTCTCCAGAAACCTTTGTCATCAACACAAACGGTGGTATCAGTCGGGATTGATGTAGGCATACCATTTTCCACGTATACATAGGGTGGCATATCTAACGAACCGGAAAAACCGTAAGAGTAACTAAATCCCCTCTCATTGGGTCCGTTTTTAATGGCCTTGCCAAAGTCAACTTCAGGATCTTTCCCGGAACCAAGTGGCCCTGATTGCCAATCTTCAGACTTTATGATATTCCAGTCCCAGCCCAAGTGCCACTTCCCAATAAACGCTGTATGGTAATTATTTTTTTGCAGCAATTCTTCCACGGTTAATCTGTCTGCGGCTATCAATGCTTTAGAATAGCCCGACAAAACACTTCTTTTTAGCGTAGACCTCCAATTGTATCTTCCGGTTAAAATACCGTAGCGGGTTGGTGTACAAACTGCTGAACTGGTATGGGCATCCGTGAACAAGACCCCTTCGTTTGCAAGTTTATCAATCGCAGGTGTGTGCAATTTCGAATTCTCATTTAAACAGGAAACATCGCCATATCCCAAATCATCGGCCAAAATGTAAATGATATTAGGATAAACAGACTTTTCCTTTAACGCGTTATCCGTCTTTTTGCAGCCCGCAATAAAAATTATCAATAAAAAAATATTCACATATTTCATCTTTCCAGTTCCTTTAAGTTGGCAAGTCATTATTTTTTAGCGGGAAACTACGAATTATATTCTGATAAACATAAAATTTCTCCTGATAGATTTCATGAATTATCATGTTGGGTTCATAAATGTGCTCAATTCTGACCATACTTTGAATTCCTTCATTAAAATCTCTATAAACTCCGGTACACACAGCAGCGGCAATGGCCGCTCCTAAGGCACCCAATTGTATTCCTGCCGGAATTTCGACAGGGATACCAATCGCATCGGCAAACATTTGCATCCAAACCTCACTTTGAGTAGCACCGCCGGTACAGCGGATAACATCCGGTGGGTTACGAAAATTCAGCAATCGTTCAATGTGTGTTCTATGCGAAAATACAATTCCCTCGTAAACTGCCCTGATTAGATGGGCCCGCTTGTGCCTGCCTTCCAGTCCGTAAAAAGTTGCCGGGATATTTTTCCCTGTATTATTCCCGTAAAGAAAAGGTAAAAAGATAACACCGGATGATTCAGGTGAAACGGAACACACCTGTTTGTTTAACCATTCAAAAAAACGGCTTCCATGTCGTTTTTTCTCATCCTGAAGAAAAGTATCAATAAACCAGTCAAGATTCCCTGCGGATGTAGGGCTACCTTCCAGCATCAGGTACCATCCGGGGATGGCATATATACTGGACATAAACAAATCCTTGTCGATAAGAGGATTCTTTGCAATATACTGGTTATTTCCCCAGGTACCTGCCACCAGCGACATCTGGTTTTCATCTGCAATACCTGATGCCAGTGCACATGCGTCAATATCAAACATTCCTCCGGCGACAGGAGTCCCAGCCTTTAGCCCGGTTTGAACCGCTGCTTTTTGCGTAACATTCCCTGCCGGTTCGGAAGAATCAATTAGGGGGGGCAACACATCTTCCATTTCTTCTAATCCAAATAATCTCAGGATATGATTATCATAACTCCTTTTAGTAACACTCATCAGACTTGTCCCTGACATATCGGTAATTTCAGCAAAAAATTCACCAGTCAGTTTCATTCGGATAAAATCTTTCGCCATCAATACAAATTTTGCTTTATTTAACGATTCCGGCTCATGTTCTTTAAGCCATGCCAGAATAGCATTTGGTTGTCCGGGCCACAGGCTTTGTGTTGTATAAGGCAAAACCAATTTATCAATACCTGATTTTTTCCAGCTTTCAACATATTTTTGAGCTCTGGTATCGGTTGAATTAATGGCATTTCGTACCGGCATTCCATTCCCGTCAACGAGGTATAACCCGTTTCCATGCCCTGTACAGGCAACTCCAAGTACCTGTTCTGATTTTATCGCAGAAAGGCTTAGAACTTCTCTGATAACTTCGCAGGTATCTTTCCACATTTTTTCGGCATCGCGTTCATTCCAGCCGTGGAATAACTGCAGAATCTCCACTTTTCGGGTGGCCACTGCAACTTCATTTCCTTCGGTGTCAAACACTGCGGCTTTTGTAACCGTTCCCCCGTTATCTATTCCTAACAAATACCCTTTCATAAAATCTCATTTTGTAATTGAACAGAAAACTAAAAAATACCTGTAATAACTGAAGAAGTATCATCAGTCAAACCTTAATGTAAATAGAATTGAATATCATAAAAAATTTTATTCGGATTAACGCATCATCATCCCACCACTGGCATCAATGGTTGCTCCGGTTATATAACTGGCTGCATCAGATGCCAGGAAAACAGCTATCCGGGCAATTTCTTCCGGTTCTGCAATCCGGTATAGAGGTATTCGTTCCAGGTACTTTTCTTTTTTCTTTTCCCAGGTTTCAGCAACCATTTCGGTACGCACCAGACCGGGAGCGACTGCGTTTACCCTAATTCCCTGTTTTGCAACTTCGCGAGCCAGCCCAATGGTAAATGAGACCATTGCTCCTTTGCTGCTATCGTAAGGCAAATGTCCGCTGGTTGAACCGCGAAAAGCAGCCTGGGAGGCAATATTAACGACAACACCTTTTTTGTTTCCGGACTGCCATTCTTTTATCAATTCACGACTGGCCAAAAAGGTGCCCCGCATATTAATGGCAAAAGTTTTATCCCATTCTTCCGAAGTGTAAGACGCTATTGGTCCGGACGGGCAATAGGCAGCATTATTGACAAGAATATCAACCGTGCCAAGCTCTTTTTCAGCAGATGCTATCATGTCCAGAACTTCCTGTTCACAAGACATGTCCGCTTTAACTGCGATGGCACCCACCTGGTATTTCTCTTTTATTTTGGCTACTGTTTCTTCTGCCAACTCCCTGTTTCGCAAATAGTTTACAACTACTTTTGCTCCTTCTTCAGCAAATGCCAGACAAATGGCTTTGCCTATGCCCCTGCTCCCTCCGGTTACCAACACAACTTTATCTTTTAAATTCAATTTCATCTGTATAAATTTTAAATTCAAATTTGACGAAGGGAACTGCTCCATCCGTCGCTCTTACATAAAATTTATTCATCCTTTTTGTGTGATTTCTGAGTGAAAAATTTCATGTTCGTTTTAGAATTTGTTTTTATGCATATAAATTCATGGCTTTAACACAACCCTCAATGCTTCGCCTCTCTCCATCAGTTCAAATGCATCTTTTATATTATTAAGTCCTAATATATGCGTAACCAGCTTTCCGGCAGGAAAACGGGGAGATGAAAGCATATTAACAGCGCGCTTTACATGTTCAGCCGTTGAGTCGCTGCTACCTGTAAGGCGGATTTCATTGTAATGGATTAACCGGCTATCGATATTTAAACTGCTTTTTCCTTTAGGAAGTGAGGCAAACAAACATACGGTTCCCTGTTTCCTGACCAGCTCCAGTGATTCTTCCTGAGGAGCTGCCGCCGGAGCTGCTACAATGACTACATCAGCGCCACAGCCATCCGTCTCTTCCTCTATTATCTCCTTCAGATTTTCATTGGCAGGATTAATGATACGGTCGATATCAAATAAACGGGCCTGTTCAAGCCGCGGTTCGGATAATTCGGTCATAAAAATTTTTGAAGCGCCAAATTCGCGGGCTGCCAAAGCATTGAGAATGGCCATCGGGCCGGCCCCCATGATCAGCACAAAATCGTCTTTACGGATATTACTTTGACTCACCGAATTCACTGCACAACTTAGGGGCTCAGCAAGTGCAGCGTACTCCGCCTTGATATCTTTGGGAACTTTTATCAAATGCCCGTTTGCGATGGCTTTTTGAGGTATAACTACATATTCCGCCATGCCCCCGTTATATACAAACCCCATTGGTGCAAGGTTTATACACAGATTGGTCAGGCCTTTTTTACAATACAGACATTTCCCGCAACTAATGCTGGTAGCCATTACAATACGATCGCCTTCCTCAAAACCGGAAATCCTTTCAGGCATTCTCTCAATAATCCCCGTAAACTCATGCCCCATCGTTATCGGAGGCTTCATTCTGGGATTTCCAACCCGAAAAGTTTTAAGATCGGATCCACAAACGGCACAGGCATCTACTTTAACACGTATTTCTCCAGGGTTACAATCCGGCACAGGAATTTCTTCAACCCGCACATCTCCGGGAGCATAGAACCTTACTGCTTTCATACTGATTTAATAATTACCGTTTGCAACACTTCCTTCCAAAACAGCTTTTGTAGAACCAACCCCCAAACGATCGGCTCCCTGCTCCAGGTAACCGACTGCGGTATCCCAACTGCGAATCCCGCCTGAAGGTTTAATTTTCATTTTATCACCCACTGTTTTTATCATTACATCAATGATTTCAGGGGTGGCTGAACCTGCTCCAAATCCGGTTGAAGTTTTTACAAAATCCGCTCCTGCCTGGTAAGATAACTCACATGCCTTGGCTACCTGTTCCAGGGTAAGATAACCGCTTTCCTGTATCACTTTCACCAGTACACCTTTTTTGTGAGCTGTTTCAACCACTGCTTTTATATCATTCAAAATATAGTCATAATCTCCTGACAAAAATTTACCGATATTCATAACCATGTCAATTTCGTCCACACCTTCTTTTATGGCCTGAGCTGCCTGAAAGGCTTTTACACCGGAAGTATCAGCTCCATGGGGAAAACTCAGCACACAAGAGACTTTAACATCACTTCCGGCCAATAACTCTTTTGCATATTTTACATCGCAGGGGCGAACACACATGCTGTAAACTCCGTAATCCTTGCACATTTCTGCATGTTCTCTAATATCTGAATCCGTAAATTCAGGTTTCAGTACAGCATGATCTATTGTCTTAGCAACTTGTTCTTTTGTATACATAATTTTCTTATTTTTAAATTAATGCATTTCCCGTCCACCGGTAACATTTATTGCCTGGCCCGTCATATAATCAGATCCTTCTGATGCCAGGAAAACAGCTACTGATGTTACGTCTTTAACGGATGCCAGGCGGCCTAATGGTATCTTAGCGGTGAATTTATTTACTACATCCTCACGCGGCAAATTCATATCGCGAATATATCCCTCGGAACAGGTATCCCAAACTCCTGTATTATCAGTTATTCCAGGGCAAAGACAGTTAACATTTATCTGAAAGGACGCAAGTTCAAATGCCAGGGCCTGAGTAAAGGAAATAATAGCTCCTTTGGCAGCGCAGTAGTGACTCATTAAAGCAGAGCCGGTTTTGCCGGATTTGGATGAAAAGTTGATGATTTTTCCTTTCTTTTTTTCTTTGAATACCGGGACAACATATTTGGTGAAAAAGAAGGTCCCTTTGCAGTTCACTGCAAACATCTGGTCCCAGGCAGCTTCGGTGATGTCCTCCACCGGAGTGGTGCCAATAATTCCGGCAACATTCACTAAAATATCAATGGTTCCATATTCCTGCAACGTCTTTGCTACAACGGCTTTAACCTGTTTTTCGCTGGTTACATCAGCTGACTGTCCTTTACACTCCAACTCTGAGGCAACCGCCTGAACTGCATCATGTTTTAAATCGGTAATAAACAACCTGGCGCCGCTTTCTTTTAATTCTTTGGCAATACTTTTGCCTATGGCTCCGGCTGCACCTGTTACCAGCGCCACTTTCCCTTCAAATTCTATTTGCATAATGATTTCTTTTAAACTTATTTCAGCTTTATTACACTCAGGGTATAGGGAGCATCAAATGCTGAATTTTTCAAGCCTGGAAAAGGCATATCGAAATTGGCAATAATCATTTCATCTCCCCTGATTAGAATTTCACAAGGCTGGTCCATGCCTCCGTCTGCCCCATTTGTATCGTCATTTTCACTTAAAGTACCTACCTTGCCTTCCATTGTAACAGTGCGAACGGCATTTTTTTCGGAATCGGCCACATAAATCAGGTTTGTTTCGGCGTCGTAAAAAATACCATCAACACAGGTCATTTTTTTATCCTGAACAAATATCTCGTTTGATTTAACCGTTCCGTTTCCATTAAATGTTATTTTAGACATCACTCCGTTACCAAAATTACCGGTATACAGATTGCCTTCTGAATCAATGGTCATACCATCAGCACCTGCCCAATCTCCACGGTTTGTAAAAGCTGTTTTAAAATCAGCAATCAAATGCTTATCCGCTTTCCCCGGTTTTATTTTTACTGGTTCCCGATTCATTTCTTCAAGTGTAAAGCGGTAAATTCCACTGGTACTTTCGTCTCCATCCTGATTAAGGCGTGTTTCGCTTACAAAACAGTCGTTTCCTTTCCAAATCACAGCGTTTGCCAGGTTCATTCCTTCAACAACTATTTCGCTTTTCACAGGTTTGCCGTCTTTGAAAACAATCCTAATTAAGCGTGATTTATGATCGGTATCGTAGAAATACTGGTTATCGGCAATGTATAAGTTGCCGTCCGGACCAAAATCGAGCCCCATGGGACAAGCCATTTTCGTTTCAGGGTGCGCCGGCGTGGCATAAAAAATCGAAAGTTCGTTTTGGGGATTGATTTTCATAACCAGTCCCGGAAACGCAGGATTGTTAAAATTTGGACAGGAAAGGAAAATGTTCCCGTCATCTCCAAGCGTCATCCCGTCGGGAGTATTACAATACTCCGGTAAATCAAGAAATAACTCTGCCTTTTTTTGTGCCTGAGAAGTACAGGATACAACTGAAAAAAGACTTACCACTATAATTGTATAAAATTTAAATCGTTTCATTTTTTATTATTTATTATGAATACTTAATGTAGTTTCTAAAACCTACTGCAAATCATTGATTACTCTATAACGCAACCCGGCAAAAGAGAAAACTTGATAACATAAGCATGTTTCCCTGAAATATCACCTGAAAAATTGATCTTTACATTGGTTCCATCCTGTTTCCATTTTGGATTAAAATGGTTTCCGAGTAAACTTAGCTCTGTGTCTTTTTCAAGAACTATATTCCTAAATACTTCCTCATATTCAGGAATTTCGAACATAATCAGATACAATTCATCTCCCTTTTTTGTAAAGCGGTATTCTTTCCCGGAGACGGTTTCCCCGAAGTAAACCTGCCATGTTTTTGTATCATAAATAGCTTCCCCGTTAATTTTCATCCACTCACCCAATTCTTTCAGGCGATCTAACTGAATAGCCGGAATTGTCCCATCGGGTTTCGGCCCCACATTGATTAAGAGGTTACCATTTTTACTGACCACATCTATCAACAGGTGAATTAAATCGGTAGAACTCAGTGTATGGGCATCCTCTTCAAACTGATTGTAACCAAAAGAATAACCTAATCCACGGCAACTTTCCCATTTATCCTCCTGTATCGATTCGAATTTACTGTATTCGGGAGTACTGAAATCAGATAACCCAGATGCCCCCCAACGATTGTTGATAACGCCTTCTGGAATAAGGTTATAATAGTCGGCAACAATGCCTGAAATATTTCCTTGATCTGGATAATAAATATCGCCCCATAAAACCGATGGCTGATACTTTTCGATTAGCTCGCGAAGATGAGCATCCGCTATATTGGCATATTCCAATGAATGTGGCATTGAAACTTTTATATCGCGCATTCCTAAAATAGGAGTACGGTTAAAAGTCCAGTCTAGCCCGCCAGAATAGTAAAGTCCCATTTTCATACCTTTATCCCTCACGGCTTTCGTCAATTCTCCAACAATATCGCGTGATACGGACTCTGCTTTCTCTGTTATGTTGTTGTTGTTTACACGCGAGGGCCAAAGCGTATATCCATCATGATGTTTAGAGGTTAACACCACATACCTTGCACCTGTATTTTTAAAAATCTCAGCCATTTCTTCCGGCTTCCAAGCGGCAAGTTCCTTATTGAAAGTTTCGGAGAATCTATAGTAATTAAAATCCAGCCCGTAATGATTCTTGTGGTATTCATAAGTTGGGGAACCTTTTATACGCAGGGTATTAAGGTACCATTCAGCATAAGCATTATTCATAAACCAATCACGGGGATCTTTATTCATTACATCGGTTATAGTCCCTTTTGTTGGAGCAAAAGCAGGAACAGAATACAATCCCCAGTGGATGAAGATGCCCAATTTGGCATCGTTAAACCATTGAGGGGATTTGTGTTGTTTAAGCTGATTTAAATCGTTAAAATAGATAACCTGAGAGGTGTCAACAGATTGTGATTTAGCTGACAAAACACAAAGCGTCAGCACAAAAAATGTCAATTTTTTCCACATAAAAACTTAGATTAATTAATGAGCACTTACCGAATATTATTTATCCTTTATTACACTGATATTCGATATCGATTTTGTACGTACATTGTCGGTGTAGTATACTGCTATTTTTTTATCTTTTGATATTTCAAATACAGGAATACCATTTCCTGATTGCCCGTGTCCCAGCCAGTTACAGACCAAAATATTGCCGTTGGACAGGACATCGATACCTGCCAGCCAGTTCATTTTTATTTCAGGAAAATCTTTTTTGGACACTCGCCAAACTACATTTCCCTTTGAGTCTAACTCTCTGACAGAACATGCTGAACCATCACAAATTATGGTATTTCCGGTATCCAAACGAACCGCTTCGAAACATTTGCCGGGAGAATTGAATGTTCTTAATAATTTACCGTTTTTATTGTATTCAGCCACCAGATTGTCTCCTTCCTGGCAAACCAGATAGTTATCATTTTTAAGCTGGCGTGCCATTCGAATAGCATC
Source organism: Maribellus maritimus (assembly GCF_022267315.1). Taxonomy (GTDB): domain Bacteria; phylum Bacteroidota; class Bacteroidia; order Bacteroidales; family Prolixibacteraceae; genus Draconibacterium; species Draconibacterium maritimum. The sequence continues at coordinate 45,529 of NZ_JAIKLE010000023.1, forward strand.
GTGCCCGCGTTTATCTGTTTTTAGTTGAATTTTTTTTCTTACATTTCCCTCATTGTCAACTTCCACGAGGCTAGCATCTTTATTGATCCCAATTAAAGTATGCCCGTTATTTAGCCGCTGACAAGTATGAATTTCGCCCTCTGTTTCAAAGTTGAAAATTACTTTTTTTTGCTTTGTTACCTCCATTACACCACCGCGCCCGTTTTTTCCATGATGATAAGTAAAAAGAACATTACCATTAGGGAGGTTCCAGATATCCTGACAATTGGATGCGGGGTAACTCCATTCAATCTCTCCTGTGGTGGATATGTGATAAATAGAATCATTACCATTATCACTGCATAAAAAGCTATATTCTTTTTTACCGATTGTTTGATTTATTGGTAACGGATCGGCATCCAATATTTCTTTGGGGCGCAATTTCAGGTTCATTTCTGCCTGGACTCTTTCTACAGGAATATTCCAAACGGGCCTATCCAAATTCACACATAGCCAGGCTGCAAAGCCCGCAGCGTGTCCTAAACTCATCATTGTTCGTGACAACCGGCAACTAGAGGCTGCAATATGGCTAAATCCCGCCCCGCGGCATGCAATAAGCACATTGTCCCAACCAACCGGCAACATACAACGGTAAGGGACACCGTATGCTTCCTTCAATATCTTTAAGTTACTGGTCTTCCCGTGTATGTCCATTGGATGATCTGCTACTGTAACAATATCAGGGTGATTTTGCCCGGAAAGACCGGCGAGCAAATCATGTTGAGTCAATACATATTCACATACAGTTCTGTAGCTTTCCCGGATACCAAGCATTGGAGCATAACTATCAAATTCATAATCCTTAAAGTGTGGGTATGTACGAAGTTTTGCCCAATGTTTATCCACCTGTTTACATCCATATGAATAAACACTATCTCTTTCCCGGTTAAGGAAAAGGTCGCCTTCAATTATTCCAAGAGGGTTGACAGTAATTTTTTGTTGTTCGCCAACCGGCCCCGTTGTATGTGCAACTACATTATATTTAAAGTCGTCGGGCGTTCCACGGTTTTCTTTTTTTAATCCTTTTGATGGTTTTATCTGATAGCACAACGACAATGCATTCAGCGAATGGGTTCCCTGTTCTGGTGCCGACGGCTCTCCAAAACGCGATTGGGATTCTTCACCAAGCATCATTTCGCAACCAATATCCCTGCAAAAAAAGGCTCCTCCTGTACAATCGATAAATACTTTTGCATTTATAATATATTTCTCTCCGGTAGTTGAAATTGCTTCAATACTTTTTACCTGTGAATTCTCCGTTATTGCATTGGTGAATTTCGTGTTAAGTAATAAACGACAATTCCCGGTCTCGCCTAACATTTGCCGAACTGTTTTATCAAATTTATCGACATCGAAGACAACATTTGAACATTGCAAGTTTACGTTGAGATCAGAGCGTCGTAATGAATGGCTATAATTCAATTTATCATCCGTTAAAAAGATACCATAAGGCTCGTCACTTTGGTAAGCGTGAACTTGCTTACAAACTCCAACTGCATTCTCTATTTCCGACAAACGATTAAATATTTCCTGCGAGAAAGAACATCCGGGCCCCGGCTCCCAACTGTTCACATAGGCCTGCGTACTGGTACCTCCTACTTTGTCTTGTTTCTCCACTACAACAACTTTGGCACCCGCTCTGGAAGCAGCCAGAGCAGCACCAATTCCTGAACTACCTGCGCCAATTACACAGACATCAGTACTGAATTTTATTGTTTTGTCATTGCTACTGTATAAATTATGGATATTAAATACAGCAATTAAAAACACGGCGAAACACTTTATGCTGAATATATTATTCATTCTTAAGCTCCTTTCGAAATTTGTAATTATTTGGGCAGAAGAGCCAATTTTCAGGTTTAAAACTTTTTCTTAAAAGAAAAGGCCAGTTGATTAAATCGTATATACTGACTCAATCAACTAACCTTTACAAAACACTAATAACCAGGATTCTGTTCCAAAACGTCATTCGCCATAATTTCAAGATCCGGTATAGGAAAAAGCCTGTTTGTTTGTGTAACTTTTGACGCTATACTGCTGGCATTTACTACCTCTACAAACCTATTTTGTCTGATCAGATCCCATCGATGATGTCCTTCAAAACAAAGCTCCATATCACGTTCTTTCCATACAGCCTGTCTAAATTCATCCTGACTTAATCCGGATAAATCAGGTAACTCAGCAATCTCCTCCTGCTCATCGATGTTATTTTGATTCTCATCACGAGCTCTTTTCCGAATACTGTTTATCGCTTCATATGCCTCCGTTGTCGGACCATTCACTTCATTCTCAGCTTCAGCAAATATTAGTAAAACATCTGCATATCTTATTACCATCCAATTCGCATCATCGCCCCCTATTCTTGTCGTATACAAAGGGTCCCAAAATTTCATACAACAAGGGCCAGCCTGAGCCGGTCCGGTTGCTGTAATTTCAGGATAATAAGGAGATGGAAATTGGTCTACAATGGTCAGTCTTTTTCTGTAGTGGTTGGGAACAGAATTGAAAAACTGACTCTCAGCAGCGATTGCAGAATAAGAAGGCTCTCCATTACCGTTTGGATTTATTTCAACATTCCTTGAAGCAAATTGTCTGCTTAAAGTGCTTCCTAACCCCTCGGTAGTTCCTCCCATAAATTGAATGGAAAATATGTGTTCTTTTCCGTTCTCTTTTGTTATATCAAACACATCTTTAAGATTAGCTAATAATTCATATGTACCGGAACTTATAACTTCCTTTGATTTACTTAATGCGTTTGAAAAGTCACCTTTTTGTAAATATGCTTTGGCCATTAAAGCTTTGCTGGCCCCCCTGGTTGCACGACCAATATTTGTCCCTTCATATGTGTCCGGCAAAACCGTTTCACAGAATTCCAAATCGTCAAATATTAAATTATATATTTCTTCAACAGAAGCTCTGGGCAAACGATTATTCGTATCATCTACAGTTGGTTCTGTTATTTTGGGCACACCTCCAAATGCTCTAACAAGTTCAAAATATGAAAGGGCTCTCAAAAAACGAGCTTCCCCCACATATCTTTCTTTCAGATCGGTATCCATTGTTATATCGGGAATATTCTTAATCGCGACGTTCGCATAATTAATGGTTCTGTACATTTGCGTCCAAAATCCTCTAAAAGTTGGATCTGCCGCGGTATATTCACCATTGTCCAATGTCGCAGATCCTTCGCCATTATTAGCCACTTCTGTTGAGATGTCGCCATAATACCAGGCATTAAACGTATAATGTCCTTTAATGGAAGAATAAATAGCTGAAATGCTGGCATCAGCATCTTTGGCTGTTTTAAAAAAGTTTTCTCCTCCAACAGAAGATCGGGGGGTTTCAGTTAAAAATTCTTCACATGAAAGCAATAAAGACGAAAGGAAAATGAAAACTAAAAAATATTTTCCATTATACCTCTTAAAATAATTGTATGATTTTTTCATTTTGTTACGTTTTAAAAATTAGAAATCAACTTGAACCCCAAATCTCAATATTTTTGCAATTGGATAAGTACCTGCATCAATGCCCATTGCTGTGCTGGTGTTCCCCATAACGCTTACTTCAGGATTATAGCCGGAATAATTTGTTAATGTAACCAGATTGTCGGCCGAAACATATATTCTAAATCGATCAAATAAATTAACCGGGATCTTGTAACCAAACGTTAAATTTTGAAGTCGAACATAAGAACCATCTTCGATGTATTGTGTGGATACACGATTTACAAAAGTTCCTGATCTTCCAGAAGGACGATCATTTTTAAACATTGTATTTGAAGTCCCTGTACCGTCCCAGGCGTTAATGTACTCAGTGAGGGCGTTATTTACATTTACCTGTGAAGTTAACTCAATGGCGTTTGCATTAAATACATCGTTCCCGTATACGCCGTTAATCTGGAAACTCAAATCAAAGTTCTTATAAGTAAATGAGTTATTGATCCCAAACTCAAAATCAGGATGTGGATTACCGATGATTGTTTCATCCTTTCCCTCCTCGAAAACTCCGTTGCCATCAATATCCCGGTAATTTTCGAAACCAGGTCCCACATTCGTATTTTCAGACATATGTCCAGCCAGAAATTCTTCTTCTGTTTGCCAAAGCCCGTCAAATATATTTCCCCAGAAAACTCCGATTGGCTCTCCAACCATAATAACTGTTGCTGCTCCACCATTTTTTTGTACCAATCCTCGGCCAAATGAAGGTCCAAAGAAACGGTCGGCATCAGCAAGAGCAATTACCTTGTTTCTGTTGAAAGAAATATTTCCTGAAGCGTTCCAGCTAAAATTTCCTTTGTTTACATTAACATTTAAACCCAGTTCAAGACCTTTATTTTCTACGCTACCTATATTTTGTAAAACTGTCGCATACCCGCCCTGTCTGGGTACCGAAACAGGGAATAAAAGGTCGTTGGTTTTCTTGTAATAATAGTCAGCCGTAAAGCTTAACAAATTGTTGAAAATTCCCAAATCCACACCGGCATCGTACTGGTTTGTTGTTTCCCATTTCAAATCGGGGTTAACCAATGCTCCCGGAGCAACAGCGGTACTTGAACTTTCGCCAAAAACATAAGAATCAATTTTGTTGTACAACTGAACGTTTTGGTACAAAGGAATATCCTGGTTACCTGTTCGTCCATAGCTTGCTCTTACTTTCAAATTACTCATCCAATCAACATCCTGCAAAAACTCCTCCTGATTCACTCTCCATGCCAAAGCTCCGGATGGGAAAAAGCCAAAACGATTATTCTCTCCAAAGCGGCTTGAACCGTCATATCTGGCAGAAACCGTTACTAAATATTTGTTTGCATAATCATAGTTGATACGGCCAATGGTAGAGGCCATAGACCATCTGTTGTATCCGGATGAAGGGAAAGTAGGTTCACTTCCAATCCCCAAGTCATAATATTGCGTAATATCTGAGAAGAAATCAGTACTACCAGCCGCCAGGGTCTCTCCGATTGCCTGTTGAGCAGTGAAACCAACCAAAGCTGTAAAAGAATGAACTTCATTGAATTGTTTGGTGTATGTTAGGGTATTTTCATTTACCCAATTAAATCTTTGTGATGTTGATACACTTGCACTTCCGTTTGAAGCAGTTTGTGAAATAAAATAAGATGGAATATATGAATTTGATCTCCCGTAAAGTATGTCAACCCCTAAAGCAACTTTTGCAGTTAACCCCTCTATTATTTCGTATGAACCTGCAAAATTATTTAAAATATGTGTCCGGTTATAATTGCTTGCTTGCTCATATGCCATCTGAACCGGATTTTGTACATTTATATTTGCCATTATACCCGTTTCCTGCCAGTATTCCCGCTGGCTGAAATAACTTCCGTCATCATTCTTAACCGGCGAAGTTGGTGCAGCAATGAGTGCATTGTATATAACTCCACCACTATTCACACCGGCATTCGTATTTATGCTGCGATTATATTCGTAACTGGCGTTAATATTTGCATTAAAGCTAAATTTTTCGTTTGCTTTATGTTCAACATTTATTCCAAAAGTTCCTCTGCTATATTCTGAATTAATTACGATTCCTTCCTGGTTTAAATAATTAGCTGAAACTGAAAATGTAGTTTTTTCATTTCCTCCACTAACCGATACATTATGACTTTGCATAATCGCCGTTCTGAATATTTCATCCTGCCAATCAGTCCCTTGTCCCATTTGATCAATTTCAGACTGAGGGAAGGCCCTCCCAATTAAGGAACCATTTCTGAAACGGTCCCAAAATGTACGCTGAGCGGTTGCCCATTCATTTGCATTCATGAGATCAATTTTTTTAGCAATATTTTGAGCTCCGTAATACGCTTGATAGCTCACTCGTGTATCGCCAGACTGCCCTTTTCTGGTTGTCACCAATATCACTCCATTCGCTCCCCTGGCACCGTAAATAGCTGTAGCAGAAGCATCTTTCAAAACGGTAATTGATTCTATATCGTTAGGATTTATAAATGATATTCCAGAACTTAAAGGAAAGCCGTCAACAACCCATAAAGGATCGTTTCCGTATTGAATTGAATTAATCCCTCTGATTCGAACAATTGGTGTTTGCCCGGGAGCACTGTTCGGCTGAACAATCTGTACACCCGACACCTGCCCCTGAAGTCCTTGATCTATAGATGTAATTCCGCGTTGTGTAATCTTTTCATTATTGATAGAAGATATTGAACCGGTAAGATCACTTTTTTTCATTGTTCCATAACCAATGGCAACTACTTCTTCAATTCCAATGGCATCGACCACCATAGTTATATCGATTGTTGATTGAGTCCCGACAATAACTTCTTGTGTCTTCATTCCAACAAAAGAAAATATCAATTTGTCTTCAGGTTGAATGTTCATTAATGAATATTGTCCATCGGCCCCGGTTACCGTACCATTTGATGTTCCGCTAACAACCACAGTTACACCCGGAACGGGAGCGCCGGAAGCATCGGTTACCTTCCCTGAAACTGCTTTTTGTTGCAGCAGCACCACGTTTTTCTCAAAATTACTCTGATTCCCCTTCTTTTTAACTATTATATAGCGATCAAAAATTTCATATGAAATATCTAAATCGTTAAATACGCCATTTAGAATTTCTTCAATTTTTGAATCATCTGCATTAATAGTTACTTTTCTGGAGAGATCTACGTCTCCTGACTCGTAGAAAAATCGGAACTCAGTGTCTTTTTCGATCTGATCAAAAACTTCCGAAAGCATCACATCTTTTAGTTTAAAGGTTAGCCTTGCAGATTGTGAATATGTAGAGGCTGAAACCTGAACGAGGGCAATCATCAGAAACAAACACGTTATTTTCATAACTCTCAAAAGCTTAGTTAAATGGGAAACTCTCCTATTCCCATTATAGGTTTTAATTTTTTTCATACATTTGAAATGTTTAAGTTCGATAATTAAGCCAGTGGCTTTTTTATTGATTTTTAAAAAGGAAACACTGGAATGTTTCCGCTAATGAAGGGAAATGCTGGCGGCATTTCTCTTCTTTTTAGTTCATTTAGTTTTCACATAAGCTATTTATTTTTCACGTTTTAAATAAATTTGGTTCTTGTCAATTGTATATTCAAACGGTATAGAGGAAGCTCGCCTGAAAGTTTCTATAATTGTGTAAATATTAGAATCTAAAAAGAAAGCTCCTGTGAAGGTACATCCCTTTAAAGTGTTGTCTTCAAAAATAACTTTAATACCATATATGCGGTCGATCTTTTTAGCAAGACTGACGAATGGCTCATTTTTAAATTCGTAAATCCCTTGTTGCCAATATTTGTAAAAGCTATCCGGGATCTTGTAGTTTTTTAAGCTCCCGGATGTTTTATCTAATACTAAACTATACGAAGGTTTTAACTGGTACGATTTATATTTATCGGAGCCGATCTCTTCAAACACATCAAGTTGCACTTTTCCAGTGATCAAGTCCACCTGAACAATATTATCATCGGGATAGGCCAGGACAGAGAATTCAGTTCCCAGCACTTTTATCTGTTGCCCCCCGATATCAACAATAAATGGCTTCGATTCATCATGAGAAATGGTAAAATACGCCTCACCTTCCAGCTTCACGTTTCTTATTTTATCATTAAAAACTTCAGGATAAATCAGTCTTGAGCCATTGGTTAACCAGACTTTGCTGCCATCCGGTAAAACAATAGAACTCCGATTCCCCTTGGGAACAGATACCTCGTTCATGAATACTTCACCGGAATTTGGTATCGAATGTATCAGATATCCCCCAATTAAAGCTAAAACGATTATGGCAACATACCTAATTAATTCCGGGACTTTAAATCCCGTCCCGGTTTTTTTCATTCGCTTTTTAACTAAAATAAAATCTTCATTTACATATTTACGATCTAATTCATTGCCCGTTCTCAATAAAGCCCAGAGATTTTTATAACGTATAAATTCCTTTCTATTTTCCTCCGACTTTTGAACCCAAGATAAAAACTCATTGGAATGCAGTGAAGATTTACTTTTTATAATATTTTTTATAATTTCTTCTTTCTTCATTTTTCCGTATCTATATAGTAAAACGCATCACATTACATACACCCTATCCCGGAACAAAAGATTTTTGTGTTTTTATAATGGCAGAATAGCGGTGTTAAAAAAACTGTTAAAAGCTATCTACCTTACAACCAAAAGATACGCAACAAGAGGAAGAAAATCCTTTAGGGCAATCCTGAATATCTTTAGCGCTTTGGTTATTTGAGCTTCTACTGCCTTTTGCGAAATATTTAACTCTCCGGCAACTTCGTGATTCTTTTTGCCTTCAAAACGACTTAAAATAAATACTTTACGACAGCGAGGGGGTAAATCGGCAAGTGTTCTTTCAATTATCACTTCAATTTCCTGAAAAGCGATAGTTGAAGTGTCTAAATTTTCCAAAGCCGATATGTACAATTGTTTTTGAATCTTACGCTCAGACTCCTCAATGAATTTCTTTTTAATCTTCTCATGTCTTAAACGTGAAATACAACTGTTTTTTACCGTAGTATATAAATAACTTTGCAACTGGGATTCACTTATAACTGGAGGATTCTTTTCCCAAAAAGAAAGAAAAGCGTCCTGAACAAGGTTTCGTGCCACTTCAAACGAAACATATTCTTGTGCAAAACATACCAAACGAGGATAATATAAGTTAAAAATTACTTCAAAGGCGGCTTTTTGTTTTTGGTTTAATAAAGTTATTATCTCGCTTGACAAAGAATTCATTTAGGTTCAGTTTTAAATGCAATTATAAACATTTTTAGACTCGCAGAAAGCCAATTCTTCCAAAAATAATACAAGTGCAAGATTTTCCGAATTCTTTTAAGCAATAAACGAGGTGCACTCTATACCCCTTCCCAAAAAAATAGTAATGTACGCAATGAAAGTTAAGATAAAAGCAGCAACTTAAGAAAAAGTATAATTTCTCGAAGGAATAAAAACGAATTCACTTTTCAACATTTATTTGATAATATAAAAAAAACTAAGCATAAGAAAAGACACCACAAACAAAAATCTTAGCATAAAAGACGGAACAAAGTTTTACCTGGTGTTTGATGAAAATCAACAAAGAAAAAATTTACAAAAAGGCAAATTCAGGAATAATAAAAAATTCACCAATCAGTCAAAAATGAAATAAAGCCCCGATGTTTATGTTTCTACTCTGCTCAGATAGAAAAATATAAATCAGAACGACAAAGAAACAGAATAAAAACAGTTTCAAAAAAAGTCAATGCCCGTTCGGAATAGAGGTGCCGTCCTGAATTAACTCAAGGTTATATTTGAAAAAAGGGTTCAGCTATAAAAGCTAAACCCCCGGCATTTTTTAATTCTACACTTTGTGAAACAGTGTCTAAATTTATTTCTGCAACAAAAAAAAGTATTTCTCTTCCCGGCCATTTTATCTTAATATTCAATTTTCGATTTCCTCCAGAATCTCTTTTACTATTCCCCGTTCAGGTTCTTTAAAACGACGAAATGGTTCAGCCATAAAATCGTTGCAAATCCCCATTACGGATAAAGCACATTTAAGGCCTTTCAGATAACTTGATCCATATTGGCCTACATTATATAAAGAGGTACTTATTCTCAATATTTTCTCACGAAGTTTCTCTATCTGGTCAAAATCCCGTTTTATCGAAGCTTCATATAAATCAACATAAAGACGGGGAAAAAGATTTGCTCCGCCATTTACTCCGCCATGGCCTCCCATTAATATAAATTCAGATAAAAGTTCTTCGGGGCCAATCATAAATGTAAAATCAGGATGGCCCTCTTTCATTAAATACCGGATCTGGTTAAAATAAGATAAATTACCTGAACTATCCTTCATTCCTATTATTCCCGGTATGTCAGCTGCTGCCTTTACGGTATCAGGCGCAAACATAACTTTCGTATGAGCGGGCATATTGTAGATAAACAATGGTAAAGGTATTTTCTTCATAATTCTTTCCAGGTATTCAAGTAACTCCGGTTGCCCGGATGAAAAATAATACGGAGGCGTTAAAACAACAGCATCAACCCCTTTTTCCTCAGCAAATTGCGCCAGTTTTACACTCTCTACAAAAGCTGAATCTGAAACACCTGCAAGAACAGGAACACGTTTATTTACAAAGCAACAAGTCTTTTGAATTAACTCTCGCCTTAATTTATACCCCAAGCTTGCAAATTCACCGGTAGTACCTAAAATAAAAATACCATGTACACCACCAGAAATTACATGCTCAATTAATTGTTCCAAACCCTCAACATCGAGAGTTTCGTTATTAATTAGTGGGGTTACTAATGGGGGGATAATTCCTTTCAAAGGAAGAGGAAGAGTTGTAGTATTCTTCATTTTAATAATTTTATATTTTTTCTTTCTGTAAGATTTAATACATCTTACGTCTGGTTTTAACATGACTTATTAATATTCCTACTGTAAACATACTTATCGTGGCGATAACAACACTCATATATGTGTGGAAGGGGCTTTTTAGGAAATCCGGCAAAAAAGATACTTTTGAGGAGAATCCAATCCATGCAATAACAATGATTCCAAAAAATACTGATATTGCTGCACCCTGTCCATCTACTTTTTTGGATACAAATCCTAAAAGGAAAAGTCCTAACATTGCTCCCGCCACTATACTGCTAAGCTCCCACCAAACAGCTAAAATGCTTTCAGAACCAATCATAAGTAACGCGGCTATGGAACCTAATATGCCCCAAATAAACGTAGCTATGCGCAAGAAATACATTAATTCCTTTTCACTTATATTGCCTCGGATTTTTTTATAAATATCACTATATAATACCGTTGCCGAACTGTTTAGACAAGTGCTAATTGTGCTCATAGCAGCTGCCATTATTGCTGCAATTATTAATCCGGCAACCCCGCCGGGTAACTTTTTAGACATAAAATGGGGTAAAGCGTGATCGGCGATATCTGTAATTTTTAATGTTGATTCCTTTTTTTGAACCCTCATTAAATAGTCTTCGGGGCTTAAATCCGATGTTTCCCTATTTACAATTGCCATGGCTGTTTTTGCTTTTAAGTCTTTCTCTAAACCAGGAGATGTTTGATAGAGTGAGAAGAGAATAGACCCTATAAAGAAGAAAAGTAATGAAATAGGTACATAAAGCAAAGAACCAAAATATAATGAATTTTTTGCTTCTTTATTTGATTTCGCTGCGTGATAACGCTGTACGTAATTCTGATCAAATCCAAATGCTTTTAGATTCATAAATAACCCGTACAAAAAAACAACCCAAAAAGTTGATTTTGAAAATGATAATTTAAATGAACCTAATGAGAATTTGCTATTTTCATTGGCAACGGCAAGTAATTCAGGGGGACTTATCTGGGCCTCATAGAAAATATAAATTATTATAATGATTGTGCCAGATACTAACACAAATGATTGAACTACATCAGTCCAGATAACTGCTTTCATGCCACCTAACATAGTATAAAGTGTAATAGAAATACCCGAAATAATTATTATATATGACATTTCCCAACCTGCGAGACCATGCAAGGCCAGAGCCATTCCGTAAGTTATTGTAGCAATACGGGCAAGTTGCAATAACAAATAGCAGCTTACACTATATATTCTTGCCCAGGATCCAAAACGTTTTTCGATATGATGATAGGCAGATATTTCACCGCTTTTTCGATAGAAAGGAATGAAGTATTTAACTCCTATCCAGGCTGCCAAAGGAATCACAAGGCTAAATGTAAAATAATTCCAGTTCGTTCCAAAGGCCCTTCCAACAACTCCTATAAAAGTATTACTACTTAGATATGTGCCAAAAAAAGAAAGCCCAACCGCCCATCCGGGTATTGAACTTCCGGCAATCATAAAATCTTCACCGGTTTTATTGTATCTAACAAACCAGCTTCCAAAAATGATTATTCCAACCAAGTATATAAAAATAACTATTAGGTCTAATAAAGGTAAATCCATAAATACGATTTAAAAGATTTATATTTGGGTTAGCATTAATTTTTTGTCCAGGGTATGCCAAAATCAGGTTTCTCAGACATATATGGAATTTGATTGCGCACCCATTCCCCCGAAATTTGTGCAACGTCTTTCTGTTGTATGCTGGCTTCGGCAGCAGCTATTCCCGCTGCTTCCCCTATTCCGTGCATAGTTGCCATTACCCGGATAGCCGCAGAGGATTCGTGCGTAGCAGATAGTGCCCTACATGCGACAACCAGATTTGAACATTTTTTTGGAAGTAAACTTCGAAAAGGTATTTCATAATAATCACCTTCAGGAGGAGCAAAACCGGACTTAACTTCTCCTAGCTTTCCCGGAATTTGTTGAACATCTTTAGCTCCCTTGGGATTATGTATATCAATAAAATATCTGGACCTCGCAATGCCATCCTTAAATTTGGCTGCATTAACTATATCGTCCTGATTAATTGTATAATAACCTTCGATATGCCTGGTTTCCCGAACTCCAACCTGCGTGGCAACTTTTTCAACATAAGCATTTTTAAACCAGGATATATTTTTAATCAGCCAATTACCAATAAGAAAAGCTTGTCTCCTTCCTTCTATTTCTGCATGAGTTAGATCATCAGGTAATAATCCTGAAACCTCGTTGATTCTGGTCATATTAAAATGAAGAATTCCTGGTCTTGGATAATCATAAAAGTGAATAAAATTTCGATAAGGATAGTGCAATTTTCCTGAGGCAAGGTCCCGCTGAAAATAGGGTTCCACTAAAGCTCTGGCAGAGCGTAATTTTCCTGTGGCAATTATGTCCTTTTTATCTACATTACCCATTCTAAAACTTACTGTCATTGCCTGTGTCAGCCCATCTTCATTGCGGCCAACTTTGAATGGAAGGTTGGCTAGGGAGGCCAGGTCTCCATCCCCGGTACAATCAATAAAATTTTTAGCATAAAACATTTCGCTTCCCCCTTTTGAAAAAACTTCAACAGATAAAATATGTTCCCCTTCTTTCTCAATGGATTTAATATAAGAATGAAATCGAACTTTAACGCCGGCTTCAATAAGCATTGAATCGTAAACGTATTTTAAGAGCTCTTCGTCGAACGCCGATGCACTTAAATCAGAACCAAAACCACCAAGCTCGAATAATTTAGTTGCAACTTCCTTAAAGATACCCCCAATTATTGAACCTTCTTTTTTTGTTTCCGGATCAGTATATTCGTGTCCCGACCATGGATTTACCAAAGCTGCAGTAGACATACCACCACAAAATCCATAACGCTCAATTAACAATGTTTTGGCCCCATGTCGCGAGGCTGATAGAGCAGCGGCCACCCCTGACGGGCCTCCTCCGCAAACTACTACATCAAAAGAATTATCAGAATTATCTATCATAATTATCAGTCTTAAAAAACTATTTGAATTTATACTTTAGCAACTATGTAATTTTTGCAAATTGTTGAATTTGTGTTTAACTAATTATTATTTACATTTTTCTCCCAAATCTCTAACTCCGATTTTAATTGATATACTTTTTCAGGGAACAGGGAAGCTATGTCATCTGCTTCCCTAATATCTTCTCGTAAATTGTACAACTCAGGTTTATCTGCCTGGTCACCTATTACAAGTTTCCAGTCGCCAAATCGAACAGCCTTTTGATTTGGGGTTCGCCAAAATAGTAATCTGGGCTTTAGCAATTTGTTTCCCAGTAACAATGGCAGGATGCTAATTCCATCAACTAAATTAGGAGAGTCTTTCGTTGAGAATGATATGTTCAGTAAATCAAGTACTGTTGGCAATATATCCATGCTCATAACAGTTTTATTTGAAACCGACATGGAAGAAATTTTTCCGGGCCACCAAGCAATTGCTGGTACACGGTGCCCTCCTTCCCATAAATTACCTTTTTGTCCTCGAAGAATGCCGTTTGAGCCAACATGGGGCCATTCTTCGCCATAATTGATGTATTGACCGTTGTCTGACATAAAAAAAACCAATGTATGGTCGTCGAGATTAAATTCATGCAGAGCGCTGATGATCTCACCTACACTTTCATCTAATTCTTCAATCATTTCGGCCAATACAAATGGAATGGTATTAGGAAGATGTGGCCCGAGTTTGTTATTGAGCCCCATGTTTGCGAGAGTGTAGTGATTACCCTCCTGTCTTTTCCATAAACTATCATCCTTTGAATCCTGCCATGGGAAATGAACAGCAAGATGAGAAACATATAAAAAAAACGGCTTGTTTTTACTTTCTTTTATAAACTGAACAGAATATTTTGTAATAAGTTGGGTCACATAACCTTCCTCATCGAGTAAAGTTTCATTATACCACCAATCCTTTCTTCCGTAACGATCTATTTTTGAAAAATAATCTAAATCACCACCGTAATAACCAATAAATCTTTCAAATCCAAATTTTGTTGGGCTTCCCTTTTGTGGACGTCCCAAATGCCATTTGCCAATTATTCCCGTAAAATATCCCTCTTTATGTAAATATTCTGCAATTGTAATCTCATTTTGGTTTTGAGGTAAATCCAGTACATTACTTTGCGGAGTTTCTACTCCCAATCTTTGCGGATAGCGTCCCGTAAGCAATGATGCTCTGGTAGGAGAACAAGTAGGACCATTGGTATGAAAATCAGTAAACAACATTCCTTCTTGAGCCAAGCTATTTATATGAGGTGTTTTGGACTTCCCTCCGTATTGTCCACTCAGATCCCCATATCCTAGATCATCTGCCATAATTATAATAATATTTGGCCGTTGGGTTGGAGAGACTGTGGTTGCATTAGAAAGGAGGCTACATATCTCAAAAAGCAGCCACAATATTCCTGTAAAATTTTTTAGAAATATCATTTAATGAATAGATCAAAGGATAATTTTATTTTTGGACCGGATCAAAAATACTGGTAGCTATATAACGATACTTATTACCAAGATCAGCGTTATTATAATAATATACTGCCACTATTTTGCCATCAGGAAGTTCAACTGATCTTGGATAACCAATGTCCCATATTGCACCGTCATTCCCTCTTAAAAGAGAAGGGCTGTCCCAGGTTAACCCATTGTCAGAACTGAATGTGACGTACATTCCAATCCCTTCAGGCATAGTTTCACTTCTGCGAATTCCATAAACTAAACATAATTGACCGTCTTTGAGCTTTAATAATGCGGGAGGATTACCGTTTGAATCAACAATTACCGGATCATCTAATTGTTTCCATGAATATCCGTTGTCCTCAGATAAATAACTCACCATTCTTGGGGGATTTGTTCTTCTTATAACAGATAATAACCGAGAGGAATCCAAACGAATAGAAGAAGGCATAATTGAATTGATTTTTTCAGGACCTATCCATGAAAGAAAGTTCCAGGTCAGCCCTCCATCAGTTGTTCTTACGCAGGCAATTTGTCTCCAGTTTTCGGTAGATTCGTAAAATCCCACTGTTAAAAATGCTGTTAATTCATGTTTCCCATCAACAATATAGTCAGTACGGGTAACAATGCCTGCAGGATTATTTCCGGGAAAATGAACTTCAAGGTTATAGGCTCCATTCCAGGATTTTCCCCGATCATAAGAATAATAGAATGAAGATGGGCCTCTAAGCATATCAACCATTCGAAAAGTTAAAGCAAAATCAGGATGTGTAAAATCAATGCTTTCAGTAAGAGCTGTTGCAGGTTTAGATTTATCTCCAATATTATGCTCTACGGTCGCCTCTGTAATTCCGTGTTCATAAGCATCCTCAACCTTCCAGGAAAGACCACCGTCAAGACTTCGAGCAAATTTTGCCATAGCTGTTTTTTGGTTAAAAGTATGACCGCCTGTTTTATCCTCATGGTCTGCTTCTGTAAATCCAACTAATATTTCTTCACCCCAATTCCAAATTCCCCAATTGGCTGGCCAACCACCATACTTGCCGATTTCGTAAAAAACTTTAATATGCTGGACTTTATTTTTAGATGTTTTATCATTATTTTCTGATTTACAGGAGTACGCGAATGAGATAAAGAAATACGCGATTAATATTTTTAATATTCCTGATTGATTTATAAAATGAATTTTCATATTTTAATAATTATAATTTTAAACATAATAATGCCAAATAAAGTATTTGGGGAAAGGAATTCAAATAAATATGAATTCCCTTGTAAATATCAAAACGGGTTAATATCCAGGATTTTGAACTAACTGATCATTCACGTCCATATCCTTTTGTGGGATAGGCCATAAATAGTCTCGGGTAGGATTAAATGATCTTATTTCAACAACCCTAAGCTTGTCAGCATAAGAAGAATAATCAGGGATACCGTCATTATCAAATAAAGGTATTCCTTGATCTGAATAATTATACGGTTTTTGAGGTCTACCGTAAAGGGAGCCTGACATAGCTTTTTCAGCTATTCCCCAACGACGAATATCCTGTAATCGAAATCCTTCAAAAGCAAGTTCTATTTTTCTTTCTCTTCGAATTATCTGTCGCATTTCAGTTTGAGACTTTGCGGTGACAATTAGAGGCATTTTTACACTTTCCCTATCACGTATTGCATTGATAGCATCAAGACAATCCTGATCAATTTGGTTTAATTCAATTTTTGCTTCAGCGTAATTTAACAATACTTCAGCTAACCTAATAATTATAAAATTTAGTGATGAATTATTTCTATTGTCAGGATAATCAATTGGATCTGCCATTTTTTTCCAACAGTAGCCAGTAAAAGTAGCATAGGCATTTGTAGCATCTTGATTTGAAATCCGTACAGCTGGCGTTACATTATAATTCCAGCACATAACACTATCTTTATGCGTTTCAAATTGGTATCCAAGAAAAATATCGCCAGGTACAGCAATTGATTGTTTTAACCTAGGATCTCTATTCTCAAAAGGCTTTGCAGGATTATACAGAGGAGACTTGTCAATGGTCATTCCATCAACACATTCATAAGAATCAACCATAGATTGTGAAGGAACTTTAGTGCTTGTACATCTTGCATTTCTTGAACCTACAGAATAAGACATCCTGTGATCTTCTATACCATATTGGTACATTATTTCAAATATAACCTCGGAACAACTCTCCCCTTCATACTGGAATAGCGCCCTATAATCTGGATAAAGCTCATAAATATTCAAATCAATCACTTGTTTAGCAGATGAAGCTGCAATATCATATCTGCCTGCATATAGTGCGATTCTGGATTTTAGCGCCAGGGCTGCCCCTTTTGTTGCTCGTCCTTTATTTTCATTAGCCCAGCTATCAGGTAGGTTTTGAGAAGCAATATCAAGTTCTGATAGCAGAAAATCTACAATTTCAGCTTTATTGGTTCGAGATACCTTATTCTCGTTAAGACCATAGGTTTGAGTTACTAATGGTACATCGCCCCAAAGTGATATTAACTGGTGATACCAATACGCTCTTAAAAATCGAACCTGTCCTTCTGCATTTTCAATTGTTTCCTGTGATGTATTTTCAATTCGGTCAATATTTTCTATCACAAAATTACATCTAGCTATCCCTTTATAAAGATGCTCCCATAATGTAGCAAATGATTCATCGGTTGGGCTTTGGCTTCCATTTCCTAGATCTGTAAAAACACCCCCGTTTCTATCCCAACTAATATCTGTGGTACAATCCAAAAGATATTCCCATTGTCCTGACGCACTTATACTATGAAACCACAAATTATTATATATACCATTAATCGCCATAGCCAACTCCTCTTCAGTTTTAAGAAATGATACATCTGATGGCCCGTCAAGAGGTGTTTTATCTAAATAATCTGTACAAGAGCCAACTAATATAAGGAAAGTAACTATTAATAAGTTGAATATTTTATTTTTCATGATAATTAAAATTTAGCGTTAATTCCAAATGTGAAAGTTTTAACCACTGGGTAAAACCCACTATTACCAACAGGAGATTCAACATCAAAGCCATCCAGAAAATTATCAATAGTGAATAAGTTCTGTCCACTTACGTACAAGCGAAAACTGTCCATAAACGTTTTTTCCAGTATTTTTTGCGGAAATGAATATCCTATCTGAATATTTTTCATTCTGAGATAAGATGCATCCAGCATCCAGTAATCTGACACTTGCTCATTATTAGGATAATTGAATGTGAGTCTTGGGTAAGATGCATCAGTATTTTGAGGTGTCCACCTGTCCAAATGCCTTTCCATAGCAGTACTTCCAACATAAAAAGCCCAAACTCCTGAGTGATCCAAATAACCGTTTGCTTTACCAACTCCCTGAAGAAAAGCATTCAAATCAAATCCTTTATAAGAAGCGCTGAGATTCAAACTGTATGTATATCTTGGAATTGAAGAACCTAGAATTACACGGTCTCCGTCCGGAGTAATTACGCCATCCTCCATGTCAGGTTTTCCATCACCATCACTATCAATTGATGGCTGATCGATATACTTAATATCTCCGGGTGCAACCAATCCACCAAATTGAACTGCATGCTCCAAAACCTCTTCTTGAGTTTGAAACAATCCATCCGTTTTATAACCATAAAAAGCATCAATAGGCTGTCCTTCCATTCTTATTGTTCTAGATGAAATATAAGGACCTGTTCCTTTAAGGTCTATTATTTCATTCTTTACATCCGATAATGTGAAGCTAACTTCATATTTAAAATCATGCAGCCTATTGAAATGAGAAATACTAATATCCCATCCTGTATTCCGGACTTTACCAGCATTCTGGTATGGTGCACTGAGTCCTACAGTCATAGGAATAGGTAATTGAAGCAGAATGTTATTAGTATTTTTTACATAAAAATCAGCAGTAGCAGCAAATTTATTAAGAATACCAATATTTAAACCAACATCAAACATTTGGGTAGTTTCCCAGGATATGTCTGTATTTCCCAATTCAGTCAAAGATGCACCGGCTACAGCAACTTCATCTAAAATATATCCTTTTGTTAGATCGACTGAAGAAGCAAAAGGATAATTCCCTATATTTTGGTTTCCCAATTCACCCCATGATACACGAAGTTTCAAATTATCTAAAGTTTCATAATTACTTAAAAAATTCTCCTCTGAGATTCGCCATCCGGCAGAAAAAGAAGGGAACCAACCGTATTTATTACCAGAAGCAAATCGGGAAGAACCGTCATATCTCAAATTGGCCTCAAACAAATACTTTTCTTTAAAATTGTAGTTAAACCTACCAAAATACGAACGTAATGCATATTCATTGGCCGAACCATCAGCTTGTTGATTTACTTCCGAACCTAAACTTAATAACTGATAATTTTCCAGAGGAAAATTTTCTCTATATCCCTGGAACGATTCATAGATGTATTCAATCTGTTCAAAACCTGCAAGAATTGCAAAACTATTGTGTTTAATTTTTTTTGTATAATTTAACAAAGCTCTAATATTATCTGTTTTTGTGCGGATTGATCTTTGTAATAATGAACTTTTGTTTGGATTTACATAAGCTAACGATCCATCGCCATAATATGTGTTTATGGTATGTGTGAATTCTTTCAAATTACTATAATAAAATTCTGGTGCATACATAAAACTCAAATTCATTCCTTCGATGGGTTTCCATTCTCCTTGCATGTTCAAAATGGTTGTAAACATTCGGTTGTTAGCCTTTCCTGAATCGTTTGCATATGAAATTGGATTTGCACCAAGCCATCCCTGACCATATCTCCCATCAGATAAAAGTCCTTCCTGGTTTGCAGGTATACGTCCATTCATATGAAAAAACACTGTATTTACACCAACAGATGGCTCATACTGCAATTCGTCGCTTACTCTTAGGTCGAATTTGAAATTCAATTTTTTTGAAGTAACCAAGTCAGTATTTAATCTTACTGAGTTTCTGCTGTATCCAGTATTTGGGATTAAACCATTTTGCTCGAAATGAATTACTGAACCGCGAATCTTTATTAAATCATTGCCTCCGGAAACATCAAGGGAATGGTTCTGAATTAATCCATTATTTGTTAAAGTTAGCTTTTGCCAGTTGGTGTCTGGATAAAGATCACTTGGAGCATTTTGTTTGTATGCTTCAATATAACTATCAAGGAACGTTGGTGTTTGCCCTAAATTTGTGTTTGCTTCATTCAATAATAACATATGATCTAGCCCGCTAACTTGTTTAGGTAAATCAGTCGGAGATTGCCAGCCGACATATCCGTTATAATTGACCGATATTTTCTTATTTTCAGCTCTTTTAGTTGTAATAATAATTACTCCATTAGCAGCTCTGGACCCGTAAATTGCTGCAGATGAAGCATCTTTTAATATGGAAATGTCCTCGATGTCATTGGGGTCAACTGTATTAATTTTTCCTTCGACACCATCGATTAGAACTAACGGGTCCTGCCCAGCTGTTCCCAATGTCCCAATTCCCCGAATACGAATTGTCCCCCCGTCTTTGCCTGGTTGCCCCGAATTTTGAGTAATAGTAACACCTGGTGCAACTCCTTGAAGCGCCATAGAAGTTTGCCCAACTGGTTTCCAATCGATTTTTTCACTACTAACAGATTCTACCGCTCCTGTTAAATTTATTTTTTTCTGAACTCCGTAACCAACAGCCACAACTTCTTCCAGGCCTATAGCTTCTTCAACCATTATTACATTAATAATATTCCGGTTTCCCACTTCTATTTCCTGTGTACTCATACCCACAAAAGAAAATTGTAACGTAACGTTTTCAGTAACATTGGATAATGAGTATTCCCCGTCCGCATTTGTAACTGTACCTTGTGTTGTTCCCTTTACAATTACAGTAACTCCAGGTAAAGGTTGCTTCTGAGGATCAGTAACTTTTCCGGAAACTGACTTTGGTTGCTGAGCTGTCAATTCCTTCACCCTGTCTGCAGGCGAAAGAATTATCTGTCTGCCCATTACTTCGTACTTAATGCTGACCTCTTTGGCTATCTCATCCAGGATTTCGGTTATTGTCCGTTTGTGAAAATCACCACTTATCTGTTGATCAACATCAATTTTACCCGTATAAAAAAAACGAAATTCGCTCTGATTCTCGATTTTAATTAAAAAGTCTTCCAGACTCAGATTTTCTGACGAGAGCGTCAGACGGGTTGTTTGAGAATAACTTTCCGACGCAAACACTCCGATAAAAGAGATCAAGATCAACGAAAATGTTAGTTTCATAATTCTTAACATTTTGAATACACACAGGTTTACCCTATGGATACTTCGGTTTTTTTCCATAATTTTGAATTGGTTTGAATAAGTAACTATAATTATTTATCAACTACTTTTAAAGAGAAGCGGAAAGTGCCATTTTCTGCTTCTTTTTTCCTGAGTAGTAAAAACAGGTTAATTCGTTTATTTCATATAAAATAATTAAAATTAGACTTACTTTTTATTTCGGTTTAATAGTAAATACTCTTGTTTTATTATTGAAGCTGTAACTTACCGGAGAGGCTTTACTAATCATCTCCATTACTTCGCTTATGCTTTCCATTTCAATAGTCCCCGTGTACCATATTTGATCAAGTTTAGGATCATTATATTCTATTTTTACATTATACCAGCGTTCCAGTTTCTTTATCAAAGAAGGAAACGGTTCTTTTGAAAAGATAAGTTTTCCTTCTTTCCATGAGGTATAAAACTTGGGCTCAACATCTGCAACGGAAAAGCCCTTAGTTGTTTGTTCAGCCTGTTGTCCGGGACTTAGGGTAACTTCATCTTCTGTATAATACCCTTTTAAGGATACAATTCCTTCTTCCAGAGTTACAACAAAAGAATTGTCATCAGAAAAAGCTTTAACATTAAATGAAGTACCCTTTACTTCCACTTCTCCATATTGAGTTGAAACAATAAAAGGTTGGTTACTTTTTGCCACCTTAAAGTATGCTTCTCCCACAAGTTTCACTGGCCTAATTTTGCCGAAACCCGAGGGAAATGAAAGTGTCGTCCCGGAATTTAACCAAACTATTGAACCATCGGGTAGTGTAATATTTGTTCTTGCTCCGTAAGGACTCGAAACTGTTTGGATATTTTCATTCAGCTTCGCCCGGTTTTTAACACCTTCTAATGAAAAGAAAACTGTGCTGGTAATTAATCCTAAAACCAAGATAGCAGCAATTCTTAGTCCCCAGGAATAGAGCCTTATTTTTCGCTGAAATAAATTACGTTCCTCTACCCGTATAACTTTATTTATATTTTGAAATAATAGCTTATTGGGCTCAATTAAATCTGTGTTTTTTTGCAAACTTTTTTCCCAAAAAGGTTTTATTTCTTTAAATACTGCATTTTCATTTTCTTTATTACCTATAAATTTTGTGATCTTTTGAAATTCATCAGGACGTAAGGTAGAATTAAAATATTTAGCAAATAGATTTTTCATTATTGTGCTTTCGTATTAGTAATACACAACAAAAAGGATGATCCCTGGTGAGAAATAAAAAAATTATAAAAAAAGATAAAAATAAAGTAAAGCTACAACCCCAAGTTCCTTAATTTTTTTCTTTAAAAAACTGATCGATTGAGTAATGTGATATTCAACTGTTTTTGGAGAGATGCCCAGTTTATCTGCAATTTCTTTATGAGTTAAACCTTCCTCCCGACTGAGATTATAAACCTCTTTTTGTCGTTCTGGTAATTCATCAACAATGTTTTTTATTTTTTCTGTCAAGTCATTATATTCCACATCATCAAAAAACCTGTATTCTTCTGCAATTGAGTATTTTTGTATATTATTTTTTATTTTTTCATCATTAAGGCGTCTTCTGATTTCGTTTAGAAGCAGGTTTTTTGTAATAGTAAAAATGTATGCATTAAAAGTAGAAACCGAAGTAATTTTTTTTCGATTTTGCCATACCTTCAAAAAAACTTCCTGAAGAATATCGTCGATACCTGTTTCAATTTTTAAAAATGATTTGGAAAAATGATATAATCTCGGATAGTAATAATTAAACAATACTTCCAACGATGATTCATTACTTTGGGTTAACTCAGTTATTTCCTTGCTCAGATTAAGTTTTCGCACCCCTCAAATGTTAGGTTGTAATGCAAACTTATAAAATTGTTTTAAATTCTAATTTTTAAAAATAAATGAATTTTCCGACAGTTTTAATCTTTGGCGTTTCCATGTGGTGTTAATTGGGATATTTTTCTTTTTGTATACCCTTTATTAGTAATAGTCCAGCAATACCAGTAATAATTATCAATCTCTAAATCCCGCAGAGATACTTTCTAACAAATCTTTTGCCCCCACGTGCATTGAATTTAACAGCAATACTTCTTGTAAATTTTTTACAGCATTTTTATTATCTCCCAATCCAGTTTGTGCGAGCGCTATTAAATATTTTGCGTCAATGGTATTTCTTTTTTGAATATCATCTTCGAATACCAACAACAATGGTAAAGAAGTAGCAAAATAATCTATCTCTGCTTTCTCTTTTAATTTAGCTTCTCCAAATTTTAAAATATCAGCTAATAATTCCCTGGCTTCGTCCTTTTTTCCCAACTCGTCCAGTGCAAGCGCCTTGTAATATGACAATTCAGAATAGACACTCACAGCCATGTCGATAAAATCACCTTCCTCTTTTGTACTTTTAAGAAAGTACGCGTTGGCTTCCTCTTTTTTTCCAA
This sequence comes from Maribellus maritimus, assembly GCF_022267315.1. Lineage (GTDB taxonomy): Bacteria > Bacteroidota > Bacteroidia > Bacteroidales > Prolixibacteraceae > Draconibacterium > Draconibacterium maritimum. Next base: position 69,114 of record NZ_JAIKLE010000023.1, read on the forward strand.
TAGTTTTAAATGCCATTCCTTTCCAGTAATTAATGTGTGCTACAGCTTGCAGCGGGTGATATTTTTCACCCAAATTATCAGGAGTGTCCACCGATTTTTGGAAAAATGCAAGAGCAGTTTTGGCATCTCTGTGTTTTAATGCGAGTTGCCCCATTCTTAAACATGCATAGGTAAACTGCCTCAAAACCAGACCTTCCCCCCCTTCCCATGGATGAAAATTCCGATTTTCCAACAAGTGTAACGCATAATTGTAGTCCCCGTTAAAATTATACAAGGCAGCCAATTCTACCGAAAAATCATCGCGGGTTGTTATCTGCTCTTTAATGGGCATCAGATTTTCCAGTCTGTCCTTCGGATCGTCATTTAGTTTTTTTCGTAACTGGTCGAATTCAAAACGAATACGCATATCGTTTGGAGCCAATTCAACCGCTTTAAGGAAAGCTTGTCTTGCTTTTTTCCCATCTTCAAAAGTATTCCAGTAAGCAATACCCAGATTGCGGTACAAAGTGCTATAATTACTATCCGCGTCTGCTGCTTGTTGCCACACATGTATAGCGTCTTCGTGCCTTTTTAAATTGAAAAAATAATTTCCCAATCCAAAAGCAGCCACCTTATTTTCAGGATCGATGCGCAACACCCATTCCAAAACCAGTTGTTCGTAGGTACGCGATGGAAAAACATAATCATAAGAAGCCGATTTCGTATTTTCCAGGATTTCTATCGCTTTTGTGTTATCTCCTTTTAATTCGTATAACCATGCTAAAATAAATTCAGTTATTGTTGCTTTAGCCATTGGATTTGGTACCGCACAATCAGGAATTTCATTTTTGAGATGCAGCTCAGTAATAGCAATTGCTTCCTGATAAAAACCAGCTTCGGCATAATCAAAAGTAATATCGATGACCGTTTGTGCATCATTACGTGATGATTGGATAAAACCGGCGTAGTCTCCTGTTAATGTTGCTAATTCAAATTTTGCCCATTGGTCGAGCGAATCCACTTTCAAAAATTTATCCAATATACTTCGGGCGGCTGCTGTACTTCCCTGATTTTTTAAAATTACAGCTTTTAAAATGTATGCCTTACTATGCTGGCGATTGGTATCTATTGACGCCTCCAGATGTTCCAATGCAGTTTCGTAATCCGATTTCAAACAATCAAGTGTAGCTAATTGATAATAGGCTGCAGAGCGCCACTCGAAGTTCCACGTTGATTTATAAAACAATCCGTATGCTTCTTCTTTTTTATCTTGGAAGGAACACGCCAACCCACAGAAATAATGCGCTTCACCCGATGCAGGATTCGGATGATAGGTGGTCATGATGCCAATAGCAGCCCGAAATTTTTTTTCAGCCTCTGCAAACTTGCCGTTTTTGAGCGCTACCTTACCTAATGCAATATATGATCTGTAACTTTTCGGATCACGTTTAATAGCTTCCCGCCAATACGGTTCCGGATAACGTGTTGGATGGCGATACAACTCCAGGTGTTCTCCGATTAATTCCAACTCGTTGGCGCTGTCAATTTCATTGGGTTGTTCCGGCTCAAATGCAAGTTTTCTGTTTCTTTCTCCCGAAATTTCTCGATGATGGTACGCGATTAATTCTTTTCCTTGTTCATCAAGTACGACAAACGAAATTGAATTTTCCTGACCGGCTTCAATACGGATGGTACTATCTTTCCATGGATTTTCAGGCGAAACTGTCTGTTTTTCAAACGCACTCTTATCTTTTCCTTTAAGCAATATAAACTGAAGGTTTTCAAATTTACGGCTGGCAGCAACGCCCAAATCCAATTTATTGCCCTGCTTTATTTCAAGTCTTACAGCTAAATCCTTGTTTGCATTTTGTACCGGTCCAAGTTTTTTAAAACTCCACCAGTACTGAGAAAAAGTTTTCGTTTCATATGGAAGTAAATATGTAAAATCAGGTTGATTATCGGTATAAACCCCCGCCATTAATTCAAAATAAGGTCCTCCTTCATCCGTTAATTCCCGATCCCATGCACGGCCAAATGCTTCACTTCCCCATGTCCATTGTTTTTTGCCGGGAGAAATGTGGCGGTTAGCAACATGAATAAAACCTCCTTCTGCTTTAAAATCATACCCTCCAAAAAAATCGTATCTGGTATCGCAAACCATATAACTGGTTGGTACCGGAATATTGTCGTAAATCCGTAAATCATTTTTTCCCGCTCTTTCATGATATGGAATACCATAATAGTGGTTTTCAGCATAAGGAAAACTACTCATGGCACGTACAGCGTGATCGGCTACATAATGTACATCAGGTGGAAAAAAGCTCTGGTAGTCTTTATGTACCTCCACAGCTACATTTGTCCACCATAAAAATGTTTGTGTTAACGGCGTACGGTTAAATAAACGTCCACGCAGTTCAATCAATGCGCTACCGGGACGAATACGTATTCCGTGCATTCCTTTTAAGCGATACATTGGGTCGTATTCCGACATCCAGACAGTTTTGGCTCCATCGGCTTCTTCTTCAATATAAACGTCGGCAGGCAAATATGTTCCCGGGCGGTGGTGTTGCGGCCAGTTAAACTCTACACCTCCACTAATCCATGGACCGGCTAAACCAACCAGGGCTGGTTTTATTACCTTTTGCTGGTAAAAAAAGTTATAGTTGTTGTTGGTTTTGTCTTGCGCTTCAAATATTCTGCCACCAATTTCCGGCAGCATTACCAGCCTCACAAATTCGTTTTCAAGAATGGCAGCTTCATAATTCTGGTCTATCTTATAATCATGAACCTTATCAATAAAAGGAACAGGATACACTTTGCCCGAAGATCCCTGATATACTCGTTTTTCAAAAAACACGGGGTTAATTTCTGATTTTCCCAATACGTAAGTAGGAATTACCAGATTTTGTTTATATGCTTTTACTTGCTTCATCTTATTCTCCTAAAAAATATTGAAATCATATTCGTCACTCATTCCAATATTTCTACTTCGATTTCCTCTAAAGATTTACCTTTTGTTTCTGGTAATTGTTTATATATAAATAACAATCCTACAACACAAATAAGACCATACAGCCAGAATGTGCCAGAGGCACCAAAAGCAGAATTTAGTATTGGGAAAGTGTATGTTAAAAGAAAACTTGCGATCCAAAGCGACGCGGTTGCAAAAGACATGGCTGCACCGCGTATACGATTTGGAAATATTTCGGAAAGAACGACCCATGTAACAGGTGCCAAAGACATAGCATAACAGGCAATGCCCAACACAACTAACAGTAATAAAGGCCACCCTGTAACATGAAAATAATATCCGGCTCCAATTAAAGCATAAATACCAGCCAGTCCCGCTGAGCCAATTATCATTAAAACCCTGCGTCCCAGTTTATCAACAGTATAAATTGCAACAAAAGTAAAAACCAGGTTTACGCTTCCGGTAACCACAATATTAAAAAGTGTATCGGAAACGCCATAGCCCGCCGCAGCAAAAACTTCCTGTGCATAATTAAATATTACGTTTATTCCGCACCATTGCTGAAAAGCTGCGATAACAATACCTATTATCAGTATCTTTCTCATGCCTGGTGCTTTTAAAAATTTAAAATTTACCTTCCCTTCATCATGGGCCAAATTTTTGTGAATACTATGATATTCTTTTTGAGCATATTCTTCACCTCCAATTTTTCCAAGAATACTCAGTACCTTGTTTGCATTACCATTCTTTGCCAGCCACCTCGGACTTTCCGGCACAAAAAACATTAAAAGAAAAAACAATCCTGCCGGCAAAGTCTCTGCCCAAAACATCCAGCGCCAAGCCATTTGTCCATTCCACGACGCCAGAATCTCCGCATCGGTTGAGCCTGCAGGAACAGGCTGTGCAATTTGCCAATTGGCAATCTGAGCTAACAGAATGCCAATTACAATAGTTAGCTGATTTAACGAAACAAACTTTCCCCGCATCGATGCTGGTGAAACTTCAGCTATGTACATTGGCGATAAATTGGAAGCTAATCCAATGCCAATTCCACCGAGTATCCTGTAAAAAATAAATGAATTAAAGTTAGAAGTAGCTCCCGTTCCAATGGCCGATAGTGTAAACAAAAAGGCCGAAAATATCAACAACTTTTTTCTTCCCAGCCTGTCGCTAAATGCACCTGAGGTTATAGCTCCAAGCAAACATCCTAGTAATGCACAACTCATTGCCCAGCCCTGCAAAAAAGGACTTTTGCTAATATGAAAGAACTGTTCGTAAAAGGGTTTTGCTCCTCCGATTACTACCCAGTCGTAACCAAACAACAGACCTCCCATGGCCGAAACCATTGAGATAGTGAATATATACTTTACATTGAGCCCATTCATTCTTTTATTTTTATTCTTTTAATAATCGTTTTTTGTTTCCGGGAATCTTTCTTTCATTTATCAGTACCACTTTGTTATCATGAAAATTAGACTGGAAGAAGCCGGAGGGTTCGATGACAGTCTACCGTCGTTATTATCTTCGTATGATACCGAAAATTCTAAAAATCGTGCTTCGCCAGTGCGTTTTTTAAGCCACCTTTTCCTGCCCATTTAGTCAAATAAACAATTACGTTGAGTTTCTTTCAAGTCGTTAAAATATACCAATAAAGTTCTAAAAATATCAATAGGATATCGGAACTCCTTTTACTTGTCACACCAATTATATTTATTTCCAGCTGGTTACTTTATTATATTATTAATTTTATTGCTGGTTACAGAAACCGTTGGATTAAAATCATCTCCTAACATATAATTTTTTAAACTGAAAAGAAGCTGACGTGCTTCTGGTCGGGTTTCCAACTCTGAATGCAAGTCTATTCCCGAGATAAGTAATTTTCCTTTCCCCACTTTTGCTTCAAAAAGCAAAGCCAGCCTCCGGTTGGTCACCCAATCATCGACAATTTGCACAATGGGTTTCAATTCTGTTGGGAATGAATCAAGCTGTATTGCGTCGGCATGACTCATGGCATCCCACCACTGCCAGTTGGAGTGATATTCCGTTGGAAACAGATGTAGTGCCGGATGATCGGGATTACAGAGGATTCCCAGAGTATGTGGTTTTTGTCCTAATGTCCAGGCTGTATTCCAGAAAATACTGGAAAAGCCGACACCTACCTCTCCTCCCATCTCGTGAGTTACTTTTCCCTTTCCCAGATTAAGCAGGACTTTCCCTCCATTTTCCAGGTAATCAATAGTAGAAGTATTTAATTTTTCTACAATTCTAATTGTCTCTGTCTCCTTTGCCTCATTTTCTGGATAGACCCAAATATCCCATGAATTTTCATAGCCCCCGACTTCCACTTTCAAGGTCAGTTTACGCGGCGTATTTTCTCTTTGAAATTCATAGACGACTTTACCCAACAAAATGCCATTACCGACAGGAATATCGCGCTGCTCCAACGTTCCTCTTGCAACGATCTCACTATCCCGGGTAATATGCCAGGAAGGAGTTGCCGCGTTTAACAGATGCTCTCCAAAGTGAGCAACTTCTATTTTTGCAGTCATTGTTTCGCCTTCATTAAAAATACGTTTTTCAAGCCGCGCCAGTGGAACTGTTGTGTTGCAGAATCGGCGGTATTCTTCTGGAGAAATATAACCTTTTTCTTCCCAGAAGGGATCGAGTACCCCCACCAGTGCAGTACCTTGACCGGGGAAATCGTGTAAATCGAGAAGTTGAAATCCGGCAAATCCGGGTGTTCGTAGAGCCGCCTCAATATCTGCTTTATAACAAAGCGCCTGTAACTTTCCGGAGGCCAGAAGAAAACTATCGGCCAGTTGCCCCATATGGTGAGCTTCCAAACTTTCGCGAAAAATCTCAAAATTCTTCGGTTTTAGTACCCCGGAATATTTTTCGATCTCTTTGAAATTGGGATAGACACACCACTGTCCAATTTCGTGACTTACAACTGGTGTTCCGTCTTTGGTAACTTTATCAGACCAATCATAGCTGGTTGTGGGTGCTTCAGAATTGATAATGCTGTTAAGTTCTTCTCCCCAACCCTGAATACGGGGATGTGGAATATCATGATATTGGTTGACTTCTATAGCCGGCCAGCCCGCAGCGCTGGTGTAAACCCGACGATTATCCTCCTCTTTCCAATAACTTACAAAATCTGTTAAAAATTTTATGTGATTCGGACCACCCGGTTCATTCCCGTAAGCCATCATCACAAACGAAGGGTGATTTCCATATTTTTCAACAATTCGTTTACTCTCATCCCAAATATACTGATCGATAGGAAAGCCGCTGCCTAATTGAGTGCTTTCATTGGCCCACGATGAACATTCCACTTGCAGATAAACTCCCATTTCGTCGGCAACTTCGAAGGCAGCTTCCGGCGGACACCACGAGTGAAAACGAACATGATTCAACCCGTGATCTTTTACGGCCGTATAAATTTTCCTCCAGTAATCCGTATCAGTCGACGGATAACCGGTTAAAGGAAAAATGGCACACTCCAGGGTTCCCCGCAAAAAAACAGGCCGGCCGTTAATGGCAAAGCGAGTTCCGTCAACTCCGAATTCACGAAGGCCAAAATCAACAGAAGCCTGGTCGCTTTCTTCTCCCGATTTCAATGCCAAATCAAGCCGGTAAACATTCGGGTTAAATTCGTCCCAAAGCAGGGCGTCATCCCCTAACAAGTAGTTCATAGAAACAATATTTTTCCCAGGCGAAAGTGTAAACTCCGCTTCTTCTGTTTCCAACTTTTTGCCAGAACTTTTCAAGATTGCAAATGCATTTATGTCGACCTTTTGTATCTCGGTAGTTCTATTGTTTACAGTAGCCTTTATTTCTGTTGTTTTTGAAGCTACATCGGGAAAAACCTCAACGTTTTCGATAATAATATTTCCCTTAGCTTCCAGCAAAATATTGCCTACAATCCCATTCCAATTTGATTGAGTATGGTCCGAAATACTGTGGGAATTTTGTCCTGGATCAATTTCTTTTATCCTGTTGTCGATCCGGATGGCTATTGTATTTTCGCCAGTTTTAAAAAAGCCGGAAATATCAAAGACATGTGGCACAGCCAGACTATTTTGCATTTCTACCCATTGACCATTAATCCAAACTTGAGATTCCCAATGTGGACGCTCCAGCTTCAGCTTCGCTGTTTTACCTTCCCACGTATCAGGAATGGTAACTTTTTTAATGTACCATGCGGCTCCTGTGAATTTTTTTTCCGGTTGGAGCCAATATGGAAAACGGATATCATCCTGATCAACATAAGGAGCATAATTCGGATCCTTGATCCAGTCCGGATTTTGCACTCCACCTATCCACTCCGTTTCCAGTGTTATATCGTAGCCTTTGCCGTTTTCAACCATTGAACCGGGTAAGAGAACAGTCTCAGAAAGTTCTTTTTCAAACCAGTGTTCATCTATACCCTGATCTTTAGGGTCCATTCGAAATTGCCATTCACCGGAAAGATCAATTTTTAATAAATCATTCGAAGAACACGACGATAGTATCGTGACAAATAAAATTAGGATAAATAATAATGTTGGTTTCATTAGAAAAATTTAAAAAGTTGCAAAAATAATTTCAAGTTTGTTACCAATAAAAGCCCATAATGACTGCTCCTTGTTATCTGATTAACAAAGTCTGATTCCCAAAGCTCATTCTGAGTCATGCGTGGACTGTTTTCCAATTCTAGTTTAAGAATTGGAGTATACAAATTTCATTATCTAAGTTAAAGTTTATTTATAGACAATTTTTGATTGCACTACAAAGAACAGAATAAAATGCGGTGAGATAAATAGACAATAAAACTATAAATTGGACTATTCTGTTGCTTAATTAAAGTTTTACCAATTTGTGATTTACATTTTTTTTATTCTGAAACTATTTTCTATTTTCGAAGCCTCATAATAATTTTCACAAATAGGTATCTGATTTACAACACTAAAATACAATAAGTGTAGTTTTGTTTAGATAAGATTAAAGTCACATTTGTAGCATTTTTTAATACAACCAAATCTATCAGGTAAAAATAAAGAACAAAATATATAACAATTCTATTTAGTATTAACTGTATATCGTTTAATAAATGAACAGCTCTGTAAAAGAACCAAATGTTGGAAAATCCGATAGTTTTTATGGCGACCGCAGTGTAGTTTTATCGAAGAAACAACTAACGGCTATAAAAAAGAATTCTTTATTTGGGCAACTCTATATTAGCGACATTGGGTTTTATCCAAATGCAAGGAATCATTTCCGCAAAAGAAAAAAAGGAATTAAAGAACATATCCTGATATACTGTATCGACGGAAACGGAGTCATCCATGTCAGGGATAATATTTATGAACTTAATCCTAATACGTTTTTTATAATTAATTCGGATGAAGCACATTCTTACTGGGCGTCAAAGGAAGATCCCTGGTCGATATACTGGCTGCACTTTGGAGGCAAACGCAGCTTGGAATTCAGGCAATATTTTCTTAAAACGATCTCCATTGATCGTTCGATAAACTCGCGTATTAACGATCGGATCAATCTTTTTAATGAAATTCTCACTTCACTTGAATCTGGTTTTTCAAAAAATAATATTGAGTATGCCAATTTGTGCCTGAACAGCCTGCTGGCATCATTCTTTTATTGGGATACTTACAGGGCTGTAAAGGGGATTAAAAGTTCAGACCCTGTAGATAAGTCTATACTCTTTATGCAAAAAAATATTGAACAGGATTTAAAAATAAAAGACATGTCAGCTCATGTTAATCTTTCTGAATCACATTATTCAAAACTATTCAAAAACAAAACCGGTTCATCGCCGCTCGATTATTTTATCAATCTAAAAATGCAGGAAGCCATTCGATTACTAACCAATCGATCAATGAGAATAAAAGAAGTAGCTTATAATTTGGGATACAACGATCCTTGTTATTTTTCCAGGATTTTTTCCAAACATATCGGTGTAAATCCCCGATCATTTTTAAAAACAAGTAAAAGATAGACTAAAAAAAAGCAAAAATTGTTGTTGTTTTTCCAACAAATTAACGATATCATTGAATACGTTGAGGCGATAAAAAAGTGAATTTCCGCGTATAATAGCAACGGCAGCAACCTTCCAAAAGGCACTAAAAATCACCAAAAATATGAATTTAGGATAAATAAAGCATGGAAATCCTATTTTGCAGGCTCCATGCCTTAGCAAATGATTATTTCAAATTATAAAAGTAAAATAAGTAACAATACAATTATTATGGCAGCCCCTGTTGAAATATAAAACCCTCCTCTCTCAGCAGCGGCTGCTTCAGCGGCACTTTGAGCCTCGGAAGCTGAATCGCTTTTTGCAATTGTTTTCAAGTCACGACGAATGGAACGTACCTCTTTTCTTAATTCTTTTTTTTCAACAGAAGTCATCTCTTTAAAATCCATTTTTTTGATTTCGTTTAACCGGTTAACCATTTCGTTAACCTCTGCCATTTCGGAAACTGCTGTTTCTGTTTTGGAATTTTTTGCATCTTCATTTGCCCAGAGTTGCGGTGCTGCTGCCAGCAGAAGGAAAGATGCTGTAAAAAAATAAAAAATAATCTTTTTCATATTATACTTTTTAAAATTAAGAATCATATTTTTTGAAAACGGATAAAATCGATTCCTGCCATATTTCCAGGTTTTGCATTTTTGTCAGCTCCTAAAATCTTTAGCGAAAAAATATTTTCTCCTTCACTTAAAACATGCATTCCTAAATCTATTTCAAAAGGAACAACTTTATCCCGGTTAAAAACATTTATTTTATGGTGTAAAACAACCCCGTTTAAATAAAGTTGAATAATTCCGTAATCAACGGCCTTTGTAAGCTGTATTTTTACTTTATACTTTGCTGTTTCACTGACAATAAATTTTGTTGTTAGTTCAGCCCCTTTTTCTGCGTTTCTCCACCAAAGCTGGCTGTTTCCACTCCATCCATAATCTCCTGTTTGAGCACCAACCTCGCCCGAAGTGATATTTACAATTTCCAGATTTTCACCCTCTATTTTTCCTTCCGAATCAACAATCGGTTTATAGATATCAGAACGTTTCAAGGCGACAGGTATTTTCACACTTTCGATATTGGGCTTAATATTAATTGTAAAGCCGGGTTTTGCGTACCAATATGCCGTCATAGCATAATTAATCCTTGTTTTTACCCAATGCCACAATTCTATGTTTGAGCTTATTTTCTTATTAAAAGGGATAGCATCTAGTGCACGGTATCGCATGTTCACTGTCATTCCGGAATGAAAATTACCTGCACCGGTTGGCTGGGCAATAAACGGATGTGTAAATTTTTCCGGCCGACACCATGCATAGCCATAATAATCCTCTGTTCCCGTTCCTATAAAGGAGGGAAAACTTTCTCCATCAACAAAAATCTTTTCGTCCCCCTCACCCCACCATGCATCTGCTGTATTAAAGATTGTAAGTGCATCTCCGGCATAAACACCTTGTCCGTTTATATCTATGTAATTAACATCAAAATGCCATTCGTGATTTTCAAGTATTGAATCCTTTGCTGTATGAATCCGGTTAAGTTCGTGCCACGACGCCCCAAAATACATACTTTCACGAGTCCAATTGTAATCAGAAATTGTAATTCCGGCCTCAACTTCTACCGACTGTTCTCCATAATTTACAAATCTTACTTCTGCATTTTTCTGAAAAGGCATTATCCAAAACGATACCATTTCTCCGCCACTTTCCACCTGGGAATACCATGTTTTTGAAGAATAAACCTGGTAACCCGTTCCCCAAAAGTCGCCCACCGGAGTCCAAACACTTTGTATTCCGTCAAACGACATTGAGAGTACAGTTGAACGTAAAGCCTGATTAAGATCTTCCGTCTTCAATTTCAGCGTCATCTTTGAAATTGCTTTTCCGTCTTCGCTGACACCAAGTAAAAACTCATCACCTGGCTGGAGAATTTTTGTGTCATTAATCATTTCGCCTTTAACACTATCAGGAATCAATAATTTTTGTGCTGTACCCTCAATCTTATTTTTTGCCCTCGCCAGCACTTTCTTTGAAAAACTTTCTACATCGACATCCTGAGCATATACTCTGTAACAAATGTTGTAGTAAATACTTGGTCTCCAGCGTTCATCCTCGAGCCTCACTGCATCACACTCGTAGGTAATTTTACAATGTTTTGCGTAAGGAATTGGCAGGTATAAATTGTGCCCGCGACGTTCATATTCTGTTTCGGGCGAAACAGAGGCTGCCAAAGGTTCGGGTGCAAGTTGAGTGCCACTTAGAATTTCGAGAACATTCCCTTCCACTTCGGGCATCTCGCTACCATCAATGTATATCCTAAGTATTCCGGCGCTTGCTCCGTCGCCGGCAAAAGTCATCCAATACCGGACAACAGCCCCCGGCCCTTCCGCATCAAACAGAACAAACTCACGGCGTCCATTATTTTCCTCTTCTCGTATAAACTGAGTATAATCAGCATTGGCCCACCAGTTATTATCATCGGGAGATACTGATTTCCGGTCATAACTACTAAACTGTTTTAGCGCGTATTTTTCTTCAGGGAAGCGGGTTAAAACAGTTTTGTCCGTCATTTCATCAAGTAGGGATTCGAGTGTTACAACTTTTGTTTTGCACGAAACCAAAGCAATGGAAATGAGAGTTCCAAGCAAAAATACCGTTCGGTTCATTTTTTTAAGTTTTCCTGATTAGTTTTAAAGATACAAAAATTGACTCACAATTTCAGTCGGATTCCAGCGCCAGATAATAATGCAGCAAAACCAGTCAACAGTATGGCCCGTGTAATTGGATGTAAAATGGCTAACTCAGAACTATCACCGGTAGTAGTGGCGACAAATAACAAATAGTTTGTGAAGTAAAAAATGAATATCAATCACCGAACTCTACCAAAAACCCCATTGACTAACATGCTTTTTTTCAGTAACTTTAATATAAAATAGCAGCCATGGAAAAATATTATTATTTAGTTTTAACCCCGGAATCATTGATTGCGTCGCATCTTGCACCGTTTGATTTTGGGAATTACTTGTCGGTTGGAACACAAAAACGTATTCACGGTCAAAACATTTTCTTTGAAGTAAATCCTGAAAAAATGAAGGATTTGCCATTTGAGTACCTCAACAAACAATTAATTCCATATCCAAACGGAGAACCTAAACGTTCAGTATTTGCAAGTATATACAGAGCATTGGAAAGAACTCCGCTCGCAGCGCTAAAAAATCTCTACCTCTCTACTGACGACGGCAAAGTACTTGAGCTTTATTCATCGGATTATGAAGAAATTGAATCGGATGAGATTCATCTTTATCAGCAATTTAATCCGATAACGACAAGAGTAGCCAGCAAACTCCTCCCAAATGAGTTTATTGGTTTCCTCACCGACACAAATAAACCTGTTTCTACTCCCAAAATATTTTTTGTTGAATTGCTTTTAAATGAATTGGCCATTGATCCTCACGCATCGTTGGATAATCTACCTTATCCAAATCCGGATCATCTTCGTGAATGTTTGGTAAAATTGAATGAAACCAAAAGCAAATTAACAAAAACCGTATTACGTTTTATGCAGGGAGATCTGAATTACAGAACCATAAAAAGTGGATTTTTTGTAGGGGAAAAAGAACGATATCTTTATTTCCCTTTTCCGAAGGTTAGAGAGTTGGAGTCAAAGTATTACAGTTGGTGGCGTTCTGCACTCACAAGACATTTCTAGAGAATAAGATTTAAATATAAAGACCGGAAAAACCGGTCTTTTTTTTATATTTCAGAAAAATTCCGCATGAAAACGACTCAATTCATCTTTTTAGCCCTCTTCTTTTTCACGTCATTTAGCACGTCAAATTTTCTGCATGACAGAAAAAAACAAACACCCGAAATCGGGGGAGATTTTTCAATTATGAAAAAAATGGAAGATTATGGTGGTACATATAAAATAAATGGAAAAGAAAAAGAAGGATTCCGGATTTTTCGCGAAAACGGTTACACATGGGCTCGTCTTCGTTTGTTTCATTCGCCCAACCATCGGGGACCTGTTTGTAATGATTTAACATATACAATACAACTGGCACAAAAGGCAAAAAATTATGGCTTTAAGATCTTGTTGAATTTTCATTACTCGGATACATGGGCCGACCCCAGCCATCAGATTGTTCCTGCTATCTGGAAAGATCTTAACCTCCAAACGTTGTCTGACAGTGTTTACAGTTATACAAAAATGGTGGTTGAAAAGATGGATAAGGAGGGTGTTTTACCTGATATGATTCAGATAGGAAACGAAATAAACAATGGGATGATGTGGCCGGCAGGAAAATTATGGAATGATGACAGTTCAGCAAATTGGGATGCTTTTACACAACTCTTAAAAGCAGGTATTAAAGGGGCGAAGGAAGCAAAAAACGGAAAAAATATTCCAATACTTATTCATGCAGCAACCGGAGGAAGCCTTAAAGAGTCAGATACTTTTTACAAAAATATTATCCGGAGGGGAGTTGAATTTGAATTTATTGGATTAAGTTACTATCCGTGGTGGCATGGAACATTTGAACAACTTGAAGAGAACCTCAAATTTTTATCTGCCAATTACAAACAGGATTTGGTTTTAGTGGAAACAGCGTATTATTCAAATGGATTTTACCCCAAACCTGCAGAATGGGTTTTGGACGTCCAACCTTTCCCTCCAACAGAACAGGGACAATATGATTTTATGGTAAAACTGCTCGATATTTTAAAGAAATACCCTAAAATGAAAGCGGTTTACTACTGGAAACCGGACGGACTGGACATACCAGAATCTAAATCTCCTTACCTTGGGCGCAGTTTGTTTGATCGGGAAGGAAATGCCTTCAAAGGAATTGAAGCCTGGATATCAAAATAGTTTCAAAAATATATTTTCAAAAAAAATACTGCAATATTCGGGGAATCATTTATAATTTAGCAGCAACAACAAACCAACTTATATATTATGAAGAATTTTTCAAGAAGAAGCTTTTTAAAAACGACTTCAGTAGTAACAACAGGTGCAGTTTTTATTCCAAACATGATCGGCTGTTCTCCTTCTCAAAAAATTAATATCGCAGTAATTGGCGTTGGAGGCCGGGGAAAAGCCAACTGGAGCGAATGTATGAATGAAAATGTTGTTGCTTTGTGTGATGTGGACGAAAACCGCGCAGCCGAAGGGTTCAGTACCTTTCCAAATGCAAAACGGTACAACGATTTTAGAAAGATGTTTGACGAAATGGCATCTGAAATAGACGCTGTATTGGTTTCAACTCCGGACCATATGCACTTTGCAGCGGCGATGGCAGCCATGCAACTGGGAAAGCATGTTTATGTGGAAAAGCCTCTGGCGCACAATGTGTGGCAGTTGCGTACCCTAAAAAAAGCAGCCCATGAATACAATGTGATAACCCAAATGGGAAACCAGGGGCATGCAACTGATGGTATAAGAAGAGTGAAAGAATGGGTCGATGCTGGTATAACCGGTGATGTAACTGAAATACTCGCATGGTTCAACGGACCTGAGTTTGGCGAAGACAAATATTTTAACAAACCTTCTCAATTTCCACCGCTTGAAGAACCAATTCCGGAAGGCTTACATTGGGATCTTTGGATTGGAGGTGCAGAAAAGAGACCTTATAACCATGTTTACGCGCCAAAAACGTGGAGAGGATTTTATGATTTTGGAAATGGTGAACTGGGCGATTGGGCGTGTCATACACTCGATGCACCTTTCTGGTCGCTTAATCTGGGAATGCCAACTGCAACTGAAGCTATCTTTAACAGTGGGGCACCACAAGGTTTTCTGCCAGATAAATCAATTATAAAATTTGAGTTTCCTGCCCGTGGAAGTAAACCGCCGGTTACTTTAACCTGGTACGAAGGTGGGCTAAAACCGGAAATCAGGCCGGAATGGAACCTGAGTGAGCTTCCTGATTCGGGAATGTTTATGCTGGGTAAAAAACAAAATATTATGACAGGCGGAAGACCCAACAATGCTCAGCTAATGATGTCGAAAGATGAATGGGAAGACTGGAAGACAAACAAAATGCCTGAACCCACAATACCGAGAATTGATGGCGGACCGCAGAAAGAATTCCTGGATGCTATAAAAGGAAACGGACCAATGCCTGGCTCCAACTTTGACTACGCTCCGGATTTAACAGAAATGGCCTTGATTGGCGTTCTGGCGCAACGATTTAACACGCGAATAGAATACGACGCTGAAAACATGAAAGTAACCAATCATCCTGAACTCGACGTTTATATCAAAGAACCCGTGAGGTCTGGTTGGGAATATGGGGAAGATCTCTGGTAACAAAAGATTTTTTTAAATAATCAAAGAAGCTGCTTAATTTTTATTTACGCAGCTTTTTTATTGCCTGTCGGGATGAATACCCCATTCAAACCTTTTTTCTTTATCGAAATTTGGATTTGGAACAGGAAATTCAGCATGCACTGTCTCTTGCCAGTTCTCCAGAAGAGATTTCAACTCCTGGGTTTTCTCCGGATATAATTCGGATAAATCCATCGACTCGCTGATATTGGCTTTTAAATTGTATAAACTTAGCTTCCCTGACACAAAATTCTGTACCAGCTTCCAGTCTCCTTTTCGCACAGCTCCGGCAGGTTCGTCATGGTGATAAACGGGGTAATGCCAAAAAACAGCACGTTCAGGATCAAACTTATTTTTGAGCAAGGCTGAAAGCAGGGAAACTCCATCCAGCTTTTGTTCAGGCTTTTCAATTCCAGCCAATTCCAAAAATGTGGGATAAAAATCGACGCTCGAAACAATGGCTTCACTTACAACGCCTGATTCAATTTTTCCGGGCCATTTCACTATCAACGGTTCCCTTATACCACCTTCGTAAACCGTACCTTTTTCTGCCCGAAGTGGTGCATTTGAAGTAGCAACATATTTCAAGGGGCTATTTGTATATGTTTCAAGACTTCCCTCTGCAAGTAAGGGAATACGATCAAAACGGCCAATTAATCCTCCGTTATCAGAATAAAAAATTACAATGGTATTATCATCCAAACCCAACTCTGACAACTTTTGTGTAACACGTCCCACACTTCTGTCCACATGCTCAATCATCGAAGCATAAACCGCATTTCCCGGGTAAGTGTCCGTTTTATCCTTTTGCAGGTATTTCTCAATCAAATCTTTATCCGCATCCAATTGAACATGAACATCGTAATGCGCCAAAAATAAAAAGAACGGATTTTGCTGATTTTGTTCAATAAAATCAACACCCAAATCTGTCAAAACTTCGCTTAAACGTTTTTCATTTTTCGATTGTAAAGGCGGAATAAATCTGGGTGAATAAAAGCCACCTCCTGTATATACATGATATTCTTCGTACCCTTGTGCTCCGGGAAGCTGTTCTTCTTCATATCCCAGATGCCACTTGCCAAAATATCCGGTTTTATACCCTGCTTTTTGCACCGATTCAGCCAACGTAACAATATCGGGAGGCAAAAACTGTGTTCGGTTTTTGGGAACAATAACCTCTTCGTATGGGCGCCAGTGACCGGTAATAAAATCAATTACTCCTACCCTGGCAGGGTATTGCCCGCTTTGAATACTTGCGCGCGTTGGAGAACAAACCGGACAAGCTGCATATGCGTTGGTAAAGCGCATTCCCGCCTCAGCAAGTTTGTCGATATTCGGAGCTTCATTAAATGTATTTCCATAACAAGGCAAATCAGCCCACCCCAAATCATCGGCCAAAATAAAAACAATATTGGGTAATCTTTCCGGATTGGAATTACCGGCAAACAGTACATTGCTGATCAGAAAAAGCGAAATAAAAAAAATTATAATTAGTTGGCTCAGTTTACACATGGTTTACTCTTCAGGTTTATATTAAATCCAAAAATAGTTGAATTCCTGCAAAACTTACTTCAGAAACTTTCTTTTTTCCTTTTTATCCATTTCAATGCCCCTGATTTCAATGGGATGAATAACGGTGAACTCACTTTCAGAAAGAATTAAATCGGTCTTGTTTTCAGAAAGAACAAATTGGGGAACGATAAAAGTTAAGCCGTTTGATTGTAGCTTTTCGTGATAAATCAGAAATATCAGTTCTTTCGCCCCCGGGGAAACTAGCCCAAGCAATTGACCTGCAAAAATCTTATCACCTACTTTCCATTTCTTTTCAGGAACGGCAACATTTCGGTAGCAGGCCAGTGTGCCATCGTTTTGCAAAACGGTAACCGCATATTTCCATCCGTTATAATTTACGGCAACATCTGCATTGCGCGATGCACTTGAAATTTCAGTAATAATTCCATTCCTGGCCGCAAAAACCTTATCGCCCGACTTGGCCTTAAAACCAGTTGCGGTCCAGGATTTTGGAACTTTCATCCCCATAAAACCATTAATATCCTCAACCAAAACAGACTGCACCTTTTTGCCTGGTTCAAAAGGAATTAAGTATGAAAAATCAAGCTGAACATCAGCCACAGGATTTGATCGATAATATTTTATTTCGTGATGAAACCGAATGCTCCCTTCTCCCCCCAAATTTCGTTCAAGTGTAAAAAGGGCATTAAATCCAGGCTCAACCTCTTTCACAATCGGCAAAGTTTCGCGGTAATAAGTATTTTCCAAATCACCTAAAATAAGGTGTACAAAAAGAGGCGCTTTTGTGTTGTTATACGCCACAAAATCTACATCTCCAACAGCGTTGTAATCAGCTCTTACTTCAACAGGCTGAGCAACTGAAAAATAAACTAAAATATTGAATAAAAAAAGAAAGGTTCCTTTTTGCATATTAAACGATTTTTTTCGAAGAAAACAAAATTTCATGTTAAAATCAACAGGATTCTCAAAATCAGTTTGGCTTCCATCCGTTTTTTTAATTTATTTTGAATATGTATTCGATTGAAGAGGCAAAAAAATTACGACTCGATTTCTGGGAAAAATTTGGAAAACGTTGTGAGATTCATCCGCGCTTAAAGGGGAAGCAAAAAAAGTGGTTGTTACACCGCACAAAAATAAAGGGTGTTGCTTTACGTTTTGAAATCGGCCGGAAAGATGCTAAAGTTATACTTGAACTGGGCCATCGTAGCGAAGACAAACGTTTGCAGGCTTACGAAATTTTAGAACGCTACAAGACCATCATTGAAAATGGTTTTGAAAAAGGATTGACTTGGGAATTTTACCATCAGCGGGAAGACAGCGGGCAGGAAATTTGCCGTATATATGTCCTGCTGGAAAATGTTGATTTGCACCGTCAAAACCAGTGGCCCGATATTTTTAATTTTTTTATAGAAAATATGTTACTGCTGGAAGAAAATTTTCTGGCTGTAAGTGATATTTTGAAAGAAGAATTAAATCAAGAACGGTGACCGCTTACAGTTTTGAAAGAAAGGTCAAATTATCATATGCTTTAATAAATTTATCTACCTGCATATATAAATTTCGGATATCTTTGTCATCAGAAATGTATTTTGGCTATTTCAATGTAGCTTCCGTTTGTTAACGAAATAACCAAAGCAAAAAATTAATAATCAAGATATTTACAGAATGAAACGAAACTTATTTTTTCTATGTCTTTCTCTTTTATTTGTGGCGTGCAGTACAACAAAACAAGTAAGAACAGCACAGAAAGGACTTAAAGGAGACTGGACTTTGTCTTCAGTCACGACTGACAAGGGCAATATTGTTTCTATTAAAACTTTGTTTAATCAAGCATCTCCCGATTGTTTCGAAGGCAGTAGCTGGAGTTTTGTAAGCAATAACAATTCCGGAACTTATAACTTTGAGGGAGCAAATTGCGACAATTCAACGCATTCAATCAAATGGTTTATGGAAGAAAATGATGATGAAGTTTTCTTTCTCTGGAAATTTATTCCGGAAGGTATGAAACCTAAAGATGTAACCGCAGGTTATAAACTGAAATTACTCTCAGAATCAGAGACAGAATTTGTTCTGGCACAGGATGCTTCATTTGAAGGAAACATGATGACAATTTATTATCAATTTGTCAAAAGCCAATACTAAACATATAACACGGGTATGATATCGGTAATAAAAAAACTTTATATAAAATGATTAACAGGAATTACAAAAAAAATTAAAATATAAGCGAATGAAAAATATAACAATTTTGATTCTCAGTCTTTTTATTTCAGGCATTTTTTTGAATGGTTGTAAAACCATACAAAATGCGAACAGTTCACAGAAAGGAGCTGGAATAGGAGTTGCCGCAGGTGCTGCGTTGGGAGCATTAATAGGCGGAAAAGACAACAGAGCTGCAGGAGCACTGATTGGCGCAGCAGTTGGCGGTGGAGCCGGAGCGGTAATCGGTCGTCAAATGGATAAACAGGCAGAAGAAATCGAAACCGTTATGCCGGGAGCAGAAGTTGTGCGCAGTGAGGAAGGAATCCAATTAATATTAGATGAAAATGCCGATGTGCGTTTTGAATTTAACAGCTCTGATTTAACAAACGCAGCTCAGACCAACCTCGACAAACTGGTTGATATTTTCAACAAATATCAGGACACCGATATTTTGGTAATCGGGCATACCGACAGCGATGGAAGTGAAACTTATAATCAAACATTGTCGGAAAAAAGAGCGGCTTCGGTTCTTAGCTTTTTAACATCGAATGGGATAGTCAATTCTCGCCTAAGATCTGTCGGAATGGGTGAATCGGAGCCAAGGGCGTCAAACGATACAAAAGAAGGAAAGGCGCAAAACCGGAGAGTGGAGTTTACCATTACTGCAAATGAGGATATGATTAACGCTGCAAAAGAAGAGGCTGGTGAGAAATAAAACAACTGGGTTAGCACAACAAGAGATAGCCGGATAAAAAAGAGAATAGTGAGTGGTTTGAATTTGTAATCAGGCCACTCATTTTTACTTTTTATTGTTTGATCAAAAACCTGATTTCTTCAGCCAGATCGGAAAATTCCGTTACCAGTTTTTTATCAGCCAATTCAAAATCTCCAAAGTAGAAACCAGGGGAAACCGTACACCCCACAAGGGCAAACCCTTCCGCATTCAATAACCGGGCTGCAAACCATGTATTTTTGGGGACAACAAACTGAAATACGTCCCCCGCTTCAAGTTGGTTACCAACCCTTTGTTTAACGAGTTCACCATTTATGAGCATCCAGATTTCAACAGCCGAAGTCCCGGCGTAAAAATGCCAAATCTCGTCAGATTTAATGCGGTGAAAAGCCGAAAAATCATTTCCCTCAAGCAAATAATAGATGGATGTGGAAAAGTTTCGTTCACCAGAAAAACTATCGGGTAAAGATACTTTTTCAGCCACTTCCTCTGAGCGATAAATTTCTCTAAACCATCCACCTTCAGGATGTTTTTGCAATTGTAATTTATTTATAAAATAATGGGCTGTATATTTCATTCTACTTCAAAATTGGAACAGAATCAGATAAACAATTCATTTAAAGCACCAAAATAGTCGTCGTCCCAGCCTTCAGAAATATTCTCAAATGCCTCATCCGGAATATTTATATGTTCCAGTTGCGCACTTGTCCCTTTTTTGTCAGGATGTAATTTAATGGTTACAATCGATTTCTCTTCCTGTCCTTCAAAATACCACTGTTGAACAATTTTTTTATTTTCTTCAAACTCAAGGTTTAATCCTGAAATGCTTCCTTCCCAAAGAGAAAACTCACTGTTAGGTACAGGCTCCATTTGAGCTTCTTCGCCTGTCCATATTTCCAACATCTTTTGATTGGTAAGCGCATTATACACATCCTTAGGCTCCGCTTTTAGGATGTAGTAACGTTTTAAATTTTTCATTGTAGTTCAATTTTTTCAAAAATAAGCTAATTTCTTCAGGGAATAAATTTGTGTATTTATTTTTTATCCGGCTGACTTAGGTCTGGTATCTTTTTGTAATTTATATGGACAGGCTAATTTTTATCCCATTTGGCAGAACGTTAACGCATTTTGAAATGTTATAAACCTGTAAAGACACTTGAATTCTTAATTATTCCCCCTGCAAACGGGATGATATATTAGAAGATGAAAGAGTGGAAAAGAATTTGCTCTCCGCAGGAAAGAAAGGCATTTCAGGAGAGTCATACCAAACATTAATCAGATAGAACAGAATAAATCAACTTGTAAAATAATGAAAATCAAAAACTGGGCTGGTAATGTAATTGTAACATCAAATTCAATTGAATATCCTGAAACTGAAGCGGATATTCAAAAGTTGGTGTTAAAAGCTGGAAATACAGGAAAAAAAATCAGGGTAATCGGTTCCGGACATTCATTTACAGAATTATGCCAGACAGCGCATTTTTTATTAAGCCTTGACAAATACCAGGGTCTGATTTCTGTGGATAAAAACAGCTGTAAGGCAACGGTGAAAGCAGGAACCAAACTAAAGTTACTGGGAGAGCTTCTGTTTAAGGAAGGGCTTGCGATGCAAAACCTGGGTGATATTGACGAGCAATCCATTGCAGGGACAATTAGCACAGGGACCCATGGCACAGGAATTTCTTTTGGTACCATAAGTACCCAGGTCATTGCACTAAAATTTATCAACGGAAAAGGTGAAATTATAAACTGTTCTTTAACACAAAACGCTGAATTGTTCAGGGCTGCACAGGTTTCACTGGGCGCTCTGGGAGTCATTACCGAAGTGACATTACAATGTGTACCGGCATACAAACTTTTGCTTCAAAACCGGAAAGAATCGCTTAATGATGTATTGTCCACAATAGAAGAACGAAAAAGTGAGAATCGTAATTTCGAGTATTATTGGTTTCCATACACAAATACAACCTGGACAAAATCCTCCAATATTGCGCAAGATGGAGAACCGGACAAGGATAATTTTATAAATTACCTTTTGGAACTATTGATAGAAAATTATTCCTTTAAAGCGCTTTGCGAGTATGCCAGATATTTTCCTTCGCAAAATAGAATTGTATCTAAAATTGCAGCTCAGTCTGTTCCAACACTCAACAAATTGAACTATAGTCACAGGGTTTATACCACAATGAGACTGGTAAAATTTACTGAAATGGAATACAGTATTCCGGCCGATGCCTATGGGGATGTAATGAAGGAAATAATAAAAAAGGTAAATTCCGGAAATTTCCCGATTCATTTTCCAATTGAAAACCGTTGGGTCAAAGCAGATGATATTTTTATGAGCCCGGCCTACAAACGTGATTCTGCTTACATCGCCTGCCACGTTTACCACAAAAAGGACAATACAAAATACTTTGAAGCGATTGAATCTGTCTTCAAATCTTATGGTGGCCGGCCACATTGGGGAAAGGTAAATCGTTTGGACGCTAAAACAGCTGAAAATATTTACCCTGAATTTTCCAGGTTTAATAAAATTCGCAAAGAACAAGATCCGGACGGAATATTTACAAATGCTTATCTAAAGAAAATTTTAGGTTGAGAAAATCATAATTGTTTAAATCAGCTTTGATAATGACTAACACTGAAAAATATTTCAAAACCATAAACTCGGCTTTAAAAAATCACCAAAGAGCGATTCCATGCTTGCTGGTTGATCTTGACAAGCTGGATAAAAACATAAAAATATTAAAATCAGACTTAAACCCCGATACAACATTTCGGGTAGTGGTTAAATCGCTACCTTCCTTTGAACTGATTTCTTATGTGATGAAGAAAATGAATACCCATAAGCTCATGGTCTTTCATCAACCATTTTTAACCGACTTATCTCTGAAACTGGATAGAAGAGCGGATATCCTGTGGGGAAAACCAATGCCTGTAAAAACAGCGCAATATTATTATGATAATCTCCCCAAACAATTGAAAAATTTTGATCCTTACAGACAAATCCAATGGTTGGCAGACACCGAATCGCGAATTCTGCAGTATATTGCCTTGGCTGAAAGACTGGGCAAACGCCTTCGTTTAAACCTTGA
Organism: Maribellus maritimus; assembly: GCF_022267315.1. Classification (GTDB taxonomy): domain Bacteria; phylum Bacteroidota; class Bacteroidia; order Bacteroidales; family Prolixibacteraceae; genus Draconibacterium; species Draconibacterium maritimum. The sequence continues at coordinate 91,973 of NZ_JAIKLE010000023.1, forward strand.
AATTGATGTTGGTCTGCACAGAGGAGGTTTTAGCGACTTCAAACAATTAAGACAAGCATTGGAATTATTGAAAATCCATGCCGAAAAAGTAGAGTTTAGTGGTTTTATGGGTTACGACCCTCACATTGTTAAAATACCTTCATTTATTCGCTCAAAGAAAAGATCACTGGAAATAAGCAGTAATTTTTATAGGCAGTGTAAATCAATCGTAGAAGAAGAGTTTCCGGAACTTTGGAACAAAACTTTAACATTCAACGGAGCAGGAAGTCCAACAATCAATTTTCACAGCAAAATAGTTTCACCTCTAAACGATATTGCAGCCGGCTCATGTTTGGTGATGCCAACTACATTTGATATCCCATCATTAGAAGCATACAGTCCGGCTTGTTTTATAGCCACACCTGTACTCAAAAAGTTTAGCGGAACCAATTTACCTGGTTTGGAAAAATTAAAACCACTGCTAAATTTTGTATATCCCGGCAAGCGACAGTCGTTTTTTATTTACGGAGGCAATTGGAAAGCTGACTTTTACTATCCTGCAAAAATTAGTCAAAATAAAATTTTTGGTGCCTCGTCAAACCAAACGATGATAAATGCGTCAGAAACAAGCATTTTAGAGATTGATGACTTTGTATTTTTACGCCCTCAGCAAAGCGAATTTGTTTTTCTGCAATTTGGCGAATTACTGCTAATCAGAAACCATAAATTAGCCGGTAGCTGGACTCTACTCAAAAATTATTGAATCCGTATTTTATAACCGTGCGCACTTCCAAAACACAATCATTTATGAACCAATACTTTAAAAATAATAAAGTATCGAGATAAATTATTTTCAACTTGTATACCTTTAAAACAAACCCTTTGTGTAATTTGTTGCTTGTTAGAAAAGCTCTCAAAATAATCGAATTTAAAGCAAAAGGCTTTTATGAAAACTGCAGGCTACTCAGGAACAACATTGGCAAAAAAGCTGGGCATCAAAAATGGATTCAAAATAAAAATTGTTAGTGCGCCAAACAATTATTTCTCATTGTTTGCTGATCTGCCAACCGATATCAAAGAAATAAACGATACAGAAATTAAAAAAAATTTTATCCATCTTTTTGTTCGCAGTCAGTTGGAGTTAGAAAGTAGCATAGCCCAAATAAAAAAAGAGTTGACACAAAACGGAATGCTTTGGATTTCGTGGCCAAAAAAATCGGCAAAAACCGGAAGCGACCTTAACGGAAACATTGTTCGTGAAACCGGAATTAAAAACGGATTCGTCGATATAAAAGTATGTGCAGTTAGCGAAATATGGTCGGGACTAAAATTTGTTATTCCCCTGAATAAACGAAAATAAAACAAATCAATCATTCAAATTAATAATAATGAAATTTCAACTTATGAAAAACAAAATTTTTAGCGTAATCATTACTGTCTTCATTGGTATTGAAGCGTTTGCACAAACCGGAGAAAACGAAGCAGGAAAAAACAAATATTATCAACTTTATGAAGGTTCTGAAAATTCAGGTAAGTACAGAGTTGAGTTAAGTTCAGACATTGATTCCACCTGGAATAAGTGGTCCAATGATGGATACAACTTTGGTTTCGACAAAAACATAACGCCAATGTATACCAATGTAAATGGAATATTAAGTACAAACTACATGATCCAGGTTAGAGGAAACGAAAACGAATGGGGCAAAAAAAGGTGGGGATACCATGTTTTTGAAGGCTATGCCAAAGACGATAAATCCAGAATTACAATGCTTGTTAATAAACATGTTGAGGTTGACAAGCCGGTTGCAGAAATGTACTATTACGGAACGGTCTACAACCATTCTGAAAGCGCATACAACTGGCTTCGAATTGGCTCCGATGTCAAACAACATTCTTTTTTATTTAGTCGCGACAAAGCTATTTTTTATGGTTCGCTCAAACTCTCAAATGCTTTAACACTGGGAAGAATAGGATATGATAACATAAGGTCGCAAGCCCCCGAAGGTGACGACGAAAAAAATTCAGAGGAAAGTGCCATGTATGTGAATTATAAAGCACTAAAAAACAGCGAAGACGGAACAATTTTTTATGATAAAGACAATAACATTGTTGTTATAAAAATTGAAGGAGAATGGAGAAAAATCGCCACTGAAGCTTTACCTCAGGGAGTTAGTTACGATTTTTAAACCAAATAAATCGGAAGGTTTAAAATCATATATATATAATTTAAAATCAGAACGATGCATATTACAGAACTCACCCTCTTGACCAACAATATTTCAGAAACAACACACTTTTATCATAACCTGCTGGGTTTTGAAGTTGCAGATAAAAACACAAGCGAAGTGTCGTTTAAAGCAGGAAGTACAAAATTAATTTTCAAAAAAACAGATCACGACAATCCTGTTTATCATTTTACATTTAACATTCCGAATAACAAATACGAGGAAGCTTTCAAAATCATTGATAATTCCATTGGTGTTTTCACCTCAGTTGAAGACGGAGCAAGGATTTTTGAGTTCGCCAATTGGAATGCAAAATCTTTCTATTTTCACGATAACAACAACAATATTCTTGAATGTATTGCACGTTTTGATTTAAACAACCAGATTAATCACCCTTTTAAAAACACCGACATTCAATCCATCAGCGAGATTGGAATTAATGTTGACGATGTTCATACTGAAGGGCAAAAAATTATAAAAGAATATAAGCTGGACTATTTTCAGAAACAAAAACCCAGGGAAGATTTTGCCGTTATTGGCGACGACAACGGACTATTAATACTGGGATTAAATAATCGTATTTGGTTTCCAACAAACCAACGGGGCAAAAAACACTATACAAAAATCAAGTTTGAAGTTAACGGAAAGATTAGCGAAGTTGAGTATCCGCAACCGCGAAATAAACAACTTTAATACCTTTGTAAAACATATTTTTGCCTCGTTATGGAAATCAAAATTCAACCAGCTTTAATAGACGACTTAAAACAAATTTTGCAGCTGCAAAATGACTGCTACCAAAGCGAAGCAAAAATTTATGCCAATTTCGACATTCCTCCCCTCACCCAAAGTTTGAAATCACTTGAAGAAGACTTTAACAGGCAAACTATCTTAAAAGCCGAATTGGGAGGAAAACCAGTGGCATCGGTCCGTGCATTCAGGGAAAACGGAACCTGTTTTATTGGCCGCTTAATTGTAAAAGAAGATTTTCAAAATAGAGGAATTGGGAGAAAAATGATAAAAGCTATTGAAGCAGTATTTTCTGATTGTTACCGTTATGAACTTTTTACCGGTTTCAAAAGTGTAAAAAATCTGAATTTATACCACAAACTGGGGTACAGAGAATTTAAAAGGCACAAAGAAAATGAAAAACTTACCATTGTATTTCTTGAAAAAATAAAACGCTAAATAAAAAACTATTTTGCTTTTAATCTTTCCAGCCATTTGTTTATACGTTCGAAATGTGAACCTTCCCAGTAAACATTACTACATCCTGTGCACTCCCAGAAGGAATCGAATATTTGAAGTGTATCCTGAGGAACTCTGCCTGTAGCTTCAGCTTTTTGAATCGCCCGCAAGCTACCGTTGCAATTGGAACAACGCGAAAAAGGGCGAAACTGATTTTGAAGTTGAAACCTTTCGATTATTTCTTTTAGCTGAATTTTAGGATTGTCGTTTCGTAGCCAATACCCATGAGTAACTTTACTGTGTTTCAGCACTCCTTTGTCGCGGGTTAAAATAATTCGTTTCTCATTTACAGCAATCTCAACTATTTCATCATCTTCCAAATTATTTCTAAATACAGAATCGAAACCTAATAGCCTTAACTTTCTTGCGAGTTTACCAAGGTTCACATCTATAACAAATTGCGTTTTTCGAAGTGGCTCCGGCCGGAGGCGAATCACAGAAGAAATATCAAATGTTTCGAAAGCCGGGTAAACCGAAACTTTTTCATTGCCTTTTAATAAAAATCCAAATGGAACCGATTCTCCATTCACAAGAATCAAATCAATTTCAGCATGAGGAACTCCAATTGTTTCTACAACATTTTTTATAGAAGGTGTTCCTGTAAATGAAAAAGAAAAGATTGTTTTTTTCCATTCTTTGGGTAAAAAATCATTGAGTTCCTCATAAAACCGAAATTTGGAAGATCGGATAACAGATGTATGGCTATCAACAATATTTGGCTTCACTTCCTTCATAAGTAAAATGAATGAATGGATTAAATTTAGCGCATTTTCGCGAAAATCAAGGTTTGCCCGCCAATGTTTACTACTTTTATCTTTCAGAATCAACACTTTTAAGCATGAAAAAAGTATTCGCCCTTTGTATTCTTGTTTTTTGGGGAGCATTTACTTTTGCTCAAAATTCTCAATTAAAAATACTTGCCATCGGCGATTCCAACGGTGAGTTTAATTTTGGCTGGGTGGCGCAGTTAAAAAAAATCCGTTTAAACGATAGAATTGTAAACACAGCCATTTCGGGGAATACAATTGGTTTTGATAATTTAGACAGAAAGGAATTAAATAGCCTTCGGAATGTAAATTCCTACCTGAACAAAGGAGATACTGAGTTAGGCGGAATGGATGTTATTCTAATAATGCTTGGGACCAACGACTGCAAAGCGGTTTTTTCCGATAGTTTAAAACAAGTTCCACTAAACATGGAAAGACTGATTTTAAAAATAAAACAACACAGTATTTACAGGCAATACCGACCCCAAATTTTTATCGTTTCACCTCCGCCGTTCGGCCCTCCCGAAATGCTGATAGCAAAATACAAAGGTGGCGCCAAAAGAATTAAGTATTTACAAAGAAAATTCAAAAAAACAGCCCGCAAAGAAAATTGTGTTTTTATAGATATCTATTCTGAAATAAAAGACACTTTCAAAAATATTACTTCCGACGGGATTCATTTAACTCCTGACGGACAACTACAAATAGCTAAAATTATCAGTTTAAAAGTTGACAATCGGATGCAAAAGAATTGATGATTGGCTGGATTTTGATTCAGCTTAATAAGCTGAATTTCATTCTGCAGCCGAATTGCATTTACAGCCTAAAATAGCAGTTTCCACCTCGCTTTTCTGTGAAGAGCGGGCAGAAACCACTATAACTTTTAAAATCTATCAAATTGTGCGAAGTAAAAAAATGAAAACTAAAATCCTATTTTAGAAAAACTTCTATTACCGGTATTTCAACGTTAGGTTTAACTACCGGCAAGAGGAGTGTTATATCATTTTGTTCTGTTTTAGGTTGAAAATGACCGGAGGGTTCCAAAATAGATATTTCGGAAGCATCATGGAGAAACTGTACATACTTTAGTTTGTCTTTATACCCATGCAAAACAAGATGTCGTGTTGGATAATCAATTAGATGAATATAAAGACGCTTTGTTTCTGGATTGTATGTAAGCACAGTATTTGCAGGAGCATCAAAGTCTTCAGGGGCTTCTGTACAGCCATAAATCGAACGGCTGTTGTACTTCATCCACTCTCCTACCTTATCCAGTGCTGAATTTGCACGATAATCAATATATCCCCTTGCCGTTGGTCCTACATTTAACAGCACATTTCCTCCTTTACTAACCGACTCAATCAGCAATCCCAGCAATTGTCTGTTATCTTTCCAGGTATATTCATCACGGTAATACCCCCATGAATCAGCAAGGGTTTGACAAGTTTCCCACGGCACTTTTTTCCCATCAATCTCGGGCCATTTTTGTACTTTATACTGCTCTGCTCCTGTAAAATCCCATCCACCTTCATATTCTTTTAAATCGAGGCGATCGTTTACAATAATTCCCGGCTGAAGTTCGCGTACCATTTTTAACAGCTCAACAGAGCCCCAGTCATCGCGATCTTTTCCAAATTCCATTGGAAAAGAATAATCGAGCCACAAAATATCAATCTTCCCGTAATTGCTAAGAATTTCACGAACCTGATTTTTCAGATATTCACGATAAACAGCCATATCGCGATTTTTATTTAGTTTCGCATATTCTTCTTTTGTCTGTTTTTCCGGGGTTTGCGGATGACTAACGTCAATGGTATAATCCGGATGATGCCAATCGAGAAGAGAATAATAAAAACCAATTCTCAATCCTTCCGCTCTGAATGCATCTACCCATTCTTTAATAATATCTTTTCCGTAGGGTGTATTGGTAACTTTGTAATCAGTATATTCTGAATCAAACATACAAAACCCTTCGTGATGTTTGCTTGTGATCACCGCGTATTTCATGCCTGCTGCTTTTGCTTTTTTGGCCCATTCATAAGGGTTAAACAGGTCTGGATTAAAAATTTCAAAATATTTATCGTATTCTTCATTTGTCAGATGTTCGGTACTTTTCACCCATTCGTGACGTGCTGCCTGAGCGTACAATCCCCAATGTATAAACATGCCGAACCGGGCATCTGTCCACCATTCAAGCCGCTCTTCTTTTCCGGTTTCTGATTCGTCCCAAATCTTTTTCTGGGAAAAAGTATTCTGAGTCATAATCAGGCTTAACAAAAAAATAAAAACTGTTCTTTTCATAATATAATTTGTTTTTGCTTTTTAGAAAAATCATAAAATTACTTTACCACTATTTCGTCGGAAAAAATTGTAACCGGATCTCCCGACCTTACATGCCATGTGGGGCAATTCAAGATGCTATGCGCATGTACTTTTATATATCTTGCTTTACAATCTTTCATGTTAGCTTGAAAAGATTGCACATATACTTCCCTTGGGAAAGAATCTCTGACAGGTATATTGGGATCGACCGGATTTAAAATCTTAACATCTTCTTGGTAATTAATACCATCAGCTGAAACGGCATATGTGACATATTCGGGCAGAAATATCTGGTACCAGGTATCTTTTGCATCGTAAAAATCCATATTTACAGATTTCAGTGGCATAATGGTGCCCAAATCAAGAATAAAATCCATGTGGCCTCCTTCATAACCAATCCAGTTATCAAATCTTACATCTCGCCAGCTTTCATATGAACCAAAAATACCGTCTGTTAAGCACTCCGGATTTCTATATTTACTGCTGGCTTGTGTTACCGGAATAACTTTTTTATTAACCGACAATGCAGAGTTGTTTTCATCTATCTTCCTGAAAATTCTGTTATATGATTTCAAATACTCATCAGGAGAAATACTTCGTTCTCTCAACAAATTAACTCCCTGTTTCTTTGTTCTCTCAACAAATTGATTTACAATCGTTTTTATTTCAGTAGTTGCAACTACCTTTCCATTGTTATCGTGTTGAAACAGACTTCGGGGCGTATCTGTTTCTGATTTGCTAATTTGAATTCGAGCATACATAATTGGCAAGCGGGCTATTTGAACCCTTCGGAGCAATTCAGCATCTTCAGCTACAGCATTTTCCGCTTTGTCAAATAACTGGTTATACAGGTTCATCCTATTTTCTGACAAGTATGTATCTTTTGCCTCTTCCGGGCTGCCAAAAATTTCCAGTTGCTGACCGCTTTTTTGTAAAGCATATTGTATCGTATCAATATATTGTTGAATATAAGGAGCTGCTTTTCCGTAATAACCGTTTAGAAAATCACTCATAATAGCCTGGTCGTCAGCATCAGGATTCCATAAAAGTTTGCAAATCAAGTAGGCCCTTAACTCCGACATTTCGCCACCTGTTTGGCCATTTGCCTGCATAAAAAATGCATTCACATTATTATCCGTAAAAAATTTAAGGTTGGGCTTTATTGTATGCAGGTTGGGAAAAGGACTTACCAGGTTTGCAAATTGAACATCATAATCCCAGATTAATATGTCGTTGGCAATTTGCCCCCAATTTTTTAAATCACTGGCAAATGCCGGGTCTGTCTCAAATACTGGTTTATGTCGCGCACTTTCAATATTACAGAGCATAATATTAACATTGGGTTCGGGCTTAATATTCAGGGGGGCTTCACGTGTATACCAATAAGCAAGAGTAGAAATAATTTTGTCGGGAAAAGCTTTCGCTACTTGATTTACAAAATAAATCATAGAGCCGCTATGTATACTTTTATCTCCGCCATATTTCTTGTCCAGCTGCACACAATTATCACATAGACAATACTTATCATTATCTGCCTGGCTAACCGACCAGTATTTTGCTTCCGGATTTTCTTTTATCTTTTTCCCCAAATTTGCAATTAATGTGTCAACGACCTCCGGATTGGACAGGCATAATTGCGTAGGCAGGCGCTTCCCGTTGCGCAAAGCATAATATTCTGGATGTGATGCAAAATATTTATCAGGGGGCACCAGGCTGAAAATAGTATGAACAAACGCTCCCCAGCTTTCGTTTGTTGAAAGTTTATGCCAGTCCATATACTCAGGATCCTCTGTATCCCGGTACAGTGTAGTTCTGTACTTTATCTTTGGTATTACAGTAGTATCTTTAGGCGGAAACGTAATCGAATTCTTTTTGGGAATATAAGTATAATCAGAAGTATACTTTCTAAATCCTAAAAATTCAAGCAAATCGTATACGCCATACAACACCCCTTTTTCTGAACCTCCTGCAATAAGTAAGTTACTCCCTTCACGTTTATACAAATATCCATTCTCTTCCAACAACGAAAAATTAATTCCCAATGCTTTTGCATAATTTGTTTTCCCAATGAATATTCCATTCACTCCTCTGTAATCATCCTCAACGACAACAGGAAGATTTGTTGCCGACATTTCGAAAAAATAATGTTGAAGTTGCTGTGCTGATTTTTTTTCAATTGTATTTGCATTTGCCGGAACAACAATCTGGTAATCATTCTTTCCTTCTATATGCAAACTGTTTTTCGTACAACTGCATAGCGAAAACAACAAAACCAAAATGATAATTCCGAATTTATCTTTTATCATAATTTTTAATTTTTATAGTTCACATTTTATCAACCACATACAAGGATATACCACAAGCACCTGGCCTTATAATTTTTATAATAAGTTCAGTGAATCATTACAATCCCTGTGTGAAATTTAAAACCACACTTTTGTCTGTTACTATTTTTAAGGTATTGGAGAACTCTTTGAAAAAAATATTCAATCCGACCTTTTCCCACTCATAACAGTGGCTCATATCGTTGGGCGGACAGCCCCTTTAGAAACTTACGTCATTTTCCGGTCAGAATTATTCTCTCCTATTTTTCACAAAACAGTAATTTTATAACAACTCTTCTCTAAATGAATTTAGTTGTTCCTTATTTATGACCGGTCATTTTACAGAGGCCATTAAACTGATTTCAAAGTTATTCGAGACTCCTTGAAATTCCTTCTAACGTAGGTTTTACTTCAATAATATTTCCGTCTTCATCAAATTCTAATTTATCAATACAAACCTCACGATGAAAACCTGCCAGATATCCCATATTTTTACCTTTGGGATATGTAAACCGGTGATAAACCAGAACCCACTCATCTTTACCCGGAATTTGCAGAGCCGAATTATGCCCGGTACCTAAAATTTCTTTTGCATCATCTCTTCTGATTACAATATTATTTTCAGGAATGGTTAAATCTCCCAAAGGCGAATCGGATGTGGCATAACGTACCTTGTAATTCGGACTCCGCGTGTCATCTTCCGACCACATAAAATAATAGGTTCCGTTGCGATAGATTACATAGACTCCTTCCCGAAAAGTTTCATCGGGTGTCATCACCTTCATGGTTTCCATTTTAAGGGATACCATATCATCATTCAACTCGGCGCCGGCCATATAACCATTGCCCCAGTATAGATAACTTTTGCCTGTTTCAGGATCGGTGAAAACATCAGGATCAATTTCCTGACCATTTGTAATTCCTTTCGGTTTCCAGTTTATTAATGGCTGACCAATGTCAACAAAAGGGCCTTCCGGATTATCGGCAACCGCTACGCCAATTTTTTGTTTCCCGCAGAAATAGAAAAAATATTTATAGTCACCATTTATTTTTTTCTCAATAATGCATGGCGCCCAGGCATTTTGATTGGCCCAACTTACGTCCTCACGCAGATTCAGAATTACTCCTTCATCTTTCCAGTCAACCAAATTTTCTGATGAGAATGTTTTAAAATAATAACCTCCCCACATATAAAAACCATCCGTTGTTGGGTACAGGTAATACTTCCCGGTTTTTTTGGAATATAAAATGTCGGGATCAGCATAAAACCCGGTTAATACAGGATTATGGTCTTCTGCAACGGTTGCACTATAACTTTGCTCTCCCACTCCTTCTATTGAAATAGTATATTTGACCGGACCGCCGGAAAAATCCTGTTTGCCCAGCGGTTTGACTGTAACACCAGAAAAGGAAGTAAAAAGAGGATCGAACCCCGAAAAATCTACTCCTTTTTTTACAGGAAACCGTATTATCCCTTTCTCACTGTTTATTACCACATTTTGCTTTCTTAATTGCTCTGAAGTAGTTTCAACGAGTGGATCTTCAAACGTTCCCCATTTGCCAATCAATCTTTTCAGCTCGGAATTCGTTATGGGCATTACCGTTCCATGCCGGGGCAAAAAGTTCATCGAAATATCTTCATCAATTACAGTGAAATTCTGTAGATCCGTGCTTTTGGTGAACTGATATCTCCCGGTTCCGTATACATCATACATCAGAATCCATTCATTTGTATTATTGAGTTTAAAAACAGCAGAACCTTCTACATTGTCCTTTTCTTTGTCAATCCGGTCAAGGTTTGGATACTCATAACCTGTAGTAAGTTCATCAGAAATGGCCAGTTTTATCCCGGGATCTCCACTTTCTGATTTATGGAAAAGATAAAATTTTCCGTCCTTTTTTATGATATCACCATCGATACAGGCATTGTTTGTCGGATTATACAACAATTGTTTCGGAACTGTTTCCAGGGCAGTAAAATCATTGTTGGCATAGGCATAATAAATTTTATCAGGTTTTTCTCCCTGTTTCATTGAGAAATATATCATGTATTTACCTGTTTCCTCATCGTATATAGTTTGCGGAGCCCATACACGCCATACATCACCAAACTCATCAGGAAAAGATTCAGGAATATTTACCACAGTTGATTTCCAGTTTATTAAATCATCTGATTTTAAAAGTACCATCGCATAATTTCTCCATCCCATGTCGGTAACATATAAATCAGTAGCTACCATATAAAAAGTTTTGCCATCTTCTCCGCGCAGAATATGCGGATCGCGCACACCTCCTGTTGAGCTAATACTGGTAGTACTGAGAACCGGCTGATTGTTGTTTAATGCCCGGTAGTGGTAACCGTCCTCGCTAACTGCAAAACGAATCGCTTCTTCTCCCTGTCCATTCCCTGTAAAATAGGTAAATAAATAAGCTTCGTAATTGTTCGTTTTGGTGCAACCTGAAAATAAAAATGTCAGAACAATAATAATAGATAAGAAAATAGTTGTTTTATTCTGTTCCATAGGATTTTTAGCTTTTACTATTTTTCAATTTTAAACCGGAAAATGCATGAAATATTTCCAAAAATGGAAATTACAACAAATTATCAGGGAACAAAAATTATAATGAATGAGTACTATCTCCGGAATCTCTGTCAGGTATCAAATACTTAAGCCTCCTGCGGCAATCGAATGTGTGTACCCGTCAAAATTCCATCAATATCAGGAGAAATAAGCACCATCCAATTACCGGATGATGCTTATTTTATTTTCATTGTAAATTTAATACATATTACCAGCCCGGAGCATTTGACAAATTCGGATTTACATCAAGTTCGTTTACAGGAACCGGGAAATATTTATTTCTTTCCGAATAAGATGTTCCGTCCATCTGTCCCAATGTTTCCTCTTCAATCCCCCATCTTCTGATATCATATGAACGTCTTCCTTCCATTGCAAACTCAATCCGACGTTCGTGGATAATTGCAGTCCTCATTTCTGCCTGGTCTGAGATATCAATTGGTGGCATATCAACACCTGGTCTTTGTCTAACCATATTCACATATTGATTGGCGTCAACGGTATTGTTTGTTTCGTTTAAACATTCAGCAGTCATTAAAAGTACGTCAGCATATCTCATCCACGTAATATTCACCGAAGGATCAGTGTATGTAGATGGGTAATATACGGTACCTTTTTGAATTTCCTGATAAGGACGACTTGGATCATTTAATGGGATAAAGGGATTGCCGGTTGCCGGTGAAACTTCACCTTCTACCCAAAATGTATAATCAAGCCTGGGGTCTCCTTCTTCATACTCTTCTATTAAGCTGAATGATGGTGCCATAAGATTCCAGGTTGAATGATTAGAATGCAATTGATCACTGGCTCCCACACCACAATAATAAGGCCTCCAGTTTAACTCACCTGTAGCATTACTGTTAAAACCTGTTTCAAAAACAGACTCTTTGTTGTGTTTACTGTTTTCGTTGCATATATCCAAATAATCAACTAAATCATACACCTCCAAATCCATACAGGCGTTAAGCGCAGTCAGGGCTTCACTCCAGTTTTCGAGGTACATATTTGCCCATGCCTCATGAGCCAGAGCACATCCTTTGGTTATTCGTCCTACATTGTTATCTGAATAAGAGGCTGGCAGATATTGGGCTGCATCTTCAAAATCGTTAACAGCAGCTTCAATCAACCGCTCTTTAGATACACTGGAGGGGAATTTTTCTTCTTCTGTTTCAGGGGTTTTTAATACAAGCGGTGCATTTCCGTATATTTGAGCTAATCTCAGATTCCACCAGCCGCGCAGGAATTTTGCTTCGCTTATAGCGCGGTTTTTTATATCTGCGCCTATTTGTTCCTCTGTCATCCCTTCAATTCCTTCAATAGCTGCGTTGCATTGGGCAATTCCTCTAAAAGCTGCTCCCCAAATACCTGAAGATACTCCCTGGTCATCGCCAGTACTTCCATACTGATACAATAAAATTCCGTCACTCCAACCAATGGGAGCCAAATCATCGCTTTGCCATTCTCCATAAAGGTCGAAACCGCTCGCCCACCAGCCGACGGCTGCTCTTTGCGCCGAATAGGCTGAATTTACAGCCAAAATAGCTTCACTCTCATTCGTAAAAAAAGTTTCAGGAGTAACATTACCATATGGTTCAACTTCCAAAAAATCTTCACATCCACTTATTAAAAACAAGGTTAACACACCTATAAATAATTTATCTAATATTTTTTTCATTGTTCAGCAATTTTTAAATTAGAAAGTTACGTTTAATCCCAGCGTATAAATTTTAGCCGAAGGATATTCATAATCCCAGTGGTTATATTGGGCAACACCAGCCATTTCCGGATCTAAACCCACATAACTTTCAGCAAAGGTGAGCAGGTTTTGTCCTGCGATATAGGTTCTGACCTTGCATACATTTGCAATTTTGAACGTATATCCCACCGACAAATTTTTCAAACGCAAATAGCTTACATCCTGTAGTAAGAAATCACTCATTATTTGCCATGGAGCAGACCCCCAGAACATAGCCGGAACAGAATTACTGGTTCCTTCACCATGCCATCTGTTATCATACCACCAGTCAAGTGAAGATTGTCCCCACCTGATTACAGGGGTATATTGTTTCTTTCCTACTTCCCCTTGCCAGAACATTGAAAAATCAAAGTTTTTCCATTTCATGTCCAGGTTAAATCCATAATTGTAATCAGGTACCGGGCTTCCCAAATAAGTTCTATCCTCTGATGTTATTTCTCCATCCCCGTCAATATCTTTAAATTTGATTGAACCGGGCACTGCACCGTCCTGAGCAGGAGATGATGCTACGTCGGCTTCTGACTGGAATATACCTTCCATTTTATATCCGTAATAAGAGAACGCAGGGTGTCCGATAGCATGGCGATACTGTCCGTTCCATTCCAACGTTTCTGCAAAATACTCTTCTCCTCCCAAATCGGTAACCTCATTTTTTGATGTACCAATATTAAAACCAATATTGTATGACAATTCTCCGATTCTATCGTTGTAATTCAAAATTAACTCCAGACCTCTTGTTTTCATTTCCAGAGCATTTGTAACGGCCGGTTCCAACCCTACTGTTTGCGGAATAGGAAGCTCAAATAACATATCCTTGGTTTTATGGTTATAAACTTCCGCATTCACCGTCAATTTATTATCAAATAAAACGACATCAACCCCAAGGTTTGTTTTGATTGTTGTCTCCCATTTCAAATCGGAATTGCTCAGTTTTGTTGCACCGGCGCCCGTTGTTCTTGTTTCATCTGTTCCCAATACAAACCAATAATCGCTCAAAGAAAGCAATGATGAATAAGCATAGTTTGTAATTTTATCATTACCGAGTGTTCCCCAGCCTCCGCGTAATTTCAAATCATCAATAATTCCAACATTAAAGAAACTTTCCTCCGACACACGCCATGCTCCGGAGAATGAAGGGAAATAGCCCCATCTGTTGCTGGAACCGAATTTTGAAGACCCGTCAGCTCTGAAATTGGCAGTAAACAAATATTTGTTTTTGTAATTGTAATTGACACGCCCAAGGAATGAAGTAAGGCTTTGTACTGTTTTATTTCCGCCATTTGTCTGATCATTTAACCCGGCACTTAAAACCTGTTGAGATGGACCGTTACTTACAAAATTATTTCGGGCACCAGATAACCAATCACCGCTAATCTCCTGAACAGTCCATCCGACCATTGCATTTAAAGTATGTGCTTCATTAAACGTATTGTTATAATAAGCCAGGACATCCGTATTCCAGTTTACAAGTTCTTCCCTTCTGTCAGAAAGGGATGCAACCGTATTTTCCCAACCGACATATTCAAATACTTCATTAAATTTAAAATCTCTTGTATTAATAAAATCACCTCCGGCACTGGCTTTTATTTTAATTTCATCGTTTAGCTGATACTCTGCATATACGTTCCCCAGTAACCTGTATTGTGAGGTAAAAATATTATCAAGTTCCTGATTTCTTATGGGATGAACCAGGTTTGTACCTTCTCCTGCATGTTTTCCCTGAACAGGCTCTCCATTTTCATCCCAAACAGGAACGGTAGGCGGCATTAAAAAAACAGTTGATGCACCGTCAGCTTTTCCATAAGCATTTGAACGGGTTAAGCTGATACTATTCCCAACCTTCAGTTTATCCGTAACTTTAGCATCAATGTTCGATCTCAGGTTAAATTTTTTGAAACCTGTATTCGGTGCAATACCTTCCTGATCTAAATAAGCCCCTGAAATGAAATAATTTACATGCTCGTTTCCCCCTCTGAAGCTAAGACTGTAATTTTGCTGAGGTGCACCGTCAATAAAGAACTCATCCACCCAGTTTGTTCCTTTCCCGTAAGCGGAAGGACTCTGGTCGAAGAGTACAGGGAGACCGGAATTTGTCCTTGCTTCATTTTGCAATGTAACAAATTGCTCTGCGTTAGTTACCCCTATATCAGTAGCTAATGTCTGCCAGCCATAATAGGAATTAAATTCTATAATACCTTTTCCTTCTTTTCCTCTTTTAGTAGTGACCAGAATAACACCGTTAGCACCGCGAGAACCATAAATAGCAGCCGAGGACGCATCTTTTAATACATCAATACTTTCAATATCACTTGGATTCAATGACTCCATTCCGGCTCCTTCAACAGGAACTCCATCAATAACAATCAACGGATTTGAATTATTGATGGTGGTAATACCACGTATCTTAATATCACTACCGGCGCCGGGTTTTCCGTTTACTGCTGTTACGTTTACCCCTGCAACACGACCTCTCATTACATCTGCAACAGAAGTGGATGGGATGTCGGCCAGTTTATCACTTTTAACCGATGCAACAGCTCCGGTTAAATCGGCTTTACGCTGTGTACCATATCCAATAGCAACCACTTCGCCAATACCAATTGCATCTGTTTCCATTACAATATTTATTGCAGACCGGCCATTTACCGCAATTTCCTGGTTTTTCATCCCAATAAACGAATACAGAATCACTGCATTTTCCGGTAAATTGGAAATTGTGTAGAAACCATCAATATCGGTAACTGTTCCGTTGGTAGTACCTTTAACAAGCACACTCACTCCGGGAAGAGGCTGTTCATCGGTGTCTGTTACCCTTCCTGAAATCGTTAACTGTTGCTGAACGGTTAACTCACTTCCAAAAGCTTCAGGTGTTGTTAACAGAATGAAACGGTCTTTTACCTTGTAATTCACTTCTGTTCCTTCAAATAGTTCATCAAGAACTTCGTCTATTTTCTTGTTTTTAACATCTACCGACACCTCACGTTTTACATCTACAAGCTTTTCGCTGTACATAAAATAGAACTCGCTTTGCGCCTCAATGTTTTGAAGTACCTCCTTTACCGTGCTATTCTTCATATCAAGGTTCAGTACTTTGGTTTGCGAATACGTTTTACTGGCAAAAACACTGACTACAGATACCAGTAATAATAAAAAGGTTAATTTCATCGCTCTCAATAATCTTTGTACCCCAGGAATTTCAGATTCCCAAAGAAAACTGTAAGTTTTTTTCATACTTTTGTATTGTTAAGATTAGAATTTGCCCGGTTCCTTACTACCGGGATAATTTATTTAACTATCAGGGAAGTGTTGGCGCACTTCCTTGTTGCTTATACCATCCTTTGTAACTTTATTTTCGTTTATATCATAGGCTATACTTCTTTTAAATTAGGTTATGGTAAAAATATTTTATCTCCTCTCTATCCGAATTTTTTGTTTTGAGAAGGTTCCGTCTGCTTGTCTCTTTCTTGGTAAAACTTCATATTTTATAGGAGTAGTTTCCGTCATTAAATCAAGAATGAGATAAAGAGGGTCGTTAAAAAAAGTAACGGTATATGATAAATCCTTTACATCATTTGCTACTTCAATTTCAACATTAAACATCCGTCCCAGTTTCTCTGCTACTTTGGTAATGGGTTCATCGTCAAAAATCAGCTTACCATCCTTCCATGCAATATATTTATCAATACTTCCTTCATGAGATGTAACTGTCTCTGAATTCTTGTTATAGGTCATATTCTCACCCGGTTTCATTAGTTTAATCTGTTCAACTTGTTCCCGGCCCACTACTTTCTCAACCGCTACCTTGCCTTTAACCAGGGTAGTTGAAATAAAATCATCATCGGGATATGCATTTATATTAAATTCTGTTCCCAGTACCTTCACCTGTAATTGGCCGGTTTTTACAACAAATGGTTTTTCCTTATTATGAGCCACATCAAAGAAGGCTTCTCCCGACAACACAATTTCTCTGCGCTCTCCGTTAAAATTCCGGGGATACTTTATTTTACTTCCATAATTAAGATTTACCTCCGTTCCGTCGGATAGTTGAACGACTGTCCGTGAACCGATTGGTGCAATAACCTCAAGAGAGTCAACAGCCAGGTCAGCAAACTCTGTTGTCTTAAAATTACCGTTTGACAACAAATAAAACACAACTCCAAGTAAAGGGATAAAAAGAATTGCTGCCGCCCGGCTCAACCATTTTGTAATATTTGAAGAAAAAATCATTTTTACAGGCTTACGGTCTCTGTGTTCCAGGTTTATTTGATGGTGTATTTTATCAAGCAAGGCACTGTACTTTTTTTTATCCTCTTTGCTTAAATCGGGTTCAAACGATTCCCAATGTTCGATACCCCAACTTTTCCCCTCGCTGTTCTGAGCTTCCTCCTGAACCCACACAACAAGTTTTTCAAATTCCTCGTCGGTACAACTATTTTTTAAATATTTTATCAGGATATCTTTGTTCATAATCATTTTAAGTTTTGTACCTCCCTAAATCCGGGAGGTACTTCAACAAACTAAACTAAACTGATGAATCTTAAACTTTAAATTCAATCAGGTGTATAGTATTACGCGCAAACTAAAAACGGTAACTAAATAAAATTGCTTTTTTTTTAACTAAAAAACAGACAAAGAAATAAAACATTGACAGCCAGACTACTATCAATATGAGATTTAAAAAATTTAATAATGGCAACCAGGTGATTATTTACGGTACTTTCTGAAATACCTAATTTTATGGCGATTTCGTGATGTGTTAATCCCTCTTCTCTGCTTAAATTATAAATCTCCTTCTGGCGGGGGGTTAACTGTTCCAGTAACGACTGTACTTTATGTTCAAGCTCTTTAAACTGAATTTCACTGATTACCGGTTCTGCTGTATTAACTTGTTGAATGGACCGTAAATATTCCCTCGATTTTGATTCACTCACCCGTTTACGCAACAGACTCATGGTAGCGTTATATGCAATTGTAAACAGAAAGGATTCAAAAGAGGAATAGATATTAATTTTATCCCTCGATTTCCAAATCTTTATAAAAACTTCCTGGACAATCTCCTCTGCATCTTCTTCCTGCTTCAAATAGGTCAATACAAACTGGTGCAATTTATGACAATACGTATCATAAATAGCATCAAATGCCATCATATCCCCTTCCTTCAAAAGCCTTACAAGTTCTGTATTCGATTTCCCTTTTCCCAAGAATCTCAAAATTGTTCGTGAGCAAAGATATTGATTCGTCCAAAAAAAACAAGATTAGGCAAAATATAGATTCAAAAACTACCAATTATTTAAAAATAAGGGGGCTGGAGTCACACCGCAAATAACATAATGTAATTTTTCATAGAAAAAAAGCTGTAAAAAAAATAGCTGCCGCGCAAAAAAGTTCATACTAATCCGACAAGATATTCCCGTTAATATCGTCTATAATAAAAATTAACAGGAAGATAGTTCAAAAAAAAACTCCTGTCGATTAACAGGAGTCGGTCTAGGTTTTTATTTTACATTTCCCATTTCAAATATCAACGTTCCGCCATTCATCACCTCCTCGTGAGAAATGGACAGTTTGTTGTAGGGTTTGTCGTTTAATTCTACAGATTTCACATATATATTTTCGTCTGAGAAATTCTTTGCTTCCACTGTAAAAGTTTTCCCGTTGGGTAAATTCACAACAGCTTTGGGTAATTGAGGAGCACCCAAAATATATTCTCCTCCACAAGGATTTAAAGGATAAAAACCGAGATTCGTAAAAATATACCAGGCCGACATCTGACCGCAGTCGTCGTTGCCACACAGTCCGTCAATTTTATTGATGTATTTTGTTTTTACGATTTCATTCAGCAATTCTTGTGTACGCCACGGTTTTCCTGCCAATGTGTATAAATATGCCACATGATGACTGGGTTCGTTTCCATGTGCATATTGCCCGATTAAACCGGTAACATCCAAAACAAAACCGGTTCCTTCACTCGATTCTTCCATCTCAAAGAGAGAATCCAGCTTTGTTGTAAAATTTTCTTTTCCTCCTAACAAATCAATTAAACCGTCAACATCGTGTTGCACATGCCAGGTGTATTGCCATGCATTTCCTTCGGTATAATCGCCACCCGAGGTTCCGGCATGCGACAATGAAAAACTGTTAAAGGGTGTGCGCCAGTTCCCATCAGAATTTTTTCCTCTTGCGAGTTTTGTTTCCGGATCAATAAGATTTTTCCAGTAATTTGAACGTTCTAAAAAAAACATATAATCATCTTCTTTTCCCAGGACTTTGGCAAACTGAGCGGCGCAATAATCGTCGTAAGCCGACTCCATTGTGCGTGAAACCGATTCTTCCTTAACCACATCAAATGGATAATAGCCATATTTATCGTACACTGCCCATGAAGATTTTTGATGATCGCTTGTTAATGAAGTTTTTACCGCTTCGAACGCACGTTCTGCATCAAAACCTTTAAATCCTTTCAGATACGCATCAACAATTACGGGCACAGCGTGATTTCCAATCATACAGAATGTTTCCTTTCCCCAAAGTGCCCAGATGGGTAAAAATCCCTGGTTATCGTATTGATGCAACATGGAATGCACAAAATCATCTACTTTCCCGGGAGCCAAAATCGTATACAAAGGATGTGCTGCACGATAGGTATCCCACAACGAAAGTGTGGAATAAAACGGGGCCTGATCAACGTCGGCAATGTTATTGGGCTGAATAAACAAACGATACATCGACGTATAAAACATTGTTTTTTTATCGTTGTCGCCCTGAACATCTACTCTGGCCAGCAACTCGTTCCAGCTTTGTTTCGCTTTTTCTACCGTAGTCTCAAAATTCCAGTCGCTTTTTTCTTTTGCCAGATTTGCTTTTGCTCCTTCCACTCCGGTTGACGACAAAGCCACTTTTATCATCAGTTCCTCATCTGAACCTAAATCAAACTCAAGCACATAACGAGGTGCTTTTTCATTTTCAGAGCGATTGGGAAGCAACTCCTTTTTTATGATTGGTTTATTGAATTCAATAACATAGTAATAAGTACGGTTTAACCACACGCTGGTATTGGAGTAACCCGTAATCATTTTATCTCCTTCGAAATTTACTTCTGCGTCCTGCACATGTGCATGCAATTGATTCTGACTTGAACACTGCGAACTCTGGAAGTCGACAAGCAGGTTGGTTGTCTTACCTTCAGGATATTTGTAGCGATGCAGTGCCACATGCGGAGTAGCGGTCATTTCAGCATCAATATCAAAATCGGTTAACTGAACAGCATAATATCCGGGGCTGGCAGTTTCTGTTTTTTTGTTGATGGTACTTTTAAATACCTCCGGTTTTTCTCCGCTAAACGGCAAGATCAACAAGTCACCCAAATCGGGGCAACCGGTTCCGTTCAGCCGGTCTTGTGTAAATCCGTTAATTGTTGAATCGGTCGACTGGTAACCACTGCAATATTCCCATCCGCCGTTTCCGGTTTCAGAACCAACCTGAATTAATCCGAAAGGCACACAGGCCCCCGGAAAACAGTGCCCGTACTCGGCAGCGCCGATAAAGGGATCGACATATTTTGTGTAATCAGGTTCCGGAACTGAAGTTTGCTGCGAACAGGAAACAAAAAATAAAAACGACAGGAGAATAACAACGGCTAATTTCATCATGTAAAGGTTATAATTTGATTTTTGTAATTTTTGGCAAAAGGACACCTCCTTTTTTGCGTTGTGAAAATAGCAATAATTGGCACACCGGTATGCTCCACTCCTCTTTTAAACGCAAAGTTTAAACGTAAATTGAAATTTCCATTCAGATACCTATAAGTACTTACGACTTCCCTGTTTGGTTGGATCTCTTTTCAATTTTACATCAAACCACAACTAACGCCATCCCAGAATGTAACTTTCATTGTTGGATCTCTTTTCAATTTTATATCTTATCACAATAAGGCTATATGCCGAAGGAAAAAATTCCTATACTCCCGCCTCGGTGGGAGTTTTTATTTGTAGGGAAGCCTCCTTCGGCCCCTCCAAAGGAGGGGTGCAAAAAGAGGACATATCCGGCAGTTTAGCAAATAACATGAAAAAACATAAAAGAATAAACATCCAACAGAGAGGTTAAGAATACAAAATTCTGCGACCTTTGAGCGTCCGGAAGACCTCAAAGTGTCTGAATAATGCCTCTCCTTAAACGCTACCAAACCACCTCATCGTTTGTGCGCACGGCATAGTCGGGAAGCGGATTGGAGGTGGTAAATATTTTTAATGTTTCGTACGGTTCAATTACATTTCCCTCTTCACTTATTTCCCCCTTATCGTCGAGAACCGCATTTAGGTTAAGGTTTAAATATTTTGCTAAAAAGGGATAAACGGCTTTACGTTTTGAGAACTGGTAACCATGTCCTTCATCCGGAAAATGAACATTCTCTACCCGTTCTTTAACGCCCATCAGTTTATATATGTATTGAATATGCGGAAACTCAACTTTGGGTGTATTTAATGTCCAGTCGCCTCCATCGGATACGAGTAATAAAGGCCGCGGGGCAGTTAATGCAGCTATTTCCACATTGTTGGTCTGGTGATGGTCGCTTTTGTGCACAGGCATTCCGCTTTCGCACACACAACCTCCAAAAAAATGCGCTGACACCTGAACCACTGGCGCCGAAACTTTTACACGCTTATCAATGGCTGTTAACATAAATGTTTGGGTGCCTCCGCCGGAAGCGCCTGTCACCGCAATTCGTTCGGGGTCGATATTATCCAGCGACAATAAAAAATCGAGCGCACGAATGCTGTTCCATATTTGTTGTTTTAATGCTTTGGAGTGATTGTGTTCCCAACCATAGGCAGCCATTTCTCCATAACCAACCATATCGTAAACAAAAACAACAGCGCCCATTTTTGCAAAAGAAATACAGCGGTTTTGAATATCGGAGCTAACCCGCGCCGACTGCATCCGATCGCCAAAATGTCCGTGCGGAGAAAGAATACCCGCTGTTTTTCCATCCATTTTCTCCGGAAGATATAAACTACCGGTTACAAAAACACCGGGCAAACTTTCAATAGCGACATTCCGAACCGTATATCCATCGTATTTTCTTTCTTTTGAATACCGGGGTTTCAGGGGTGTTTTCTCCGGTAAAGGGCTCAAATCTGCTCCTTCCAGAATTCCCTGACGGATTACCTCAGCCCGTTTTAACCACTCTTCTTTTGTAGTGTACTGCCTTTTTAACTGGTCAATAAACGTTTGGGCTTCCGGCTGGGTAAAATAATGCCCCATACAAAGGTTTAACTCTTCTGCCTGCTGTGCCTGTACGACAATAAATCCAACAATAAATACAGTAAATAAAATATATCTTTTCATAATTATTGTTTTAACTAAAAATTTATACTCATTTGAAACAAATGCATTAATAAACAAATCTATTTTTTTAATATCAATTTTTCTATTTCCTCCAGCGATTTACCTTTGGTTTCAATTAATGCAAAGCGGTAAAACAGAAGGCTCAACAATGTCGCAACAGTAAAGAAAACAAATACGTAGCCAACTCCAATCATGGAAGAAACAACCGGAAACGCCAAGGCAATTGCAAAGTTAAATATCCAGTGAGAAAATGAGCCCATTGCAGTTCCTTTTGCACGGACACTGTTTGGAAACATTTCTGAAAGAATAACCCAGATAACCGCTCCCTGCGAAAAAGCAAAAAAGGCAATGTATCCGATTAACAATGATAAGAGAATAAATCCCGATTTGGTATCGGTTATAAACGCCCAGCTGAACAAACCCAGAAAAACTGACATTCCCGAAGCTCCGACATAAAGCAAAAATTTACGTCCGAAGCGATCGATAATTGACATGGCAATAATGGTAAATATCAAATTGGTCAAACCAATCAACACAGACTGGAACAAAGCTGCTTCGCCTGAAAAACCTGCCTGCCGAAAAATATCGGTTGAATAATACATAATCACATTGATTCCTGCCAGCTGGTTAAACATCCCTACAGCAATACCAATTATTGCAAGCCGTAAATAAGGCTTTTTCATTAGCGATACTCTTTTATTTACGGCCTCTTCTTTTAGGGAATCTTTTATGGAAGCCATAAGTAAATCTGCATCTTCTTCCGGATTCACCCGTCTGATCACTTCACGGGCCTCATCGTTTTTCCCGATTTTCACCAGCCAACGGGGGCTGCGTGAAATAAAAAACAACAGCACCCACAACACTGCTGACGGAACCACCCCGGCCAAAAACATCCAGCGCCAGCTTCCATGCAGCAAACTGTCAATCATATAGTCGGAAAAAAAAGCAACCAAAATACCGGTAACTATAGCCAGCTGATTGGTTGCAACGAGCTTCCCGCGAATTTTCGGAGGAGAAACTTCAGAAATATACATGGGTGTAAGCACCGACGCACCTCCAACGGCAATACCACCTAAAAAACGGGCAATCACAAACACCCAGATATTTGCGGCCAAACCAGCTCCCAGCATCGAAAATAAAAAAAGCGCGGCCATTATTTTTAACATATAACGCCTGCCATATTTATCTCCGGGTTTCCCGATAAACAGGGCACCAATCACACATCCGGCCAAAGCAGTACTTACTACAAGACCTTTCATAAACTCTGTTAGCTGGAAATGTTCTGCAACATAAAAGATGGCTCCGTTGATAACAGCGGTTTCAAAACCAAACATCAGCCCCCCAAGGGCTGCTACAAAAGTTACAAAATACAGGTATCTCCTCATGATTATTTTATCGGTTTAATTCAGCTTGTTAAAGATAGTATTTCATTTATATAAATCCTCGGGGTGTTTGTCTGATATTGTACCACAATGTATTACACCACATTTCACCCACCTGATTTCCACATCCTGAGATCAAAAAAAATCGCAAAAAAAATACTGTTCGAAAATTTACCATGAACAAAATGACGTCTTTAACTATTTACTTTATGGCAAAAAGTGTAAAGTTAACAAATACTTTACAAAAGCTTTTGAACAAGTATTTCTGATATTCGAAAGTTAAAAAAGCAGATT
This sequence comes from Maribellus maritimus, assembly GCF_022267315.1. Taxonomy (GTDB): domain Bacteria; phylum Bacteroidota; class Bacteroidia; order Bacteroidales; family Prolixibacteraceae; genus Draconibacterium; species Draconibacterium maritimum. Next base: position 116,191 of record NZ_JAIKLE010000023.1, read on the forward strand.
GTTTTTTTATATTTGCGCCCTTAATTCGAAAACCTGATTTTATAGTCCGGAAACCATGAAAAATATAAAATTTATAACGCCACAAGAGGCAGTAAAAGTAGTAAAATCAAACGATCGTGTGCACATGCACAGTGTTGCTGTTACACCACATCCACTGATTAAAGCACTGTGCGAAAGAGGAAGAAATAAAGAGTTCAGAAATGTAAGAATCCAGCATATCCATACGGAGGGAGAAGTTGATTATGCAAATCCTGAATTCGAGGGAATCTTTCAGTTGGAATCGTTTTTTGTGGCTCACAACGTAAGAAAACAAACTCAGGCAGGTTACGCTGATTATATTCCTGTTTTTCTTCAGGAAACACAACGTTTAATCCGCGAAGGTTATTTAAAAGTAAATGTAGCCATGATTCAGGTTTCTGTTCCTGACAAGTTTGGTTATGTTTCTCTCGGAACATCGGTTGATGCTACTCTGGCGGCGGTTGAAAAAGCTGATACAGTGATTGCAATTGTAAACCCGAATGTACCGCGTGCATTTGGTGATGCAATGATTCATATTAATGAAATTGACCTTTTCTGCGAAGACGACAGCGAATTGGTTACTGCCGAACCCGGCCCAATTAGTGATACAGACCGCAAAATTGGCGGTTACGTTGCAGAATTGGTTGAAGACGGCGCTACCCTGCAAATGGGAATCGGAGCCATTCCAAATGCTGTTTTAACAATGCTTGGAAACCATAAAGATCTTGGAGTTCACTCTGAAATGTTTGCCGATGGTATTCTGCCTCTCGTTGACAAAGGCGTGGTTAACGGAAAAAACAAAAAAATTGACAAAGGTAAAATGGTAGCTACCTTCCTGATGGGATCAAAAAAATTGTATGATTTTGTTGACGACAATCCGGGAGTTTTGATGAATGATGTTCGTTACAGCAACCGTGTTAATGTGATTGCCAAAAACCCAAAAGTAACCGCAATTAACTCAGCATTACAAATTGATATTACCGGACAGGTTTGTGCCGACTCTATCGGAACAAAATTCTATTCAGGTGTTGGCGGACAAATTGACTTTCTTCGGGGAGCTTCATTAAGCAGAGGTGGAAAACCTATCATTGCCATGCCGTCAGTTACCAATAAAGGCATTAGCAAAATAGCACCAATTCTTACACCCGGTGCAGGTGTTGTAAGTACACGCGCAAACATTCACTGGCTGGTTACGGAATATGGTGCAGTCAATTTATATGGAAGAACATTGCAGGACCGCGCAAAACTGATTATATCCATAGCCCATCCTGAACACCAGGAAGAATTGGATAAAGCGGCATTTGAACGGTTTGGGCCTCATTTCCATTTTATTTGGGACGAACAGTAAAAAATTAGGATAACAAGGCAGACTGGGTTCTGCCTTTTTTTTGTTTCAAACATTTATTGAGGCTATCAAAATGTCAATATTAATTAATTCTGAAATTCATATTCAAAAATGAAATGTTTTTTCGTTTTGAACTTAAGGAATAAACAGAAAAGTAACTTTGCAGCTTTAAAATTCTGACAATAAACACTTTAAAATAATTCTAAATAAGATGAACATATCGCATATTGAACACATTGGAATTGCAGTAAACAGTTTAGAGGAGGCAATTCCGTTTTATGAGGAAAAATTAGGTCTGAAATGCTATTCTGTTGAAGAAGTTGCAGACCAAAAAGTAAAAACAGCTTTTTTTATGGTTGGTCAAACCAAAATCGAATTACTTGAATCAACAGATCCGGAAGGACCAATCGGAAAATTCATTGAGAAAAAAGGTCAGGGGATTCATCATCTTGCATTTGCAGTCGACGACGTAAATCAATCGTTAGCTGAACTGGAAGAAAAAGAAGTCCGGCTAATCGATAAATCGGCCAGAAAAGGAGCAGAAGGACTGAATATCGGTTTTCTTCATCCAAAGTCAACAATGGGTGTGCTTACCGAAATTTGCGGAAAAGAATAAGTTAATATAACAACCGATTTTATATATGAGTACCCAGGATAAAATAAAAAAATTAATTGATTTACGTGCTGAGGCTAAGCTTGGTGGAGGAATCAATCGTATTGAATCGCAACACAGAAAAGGTAAATTTACCGCCCGTGAAAGGATTGAGTTGTTGCTTGATGAAGGAAGTTTTGAGGAGTTTGACATGTTTGTTACACATCGTTGTACAAACTTTGGTTTGGAAAAAACAAAATTTTTAGGAGACGGTGTAGTAACCGGACACGGAACCATCGACGGAAGAGTGGTTTATGTTTTCTCGCAGGATTTTACCGTGTTCGGAGGTTCTCTTTCTGAAACCTTTGCGCAAAAAATTTGCAAAGTGATGGACATGGCAATGAAAGCCGGAGCGCCAGTAATTGGTATTAATGACTCAGGTGGTGCGCGTATTCAGGAAGGTGTTACATCGCTGGCCGGCTATGCCGAAATCTTTGAGCGTAATATCCTGGCCTCAGGAGTTATTCCGCAAATCTCTGCCATTTTTGGCCCCTGTGCAGGCGGTGCTGTATACTCCCCCGCCCTTACCGACTTTATAATGATGACCGAGCAAAATTCCTACATGTTTGTTACCGGTCCTAAAGTTGTAAAAACCGTTACCGGTGAAAATATCAGCGTTGAAGATTTGGGAGGTGGAAAAATCCACGCGTCAAAATCAGGCGTCGCCCAGTTTTTGGTTGAAAATGAAAAAGAGGGACTGATGATCCTTCGGAAACTGATAAGTTATCTTCCTCAGAATAATTTGGAAGATCCTGTAGTTACGGAGTGCAACGATCCTATTGATCGGTTGGACGACTTATTAAACGAAATTATTCCGGAAAATCCCAATCAGCCATATGATGTAACAGATGTTATTCATACCATTGTTGATTATTCCGAGTTTCTGGAAATTCACAGAAATTATGCACGAAATATCGTTGTCGGATTTGCAAAATTTGACGGTCAGCCGGTAGGTATTGTTGCCAACCAGCCGAATTACCTTGCAGGAGTACTCGATATTGAAGCATCAAGAAAAGCAGCCCGTTTTGTTCGTTTCTGCGATAGTTTTAATATCCCGATTATTACGCTGGTTGATGTTCCGGGATTTTTGCCGGGAAGTAAACAGGAATATGGCGGTATTATTACACACGGTGCAAAACTAATGTTTGCCTACGGTGAAGCTACGGTTCCGAAAATAACGGTAACCTTGCGTAAATCGTATGGTGGGGCACACGATGTAATGTCGTGTAAACAATTACGTGGCGACCTGAATTATGCATGGCCAACAGCCGAAATTGCAGTGATGGGAGCTTCCGGTGCCGTTGAAGTATTACACGGTAGAAAATTAAAAGACATTGAAGACCCGGAAGAAAGAGCAAAATTTATTGCAAAACACGAAGAGGAATATACAGAAAAATTTGCCAACCCTTATCAGGCTGCTTCTTTTGGTTATATCGACGATGTGATTGAGCCAAGAAATACACGTTTCAGAATTATTCGCGGATTACAAAGTTTGGCAACAAAAAAACTGATAAATCCACCGAAAAAGCATTCAAATATTCCACTTTAAAACTGAAAAACCATGAATCTTTTATTTACACTATTGGCTAGTTCGGTAGAATTCGGTTACACAGTTACGATAGTTGGATTTTCAATTGTATTTTTTGCACTGACACTTTTGGTGGTCGTGTTTCTTCGCCTGCCTAAAATTGTGAATATTAATCTGAAAAAGATGTTTCGCAAAAAAGGAGAAGAAGAAGCTCATAAAGAGGAGAAAGAAGACGATTATATTGTGGAAGGAAATGTTACTGCAGCAATCAGCATGGCGCTTCATTTGTATTTCGACGAAATGCATGATGAAGAGAGTAACATTGTAACCATAAAAAGAGTTAGAAAAGCATATTCTCCCTGGAGTTCAAAAATTTACAGTGTAACACAAAATTGGCCAAAACAATAAACAACATGAAAAAATATAAATTCATAATCAGAGGTAACGATTACGATGTTCACATAAGGGATATTGAAGAAGATATTGCCGAGGTGGATGTAAACGGTACCATTTACGAGGTAAAAATCAAAGGAGAAGTCAGAACTTCAAAAACACCTAAATTAATCCGTAAACCGGTTGAGCAACTTCCGGGCGAAGGACAAATTAAAAAGAAAGAAACAACAGGAAAACATACCATTGGAGCACCACTGCCAGGTACTATATTAAAAATTAATGTATCAGTAGGCGATGTTGTAACAGAAGGACAAACCCTGATGATTATGGAAGCCATGAAAATGGAAAACCAGGTACAGACGGATAAAGGTGGAGAAATTCTTTCTATTAAAGTAAACGTGGGTGATACCGTGTTGCAGGATGATGTTTTAATTGAGATTGGATAACCTTACGATTGCTTTAACATGAAAAAAATACTTCAATTACTCCTACTTTTATTTCTTTGTTCGCCTGCTGTTTTTGGCGGTGAACAATCTAAAGATATCAGTAATGTTCTTACGAAAGGAAAATGGGTAAACTACAGTGATGGTTATGTTCCAAATCCAACTTACCACATTGAAGACGGTGACGACGAAAATGTAACAACAAAAAGACGATTTAAAACCTATGGTTTTGAAGAAGACAAAACGTTTATTCTTGACTCGGCGAAAGTTCGTTACACTGGTCGCTACAGCTTTGAAGACGGAAAAGTGCATCTAAGCTTTAACCCGGTAAAAGTTACCCATCTTCATAAAAATACCGACCCCAACAACCAGGGCGGATATGTTACCAAAGATGAAATTGTTACTTTACCCGACCGTGTTTTATCTCTTGATAACAACGGACACCTGACTGGTGATGGTTTAGTGTACAAAAATTACAGCGGAGCTGTTTCCGGTTTATTTAATTTTTATGAATTCTCAGGATTTGCAAACGTTTCCTGGCGTCACCTGGTAATGATGCTCGTTGGATTCGTTTTTATCTTCCTGGCCATTCGATATGATTTTGAACCTTTGCTTCTGATACCGATTGGTTTTGGAATTTTGATTGGTAATATTCCAATGTTTCAGGTTACTGATTTTAACCTGAAACTGGGTATATATGAACCGGGATCAGTACTTAACATCCTCTACCAGGGAGTTGTGCAGGGTTGGTACCCGCCACTTATTTTCCTGGGTATTGGTGCCATGACAGACTTTTCGTCACTGATTTCCAATCCAAAACTAATGTTACTTGGCGCAGCGGCACAAATCGGTATTTTTCTTACCTTTTTGGGAGCGCTCTATTTGGGCTTTGCGCCACCGGAAGCAGGTGCTATCGGAATTATTGGAGGTGCCGACGGGCCAACAGCTATTTTTATTTCTTCGAAACTGGCCAACGGACTTAATGTTCTGGCCGACGGCACTACGGTGAAAAACCTTATCGGACCAATTGCGATTGCCGCATATTCCTATATGGCTCTGGTCCCTGTTATTCAGCCTCCTGTTATTCGTTTAATGACAAGCAAACGGGAGAGAAAAATAAAAATGAAGCCTCCGCGTGCGGTTTCAAAGCTGGAAAAAATTCTCTTTCCAATTGTTGGATTGATTTTAACTGCGTACATCGCTCCGTCTGCACTTCCGTTGCTCGGAATGCTTTTCTTTGGTAATTTGCTAAAAGAATCGGGGGTAACCAAACGATTGGCCAACACTGCAAGCAATACCTTAATTGATATTATCACCATTTTACTAGGGATTACAGTTGGTGCTTCAACACAAGCTGATGTTTTCCTTACTCCTTCATCTATTAAGATTTTTGCACTGGGAGCAGCCTCATTTGTTGTTGCTACAGCAGGGGGTGTTGCAGGCGCAAAAATTATGAATCTTTTTATGAAAAAGGAAAACAAAATAAATCCAATGATTGGTGCAGCCGGTGTTTCTGCTGTCCCCGACAGTGCAAGGGTTGTACAAACGATGGGATTAAAAGAAGACCCAACCAATCACTTGCTTATGCATGCCATGGCTCCAAACGTTTCCGGTGTGATCGGTTCGGCTGTAGGTGCAGGTATTTTGCTGAGCTTTTTGATGTAAAAAGACGTACTTTGATATATTCTAAAAACCTTCGGGGCATTTGTGCTTTGAGGGTTTTTTCTTTTACAGCCCCACCTTTTTGTTTTTTCTGAAAACATCCCCTAATTTTACTCCTATGAAAGCCTGGGTAATTAACAAAATTTCGGACCTGACCAAAGAAGATAAACCGTTACAACTTGAAGAGCTTCCCAAACCGGTAGTAAAAACCGGAGAATTATTAATCCGTATTCGGACTTGCGGCGTTTGCCACACCGAGATTGATGAAATTGAAGGCCGCACTCCTCCGCCAAAATATCCGGTAATTCCGGGGCATCAGGTCATCGGAACCGTTGAAGAATCAGAAAGCAAAAAAACAACTTTCAATGTTGGAGATCGGGTTGGAGTAGCATGGATTTTCTCAGCTTGTGGAACGTGTGAATACTGCCTGTCGGGGCAAGAAAATTTGTGTCCCGATTTTCAGGCCACAGGACGGGATACAAACGGAGGATATGCTGAATATATGGTTGTGCCTGAAAAATATGTCTATCCGATTCCTGAGATTTTTTCTGATGCTGAAGCCGCTCCCCTGCTTTGCGCCGGGGCAATCGGTTATCGCTCGGTTGCCTTGTGCAACTTAAAAAACGGCGGACCAATCGGATTAACAGGTTTTGGGGCATCTGCTCACCTTGTATTAAAACTTTTAAAATACCGTTATCCTAAAACAGCGGTTTATGTTTTTGCCCGGAACTCAAAGGAAAGAGAATTTGCTCTTGAACTTGGTGCTAAATGGGCGGGTAACTCAACAGAGAGACCTCCTGAATTATTGAATAGTATTATTGATACAACACCTGTTTGGAAAACAGCAATTTCTGCTTTGGAGTTTCTAAAACCAGGTGGAAGGTTGGTTATTAACGCCATCAGAAAAGAATCGACAGACCAGGATTTTTTATCAAAACTGGACTATCAGCGTCACTTGTGGATGGAAAAAGAGATAAAAAGTGTAGCCAACGTGACCAGCTACGATGTAAAGGAGTTTATCAAAATCGCCGCTGAAATGCCTTTCAAACCTCACGTAGAGATTTATCCGTTTGAGCAGGCAAACAAAGCAATTATGGATATAAAAAATCGAAAAATAAGAGGGGCTAAAGTTTTACAACTATAGTTAAAACCAAAGAAACAGCTAATAGTCAAGTTCCCATCTCTCACTGGGATCTCCGGGAATGGAAACCGTTTTCCATGAAAATTTAAATACTCTTGGCTGAACCAGTCGCTCAAAATCTTTATACTCCAATTTTATCATTTCGGTATGTATACCTGCATTAAATGCGATCATTTTGTCCTCAGCCAGTGTTTCCGAAACATATACTTCCAAATCATACAAATTTCCAAACGGTGGCATAGCTCCCAATTCACAGTCAGGGAAAAAATATTTAAACTCAGCTTCACTCGCCAGTGAAACCTTTCGGGTTCCAAAAATCTCCTGTAAAAGATTAAAATCTACCTGAAAGGAAGCAGGTAAAACCGCCATTGCCATTTTTCCTTCAATTTTAATCATCACCGTTTTAGCAAATTCTTTTCCTGAAACATGTGTCGACGCAGCAATCTCCTGTGCAGTAAAAGCACTTGAATGTTTTATTACCACATATTTTATGTCGTTCTCATCAAGAAAAGCTTTTAGTTTTTTTGCTGGCATTTCAAAAGGTTTTAAATACATAAAGAATCACTGATAAATACTGACTTAACAGCTCAAAAGAATCGTGTTACATTTCTATTGTACCGGGTAGTTAAAAAAAAGTTTCAAAATGGGTTATATGTTTATTCCCTGCATGTCTCTGCTTTACAAGATCAAATGTTACTTTTGAATTATTGTTACAGTAAACTAAAACAATAAAAAATGAATCTAAAACCTGTTTTCCTAAGCTTTCTTATTATTATGATTGGTTCAGCAGTTATTAATGCACAAAAGACTTACCAGATAGTTGTTGATGAAACAAAAAACGGAAGTATCGAAATTGAGCCTAAAATTCCTTCTGACGGGAAACTACCGGAAGGAACTATTCTTAAAATCAGGGCAACACCGGATGAAGGCTATGTTCTGGATGCCGGTTACTATTCTGTAAAAGGCATGTGGGGAGCGATGTATCACGAAACTATGGCATCGCCTTTTGAAGTGCTTATCAATCAGGATAAACATGTTGGAGCTTCTTTTATAAAGGCATCTGAAGTAAATCACATAAATGTCATTCAAAATGTAGTATATGCAAAACCGGGTGTTAAAACATTAAAATATGATGTTTACTCGCCCAAAGAAGCCAAAAACCTTCCCTGTATCGTAATAATCCATGGTGGCGGTTGGGCGTCAAACAATGAAGATATTATGCGTGGAATGGCCCGTGAACTAACAAAAGGAGGACAATATGTAGTATTCAGTATTGATTACCGCTGGCAGGGCAAGCTGGATGGTGACGACGAAGGAAATACAATGGCTGACATTATTGAAGATGTTTTTGGTGCCATTACCCACATTATGGAACATGCCAAAGAATATGGCGGTGATCCGACCAGAATAGCGGTAACCGGCGACAGTGCAGGCGGGCATCTTTCAGCTGTGGCCGGTACAATGCCAAACAAAATCGGAGACGGTGGATTTGGGAAAACACCGGGCGTATTTGAATTTATGCCTTCCTACCTTCCCAAAAACAAAACTCCTGAACAAGTAAGAAATGAAATGATGAAAGCCATTCAGGCTGCAGCTCCGAGCTACGGTGTTTTTGGTAGCGACCTTTTAAACCATTATTCAGGAGATCCCAAAGCGGATGAAACCTGGAAAGAAGGAATTGCCCCTCTCATTAATATTCCAAATGCTTCTGAAAGGGAAATTCCACACTATTTAAGCCGTGGTACCAAAGACATGTTAATAAAAGACGAAGCTGTTAAAGTTTATGTTGATGCATTAGTTCAAGCGGGGCAACGAGTGCAGTATGTACAGGCAGGCGGTGCCGGTCATGCATTTTTTGACTGGAAACCGGATGAAAGGACAAAAGATACTTTCAAAAAATACGGGGTATATTACTGTGCAGAAATGAAGGCATTTTTCAATTCTGTTTTTTACTCCGAAGATTAACGAAACGATGAACTAATTTTAAAAGGTTGTCCAAAAAGTAAAATAAATTGAAATGAAACTTTCATTTTATAACCGGCTTTCGTTTTAGCCCTTCAAACCTCTCCTAAAGAGGGAGGCTTAAAGTCCCCTACAGGGGATTTAGGAGTAAGAAACAAAGCGGTTACTTACGAATGTAAGTTAATCCCATTATGAAATAACTTTTTAAACAACCTCTTTTTATTGTTCCGGTTCGGGAAATTGCCGCATTGGACTGTAACGTAAATAAGAGTCAAATACTTCCGGATTTGGACCTGTTACGCGTGGATCACCCGTTTCCTTCAATTTATTAAGCAGGGCACTTTTTAGTTGTTTTTCAAGCGCCTGATATTTTTGATCCCCCGCAAGGTTATCCAGACATTCCGGATCTTTTTTGATATCATAAAGTTCAAATTCCGGCCTCTTCCCCACCGACCATTCAAAATATTTGTAAATATTTTTGTCATTGCGATTTTCAACAATAAACGATTTGGTTGGGCAAGCATCGATGTCAGTATATGCCCAGTCGGAATGATGAACTCCATTCTCATCGATACCATACATAGGAAGAAGTTCATCCGGATTTTCAGGATTTATTCGTTGAGGTGCTCCTGCCGGCCACCGTTCCGGTTTCATATTCCAGATTAAAAGAAAATCTTTACTTCTGATGACCCGTTGCGGGTAGCCCCAATTTTTATAACGCGACGATGAATGACGCTCCCTTCCTGCAAAAACATACGCTCTTGCAGCATCCGGATTGTCCGGGTTTTCAAGAATAGGTTTCATACTTTTTCCAAAAATCGGTTTCATTCCCTGTGCAGAGCTTTCTGTCAGCTCCAGAATTGTAGGTGCAAAATCAACAAATGAAACCGGGCTGTCAACAACTTTTCCGGAAGGAAATTCTTTTGGATACCGAACAGCCAGTGGCACATGAACTCCATACTCAAAACCATTTGCTTTTGCGCGGGGGAAAGGCATTCCATTGTCGGCAGTAACAATTACAATCGTATTTTCAAGTTCTCCGATTTCTTCCAGATAATCCAGCATACGTTGCAAATGCAAATCAAACCACTCAATTTCAACTGCATAATCAAGCAAATCTCCTCGTATAATTTTGTCATCCGGCAGAAACAGAGGCACTTTTGCGTCTTTTATCTTTTTATTTGTTCTTTTCCAGGAATCCTCTTCATACGCCCTGTGAGGCTCATAACATCCGTACCAAAAAAAGAAAGGTTCATTTTCAGGCTGATGTTCCATAAAATATTTAAAGTTCTCAAAATAATTTGTTGTATGAATTCCTCCCGCCGTTCGTTCATCATTTTCTTTCGTATAGCGGATATTTGAACGGGCAACTCCCGCTGCATCTTCTTTTCTCCAGAGCGAATCGCCTTCATTACGCGCATATTGAAAAGGGCCAACTCCCTTGCCTGTCCGGCCTGTGTAATAGCCGTTTTTATCCAGCATATCAACAAAAGGAACATATTTTTTTAACCATGAAGAAGCATGCTGACCCGATTGTTCATTTTGCCAGTGATACCGTCCGGTTACAATTGTACTCCGCGAAGGAGCACAACCGGGTGAACCGGCATAACAGTTTGTAAAATAAATCCCTTCGGCAGCCACTCTGTCAAAAGCCGGTGTTTTAACAAAATTGCATCCGGCAAATCCGGTATGCGAAAACGACTGATCGTCGGCAATGGCAAAAAGAATATTGGGCCGTTTCTGAGCCAAAGAAAAATACGTTATCATCAAAAACAAAATAAGAAAAACACTTAATCTTTTCATTGGATAATTTGCTTTATGAAAAACCAGGTTTAGTTTATGTTTCCATAAAGATAAAAGAAAAACCTCCATATAATATTCTTGTACGAATTTAAAAGTGAGAAAGACAATTTGCAGTATGTTTTATATCTTTTAAATAAGAAGCTTAGGTGCTTCGAATCAATGTTTTGGTTTAGTAAATATTATAACCGGATTCTCATTAACCTTCATTGCAAGTAACTTTTTAAATTCACTGATTAAAGAACTGTCAATTTTTCCTTTCGAATATTTCAACCTAAATTCATAATTTATTCCTCCTGATAATTTATAATGCGGATAGAAAACGTTTATAAATTCCTTTTGTTGGACATTTTGTGGTGTTATCTGTACAAATAAATCATGTAAATTATTATGTATATATTTTCTTATCTCCCTTGTATTAGTGTTATAGTAAACGGAATAAGTTTTTTGCTTTAGTACAAATTTTATATAAACCCAATCACCTAATTCCAAAAAAGTAATTATAGAATGAACATAATTGGAATTTGTTATATAATTCCTAAAGTCTTGCTGACTATTTAATGTAGATATATAATTTTCAGGAGAATTGTTTGACAAAAAATCAAAATAGTACAGAGGTTTAAATCCTTTTTTTGAGTATGAAAATACAGTATAATTAAATGAGGTAAAAAATCTTACTTTGGAATCTTTTTTCATAAAGTTATTTCTAACTATATAATTAAAATCAGGATTCCTTTCCGGAATAATTAAGTGTTTTTCTTTTATAATTCCATCCAAATCCAGTACAGCCAGTGAATGTTTCATGTTGTTGCATTCGGCAAGGTTATGGATCAATAAGTTGTTTTCGTAAACAAACAGCGATGTCCCGTAAACATCTGTTTTTATACTCTTAACAAAGTCTCCTAAGGGGGTATACCTTTATTTTTTTATTTTGTGTTAATACGTAGATAAAGTTTTTGGAACTGTCAAATGTTATATCGAAAGCACTATTCAGCTCCTGAGGGCCATTCCCTTTTTTTCCAATAGTTCTAATGTACTTCCCATCGGCAGAAAAAAGAGTAATCTTTTGGCTTGATCGGTCAAAAATGATTAGCTCACCTTTGGCTGAAACACATAATCTGTCTATTGAATTTATTAAAGCATCAGGGTGTGTCTCCAAATAAACAAACCTTTCAAATGAAAGTATTTCGTATAACGATTTAATATTTTCACCTTTTAAATCAATTTCAATCTTTTCTCCTTCTTCTTCAGTTTTATCAACCGAACAACTGAAAAAGAAGAGTAAACAAACATTGATTATAAGTAACTTCATAATTAAAAACTAACATTGATTTTTAATCTAAAAGCGATACTTCGCAAATACGATTATAGGGTTGTTCGATAGTTTTTCCACATCTTCCAGTGTATATTCTTTTGTATTTGAAGCACCATTCATAAATTTCAACAATGGTTCCGTTGATTTATAATTATAGGGGGCAACCATAAAATAAAATCTTTCCTTGTCACATCCTATTAATGCTGGTATTTTTCCATGCAAATTCAAACCAGTAATATCATCGTTTAAATGGCTTTGGTCATAATGTACAATTTGTCCGCTTTCTTTATTATATATAAAAACACAAACTTCTCCCTTAATTACATAGTGTAGTTCAATGTATTCATCCGTTTCAAAGTATTTATGTAAAAGACACTTTTCAATGTTATCACGGTTGAACATCATTAACCTGGCTTTTTCTTCAACAGAAAGTGATGCATAATCATCATGATCGTATGTATATTTACCATAATTAATTGCCCGAAAAGGATAAGATTTTTTTTCATCTATTTTGTAAATTGTATCATTTGCTAAAGCCCAATAGGTGATATAGTTGGGATTTGTTTGTAAAAAAGGAGAATAAACTATAGTTCCTGAGACATCTCTTTTTTTGTGAACCAAAGAAAAACCTTTGAATTTAAAATTCTCGTCCGTTCTGTAAAGCAGGCAATCTGTTTTGTAAGGAGCTTCAAAATAATAAGTTTCACCTAATTTTTTAAACCCTGTTGAGCTAAAATCATAGCTGCTCTCTTTTAGTAAATTCCCCTGTAATGAAAAACTCTTTATCATTTTATATCCCAATACATCAATTCTATTTTTTTCAGGAATAATTTCAAAATCCATTGGATATGTCAGTTCTCCCGGGCCGTTTCCTTTACGGCTTATTGAACGAATAAAATTCCCTTTCATATCGAAGACGAGAACACTCTGAGCACCAAAACAATCCAATATATAGATTAATTCATCATGAATAATAATTTTGTAAATTTCGCTAATCATGCTCTTATTGGTGAACTTTAAGGGAACTATTTCATATTCGGAAATTATATCCGACATTTTAACATTTTGAAAATCATAAACCGGAACTTCTAAATCAAGGAATGACGTGTTACCTTGTATTGTCTGATTATTATTGCAGGCGGAAATTATCAGATTAATAACAATTAAAAAAAATAAATTTAGGTTTCTCATAATTTTTATAATTAAATTTTCGGGAGGATATACCTCCGATTGATTTATTTATAAAATATCGCTACAAATACAATGAAGATGATTATCGTAATAACTCTATTTGTTCTTTATTTTCATGTTGCCAAAACAGAAGATTTAAATGTAAACTTTGCTCACACCATAATATCGATTTATGCGCAATTCATAAAATTTTAATTTGAAAGATTGCCGGGGTCTTGACCCTTTCTTGATTTTCTATTTTAACATTATCTGTTAAAACCGGGGCAAACTTTTATTTAAGTCGATTACAAGATATAACCTATTTTTTCAAAATGAGAATGTATTTACATATTAATTTAAAATCGCTTTAATTAAATATCTTCTCATTATCAAGAGATATAGGTTTGCGGTGTTAAAAATGAAACATAGGTGTTGATTCCATTACTTCACGATTTTCTGAATTTTCCTGTCATTCATCTTACCGGAATAAACAATTAAGGAGTACTTTAAAACCAACGATTCGGTGGTAGAAACGGGTATTGTTTTGTTTCCGGGAAAAGCGGCATTTTGCATGCTGTTTCTATCTCGCAGAATCCATTTTTGAGGATAACCGGGATTATCGGGATTATCAACAATAACAAGCCCTCCCTTTGTTTGATTGGCACCAACTGAGCCTGAAATATTTACATAACCTTTTGACTCAACCTGAGTCACTTCCGGTTTTAATTCTCCGCCGGGACCAGAAAAAATAACATCCTCCGGAAGGAGCATTCGCACCGAAAAACCACTGTAACCTTTCTCATCTTCGGAGCCACCAATTGAAAGATTTTCGGCCAAAGCCAAAAGGTGAATTTCAAAATCAATTTTCCTGTAATTACTTTTTTCGGGATGAATTGTAATCGTTGTATTCTCTTTCAGATAAGGAATTTTTTCTCCCAACCTTTTCCATTTGTCCGATTTCCATGCTACTTCGGTTTTAAAAACCGCCGAGCCATCTCTGTCAGAGACATATTCCACTTCATTAAGCTGTTGTTCAAAATCTTTTAGTTCCCAACCGTCGCCGATACGTTTATCACCAATCCAAATCTGATGCCACGCCCAGAACACTCCACGCTGATGTAAATGATCTGCCGGAAAATCTTCGGTTAGTATATTCCCTTTTATTCCCCAAAGCGGATGGATGTAATTACAACGTTCATACTGTCCTTCTTTATTTTTGGGTTCTGTTTGAAAAAAGAGCACTTCTTTTTGATTTTCAGTAAACAAAAAACCCCCTTCGGCCTTTTTCATTTTAACCTGTGAGAATCCCGGATGTCCGATTATTAAGAGAAAGAGCAGTCCATAAGTCACTTTCATTTTAGTTTCTTTGAATTAGTTTGGTAATGCCTAAAAATACCAAACGAAACAATAATACCAAAAAGTAAATAAGAAAAGTTATTCCAAGTACAATGGGAAGCTGACTTATTAGTTCGCTCCAATCGGTTTTATATTTTGAAATAGCGTAAATATTTAATCCTACTGCTGCAAAAAAACAAACCAGAAGAATAATTGCTTCTTTCTTCAACCTTGCTGCTGTAATAGTTATATTTTTCATCGTCAATTATTTACAAATTATCTGAGCCGTTTATTCCTTCTTCATCACGTATTCTGCCGGCCAGCTAACTACAGCGTTTGTATCCATGGCCTGCAAGCCAAGAAGCGCAGCCACTGTGGCATGAAAACCTTCCCTTAAAAGATTGGGATAATGTTTTCCTGTTTTAATTGCTTTGGTAAATCCCACGAGCTGTAAATAAGTGTCGTTATTGTCGTACGATTTTATCATTTTACCCGGGTCGGTACCGGCAACTTCAGGAAGCCAGGTAGCGCCGCCAATAGGGATAACATCAAAAATACCCGATTCGATGTTGTAAACCAGCTGACGAATTCCGGGTGCAGGGGGCGGATTTTCAGAATAAATCCGGTTAGCTTCCGGTTCGATGGTCCCCAGGTTTCCCATAATTTGTTCTTCCAAACCATAATGTTTGTTGGCTATCATTGAATCGTATATACATTTTACTCCATTGGGGTTATCATATACCAGTGCAACCTGATCGTATACTTCACGGCCATCTTTCCAAAAACAAATGCTCCCGCTTCCCACAACCTGCGTTGGAACCTGATCGATAAACCAGTTGGCCACCTGAATTTGGTATGTAGCCAGCTCAGTCATCAACCCTCCGGAATATTCGCGGTACATTCTCCAGTTTATTTTTCGTTCCAGCTCAGGTCCGGGAATTGGTCTTCGCCAGTCGTTATTTCTATGCCAGAACGCCCGAACCTGTGTAAGCTGACCTATTTCTCCCTGGCGAATCCGTTCCAGGGCATCGAGGTAAACCGGGTTAAAAAGCCGCTGCTGACCTATCTGCAAAATCCTGCCGGTTTGTACCGAGGTATCAACCATTTGTTTGGCGTCTTCAATCGTTCTGGCCATCGATTTCTCACAAAATACATGAATCCCGGCATTCAAAAAATCAATTGTAATATGTACATGCTCGTGAAGTGGTGTTGCAATAATAATTCCGTCCAAATCGCTAAATTCATCAAGCATCTTCCGGTAATCATAAAAAGCCTTTGCTTTTCCGTTGGTGGTTTTAATCGCTCTTTAGTACATGGGCTGATAATTGTCGCAAACCGCAACTACATCCACATTTTCAATGGCAAGCAAATTTAACAACAAACCGTGGCCCCGGCTACCAACTCCCACCATTCCCAGCCTCACTCTGTCTGAGGGCGCTCTGTTTTTCCCGTTTTCCTGTGCAAAAGCATTTATCCACGGGATAGAAGCAAGAAATGCAGTTGAACCTGCATAGATACTCATCTCCTTTAAAAACTCCCTCCGATTCCTTTTTGTAATACCAATTTGAGTATATAGTGCCGCTGTATTATCTTTGAAGCATGGGAAGACAAAGCAAATTCAATATAAAAGAGGATTTAAAAGAACTTGA
>NZ_JAIKLE010000024.1 GCF_022267315.1 Maribellus maritimus
CTGTCCAAAAAGGATTTTGTATTCGGGTAGGTATCTGAGAAATTTTTCAAATACTCAACTCTTCAAATACATAATCAGACTTTTGGGACAGCCTCGTTTTTAATCTTAATTATTCCTGGATTAGTTGGCTGGTTTTTCAAAAACGCTGTCAGCAATATCAGGATTAAATTTTATATCTTCCATTATAATTTCGGCGTCACCCATTGGAGTTGTTGAGATGATCCTGGTAGCCATTTTTATACCATCAAAATCTTTATATTCCACCATTTTCTGGGTTACATTCACTTCTTGTCCCATTGAAATGGCTCTTGCTTTTACCTGGCTGAGTAAATATTTATCAGTATCGATATAATAGTTTTTTATATTCCCGTTTTTATCGGTCAGTTTCAGGTTATACACGTCTGTGCCATCAATATTCTCTTTACCTGCCAACTCAAGCTTGTGGCCTTTTTTCTCATAGTTATATAGTTCTCCGTCGATGTCAGCCTGAGCCATTGCTTGTTCGAGTTCTGCTCCGCTTAATTCCTGTGGTTCACTGCTAACCCATGGGGCGACAATCCAGCCTTTTTTCCCGTCGAAAGCCTGAATCATTTTTTGCCCCGCCATATCCATTTCCATCCTGAATTTATCGGGTCTTTTCATTTTCATTTCCATTGGAATTTCCATTCCCATCTGGTTGACTTTTGCTTTTACCAAATATGTTTCCACTTTGGTAAGTTTTTCCTGACCTATGGCTTTAAAATGTTTGTCGAGAATTTCTTTTAAGTTTTGTGCATGAATAACACTCACCGAAGAGGCCAAAAAGAAAACAATGAGTATAAAAATTGATTTTTTCATTTTCGTATTGTTATGTAGTTTGATTTCATGAATTAGTAAAACTAACGAAATATTAGTTACAAATATGGGATTATTAATTGGCTCAAAAATATATTTCGGCAACTATATTTTCAAAGGGAACTCCCTTCTCGATCAATAAATCGCGAATTTCGACGACCATGATTGCTTTTCCGCAGATGTAGTATTTTTGATTTGGGAAATGACTTTGTTCGGCCAGATAGGCAGTGACTCTTCCGGGGTAAACATCGCAAGAGGATTCGCGTGAACAGCAGCGGACATAGTTTTTTCCAAGCGCCCAATCTAACTCATCTTCAAAATAAAATTGATTCAGGTAACTTACCCCGTGAATGAGCTTTTTATTTTCAAACAAACCCGATTGAAACATACTGTAAAACGGTGCGACCCCTGTGCCGGTAGCAATACACCAGGCAGGGGCTTTTGACCCCAGAAAACTTCCGTAAGGTTTTGAAACCAAAATCTTATCACCGGGAATGTATGCAGCAAGTTTTGGCGTCAGAAAGCCATCGTCTTTTATATTAAAAAGAATCTTTATCTCGTTTTCATGATTTCCACTGCAAATACTGTAAATGCGCGGTGGTGTTTTTATTTCGATTCCAATTTTTACTACTTGTCCAGGAGTAAAATCAACATCACGGTCAAAAGAAATCAAATGGACGCCTGGCGAGATCTCTTCATTCCCTTTTAACGTATATTCTTTTAGTTTATCAGGAGTATTTTGTTGTCTGGCCTGCATTTTTTAATTTCTCGTTTATAAATTCCGAAACGAAAAAGTAACGATTAGATTTTCCTCCGGATTAACCAGCATATTTTTAATCCCGTAATATACTTTTAATGTTTTAACCTGTGAAATTTCGTCCGAATTTCCAGTGATTGTTAAAGGAGTGATTTGACCTGCTTTTAAGGTCACATTTTCAGGCGCATCAAACCCCACCCCTGGTTGTACCAGCTCCAGTTCATAATCAATATCTGATTTATTTGTTATTTCAATTCGTCTGCTTGCGCCATTCTGAATTTTTAAAGGGTTGTCTTTAAATGCAAGTGAAGCAAAAAATAATGGTTCCAGAATTTCTGATTTACCTATCACTGTCTCGTCGAAATACACTGCGGTTCTTTGGCTAAATAATGCTTCCTTAATACCTCCTGTGGTCTTGCTTTTTGCAAATACAAGTGTCATGGGTCTGCGCCCGGTGGATAAATCATATGACATTCCGATAGGGTCATGAACATCTGAGTTGCCGAGCATGGTAAGGCTCTTTTCATTTGCCCACTCCAACGCTTCGGGGTAATATTCATTGCTGTTATAAACTTCGATGCCATGTAGTAAGCCATTGTCGAGTAATTCAGTATGTTCTTCCCACCAAACGGTTGAGTCTGGCTGTTGAGCTTTCCAGCCGGGATGATTCCAGAAAATAAATGAGCCTTGTTCGCGTGCTTCTTTTATTGCATCCATAACATCGTCCCGTTCAAGTAAATTGGCGTTTCGGATAAATAATGCATTTAAATGTCCCGGCGGCATACTGCGTGTTATCTCTGCTGCGCGAATTAAAACAACATTTTTTTGTTGAGCCAGCGGTTCCGCAATTTCAAACGAGCGATTATGATCTGCAACCACATCTTTGGAATGAGGCCTGTATTCAATGTGATCGGAGATAGCAATTGCATCAAGGCCTTCTTCCCACGCTTCCTCTATTCTCACTGTTGGCCATACTGTGCCGTCAGAAAAGATGGTGTGTATATGAAAATCGCACTTTAAAGTCTGATAGCCAGCGATATCAGGAATGTTTATTATTTTTCTCGATTGTCCGGAAACAATTCCAGTAAAAAATATGAAGATCCAAAGTATAATTTGCTTTTTAGTGCACATAGTTTCAATTCTTTAATCGTTGAATGAATGAGTAAATATCTGCTATTTTGTTCAAGTTTGAAATATATCAGGTATTAAAAATTTATGAATTGTAAACGAATCGCTAAATTTAACAAAAAGACTGCAATCTTTTTAATTTTTTTAAAAAGATTCTTTCGTAATAAAAATTTTATTCTGATCTTCGCAAACGAAATTGTATGGAACACCTATTTAAAAATACCGGAGGACAAAGTCAGGCGGTTGAATTGAAAAAGATCAGCCACAAGAAACAGATCTTAAGAGCTATTTATTTCGATGGCTCTTTATCCAACTCAGAACTCTCTAAGATTGTAAAACTGAGCACACCAAAGATTAACAGTTTGCTCATTGAGTTAATCGAAGATGGTTTGGTAAAAGATCTTGGTCGTGGAGATTCGAGTGGTGGCCGGCGGCCCAATATTTATGGTCTTGTTGAAGATGGTTTTTATGTAGTTGGAATTACTATAAATATTAAACGAACCATAATCTCCATTTTTAATGCCAGCAACGAGGAGGTAAGTGGTCCGCATTATTTCCCGATTAAAGTTCATTCTGACATCGGCATTTTTAATGAAGTAAATAAAGCGCTGGAAAAAGTAGTAATTGAAAGTAACATTTTAAGGGATAAAATACTGGTGGCTGGCATAGAATTGCCTGGGCTGATAAATGAGAAAAAGGGAGTGAACAAGACCTATTTTCCACATGTCCCGGATTTGTATGAAGAGTTACACAAAATTTTTGGCATTCCGGTATATTTTAACCACGATTCAAAATTAAGGACTTTTGCTGAACAGTATTTTGGCCTGGCTAAAAATAAAAAGAATGTTTTGATGCTTCAGGCTGACTGGGGATTGGGTTTGGGAATAATTGTAAATGGTAAGTTATACAATGGCAAATCGGGTTTTTCCGGAGAATTTGGACATCTTCCAATTGTAGATAACGGAGAGCTCTGTAGTTGCGGGAAAAAAGGGTGTTTGGAAACCATCGCCTCGGCAACTGCAATTGCGCGGATGGCTAAACAAGGAATTAAAGACGGAAATTCATCTTTAATATTGGAACTTGTAAATGGAGAAACCGACAAAATAGAAATATCAAATGTAATTCAGGCGGCTAATTCAGGTGATCAGTTTGCTATTTCGCTTTTTACCGACGTGGGTTATTGGCTTGGAAGAGGAATGGTATACCTGATTCAGATATTTAATCCCGAACTCATTATTGTTAGCGGCAAAGTTGCCGAAGCCAGTCAGTTTATTCTGGCTCCCATCCAACAGGCAATTCAAACGTTTAGCAACCGCGATATAAGCAACGACACTGAAATAAAGTTTTCGGAGTTAGGCGCAAAAGCAGGAACAATGGGAGCTGCTGCTTATGCATTGGAGAAAATATCTTTTTCAAAATAAATAAAACGATGGAATTAAATTTTTCAAAAGTTGAAGAGGCATTTTTTAAAGAGGCAGGATTGGAAAAAATTACAACACGGATTCCATATATCCCGGTTGATAGTTTTCCAAAACTAGGGTTACTTTCTGCCATGAGTTTTTTGGAGTGGGTGAGTGAAAATCCGGATGGAGTTGTGAGTTTACCAACAGGGAAGACTGCCCAGCACTTTTTGAATTATACAAAACTAATTCTTGAAAATTGGGAAAATAAAAAAACACAGGATGCACTTGTAAAATATGGGTTGGGAGCAACTAAAAAACCTGTTTTGAAAGACTTGCAGTTTGTTCAAATGGGTGAGTTTTACCCCATAAGCTCGAAGCAGCACAACAGTTTGTGTAACTATGCCGAGAAGTATTACATTGAAGGGTTTGGCCTTGATAGAAAAAAAGCACTGTTAATAAATTCCGATGAGATTGAATTGGCTCAAAACAAACATTTTAGCGAAATTTTTTCGGATTATAGCATTGACTTAACCTTGCGATACAGGGAGGCAAAAACGCAAATGGAACAGTTGCAGCAGGAATCGATTTTTAAAATAGACAACTGGTGCACTAATTACGAAAACCAAATAAGGGAAAAAGGTGGGATCGGATTTTTTCTTGGCGGAATCGGGCCAGATGGGAATATTGCATTTAATACCCGCGGCTCCGATCATTTTTCATCTACGCGTTTAAAAGAAACCAATTTTGAAACGCAGGCGATAACTGCAGCCGATTTGGGCGGAATAGAGGTTTCGCGTAAACGTTTGGTGATTACCATCGGCTTAGGCACACTCCGGTTTAATCCTGAAAATAAAGCAATAATTTATGCGGCAGGAGAGGCTATTGCCGATACAATAAAAGATTCTTTGGAACGGGAGCCAGTAGTAAATTATCCGGCATCTTCTCTGCAGAAATTAAAAAACAGCCGTTTTTATCTTACTGAAAGTGCTACTGTAAAACTGGAAGATAGCATTGAATGTTTTTATAACTGTGGCCCATGGACGCATAAAAAGACGGAACGTGCTGTTATCGACCTTTGCAGGAAGATAAACAAGTTTGGAGGTAAATTGACCCTTGAAGACTTACAAGCCGACAAATATTGCCGCCGGATTCCGGATTTGAATGAGAATACTGTTCAGAGTGTTATTGACTCTATTTTAGTCAAGCTCAAACGTGGAATGCATAAAGAAGTCAACCAGGTGTATTATCACACCGGCCCGCACCACGACGATATTATGCTGGGAATTATGCCAGTAACAAATCGTCAATCGCGTGATGCCAGCAACGAGATGCATTTTGCAGTGGCTACTTCCGGCTTTAATGCGGTAACCAATCATTTTCTGAAAGATTTGCTTGTTGATACACGTGATTTAATAAATCAGGGTAAAATAGAAATGATCAATTTCCCCGATTTTTTTGATGCAGGTTACAAATTTAAATGGGACAAGGATATTTACCACTACCTGGATAATATTGCAGCACAGAATAGTGATGAAAAAAGACGTGGGGTTTGTCACCGTGCGGTTCGTGCATTGGTTTCAATCTGGGATATAAAAGATGAGAAAGGCCTGAAACAGGTAATAGAAGAAATTATTGAGTCGCTTGAGAGTACTTACGACGGTGGAAAAAATCCTTCTGAAATACAGAAATTAAAGGGGATGATTCGGGAGCTTGAAGAGGAATTGGTGTGGGCACACTACGGAATATCGGTAAAAAATGTTCACCACTGGCGACTTGGGTTTTACCAGGGAGGCGGATCTTCGAGTCAACCCGATAAGGAGCGCGATGTTTTACCTATTCTTGAAGAATTCAGGAAATACAAGCCAACCGTAATAAGTTTAACAATGGATCCGCAGGGAAGTGGACCAGATACGCATTACAAGGTATTACAGGCAATTGCAAGGGCAGTTGAAGAATGGAACAAGGAAGAAGATTTAAGTAATTTGAGGATTATTGGCTACCGTAATGTTTGGTTTAAATATAATCCGTGGGATGTAGAGGTTCTTGTGCCTGTTTCTTTAAATGCTTTAGCTACACTTGATAAATCGTTTTCAGAGTGTTACGTTACGCAGGTAAACGCATCGTTTCCAAGTTACCAACTCGATGGAAAATTTAGCGATGTCGCACAACGTGTTTGGGTGGAGCAACACAAGCAGATTCAGTTTTTATTGGGAAAAAACTTTTTTTATCAAAATGACTCGGCATTGTTAAGAGCGACACACGGGATGATATATTTGCATGAATTAAATGTTGAGCAGTTTCTTGAAGAAGCATTTTCTCTGGAAAAATCAATGGAAGGAATTTTTTAAAATCAGTAAACCGAAATGAAATTAATTATTCAAAAAAATTATGAGGAGTTAAGCAAGTGGACTGCTGACTATATTGCAAAAAGAATAAACGAGTATCAACCCAACGAAAAAAGACCTTTTGTGTTGGGTCTTCCAACCGGCTCTACACCTGTGGGTACATACCAAGAATTAATTCAGTTAAATAAAGCCGGAATCGTTTCATTTGCCCATGTAATTACATTTAATATGGATGAGTATGTTGGCTTGCCAGAGGAGCATGCTGAAAGTTACCATACTTTTATGTTCGAAAATTTCTTTAATCATATTGATATAGAAAGAAAGAACATTCATATTTTAAACGGAAATGCTAAAGACGTGTTAAAGGAATGTTCTGATTACGAGGAGAAAATAAAAGAAGTTGGAGGTATCCATTTATTTCTTGGGGGTATGGGAGCTGACGGACACCTTGCTTTTAATATTCCCGGGTCTCCGTTGACATCGCGAACAAGACGGGTCGATTTAAACTATGATACTGTTGTTGCCAATTCACGTTTTTTTGACAATGACATTATAAAAGTTCCCAAGCAAGCACTTACCGTGGGGGTTCAAACTGTTATGGATGCCAAAGAAGTTTTGATTGTGGTAAACGGTTATAAAAAAGCCAGGGCGCTGCAAAAAGTGGTTGAAGAGGGTATAAATCATATGTGGACATTATCGGCATTACAAATGCATCCGGGCGGGATTGTTGTTTGCGATGAAGAAGCGACAATGGAATTAAAAGTAGGTACCGTAAAATATTTTCGCGATTCGCTTGCTTAAAACAAAAACTGCCTTTCTTCCAGGAAAGACAGTTTTAAGGAATAATCCCGAATTGACGTGTTTTAAACACACTCCGAAAATACATTTTCTTTTAATTTGAAACAAGAAATATTGTCTCTTTGAATGTGTTTTTAAATATTCATAATCTTTTTAAATAATTTTTTGGTTTGTTATGGAGATGGCTTGTCCGGGCCCATTTTTTTCATTGGCTTTATAACAACTTCTTTTTTACAAGACGGGCAAATATAAATTTCACAACCCGTGCAGGCAAAGCAATTGCTGCAACTTCGGGGGACATCTAAATTTGAAAATTCAAAGCCACATTTACTGCAACTGTAAAATTTTTCCTTTTTTGCACGGCCAATCATTTGCGGAGAAATTTAAACAACCGCAATAGTCCAAAAATAATAACAAGTGTAAAAATTATGGCTGCACCGGAAGGAATATTCAGGAAATAGGAAATAAACAAACCGGAAATAGTTCCGGTAAATGCAAAAACCGACGAAAGAATAAGTAGTTTTTTAAAGTTATTTGTAAATAAATTTGCCGTTGCCTGCGGTATCGTTAAAAGTGATAAAATAAGGATAATTCCCACCACGCGAATATTCAACACTACAGTAAGGGCAATAAGTGTTATGGTAATATAGTTAAATAAAGTAACCGGCAACCCGGCGGCACGTGCAAATTCCTCGTCGAAAGCAACAAAAAGTATTTTGCTGAAAAGCAACGTAAAAAAAGCAATGATTATCACATTCAGAATAAACATCCACCATAATTCTGAAATTGTTACCGTAAGAATATTTCCAAAAAGATAACTCATAGGGTTAGGTGTATAACCGGGAGTCAGGAAAATAAAAATAATACCCAATGCCATTCCCAGCGACCACCAAATAGCAATTGATGAATCTTCTCTGATTTCGGCTACTTTGGTAAAAAACTGAATTCCTAATGCTGCAAGAACAGCAAAAAGTACTGCGCCAAGCAAAGGATTAAATCCTACCAAAAATGCAAGACCGATTCCCCCAAACGAAGCATGTGTTATTCCTCCACTGATAAAAACAATACGACGGGAAACAATATAGCTGCCGATTACCCCACATGAAATGCTGGCAAAAACTGCGGCTAAAAAAGCTTTTTGAAAAAAATCGTAGTTAAATAATTCAATTACAGAATTCATTTTTAATGGTGGTGTTTTAAAATGGTGTGTGGAATATCGCCATGCGAAATAATTTGAATGGGGCAGTTGTATCCGTCAAGTTGCTCTTGTGTGATGTTATTGCTTAAGTGATAATGTAAAGCGCCGTTTACACACGCAATGGTTTTTACATAACTTGAAATAGTTCCTAAATCGTGCGAAACCAGAATGATAGCAATTTCTTTATTCAACTGAATTAAACGATTATATAATTCACCTTCGAAACGGTTGTCAACAAATGTGTCGGGTTCATCAAGAATAAGAATTTTAGGTTCGCTTATTAGTGCCCGACACAAAAAAACACGTTGCATTTGTCCACCGGAAAGCTCTCCGATAGCTTTGTGCCGAATGTTTGAAATGCCTGTTTCATCGAGCAACCGGTTTATTTTCTGTTTCAGATCTGAAGACGAAAGTTCCTTTTGTTTCATTAAGAAACCCGAACGAACGACATCAAATACAGTAATAGGGAATTTTCTGTCGATGTGTCGAACCTGTGGTAAATATCCAATGGGTTTTTTCTTTCCTGCAATATCTTTTCGGAATGTAATTTTTCCCCCTGATGGTTTTAACAATCCCAAAACAGCTTTCAGAAGTGTTGTTTTTCCTCCACCGTTTGGGCCGATAACACCTATAAAATCTTTCTCAAATATATCAAGATTTACATTCTCAAGAACAGGTGTGTTATCATAACCAACCGTCAGGTTTTCTATTTTTATAAGTGGTTCCATCAAAAATTGTCAACAAGGATTTGGGTAATTTCCATCAAATTATCAGACCAGGCCGGGTCAAGTGGGCTTATCTGAATTATTTCACCGCCAATTTCTTCGGCAAAAACACGCGCATGCTCGCGATCAAACTCACTTTGGATATAAATTACCTTTATGTTTTCTTTTTTTGCCAAATCAACCACTTCTTTCATATGTTGCGGTGTTGGCTCTTTTCCTCCGGATTCCAGAGAATACTGCTCCAGTCCGTAATCTCTCGCATAATAAGTAAGACTTGGGTGAAAAACAATTATCTTTTTGCCCTGATAGTCTTTTAGTGAGTTTTTTATTTTGATGTTGAGCTGGTCAATTTCCTTTACAAATTTTAAATAGTTAACCTTGTATTCAGGTCCTTTTTCAGGATTCAATATGGTCAGTTCATTAGCAATTCGTTCAGCCATTTTTTTTACCAGAGCAGGTGACAGCCAAATGTGCGGATCTACACCGTTCATATGCACATGGTCACCGTGTTGTTCGGTTTCGTCAGCTATCAGATCCAATCCTTCCGAAAGATCGACTACCTTCATATTTTTGTTGGCTTGCTCTATTTTGTCTTTCCACGAATATTCAAATCCGATGTAACCCATCCTAAACCAAATGGCTGAATTTGCGATTTCTTTCAATTGCGAAGGAAGCAGTGTATATGCAGCAGGACTGGCACCTGGAGGTATTAGCACGTTGACCTCAAAATCGTCGCCGGCAATTCTTTTAACAAAAGTTTTTTCAGGTAAAATACTAACTGTAATTACATTTTTACCTTCAGCTTCGTTACTTTTTTTCTTACTTGAACTACACGAAAATAGAAGTACTGCGGTTGTAAATATTAAGATTAGTTTCTTCATTTTTTTCTAATTCAAAATTTTGTTGAATTGTAAACAACAAAATACAAATTTAGTTCTAACATCCAGATTCCTTTATTATTTGACTTTCATTTTTTTAACCTTAATTTTTTCTTTTGGCGGCACCGGATCGTAGCCGTGCGTTCCCCATGGATGGCATTTTGAGATACGTTTTGTTGCTAAAATAAATCCTTTAAACGGGCCATGGATTTTCAGGGCCTGCACTGCGTATTCAGAACATGTTGGAACGTGACGGCATGAAGCTGGTGTTAAAGGCGAAATTCCATATTTATATAGATACACAGGTAGCAGCAAAATCCAACTTAGCATTTTCTGTAATATGTTTCCAATTTTTCTCATTTTTCTGAATCTACAAATTTACAAATTAAATATTAGCCTAATTTGGTTAAATAACATCTCTCTTTTATGTTTTTATTGTTGGTGGAAACAATGATTAATTCTATTTTTACGCGATTCGATAGAGGGATTCGAAAAAATCTCAAATAATTATTATCAACTTAAAGAATAAACTAATGAGTTCTCAAGACAAAAATTATGTATTACCCATTATTATGATGATCCTGTTATTCGGGATGATCGCATTTGTTACAAACTTGGCAGCACCAATGGGGGTTGTACTGAAAAGCCAGTTTGGCGCATCTAATTTTCAAGGTATGTTGGGAAACGCGGCGAATTTTATTGCTTACGCAGTAATGGGAATTCCCGGAGGTCTTCTCCTGCAGCGAATTGGTTACAAAAAAACTGCCTTAATTGCCATTGCGGTTGGCTTTATTGGCGTTGGAATTCAATATTTGTCCGGGCATGCAAGTGAAACTTCTGCATTTACGGTATATTTGATCGGTGCATTTGTAGCAGGTTTTTCAATGACACTTTTAAATACTGTTGTAAATCCAATGTTGAATACTTTAGGTGGCGGTGGAAACAAAGGAAACCAGTTGATTCAGGTTGGAGGTTCTTTTAACTCAGTTATGGCTACTTTTACACCTGCTTTTGTAGGTATTTTAATTGGTGAGGCAGTCAGTGCACGTATTACTGATGTGTTCCCGGTAATGTATATCGCTTTGGGAGTCTTTGCTCTTGTATTCTTTGTTTTGTTAGCAGTTAGAATTCCGGAACCAAGCATTGAGTTCGCTTCAGAACCCATAAAAAATTTGATGTCAGGTGCATTACAATTCCGTCATTTTATTTTTGGTGCCATCGGTATTTTTGTATATGTAGGTGTTGAAGTAGGCGTACCCGGAACTATGATGCTTTGGTTAACTGATCCATCGGTTGGAATAGGTGCAGGCATTGCAGGTTCTGTTGCCGGAACTTATTGGTTGTTAATGTTGGCCGGCCGCTTGGTTGGTGCATCAATAGGAAGCAAAGTGTCGAGTAAAATGATGTTAACTGTTGCTTCATTTGTTGGTTTGGTTTTGGTTCTTGCTGCCATTTTATTCCCATCATCAACTATGGTTAATATGCCTGTATTTAAAGCAGCAGGAAGTTCATTATCGTTTGGATTTGCTGAAGTTCCGATCAATGCCATGTTTCTTGTACTGGTAGGTTTATGTACCTCAATTATGTGGGGAGGTATTTTCAACCTTGCTGTAGAAGGATTAGGTAAATATGTTGCAGCTGCTTCAGGTATTTTTATGACACTCGTTGTAGGTGGCGGACTACTTCCGTTGGTACAAAATGCCATTGCCGACAGTTTTGGCTTCCAGCCTTCATACTGGGTTCCTCTACTCGGTCTTGCTTATCTCTTGTTCTACGCTTTGGTTGGTAGTAAAAATGTAAACACCGACATCAAAGTTGATTAAGCAAAAACTCTGAATCGAATGAAAAAAGTTTCAATTGGAATAGATATTGGCGGGACGAATACTGCAATTGGTATTGTAGATCAGGGTGGAAATGTTATGGTTAAAGATAATATTGCAACTCCAGATCATGGAGATTTCAAACGATATATTTCTGACCTTTCCATAGCTATTAACAGCCTGGTAGAAAAATTAAAAATCATTAATTCTGAAATTGAAATTTTAGGGATTGGAATTGGTGCACCAAGTGGCAATTATTACAGTGGAGCAATTGAACATGCAGCAAATCTTTCTTTCAAAGGAATAGTAAATATTGTAAAATCTCTCCGTGCTCATTTCCCTGCTTTGGGAGCAATTGTATTGACAAACGACGCAAATGCTGCCGCTGTTGGAGAGATGATTTATGGAGGAGCAAAAGGCATGAAGAATTTCGTGATGTACACGTTGGGAACAGGTGTAGGAAGCGGAATTGTTGTAAATGGTGAGGTAGTTTATGGCCATGATGGGTTTGCAGGAGAATGCGGACATACAACGTTAGTCCCCGGTGGTCGACCGTGCGGATGTGGCGCTTTAGGGCATTTGGAAGCGTATTGCTCGGCATCAGGAATGAAAAGAACTGCTTTCGAGTTGTTACTTAAATACAATGCTGATGATAGCTTGCTTGCCGATAAATCTTACAAAGAACTTGATTCGAAAATGATTTATGACGCAGCAATAAAAGGCGATAAAATTGCATTGGAAGTATTTGAAAAAACAGGCGAGTGGCTTGGGTTAGGTTTTTCTGATACCGTACATTATTTAAGCCCGGAAGCGATATTCCTTTTTGGTGGCCCAACTGCTGCAGGGGATTTAATTTTTAAACCGACAAAGGTGAGCATGGAGAAATACTTGCTCCCGATGTACAAAGACAAAGTTAAAATTCTGCCATCAGAACTAAAACCCGGCGACGCTGCTATTGTTGGGGCGAGCGCAATGGTTTGGAAAGAACTTGAAAAATAATTCAGTTTTAATTATAAGAGGAGAGCGGACATTTAGTTCGCTCTTTTTTGTTTTTAGCTATTGAAATATAGCTCCTTCAAAACAAAAATTCTAAGAAAAGAGCTATTTATTTACCAGTTAAATTTGATTGTTTGTTTTAAATCGGGATGTAAGCTCAAAGGAACAGGACTAGTTCCTGCCACACTTTCTACAATTCGTTTTTCTTCAGCGGAATAATTTTTCTTTGGGAAGTAAAAGTCAACAATTATCTCTGCAACACGATGCGGTTCGGAAGCCATAATTTTTGTAACATCAACAGTGGTTCCTTTCAGGTCGATATTGTTGTCCCGTGCTTTTATTCCCATTATTGTCATAATACAATTTCCTAATGCAACGGCCGGAAGATCAGTGGGCGGAAAATATTCTCTTTTACGCGGTTGTCGTTTGGAGCGTCGGTAATGACTGTAATTCCACTTTGCAGATGTTCGTTTTCCGTACAAAGTTCACCTAAATATATTGTCTTTATTGTTGCTGCTATATTTTAATCTGACTAAATGAAGTATCCCTTTTTATTGTTTGAATTTTATACACAATTAAATTCTTTCTATAGTGTTTTAAAAGTTCGTGTTTATTTTTTAAATCTGTTTGATTTCATTTCGATTTAATATATTTTCGTAACACGAATTTGAAGTTTAATAACACTATGTCGGTAAAAAGATTTGGAGTTTCATTAGATGAAGAGTTACTGGAAGCATTGGACAGTTATGTTTCTGATAACCGGTTTGCCAATCGCTCGCAGGCCATAAGACACCTAATCGAGAAAAATTTGGTGGAAGAAAAATGGAAATGTGATAACATAGTAGCCGGAGCAATAACACTTGTTTTTAGTCATCAGAAAAATGATATACTCAAAAGATCTTCCGAAATTCAATATAAATATAGAGATGTGATACTGTCTTCTCAGGGATTCTATTTAAACGAGCAAAACTACCTTGAAATCATTGCCGTAAAAGGGCCTTCTCATAAGCTGACTGAGGTTTCTGAAAAGCTGATAAGTATCAAAGGAATTCAGCACGGAAAATTAGTAATGAGTAAAGCGCAATAATTTTTTTACCCATATAGTAACACGAAATTATAAAATAGTAATACGTAAAAATGAAAACAAAAGCCATTCTTCACCTTGTTCTGACCGTAACATTTTTATTTAGTTTAAAATCGTACGCCCAACTTTCGATAACAAAAGATACAATTCAAATTGACGAGATTGTGGTGACCGGAACTCCTGTGAAAGTAAACCGCAGTAGCATACCAATGGCTGTTTCAGTTGTAAATCGGGCGCAAATTGAAGATACCGATGAGTCTGCTCTTCTTCCTGTATTAAATGGGAAAGTTCCAGGTCTTTTTGTTACCGAAAGAGGAATAACCGGTTTTGGGGTCGCAACTGGTTCTGCCGGACAGATTTCGATTCGTGGCATTGGCGGAAACCCAACTACCGGTGTGTTAATGTTAATCGACGGACATCCCCAATTCATGGGAATTATGGGACACCCTCTTCCCGATTCATATGTTTCTTCCGATGTGGAAAGAGTGGAAGTAATCCGCGGGCCTGCGTCCATTTTATATGGTTCCAATGCCATGGGCGGAGTGATTAATATTATCACCAAAAAACAAAACAAAGAAGGGATTCATGGAAATGCACGAGTTTCATATGGTTCATATAATACACTTAAGTACATGGGGGCTCTGGGGGTCAAAAAGCAGAAATTTAATGCATTTGTTTCCGTCAACCACGATCAAACCGATGGGCATCGGGAACACTCTGATTTTAATATTACCAACGGGTATACGAAGTTAGCGTATAAAGTTAATGAACATCTCAATGTATCTACAGATTTTAGCCTTGCTAACTTTGATGCTGCTGATCCTGGCCCTGATACATTAAACGCTGTTTTTGGCGAAACAATAGACATTACCCGGGGGTACTGGGCTTTTGCTGTTCAGAATGAATTTGAAAAACTATCGGGATCGCTTAAACTTTTTTACAATTTTGGAGAACATGATATTACAGACGGTTTTCATTCAAAAGACCATAATTTTGGACTGAAGTTTTTTGAATCGTTACGTCTTTTTGAAGGAAATAATATTACGCTTGGTGTTGACTATATAAATTATGGTGGAATGGCGGAAAATACAAAGGCAATGAGTGGGGCAGGTATTGTGTTTGCCGACACTACACTTAATGAGTTGGGGTTATATGGTTTTATCCAGCAAAGCTTTTGGAACAAATTAACATTAAATGCCGGCTTAAGATTTCAGAATAATAGTATTTACGGAGGTGAGTGGATTCCTTCAGTTGGATTCGCATATAAATTCGACGAAACAATGTCGTGGAAGGGAAACATTTCAAAAGGATTCAGAAGTCCTACACTTAAAGAATTATTTATGTGGGGACCACAAAATCCTGATTTAAAACCCGAGTCTATTCTAAATTACGAAACTGGTATTTTAAAAACATTTTTGAATAAAAAAGTTAGTGCTGAGTTGACTTTTTTTGCAGTTAACGGCGACAATTTGATTACTTCGGTACCGGTAAATGGCACACCAAAATATATGAATTCAGGTGAAATTTCGAATCAAGGAATAGAGGTTGCAATGAATGCTGAAGTACTTGAAAATTTAGTTTTAAGCACAACGTACAGTTATATAAATATGGAAAATCCGGTTTATGCCACACCGGAACATCAGTTTTATTTTAGTATGCATTATAGTCCTGATGCATTTCAGTTAATGGCAAGTATTCAGCAAGTCAGTAATCTAGATAATGACCCGCTTTCGGTTGTAAATAAAGAGAGCTACACACTGCTAAAAGCTAAGGCAATTTATAACTTTACAAAAGGTTTGAAGCTATACGTAAGTGGCGAGAATCTACTGGACCAGACTTACCAGGTGAACCGATATTATACTATGCCAGGAACAACTTTTTTTGGCGGTATCAACTACAGTTTCTAATCATTTTACCGGGAAGAGAAAATGGTGATGATTTGCACAGTTCTTGTGACAAAATGCAGTGTCTTTTTTTGATGTAATTCCTTTGAATTTTATTAACTTATTCCGCAATAAAGTATAAATAGTTTAGGAATAGGATCGTATCGTTCAATATGGAATCAAGAAGAAATTTTATCAGAACAACAGCAGCGGGGGTGATTGGAATGTCGTTGAAAAATAATGCATTTTCGTCAAATTTATTTTTAGAAAAGAGAAAAAGGCCAGTTCATGTTTTTAGCAAATGTCTTCAATTTCTTGATTATTATAAAATGGCTGAAGTAGTTGCTGAAAATGGTTTTGACGGGGCTGATTTGACTGTCAGACCGGGAGGACAGGTTTTGCCGAAAAATGTGAAAGTCGATTTGCCAAAAGCTATTGCTGCATTGCGAAAAAACGGTGTAGATTCAAAAATGATTGTAACAGGTATAAATAACCCGGACGATCCTTTGACAACCGACATTTTACAAACGATGGCAAATCTCGGTATTAAATATTACCGTTTGGGGTATTTGGATTACGATTCGGATAAATCAATTCCGGAAAATTTGGAAATATATAAATTTACCTTCGAAAAACTGGAGAAACTAAATCAAAGATTTGGAGTGCATGGTGGTTATCAGAATCATTCGGGAACAAGAGTTGGTGGACCGGTTTGGGATTTGTATCACCTGTTGAAAAACAGAGATCCGCAATATATTGGTGTTCAGTACGACATTCGCCATGCAATTGTAGAGGGCGGTACTTCCTGGTCACTTGGGATGAAACTCCTGGCTCCCTGGATAAAAACGACCGATATTAAGGATTTTATTTGGAAAAAAACCGAAAAGGAGAAATGGGAACTTGTTAACGTTCCTCTGGGTGAGGGCATGGTTGATTTTGACGACTATCTTGAACTTTACAACTCCAGTAATATTGAAGCTCCGATTTCTATTCACTATGAATATGATTTGGGTGGAGCAGAACACGGGCGTTTAAATCCAAAAATGAGTCTGGATGAAATTTCCGATTGGCTAAAGCGAGACAATGATTTTTTTAAAAACAAATTGAGAGAATTCGGATTGTATTGATGGCTTATTAAAATTTAGCCAGGCTTCCTTAGCGGTTCTGAAGGTCGTTTCTAAATGAGGTACGGACACACCGGAAACCGATATATGATTTTGCTGTATCCTGGTATTCATAAGTTCGTGTTGATGTTCGAATAAAATAAGCCATGTCTTTCCATGAGCCACCTCTGATAACTTTTCGTTTCATTATAGGCGGATCGTCCGGTTTTGCGTCATATTGTAAGTCCGGATTTAAGTCACTCACAACATCATAAGCTCCTTCATAAAAGGCTGTACTCGTCCACTCTGCTACATTTCCTGCCATATCATATAGTCCGAACGGATTGGGATCAAATTCTCCCACTTTCATTGCTGTTGTTGTGGTGGGACTGTCTGCGACATAGTTTCCCCGCAACGGTTTAAAATTGGCAACAAAACAACCTTTTTGATTCCGTGTATAGTAACTTCCCCAGGGATACATCGTATTTAGCAATCCTCCCCGGGCTGCCATTTCCCATTCACTTTCGGTAGGAAGTCTGTAGTCGTGGGCGGGTGTTTCTTTAAAACGCGAATTGTATACCGTTTTTAAATTGGTTCGCCATTGGCAAAAAGCTCTGGCTTGTTTCCATGTAACTCCAACCACGGGGTAATCGTCGAAACCCACATGTGAAAAATACTTCATTGTAAACGGTTCGTTGTATGTATAGGCAAAATCTCTTACCCAACATAAAGTGTCAGGATAAATCGGAACAATTTCATGCATCAAAAAGCTACTTCGGTTTTCAATCGGGACCATCTCACCATTTGGTTGCATTACAGCGCCGTTATATCTCTGATTTTTAAAATCGTAGTTATTTTTTCGTTTTGCAGCTTGTTTGTAATCTACCCAGTAATATTCATAAATAAGTTTTCTGGAGTCAATTTCTTTTTTGTACGCAAAACGCTCCTCTTCAGGAATATAAAGCTCTTCCATTGCCATCTGGTAGTCTGGATCTTTCCAGTCTATCTCTTCATCCCAGTTAAGTATTGGATTCTCAAGCGGAACCCCATAAAAATCTTCAGAGATAAGGAAATCTGGATCAGCATCTCCCAGCAATCTTCTGGCTATTGAATCCCTCACCCAAAATACAAATTGGCGGTATTCGTTATTGGTAATTTCGGTGTCATCCATCCAGAAAGCTTCCTGGGATACTACGCGTGTTGGAGTTCCAATGGGCATAATTTCATCGTCCGAAGGTCCCATCCTGAATTTGTCGCGTTGTATATAAGCCATTCCAAAGGGACTGGGTTCAAACCATTCACCGCTGACTTTTTCTTCTCCGGGAAGATAGAGGTTGGGTTTTTGACATGAATGGAAAAGCATTCCTAAAATTGGAATTATATATAGAATTGCTTTTTTCATCCGATTTTTTACCCTTATAATTTTATATTAGTTAACGCAAAACAGCATGTTTAATTATACGCTTTTGCGAATAAAAAAGCCTTATGAAAACATAAGGCTTTCAGAATGTTTTATATTTTCTAATATTCCCAAAGATCCTGCTCAAAATTGAAAATCTCATTTTCAATTCTTTTTGATTCAAGCATTGCTTCCTTCCCGGTTAAATAGTCATTGATTCCACGGTTATTATAAACGTTTGATTCCTTGGTAATATAGCTATTGAAGTATCTTTTTATAAAAAGATCATCGAAAGACATTTGGCTTGCATCATTATTTGGATTCAAAACCAAATTGCTTGCGAGTAAATCTCTAACTTCGGGGTAATATACCCAAAAAATTTGCTGGCGCTGCACTTCTCCTGAGGCATCATTTTCACGAACGTATTCGCGGATCGGGCAAAGTCCAACGATACGTACATTTAGAGTAGAGCTTTGTTTATCAAAGTACCATTCTTCTTTAACCATGTACTGTTTTATTTCATTTGGACGTATTTCACCTTCAATAGTGACTTTCTCCATTTCTCCGGTGTCAAAATTTCGTCTTTCAATTGTAGAAGCTTCTGCACCAAATGATTCCTCCACCTGTTCGTAGGTCATAGGTATTTTGAAGTCATCATCTTGTCTCGCGTCGTACGGTGTAATTTGTCCGTTTTTAATTCCTTCGAGAAGGAGCGTAATCAAATTCACCTTACCGCCCATTTCTGTGGTTGGATAGTACAACGGCAGATTCATCTTTTCACGCAAATCGATGATACGCCACACTTTTTTTGACCAAAAAATATCGGCTTCGCGAGCACTTGGCAGTGGCATTGGTTTTTTTTGGAAAACATCGGTACGTTTGTATGCACCGTTTACAATTTGTGCGTTAGATTGTTTCTCGGCCAAAGCAAATGTAAACACTAGTATTCCTATATAAACAACTAACTTTTTCATAGCTTAAATAATTTTAAAGGAAATTGAATTGAGATCCCTTGATTCACCATTTTCTCCAACTGCCTTAATATTTGTAATATGAACCCAACTTTGTGGGTTTAACCTTTTGAATTCATTTAATTGTTCCTGTGTAAAACGATTTGAAGTTGCAGGATATCTATTGGTGTATCCACCTGCCCCTGTTGTTTCAACAGTAAACTCGGTAACCGTATATTCAAAATCGAAATCAAAGTCTTCCAAGACGGCTAAAACTCCCTGTTGAATTACCAATTCTTCTTTACGGATATCCCCACTTGAACGGCCAGCAATTTGTGCAACCGGGTCCGGCACTGGTTTTACTCTCCAATCTGAAGTTCCGACCAGCCTTCTTGTTCCCCCTATATTTGCATATACCGAAACTTTTGTGCGACGCCCCTGTTCGTCTAAATCTGTTGGTTCGATAACATAAGCTTCGCCTTTTTTAGTAACCTTCCCGTTGGTCATCGAAACCTCAAGGTTTTCTTTTGGTATTCCACCGCCACCTACATCAAATGGGTTTTCAAGTCCGCGATAAAATACGTTCATTTTTGTAGCTGACATTGTAACACTCGGAGCAGTAACCTGGTAGTCCTGTTCAAAACGGTAATTTTGAATTATGCCCGCAGGTGTTTTGTATTTTATTAATCCACCCCAGCTAAATTCACCAACTTGATTTGCACTTGCGGTGTAGGTTGCTTTTCCGTCAATCACTGGCATTTGTCTGCCATTAATGAATATTTCGGGTTGCTGAGTTGTATCTTCTGCGGCCAGAAAAACTTCTGCCACATATTCATCTCCTTGCAAAACTACGCTAGAAGTTGGAATAACCTGAGCCGCCAGTTTGTTAAATTTGAATGAACCTGCATCAATTTGCGCATAAAGGTACTTGATGAGGTTGGCTTCAGAGTTTTTTACATCGATTTGAATTTTGGAAAGCAAAGTTAAAACGGCAACAATTGGTTTATCTTCAAAATGTTCAGATTCCCATGATTTGCTTTCTCCTCCCTCGGCCAGATCGACAGGAGGATCTGAGGTTTCCAGTTCCTGAAGAATTGTTTCTCTCAATTCTACATCATCTTCCGAAAGCATTCCAACCAACGTTTCTCTAAAATTTTCGATTTCAATTTTTAATTCCTCACCCTTTTTTTGGGTTATCATCATTTCTGAAGGAACATTCAGATCCTGCTCATTTTTTAGCTGTAACGTGTCTCCATTTTCTGTGTAAAGATAAAAACCATCAGAGGAGTATGGATTTTCTTCGTTAACCGGTTCACTTCCAGAAGACTTTACCAATTCCTCTTTGAGTTGAGAAATGTATGAAATTAACGATTTTGTATCGTCACGAATGATATCCGCCTTATTTTTCCACTCCTCTGTTTTTGTTGGGTTTTCGATAAATGCTTGTTCAAAAGACGAATAAACCTGTGCATTTTGCATGTCCACAGCTTTCATTGTTTGCATTAAGCTTGAATCCACAACCTTAAATGCCTCCAATACTTCTGCGGCTACATTTAATGCCAACATTGCCGTTAGGACAATGTACATCATGTTTATCATTTTTTGCCTCGGGGTTTCCGGACAATTTTTTGCACCCATAACTGAATCTTCAAATTATTTTTTATAACTCATTGCTCCCAGCATGTTGCCATAAATTGTATTTAAGGCCTCCAGGTTTTTATTCAATTGCTCTGCGTTATCTTTATATTTCTTCAATTCATCAACAGAAGATGCCAGAATCTCATTCATTTGAGTTAGATCGTTATTGAACTTTTGGCTCGCAACCATTTGAGATTTCGTGTCGGTTAACTGCGCCTCAAAATTTTTGTTTAGTTCATTAATATTTTGATTTAGTTTCTGGAGATTGCCGGAATACTGTTTTGAACCTTCTCCGATGGTATTTAAACCACTGGTTATCGAGCTTGAGGCCATTTCAAATGAGTTTGCCAGGTTTTTTCCTGCTTCGGCAAGTTGAGATGAGAACTGCTCACCGGTTTGTTGCATCGTCGATATTGCACTTTTCCCTGATTCTGACAACTGTTTTGCCGTATTAATATATGATTCAGCAAGATTTCCTACTGATCTGTTTATGGTCTCGTTGGCTTTGTTGTTAATTTCCGCAAATGTACCCATTGATTCAGACGCTGAACCGATGTTTTTGACGTATAAGTCAGTTGCCAGAGTAGCTGCTGAAATATCGCTGATTCCTCTTGCTGTATTACTTAACTCATTTAAACCTTTTCCCACTTTGTCCAACAACTCAGGAGTAAGCTCTGAGCTTGAAAACAATTCATCAATACCTTTCTTATTTCTTGGACTTATTTCGTCCATATCCATAATTTCATAATCCTCTCTTAATTCAGGATAAACCTTACTCCATTCAGGCATTTCCAAAGGTGGTTCGAAGGCAGATAAAAAGAATATAAATGCTTCCGTTATCAAACCGATAGTTAGAAAAAGTCCCGAATGATTCCAGTGCTGGAGTTTAAAAAGTGCTCCAAGCATTACTACAGATGCGCCCCATCCGTAAACGTATCCCATGAATGTTTTCCAACGCTTAGTCTTAAAAATTTCTCCCAGGTTCATATCTTTAGATATAGGTTAATATTCTTTTTAGTTGAATTCGTCTCCGAAAGTAGAACGCACACATCGGAATCCTATAAAAGATTTCGTCGTATCCTGATATTCATAACTTCTAGTTGATACTTGAATATAATGTGCAATATCTTTCCATGATCCTCCCCGAATTACTTTTCTTTTCATAACAGGAGGGTCGTCTGGTCTAGCATTATATGTAAAAGAAGGATTTATATCACTGAAATATTGGTATCCGGCTTCATCGTATGCTGTTTCTGTCCATTCGGCTACATTTCCTGACATATCATAAAGGCCGTATTCATTCGGTTCGTAACTGCCGACTTTCATTGCCCCAATTCCACCATCTTCAACATAATTTCCACGAAGCGGCTTAAAATTGGCCAGAAATACACCTTCTTCATCCCTTGCGTAGTATCCGCCCCAAGGATACATAGAATATGTTTTTCCTCCTCTTGCAGCATATTCCCATTCAACTTCTGAAGGCAAACGGTATGCCTGCAGTTCTGGCTCTCCTCTTGAGTTTAAATATGTGGTTTGAATTTTTGTTCTCCAACTGCAAAATGCACGAGCCTGTTCCCAGGTCACGCCTACAACAGGGTATTCAGCAAATCCCGGATGCCAGAAATACCTGGTAGCCCATGGTTCATTAAACGAATATGTAAAATCTCTTATCCAACACAATGTATCCGGATAAATGTATGCCTCATCCTGCATAATAAAAGAAGAGCGGTTTTCAATTGGAATCAGTTCTCCTTCAGCATTATAAACATTTCCCTCATAGCGCTGATTTTCAAAATTGTAGCTATTGGAGCGTTTGGCTGCTTGTTGAATATCGATCCACCAGTACTCATAAAGCAATTTTCTTGTATCGATCTCCTTCTTTCCAAAAAATCTTTCATTTTCAGGTATATATAGGTCTTGCATTGCCATTTGCATATCGGGGTCTTCCCAATCAATTCTTTCTCTCCAGTTTATTCTCGGGGGGTCTATGGGATTCCCTTCCCTGTCTTCTGTGATTAAGAACTCGGGATACTGATCACCTAACATTCTTCTTGCAATTGAATCTTTCACCCAATTGGTAAATTGCCTGTATTCAGAATTTGTAATTTCGGTATCATCCATCCAAAATGCTTCTTGAGATACCGTTTTAGTTGGGAGCATTGACTTACTTGGATCCTGGTCGCTTGGCCCGATATTGAAACTTCCCCTTCTGACATACACCATGCCATAAGGTTGAGATTCACTCCACTTGCCCCTGTCTTGTACTCCCACCAATTCACCATTCCCTCCGGATTGGTTACAACTTGTAAATGTCAAAATGCTCAAAAGTACAATTCCGAAATAAAGAAGTTTTTTCATAGCACAATAAAAATATGGCTTTTTCTATAAAAATCTTATACTCTTATATTTTTGGTTTCGGTTTTTCTCCAAGTCAATAGAATACGTCACAAAAAATTCGTGTGATGCAAAACCATAACTCCCTATCACTGAGGTAACTAAATCGAAAGAATATCCCACTTTTAGTCCGTTCAGCATTTCCAAACCCATTAACAACGAAACCGCGTCGTTTAAACGGTAAGAAATCCCGCCCCAAAATTTTTCATCATAAACAATTCTGCCTGTTACATCGAACTGCCACCCGGCCAGGTCGGTTTTTAACAAAGCAGTGGGTTGCAATTCAAATAACGGGTCAGCTAATTTAATATTGTATCCTCCCATCAAATAATAATGCCTTGCAAGGAAGGTAGTTGCTTGATCTGAAAACTCAATTTCCGCCTGATTTAGGTGAGTTGCAGATATCCCTAAAAAATAACTATTGGATGAAAGGTAAAGTCCAAATCCCACGTCCAGAGCCATTTGGCTTACTTCTCCCTGCGGAATAGCAGGGTCAGAACTTGGATCAGTATAAATTTCAGATGTAAGGTCTTTATTATCGCCCCCTTTCCAATCTCCGTTATATCCTTTTGTCATTAATCCCATTGATAGTCCTATTCCCAATTCACCAAAATTAACCGTCGTTTTGTAAGCGTAACTAAAGTTTACCGATGTGTTTTCTTCATTCCCAATCTGATCGCTCACAATATTTAAACCTATTCCACCTTCCGAACCAAATGGCTTTATTGCTGCGTCCATACTAAAAACCAGTGTTTTTGGAGCACCTTTAAAGCCCTCCCACTGATATCGGTTTAACAAAAGTCCACTTATTGCATTCTCTGCTCCGGCGTAACCCGGATTAACCCCCAATTTATAGTACATATAATTGGTGTATTGCGGATCTTGCTGACTATAAGACGCTAAATTTAACACAAATACTAAAAATAAAAAAGAAATTATTTTTTTCATCCGTTTTAACTGCATCTTACGTTTCTTTTTCAAACCGGTTTAAAGAAATAAAAAATTGTTTTCTGTAACAAACTTTTACCATTTGGTATGCAAAGAACGTTAACAATTTGGTATTATTTTGACAATTCATCTATTTTTTGAACAAACTTTAACCAATTCTCTGGTATTTCATCACCCGATGCTTCATCATATTCTTTCTTTGAACAGGCAATTAAATATTTATTTCCTTTTATAGATTGAATCTCAAACCACCACCGCGCCGTTTCTGTACATTTGTAAAATACAATTGGCTCGTCAATCTCTTTTACTTCTACTTTATACATTTGCAGATTTTCAGGTAATTCCTTTTCTTTTTGTACTCTGTTAAGAAATCCTTCCAAAAAATACCAGATAATCTGTGCTGAAAGTTTAAAAGATATCCCGTTATTATCTTTATCCCAATCGGTTTCAAAAATACCAAAAACTTTCAATTTATTACTCAAACCTGCATACTTTGCCAACTGGCAAGCCTCTTCGCTATATAATCCATTGGGGTTTTTAACCTGACTTCCGTTAATTTCAGAATATTTCAATGCATTGCTATCAAACGAAAGAACATCCGTATTGCGAAAAACAGGTTCGGCATTTATGGAATCTTCGTGTAAAAGTCCAAGCCTTACATGCGTAACAAGCCCTTTGGTTTTGGAAAAAAGTTCTCTGGGAACCAGGTGTGTTTGGTATCCGACGAGATTAAACTGAAAAATTTGCGGATTTTTTTGAAAAACCCTGGTCAAAAAGTTGGTGGATGAAAAGGTTTCCCTGCCTTTCTTTACATCAAGTACCGAATCAACAGATGTGAGAGAAAAAAAGGTTTCACTCTTAAATGCTTCACAAATGCCAACTGTTAAGTCCTGGCTGCCACCAATTAACAAAGTAACGATGTTTAATTCAGTAAAATATTCTATAATATCACGTACTGCAAGAAAAGCTCCTTTTTGACTTTTTGTTTTTTTTAGTTGGCCGAAATCGACAATACTTAGCTTCCTGTCAATGGTTGAAAGCCGGTATAACTCTTCTCTTATTTTTTCTGTTGGATTTGTTTTGCCGCTTTTCCATGTTCCATTGTAAAAGGGGACGCTAAACACAACTACTTCAATTTTATGAATATTGGCTGGAGTTATTTTGTTGGTTGATTTTTCGATGGTTTGCCCCAAAGAGTATTTCCATTTTTCTTTGAATTTGTCGGAATACTTCGAAAAATCAATCGGTTCAAAATATTGTCGTACATCCATAAGTCAGGCAAAAAAGCAAATGTGTTTATTTGCTCTGTTTTTTATTTTTTTCGACCACGTTTGGATTTTGGCTCCGGAGCATTGTTGATAATATTCATACAATCTTCCAGTGTTAATTCCTCTGCATTTGTTTTTTTCGGAATTTTATAATTTTTCTTTTTGAACGAAATATATGGTCCCCATCTTCCATTCAAAACTCTTAAATCCGGTTCCTGTTCAAATACTTTAATTACTGCTTTTCTGTCCTTTTCTCGTTTAGCTTCTATCAGCTCGATGGCTCTGTCAAGTTTAACTGAAAAAGGATCATCCTCTTTTCCGAGGGATACAAATTTATTGTCGTGCCGTACATACGGTCCGAAACGACCGATGGCAACAGTCACCTTTTTATCTTCATATTCTCCCAATTCGCGCGGGAGCTTAAATAAATCCAGTGCTTCTTCCAAAGTTATTGTTTCAAGGTGTTGTCCGGCTCGTAAACTGGCAAATTGCGGTTTTTCACCTTCTCCGTCAGTTGATGCCTGCCCCAATTGGGCAACCGGGCCAAAACGGCCAATTTTCACAGAAACTTCTTTTTCTGTTTTTGGGTCAATTCCCAATATACGTTCTCCTTTGGATCGCTCAGAGTTTTTTAACGCATCTTCAACATTTTCATGAAATGGCTGATAGAAGGCATCAATCATCTCGTTCCAAATCTTTTTTCCTTCCGCAATGTCATCAAATTCTTTTTCCACTTTTGCGGTGAAATTGTAATCCATTATTTGCTGGAAGTTGTCAATAAGGAAGTCGTTTACCACCATTCCAACATCAGTTGGAAAAAGTTTTGATTTCTCAGCACCTGTTATCTCTGTTTTTGTTTTTTCGGAAATATTTTGATTCCTCAGTGTTAAAACGTCATAGTTGCGTTCTATTCCAGGTCGATCTTCTTTAACTACGTAATTTCTGTTCTGAATGGTTGTGATGGTTGGCGCATAAGTAGAAGGACGCCCAATGCCAAGTTCTTCCAGTCGTTTTACCAGAGAAGCTTCCGTGAAACGAGGAGGTCTCTGCGAAAAGCGTTGCGTGGCAATGGCTGAAGACATCTCCAGTAAATCATTTATTTTTACAGGAGGTATAATTACATCGCCACTTCCATTGCTTCCATTGTCGTCATCTGTCGATTCAATATAAACTCTAAGAAATCCGTCAAAAATTAAAACTTCACCTGTGGCAACAAATTTTTCACTGGTATTCGATATTGAAATGGTAACTGTTGTTTTCTCCAGTTCTGCATCTGCCATTTGCGAAGCAATTGTTCGTTTCCAAATCAAATCATACAAACGTTTTTCCTGGCCCGAACCGTCAACAGTTTCATTATCCATATAAGTCGGACGGATGGCTTCGTGTGCTTCCTGTGCCCCTTTTGTTTTTGTTTTGTAATTTCTGATTTTTACGTACTTGTCACCGTGTAACTCCTGTATTTTTTGTTTTGAAGTATTGATGGCAAGTCCCGACAGGTTTACCGAATCGGTACGCATATATGTAATCTTTCCACTTTCGTATAAGCGCTGAGCTACAGCCATAGTTTGTGAAACAGAGAAGCTGAGCTTTCGGCTGGCTTCCTGCTGCAGGGTTGATGTTGTAAATGGTTTTGCCGGAGATCTTTTTCCTGGTCGTTTTACTACATCAGCAACCGAAAAGTCAGCATTCTTACATTTTTCAAGGAAAGCAAATGCTTCTTTCTTATTATCAAATCGTTTAGAAAGTTCTGCTTTTAATTCGGTTTGTTTCCCCTCTTTGTCTTCCACCAGAAAGTAGCCATTTACACGGAAGGACGATTCACTTTTAAAATTGATGATCTCTCTCTCCCGTTCTACAATTAAACGAACGGCAACCGACTGCACCCTTCCTGCTGATAACGATGGTTTAACTTTTTTCCATAAAACGGGTGAGACTTCAAAACCAACAATCCGATCAAGCACACGACGTGCTTGCTGCGCATTTACAAGATTTTCATCGATTGAGCGCGGATTTTCAACTGCATTCAAAATCGCATCTTTTGTAATCTCGTGAAAAACAATTCGCTTTGTGTTCTCTGGTTTTAGTTTTAAAACCTCTTTCAGATGCCAGGCGATTGCTTCCCCTTCGCGGTCTTCATCGGAAGCTAACCATACCATTTCAGCATCTTTCGACAACTTTCGAAGTTCTGTAACAACTTTCTTTTTATCAGGGGTGATAATATATTTTGGATGATATTTTTTTTCAATGTCAATCCCAAAATCTTTCTTTTCCAAATCTCTTACGTGTCCCATGCTCGAGGTCACAAAATATCCATCCCCCAGAAATTTTTCTATGGTTTTTGCTTTGGCTGGCGACTCAACAATTACAAGGTTTTTGTGCATATGCTTAACTCTTCCTTTCAAAAAATTTCTGCAAATTAAAGAAAATCAAACGCTAAGTTCAAAATTTAATAGCTTAATTTTTTTTAATTCTATATTATTGATAATGATGATTTTATTTTTCAGAAGTCAAAATAATGCTGTTAATCTGTTCGTTTAAACAATTGCTGCGTAGGCAGAATCATATATATTTGTTGTGCGAATTTAATTGTAAATTTTATGTCAGAAAAGAAAAAAAAATATACAAAATATATTATTGCATTCTGGTCGGTTACAGGCTTGGGAATACTTGGAGTTTTTCTTTTGTTTTTTATGATTGCAAAAGGGAAGTTGGGTTTTATGCCCAGTTTTGAAGAGCTTGAGAACCCGCAAAACAATTTGGCTTCAGAAATTTATTCGACAGACGGGAAAGTACTTGACAAGTATTTTATCAGGGAAAATCGTACCTATGTGGATTATGAGAATCTGCCTGAAGATTTGATT
Source organism: Maribellus maritimus (assembly GCF_022267315.1). Taxonomy (GTDB): domain Bacteria; phylum Bacteroidota; class Bacteroidia; order Bacteroidales; family Prolixibacteraceae; genus Draconibacterium; species Draconibacterium maritimum. Next base: position 28,411 of record NZ_JAIKLE010000024.1, read on the forward strand.
GATGCTTTAATCGCTACAGAAGATGTTCGTTTTTACAATCACTCCGGGATTGATTTACGGGGCTTGGTGCGTGTTGTAAAAGGAATTGTTACACGCAATACCAGTTCGGGAGGTGGAAGTACATTGAGTCAGCAGCTGGCAAAAATGTTATTTCCCCGCGATGCAATGGAAAATGGCCTGCAACTGGCGCTTCGTAAATTTAAGGAATGGGTAATTGCTGTTAAACTTGAGCGCAGTTATACAAAAGAGGAGATTATTTTAATGTATCTGAACAAATACGACTATTTAAACAATGCGGTTGGGATAAAAACCGCAGCTCAGGTATATTTTAGTGTTCAGCCCGATTCGTTGCAACTGCATCAGTCTGCGATGTTGGTTGGGATGGCAAAAAATTCATCGCTTTATAATCCGGTAAGGAGGCCTGAATTGGTTTTACAAAGAAGAAATGTCGTCCTGAATCAAATGTTTAAATACGGATATATTTCTAAAGAAGTAAGGGATTCTGTAAAACAACTTCCGCTCGATTTGGATTATCACAAAGTAGATTATAAAAGTGGAGCAGCACCCTATTTCAGGGAATATTTGCGTTTAACGATGACGGCCAAGAAACCTGTACGCGAGAATTACGCATCATGGCAGGAGCAGAAATTTATCGAAGATGTGGATGAATGGGAAAACAACCCGCTTTTTGGCTGGTGCAACAAAAATGTAAAGCCCAATGGCGAAAACTATGACCTATATAACGACGGGTTGAAAATTTATGCAACCATCGATTCAAGGATGCAGAAGTATGCTGTTGAAGCCATTGAGCAACACCTTCGTTATGATCTTCAACCGCTGTTTGACGGGAGCATGCAAGACCTGAATAATCCGCCTTTCGCAAATAATATGACGGCCGAGGAGACTGAAGATTTACTTGACAGAAGTATCAGGCAAAGCGAACGTTACCGGGTTCTTCGTTTGCAGGGAATGAATTTCAAAGAGATAAAGGAGAATTTCAAAAAGCCGGTTGAAATGACCGTTTTTTCATGGCAGGGAGAGAGAGATACGGTAATGACTCCTTTGGATTCAATAAAATATTATTTGCGCTATTTCCGTTCTTCGTTTATGGCTACCGATACGGAAACAGGAGCTGTACGAGCTTATGTGGGCGGGCCAAATTACAAGTATTTTATGTATGACATGGTAAAAGACGGAAAACGCCAGGTGGGTTCTACTGTAAAACCGTTTTTATACACTCTTGCCATGCAAAACGGCTTAACACCTTGTACAAAGGTTCCTTATGTTAGTCAACAGTTTCAAATGCCCGATGGTACCATTTATGAACCCAAAGACTCTGACGTGGATGAAGAGAAGGATGGACAGTTGGTTACATTGAAATGGGGGCTGGCAAATTCGAAAAACCGCATTTCGGCGTGGGTGTTAAAACAGTTTAGTCCACAGGCTGTGGTTGAAGTTATGAAACGACTTGGCGTTTACAGTCCGGTTGACCCGGTTCCTTCTATGTTCCTCGGAACTTCTGATATTACGCTTTACGAAATGGTGGGAGCTTTTACTACCTATGCAAACCTGGGTGTTTTTATAAAACCCTATTTTGTTACGCGTATTGAAGATAAACACGGAAATGTAATTGCAACATTTCAACCTGAAAAACATGAGGCCATTGATGAACAAACTGCTTATCTGATGTTGAATCTGATGCAGAGTGTAATAAATGATGGGACAGGTGTTCGGTTACGATTTTCAAATCTTTGGCGTGATAGAGTGACGAAGGAATATGGCGATTTCGCTGTGCCGATTGCCGGTAAAACAGGGACAACACAGAACCACTCCGATGGCTGGTTTATTGGAGTAACTCCAAAATTGGCCGGAGGTGTCTGGACAGGGGCCGATCTGCGAAGTATTCATTTCCGTTCTCTTGGAAGCGGACAGGGAGCAAATATGGCACTTCCAATCTGGGGGTATTTTTACAAAAAAGTTTTAGCCGATCCTACCCTGGGAATTACAGAAGAACAGGAATTTAAAAAGCCTCTTAATTTTACAATTGATCTTGATTGCGATGAAGAGGAAGATGCAAATTCGCCGACCGATTTTAACGATTTCTTTTAGACTCTTCCATATAGAGCCTAACAGGAAAGGAGTTTGGTGGTATTTTTCTTCCGATTGTCGATCAGTCTAAAACTGAAAAGGAAATCAGTTGTTATAACAATGTTTTCCAGAACTTGAGATAGCTTTTACAAAGCACTATTTTGTACTTTTACCATCAGATGGAATAATTTGAATGATGGAAAACGGGACAACGGTAAATTATTATTACAAAATTAAAGTTCTTTTATCCCCCGATGATTTCAAAACAATAGAAGAAGGATTGGATTATGCTCCCAATAATAGCCTTGAAGCTTTTTATCACATTATTGTTGCAGGGTATTCGGCAGAATTTGCGCTGGCAAACTATCGAAATCTATACGAGTATGTGACTGAAAAGTCAATTACTTATTCCAACGCACTGGTAAGTTATGCCTTTTATCCGGGGATGGATGCAGGAATGTATGTTACAAAAACGCAATGGTACGAGTTGAATTGAATATAAATAGATTCAGAAATTATTATTTCTGATTTTTTCAAACTGTAATTCTTCAAACGATTTTCCCTCCCTGATTTTTGCAGGATAACCAAGAGTTACAATGCTCAATACTTTAAAATTCTCAGGAAGATTTGTCATCCTTCTTATGTATTCTTCAGAAGAAATTTCGTTTGTATACATCCGGTTGCGAATTTGAATCCAACAACTTCCCAATCCAAGCGACTGGCCCGTTAATTGAAGCAAAATGGATGCGATGGAGCAGTCTTCAATCCAAACATCATTTTTGGTTTCATCTGCACAAACAACAACTGCAAGAGGTGCTGTTGCCAGTGGAGTAACTCCGTGTGGTTTACATCCTTTTAACTTTTTGATTTTATCGGGGTCGTCAACAAAAATAAATTCCCATGGATTAATATTTTTAGAAGAAGGAGAGCGCAATATTGCCTCTTTCAGAATCAGAATTTTTTCTGATTCAACTTTTTTAGTGCTGTAATTTCTTATACTTCTGCGGTTTCTTAGAATTTCTATCATTTGGTTTGTTTTCGATTTTTCCGGGCAAAAGAAAGGAAAATTATCTGAAGTATAGTATTTATTCCGCAGTAGAAGTCTATTGATGAATAAAATTTCATAACTTCAACACCAGCAAATCAATCATAAAAAATGAAAAGAAAAAGTTACTCTCTTCTATTAATTACAATTGTGTTTTTTGCATGCGAGAACAAGTATTACACGGTTGAAGATTTTCCCGAAGTTGAAAAAATTGATGCACATTATCATGTTTATACAAACAATAACAGTTCGCTGGAACAGGCTGCGAATGATAATTTTAAATTGTTTGCGATAAATACTTATTCCGGTGGATGTGAACGGGTTGTAACTGCCCATCAGTGGTTAAAAGAGCTTGGAGAGGAAAAACCGGATGAGTTTGCATATTCAGCAACCTTTTGTTTGGATGGCTGGGATGATCCTGCGTGGGTTGATAATACCATTTCCTGGATAGAGCAATGTGTTGCAGATGGCGCCAATTCGGTAAAAGTGTGGAAAAATATTGGCATGGAATACCGCGATAAAGACAGCGTGCTTATTATGATTGACGACCCGAAATTTGATCTGATTTTTGAATATCTGGCTAAAAATAATATTCCGCTTGTAGGGCATTTGGGTGAACCCAAAAATTGCTGGTTGCCAGCTGATGAAATGACCACAAAAAACGATAGCAGCTATTTTTCACGTCACCCCGAGTATCATATGTATTTGCATCCTGAGTTCCCTTCATATGAAGAACAAATGGCCGCCCGCGACAGAATGCTGGAGAAAAATCCGGATTTGGTTTTTATCGGTTGTCATCTGGCCAGTTTGGAATGGAGTGTGGATGCGCTTGCTGAGTTTCTTGATCGTTTCCCTAACGCTTCGGTTGATATGGCGGCGAGATTGGGCCAGGTTTTCTACCAAACCAGAGACGACCGCGAGAAGGTGAGGAAATTTTTTGTGGATTATCAGGACAGATTAATGTATGGAACCGATGTAATTGATAGCGGACAGGAAAAAGAAGCGTTTCAGAAAGAACTGCATCAAACCTGGTTGCACGACTGGGAGTTTTTGGTGACCGACAAAACAATGAGTAGTTCTTTAATCGAAGGTGATTTTCAGGGGCTCAAACTTCCCAAAGAGGTTATAAATAAAATATATACCGAAAACTTTAAAAAGTGGTATAAAACTTTTTGATTGAACCTTCTTATTCTTTTTGGGCTTTTACTGAATAAACCATTGGTATTTTGTCTTCCAGACCTTTTATTTTAAATTTTCTGTCCCCGGTTTTAACTGTGTTTTCAAAACAATTGTAAGGTGAATGGTTGTATTCTTTAAAATCTTTAAGTTTCATGCCTGTTTTTATAAGTGCATCAATAACCGTGCTTAAGCCATGATTCCAACACATCGATTTTTCTTTGATCTCAGCACCTCCATCAGTGTAGGTTCCTTCCAATTCTTCTATAATCGGATTTGAATCCATGTAGTTAAATTCAATCTGTTTGAAATCGTAACTAAACATCCAAACCACGGGGTGAAACTCTGCCATTATAAATTCTCCTCCGGGTTTTAGAAAATGGTGAATAACTTCTGCCCATTGTTTCATATCGGGCAGCCAGCCAACCACACCGTAGGAAGTGAAGACAACATCAAATTTATCATCCAGAATTTCAGGAAGTTTATACACATCACTCTGAAAAAATCTGGCTTTTGTTCCTGTAAGCTTATTGAGTTGTTTCGCTTTCTCAATTGCTTTTTCAGAAAAATCCACTCCAGTGGAAAAAGCTCCGCGTCTTGAAAGTGAAATAGTATCCATCCCAAAATGACATTGCAGGTGCAAAACTTTCTTTTCCTTCAGATTCCCAAGCAGCTCTATTTCTATCGGATTTAAAGAATCTTTGCCTGCAATAAAGGACTTAACATCATAAAAATCAGAGTTAAAATGGGTTTCAGTTCTTTTATCCCAGAGTTTCCTATTGATGTCAGTGTAATTCATTTTGATTTGGTTTTGTTTCTTGCGAAATAAAAGCATTAGTCTTAGCTATGAGATACCTTTTATCTCAAATCGTATCGTAAAATTTAAAGCTGTTTCTTTGGTTCATCAACGTTCTGCAATAGCGTGGTTGTAGATTATTTCATGCCGCTTCGTTCCAGTAATGCATTTACAGTTGGTTCTTTCCCCCGGAATTTTTTATACAGGGTCATTGGATGTTCAGTGCCGCCTTTTTCTAAAATATTTTTACGGAAAGAAGCCGCTACTTCTTTATTAAATAATCCATTTTCTTTAAAAACACTAAAGGCATCAGCATCCAGCACTTCGGCCCATTTGTAGCCGTAATATCCGGCGGCGTATCCTCCGGCAAACAAATGCCCAAACTGCGTGCTCATACAAGTACCTTCAATAGAAGGGAAAATCTGTGTTTTCTTCCAGGCCTCTTCTTCGAAATCTTTAACATTCCCATCAAAAGGTTCTACCTGTGTATGCCATGCCATATCGAGATAGCCAAAACTTAATTGCCGAACAGAAAGATAACCTGCCAGAAAGTTTTGAGAGGCTTTAATCTTTTCCACCAGTTTTTCGGGAATTTTATCACCGGTTTTGTAATGAACGGCAAAACGATCAAGAAAATCTTTTTCAACTGCCCAATTCTCCATGATTTGTGAAGGAAGTTCTACAAAGTCGCGGAAAACATTTGTGCCCGATAGTCCTGAATAAGTACATTTTGTTAATATTCCGTGAAGTGCATGGCCAAACTCGTGCAAAAAGGTTTCCACTTCTCTGAAAGTTAGCAACGCCGGCTTCGTTTCTGTTGGGCGTGTAAAGTTCATTACAATTACGATGTGTGGCCGTGAATCCTGTTCGCCTTCTTTCCATTGTCCTTTAAAATCGTTCATCCAGGCACCGCCCTGTTTCCCTTTACGCGGATGAAAATCAGCATATAACACCGAAAGAAACTCTCCGTTGGCATCGTAAACTTCATAAGGGATTACTTCATCGTGGTACACCGGAATTTCATTATTTGGTTTAAAAGTTATTCCATACAGTTCGGTTGCCAATCCAAAAACTCCGTCGATCACCCGGTTGAGTTCGAAATAGGGTTTTAGTTTTTCATCATCCAAATCGAATTTTTTAACTTTTAATTTTTCGCTGTAATAGGTCCAGTCCCAGGGCATGATTTCTTCTTCAAAACCAATGACTCTCGCATATTCTTCTACTTCTTGCTTCTCATTCTTAGCCACTTTAAAGGAGGCAGTATACAAATCTTCCAGAAGTTTGTATACTCCTTCGGCATTCGTTGCCATCCGGCGTTCCAATACATAATCGGCATAATTTTTATATCCCAAAAGCTGAGCCATTTCCAGACGCAGGTGAACCATTTTTTTTACATTTTCCTGATTGTCTAGTTCATCGCCTTTAAACGATTTTGACATGTAAGCCAAAAACATTTCTTTTCGTAACCCGCGGTTATCCGCATATTTCATGAATGGGAGGTAGCTGGGCGCAGTAATATCAAAAATCCAGCCTTCTTTCTCCTTCTCTTTTGCTTTTTCGGCCGCTGCCTCCAGTGCACTTTCCGGAAGACCTGTCAGCTTGGTGTCGTCTGTAATGTGTAGTTCGTATTTATTGGTTTCTTTAAGTACGTTTTGGTGAAACTTAAGCGAAAGAACCGATAATTCAGTGCTGATTTTACGGAACTTTTCCTTTTGTTCTTCAGAAAGATTCGCGCCGCTCCGAACAAAGTTTTGATAGGTGTTTTCAAGTAAGGTTTCCTCTTCAACCGTTAAATTCAGGTTTTCTTTTTGTTCGTAAACCGATTTAATACGCTCAAAAAGCTCGGGATTGAGTGTAATGTCATTTTGAAATTTGGTTAAGAGAGGGGAAACTTCTTCTGCAATTTTTTGGAGTTCGTCGCTGGTTTCTGCATTTAAAAGATTAAAAAATACGCCGGCAGTCCGACTTAATAAACGTCCTGCGCTATCAAGAGCTGCAACAGTATTTTCAAAAGAAGGTAGTTCTTCCGTTTCAAAAATGGCTTTTATTTCAGCTTCTCCTTTTTTTATTGAACTTTGAAAAGCAGGTAAAAAATGTTCATCCTTTATTTTTCCAAATGGCGCTGTTTCGTGCGGAGTGTTAAATGTTTCCAGAAGGGGATTGTTTTGTATTGTATTGTTTTCCTGACTCATAATTTGCTTTGATTTTTCAACAATAATTAAATTTTCAAGGCCTTAATAATATTCCTTTCATTACAAAAATAACGGGATATTGTTCAATTTGCATGTCGCCGACAATTTCACTTTTTTTTCTTCTTCTTTTTCTCAACCGACCATCCAAATTTTCCAATTTTTTTTCCAAGTCCAAAATAATGCCCGTGGCTGTATACCAATGGTTTTGCTTTTGAGAAACTAAATGCATTTTTGTCATTCAGAAAAGCATCATCAACAGAAACACTTACAACTTCGGCAATAAACATGTGGTGCGTACCAAGCTCCACAATGTTTTTCACTTTGCATTCAATATTCACGGGAGATTCTTCAACAATTGGTGCCTTAACCAATTTGGCAGGGGCAGGAGTGAGATTCATTTCTTTCCATTTGTTGTACTTTCGACCTGAACGACAGCCGCACCAGTCTGTTGCCCTGGCAAGCTTTTCGGTAGTGAGGTTAATAACAAATTCTCCCGTTCGTTTAATTATTTCGTATGAATGCCTGCCCGGCCGGACTGAGATGCTGCACATGGGCGGATCGCTGTTAATGGTGCCGGTCCAGGCAATGGTAATAATATTGTATTCTTCTTCTTTTTCGCCGCAACTTACCATCACTGCGGGAAGGGGATAAATTATGGTTCCAGGTTTCCAGTACGTTTTTACCATTGGTTTTCTTTTTCGTTTAACGACAAAAATATAAAATCGGCGTGAGGATAAAAACCGGGAGCCACGCAACCCAAAGTGATTTTATTTTATCTTTTCAGAACAAAAAGAAATACGTTTAATGAAATACAGTAAAAATTACTTCTTGATAATGCTGATTCCTTTGTTATTTATTTTCTGCTCCAAGTCAGATGATGAGTTTGGGGAACACGGCAGTATTACAATTGAGTTTGGCAACGTTTGTGGCTGGTGCGTAGGGGAAGAGAAAATAATTGTTTCCTCAGTGAAAACAGACTATTATAAAAATATTCCCTGTGGCGAAAATAAAGGAACAGTTAATAAAACGGACGCAATAACTTCTGATGAATGGAAGGAAATTTCTTCTTCTTTTGATTATAACGATTTTCTTGAGCTTGAATATGATGAGTGCAACGTTTGTGCCGATGGCTGCGATGAATTTATTATTATCACAAAAAACGGGTCATCTCACGAAATCAGATATACTCCTTCCGAAGAAATTGAAGGCGTAGAAGAATTAAGACAACTGTTAAATAATAAATTGGAAGACTTAAAAAATTTCGATTAATCTTCCGGATCCTGCCAGTCACCGTTTTCGCGAATCAATAATTCCAGTTCCTCTACAGCATCTTCATATGGAATATTTCTTTTTATGGGTTTTAATCCTTTATAAAGATTCACCCGGTTGTTTCCGGCACCTACAAAGCCATAATCGGAATCGCCCATTTCACCGGGGCCGTTTACAACACAACCCATAATTCCAATCTTGAGGTGATCAAGATGTTTAAAATGTGCTTTTATTTTTAATGTAGTTTCGTGCAAATTAAATAATGTGCGGCCGCATCCCGGGCAGGAAATAAATTCTGTTTTTGTTGTTCTCATTCTGCTTGCCTGCAGAATGCCAAAACTAAGGTCTTTCAATTCGGTAAAAGTAATAATATCACTATCATTTGATATACAGATACCATCACCATACCCATCCAGGAAGAGTCCGCCAAAATCAACAGAAGCCTTTATTTGAAGGTCTTCCAGGGTTTCTTCGTTGTACCTTCGGTACAGAATTACCGGAACCTTCCATATATGTGTTTCCAGACTCATAAAGAAAGCCCTTAATTCTGCCATCGGGTTTTTATTAAAGCTTTCCAGTATAAGTACAGTTTTTCTGGTTTGTTTCAGTTTGGTAATAATTTCGGGATGTCTGTCCATAAAACGGTCGAATTCCATTTTATTGGTACGGATAAACTTCATTCTTCCCCAGCGAGTACTTTCAAAAAGATATTCTTCGAGCGTAATAATCGGGTATTCTTCCCCGTGAATATCCAGAATTTTATTTCCGGAAAGAAAATAATCAGGAATCAATTTTCCCCTTATCGGAATCATTTCCTGTAAACTGCGATCTCCTAAGTCGGCAACAACCACCGGCAGTTCTTCTCCTCCCATATTTAATACAGGGCGGGTTGATCGTCTTTCGTATTCAAACGGATTTGGCTGAGCAATTAAAGGAGCAGTTATCGCTTCATGATTTTCGTAGCTTCTTACATGATTGACGAGTTTTAAAGCCACGGGAATTTCCCTCACCGGTCTTTCGGTTAAAGATACACGCACGGTGTCACCAATCCCGTCTGCAAGTAAAGCTCCAATTCCGACTGCCGATTTTATTCGGCCGTCTTCGCCTTCTCCGGCTTCAGTAACTCCAAGATGCAATGGGTATTTTAAGTCTTCCAGTCGCATTTTGTAATTTAACAAACGTACAGTATACACCATTACACGGGTGTTGCTCGACTTGATGGAGATAACTACATCGTTAAAATCTACCTTTTTACAGATACGTAGAAACTCCATAACAGACTCAACCATTCCGGAAGGAGTATCTCCAAAACGGCTCATTACCCTGTCAGATAGTGAACCATGGTTTGTTCCAATTCTTAAAGCGGTATTGTTTTCCTTAAGGATTTTTAAAAACGGGATAAACTGATCTTCAATTTTATGAAGTTCCTGTTTATATTCTTCGTCGGAATAAATTTTATTGATGAACTGAGCACGTTTATCATAAAAATTTCCAGGGTTAATCCTTACTTTCGAGATGCTTTTAGCCGCAATCTCGGCCAGTCGCGGATTAAAATGGATATCCGCAATTAGTGGAGTTTTATATCCTCTTTCTGCAAGTTTGTTTTTTATGTTTTTCAGGTTTCCTGCGTCGGCTATACTTTTAACCGTTACACGCACATAATCTGCTCCTGCTTTGATTAAGCGGATAATTTGCTCAACGATCGCTTCGGTGTCCGATGTATCGGTATCGGTCATCGTTTGAATTCGGATAGGATTATTTCCACCTACAGGAACACCTCCGATATTTACTTCCCATGTTTTTTGTCTCTCGTAGCGGGTTAAATCCTTTATATAATTGAAATTACGATCTTTCATCTACAAAATCTGTTTTGCTGAACTGCAAATTTAAACTAATGCTTTCAAAATAAAAAGAATCAACTATTTTTGTTTTCATTTATAAATGTATGACAGTAGAAACGAGCAACATAACAAAATTATTTGGAAAGCAAAAAGCGCTCGATAATGTCAGTATCTCGGTTAAACAGGGAGAACTTGTTGGTTTTCTGGGGCCAAATGGCGCAGGAAAGTCGACTCTGATGAAAATTGTAAACGGTTATTTACCTGCTGACTCCGGTGAAGTTTTTGTGAGTGGGCAGAGGGTTACACCACAAAATATGGAGATCAGACGAAATATTGGTTATCTTCCTGAAAACAACCCGCTTTATACTGAGCTTTATATTAAGGAGTTTTTAGAAATTACTGCCGGTTTTTACCGAATTTCCAACAAAAAAAAGCGAGTGGACGAGATGATAGAACTAACCGGATTAGGAGAAGAACAACACAAAAAAATACGGGCACTTTCAAAAGGATATCGCCAGCGTGTAGGATTGGCGCAGGCATTGATTCATAATCCTTCCGTTTTAATTCTTGATGAACCTACAACCGGCTTGGATCCTAATCAGCTGGAAGAAATCCGGGGATTGATTCGTGATATCAGCAAAGAAAAAACGGTTATTCTCTCTTCGCATATTATGCAGGAGGTAGAAGCGGTCTGCAACCGCGTTATCATTATAAATAAAGGAAGGATTGTAGCAAATGGCAGCATCGCTGAAATTAAAAGCGGTAACATGGGGCAGGGGCAGGTTGTTCTTGCTGAGTTTAATAAAAAAGCCGATGAAGCGAAGCTGGCTGCTGTTCGGGGAGTTAAAAACCTGCAGGCTGAAGAAAATTTTTGGATAATTGAATCGGATGGCGAACAGGATATCCGCCCGCTTCTTTTTCAATTTGCTGTTGAGAATAAATTAGTATTGCTGACGCTGCAGGAAAAGCAGCAGAATCTGGAAAACGTATTTCATCAGTTAACGCAAAATCAGAATTAAGTCTTCTGCAATATGGTTTGCAGAGGTATTGATTGTTCCGCCAGTATTAACGCATTGTTATGAATCATGAAATTTCGGTTGTACTTCCGTTTTTTAATGCTGAAAATACATTGAAAAGGGCCATTGAAAGTATCCTTAACCAAAGATATCTTGATTTTGAACTGCTGCTGGTTGATAATCTTTCAACCGATGGAAGCATACAAATTGCCCGAAAATTTGCATCAGAAGATAAACGAATCAGGCTTTTGAAAGAATCCAAGCCCGGAGTTGCAAATGCCATGAATTGCGGACTTCAAAATTCTCGTGGCAGCGTTGTTGCCCGAATGGATGCCGATGACGTTTCTTCCCCAAATCGATTGGAAAAGCAACTGCAATTTTTGAGAGAAAATCCTGATATTGGGCTGGTTGGCTCAACCGTAAGATATTTTCCACACAATAAAAACACGGTGGGGTTTAAACGTTTTGTCAGGTGGGTAAATTCGTTTTGTTCTCCTGTACAAATTGAGTTAAACCGTTTTGTGGAGATTCCGGTTGTCAACCCGACAATCATGTTTCGAAGAGAAATTTTTGAAAAGTATGGTGGATGTATTCACGGTGATTTCCCGGAAGATTATGAAATGCAACTTCGTTACCTGGAGACGGGAATTAAAATGGCAAAAATAGAAGAGCCACTGCTGGAGTGGCATGACTATACCACTCGTTTGACTCGCACTGATGAACGATATTCAACAGATGCTTTTTTCAAAGTCAAGGCAAGATATTTCAAAAAGTGGTCAGAAAAAAATAATCCTTTTCATCCTGTAATTTGGGTGTGGGGAGCGGGACGAAAAACAAGGCAACGGGCAAAACTTTTGGAAAAAGAAGGGTTGAGTATAGAAGGTTTTATTGATGTTGTAAAATCAAAAACTTCTGTGAAAAAAGTTTTGCACTTTGAAGAAATTCCCAACTCCCGGAGAATGTTTGTTGTTTCATTGGTTACAAATCCCGGCGCAGGTCAGCAAATCAAGGAATTTCTGAAAAAAAGAAATTATATTGAAGGCGAAGATTTTATTTTGATGGGGTAATTTTATAACCTATCGAAATATTTTACTACCTCTCCGGTTTGAGTATCAATATACACCGCAATAGTATACCCCGCATAAGGTATTTCAACGGTATAAACAATCCAACAATCTCTGATTTCGAATTGATTGTTATTTTTTATTTTTAACAACAAAGAATAAGAGCTATAATTTTCTTTTGATTCCCAAATATTTCTTCCGGTTTGTTTCAAAATTTCTCTGTATGCAATACCCAACGCGTCACCTTCGCTATAAATTTTGTCTTTCGGAACGACTATTTTTGAGAGCCAGTTTCCCTGAATTTTTATTGAACTTTTATTAATGTTGAAATCGAAAGATATTTCAACTCCATCAAGAATTTTTTCATCAAATTGATTTTCTGTTAAATAGAATTTGTATCTAATATCTCTCATGTAGTCTTCAAAGTATCCTTTTTCTTTTGCATTTTCCATGCCTTCATAAAAAGAGCGTATTCCAACTTTGGTGGCTCTGGGAATAGAATTGGTGGCAAGAATCTGAATTTGATTCTCATAGTCAAAGGTCATTTCTTCAGGGATTCCTAAAAACTCATGGTACATGGATACCAAAGTATCAATTTTATTTGTTACTAAGTCTTTTGTAATTGAATCAACATTTATTAATGGAATCTCACCTTCCGCGAATCCATATTCATTCAAAATCAAACCCCCATAAATATTTATTTTTTGGAAATCATCATTTCTTTCGGCCCATTCAGACTGTGATAACGGTTTGTAGGTAGTTGGATAACTTGGATCAGGAAGAGGTTTGGGCTCTGATTCTTCCTGGCAGCTAAAGAAAGTTAGTACTGAAAGAACCAGAACAAAAAGATTTATTTTTGCATTCATTGAGCGCGTGGTTTAAAAGATTAATCAATCAAATGTAATTAATATCAGGATCGCAAAATGAAAGGAAGGGTTGTTTTTAAGCATTGTTTATTTGGAATGTAAAAAATATAATTCCTTGCTATATGAAGTTATTCTGTTTGTTTTTAGGTAGTTGCATTTTGTTTGTTTGGATTTTAAAAGAATGTCATTTAAAAAGATTCTAAATAACTTTTTTATTAAAAATAACTGTCGTATTTTTGCTAACGCTACGTGGAAAGATTTGAGATTGATTGCAACCACTGAAAAAAATGCTAAAGCAATCGTGCTTTTTTTCAATTTTTCAATCAACACATCCCGGAGCCCAAATAGTAAATTGTTTAACAAAGCTGATATGTTCAGTAAAAAAACTAGGGATTTATGAGTTATTTATTTACAAGTGAGTCGGTTTCAGAAGGTCATCCTGACAAGGTTTCCGACCAGATTTCAGACGCAATGTTGGATCAGTTTTTATCATTCGACCCGGATTCGAAGGTAGCTGTTGAAACATTGGTAACCACCGGACAGGTTGTGGTTGCGGGCGAGGTAAAATCGCAAACTTATGTCGATGTGCAGGAAGTTGCACGCGGAGTAATTAACAAAATTGGTTATACTAAAGGAGAGTATCGTTTTGAAGGTGATTCCTGCGGTGTTCTGGTGGCTATTCACGAACAAAGCCCCGACATCAACCGGGGAGTTGACAAAGAGGATAGAAAAGACCAGGGAGCAGGCGATCAGGGGATGATGTTTGGTTATGCCTGCAAGGATACCGATAATTACATGCCGCTTCCGTTGGAACTGTCGCACTTGATTTTGCAGGAACTGGCGGTTATTCGCAGAGAAGAAAAAGAGATGACTTATCTCCGACCGGATTCAAAATCGCAGGTAACCATTGAATACACTGACGATAACGAACCGGTAAAAGTTCATACGATTGTAGTTTCAACTCAACACGATGAGTTTGACACAGATGAACCAATGCTGGCAAAAATCAGGGAAGATGTAATTAACATTTTGATTCCCCGTGTAAAAGCCAAGTTACCCGAACGTGTTCAGGCCTTGTTTGGCGACGATATTATTTATCATGTCAATCCAACCGGAAAATTTGTAATAGGTGGTCCGCATGGAGATACCGGTTTAACCGGACGAAAAATTATAGTTGATACGTATGGTGGGCGGGGAGCTCACGGCGGTGGTGCTTTTTCCGGTAAAGACCCGTCAAAAGTTGACCGCTCAGCGGCGTATGCATCGCGTCATATTGCAAAAAATTTAGTGGCTGCCGGAGTTGCCGATGAAATTCTGGTACAATTGGCCTATGCAATTGGTGTTGCTCAACCTGTAGGAGTTTATGTAAATACTTACGGGAGAAAAAATATTTCACTTTCTGACGGTGAAATTGCTGAAAAAGTGAAAACAATTTTCGATCTTCGGCCTGCCGCAATTGAAGAAAGACTTAAGTTGCGTAACCCGATTTATTCGGAAACAGCGGCCTATGGTCATATGGGGAGGGTTCCCACAGTGGTGAAAAAAACGTTTGAGTCGCCCTATAACGGGAAAGTTGAACTGGAAGTAGAGCTTTTTACATGGGAAAAGCTTGATTTTGTTGATGCTATTAAAGAAGCTTTCGGGATTTAATTTCGAGGGTAGTATTAGTAATACGCTCTAAGGCGGTCTGTCGGTTGACAGATCGCCTTTTTTATAAAAACGGCCTGTTTAATGTAACTTCTTTTTTCTTCAATCGAATAAATAAATGAAAACAACAGTTCAACTTAAAGCCAAAAGTCATGGAAGAAAAACTGGTTACAATTGTGGTGTTGCCGTATTCCAAAGCGCATATTTTAAAAACGCGGTTGGAGGCAAAAAAAATAGACTGTGTTCTTGAAAATCTGAATTGGGTGGGAGGCACAATTTCGTATTCAACAAGTGTAAAAGTGTTGGAAAAAGATGTGCCGAAAGCTATGCCTGTTCTGGATAATTTGCTTGGAACAAAAGCTACTTCACCTGAACCGGTGCAGGATAAAAAGGAAAGGCACGTTTTGGTTCCCATTGATTTTTCTCTCAATTCTGAAAAAGCCGGTAAAATGGCTTATAATATTGCCAGTCATCTGGGAATTAAAATCGTGTTTCTGCACTGTTATATCAATCCCCTGATTCATTCCATTCCGTTTAGTGATGTGTACGCCTATGATCCTACTCTGTTGGTGAAAATGGAATATGCGGAAAAAGATGCCAATAAACAATTTGAGCAATTTATTGGCAAACTCTCAAAATCGCTTGGAAAGGAAAAGTGGAATGAGGTTGCTTCGGAATTTATCATTAAGTCGGGTTATCCGGATGAAGATATTCTTGCATATGCAGAAAAACATCAGTCACAATTGATTGTGATGGGACGTGGCGGAACCTCTGATGTTGCAGAAACAGTAGGCAGTGTGGCTGTTTATGTTATCTACAATGCGCGTGTTCCGGTTTTGGTTGTTCCCGAATACTCAAAAACAAAAGAATTGAAAGATTTTTCAAAAGTTTTGTATGCTACCAATTTTGATGAAAAAGATTTTGTGGTGGTTGACAAGTTGTTGGAATTACTCAAACCTTTTGATGTAAAACTGCTTTGTGCTCATGTAGGTCAGCCTAAAGGGAATGGATGGGATTTGGCGCGATTGGAAGGAATGAAAGATATTCTTCAGAAAAAGTATGAAAAGAAGGACTTTGAGTGTAAACTGCTTATGGGGAATGATGTTTTGGGGGCACTGCAAAAAGTAATTGATGAAGAAAAAGTTGATATTTTATCACTGACGACACACAAACGAAATATGATTTCGAGGTTGTTTAATCCGAGTTTTGCACGCGAAATGGTATTTCACACTAAAACGCCGTTGCTTGTTTTTCATGCTTAGTTTCCGGGAGAAAAATCTTTTTTCAGAAAAGAGGCTGTCTGTTTTATGGATTCAGCAATTGGTGTGTATTGGAAATCGATCTTTTTAGTAATTTTTGTACCGTCGAATTTGTTTACATCGTTGGAGTTGGAAACCGATTCACGGGTTATCATCGAAGGTTTGCGTGTAAGCCAGCCCCAAAAAGTAGCAGCTCTCCAAACCACTCCCAAAAGACTGTTGGAAGTAAAGTATTTTGGTCGTGGCTTTTCCAGCACATCGGCAATTTGCGAGAAAAATTCACGGTAACTAATATTGTCGGCATTAAGAATGTACCTTTGATTTTTGCAGTTTTCAAAATTTTCAGGATGCATAAGTTGGAGCATTGCCTGAATCACATCTTTTACATCTACAAATCCTGTAACGCCGCGTGTGTAGAATGGCATCCCGTCCCAAACGGTTTTGAAAAGCTTGGCGCTTCCTGCATCCCATTTTGCCGGACCTAATATAATGGAAGGGTTTAAAATTACAGCATCCAGCCCTTCTTCCATCCCCCGCCAGATTTCATTTTCCGAGAAAAATTTACTTTCGGAATATCCTGAAACTTTTTTCGAAGGAATCCAGTTGGTTTCTTCAGTAACCAAATCACCATTTTGCAAACGTCCAAGACCGGCAATGGAACTCACATGGCAGATTCTTTTTACTCCATTTTCAATAGCCGCATTTACCAGGTTGGCTGTTCCTTCCACATTATTCGAAATCATATTTTTGCGCTCCCCTGAGCGAAAAGAAACAATCGCGGCGCAGTGGTAGATTTCTGTAACTCCTTCGAGGATTTTTTCCAGTGCAAAATAGTCCAGAATATCACCATCAACCCACTCGATTTGGCTAAATAGTTCTTCGGATTTTTCAGAATAGTTTGAAAAAGTTTTTTTAACCTGTTTCAAATTGCTGGTTTCCCGCTTTAGAGCTTTTACTTTTTGTCCGGCACTTACCAATTCATAAAGTAAATGCGAGCCCACCAAACCTGTTCCTCCGGTTACAAAAATCATAAATAAAATTTTTTAGCAAAGATAAAATTTAAAAGCCTTTAACCTTTTTTTGTTTTCTTTCAATAACAGAGAATTGTTATTTTATATTCTTCGTATTTGAATTATGGGAACTGATTTCGCAATAAAATTTGAAACAAAGGAAGAGTCGAACTCAAAAAGACAAGATGAAGCAACGACGCGCACTCCTCATGAACGGCTTATTTTTTTTGAGATGGTGCAGGGAATGCAATTTTTTGCATCAACAGGCGAACGTCCAAATACAGGCCAAAACAATTTTATGATAGAATAATATGTTATTGAGCTTTCCTCAAAGAGTTAAAGACAAATTAGACATTCAGGTACTACTGCAAATTCGACAAAATAGAAAGAAAGAAAATTAACTATTCCACGGGGTAATTGCTTTTGCCCCGAATTCTTTTGCTGATAATTTTTCAATCTTAACTTTTATAAGCCCCACATTTTTTACCGCCGGTGCATTAAACTTAAATTCGCGGTCGCTGTATTGCGCCATTAACATTTTTAGCAACGCGTACTTTTCATCATAGTCATCCACAAATTCAGCTTCACCTTCTACCAGAACCGATTCCGATTTTACACGGTAGCTACATCCCACTTGTACATCTTGCCAGGCAAGTTCTTCTCCCAGCGTCCAGTTGATGCATACTTTCGGGTTTTTTTTCAGTGTCTCCCACATTCTTCCGGTTTGTGCTGAATGTAAAATCACCCAATCGCCGTTTAATGCAAAATTCATTGGTAAAACATAAGGTGCATTTTCTTCTGCCATGGCCAGGTAGCATGTTTTACATGCTTTTATAGTCTCGTTTATTTTCTCCCGGTCTTCGATAAGATATGTTCGCATAAATTTTTGGTTTATATGATGGTTCGGTTGCCCAGTTGGTCCGACAAATGTTTTTCCACCCGTTTCAGGTTCATGTATTTTGATTGTTCTTCTATAATTCTGTCAAAGTCATTTTCTTTCGCTGCTACATCAATTTCTTTTTCTATCGCTTCCAGCATAATTCCGATTTTGCGCAACTTGTATTCATGCACAATTCTGGGGATAAGTATATCCAGAATGTCTTCCTCTTTTTCGGTGTAAGCACCGGCTTTTGTCCACCGTTTACTTTCAATAAACTTTTCAGAAAGCAGGTCAGTGGCAAGTTTACTTACGTCTCCGTTGGGATGATAAATAAAGTATTTCCACGGATCAAATTTTTCGTTGGCCAGGTTTTCTTTTACCTCATTAAAAATGGTCTGGAACAGCTGCTGTTGTGAAACAAGATCGTCGTTTTCAAGTTCTTCGATCATAAATTCACCAACCGTCACAATTTCTGTTTCATTTGGATTTTCTCCCTCAATTTCAAAAAGTGGTGAACCACAATGTTTCAAAAGAAAACGCAGGAATTCGAGCTCTTCCACTAAAAAATCAGAGGTTTTCTGTATGGGCTGCGGTTCCGGTTTTGGATCTGGTTTTCTCGTTTTTTCGCGAAGTTCCTTTTTGCGGAAATCATCCGTTTGTTTGCTTTTTTGTTTTCTGACTTCGGTGTACAGAACTTCTTCGTTTACACTCAGTAGTTTGCTGCATTCTTTGATATAAACCGAGCGGGTTATGGAGTCAGGAATTACTGATATCGAACGAATAACATCTGTTATTAACCGTGCTTTTGCCACCGGGTCGTTTTCGGTTGTTTTGAGCAGAAGACGTGTTTTGAACTGGATAAAATCGGTTTCGTTTTCCCGGATATAATTTGTAAATCCACTGGCTCCCATTTTTTTAGCAAATGAATCAGGGTCTTCACCATCGGGGAGAAGCAACACCTTAACATTCATACCTTCCTCCAGTACGAGGTCGATCCCGCGTAACGAAGCTTTTATTCCTGCCTCATCGCCATCGTAAATTATGGTGATATTGGGCGAAAAGCGCTTCATCAATCTGATTTGGTCGGGAGTTAGCGCAGTTCCCGAAGAGGCCACTACATTTTCAATTCCGGCCTGGTGCATCGAAAGTACATCGGTGTAACCTTCCACCAGGTAACACTTTTCATTTTTGGTGATCGAACGTTTTGCCTGATATATTCCGTATAAAACTTTGCTTTTGTGGTAAATTTCTGATTCAGGAGAATTGAGATATTTTGCTGTTTTTTTATCTTCCTTCAGAATTCTTCCTCCAAAAGCAATCACACGTCCGGCGAGATTATGTATAGGAAATATGACTCTGCCTGCGAAACGATCGCGCTGCCAGTCGTCGCGGACAATGGTGAGTCCTGTTTTTTCAAGAAAATCGATTTTATAGCCCTGTTTTTGCGCAGCCTCTGTAAACGGGGTTTTTCCGTCAGGGGCAAAACCTACTTCAAATTTTTTAAGCACATCGTCGCGAAAACTACGTTCGCGGAAATAACTTAATCCGATGGTTCTGCCTTCGTTTTCATTCCATAAATAACGTGTGAAGAATTTTTGTGCAAAAGAGGAAACAATCATCAAACTTTCGCGTTCGTCTTTGAGCTGTTTCTGTTCTTCGGTTTCCTCTTCTTCTGTAACTTCTATATTGTATTTTTTTGCCAGCCATTTTAAAGCCTCAGGGTAAGTGAGGTTTTCATGTTCCATGATAAAATTCACAGAGTTCCCTCCCTTACCACAACCAAAACATTTAAAAATTCCTTTAGCCGGAGAAACCGTAAACGAGGGTGTCTTCTCATTGTGAAACGGACATAAACCAAGCATGTTAACTCCTCTTTTGCGGAGCGTCACAAAATCGGAGACAACATCACTGATTTCAGCAGCATCTAAAATACGTTCTATGGTCGCATGATCTATCACGGCTACAAATGTAGAGAATTCAGGACAAGATTTCAGAAAAAGATACTGGTCGAAACAATATTTAGGAAGAAAATAATTTTTCGTGTTTTATTGCTAATAAGACAATTTTTTTGTTTTGAGTATGAAAATTCTCTTTTTATAATAATCTTTATAAGCTAAAACCAATCGCTGATAATTTTATTGATTTAGAGGAAATTATTCAGTACCAAAATACTAAGTAATGAAATACATAATCTTTTTTTTCTTCTTGTTGGTCGGTATTAATCTGACTAATGGTCAGACACAAAATCTGCCGGATGATGTGATTATAACTTCAGAGAAGGGTAAAATTAGCGTCAGAACAGATGACCCCGGGAAGTTATATATCAACGTTTCTCCCCAGAATGCAAAAAGGTTTAAGAAAAATGGAGTGGTACGTTACAGCGATTTTGGTGCAAAAGGCGACAGTAAAACCGATGATATTGATGCTATCGCTGCTACTCATGCTTATGCCAATCAGAACAGGCTTTTAGTGAAAGCTGACGAAAACGCCTCATATTATATTAGTGGAAAGGCTCGTACTGCAGTCATTCGAACGGATACGGATTTTAATACGGCTTCTTTTATTATTGATGATACCGATGTGGAAAATAGAAATGCACAGGTTTTTCTGGTTAATTCCGATAAACAAACGTTTACTCCGGAAGGTATATCGTCTTTAAAAAGAAACCAGGAGAAAATAGATGTTACTTTACCCGGAACTTGTTTGCTCACAGCTACCAATTCGAAAGTAAGGCGCTACATCCGTTTTGGGCCAAATCAAAACAACGGGGCTCCACAGACCGATATTTTTATCGTTGACCGAAATGGCAATGTAGATATGGATGCTCCAATTATTTGGGATTTTGATGAAATAACAGCGATTAAGGCACTTCCAATTGAAGAGAATACGCTTACAATTACCGGCGGGAAGTTTACAACCATTGCCAATCAGGCAGAATCGAAATATACGTATTATAGTCGGGGAATAGGTATCAGACGATCCAATGTGCTTGTGGATGGGCTGGAACACCATGTCACGGGCGAAAAAGATCATGGCGCACCTTATGGCGGATTTATCAATGTTGGCGACTGTGCCTATGTAACCGTTCGAAACACAACGCTTACAGGCCATAAAACTTACCGGACTATTGGTTCGGCTGGCGTTCCTGTTTCCATGGGGACTTATGATATTTCTCTCGGCCGCGCTCTCAATATTTCGTTTGTGAACTGCAATCAAACAAACGATATTAATGACCGAACTTACTGGGGAATTATGGGATCCAACTATTGCAAAAATATTGTATTGGATAGTTGTGTTTTTTCGCGATTCGATGCTCACATGGGTGTTGCCAATGCTACGGTACGGAACTCCACTCTTGGACACATGGGAATTAATGCCATTGGTAGCGGAACTTTTACAGTGGAGAACTCTACTATACGTGGAAGCCGGCTTATCAACCTGCGCTCAGATTACGGCAGTACCTGGCGGGGAGAATTTATTATTCGTAATTGTGTTTTTATCCCTGCAAACGGAAAACCGACTATTGCAAGTTTAATCAGCGGCTCCTATTCCGGGCAGCATGATTTTGGTTACACCTGTTACATGCCGGAAAAAATTGTTATTGAAAACCTTCGAATTGATGATTCGAATCATCCGGAGGATTATCAGGGGCCGGCGGTTTTTGCAAACTTTAACCCGGATATGATTGATGATTCTTATGTGGAGAAGTTTCCTTACGTGAAAACGAAAGAAGTTATCCTTAAAAATGTAACTACTATAAGCGGCAGGGAGTTAAGGGTTAGTGATAATTTGTTCATGTTTAAAGATGTTAAGGTATCTGTTGAATAATTACTATCGGTATTCTGATTCGATTAAAATAAGCTGAATATTTTTTTGATTCAAAACCAATTTTTCCTTTATGAAAAAGAAACTGGTTGTACTTTCGGGAGCCGGCATGAGTCAGGAAAGCGGATTAAAAACTTTTCGCGATATGGGTGGTTTGTGGGAACAATACGACGTAACGGAAGTGGCAAGTCCTGAAGCCTGGTTGCGAACACCGGAATTGGTATTACGGTTTTATAATGAGCGCCGGAAACAACTTTGGGAGGCAAAACCCAATGGCGGGCACATCGGAATTGCTGATTTGGAAAATGAATTTGATGTTGAGGTTGTCACTCAGAATGTAGATGATTTGCATGAACAGGCCGGAAGTACAAAAGTTTTGCATTTACACGGTGAACTTCGGAAAGCGCGCAGCACTATCGATCCTGATTTGGTTTATACGCTTGATAAATGGGAATTAAAACCAGGCGATACATGCGAAAAGGGAAGTCAACTCCGGCCTCACATTGTTTGGTTTGGCGAGGCAGTTCCCGCATTAACTGATGCTCTTTCAGTGGTTCAATGCGCCGATATTCTGGTTGTTATCGGTACATCGCTGGTGGTTTATCCTGCAGCCGGGCTGGTAAATTATGCTAAACCGGAAATTCCTATATTTGTTATTGATCCGGGCCGACCGCAGTTGTTTTCCAAAAATGTAACTTATATTCAGGAAAAAGCGGGCAAAGGAGTGGAGATTTTGAAATCAGAACTTGAAAAATGGAAATGAAATGACAAGAAGACTTTTATTACCGGCACTTTTTATTTTAATCGTAAATCTAGCTTTGGCGCAACGTTTTCAGGGAGGAATTCTGGCTGGATACAACGCAACTCAGGTTGAAGGAGATTCATACAAAGGATATCATAAACCGGGCATTCTGGCCGGAGCTTTTGTTCAAACTGATATTGCTCCTGCTGTTTTTGCCGGATTGGAAATAAAATATTCGCAAAAAGGGGCCCGCAACAGAATAAAACCCAAAGATGAAGACCCGGATAAATATATCATGCGTCTGGGCTATATCGATATTCCCGTCTTTGTCGGGTTTAGGGCCAGCGATAAAAGCGCTGTAGTGGGAGGCATTTCAGCAGGATACCTTGTTCACGCCAAAGAATTTGATGAATACGGTGAGTTTGTGCGGGAAGACCAAAATGCATTCAATGACTTCGATTTACAACCTTTTGTGGGTTTTCAGTTTGATATGCTTGATCGCCTAAAGCTGGATTTACGCATCGCTTATTCAGTGTTGCCTATCCGCGGATTGCCGGGTGAGGACGCTACAAATTATTATTGGCTGAACAATCAGTTTAACAATGTTATCTCGTTGGCATTTTATTATCGACTGGATAGATAAAAGCAATAAATAACATCTCTTGTTTTAAGATGCTGCTTGTTGTTGTTTATAAACAAATTTTTTTAAAGCAGTGATTTCATAATGAATTCTTAAATTTCATGGGTTGAAATACCTTACAATTTTTGTAACTTGTCAGGTAAATTTAAAGCTACGCCATGAATTTTCAATTAAGTTCCTCTGAAACCAGAATATCAATTCTTATTGTGGGAGTTATTCTGTTTTTTTATTTGTACTACTATACAGCACACTCCGTTTTTTTTGTCCGTTTTGCGGAGAGAAGATATAAAAATCAGTCGCAAAAGGAACTTTATCGTTTTTTTATGCAAAAACTTACAGGTTTTGTTTTTCTGGGATTACTACCCGGAATTCTGTATTATTTTTTTGTTGATCATTCCATGGATAAATATGGATTCAGCTTGTCATTGCTACGGTCGAACATTAGTACAATTCTGCTATTGTCCGGGATAATTGGTTCAATTTTGTTTTTAACGCAAAAAGTCAAACCCGAAAGAAATTCGCTTCAAATCAAATGGAAAGAATGGACAATTTCGATGTTTGTTTTTAATGCTCTGGGCTGGACATTGTATTTAGTTGGTTATGAATTTCTGTTCCGGGGAATTTTTTTAAATGCATGTTTTAATGATTTTGGATTCTGGCCGGCTATTGCAATTAATGTTGTGATTTATTCTGCAATTCATATGGTGAACGGAAAAGACCAGGCCATTGGAGCTTTGGTGTTTGGAACGATTGCCTGCTACTTTACGTTGACTAAAGGGACGCTGTTAATTCCTGTTTTTATGCATATCTCGTTGAGTGTTTTTTCCGACTATTTTTCAATCCGGCTTAATCCTAATCTCAGGTTTGTAAAATCGGAAACAATTGATATCCCTTCGAGATAAAATTCAGGATTTAAATTTCAAACTAAAAATATATCAACCGTAATTCGATTAAATGTGAAATGTTTTATCACCGGGGCCACCGGATTTATAGGAAACCGATTGCTTGAGGAACTTCTGAGAAATGAGAATGAAGTGCATATTCTGGCCCGTTCGCCTGAAAAGCTGAATATTCCTGAAAAAAGAGTCACTGTTTTCAAAGGCGATTTGTTTTCAACAGACGTTTTAGAAAAAGCAATAACAGGCTGCGATGTAGTCTATCATTTGGCTGCTTATGCCAATCTCTGGTCGAAGGACAAGACCCTCGCTTACAAAACCAATTATACGGGAACAAAAAACGTTTTGGAGGCGGCGTTCAGAAATAATATTAAAAAGGTTGTTTTTACTTCCAGTGCGGCTACACTTCCACCATCAAAAGAAATGGAAGAAGTGGACGAGACCGCACCGTTGCCGGATACCTATCTGACCGACTATGAAACAACAAAACGACAAGCCGAAAATTTATGTGTGGAATATTTTAAAAAAGGTCTTGATGTGGTCGTTGTGAATCCACCGCGTTTGTATGGTCCGGGGTTTCTGAATAAAAGCAATTCCGTTACTATCATGATAAAAAAATATATAGAAGGAAGTTGGCGTTTTATTCCGGGCGATGGGTTCCAGTTGGGAAGTTATGTATTTGTTGAAGACGTGATAAGAGGTCATATTCAGGCAATGAAAAAAGGAATTCCCGGCAAGAAATATATTTTGGGAGGAGAGAATGTTTCTTACAACGATTTTTTCAAAATACTTTCTGAATTGACAGGAAAAAAAAGGGTGATGTTTCATATCCCGTTTTCGTTTATGCTCGGTATTTCAAAGTTTGAGCTTTTTATGGCTGAAACCTTTGGGAAACCGCCACTGATTACTCCACCCTGGGTGAAACGTTATTTGCAACACCGGCCTTTAAACAGTAAAAAGGCAATTCGCGAACTGGATTACCAGATTACGCCCCTTAGAGAAGGAATGTTAAAAACAATTGCTTGGTTAAAAACGGGTTTGTATGAGTGAAGAACAGCCGAAATATTATACATTAATTACAGGTGCCAGTTCCGGAATTGGCAGGGCAATTGCCACGGAATGCGCAAAAAAAGGGTTTAATTTGTTTTTGGTCTCACTCCCCGATAGCAAACTTGATGAGACAATAGCTGAAATAAAAGCGCATTTTGCTGTTGACGTAAAATCACTGGGTATTGATTTAACTCAGACTGCTTCGCCGCAAAAGGTTTTTGATTTTTCACAGGAAAATGAAATAATAATCAATAATCTGGTGAATAATGCCGGAGTTGGTTTTGAGGGAGAGTTTGAAAATAGTGCTCCGGAGCTTGTGGATAAAATGCTCCTGCTAAATATTAGAAGTACAACATTACTGACTTTGTTGTTTCTCCCTGAAATGAAAAAGATCGAACGCGCGCATATTTTGAATATCAGTAGTTTTGCGTCGTTTGTTGCCTTGCCAAACAAGAGTGTTTATGCTGCTACAAAAACATATATTTTGTTTTTAACCCGTGCACTCAACCGCGAACTGAAAAACACCAGTGTTTTGCTTACATCTGTTCATCCAAGCGGAGTGACGTCAGAGCATACGAAGAAAAATATTCGGAAACTGTCGGCATTAACACGTATAACAACCTTGACTCCCGAAGAAGTTGCTCAAACGGCAGTGAGAAACATGCTTAACGGGAAGAAGTTTGTTGTCCCGGGGGGGGCAACAAAATTTTATTATCTGCTTGGTTCTGTTTTACCGCAGGGATTATTATTACGTATTGTTGGCCGGATTTTTTCAAAGACTTCCTAAACGCCATAGATACTTTGTTTGGAAAGGAACCAGATAAAGCTTTCAAAAAGATAAACGATATCAAAAATACCGGATTAAACTTATTTTCAATCCGGTATTTTTGTATGATTAATCCTGAGTATTTATTCTTCTACATAAGGATAATTTTCAATATCAGCCTCAGTAAACGGCAGCCACGAAAGTGTACTTTCTTCGTTTACCATTTTGTCGTGCATAAATGCATTGTTTCCGTAAGTTAATGTTTTGGCATCGAACCCAAACAAACGAAGGTAGGCTGTTGCAAATCCGGAGTTGTGTCCGGTATTACAGTAAATCACTACTTGCTTATCTGTGGGGATGGTTTGCATTTCATCGACAATTCCAAGTGTCCCGCCCGGTTTGTAACGGATTGCTCCCGGGACATGCCCCGACTCATATTTGTCGCGTCGATCGTAATTTATAGTATAGTAATTTTCGGGCTGTTCAAATAGTTCATCAGCATGAGCAAGCGCGATGGATAATCCTTGTGCAAACAAAGAATCCAGTCTGGAATGCAGTATTTCCTCACCCGTTGTTTTTCCCGTATTCAATTTCGGGAAATCGCCTGTTTGTGCTTTTTCGTTTGTTGCAGTTTCCAGTTTATCTTCATATTCAGAAGAAATTGCATCAAGCCAGGAACCTTCTGCAAAGTCTTTGTTCCAGCCACTCATTCCCCAGCGCATAGCATAAACGTTGTTATACCCCGCAAGCCTTAAAAGCGATGTTGCATAACTTGAACCCTGACCGGCATAACAAACCAAAACAATTTTATCAAACGCTGAAGGATCAATATTCTTTTTGAAATACTCCTGCAGATTCTCAAATTCAACATTTACAGCGTTTTTTATGTGTCCGTTTACAAAAATCTCAGGTAGGCGAATATCTACAATCAGAATATTACTATCCAATTCCTCATAAACCGAAGAAGGATTTATTAACGAAGGAATATCACGACTGTTTGCATAATCCCCCATTTCAACAAGTTGATCAAGCAACTTTTTTGCTTCCGGATTTATTTCGACTTTTGCTTCGGGAGCAGCCTGAAGGTTTGTCTGTTCACCTGTCTTTTTTTGTTGGTTGCCGGAGCATGAAAACATACTCAGCGTTAACAAAAGCAGGAAAATCTTTGAAATAAATTTCAGTTGAATCATAATTTTTTGGGTAAGAAATGATTAGCTGTTGCTTTCGACCGGATTCATGTCTTTGTCGTAACGAAGTGTTTCAATTCTTCGTCCATTATCGTCGTATTTGTATTCAACGATGGCGACACCATTATTTGGGTTGTTTACAATGTTTTTATTTTCATTCAACGAAACACTTTTAATCAGGGCTCCGTGTTCGTTGTATTCGTTTTGGGTTACCGGAACACTTTTTCCGCCTAAATATTCGTCATCCTGATCGTACATATTTACTTCCACAACATATCCGTTTTCGTCGACAACATTTTTACGTTTTGCCCAGCCCCAGTATAAATTTGACAGTTGCCCTACAGTGTTGTGAACCGAAAAAGTAAGCAAGTCGCCATTTTCGTTGTTTTCAAACAGAAAATAAGAAACACCAACATCACCGCAGTTCTCTGCAGTACAATCGTATAGGGTATCGGCCTCGTAATTTGCCATTCGTGTTACATAGCCTTCACTGTCGTAGGTGAAACGAAGTTCGTAGAACGGACAAAACGGATTCATAATAACCTCTTCGCCTGCTAAATTGTAACGCAACTCCTGAATCATTCCGTTACCGAGTTTTGCCCATTTATAATTATGGATATTATTTCGGTTCTCCACCGGTTCTCCGTTTTCATCTAAAAAACGCATGGCAATCCTTGTTCCATTTTCATCAAGAGTATATTCAAAAACGGATGCTCCGCCGTTTTGGGTTGGCTCCCCGTTCTCGTCAAAAAAATGTTTTATTTGTTTATTGCCTTCGTAGGTATAGGTGACTTTAGCAACTCTCAGGCTGGAATACCCGAGCAAAACACCGCCTCTGTTGTATTCAATCGAAACCAGTTGGTCATTTTCATTCCAGGTAAATTTGTAATTGTTTATTTTTTCTGCCTCGTCGGCAGAAATTGGATGTGTCCCCTGCTCCAGGTCCCAAGGAGTTTCACTAAACTGGAGATGCCTGTAATATTTTACATTTGCCTCCTCACTTTGCTGAGAAGGCTTTTGGTTGCATGAACTCAAACCGATAACAGCAACCATAATCAAAATCAGATGTGTAAATTTCATTATTGTAAGTTTTAATTGATGAATCGCATTATTTACAGTCATTTAACACATACAAGCGATTAATTGTTTATGTTTTCAGGATTACAGAAAATACAGCGAAAATTACTTTTATGAGTTTACCATCCAAATGGAAAAAATGTCCAGATAATGCCAGAATGATTGTAAAACATCTTCCGGTAAATCACGTTTTTCGAGTGCTGTTTTATAACAATTGAGCCAAACTTCCCGTGCTTCAGCTGTAATTTTGTGGGGCAGGTGCCGTTTGTAAAGCATGGGTTTTCCCCTGTGTTTTGTAAAATACATCGGCCCGCCACATACCTGAATAAAAAAATCGGATGAATTTTTTTTGGCTTTTTCAAGGCCGGCTTTATCCTGCGGGAAAAGGTCTTTTATCGAACTTTTTGCAAGGAGGTCATAGTGCTCGAATATCAATTCGCGAATTCCTTCCTCGCCTAAAATGGAAAACATTTTTGAAGAAGGCAGTTGAACATCGGGGCGGTTACCCGGAGTATATTTTGAAATGATAAATTCCATTTGTCTTAAAATTTCACTTTTAAAACAAATGGAAAGCTAAGAGGTTGAACGATTCTGAATAAATGTAAACTTATGGCTTTTTTATTGAAGTGTAAGTTGTTTATTTACTTTGTGTTGGAGTGATTTTAGGAAAGTGTGTTTTTATGATCTTCAAAGGCTCCCCCGGAAAGGTAATCGGCAAATGGTCTTTAGCTTTTCGGGCGGAACCCTGCGGGAATCATTTAAATAAATTTCCCGATATTTTCCATAAGGTTCCAGCCCTTTTGATTCCAGCTCTTTCATCAGTTTTTCCACTGTTTCGCTCACCTGGTTATATGGCCCGATATGTAAAAGCTGAACAGCCTTTTCTTTTTTTATTTTTTTGAGTTGTAAATCTTCTGTAAAATCATTTGTTTTTCCCTTTTTTATCAATTCATTTTTGGCGTGTTCAATGTGTTGGGGAGTTATGTAACCGGCCTGCATCAGCAACAATGTCCAGCGCCAGTCATTCGGGCGATTGACATCAAAACCATCACAGTTATTCATATACCAGAAGGTCTCCATTGGGGGAATTACAAAGTCAAAATATTCGGGCGGCTGAAAGTCCGGATTTTTAAACATGAATTTTAACGTGTAGGCAACGCCGTAAAGTGCGCCGATTTTTTGTTCAAATCCGGTGTTTTTTTCCGGATGTCCTTTCCCTTCAATTGTTAGGTAATTTAACTTAGGCGAAACAATATACGATATTTTTTTATCTGATTGACGGAACAATTTTTTGTATTCTTTTTTGAAATCTATTTTTTTCATGTTGAATATTTTAAGATTGTTTTTACAGTGTTTACTGAACTGGGATGTAAATTTCGGTACGTAACTTTTCAGGTTTTGTATCTTCGGGTGCGTTTAAATATTTTTCAAAACTGTGAACATTTCTTAATTCTTTTCCGCTTTCTGATAGCCATTTTCCAAAAATATAGGCGTAGGTGTTTTCCAGTTTTTCATAGGGACCTTTGTGAGTAAATACGGCATATTTACCTCCCGGAATTTCCTGCACTCCTATTTCTCCTTCCGGAGCAATGTTTTTGGAAATCGCAACGCAGGCATCGTATCTGAGTTTTTCTGCTTCTGTAATTTTAGGATCATCATGACTGATGCCAATAAATTCAGTTTTAAAACCAAACAGTTTTTTTATTTTGGCAAATTCACAAACAGTTTTCCAGGCTTTTTCTGCGCTTAAGTTATAATTTCCAATTGCCCGGGCATAAATGACTGTTTTGGGTTTTACCGTTTTAATTTTTGGTTGTAAGCTTTTTAAATTTTCCATGGCGTTAAACTTTATTTTTGAATGTTCCGACTTCAAAGTGAGTTCATTGTTTTTCCGGTACTCGACAGGGGAAATGCCGTATCTTTTTTTAAAAGCTTTGTTAAACGACGACGGTGTTTCGTACCCCACGTTGTAGGCAATGTTGTTTACGGGTTCGTTGGAATACAACAGAAGACTAATTGCGGTTTCCAGCCGAAGGCGCTGAATGTATGCTCCAAGCGGCTCTCCAAGATAAGCTTTCATAATCCGGTGGAAATGATACGGAGAATAATTTCCTATTTCAGCTAATTTGGAAACATCCAGGGTTTCGTCTAAATGATTATTTATGTGATGAATAACTTTGTTAATTCGTTCAAAATAATAAACCTGGGTTTTGGCTTTTACATTCATTGCTCTGCTTGTTACGGTTCAAAAATAGAGCAATATCACAAAACAGCGTTTTCCATTCTTGCTAATAATTAAAAATCAGATATCGGCAAAAGCGAGCGTGGCAATGGCAACCTTTACATCTTTAATTTTGAGTAATTGGAAAGCACAAGCTTCGAGTGTTGAACCGGTTGTTACCACATCGTCAATCAATAAAACTTGTTTCCCTTCAAATTGCTGAGGGTTTTTTATTCCAAAAATACCCTCTACATTTCGCCAGCGTTCAAAACGGTTTTTCCTTGTTTGTGTCGAAGTAAATATTTTTCTGTATAAGTTTTGTGTTGAAACAGGAATTCCCATTGATTTTGAAATCCCCCGGGCTATCCATTCGCTTTGGTTATAGCCACGCGATTTATATTTTTTAGGGTGCAAGGGAACCGGAACAACAGAATCAACATTACAAAAGTTTTCCGACTCCTTTAAAATAAATCCGAACCGCTGGCCTGTTTCAAATCCCAGTTCCTTCATTCCCTTATATTTTATAAAATGAATGAGTTTTTGATATCTGCTGCCTTTCTTATAGGAAAAATAGGAAGTAGCTGAATGGATTTGTACTCTTCCCCAAAAAAGCTGGGCCACTTTGTTTTCAACGTTGAGGTGAAAGTTTGTTACCGGTAAATCCTGCCAGCAATCAAAGCATAAAAATCTTTCGCCGCTGGCCAGCCGGTTTTCACAGGTTATACAAAGCGATGGGAAAAATAACTCAAGTAGATCGTCAATATTTTGGGCTAACTGTTTCATCCTGAAAAGATACAAAGAATTTTACTCGCTCAGCTGGTACTTTCTCTAAAAAGTATTTTTGTTGTTTAACAAATCTTTAACAGTCAATTAATTGTATTGTAAACTAAAATAAAATTAAAAGCCCTAATTTGCAATCGTTTTTAAATACTTCAATAGATTAAATTATTGAAAATATTTTCCCACCTCTCTAATTCTTTCTTGAAATTGTTCCCGGGTTGTCTTATCACAAGACAACCTTTTTTCTTTTTATATCCGGAAGAAGTTTTGTTTAATTTTTACAAACTTCTATGCGTTCATTTCATTTTTTTGTAGGTGATTTTTGCATATTTGTCGTCTTTATTTTAGTGAAGTTTCTTTTTAACCCGGTTGGAAAGGAATTTTATGCTTCAAAATATTAAATATTCAATGGGAATTGTAATATTGCCTGTGTTAATTTATTAAATTTGCGGCTTGCAATAACCGGGAAACCAGAGTTACTAAACCAATTAAAAAATGCTCAAAAAATTAGGTTCATATTTACGAAAGAAAATCCTTCTGATAATTTTTATAGGATTTGTGTTAGGGATAATAATAAGTTTGTTATCTCTGAAAGTTATAGAGGAAACATCTACAAATGAATCATGTGAAGTTTGTCACGTTCATCCACATGTTTTTGATTCATGGAAATTATCAGTTCATTATGATACACGCGTTGGAATTCATATTGGATGTGTCGATTGCCACCTTCCTCCCAAAGGAGAAGGATATTTACCTGAAAAGGTAAAAGCCTTCGCCAGAGATGCTTATGGTTATGTTTTTAAAGATAGCGCAGATTTTAACTGGGAAGAAAAATCAACTTTGGAATATGCAAAAAAGCATGTCTTCAAAGAATCATGTGTTCATTGTCACGAAAATTTGTTCCCGCTTACATTAACCAAGGAAGGACAGGATGCACATTTATATTACTCACAGAACGAAGAGGAGCTACGGTGTATTAACTGCCATTTACATGTTGGACATTACGATCCCAATGCGTTACATGCAAAAAATGTTGAGTTTGGAAGTACGGGGAATGAAAATCTGGAAATTTTTGCAGAAGCTGCAAATGTTACCACACACGAAGATTATACTGAAACTGTTCCGGGAACAACTCTTTCATTTAATATGAAGGCGATTCCGGGTGGAACATTTAAGATTGGTAGTCCCGAGGGAGAAGAGCTTCGTGAGGCAGATGAAGGACCACAAAAGGAAGTTAAAATTAGTCCTTTCTTTATGGCAGAAATAGAGGTGAGTTGGGATGAGTATTTGACTTTCTATAGTGCTACAGCTGCAGAAGGCAGATCGACAGATACCGAAGGAACACGCACCCAACAGGATGTTGACGCAATTTCAGGACCAACTCCTCCGTACGGACAACCCGACCAGAATTGGGGTTTAGGAGATCGACCGGCAATAACAATGAGTTATCATTCTGCCGAAACCTATTGTAAATGGTTGTCTCAGGTAACCGGTAAAACTTACCGCTTACCAACCGAAGCAGAGTGGGAATATGCAGCCCGTGGCGGTACCGAAACTCCATTCTTCTTTGAAGGAGAGCCAAAAGATTTTGCAGAAAAAGGATTTATCGGTAGCCTTTTCGGTAAAACCAGTGACGTAATCAATAATTATGTAGTTTTTGATGGTAACAGCCAGGCTAAAACTGAGGAACCCGGTTCAGTGGAAACAAATCCGTTTGGATTGAAAAATATGCTGGGCAATGCAGCTGAGTATTGTTTGGATTGGTACGCAGAAGATGCTTACGAAAAGCTACAGGATGGTGCTTTGGATCCAAGAGGACCGGCGTCAGGAGAGGAACATGTCATAAGAGGCGGATATTTTAACAGCGAAATTGGTGATGTCAGGAGTGCAGCCCGGGATTATACAAAATCTGAAGCGTGGTTGAAAACCGATCCTCAAATGCCAAAAAGTATTTGGTGGTTGTCCGACTGCAATTACATAAGTTTTAGAGTTGTTTGCGAATTTGATGAAAAAACCGGAAAAAATTAATAATTTTAGAATCCTAAATTCAACTAAAACATTTTATTATGAGTAACAATAATTTTTCAAGAAGAAAATTTTTAACCGGAGCAGCAGCTGTGGGTGCAGCCGGTGCAATGGGAGTCGGAACTTTTACATCATGTGCTACTGGTGGTGGTGCAGCAGCTGCCGGAGGTAGTTACGACTGGGTTCCAAGAGATTATAATTTCCCACCGATGCTGGATCAGGTTCCGGAAGGAAAAGTACTTAAAGCAGGAGTTATTGGTTGTGGCGGACGTGGTTCAGGTGCAGCCGTAAACTTTTTGGAAGCTGGTGGTACAACTGTTGAAGTAACAGCTTTGGGTGATGTTTTTAAAGACAGACTTGACAGCTGTAACGAAAAAATTAAAAATGCCGGAAGAGACGCAGTTCCTGAAGAAAACTGTTTTATTGGATTCGATGCTTACGAAAAAGTAATTGATTCAGGTGTTGACATCGTTATTTTAGCAACTCCTCCAAAATTTCGTCCTGAGCAGTTTGAAGCTGCTGTAAAAGCACGCAAACACGTATTTATGGAAAAACCAGTGGCTGTTGATCCTGTTGGGATTCGTCAGGTTTTGGCCGCTGCAAAGATGGCCGAGAGCCAGGGTTTGGTAGTTGTTGCAGGGACACAGCGTCGTCATGAACACTCATACATCAATCTTTATAAAGAATTAACCAATAATGCGATTGGTAAAATAACCGGAGGTGAAGTTTACTGGAATGGTGGTAAATTATGGCATCGTGATAATAATCCGGATTGGAGCGAAATGGAATGGATGATTCGCGACTGGGTTAACTGGTGCTGGCTTTCAGGTGACCATATCGTAGAACAGCATGTTCACAATATTGATGTTGCCAACTGGTACATTGGTAAACATCCGGTAAAAGCACTTGGTTTTGGTTCGCGTCAGCGCAGGGTGACAGGAGACCAGTACGACAACTTTGCTGTTGATTATATTTACGATGATGGTATGCACATTCTTAGTACCTGCCGCCAGATTAATGGCTGTTCAAACGGAGTTTACGAAATTTTCCACGGTACAAAAGCGATTGCAACAACTGATGGACATAATCCAAAAATTGTTGATGCAACCGGCGCTGAATTATTTGTTGCTGAAGGATCAGAAACTAGTCCATATGTACAGGAACATAAAAACCTGATTACCTGTATTCGTCAAAGTATTCCGTTTAACGAAGCAGAAAATGTTGCTACTTCAGTAATGGTTGCTATCATGGGACGTGTTTCGGCTTACACCGGAAAAGAAGTTACATTTGACGAAATGATGAATTCAGATATGAAACTTGGTCCGGATACGTATGTAATGGGTGACATTGGTTACATGAAAGACGCCGAAGTTCCTGTTCCCGGAACGCTGGAAAGAGGTTAAAGTTTAAATTTGATAAACAGACTGTAGTACATAAAATATTCCCCGGTGAATGAAAGTTCTACTGGGGATTTTTATTCCTTCTCTGGTTGAAGGTATAATTAATCAATTCGGGAGTTGAGCCTTCTGTTACTTGGCAGAGGGCTCTTTTATTTTATCAATTCGTCAAGAAAAACGGATTAATTAATTTTCCCGTTAAGCTATGTTGCATATAAAATGTACTTTTGTGCTTTATTATTTCTGAAGACATGTTTTAAGAATATTAAAGATTATGGAAAGACAAAAAATTAAGAACATCCTGCTAAATGGGGAAACAAGCAAACAAGTACTTGTGAAAGGTTGGGTACGAACCAAAAGAGGTAGTAAAAATGTAAATTTTATTGCTTTAAACGATGGCTCTACAATTCATAACCTGCAAATAGTAGCTGATGTTAATAATTTTGATGATGAAATCCTGCGTGAAATTAATACAGGAGCGTCGCTTTCCGTAATGGGGAAATTGGAGGAATCAACCGGGAGTGGACAAAAGGTGGAATTAATAGCGGAAACGATCGAGCTTCTGGGAAAAGCAGATCCCGAAAAATTCCCAATTCAACCCAAAAAACATTCACTTGAATTTTTACGCGAAAATGCACACCTGCGGTTTCGTACAAACACTTTTGGAGCCGTTTTTCGTGTTCGACATGCGATGGCATTTGCTATTCATAAATATTTTAATGAAAAAGGATTTTATTATCTGCACACTCCGATCGTTACAGCCAGTGACGCTGAAGGAGCCGGTCAGATGTTTCGGGTATCAACTCTTGATGCGAAAAACCCGCCACTAACAGATAAAGGAAGTGTTGACTATTCGCAGGATTTTTTTGGACGGCCAACCAACCTTACCGTTTCCGGTCAGCTGGAAGGTGAGCTAGGTGCTACGGCTTTGGGCGAAATTTATACATTCGGACCAACATTTAGGGCGGAAAATTCAAACACAACCCGCCACCTTGCCGAATTTTGGATGATTGAACCGGAAATGGCGTTCTACGACTTAAAAGATAACATGGATTTGGCAGAAGAATTTCTGAAATCTTTAATTAAATATGCACTTGAAAATTGTATGGACGACCTGCAGTTTTTGGGTAATCGTTTAAAGGAAGAGGAAAAAAATAAACCTCAGGAACAACGATCGATGGATTTAATCGAAAAGCTGGAGTTTGTTCTGAACAACGATTTTGTTAGAATTACCTATACTGAGGCCATTGAAATCCTGAAAAATTCAAAGCCTTATAAAAAGAAGAAATTTCAGTTCCCTGTTGATTGGGGAGTTGACTTACAAAGTGAACACGAGCGTTACCTGGTAGAAAAACACTTTAAATGTCCGGTAATTTTAACCGACTATCCAAAGGAAATTAAAGCCTTTTATATGAAACAAAATGCCGATGGTAAAACCGTAGGGGCCATGGACGTTTTGTTCCCGCAAATTGGTGAAATAATTGGCGGCTCTCAGCGGGAAGAAAGCCTCGAGAAACTTGAAAAACGAATGAAGGAAATGAATATACCTGCGGAAGAAATGTGGTGGTATCTTGATATCCGAAGGTTTGGGTCGGTAATTCACAGTGGCTTTGGCCTTGGGTTTGAAAGGTTTATACAATTTGTTACCGGCATGGGCAATATACGTGATGTAATCGCTTTCCCGCGAACGCCAAAAAATGCCGAGTTCTGATGTGATTTATAAATCGCAGCATAAAAAAAAATGCTAAATTTACAGGGTTAATATTTGGGATATGGAGCAAAGACTGTCATTACAACAAAAGCTGCTCCAGAAGCTTTCTCCCCAGCAAATTCAGGTGATTAAGCTTTTGGAAATCCCTACTATGCAACTCGAGCAACGTATAAAAAAGGAATTGGAAGAAAATCCGGTATTGGAGCTTGAGTCGGATAATCCTGAATTTGAAGACGATGGTGAAGCGCAGGAGTTGAAGTCGGAAAAAGATGCGGACGATGAAGAGTTTTCATTTGACGATTATTTGAATGACGAAGACGAAATTCCTTCATATAAACTTTCCGCCAATAATTATTCAAAAGATGAAAAGTACGTAGACATACCCTTTTCGGTGGGCACTACGTTTCATGAAAATTTATACGACCAGTTACGACTTGTTAATCTTTCTGAAGAGCAACAGCAATTGGCAGAATACATTATTGGGAATATTGATGATGATGGTTATTTAAGACGCGATTTGCTTGCTATTAGCGACGATTTGGCTTTTAATATGAACATGGAAGTGTCGGAGGAGGAGTTGCTCGCGATTCTGAAAGTAATTCATGAACTGGATCCTGCAGGTGTGGGCGCGCGCGATTTAAAAGAATGTTTGTTGATTCAGTTAAACCGAAAAAAAGGGAAAGAGCTGGATTTGGCAAAAACCATTGTTAAAGATTTTTTTACTGAATTTACAAAAAAGCATTACGATAAAATCCAAAAAAAGCTTGAGCTAAGCGACGAGGAATTGAAACAAGGAATAGATCAGGTTTTAAAACTGAATCCAAAGCCGGGAAGTTCATATAGCAATCCGCTAAACAGGACAAATCAGCACATTATTCCTGATTTTATTCTTGAAAATACCGATGGAGAGTTGAGCCTTTCGTTAAATCAGAGGAATGTGCCCGAGTTAAAAATTAATGATACCTATATGGGGATGTTGCGTTCGTTGAGTGAAAAAGGCAAAAACAACAAAAACCAGAAAGATGCTTTGATGTTTGTAAAGCAGAAGGTTGATTCAGCCAAATGGTTTATTGATGCAATTAGGCAAAGGCACCACACTTTGCTTTTAACAATGTCCGAAATTATAAATTTGCAGAAGGAATATTTTCAGGAAGGAGAGGAGACAAAATTAAAACCAATGATTCTGAAAGATATTGCCGAGCGTACGGGCTTAGATATCTCGACTATCTCAAGAGTTTCAAACAGCAAATACATTCAGACCAATTTTGGTATTTTCCCTTTGAAATACTTTTTTTCGGAAGGACTTCAGAAAGATGACGGAGAAGAAGTATCGACCCGGGAAATTAAAAAGATATTACAGGATTGTATTGAAAATGAGGATAAACGTAAGCCTCTTACAGACGAAAAACTGGCTCAGATTTTAAAAGAGAAATCCTACAATATTGCCAGACGGACAGTTGCCAAATACCGGGAGCAACTGGATATTCCTGTCGCACGACTCCGAAAAGAACTTTAGAATGACCGAAAAAATAGCAAAAATTTTATCTGTAGTTTTTCATCCTGTTTTGGTTCCAACGATGGGCTTTCTGCTTTTATTAAATTCGGGCTTCTATTTTTCCATGATTTCCTGGGAAGCAAAAAGATTTATCCTGCTTGTTCTGATTTTTACGACAGGTGTTTTACCGCTGTTGACAGTAGCAATTATGGCGTTGAACCCTAAGTTTGATTTGTCGATGGATAATGTGAGGGACAGAATCGTATTGTTTTTATTTTCTTCGGTATTTTATTATTTAGGATACCTTATAATGAACAGGATGAAAGCGTTTCCTGTTTTCAAGGTATTTTTGATGGCATCAGTTTTGGTGATAATTTTATTGCTGGTTATTTCATTTAAATGGAAAATAAGCAGTCATATGGCAGCAATAGGCGGAATAAGCGGAGCCTTGTTTGCACTTTCATTTCGTTCAGGAATTAACCCTGTTTTGCCCGTTATGGCAGTAGTATTTGTTGCCGGAGCAGTAGGCACCGCAAGAATGTTGTTGAAAAAGCACGATTTGTGGCAGGTTATAGCCGGTTATGCTGTCGGATTTGTTATTTTGTATCTCTCGATTTACTTTGTGTAAAGCAAGCTTATTCCACAAATTTGTAACCTATCCCTTTTAAAGTTTTAATATGGTCGTTACCGATTTTCTCGCGCAACTTACGGATGTGGACATCTATGGTGCGATCGCCGACTACAACATTATCGCCCCAAACCGAATAATAGATTTCTTCCCGGGTAAATACCTTTCCGGGTTTTGAAACAAGCAATGAGAGCAATTCAAATTCTTTTCTGGGGAGAATCATCTCTTCATCATCCATACGAATAAGATATCTTTCCTTATCAATTAACAAATTGCCAATTGTAATTGTATTTGAATCCTGCACAGCAGCAGGTTGTTCTTTTGTTTCTCCGGTTCTTTTTAATAACGCTTTTACCCTGCTTACCAATACTTTGGGGCGCACAGGTTTGGTTATGTAATCGTCAGCCCCTGCTTCAAATCCAGCAATTTGTGAATAGTCTTCACCACGGGCTGTTAAAAATGCAATTACAGTATTTTTTAACGCAGGTATTTTTCTGATTTCTTCACATGCTGCAATGCCATCCATTTCAGGCATCATTACATCGAGAATAATCAAATGAGGAGTTGTTTTCTCTGCAACTTTTATCGCTTCCACACCGTTTTTAGCTGTGTAAACTTTATAGCCTTCTTTTTCAAGGTTGTAACTTATAAATTCTAGAATATCAACTTCGTCGTCAACGAGAAGGATTTTGAATGTATTGTCACTCATAACAGAGATTGTTTTATTTAAATTTGCAAAAGTAGTTGCTTATTGTTAAAGCGCTGTTAAAAATACAATAAAATAGAATTACGGCAAAGTTAGGTTATTATTTGGCTTTTTCAAGTGTAAAAGTAAAAGTAGTTCCTTCGTCCAGTACACTCTGAACATTAATCGTTTGGTTGTGCGCTTCAATGATATGTTTTACAATTGACAACCCCAGACCAGTGCCTCCCTGTTCACGGGATCTCGATTTGTCGACCCGGTAAAATCGTTCAAATATACGAGGAAGGTCTTTTTTGTCTATTCCAATACCATTGTCCGAGACTTCAACAACAATTTTTTCATCAAAATCGTAAAAGCCAACTTTTACATTTCCTTTTCTTTTTCCATATTTTATTGCGTTGGTAACGAGGTTTGACAACACCTCGATGATTCTTTTTTTATCTGCCGAAACCATGATTGGCTTATCCGGTTTTTTTGCAAATTCAAGAACCATTTTTCGCTCTTTGGCAAGCATGTGTTCCATCTCAAATACTTCTTCGGTTGTTTTTACAATGTCAAAAACAGAATACTGGGGTTTTAACTCGCCCGTTTCAAGTTTGGTAATCGATTCTAAATCCTCAACAATCGAAACCATCCTGTCAATGCTTTTTTCTGACCGTGTTAAATACAGCTTATTAATTTTCGGATCTTCCAGACCTCCTTCAAGAAGCGTTAAAATATATCCCTGGATATTGAAAATGGGAGTTTTTAGTTCGTGCGAAACATTTCCAACAAATTCTTTGCGATAACGTTCCAAATCACGAAGTCTTTCGATTTCCTGCAACTGATTTTGTGCCCATTCTTCAACATCGTGTTCAACCTCTGCAATTTCAACAAATCCAAGTTTTTTTCTTTTGGCTGCTTTCCCTTTCTCGGGAAAGTAATTGATAATTTTGTAGATAGGCTTTATTTTATCTGAAATGAACTTATTTAAAATAAACTGAATCAAAAAATAAGTGATGAGAAAAAAAATAGAAGACGCGATTGCCAGAAATAAAAAAAATGAGTTAGTTTTAGAAGTGAAAATTCCGATAATAAAAACAAATATTGTTAAAATTAAGGAAATGATCAGAGCTACTTGTCTTGAAGAGAATTTATTCATTTTTGATATTTTTAGGGATACAAAATTAGAAAAATATTGTTACACGTTGATTAATAGTAATTTCATGGTTAGTTAATGTTAATTTAATATTTTGATGGTGTTTAAATTATTACTTAGCTTCTATATTTGCCCGCCGATAATAAAAACTAAATAATGGAAAATTTTTACCTAATTCTTGTTGTTATCCTCTTTGCATTAGCAATTTCCGATTTAATTGTTGGTGTGAGTAATGATGCTGTTAATTTTTTGAATTCTGCTCTAGGCTCAAAAGCCGCGCCAAAATGGGTAATATTTCTTTTAGCCAGCTTGGGTGTTCTTGTGGGGGCCACTTTCTCAAACGGAATGATGGAGGTTGCCCGTAAAGGAATCTTTCATCCTGACATGTTTTTCTTTTCCGAGATTATGATCATTTTTCTTGCAGTAATGATTACCGATGTAATCCTGCTTGACATGTTCAACACTTTCGGTATGCCTACTTCCACAACGGTTTCAATTGTATTTGAACTATTAGGAGCTGCTGTTGCAGTGTCTATTGTTAAAATTAAGACCATGGGTGGTTCTGTTGCGATAGAATTGGCTAACTATATAAATTCGGGCAAGGCTTTGGCTATTATTACCGGAATTTTATTATCTGTTTTTATCGCATTCACTATAGGAGCTATTGTGCAATATATTGCAAGGTTAGTTTTTTCTTTCCAGTACCGGAAATCAATGAAGTATTTTGGGGCAATCTTTGGTGGTCTCGCCATAACCGCAATTACTTATTTTATTTTGATTAAAGGAATGAAAGGTTCTTCTTATGCTGATTATAAAATTAATGAAACCGAAACACTTCAGGAATGGTTATCCCATCACTCAGGATTAATTCTTTTGTACGGATTTATTTTTTGGGTAGCTTTTATTCAGTTGCTAAAATGGATTTTTAACATTAAAATTTTAAAAATAGTTGTTTTAGTAGGAACCTTTGCTTTGGCAATGGCTTTTGCCGGTAATGATTTGGTAAACTTTATTGGTGTTCCTTTAGCTGGCTATAACTCGTTTAAAGCATGGGTCGGTGCAGGTGCAGCAGCACCTGAGTCGTTTACAATGGAGATGCTCGCAGGGAAGGTTGGCACGCCAACTTACATGTTATTAATAGCCGGGCTTGTGATGATCACAACATTAATTTTATCAAGAAAAGCTAAGTCTGTAGTTTCTACAACTGTTGATCTGTCGCGGCAAAACGAAGGTGACGAAAGATTTGGTTCATCTCTTGCCGCGAGAGTTATTGTACGTGGAACCACCAATTTTAACAAAAAACTGGTTAAAGCTTTTCCGGATTCGTTAACGGGTGTTGTGCGGTCCCGGTTTGCGCCATTCTCGTACACTTCAAATGAACCTGATCCACCCGCATTTGATAAGGTTAGAGCATCTGTAAATCTAGTGGTTGCCAGTATCTTAATTGCAATAGGTACATCTCTGAAATTGCCATTGTCAACCACCTATGTAACTTTTATGGTGGCGATGGGAACTTCTTTGGCCGATAGGGCATGGGACCGGGAAAGTGCAGTTTACAGGATATCAGGTGTTTTTGCAGTAATAGGTGGTTGGTTTTTAACCGCACTTATTGCGTTTTCTGTCTCAGGGCTTATTGCATTATTTATTTCGCTGGGTGGAAAATTTATGATTTTTGTTTTTGTTGCTGTAGCCATTTTTATGATTGTTCGCACTCACCTGATGTTTAAAAAGCGTTCGGATAAAGCTAAGGTTGAAGATGAAGATGTTTTTACGGAAAAAGACGAAGTTGAAAAAGTTTTAGCAAAATGTAACAAACAGGTGGTAAATTCAATTCTTTCAGCAAGTAAAATTTATTCTGTTAGCCTTGAAAGTTTTCTAAAAGAGAAAAGAGGAGGTCTGAGGGAAGGACTTGAATTAAAGGATGAGCTCAACCGGAAATCCAAAAAACAAAAAAATAAAGTTTTAACTACATTGTCGAAGATAGAAGGGAATGTTGATTCCGGTCATTTCTACGTCCAGATAGTAGACTATCAGCGTGAAGTTGCACACTCGTTGAATTTTACTGTTGAGCCCTTATTTGAGCATCTTGACAATAATCATAAGCCATTTACAGAAAATCAGTCTAAAGAATTGAAAAATCTCGTTGTAGAAATTGATGAGTTTATGAACTTCATGTTGCATATTGTAAAAGAAAACAAATTTGATTTGATTGCTGATCTTATTAAAAAAAGAGATCAAATTGTTGATTTACTTGCAGATTATGAAAAATTACAAATTAAAAGAATTAAAGGTAAACTCGTTAATTCAAGAAACTCAATATTGTATTTTAATACGTTAACAGAAACCAAAAATATGCTTTTACATTATATTAATTTGATAAAAGCATATCGGGATTTTATAACGGTAACAAATAAACAAAGCAAATAGGAATATAAAAGCCATTCGATTTAGAATGGCTTTTATATTTTAGGTTAGTTGTTTTGCAACAGAGGAAGGAAACAATTCAACCTGCCTTTTTCGATGTGTGAAACAAAATGCTCACGGCGATTGATTGAGATTCAAGTGAACTTTCTCCGGATAAAACAGCCTTTTTGAAACTGTATTCTATTGATTATTAATTAACTATTAATCAAAATTTAATCGCTTGTATTTTCTTCCGATTGATTTCAATTGTATCTTTTCATTCGAAATATACACAAAATGGAATCAAACTGCAGATTATTGTATAAATCGAACAATACCCATTTGCGAACATCCTTGCCTGTGTATTTTTATGGATTACCCGATAGTAATATTTATCTGATTTATGCCCGATTTTATGAGATAAATTTTAATAAGTCGGGATTGGAATTTGTTTTTGCAGTACTCAAAAACTACTACTACGAATTTGAAACAGAAAAGATAGCTACACTAAAAGGTGTTGATACTGCTTTGTCTTTGTTCAGAAAAGAGGTTGAATACAAAGAGCCTCAGTTAAGAATTGTCAAATGCTATAGAAATATTAAGTCTTTTGTTGAAGCTCAGAAATTCCTTGAGAAAAAAGCAAACGAAATAGTTAACACTTTTTTTAAGATAAAGAACTGAGGTAAATGGTGATTTTTGCAAATGTGTGGATTATGTCCGGCGGATTTTCAGAGCTAATCTGATTTAAAAATACAATTTGAGAGAGATGTTGATAAGAAGGAAGAATGATGGTTTTGTCAACATTTGCCTCAATCTATTATTCTCAAAAAATCTTGCTGCAGGAATACTGTTGTTCCCGTACGCGAGCTTATTCGCCTGTAACGTAATGATATAATTAAAACTTTTTAATTTTTAATTAATTCTTCTTTAACCAGCGTTCATTGGCTTTGGCATATTTTCGTTTGAATAACAATATCAATTTTATTCTATGAAAAGATTTCTACTTTCTTTACGGCTTCCAAAAATATTTACGCATTTTATGGAATGTTCAAACATAATTTTGGTAAACTGATGTTGTTTGGAGGGGTGCGTTTCGAAAAAACAGATATCGATTACGCAGGGCGTAACGTGGTAACCGACGGCAGTAAATTTGTACGTTTAGATATTTTAAATGATCAACGTACACACGAATTCTGGCTGCCACAGTTTTTGGTAAAGTACAGTATGAACAAAAATACAAATTTCAGGGCAGTGGTAACCCGAACTTATTCCAGACCAAATTTTAAGGATGTATTACCGTATAGAGAGGAGAAAGACAATGATGAGTTTAGCTTTGGAAATCCGGATTTAAAATATCCCGGAGTAACAAATTTTGACTTGTTGGGCGAAGCTTACTTCGGCGAACAGGGCCTGTTTTCCGGTGGCCTCTTTTATAAGCAGATTGACGATTTTGTATTTTGTTTTACA
Source organism: Maribellus maritimus (assembly GCF_022267315.1). GTDB lineage: Bacteria > Bacteroidota > Bacteroidia > Bacteroidales > Prolixibacteraceae > Draconibacterium > Draconibacterium maritimum. Next base: position 72,711 of record NZ_JAIKLE010000024.1, read on the forward strand.
CGATTTGCCCATCAAAGCGACGCCAGTACCGGCACATTGCTTGATAAAATCACAATCGCGGCGAATGGTCTGGATGCCCATGTTTACGGGGCTGAATTACAATTGCAGTCAAAATTGTATTTTTGGGATAATTTTCTATCTGATTTTGGTGTTTTTGCAAATTGTACTTATACGTTTTCGGAAGCTTATATTTATACACGCTATCCTGCCAATTACAGCGATGCACTGGTTATTTTTGGAGAAGATAATCTGAGTGCTTTTTTTGATGTCAACGGTGAGAAGGAAAAGATTACACTTCCCGGCCAGGCAAAGCATACCGCTAACATAGCCTTATTTTACGAAACGCCTGATTTTTATGCAAAAATAACCGCAAATTATCATGATGCTTTTTTGCAGGAATTGGGTGCCGACAGTGATTTGGACGAATATTACAATAAGGCCTGGCATTTTGATTTTACGACAAATGTTTCTGTCGCGGAAAATTTACAATTATCGGTTGATGTAATTAATTTTACGAATGTTCCAAAGAAGTTTGATATGGGTGCTCCGGATAAACTCGTGAAACAGGAATACTATTCCTGGTGGGGGAAAATCGGACTAAAACTGAACTTTTAGTATCGTAGAATAATTAGTGTACGTGAAAATTACTGCCCGGTTTGCGAGGTGTTTTAAAATGTAAAAGAGTTTATTGATAATTTTATAAATGAAATTCAGAATGAAGATTAAAGAAGCTATTTTTTTTATTGCTCTTATTGAACTCGTTATCCTGATTATGGTACTTTTTTCATGTGGCCGTCCGAGCGAGGGGTCACGAAAAGCGGGCAAACATATCACTTCGCTTGTATCGGCATCAGTTGAAACATTTCCGGTTCCCCAAAAAAAGAATGAAGATTCAGCCGACGATCCGGCTATTTGGGTTAATTCAAAATACCCTGAAAAATCAATAATTATTGGCACTGATAAAAAAGGGGGAATGGTAACCTATAATCTGAATGGCGAAGAATTGCATTATTATTTTACCGGTAATATGAACAACTGTGATTTACGATATGGCTTTAAAATAAATGGCGATACTGTAGACATCATAGCCGCCAGCAACCAATCGTACCATTCGATTTCGTTATTTAGAATTCATGACAACGGAATGTTGGATACTTTGCATTCAAAGGTTATCCGTTCGAAGATGGCGGACGAAGTGTATGGTTTGGCAATGTACAAGAGTAAAAAAACAGGCAAATTTTATGTTTTTGTAAACAGCAAAGCCGGAGAGGTCGAACAGTGGGAACTGTTTGATGATCATAAAAGAATTGACGCAAAACTGGTTCGTTCTTTTTTATTGGGTGCCCAAACCGAGGGGATGATTGCAGATGATAAAACCGGAATTCTTTACATTGGAAAGGAAGAAGCCGGAATTTGGAAATATAATGCTGAACCCGAAGGAGGTTCAGAGGGAACATTTATTGAAAACAGTTCGGAGAAAAATACCAATATAAAATACGACATTGAAGGACTTGCTATTTTCGATAACGGAAACGGAGGTGGTTATTTGCTTGCTTCATCTCAGGGTAATTATTCGTTTGCTGTTTTTGAACGACAGGCGAACAATAAATATCTTGGTAGCTTTCGGATTACAGAAGGAAGTATAGATGGAGTAGAAGAAACCGATGGAATTGAAATTACATCGGCTCCGCTCGGTCCTCATTTTCCCAAAGGAATTCTGGTGGTTCAGGACGGTTTTAATTTTGACGGGCGTAAAAAGAAGAGTCAGAATTTTAAGATTGTTTCCTGGGAAATGGTTGAACAGGTAATTCATGATTTTTAGTTTTCCCTTTTCCCAGGGAAATGTTTGACAGTAGTTGAACCAGTATCAGTAATGTAATTATTTTTAACGTAACACTTATGTAATCGTTAGTTAACACCAATTTTGCAATTTTGATTAAGATAATCAGTTGTATTGTTTTGGAAACTAGAAAATTAGAGGTTTCGGTCATTTCAGATTTACATCTGGCTACACACGGTAGCAAGCCCAAAAAAGTGCTAAAATACCTTAAGTCAATTCAGCCAAAGTTGCTGGTGCTGAATGGAGACATTATCGATTCCTGGCGTTTTAGCCGGAATTATTTTCCAAAACCCCATCTAAAGGTTGTCCGTTACTTAATTAAGATGATGGAAAAAGGAGTTCAGATTATTTATGTTTCCGGAAACCACGATGAGTTTTTGCGTAAAATGGTTCCTACTCAAATCGGAAATCTCAAAATTGTAAATCAGTATATTTTTGAATCAGGAGATACAAAAACCTGGATTTTTCATGGTGATATTTTTGATAAAATTATTCATAAAACAAAGTGGCTTGCCAAATTGGGGGCGGCAGTTTATGGTTTTGTTTCGATCGTAAATAATGAAATCAATAAATTGTTAAAGCTTTTTGGGAAACAGGAAGTTCAGTTTTACAACGGAATCAAGAAACGATGGATAAAAGATGATCATCTGTCGGGGTTTGAGCAGCAGGTAGCACATCTTGCCTTGCTAAAAGGATATCAAACAGTAATCTGTGGTCATACTCATGTTCCAATAGAAAAACATATAGTTTTGAATGGTAAACGACTGCAATATATAAATTGTGGCGATTGGGTAGAAAATTTTACCGCTGCTGAATTTTATCACGATAAGTGGCATTTGTTTCACTACAATGGTTTTGACGATGAATCTCAATCCGACGAGCAGGATTTTCCGGAGCCACAGCAGATTTATATGTCGCTTGTTAAAGAATTGGGAGCGTGATGATGAAGAGTAAGTCTTTTGTTATTGAAAGTAATTGTCTGTCAACCGGGATTTACTAATGTATATCCGGATTCTTAAATGTTACGACGCAAAATCGTATACAAAATTTGCATCTGGAGGTTTCTTAGCTTTTACTCTGTTGTAAGCAAAGTCCAACCTTCTATCCAGTTGCTTTCACCAAAGGCGCCTTTAAAGTTCACAATCTGAAACCACGAAACCGGTGTTTCTAGTATATCGCCCTGGATTTTTTCTTCAGGAATATAAATTCCGTTTGACCAATCGATTTGGGGATTGGAGATTCCGTTTTTGGCTATATTAAAATAATTTTCCCATTCTGTTTGTTGTTCTGAAGAATAAATTCCGGTGAGTTTAAAAACAGAAGATGAGGTTGAGGAAGCAACATCATAAAAGAGATTATTTTTTACGTCCAGATTTCCTTGTTGCCACTGATAAAAACAGTCGTGCTGAGAATCGGTAACTTCGAGTAAAACTCCCTGGTTTTTATTTAAAAACACAGAATTGGCTATTGTGCCGCCTGCATAGTTTCTGAAGTTAACACATGCACCATCACTTGTATTTCCATTTCCGATTAATGTAACGTTAAAAATAGTGGGTAAAGAAAAAGGCAAGCCATTAACAGGAGAAACACCACCCCCTGCTTCAATCAGGTTGTCACCCATGTAGTTTGATTGCTGTGCAAGCCAGAATTGCCCGTTTCCTGACCATCCCAGGTCATAATCAAAAGCATCGTCGCCACAACCTGAGACCACAACATGTTTCAAATTTACCGTTCCCCCAAAAATTTCAACACCATCATCCTCATTCGAAATAACTTCAACATAATCGATTTCGGTTTCACTTCCTACGCCACCCAGTGTTAATCCGTTTATTTCATTCCCGTCGCCAATATTTGTTCCACCGTGCCGGATTGAAACATATTTTAAAACGCCCGAGTTATCCGTTTCATCTACGCCACCATAAATTCCGCGGGGCTCTGCAAAAGGAATTCCTTCAATAGAAGCCTCTCCGCCTTCAATATTTACAGGAGCGTTTCCGAGAATAATTAAACCTCCCCACAATCCGGTTTCACTCTTTTCAACAGCGCCCTCCGAATCATCATCTTCTGATGTAAATATGATGGGTTCGTCGGCTGTACCATTCGCAATAATTTTGCCCCCTCGGGAAATTATCAGTGCACTTGCATTTTCTCCCTGCCCGGGTTTAAATCGGATTATAGTTCCTGCTTCAATGGTTAATGTTTGCCCATCATTAACAAAAACAAATCCTTCAAGAATGTAATCTTTGTCTTTTGTCCAGGTCACGGTTCCTGTTCCGCTTCCGTCGTCGCTTAAAACCTGTTGGCTTCCTTCCACCAGGTAATCGCTTTTTCGGCAGCCTGTAAAAGCAACAAAAATTAACAATATGCTTATGATCCTATACTTCATTTTTTGGTTTTTACATTTTAACTTCCAGATCTAAAAAAATAAAAGCCTGGCCTTCCATATTTGCTGCCCGGGGGTACCAGTCATGGTAGTTCAGGGCCATTTTAATATTTTTTATAGGATTGAACTGAATTCCTGCGACAAGTGCAGTCCCGTCATCTGCCAGATTCCAGGGATTGGTTTCTCCATTTATTCTGTTTGAACTTATTTTATCAAATCGGGCAAAAAGCTGGTATTGGCTGGTTATATTGTATTTCCCAAAAACTGACAGGCCAAAAATGTCGCGATTTTCTTCCCAACCGTCATTTTTTCTGAATATAAATTCACCGGCAATATTCCACTTTTTTTTATAATCATACGATGTAAAAAGAAGCAAAGTCGATTCATTTATTTCGTTATATGTAAAATCATAAAATACTCTTGAAGTAAAATTTTTTGGAAAAGTAAAGGTTGAACCAACTCCATATTTAAATACATCATCCATTTGAACGCTGTTGTAGCCCTCTCCGTTCATTATGGTAAAATCAGCATCAACATAATCGTTGAATTTATAATGAAAATTAACACCCAAATCAGCGGATGATCCCAGTTTGTATTCATCAGCGAGGGTTTTCATCAGGTATCTTCTTTCCCATATTTTTTCCTGCAACTTAAATTGTTTAAGGCTTATTAATCCAAATTCAATTTGTAATTTATTCTGGCTATACCTTAAATAGGCATTTTTAAAATAGGCGTAACGGCGAAGTTTTGAATATGGCGAGAGATCGTTGGGGCTGCCTACATCAACGTTTATTTTTGCATAAAACTCCGGGCTGAAGTTGTATTCGTAACCAATGTATCCCCTTACCAGTTCAAAGGCAGCTTCGTTGGTGCCGGATATCCCCTGATGAAAGTTGGCAAAAATGGTTGCAAAGGCTTTCCCTGAGGGAGTATAATCTTCCTGCGAAAACAAGGGGATAGAAAATAATACGAACAGACAGCTTATCAATTTTGTCTTCATCCAGATGTAGTTTTTATTTTGGGCACAAATATATATGATTCAGTTTTAATATTTTATTAATCAAATTGTAATAAACTTCAGCTAATATCACACCCGATTAAACAAAGATTAAGAGAAGGTTAACTTGATATTGTCTTAATGTTAGCTAAACCAGGCTGTTTTGAGATATTATCAACTGGTCTTTGATACCTGGAAATCTTTTGTTTTTTAATTTACCTTTGTAACGGGATAACCGGACAAATTATATCATGGAAAACGAGCAAAAAATTCTGATTGTTGACGACGAAAAAGATTTATGTGAAATACTGCAGTTTAATCTTGAAAGCGAAGGATTTCTTATAGAGATTGCCAATTCAGGCGAAGACGCATTAAAAAAGCCGTTGGAAGAGTTTGATTTAATTTTACTGGATGTAATGATGGGCGGAATATCAGGCTTTAAAACAGCAAATGTTATACGTAAAGAAAGAAACCTGGAGGTTCCGATTATTTTTCTGACAGCGAAGGGCGAGGAGAACGATGTTTTAACCGGATTTAATGTAGGTGGCGACGATTATATCCCTAAGCCATTTTCCATTAAAGAAGTTGTTGCCCGAATAAAAGCAATATTAAAACGTGGTACTTCAAATCAAAATTCAGGGAATCAAATTCTCTATGATAGCTTAAAAATTGACTTGAAGAAAAAAACAACTTCAATTGATGGAATAAATGTTAATTTAACAAGAAAGGAATTTGAAATTTTATCGTTGTTGTTAAAAAACAGAGACCAGTATATTAACCGCGAAGAAATTTTGAAACGAATTTGGCAGGACGATGTTATTGTCACTGAGAGAAATGTGGATGTTAATATTGCCCGCTTGCGCAAGAAAATTGGAGATTATGGTTCAAAAATTAAAGGCAAGTCGGGATACGGATATTGCTTCCGAAGTTAGGTTTAAGAACTTTTAAGCTGGTATTGTGATTAGAAAATCTTTTCGTGGCGAAATATTCCTTTATTTTATAATTGTATTTGTTTTTTTTACCATTGCAATTCTTACTTTTCAATACCAGAGGGAAAAAAATTACCGCATCGCCCAGCTCGAAAATACCCTTGACAATATAACAGAAATTACACAGCTTTTTATTGAACAAAACCAACTGATACAGGCAAACAAAATCAGTAGAATTGATGAAATAAAAAGTATCATTCCGCATTTTAAAACCAGGATTACTGTGATTGACAAAAATGGGATTGTTTTATATGACAGTTCAGTTGCCGATTACGAAGAAATGGAGAATCATCTTCAACGACCTGAGATCCTGAAGGCTATGCGTGGGAGTTTTGGGTCAAATATTAGAAAGTCGGCAACTACCTTGCAGGAATATTATTATTACGCCAAAAGTTATCCCGATTATTTTATCCGCACAGCAGTAGTATACAATGTAGAAGTCAAAAACTTTCTAAAGGCTGAAAGGGCGTTTATCTTCTTTATCGTCACCATTTTTGCGATAATCGGGCTCGTGTTATATTTGGTTACCGGCCGGCTTGCTCAAGCCATAAAACAATTGGAAGATTTTTCAATTAAGGCAGGCAGAAATGAATTATTCACACAGGATATCCGGTTTCCCGACAATGAACTTGGCATGATTAGCAGCCAGATAATTGAGATTTATAATAAACTCAAAAGAACCAAAGATGAACTTTCGACAGAACGGGAAAAGCTTTTTGGTCATTTAAATGCACTCAACGAAGGAATAGCTTTTTTTACAAAGAAAAAGGAGAATACGCTTTCAAATAGCCATTTTATCCAGTTTACAAATACAATCGCAAGAAAATCGGTGCGACTTCCCAATGAGATTTTTAAGATTCAGGAGTTTAAACGGCTGAATAAATTTTTAAAAGATAATTTGAAGCCCGGTACAAAGTTTGAAGCCGATAATTTGCCGCACGTGGAATTCACTATTTCGAAAAACGAAAAATATTTTGGGGTGCAGAGTATTGTTTTTCAGGATAAAAGTTTTGAGGTGATGATTACCGATATTACACGGTTGGAAAAAAGACGTTTGTTAAAACAACAACTTACTTCAAACATTGCTCACGAGTTGAAAACACCGCTGGCCTCGATTAAGGGCTATCTGGAAACTATTATTGGTAACTGGCCCGTTGTTGAGGAGAAAAGAAGATATTTTTTGGAAAAAGCTTATCTCCAGTCAGAAAGATTAACAAATCTTATTAACGATGTTTCACTGCTTAATAATATTGAAGATGCCGGTGAATTATTTGAATTTAAACAAAACGACATAAAAAGGATTATCGATGAAGTTTATGAAAATTTTGCAAGTCGTATTTCCGATAATAAAATTGATTTTATTAATGGAGTCGAAGAAGGGATAATCATAAATGGAAACGAATCGCTTTTGTTTTCAATTTTCCAGAATTTTATTGAAAATTCGATAAAATACGGAGGCAGACGAATAAAAATATTAATTCGGAACTACCACGAAGATGAAAGCTATTTTTACTTTGTTTATTCCGACACAGGTCCGGGCATTCCCGAAGAACATCTTACACGTATTTTTGAACGTTTTTACCGAATTGACAGAGGCAGATCCCGTGAAACCGGCGGTACTGGTTTGGGCTTATCAATTATAAAAAATGCCATTCAGTTGCATAAAGGAGAAGTTTCTGTAAAAAACCGATCTAAGGGCGGAATCGAGTTTTTATTCTCACTGGCAAAAAAGTAACTTTTTTTATAGTGCTTCTTGAGTTTTATATTGTAGGCAAAGGAAATTTATTGTTAATTTTCAATAGTTTACCTTAACTAAATATTATTTCGGCAAAAGCAGAACACCTTTTTACATCTCTCTTAATACCGCAAAAACGGTGTCAGATAACCCTTTTGAAAAATATTACAATTCTGTTAATGAAATGTAATAATTGCTTAAACCAATATTAATCATGGTGTAATTTTATTGGTATTGCTTCGCCTCCGAAAAAGCTTGTTTCAGAGGAGATAGTGAAAGTTTTTATCTCCCCAAAATTGAAATGATTTAATACGATTTAATATTAAAAACTATGAAAAAGATTAATTTGCTTTTGTTGATGTCTCTAATTTTTGGAGCTGTTTTGTTTAACTCATGTGATGATGACGATGACCCGGCAATTCCTGATGCGCCTTCAGTAAACGCTCCTTCATCTACTACAACAGTTGATGCAGGGCAATCAGTAGATGTTTCGTTCACGATATCTATTCCAGGAGGATACGGATCTTCATCTGCTTCTCCACAAGGAGGATCAGCAAATATTACAAGTGAGCCTGCTGCAGGAGCCACTTCTGGGACTGTAGTGGTTTCGTTTACTGCGGATGCTGCAGGGGGTGCTGCATCAGTTACTTTAACTGTTACTGATGCAAATCAAAAGTCAGATAATGCAACTGCCGTTTTATCAGTAAGTGAAGAGCAAACAACGGTATATGTAAGTTCAAATATATCGGAAAACACCACTTGGGAAACAGGGAAAGTTTACATCCTCCAAAGTCGTATATCCGTTCTGGAAGGTGTTACTCTTACCATTGAGCCGGGTGTCATCGTTAAAGGAGAAGCCGGGGCCGAAGCTAATGCTACTGCTTTGATGATTACACGTGGAGCTAAATTAATGGCAGAAGGAACAGCAGAATCACCTATTATTTTTACTTCAGTAGCTGATGAGATTATGCCGGGAGAAATAGCCAGTCCAAACCTTGGTAGTACAATGAATGGCCTGTGGGGAGGTTTATTAATACTTGGGAAAGCGCCTATTTCTGCTGATGCTGAAACTGCACAAATTGAAGGGATACCACCTTCTGATTCGAACGGTTTATACGGAGGCACAGAGCCTGAAGATAACTCTGGTATTATTAAATATGTTTCCATCCGTCATGGTGGAACAAACATTGGAGAAGGGAACGAAATTAACGGTCTTTCTTTAGGAGGCGTAGGCTCTGGAACAATAATTGAGAATATTGAAATTGTTGCAAACCAGGATGATGGCGTTGAATTCTTTGGTGGTACTGTTGATGTGAAAAATGTCGTTATTTGGAATACCGGAGATGATGCCCTCGACGGAGATCAGGGATGGTTAGGTTCAGTTGATAATTTTGCAATTATTGCTCCCGGAGATATGTGTTTTGAGTTGGATGGCCCGGAAGGTGCTGCTGTATCAGGAAATTATTTATTCACAAACGGAACTGTAAAAGCAACAACTTACGGTGTTAATGAAGATGATGAAGTGGTTGTAAAAAGACATGCTAACTTGTTGGTTGATAATGATGCAAATACCAATGTCGATATGAGTAATATTTATTTTTTCAACCTTATCGACGGACAGGTATTTGATCAGGTACCTACGGAATATACTTGTTCTTTCACTAACCTCGAAGTTACTTTGCCTGAAGGCAAAGCTGTAACTGATTTCTTTTTAGATGGTTCTGATACCAATGTAACTCCGGTTGCTGCAGGTGAAAATACTGTAGGAGCAGATGTTTCAGCATTTGCAACTTGGTCATGGACATCTGTTGCTGGAGCTTTGGATGAATTTTAACAGCTATCAGTTTTAGAAATTAAAAATAAAGAAACTCACAGGTATTTTGTATCACCTGTGAGTTTTTAATTATCATTTACAAGGAAGCTCAGTAACATTATCGGGTAAATTAATTTAGTGAGCTTCAAAAATCAATCAAAATTATGCGGGGATTAAAATTAATTTTTACAGTATTAACCCTATTTTTTACTACACTCATTTTCGGGCAAAAAGGTTTTGTCCGGGGATCTGTTTTTGATGGAAAGACTGGCGAATTTTTGCCCGGTGTGACCATTTTTGTAGAAGGTACAACTTTTGGAACTATTACTGATTTGGATGGGAAATTTAATCTGAGTATTGATCCTGGTACCTATCAGTTAAGAATTTCTTTTATTTCTTACGAAACGTTGCACATTGACGACGTTGTTGTTGAGTCGAACGAAGCAACAGTCCTCGATAATCTTAAACTGGAAGAAGCTACTATTCAGCTTGATGAAGCCGTAGTAACAGCAAGTTATTTGAGGAATACTGAGACAGCGATGCTTACGATGAAAAAGAAATCAGTAACTGTTTTGGATGGTATTTCCTCTGCAGGACTTAAAAAAATTGGTGACTCAGATGCAGCATCATCAATGAAAAGGGTAACAGGTGTTTCTGTTGAAGGAGGTAAATATGTATTTGTTCGTGGTTTAGGAGACCGCTACACAAAAACCATGCTTAATGGCTTGGACATCCCGGGACTTGATCCGGACAGAAATACAATACAAATGGATATTTTCCCTACAAGTATTATTGATAACCTGGTAGTGAATAAATCATTTAGTGCTGAATTACCAGCTGATTTTACAGGAGGTGTAATAAATATTAGTATAAAAGATTTCCCCGAATCAAAAAAAGCAAACATTTCAATGAGTGCAGGTTATAATTCCAGCTCTCATTTTAATGGCAATTACCTTACCTATGAGGGGGGAGATACAGATTGGCTTGGTTTTGATGATGGAACAAGAGATATTCCTGCAACCGAGAATATTCCTTTTTTTACGGATGCTATTAGTCATCCTGAGGGGGCAGATGGGCAGAGATACAGAGAAATCCTGCAGAATTTTAATCCAAATATGGCCGCTGTAAAAGAAAAGAGTTTTATGGATTATAGCATTGGGGCATCTCTTGGTAATCAATTCGAAATAGGTAAATATACTCTGGGATATACACTTTCAGCGTCATATAAAAACAATACTGATTTTTATGAAAATGCAGAGTATGGAAGATATGGACTTTTAAGTGATGCAGATGTAACGGAGATGGAGGTAAGGGAACACCAAACCGGAAATTATGGTGTTAACAATGTACTTTTGAGCGGACTTGCCGGACTTGCCTTAAAGACCAAAAGAGCAAAATACAGACTTTACGTATTGCATTTGCAAAATGGGGAGTCGCAGGCCGGTATTTTTAATTACGCCAAATCAAATCAGGGAACTGAATTTTCTGGTTTTCAACACAACCTCCAATATAGCCAAAGAGCACTTTCCAATGTGCTACTTGATGGCAAATATTCGTTTTATGAAAAAGGCTGGGAATTGGAATGGAAATTTTCTCCTACCTTTTCAAGCATCGAGGATCCTGATATTCGATTTACAAGATATCTGGACCGAAACGGAAATTATTCCATTGGAACAGAGGTTGGTTTTCCCGAACGAATTTGGAGAGAGCTGGAAGAAGTTAATTATGCCGGAGTTATTCATGTAACAAAGGATTTTAAGTTTAACGATGAGGACGCCAAACTAAAATTTGGCGGTGCCTACACCTATAAAGAGAGAGATTTTATTATTCGCAAATATATGATTAACGTTCGGGACCTTTCATTAACAGGTGATCCGGATGAACTTTTCAAGCAGGATAATTTGTGGCCCTATAACGGAGATTATTCCCGGGGGGTTACTTACGATGCTTCTTTTGTTCCCAACAATCCAAACCAATACAACTCGAATGTGAATAACGCTGCCGGATATGCCTCTATAGAATTAAATCCGGTAAAGAAGTTAAAAGCGATAGTTGGGTTAAGGGTAGAAAATTATACTCAGAATTATACTGGTCAAAACCAGTTGGGAACCATTGTGTTGGATAATGAAGAAGTGCTTAACGATTTGGATTTTTTCCCGGCATTGAATTTTATTTACAGTCTTTCAGAAAATCAAAATCTTAGATTTTCTTATTCAAAAACGATAGCTCGTCCGTCTTTCAAAGAACTTTCTTATGCAGAAATATACGATCCGGTGAGCGGTCGTACTTTTGTAGGAGGATTATTTCGGGACGCTGATGATATAGCCGGAGTAGAATATTGGGATGGTAACCTGACCAGTACCGACATACATAATTTTGATTTTAGATGGGAGTTGTTTTACGGGATGGGGCAAACGGTATCAGCAGGAGTTTTTTATAAGAAATTTAGAAATCCCATCGAAATGGTACAATATTTTACGCTTGTTGGCTCGTTCCAGCCACGTAATGTAGGAGATGGTGAAGTTGTTGGTGCCGAAATTGAATTGAGGCAAAGTTTGCAGCCATTAAGTGAAAAGCTCAAGAATTTCAATTTTAATTTTAACTATACTTATACCTATTCGCAAATTGAATTAAGCAGTACCGAATATCAGTCAAGACTTGATAATGCAAGAACAGGACAATCGGTAGGGAAATATCGTGATATGGCTGGCCAGGCACCCTTTATAATTAATGCAGGCCTCGCATATGATGGTGGAGAACAAGGATTCTGGAATGGATTTGAGGCCGGTTTATATTACAACGTTCAGGGACAAACGCTTCAATATGTTGGTATTGTTGACCGTCCTGACATTTATACCGTTCCCTTTCACAGTTTGAATCTGAATGCAAGTAAAAGTTTTGGCGAAAAAGATCACTTTCAGGTTGGCTTCAAAATTGACAACATACTAAGTGACAAAAAGGAATCAGTATTTAAGTCATACAACGCGGGCAACCAATATTTTGAACGCTTAAGCCCCGGAACTACTTTCCAATTTAAATTGGGATATTCCTTTTAGTTTGTTAGAGAGTAACTAAAGAAAATATTCAAACTTTACCCGGTAATGCAAATTACCCGCTATGATTGGAACCCTGGCATTTTTTTATGTCAGGGTTTGTCATATGAATTAGCAACTCTTTTTTCTTTTATGCGAGATCTGCCGTTCAATTTTTCAATGTTAAATATTTCAAAGCCATTAAAAAAATATTACAAAACAATTACACTTTTGAATTTTAATGTTAATTTTGTGTTAACAAACCCAAAGTTAAATATTAAAAAAGAAAGGAGGCTACAATGAAACTAATGGTAGCAGTTTTAGGAGTATTATTTACAATTTCGGTTACAGCACAGGATTTAAAAGAGATAAACGGACTTTATTATTCAGGCTCGGAGCTTTACTCAGGCGATTACACTACACATTTTGACAATGGTAAAGTAAAAATGGAAGCTCATTTTACCGATGGATTAAAAGATGGAAAACATTTAGTTTATTTTGAAAATGGCCAGTTAAAAGAGGTGCGTTCATACAAAAATAATGAAATGGATGGCATTTGGTTTACCTACAACATGGAAGGCACAAAGGTTGCCCAGGCAAGTTACGTTGAAGGAGTAAAAGACGGGAGCTGGTATGTATGGAATGATGAAGGAAAACTGGTCTATGAAATGGCATACGACGATGGCGAAAAATCAGGTACCTGGAAAAAATATGATGAGATGGGCCTTGTGGTAATGGAAAGGAGTTATTCGGAATTTTAACATCAGAATTAGGTATATCGGAATAAGATCCCGTCTGCAATTGGTAGGTGGGATTTTTTATAAATAAAATTAATCGTTTTGTAATATTTTTGTAACCATCCTCTAATTCGCTCAACTTACTTTTGATCCATATTTCAGAAACGAAGATGAGGTCACTGGTCGTTTTTATTTTAAGCAGTTTTTTGGCCCTTTCAGTATTTGCTGATGATGGGAATAAAGTTGAATCAGCTTCCACGGAAAACAACTATGTATATTTTACAGGAACAGTAAAAGATAAAGAGACAGGTGAATACCTTGTTGGTGCAGAAGTTGAGATAGAGGGAACGGAATTAAAAACCTACACTGATTTCGACGGTAATTTTAGTTTTGATAATATTGCTCCCGGGAATTATAATGTTTCAGCTAATTATATTTCTTATGAAAGTGAAAAGCTTGAAAATCTGGAAATAAGCTCTCGTACAAATATGTTGGAACTGGAGCTTCAGCAAACCAAATAAAAATTGAGATTTATATAACAAAAGCCACTTTGTATAAGGTGGCTTTTTTTGTTTGCGATTATTATCTTAATTTTCCATTCTAACCCAAAAAAGACTACAATGTTTGCAGTTGTTTTTGATATGGATGGAGTTATAGTTGACAATGGCGAATTCCATTATCTGGCCTGGAAGAAATTTTGTTACAAGCATCAAGTTCCTTTTTCCAAAGAGAATTTTAGAAAAACATTTTTTGGGCGGGTTAACGAACAGGTTTTACCCATTCTTTTTAATAAAGAACTGACCAAAGACGAGATTCAAAAATTGGGTAACGAAAAAGAAAAAATTTACCGTGAGATATATAAACCCGAGCTAAAGCCGGTCCCCGGGTTGGTTTCATTTCTCAATGAGTTAAAAAAGAATAATATTCCTGTTGCAGTAGCTACTTCCGCATCACCGGAGAATGTTGATTTTGTTTTGAATGGTCTAAACATAAAATGTTATTTTGATGTAATTGTCGATGATTCAATGGTAATAAAAGGCAAACCCGATCCCGAAATTTATCTGAAAGCAACCCAACTATTGAAGAAGGCCCCGGAGAACTGTATTGTTTTTGAAGATAGTCTTTCCGGAACAAAAGCTGCTTTGGATGCCGGCGCCAGGGTGGTGGCAATTACCACTTCGTTAAAAGCAGATGAGCACAAGTATGCGGAACATATCTTTTCTGATTTTTCCGAAATTTCGCTTAATTTTATTTGCACAGAAATTTTCAACTAATCGATTATGAAGTTAAAGCTTTACGTATTTTTATTTTTAGCGGGTTTGATATTTTCCTGCAACAGGGAGGAAGAACAAATCCCTTTGGCTGAACATCCGCGTCCCGGTTTTGAGCGGTCTCTCTGGCAAAATTTGAACGGGAAATGGAATTTTAGATCCGACTCATTAAATGTCGGACTAAAAGAAGAATGGCAAAGTGAAGCTGAATTTTTTGATGAAGAGATTCTGGTTCCTTTCTCCTGGGCCAGTTCTATGAGTGGTGTAGAGCGACCGGATGTAAATGTGGGTTGGTATTACAGAACTTTTGTTTTGGATGAAAACAAAAACTGGGAACAGCAAAATGTTTATCTTGTTTTTTCGGCCTGCGATTTTAATACCACATTGTGGGTAAACGGGCAGAAAGTAGGAGAGCATTCGGGAGGTTACATTCCTTTCGATTTTAACATTTCTGAATTTCTAAAATCAGGAGAGAATCAGATGGTTGTGCGGGTAGAAGATGAGGAACTCGACAATCGCCCGTCGGGAAAACAATATTACGGGAATGCAAAAGGAATCTGGAATACGGTTTATTTGGAAGGGCGCCCCGATAATTACATTAAAAACATAAAATTTACCCCGGATATCGATAAAAGTCAGCTGGTGGTTGAAGTATTTTTTAAGGAAAGATCTGCTTCAGCATACACTTTTCATTTAGCAGGAAAAAATAATAACATTGATTTTGTAACAGAAATTCCGGCGAACAGAAATTCCGGAAAATTTATTGTACCCATAACAAATATGAAACTTTGGGATTTGGATAATCCATTTTTATATGAAGTAAGCGCAACCGTTTCAAGTGAAAGTTTTACAGACGAAGTCTCAACTTATTTTGGAATGAGGAAAATTTCTGCGGTAGAAGTTCCGGGCAAGGACTTTCAATATGTGGCTTTGAACAATAAGCCTGTTTATATGAAACTCACCCTTGACCAAAGTTATCATCCCCAGGGTTTTTATACTTTCCCATCTGATGAATTTATGAAAGAAGAGATTCAACGAGCAAAGAATTTTGGTTTAAACGGACTTCGGATTCATATAAAAGCCGAGATGCCCCGGAAATTGTATTGGGCCGATAAACTGGGTTTATTAATCATGGAAGATATTCCCAATTTTTGGGGAGAACCCGACAGCACCGCCAAAGCAAACTGGGAATATATTGCGGAAAAGGAAATTGAGCGCGATTACAATCACCCGAGTATTTTTTCATGGGTTCTTTTTAACGAAACCTGGGGGCTGTTTAGTAACGATGAAGACGGGAAGCGTTCGTATACAACCGAAACGCAGGAATGGGTGAGAAGCTGGTACCATAAAACAAAAGAATATGATCCAACGCGATTAATTGAAGATAATTCACCATGTAATTGGGATCACGTAATTACCGATATTAACACCTGGCACAGATATTCGCCTGCACGTCACTGGGCCGGATTTCTCGATATGGTTGTAGATAGTACATTTCCGGGATCTTCTTTTAATTATATTGGGAAAAACGAACAAACCAATGTGCCGATGTTTAATTCGGAATGTGGTGCCGTTTGGGGGTACAGTGGCAGCACTGGTGATATTGATATCACGTGGGAATACCATATTATGATGAACGAATTTAGGAAACGACCTGAAATTGCCGGATTTTTATTTACAGAATTTCATGACGTAATTAATGAATGGAACGGATATTATCGTTTTGACCGTTCGGAAAAGAAATTTGGTCTTGATGAGCTTTGCCCCGATATGACAATGAAAGATTTCCATTCCGATTTATATGTGGTTGTCGGAGAAGATTTTTTTCAAACATACAAGGGCGGGAGTGACATTGAAATTCCTGTCGGAATCAGTGCTGTTACTTCAGATATTCCCGGTGAACTGAAATTGAGATATTCCGTTTATGGCTGGGATGAAATTGGTGAAAAATACAACATTACTTCAGGTGAAACAGATATTTCTGCACAGCCTTTTAGTTATACTGAGTTGCAGGCGGTAAAAGTAAACCTACCGGATAAGACCGGAGTTGTAATTTTTTCTGTAGCACTAGAAGATTCAAAAGGAAATGTACTTCAGCGAAATTTTGTCCCTTTTAAAGTCGAAGGTGATGATTCTGGATATCTTACTGTCACGCAGTCTCCGGAAGATTTTACCGAAGCATCGTGGAATATTAAACATTTATCGCCACAAAACGGAAATAAAGTCTGGGGGATGGGCTCCGGATATTTCGGATATGAATTTGAGCTGCCAAAAGATTTGGATGTTGACAAAGTTGAAAGTATAGAATTCAGAGCCGAACTTGCTTCCCGCTATCCACAGAGCAAATATTTAGAAGAAGGTGAAGCCGAGAAAATAGGAATGACTGTAGTGACTGAAAAAGGAATTGATGCAGGATACGGAAAAAACAGTTACCTGCAAACGGATGAAAAATTACACGGTGCTATTGTAAAAATAAATGCAAATGATCAGTTAATCGCGACTGTTGAGTTGCCGGATGACCCTGCTGACCATCGGGGAATTCTTTCCTGGATGAATCAGGAACCAGGCTGGGAATGGGGAAGCGATGACCACAGCAGACCGTGGTTACTTGATGAAGCAGGTTCGTATGGTTTTCTTGTTAAAGCCGATCTGGATGAAACTTCAAAAAAATCAGCACTTGAAACAGGGAAAGTTACTATTCGTTTATTTGTTGACGAATCGACCGAAAACAGGGGTGGGCTTTCGGTATATGGCGAAAATTCAGGGATGTATCCGATGGACTTAACATTGTGGATAAAAAAATCGCAATAAACAATAAAACCCGGACTTTTTAATCCGGGTTTTATTGTTTCATATTTTATGCTTATACTTCAAACGAGTCCACTTCTTTGTAGGCTTCTATCAACCGCTTTTCTCCTTCAATGCCTTGTTTCGAAATGCCATGCTCCATTCCCATAACACCTGTATATCCTTTTTCGTAGATGAATTTAAACACATTTTTATAGTTTATTTCTCCGGTCGTCGGTTCTTTACGTCCGGGATTATCACCGATTTGGATGTAGGCAATTTCATCCCAGGTACGTTCCATGTTTGTAATAACATTGCCCTCATTTTTTTGCATGTGGTAGATATCATATAAAATTTTGCAGGAAGGACTATTTACTGCTTTACAAATCATGTAGGTTTGATCTGAAGTTTGCAAATAAAGATCGGGAGAATCCGACAAGGGTTCAAGTACCATTACCAGTCCGTGAGGTTCAAGAATTTCAGCTCCTCTTCGAAGAGCGTCAATAACATTGGCATCTTGTATTCCAGTCGGAAGCCTTCTCTCGAAACTTCCCGGAACAACTGTCATCCATTTGGCATTAACACGTTTGGCAACATCTACTGCTCTTTTACAACCATCAAGGAAAATATCCAGATATTCCTTTTTCCCGGCAGCAAAAGGATTGGCGAGGTTTCCTCCTTTGTCGACGACAAAAACACCCATTGTCATATTCAGCTTGGCAAGGGTTTCGCCCATTTTTGTTTGCATTGCAGGCTCCCGTCCCATCATACCATTATCCTCAAAAGCCGTAAAACCCTGATCGGCCATAAATTTAATCTGGTCAATCGGGTCGTCTCCCGCGCTATTTTTAAACATACCAAGGTGTGGAGCATAATTTAATTTAAATGAAACTGGAGCAGATGAGACCGTTTCTGAGGCTGTAACTCCTGCTACTGAGGCCAGCCCGGTTAAAGCCATTCCACCGGCTGCGGTGTTTTTTATAAAATTTCTTCTTTTCATGGTTTACATTGGTTTGTTAAATATTGTATTTAAAGTAAAAATAGTGAAATGTCGGCGTTTTTTATTCTGAATGACATCTCAAAAATACGCTGAGCACAGAAGTCATACTCAAATTTTCACTAATTATTACAAAAGGTGTTTGAAAAAGTTCAAAATTAATTCTACAAAAAAGGCTGTATCAAAAATGAACAGCCTCCTGAAATCTTATATAGTTTTATTAAGCATCAAATGAATCTACCTGGCGATAAGCCTTAATCAGCGCCATTTCTCCTTCTTTCCCTTGTTTGCTTTTCCCGTGTTCACAACAAAGCGTACCGTTGTAGCCTTTGTCGTAAATATGTTTGAATATATTTTTGTAATTTATTTCGCCTGTGGTCGGTTCTTTCCT
Organism: Maribellus maritimus; assembly: GCF_022267315.1. Lineage (GTDB taxonomy): Bacteria > Bacteroidota > Bacteroidia > Bacteroidales > Prolixibacteraceae > Draconibacterium > Draconibacterium maritimum. Next base: position 91,683 of record NZ_JAIKLE010000024.1, read on the forward strand.
TCCCGGATTGTCTCCAATATGGAAAGCTCCGATGTAATCCCAGCACAAATCGATATTCATTATAAGGTTTCCTTCAGTTATCTGCTGGTGGTACAAATCGTCAACTATTTTACAGCTTGGATGATTTACTGCAACACAAATCAGCTTTGCCTGAGGCATTTTAGTTAAAAATAATCCCGGGTGGTTTACCTGATGATTTAATGGTTCCAGAACCAATTCCAAACCGGTTTTCCCTGCTATGTCGCAACAGATTCGCATGTTTTCGACAACATTTATGGTTTGGTAATCCCAGTCCATCCTTTCATCATACAATCCCGGAGTAATCAACCCGGTCTTTGCTCCTGTTCTTTTTTGAACTTCGAGCGCCTCCGTAGTTTTTGCTTTTAATAATTCTTTTACTTCAGTATCATTGGTAACCATATATTTCTTTCCGTGGTCGGCATAAACAATAAAAGGTCCCAGGTCCATTCCAAGTCGTGCAAGTTCGTTTCCAATTTTTTCCTGCATTTCCGGGCTTCTTCCCATTAATCCGTTATCAAAGACTGCTGTAAAGCCCTGGTCTGCAATAAATTTTATATTGTCAATCGGGTCCTGACCGGCATTTTCGCGAAATGTTCCCAGTCCGGGCGCATATTTTAGTTTAAATTTTGCTGAATTGGATGAAACGGTCTCAGTAGTTGCAGCTGCCGTCATCGCGGTTAACCCCGTTAGTGCCATTCCACTGGCTGCGGTGTTTTTAATAAAATTTCTTCTTTTCATGGTTTATTGGTTTATTTTATAAAATTCAATATTGGAGGTAAAAATAATGAAATGATGTTTAAAACCTCGCTTTAATAATTAATTCTTTATTATTGATTGCCGGAGATATTTTCTTTTTTAAAGGAGTAGGTTTTTGAACAATCCGCTGTTTTTTTAATCCGGATTTTGTTAAATATGTCATTGAAACGAGTTAATCCATATTTTCATCTTTGTTTCCTCCTAAAGAGTTGTTAATTTTATCAACTTATTTCTAAATCAACAAAAACGTAATATTATGAATAGAAAACTTAGAATGGGTATGGTCGGTGGAGGAACCGATGCTTTTATTGGAGCAATTCATCGTTTGGCGGCTTTTATGGACAATCAGATAGAGCTGGTTTGTGGTTGTTTTAGTGTTAACCCTGAAATCTCAAAATCATCAGGAAAATTATATTATTTGCCGGAAGACCGTGTTTACGAAACTTATCAGGAAATGTTTGAAAAAGAGGCGAAGCTTCCTGACGGTGAGCGTATGGATTTTGTTTCCATCGTTACTCCAAATTTTGTCCATTTTGCTCCTGCAATGATGGCGTTGGAAAATGGGTTTAATGTCGTTCTGGATAAGCCAATTACTTTCACACTTGATGAAGCTTTACAATTGAAGGCAAAAGTTGAGGAAACAGGTTTAACTTTGGCACTTACCCATACTTATTCAGGATACCCTGCAGTGAAACATGCGCGGCAAATGGTTGCCGACGGGGAACTTGGTGAAATAAGAAAAGTATTCGTTGAATATCCTCAGGGCTGGCTTTCTGCAAGAGTAGAAGAACAGGGGAACGCACAAGCTTCCTGGAGAACTGACCCTAAGAAATCGGGAAAAGCAGGATGTATGGGAGACATTGGTACACATGCTCACCAGTTGGCAGAATATATTACAGGTTTAAAAGTGACCGAACTTTGTGCAGAGCTTAACGTATTTGTCCCGAACCGTTTATTGGACGATGACGGCGCTGCCTTAATGCGATTTGAAAATGGCGCGAAAGGAGTACTAATGGCCACACAGATTGCAGCCGGTGAAGAGAATGCAATTAGAATTCGGGTTTACGGTGAAAAAGGTGGATTGGAGTGGTTTCAGCATGAACCAAATTCGCTTATCGCAAAATGGCTTGATAAACCAACACAGATTTTGCGGGTTGGAACAAGCATGAATAGCGCTGTTGCTACGCATAATACAAGAACACCCGGTGGGCATCCGGAAGGTTACCTCGAAGCCTTTGCTAATATTTACCGAAATTTTGCGTGGACTGTTATGGCAAAAAAAGATGGAAATGAACCAACTGCTGAGATGTTGGATTTTCCAAATGTTGAAGACGGAATCCGCGGAATGCAGTTTATTGATACTGTTGTGAAAGCAGGTTACGATAATGAAATTAAGTGGGTAAAATTTGGGGAATAATTTAAATGAATTAAAATGTCTAGACCAGTTACACTTTTTACAGGACAATGGGCCGATTTACCCATTGAGACGATATGTCAGAAAGCCAAAGAATTTGGATACGACGGGCTTGAGCTTTGTTGCTGGGGTGATCATATGGAAGTGGACAAAGCAGATCAGGCTTACTGCGACGAAAGAAAAGCATTGCTTGAAAAATATGATTTAAAGTTATTTGCAATATCCACCCATCTCGACGGACAATGTGTTTGTGACCCCATTGATCAAAGACACAAGAGTATTGCAAGCCCGCATGTTTGGGGCGACGGCGATCAGGAAGGTGTCCGGCAACGGGCAGCCGAGGAAATGATAAAAACAGCAAAAGTGGCTAAAATGCTTGGACTTGATGTTGTTAACGGATTTACAGGAAGTCCGATTTGGCATTTGTTGTATTCATTTCCGGCAGTTCCACAGGAAATGATCGAGAAGGGATATGAAGAATTTGCCAGCCGTTGGATTCCAATTCTTGATGAATATCAAAAATTAGGAGTTAAGTTTGCATTGGAAGCGCATCCCACGGAAATAGCCTTCGATATTCATACAGCTCATCTTGCGTTAAAAGCATTGGATAATCACCCCGCCTTCGGATTTAACTTCGACCCAAGTCATTTTGGATACCAACATGTGGATTATGTCCGTTTCATTTACGAATTTTCAGATCGTATTTTTCATGTTCATATGAAAGATGCGTACTGGAGCGACGTCCCAATGGGAGTTGGAGTTTTTGGCGGTCATATGGAATTTGGCGATAACCGCAGGTATTGGAATTTCAGAAGTCTGGGAAGAGGAAAAGTAAATTTTGAAAATATCATCAGGGCCTTAAACGACATTGGGTATAACGGACCTCTCTCTGTTGAATGGGAAGACAGCGGAATGAACCGCGAAGCTGGCGCAGCCGAAGCATGCGCTTTTGTTAAAAAAGTAGACTTCGCTCCATCGGATGTTGCTTTTGATGATGCAATGCAGAAAGATAAATAAGTAATTGATATAATAATTTTTAAAACTAACCAACATTTTTTAAAAATGACAAACAGAAGAACTTTTATCAAAAATTCGGCAATGGCTACAGCTGCGGTCGGATTAACTGCTACTATGCCGCTGGCAATGGATTCATGTGCAGGGGCTAATGAAAAACTGGTATGTGGTCTTATCGGTGCAAATGGAATGGGTTTTAGTGATCTAAAGGCTTTTTTGGGGCAAAAAAACACAGAGTGTGCTGCCATTTGCGACGTTGATGAGAATGTATTAAACAGACGAATTGCCGACACTGAAAAGATTCAGGGAACAAAACCGAAAGGTTTTACCGATTACCGAAAGTTATTGGAAGAACCCGGAATTGATGTGGTAATCATTGGGACACCCGATCACTGGCATTGTTTGCCAATGGTTGAAGCTTGCCAGGCAGGCAAAGATGTGTATTGCGAAAAACCGCTTGGAAATACGATTGAGGAAATCAATATAATGGAACGGGCGGCAGAAAAATACAACACGGTTGTCCAGGTAGGAATGTGGCAACGTAGCGATCCACACTGGCGCGATGCAGTTGAGTATGTCAACTCGGGTAAACTGGGAAAAATCCGTACCGTTCGTACATGGGCTTATCAGGGGTGGATGGGCAATATTCCTGTAAAACCTGATAGTGAGCCGCCGGCTGGGGTTGATTATGATTTTTGGTTGGGACCCGCCCAAAAGAGACCTTTCAATCCCAATCGTTTTCACTTTAATTTCAGATGGTATTATGATTATGCCGGAGGATTGATGACGGACTGGGGAGTTCATATTATTGATTATGGTTTATTCGGAATGGGTGACCCTTCACCAAAATCGATAATGGCAATGGGGGGTAAATTTGCCTACCCGGACGATGCTGCAGAAACACCGGATACCCTGCAGGCATTATATGAATTTGACGGACATACCATGTTGTGGGATCATGGCGTTGGTATAGACGGAGGATATTTTGGAAGAAATCACGGTGTTGGTTTTGTTGGAAATAATGGCACTTTGGTGGTTGATCGTAGCGGTTGGGAAGTGATTCCCGAAAGAAAACAAAACAAAGATGTAATTGAACGTGTGGATTTGATCAAAGGGACAGGAAAAGGACTTGAATTGCACATGGCTAATTTTATTGAAGGAGTTAAAGAACGTAACCGCGATTTAAATGCCAATATAACAGTTGCGGCTAACACTGCGCGTGTTGCCCATTTGGGAAACATTGCCCATCGAACGGGCAAACGTCTGTACTGGGACAATGAAAAAAGTACATTTATCGGAGACGATGACGCGAATTCGTACCTGGTTCCTACATACCGTGCGCCATGGGAATTACCTAAAGTGTAATTTTTAGTAGTAAAACCATATAAAAAATCCGGTAGTTTTTGCCGGATTTTTTATATAATCAGTTGATTGTGTCCACTGTTCTGATGTAAAATTGATATATCAACGTATCGGATAATTTTCTTTGATTCTCCTCCGAAGAAGGAGTGACGTGGAGGCTTTTATTTACTCCTGATAATAATATCTCCCTGGATATTCGTAAAGGTTATTTCAGGTTTGCCACCATTGATGTCACCCCTAATTTACTCTTCCAATGAAACTTTATAAATTCTTTTATCTGAATCCTTTTTTAGTAGTGTCTCATGGACGAAAATGTCTACTGTGTTCGATTGCATTTTTATGAAGGTTATTATTTTGGCAGCGAATATGATATCCACATCATCATTATTGGTTTGGACATTTGTATATTTTGCAACATTTTTTTGTAATTGCTTTGTGAATATTGAATTTTTATGTGACAATTGAAGAACAGTTTCGTCTCTTTTGTATATCTTTTAAAAAACTATAAAACAGACCTTTTCAGTAGGGGAAAAGCTAAAAAATCAATCCAACTAAAATGAAAACAGAACAAAAACCGAGACTATGGTACATTGACAATCTTCGCATCTTTCTTATTAGTTTGGTCGTCTTGCATCATTTGGCGATAACTTATGGCGCCCCGGGAGACTGGTATTATAACGAAACCCAGTTAGATTTTCCCGCAATAGTCCCAATGACATGGTTTGTCGCGACAAACCAGTCGTTTTTTATGGGAATGTTTTTCTTTATTTCCGCTCTTTTTATTTTGCCATCGCTAAATAAAAAAGGAAACAAAAAGTATATCAAAGACAGGTTAATACGATTAGGAGTTCCTTTGGTGGTTTTTTTCTTTGTATTGTCACCACTTACTATATTTACTCGGAATCGCTTTATCAGAGGCGAGGATGTATCTCTGGCAGATTACTTGCTTCACGGATGCGGCACAGGATTTGGCCCGTTGTGGTTTGTGGAGGCTCTTCTTGTTTTTACCGCTTTTTATTTGTTGTTCAGAAAAATATCCTCAGTAAAAATAACTATTGATTTTCCGGGAACACTAGTTATTTTACTTGTGGCCTTTCTTACAGGGCTTCTCCAATTTATTATCCGGATTTGGCTTCCGGTTGGCTGGAGTCTGCCCTTCACTGGTTTCCAAATCCCGTTTTTTGTTCAATATATCGTTCTTTTTGTTTTGGGTATTATAGCGTATCAAAATAACTGGCTCGAATCTGTTTCGCTCAAATCAGGAAAACGATGGTTTATTTTTGCCCAGATACTGATTTTAATTGTTTTTCCTCCCATTATTTATTTTGGAGGAATTGAAAAAGGTGTTGATGTATTTACCGGCGGTTTTACCTGGCAATGTTTTAGTTATGCTGTTTGGGAACAATTGGTTGGGTTCTCCTTAACTTTAGGATTACTTGGTCTTGCAAAGAAATATTTTAACAGACAGGGGAAAGTGGCCAAACAACTTTCAGGAAGCGCATACGGTGTGTTTGTCTTTCATACACCGGTGATTGTTTCTGTAAGTGCCATATTTTTATCATGGGAAACATTTCCGATAGTAAAGTTTGTAATGCTGGCACCGCTGGCTCTGGTATTGGTTTTTTGTGTTGCCTTCTTGTTTAGAAAACTTCCGTTGGTAAAAAAAATACTTTAATTTTAAGGTTTATTCTTCAGAATTATACATAACATTTGAAATTATGAGGTACCTACCACAAGAAAATCGTTACGATACGATGATTTACAAGCGTTGCGGGAAATGGGGTTTAAAGCTTCCGGCAATCTCACTCGGATTATGGCACAATTTCGGTGGAATCGACAATTTTGAGAATGGCCGTGCCATCTTACACCGTGCATTTGATTTGGGAATAACTCATTTCGATTTAGCCAATAATTACGGCCCTCCTCCCGGATCGGCAGAAGAGAATTTTGGGAAAATCCTGAAGCAGGATTTCTCTGCTTACCGCGACGAGCTGATAATTTCGTCAAAAGCTGGTTATTTGATGTGGCCGGGACCGTATGGCGAGTGGGGCACCCGAAAATATGTTTTGGCAAGTCTTGAGCAAAGTTTGAAAAGAATGGGATTGGAATATGTGGATATTTTTTATTCACACCGTCCGGATCCAAATACTCCACTTGAAGAAACCATGATGGCGCTTGACAGGGCTGTACGTTCAGGAAAAGCGTTGTATGTTGGGATATCAAATTATCCGGCCAACATGGCAAAAGAAGCTTCGCAAATATTAAAAGAATTGGGTACACCTTGTTTAATTCATCAGCCTAAATATTCGATGTTTGAACGTTGGGTTGAAGATGGTTTACTCGATGTTTTGGAAGAAGAAGGAATTGGTTGTATTCCATTTTCTCCCTTGGCTCAGGGTTTACTTACCGATAAATATTTGAAAGGAATTCCTGAAGGTTCAAGGGCGACGCGCGAAGTTTTCCTGAAAAAAGAAGATGTTGAATCTGCTCACGATAAGATTGTGATGTTAAATGAAATTGCGCAAAACCGCGGACAATCCTTAGCTCAAATGGCTCTGGCATGGATTCTCAAGGACAAACGAATTACTTCGGTTTTGATAGGAGCAAGTTCAGTTAAACAAATTGATGATAATGTGGCTACATTAAAAAATCTCGACTTTACAGGAGATGAATTAAATGCAATCGATAAGATTATTAGATAAGAAGAGCGAGTTTATAAAAAAACAAAAGCTCGCGTATCGCGAGCTTTTTTAATGGAATATTTCTTTTAAAAGATTCCTCAATTTTGAAGGTTAGAGGCTGAACAACATTTCCGCACCCCAAAAGAGGCCAAAAATGATTGCCATTCCGGCAATTGTTCCTGCCGCCAAAGATACAATCAAATTCATTGGCAACTTCTGCTTTTCATGCTCAGGTTTTGTTTTGATAACAATCTGGTTCTGATTTGCTTTTGTTTCCATCATTTTCTTTCTTGTTAAAAAAAGACTCAAATATCTTTTTGCAAAATTATGTCATTTTAAGTCAATATACCAAAAAAACGGGCCAATCTTGTTTTTCTGTTAATTTATTGTTAATCTGATTGTTGTGGAGTAATAACGGTTTAATAAATGAAATAGTATTTTTCTGTAAAAAAAAGAACGTCCTTTTCCTCAGGTATTGCAGGCTTAAAAAAGGTTGCCTGCATACAAAATAAAAATAGGATTTCTAGAGGAAAACAGGGTAAAAGGCTTATAATATTTATATTATTCGAACATAAAGAAGAATATGTTTTTAACTTTGTGGCAAATTTATTCTACTATGCGTTACAAATCTTTACTATTGACTTTAGGATTAGCACTTCTTTTTTCAGCTTGTTTAAAAGACGACAGCGAAATTGATGAAGATAGTTTGTCAAATAAAGACAGAATGAGACTTCTCGAGATCAATGATCCTTCAATTTGGAATACTTTAACAGAGCAATCAATCAATTTGAGTGAACTTGAAGAAACTACCGCTCTTGTAAAATCTGCTGCGGCAATGCAGGAATATCCTAAAAACAACAAATATTATTTTGCCCTGTTTGAGGATTTGTATCCTTCAGAAGGAGACTACGATTTTAACGATGTAATGATTAAATCTAAACTTGGCTTGTCTAAGAAGGGGAATACAATTACCGGTTATGTTTCGTCTGAATTGTATAATAAAGGGGGCTCATTATCGGTGAAGGTTGGATTAATGTTTTATGAAGTTTCAGGCAAAGCATATACGCGAATTGCAAATGAAAACATCATTGTTAACGGAGAACAGCTGACAGCCGGAGGAAGTCCGTGGATGAGAGATTTGAGCGAACTTGATGACTCATGGCAAATTGATTTCTCTTTCACTAATAACAGTAATAATATTTGGGTTAGTTATTTTATTTATACGGATGAGGAGATATTAACGGGAGGTTTTGCTAAAACCGGTACGACCAATTTTGAGGTACCTGTTTCTGATTTTTTAACTGACAGAAATCTTCCGTGGGGACTTGAAGTGGAAACGGATGAATTTGCTATTCCGAATGAGAAGGAATTGTTTTTGAACGCTTATCCCGAGTTTGAAGCATGGGCGGAATCAGGTGGAGTAAAAAATAAGAAATGGTACGAATCGCCTAATACAGCGTATTCGCATTATTAGAGTTAGTAATAAAATTATATAAAAAAAGACGCTGATTTTCAGCGTCTTTTTTGTTTTCCGTTCAAAATATGATATTGTCTGAAAATTAAGTTGCAGATTCAAATTGTTTGAGAAAACGAACATCATTTTCAAAGAAATGGCGGATATCTTTTATTCCGTATTTAAGCATCGTAATTCTTTCGATGCCCATTCCAAATGCAAATCCGGTATATTTTTTACTATCGATATTACAAGCTTCCAAAACATTAGGGTCAACCATTCCACAGCCCAGAATTTCGAGCCAACCGGTGTATTTGCAAACATTGCAACCTTCGCCGCCACAAATCGAGCAGCTTACATCCATTTCGGCGCTGGGTTCTGTAAAAGGGAAATAGGATGGACGTAACCTTATTTGTGTATCTTCTCCAAACAGCTCTTTGGCAAAATATAACAAAGTCTGTTTCAGGTCGGCAAAAGAAACATTTTCATCTACATATAAACCTTCAATTTGGTGAAAGATACAATGTGAACGTGCAGAAATGGCTTCATTTCTAAAAACCCGTCCGGGGAAAATGGCCCGAATTGGTGGCTGTGTTCTTTCCATTACCCGAATTTGAACACTTGATGTATGGGTACGCAATAAAACGTCGGGATCTTTTTCAATAAAAAAGGTATCCTGCATATCTCGGGCCGGGTGTTCCGGTGGGAAATTCAACGCTGAAAAAACATGCCAGTCGTCCTCAATTTCGGGTCCTTCCGCTACCGTAAAACCCAACCTCCCAAAAATGCTTATAATCTCATTTTTGACAATTGCTAGCGGATGCCTGGTACCCAACTTCATTGGTTCTCCTGGCCTGGTTAGATCTGACCCAACATCACTGCTTCTGTTGGATTCAAATGATTCCTTTAGCGAGTTTATCTTATCAAGCGCAAAGTCTTTTAAATCGTTAATGGCTTTCCCAACTTCTTTTTTCTGTTCTGCCGGAACATTTTTAAAGTCTGCAAACAGTTTGTTGATGCTTCCTTTTTTACTGATATATCGAATACGAAGCTCATCAACTTCCTCCGGATTTGAAACAACTGCAGATTTAATTTCTTCCTGTAAAGCCTTGATTTTATCTAACATTCTTACTTAACTAAAAATTTAAGGAACAAAGATAATCATTCAAATAAAAATATTTTGTTTTATGGGAGCGAATGAAACGATGAATTAACTAAACCATTTTTTTTGAAATAAACGATAAAGGAAAAAAGCGAGTGCTGTATGAGTTGTAATTCCTGCTAAAAAACTTACAGAGAAAAGGGAAAATATTTCTGCACTTTGTATGGCTTTGTATGTCCAGAAGAATGGAATAACTCCAAAAAAATATTCGCAGTTGTCCGGAGTAAAGAATGCAACTACCGGAAGGAAGATAACAACACTCAGCGCTTTGTAAATAGTTGCCGCTTCAATTTTGTTTTTTGCAAAGGCCAGTATTGAAAAAGTCAGAACGGGAGGAATCAGTGCAAAAAGAATGGAGATGGTTAACAAATTCAGGAATGTGAAATAAACCAGACCATTAAATGCGAGAATTAAAAAAGAAAAAGCAAAGCCAAGTACCATCATAAAAATAATGCGGATTTTTAGAATAAAATTTTCAGGCAGTGGCAAAATTCTTAAAACGGTATGAATGTTTTCATCACGTTCATCAAGCAAAATAAAACCGATTAAAAAAGCCGGAGTAGAAGCAGTTACTGACGTAAAACCGGCAACAATGAGCCAATAATAATCGGTTAAAAACGGGATGTATTGTGACAATTCTGCGATTCCAACCCTGCAAACCAATATAATAACTACAGGAAGAAAGAACATGATTAACAAGCTTTTATCTCTTAATATGAGTTTTAGGTCGTTATGTAATATTTTAAGAAGCAGTTTCATGCTTATTCTCCCCTGATAATGTATTTTTTAAAAAGCCGGTTGGCAAAATAGTGCGTAACTCCAATAGCAAGAATTATATATCCAAAAGAATATATAATTTCAAATGATGTTATTTTACAAAAACTTCCCTCAAAAAGAAAAAATGAAGCCTGAGTGGGAAATAGGTATAGCCAGGGAGAGTTTGTCAACCCGAAAAAATTGAGATAAGGCAGTGAGAACGGTGCAATAAATAAAGGAATTACGATAATATACTGGTTGAATGTTTTGATTTTGGCAACCCCGATAAATCCCAGAAAAATAAAAAGCAGGGATGATAAAAAAGTGGCAGACAAAAAATAGAAATAGTTAAAGCGAAAACCATGGCTGGCAAAAATCATCGCAAAGCAAACAATCAACGAAATTATGGTCAGTGAAATGGCTTTTGAATAAAAGTATTGCCAGCTTTTTACCGGAGTTACCACGAGGGCTTGTAATGTGTTTGAACTTTTTTCGAATAAAACTAAAACGCCGGTAAAGATGAATCCCATAAAAGTGGGGTCCGAGAAAATAAGCGCGATAAGAATCTTATCATTCCCGCGTAACCCAAGCAGAAAAAAGATGGCTGTGTATACTGCGGCAATTATCAACGCTACTGTAATAATTTGATTTCTGGCCTGGATTTTCAAATCCCAGATGACCATTTTAAACAATGTTTTCATGTGATAACAGATTTTTCCCGGTTACCTGAATAAAAATATCCTCAAGGCTTGCTTCTTTTGAATGGATGGAACGAATGTGATTCTTTCGTAAAATGTCCAGAAAATCTAAATTATCGGCTAATCCTTCCATCAAAAATTCCTGCGATTCTATAATCCCGTTTTCGTATTCTACCTGAACCACTCTTTTTCCTCCCATTTGTTTTATATTTTTTGGGGAGTCGATAATCTTCAGCTCTCCTTCAACGATAAAAGCAATGCGATCACAAAGTTCATCAGCATCGTGCATGTTATGAGTTGTAATAAAAACAGTTTTGCCTAACTGTTTTTGTTCCAGGATAATATCTTTTATTTTTCGGGCATTCACCGGGTCCATCCCCGATGTGGGTTCATCCAAAAAAAGAATATCAGGGTTGTGCATAACAGAGCGCACAAAATTGAGCCGCATTTTCATCCCTTTCGAGAATTTTTCCACTTTTGTATCGGCATCTTTTGCTAAGCCCACTCTTTCCAGTAAGGGAATAAAATCAACAGGTTTTTGTCTGTAAAACTCTGCAAAGTACTTTAAGTTTTCAAGCGCTGTAAGTTTTAAATAGTGGTTGGGCAACTCAAAACAAACACCAATTTGGTTAAAATAACCACTGTCTGATTTTTTGTGGTTGTGCCCTAAAATTGTAATTTCTCCCAAATAGTTGGTAAGCAACTTAATCAGGATTTTTTGTGTTGTACTTTTCCCTGCGCCACTGGGCCCCAGAAACCCAAAGATTTCACCTTTATCGATTGAGAAAGAAATGTCTTTTACAGTGGCTCCCTTGTTTTTAGGATACCTGTAAACCAGATTTTTAACTTCAATCATTTTTTTGTTATTTAGCTTTTAATCCTGATTTTATTATGGTTAGCATTTCATCTACCACTTTCATTATTTCTTTTTCAGAAAGTGAAAAAAGACGACCGTTTTTGATACTTTCTTTAAAGTCAATTCCTTTAAATGCGGCCAGGTACTCGTATATTCCCAGTTGCGTTTGAAAAATAAAGTGGGCAGCTACCTCCGGCGAAACAGAGTCGCTGAGTTCTCCTTTTTGCTGGTATTTTTGAATGAGCTGCGTAACAAATTTCAGTACGCTTTTTATCATATCTTTTACTACTGTTCCCGTCTCTTCCTCGTTGCTTTCCTGAAGAGCACTATACAGAAACATACTTTCCAGCGGATTTTGTAAATCAAAAATGATTTTATCGCGAAAGTTTTCACGGATGATTTCAAAAAAACTCAGGTCTTTATCATTTAATAAATTTCCCAATTGGTTCATTCTCATTTCGTAGGCATTTTGAATGAGATAGGAGTATAAATCAAACTTGTTTTCAAAGTATCGGTAAAAACTCCCTTTTGCTACTCCCAGTTTTTTTATGATGGTTGAGAGTGAAGCGCTTAAGTAACTATTAAAAGCAAATTCTTCGTAAGCTATTTTTAAAATCTCTCTTTTCCGGTCTTCTATAAGATTATAAAATGTTTGTAACGGCATATTTAAATTTTAAGCGACTACCTGGTCGCAAATATAAAAAATAAAAGCGACTTATCGGTCGCTTTTAGGGAGATATTTTTATATGAGACAATATTTTGGAGGTAATTATCTTGTTTTCAGGGAAATGTATTTAGTCTTTGATTTTTACTGTTAAAAAGACAGGCTCATGATCGGAGTACTGAAAATTCAGAGGAAGTGCTTTTATTTTTTTCAGTTCGATATTTGGAGAAAGAATAAAATAATCGATGACGGTAACCTCTGTTTCCCCCGGAATAAAAGGTGTGTTGATTTTTCTATTGGTTGGTTTTTGGGGATCGAAAGCAATTTTCCAGTCATCAGGGAATAGTTCCCGGTCCAGAGTTTCTTCTCTGAAGGTCGCATATTTACTTTCAAATTTCTCCGGTTCATAATTTGGAGGATTTTGATTCCAGTCGCCGCCAGCTACAACATAATTCCCTTTGTGGTATTCATCCAACATTAAATTGCGAATTAGTGGCATTTCAATATTTCTCAATTTTCCACCGCTATCGTAAGCCGAATTATGTGTATTTATAACAACCAGTTCTTTCCCGTTCGATAATTGAAACCGTGACACGATGAAACAACGGTCGAGCATAAAAAGGCGCTTGGGCCAGGCATAAGCAGAATAAAATGAGTAGCGCAGTGATGAAACCGGGAGGTATTTAGAAAAAATCGCCTGTCCCATTTCAACTTTTGCCAACGGATTCGCCAACGGTATGGGAACAAAACGGACCTTGTAATTGTATCCGAATGATGAGAAATGGCTTGTTAACAAGTCTTGAATCAAACGGAGTTCATCCTGAAGATCTGTACGCGAAGAATTTCGGTCAACTTCCTGTAATAATACAAAATTGATACTATCGTTTGCTTCTAAAAAATCGAGAATCCCAAGTGTATATTTTTCTACCAGGTCAGAAGTTGGTCGTATCATTTTTCCTCCGTCGTAAAAGAAATCCATTTCTGCACCCAAACCGGCATAACCAATATTCCATGAAAGAAAAGTAAATGTAGTGTCCGCGAGATCAGTTTGTTTCTGTGTTCCGTAAACTTCCAGTTCTGAAATTTCATCAGGATGGTAATCCGTGAAAAAGCCTATCAGAATTACAGTTGTAAGATAAATGGCTATCATTAATATCAGAAAAAAGAATACCCGTGATACGTATTTAAAAAATTTTTTCATTCAAACTTTTCTGTAAACGCAATACAAACGAAGTTAAGATTTTCAACAAAATATTTATTACTACAGATTGTAAATCAAAATTATTAAATAAAGCCAAATATAAATACTTTAATGTCTTTCTATTTTTATAGTTTTATTGCATAAGTAACTTTTATACCAATGAAAAATTTTACGCTGTTCTTTTATCTCTTTTTGTTTGTAGTTTTTAGTGTTGGAGCGCAGAATGTTTACTTCCCCGAAAGAGGGACAAACTGGAAAACAAGGCAACCTTCCGAATTTAATATTGATGGGACAAAACTGGGTGAAGCTGTTCAGTTTGCAGAGGGAAACGAGTACTCTGGTTCACGCGATTTACGAATAGCAATTCTGGATGGTTTTAAAAAAGAACCTTTTCATTCTATCGCAGGGCCTACAAAAAAACGAGGCGGACCTGCCGGGCTAATTTTAAAAAATGGATATATTGTTGCACAGTGGGGAGATATTGAGCGTGTTGATATGACTTTTAGTGTAACAAAAAGTTACCTGTCAACCGTATTTGGTGTTGCACTCGACGAAAGTTGGGTTGAAAGTATAAACGATAAAGTCGGAAATTATATTTGGGATTCTACTTTTGAAGGCGAACACAACTCAAAAATTACCTGGGAGCATTTGCTAAACCAGTCGTCGGATTGGAGCGGAGAGTTGTTTGGAATGCACGACTGGGCAGACAGGCCTCCGGCAGAAGGTGGCATCGACGACTGGAAAAACCGTGACATGCACGAGCCCGGAACGTTTTTTAAATATAACGATGTGCGGGTAAATGTACTTGCATATTCGCTTTTGCAGCTTTGGCGAAAACCACTTCCGCAGGTTTTAAAAGAAAAAATAATGGATCCCATCGGAGCAAGTGCTGCATGGCGGTGGTTTGGATATGAAAATTCGTGGGTAACGCTTGACGGTATAAAAATACAATCGGTTAGCGGAGGCGGTCACTCGGGGGGCGGTCTATTTATTAATACACTTGATCATGCCCGCTTTGGGTTGCTTTTTATGAACAATGGAAACTGGAATGGGAAACAGCTTGTTTCCGCGAATTGGATAAAAACGGTCGCTGAACCTTCGCCAGCAAACGAAAGCTATGGATTAATGTGGTGGCTGAATAAAGGAGACCGGAAGATGGAAGGAGTGCCGGAAAATATATTTTATGCTGCCGGGTTTGGAGGTAATTATATTGTGGTTGATCAAAAAAATCAAATGGTAATTGTCACCCGTTGGTTAGAACCATCTCAACTTGGTAATTTTCTTCAACTGGTTTATGATTCCCTGAAATGACATCTCCTCTGATTTTTCAAAAAAGAATCGGATATTCCAACTCCACTCTTATTCTTAACGGAGAAAACTCTGTTCTGGTCGACACCGGAGTGAAAGGGAATTTGAGTGCCTTTAAAGTATGGTTCCGGCAGCATAATCTTAAATTTTCCGATATTAAGCTGATTATTTTAACGCATACGCATTACGATCATACCGGGAATCTGATTGAGTTAAAAAAATTAACGGGGGCCAAGGTTCTGGTTCATAAAAATGAATTTGAACATCTAAAAAACGGAGATACACCTATTCCCAAAGGACAGGGGAAATATCCCCGGTTTATTTCCGCATTGGGGAGAAAGTTTATGCCTGCCTTTGCTTCTCCAAAACCATTTGTAGCTGATTGGGTTAATGAAAATGAATTTAAGCTGAACACTTTTGGAATAGAAGGAAAGGTTTTTACTACACCCGGACATTCAGCGGGTTCTCAATCGGTTTTAGTTGATGATATCCTAATTTCGGGCGATACATTCGTAAATATGCGTAATGGTCAGATTTTCCCGCCTTTTGCTGACGAGCCTCAGATTTTGCTGGAAACCTGGCAGCAATTATTTGACATGGAAATTAAGCTTATTTACCCTGGTCATGGTAAAAAGTTTAAAATTGAAAAAGCATTTCCTGACTTTGAAAAATGGAGTAAAAAGCTGAAATATAAAACTACCTGATTTCAAAAGTAGTTTCGCCAATTACATTTCCATCGGCGAACAGATCAACTTTGTATGTACCCGGCATCAGTTCCGGTTCATTTGTGTTGTCCCAGAAAATATGAACCGGTAACTCCTGCCCCTCATAAACAACTGTTCGCATTACTGAATACGGAATTTTTACGTCTTCAAACTGAAATAAATCGTCTGACGATTTGGTCATTAAAAGTTGGTCGGGTCGGGTTATTCGGACATAAATATTTTTATCTCCGCGTTTTGCCGTTGCGTTTTTGCTAAGAACAAGATAGATTCTTATTGTTTCGGTACGTCGTGCAAAGCGTGTCTCCTTGCTCCTGTCGTTTAGTGGTTCAGCTACCAATTCGCGGGCTTCCAGCATCGCTGCACGCTGCACGGTTTGTTGCAACCGTTCCTTTTCCCGGTTCAATTGCTGATTCCGCGATTCTACTTCTTTGTACTGTTCCTTTACTTCAAGGTTTTCGGCCATCAACTCTTTGTTTCGTGTATTCAATGAATCGATCTGCGCCGCAAAATCACGCATGATTCCTCGTAAAGTGGTTACCTGCTTCTGGTAATCGTTAATTTTCTGATAACTGATTTTTTTGGTTTGCTCTACTTCCAGCAGCAAATCTTTCACTTTTGTTTGGGCTACAAGTAATTGTTCGTTAATTGTATCATTTTCTGTACTTAAAGAATCGTAACTTGTTGCAATACGGGTAAGTTCGTTTTGTATCGAATCTTTTTCTGTCTTAATTTCATTTACAATGGTTCTGTGCTCCCTGTTTTGAAAGAAAAAGAGCACAACAACAACAACCAAAATAACAGATAATACGATTACGATTATATTGTTCCGCTTCTCTTTAGCAGATTGTTTTTTTGATTCATTCAAATTTTCCATAAACGAAACGATAAGATTATAAGCTATAAACGCTGCAAAATTAATAATCTTTTATGCTGTTACAAATAAATAAAAGCTGCCTGTAAATTCAGACAGCTTTTATTTACTTTTTTATGATATTTTGTTACAGGAAATTTCCAATATTTACTCCGAAATATATCGTACGTGGCGACATGGGCCCGTAAATATAAGCAGGGTCGCGATCAACACCTGTATCAAAATCTTTCTGATAACTGTTGAAGATGTTTTTTGCACCTCCAATAATTTCCAGACTCATAACATCGGACAAGTGAATTTCATAAGTAAGTTTTATACCTGCGTCAAAAAAGGAATCAGAAGTGTTTAGCTGGCCAATTTCCGGATTCGCCGCCAGCGGGCCAAAATAGGGAACCAGCATGGATCCTGAATAATTACCTGTAAAAGCAAGGCTAAATTCGTGAAGTGGGTTATAATTTAAACTTAAATACCCGTAACTATCGGGAGAACGGAAAAACCGGGTTTCGTCGAATTCCTGAGGCTCATCAAATGAGCTCCTCTGAATGGTGAATCCCGACTGAATCTGTAATTTTTCTGAAGGAGTTGCATTTAATTCCAAATTAAATCCCTTCACGGTGGCTCCATCTTCCGCATTTACGCGGGTGTATACAACTACTCCGTCTTCATCCGGTGTACCGTATTCGTTGGAAAACGGATCGTTTAGACGAGTGAAAAATCCCTCAGCTAAAAACTGTACCTGCCAGTTGCCAAACATATTTGTATAATCAAACGATGCCGTAAAACTGTTAGAGGATTCCTGCTTTAAATCCGTGGCGTTTTCGTGTAAAACCTTGCGCGACCCGGAAGTTTCGATGTGCAAATCTTCATCAAAAATCTGCGGCGCCCTAAATCCTTTAGCAAAGCCTGTCCTGAATTGGAGATTATCAGCAATATTGTACAAAAGGCTCACTCTGGGGCTTAAAACATCGCCAGTAATGTCGTCGCTTTCTTTTGTAACATCAGAAACGGTGTAGTGGTCATAACGTATTCCGGCAGTAATTACCCATTTCAGAAGCGTCCATTCCGATTGCAGAAAGCCTGCCTGTGTAACTACTTTCTGGTCGGCAACGAGCGTGTTTCCATAGTGAGTATCTTCTTCGGGAGCATAATATCCCAGCTTTTTGTCTTCCAGAAAACTTCCATTATATTCCAATCCCGAAGTGAGTGACGCCGATGCAAAAATCAGGTAGTCTATCTTCCGGTTATATTGTAAGCCTGAAGAAAATGTAAAGTCTTCTGTTTCTCCGTAAGCCGATAAGTCCTGATTGGCTCCGTAATATGACCCGCGGTTTACGCTTTGTGCAGAAAAGAATGCGGAGAACTTGTCGGTCTCACGCATAAGTAAATCAAAATTAATTGCACCAGTGTTAATATCATGAGTTACACTTTCTGAAATGTCTGACTCATGCAGCGGGAGATCAAATTTATTTCCACCTCTCCGGTACTCGTTAATTTTAAAATAATCAACAGTTAGTTTTCCACGGTCGGAAATACGGTGAAAAATCCGGGTTCCCAGGGTGAGATTTTCAATCAAAGCAATTTCCGAAAATCCATCACCATTTGCATCGTAGGGATTTCTTTTTCGTGTAAATCCAAATAAACTCATTCCTGATTTATAGTCATCGCTGATAAATGAACCATTTAAGTTAAGGTTGGCATCGCCGGCAATCTCTCCATCGGTACCTGCTCCTGTAAGTGAATAGTTTCCTGATACCGAAAAGTTATTTACGACCGGGTCTTTGGTAATTAGATTGATCGTTCCGGCAATCGCATTACTTCCATACATTGCAGAACCACCACCACGAATTACTTCAACACGTTCGATCATATTTGCCGGGATTAGTTCCAGTCCGTAAACTCCTGCAAGGCCACTAAAAACCGGGCGCGAGTTAATCAGTATCTGAGAATAAGGGCCTTCCAGCCCATTCATTCTAACTTGAGAAAATCCACAGTTCTGGCAGTTATTTTCCATTCTCAACCCGGGCGCAAAATTTAAACCTTCGCTCAGTGTTACATTTGATGTCCGCTCAAATAATTTGGGATTAATACTGTTTACAATGGTTGGTGATTCTCTCCTGCTTTTTTCGTTTCTGTCAGCCGATACAACAACCTGATCCAGGCCAATAACATCAGAAGTTAATTCAGCAAGAATTGTTACACTTTTTTTTGCCTCAAGCTTTATTCTTTTTTCAAGTGTTTTATAGCCGATAGCAGAAATAATCACGGTTTGTTCTCCAACAGGAAGGTTTGTCATTTTAAAATGCCCGGTAGCGTCGGCGGCAGCGCCAATCGTAGTTCCTTTTATGGTTATCGTCGCAAAAGGTATGTGCTCACCTTCTGATTTTACGTCGCCAAATAGCATGGCATCTGTTTTTGGTTTTTTTTCAGGATCGTCTGCAACACTGAATTTCACCAAAATAAACAGAAAAGCACAAAGTGCATAAATCACTTTCATTTGTGGTTTGTTTTGGTCACATATTAATACTTAAGAATCCTTTTAAGGGAGGATTGATTCGTATTTCTATGTGGATTATGTTTCTCCGATTTCTAAAATTTTTGTTTGAGGATTTTTATACAATCAGATAAGGAGGTGCACGTGGCGATGAGTCCAGATAGATTATGAAATTTTCTACCTTGTCGTTGGAAATAAAATATCGGTAAGGTTTAAAACATTCATTATTTTGAAAACTAATTTCTTCCGGAATAGTAAACGAATCAAAATGAAAGCAGTGGAAGAAACAAATTTCTGTTTTTGTATGTTTGTGATTGTTAAT
The DNA here is from genome assembly GCF_022267315.1 of Maribellus maritimus. GTDB lineage: Bacteria > Bacteroidota > Bacteroidia > Bacteroidales > Prolixibacteraceae > Draconibacterium > Draconibacterium maritimum. Next base: position 111,438 of record NZ_JAIKLE010000024.1, read on the forward strand.
AGGCTTCCCATCTTCTTTATTAATCGGATGAGAGTGAGTAACTACAATTCCGTTGGAACAAAAGTGAGTATGTTTATTCAGAATGGAATTCTGGATAATAGAAAAATATACCGGAATAACCAGTAGAAAAATAAATTTGATATTTTTTCGGATATACTCCACTTTAAGATTTCAGGAAAGCAAAATTAAGAATGTTTCTAAATTAAAATGGTAAAAATATTACAATTAATCTATTTTTAACAATGGCTAAACGTAAAGCAGTAGTTGAAATTTTCAGTTACGGTGAATACTCAAAATGGGACAGAGAAAGCAAATCAATCCCCAGAATTTTAAAATTTGCCACCGAAATAGAGGCTGAAATTGGAACCGAGTTTGGCTATGTTCTGCGTATTAAAAACGGGAAGGGTAAACTGTTGTCTTTTAAAATTGACCATCCACCTTTTACCGATGATGAAGGTAATGTAAGACCACCTTTTACCGGCGAACAATACATCAGAACCAATGACTTTGAGTTTTATTTAGGCGATTGTGTTTGGGCACCTTTGGAAGATAAACTTGGGGAATGGGAGATTACCACTTACCTGGAAACAAAAATTGTAGCCCAAAAAACATTTCATCTTGTGAGAAAGTAAAAATGCTTATCACCATAAATCTAATTCTCAGGCTACTTTTTTTACCTCTGCCGAAAGTTTTTCCAGAGCTTTGTCGGCTTCACTTAACAGATCTTCAACAATTTTTTTGTAATACTGTTTCACCATCTTCGGATTGTCTTTCCCATCCGGATGATTTACCCTGATTTTAAATTCGCGATGTTTGACAATCACCTCACGAACGATATCAAGAATTTTTTCATTATCTACTTTTGAATTTTCTTCAAGAACCAGAAAACAGTCGCTTATTACCAGAGACATAATCAAGTCGATGTCTTTTTTTAGATTTTTTACGCTTGCCATTTTTACCTGTGATTTTAATTTAAAAGTATAAAAAATGTGATGAGGAAACTAATTATCTACGCAAAAGTCCGCCTCCTGAGCCTTGATTAAGAAGATTGTTTTGTTGTCTGCGTTCGTTTTCTGCCTCTTTTTTTGCCTTTTCTTCCGCTTCTTTTCTTTTTTGTTCTTCAAGCTCGTGATCTATAATCTTCTTGACAAAACTTTCATTTGCAGTTAAATCCAGTGCTATTGAACTGTCCCAGTTGGAGCGAACCTTAATAATGCTATTCAGGTAATATATTTCTTCCGGTTGGTATTTATCCTGGTAACTACCGGTGTCCCATTTGCCGTTGTTGTTCCGATCGAGAATAACTTTTATGATATATTTGGCAGGCTCCAGGTATTCAAATGTAACTGTTTGGTCTTTGTCTATTCTTTTTTGAGACAGGACCTCTTCATTATTATCCAGAAGTTGAACAATGGTTGGTGTGTCTACGTTTGTGCAATTTGCCAAAATCTGACCATAGTAATCATCTTCACGGCTTTTAAATTTTTTTGAAATTCCCTTGCTGGTAATTCCATAAATATTTTCCGCTGCAGCAGAATCAACTTCAATCGTATAGCCGGTTTCCGGTTCCCAGTTAGCTGAAATGTTGTATGTACGATAAGCTACGCTATCTTTTGTAAATTTATATTCTAGAGGAGTTTTTAGTGTATCGTCAGTTAAATATAGCGTAAAATCGTTTTTATCTAAATTTTTTAACGGTTCCGGAGCAGTAAATTTCAGGTCTTCGTTTAGTTCAACGGTAGAACCAAACGATGTTTCCCATACAAATTGCGGAATCTCAGCCTGAGCATCTTCCTGCTCATCTTCGTCATCTCTGCCCCTTCTTCTTCCTCTGGGAGTTTCTTTTTTCTCCGGTTCGGAGAAATTCATTTGCAGAGTGTCGTGGTGGACATACACTTGTTGAGTCGAATCAAGCTGAAAATAGGATACGTCCATTAAAAGAGTATCCTTTTGGGCCAGCAAAGTATCTGTAATCCAAAAAGTAATCGAGTCCATTTTTGAGTTTGGTTCCAATATATACCAGTCTTCAACATTGGAATCTACCAACTGAATATTAAATGTGTCGTCAACAGATTCGTTAAACACGAAGTTGCATTTGTAACGGGTTGATCGCGTATAGGAATCAATATACTGTTCAAACAAATCTTCGGTAAATTGTCTCAAATATATGGGCTCTGGCAAAAAATGAGTATGGCCCGTAATCAACAACGAATCTACACCGCGGACCAGTGTGTCCCTTTCTGCTTCAAATGTGGCTGACGGCACGATAATCGAATCGAAAAAAGCAATTTCTTCTGCACCTTCATTGTATTTTAAATCGGAGTTGGCATCATTTAATGAAAACAAATGATAGCTTCCAGGAGGAATATTATCGATCATAAAAACCCCATATTCATCGGTTTTGGCAATAAAATCGGGTAGCTCAGTATATACTGCCGAGTCGTGGAGATTATTGTGGAGCAGAACCAAGGCATTTTCAACAGGCTCCATGTTGAAACTGTTAACCACACTTCCGGCTACACGAAGTGAGTCATAAACATCTCCGGTGCTAAACGAAAACCTCATATTATTTAAAGGGTTTCGTTCATTGTTATCAACTATCGAATTTTTAAAATCGAGCGAGTAGGTGGTGCTGTCTTTTAGGTCTTCATTAAATTTAATAATTACCGTTTTCGATTTTGTCCTGATTGAAGGTCTTTTTTTCAGCGGTGGCGAAACGACCAATATTTCTGAAATCTGATCGGTTATCACATATTCATTGAAAGTAAAACGAATTTCGTCATCGTCGAAACTTAGTGCCTTATATTTTGGTTGTGTACTTAACAAAACAGGGGGCACAGTATCCTTTGGGCCGCCGGTTGGCATTCCCTGGTTGGCACACGACGAAATAATTACAATCCACGCCAATGTAACAACAAAAAAAAGCGGTATTTTCCCAAAAAATTTCATCTGCCTAAAAATGGATCACAAACATACAAATTCCTGCAAACAAAGAATGTTATGTGTTGTTAAATTAACTTAGAACTCCCGAAATTTTCCTTAATTCGCAAGAATGAATAAAAAATGGACCACTTGACAGCTAGATTTGATTTTGCATATATTAATCCGGGGTTTGACAATTTTGTTTCTATTGAACGGAAAATAAAAGAAGGATTTAATGTAGTAATCATTATTGAGAATGATTTACAACGAGAAGATAATTTTTATACAACACAGTTTTATCCTTTTTCTGCTTTTGTTTTTAAAAATAGGATAAAACAGTATAACAAGATGAAAAATCTGGTTAAGTTGGCTCCACATCTTGTTCGTTCGCAAAAGGTTTTTTATCCTGATTATTCCTTGAATAGTAAATACTATGCAATAATTGCCGACTACTTTTTTGAGAATACTTATCAGTTTAAGTCGCAGACAATTTCAAAAGGAACCCGGAGTATTTTTTCCAATTTAAGAATGACAGCAAGCAGGGGGATTTATTTTCAGGAATATACAGTTAATATATCACGGTTTTATATCGAAGTGTTAAAATACCTCCACAAAACAGGAGTTGAAGTTTTTGTGAATTGTTCGTTTAAATTAGATGGAGAGAAGTTGATATTTATAGCGCCGGCAAAAGAGATACAGATAAGCCAGGTCATTTGGGGAAATAATTTGCAGAAGAATATTTACGAATTTTCAACGGAGGCTCCCCGCAAATTCTCGATGTTTGTAAACGACTCTCTCGGTAAGTTCAGATTTAAAGAAGATAACGGATATCTCCAGGTTGAACCGATGAGTGATTTGGAATCTTATTCAAAAAGCGATATGATGGCTCTTGTGGGGAGTTACTTTCAGTTGAATTTTGGGGAGCTACAGGTGAAGAAGAAGAATATTTTTCAATTCTCACTTAATGCTTTATCGTCTTTGTATACTTCCATCACTAAAGGGTTGCCATGTACCTTTGGCAATGCAGATTTTGGAGATATGTTTGAGCTTTGCCGCGAAAAGTTCGATTTGGCAAAACAATGCGGAATTAGTTTTCCGGAATTTCAGGTTTTGTTTCATCGTTACGGTGAAGGGATTGATGAAATGATAGAAATAGCTTATGAAAAAATAAACGAGCGGAGGGATTCTGAATCCATTTGGGCAGATGTGGAAAGTGAGTATCAGAAAAAATATGAGTGGAAAATATAAATCAGCCACAGTCCCGGTTGTTCAAATAAAAAAAACTAACTTGTTCAATTATTAATTCAGAAATATTACATGGCTAAAAAGAAGAAGAAAAAACGATATTTCAAAAATAAAAAAACCGGCACTTTTAATAAGAAGAAACTTAAAAACGCCATTCTTTCCATTTTGTATGAAGAACCAGCCAAAACTGTAAATTATAAACAAATTTCTACATGGATTGGAATTAAAGATTCTGAAACACGAAAACTGGTACATATAGTTCTCCAGGAATTAGAGGAGGATGAATATCTTAATCAGGTTTCGAGGGGAAAGTTTAAACTTAAAGCCAAAACCGGATCCGTTTCAGGAGTTGTTGAACTCCAGCCGCAGGGATTTGCTTATGTGAACAGCGAAGAGGTTGATCGTCCGATTTTAATTTCACAGCGAAACCTAAAACATGCAATGGAGGGCGACAAAGTGAGGGTTCATTTGTATGCGCGGAGAAAAAAGCATGATCTGGAAGGTGAAGTTACCGAGATTATTGAACGAAAGAAAACGGTGTTTGTAGGAACAGTTCAAACATCAAAAAACTTTGCTTTTTTGGTTCCAACGGGGAAGGTGGGTTTTGATATTTTTATTCCCGGGGAAAAGTTACTGGGGGCTAAAAACGGGCAAAAAGCCATTGCTGAGATATTAGAATGGCCAACACATGCGCGAAGTCCGTTTGGACAAATAAAAGAAGTTTTGGGCAATACGGGCGACAACGATGCGGAGATGCACGCAATTTTAGCTGAATTTGAATTGCCACATCATTTCCCTCAAAACGTGGATAAAGCGGCGGAAAAAATTATGCTGGAAATACCGCAAGAAGAGATTCAAAAACGCCGTGATGTGCGTGGTATAACAACTTTTACAATAGACCCGGCTGATGCAAAAGATTTTGACGATGCACTTTCTGTTCAACAACTTAAAAACGGGAACTGGGAGGTAGGTATTCATATTGCCGATGTAACACATTATGTTACTCCAAATTCAATTATCGAAGAAGAAGCAAAAAACCGGGCTACTTCGGTTTACCTTGTCGACCGGGTGGTGCCGATGTTGCCCGAGCGTTTATCAAACGGAGTTTGTTCACTTCGTCCGAATGAAGACAAGCTCTGTTTCTCAGCTATTTTTGAGATGAATGAAAAGGCTGAGGTTTTAAATGAGTGGTTTGGAAAAACAGTAATTCATTCCAACCGTCGTTTTACCTATGAAGAGGCACAGGAAATTATCGAGACCGGAGAAGGAGATTTAAAAAACGAGGTTTTGAAATTGGATGAACTGTCAAAAAAACTCAGAGATAAAAGGTTTAAAAAAGGTTCGATTGCATTTGACCGGATTGAAATTAAATTTAAAATCGACGAAAAAGGAAAGCCGCTGTCGGTTTATTTTAAAGAAGCAAAAGATTCCAATAAACTGATTGAGGAATTTATGTTGCTGGCAAACAAGCAGGTTGCAGAGAAAATTGGAAAAGTAAAACAAAAAAAATCGCCAAAGACTTTTGTTTATCGTATTCACGACAAACCGGATCCCGATAAACTGGTTTCTTTTAATACATTTATTCACCGGTTTGGTTACGGCATTCAGCTTTCAACCCCAAATGCTGTGTCTAGCTCATTAAACAATTTGCTAAACAATGTGAAAGGCAAAAAAGAACAGAATGTAGTTGAAACACTAGCTATAAGGGCAATGGCAAAAGCCGAGTATTCAACCCGGAACATTGGCCATTATGGTTTGGCTTTTGAGTACTATACGCATTTTACATCACCGATACGTCGTTACCCCGATATGATGGTTCATCGGCTGTTGGAAAGATATCTTGCCGGTGGCCGTTCAGTAAATGAGCAGAAGTTTGAAGATTTGTGCCGGCATTCGTCTGATATGGAAACCAAGGCTGCGAACGCAGAAAGAGCTTCAATAAAATATAAGCAGGTTGAGTTTATGCAGGATCATGTTGGGAAAATTTATCCGGGTGTCATTTCCGGAATTACTGACTGGGGGATTTATGTTGAGTTGGAAACCAAAATTGAAGGTATGGTCCCCATCCGTGAGCTGGATGATGATTTTTATATTTTTGACGAGCGAAACTATGCATTGGTTGGCCGGCATAAACATAAAAAATATCAACTCGGTGATGAGGTTACTGTAAAAATATGGCGTACGAATCTGGAAAGAAAGCAGTTAGATTTTTTACTGGTTGAAAACGAACGCTAGTTAATCTTCGAATATTAACGATGCAGATATCACCTGTTTAAGGGAGTTTTGGAAGGGAAAAACATATGTCGTCTTTGAAAGTTAAAAATTCTAAAACGTTTCAACGGGTTAAATAAATCGCTATCTTTGCTTACTTCAAATGTCAATAAACAGACTTAAAAATGCAGATCAACCAGGAAAACGGCAATAAAAAAGACCAAAACAGGGAAACCATCTTAAAAATTGCCCGTGAAATTTTTAGCAAATACGGCTACAAAAAAACAACACTCGACGATATTGCAAATGCTGTCAGAAAAGGTAAAAGTTCACTTTACTATTATTTTAAAAGTAAAGAGGATCTTTTTCAGGCGGTAATTATGAAAGAAGTTGATATTTTGGCTCATGAGCTGGAAATTGTAATAAATAGAAATACCGATCCGGTTGATAAACTGCGGGATTATATTTTAACCAAACTTTCCACATTCCGAAGTCTTGCTAATTTTTATCATGCCATTGAAGGTGATGTTACTGCAGTAGATTTTATTGAGGACATAAAACATAAGTATGAACAAGATGAAATTCGCATGATCAAACGGATTCTTATTGAGGGCGTTCGTAAAAATGAGTTTGAAATTTACGATTTTAGTCTGGCTGCTATTGGAATCACTACAGCCATCAAAGGATTGGAAATGCCACTCTCAGCAGGTAACTACGGTGGTGTAAACCTGGAAAGAAGTGTTGATACCATTCTTAAAATTGTCTGCTACGGTATAATGAAACGTTAGCAAAGTATTAGCTTCTTGCATTTTGTTTGTTATAGGTTTTCTACAACAAGATAACCAAAGAAATAGAGGAAAAATGCCAGCCCTAAAAGTACAATTGTTATACTCATCCATTTCAATTTGATGGTAAAAATAATTTCCTTTTGAAGACGGTTGTAGTAAACGTGTAAAATGGCCAATAGATTAATTACAACAATAACGGCAGGGCTACCCAGAATTAGAAACCAAAGAATCCAGTTAAAAATACTTGCATCGCCATATTTTTGGTCAAGATTAATAACCGAACTGTAAAAAACAGTTACAATTTTCCAGTCAACTTTCAAATATTGGGCAAAAATAACTCCGAGCGTAAATAATGCGGGTACAATAGCTAAAACAATTGTTGCCCGGCTCGAAAAGTGTGACGATAGAATGGGAATCTTAATCATCTCTTTTGCTGATTTTGCTTCAACTTCTATTTCCTGAAGGGTTTTAAATTGTTCTTCCAGATTTTTATTCATTGTTTTTTATGAATTAAATACACTAATTTCTTTTGGGTTGCATCTTTCTCAGTTTTTCAATTCCGCGACTAAGATGCGATTTTACCGTTCCTGTTTTTAAATTCAGTACCTGCGAAATCTCTTCAGTCGTCAGGTTCTCAATATATTTTAAAGAAATACAATCGCGTTCATTTTCTGACAACTGGTTCAAATCGGCAACTAATTTTTTAACAGTGCTCATTTTTTGAAGCCGGTTTTCAACCTGTATTTTTTCTTCTTCAACTCCGGGTGAAGTTTGATTTCTTAAATGCTCATATTCTGAATTTAGGTAACGGGGCCTGTATTTCTGATTTCGGAAATACAATCTAATTTCATTTTGTGAAATTTTAAAAAGCCAGATAATTATGGGAACACCATTCCACCTGAATCGTCGAATAGAAATAAAAGCCTTTATGAAAATCTCGGAACAAATGTCTTTGGCGGTTTCATAATCCATTACTCCTTTTAAGACGTAGGAAAATATTCGGTCAAAATACTGATCGTAAATGATTTCGAATTTTTGCGGATTCTTTTTTATTTCAGAAAGTAATTTCTTTTCGTCGCTGGCTCCCAAGTTCTTTTTAGTGTTAAATGAAAATTTTTGGAAAAGGTTGCAAAAATAGCGTATAAAAAAAGAGGCTGTCCCAAAAGGATTTTGTATTCGGGTAGGTATCTGAGAAATTTTTCAAATACTCAACTCTTCAAATACATAATCAGACTTTTGGGACAG
>NZ_JAIKLE010000025.1 GCF_022267315.1 Maribellus maritimus
ACATGCCCCGGGAAAGGTATGTCCCTCTTTGTGTGTCCCGATAAAAGGATTGACATAAACAGTTAAATCTTCAATACCGGGTTGCTTTTTAGCAGCTTTATTTTGGCAGCCAAATGTAATTACTAAAAAAATAGCAGCCGCTATAATGATAACCTTACTCGTTTTATTAAAAGTTTCCATTTTAATTTTCCTTTGTAGTTGTATATTTAACTTCACCATCATCCAGCACGGGTAACTATAGAATAATTTTAGGATTCTGCTTCATAAGATTGAAAAACAAATCAGTAGTAGAATACAATAATTCCGGATATTCTTTTACCTAAGGCTAAAAGGCAGTAAGAATTTTATCTCATATTCCTGAATAAAGGTTTTGAATATTCTTTACCTTTTTTAACAACATCTCCATTATTATTCCTTATAATAATGGATTCATCCTGCTCATCGAGCCATATTTCTTTAGTTGCACCTTTAAACACATTTCCTTCAACTAAAATATCATTTCCATTCTTTTCGAACTGTATGGCAGCTGCAGCGGCGTCATTAGTAATAAAAATGTTATCTTTTAAAATGACCGGGCCGTATGTAGCATTGGTCTCATATGTAGTAAAATATATTTCAGAATAACTTTGCCATCCGCCGTTAACAATATTACGTCTTCCAATCACTGGGTTCTGAACTCCTTTGTTAGTGTTATTTACAAAAATATTGTCCTTAATAATTATGTTTTCAGGTTGGTTTATCCATGCACCTCTTCCTCCACCTTTAAAAATATTACCTGTTAATGTTACATTCTTATTTGATCTTTCTACACTTAAAATTCTTGAACCATTATTACCCTCCACAATATTTCCTGAAATTGTTGAATTTTCGCAATATTCGGCAAGGAAAAATGCCCCCATTCGGGCTCCCAGAATATGATTATTTGAAATAATATTATTATGGCATGCATACACATGCATTGCATCGCCGTATGCACTTAGCTTACAACCTTTAATTAATGTATTTTCGCAGGATACCAAATCAACAGCGCCTTTACCGGGGCCTGAGCCTTTGGGAGCCCAAATATAAAATGCATTGGTAGCATTTTTTATTATTTGAACATCTTTCCCTCCATTTCCTTTGAAGATTATGGGATTGCCATCCCTAGCGCCACTAATTTCAATATAAGTGGGTGATGAATTTACAACATAATACTTTTTCCCTTTGATAATATTATCCGGCAGTTTATCATTAAAAAAACATATATTCTGATTCTTTTCAAGAATTGAGTTACTATTATTTAATAAAATATGGCTTTCTCCATTTTGCATGCTAATATTTTTAATGATCAAATCTGTATCAAAATATTTATATGCCATATCGATTTCATTTCTCGAATAGTACTCACTGAAAACTACTATTTGCCAAAGAAAGCCGTAATCCCACATAAATTTACCACTGTTTATTAAAGAACAGTTTTCAACCGTTACATTCGTTGCAAAATTGTTAGTTCGCGATTTTGATTTTGATGAGTAACCATTCACATTAATTACAGAACCGGCAATTCCCTGTGAATGGACATCACTAAAAATAATATTATCTGTCTTCCCCTTTTCAGATGTATTGATGACAAAAATACGTGTACTTACATTAGGTTCCCAGGTATTATTTGTTGCCTCTGGATTATATACAAATCCGTTAAAAGAACCTCCATACCACGAAAAGTTAGAAATATCTTCCCCTGAAAACAAAACGATTCTTTTCTCATCTCCCAAATGTTTAGGTAAATAAAAATTTGCTCCGTGTGAGAAAACAGTAGTGTTTGAGTGCATTGGAATTTCAAATTTTCCACTCACATAATAATCTCCGGCAGGAATTACAATTACTCCACCATTTGAGTTCTTTACCTGTTTAAATATTTCCAGGAATGCAGGTGTATCATCCGTAATTCCATCTGCTTTGGGAGAAAAGTCGGCTAAATTAAGCTCTTCTTTTTTATCCCTCTGCGCATGTATATTTGTATATATGAATAGGTTAAAAAACAGAATAATTAAACTTATTTTCATTTTAATTTATTTTAATGGTTAAGATTGTTCATTCTCAATTGTAATTTGAATTTTGACTTAAACCTACTAATCTCTCTTATAAGAATAAAGAGAGATTAGCAAATTTAAATACTTGTGAGCTTGATTTTCACTACCTACTTAATATCCGGGATTTTGTTTCATGTCGCTATTCAAATCTCTTTCGAATTGAGGAATGGGCCACAAATAATTCTTGTTAGTATCAAAAACCCTATTTTCTATTATTCGCATTTCATCTTTATTTGAAACGGCAGAATAATCAGGTGTACCATTTTCATCAATCAAAGGAGCAGAACTTAATAATCCTTTTGGTATTCTGCCATAGAGTGGGCCATTTAGTACATCTTCAGCAATTTTCCACCTACGAATATCAAATAACCTAAGTCCTTCAAAAGCCAGTTCAATTTTTCTTTCCTTTCTCAAAATTGATCTTAATTCATTCTGCGATTTTCCTCCTTCTATTATAGGCATACCAACTCTTTCCCTAATCTGATTTATCGCATCATAAACAGACTGATCAATGTCATTAGCCTCAATTTTTGCTTCAGCATAAGTCAACAGCACCTCTGCATATCTTATTAAAATAATTCCTGTTTCGCTATGTCTAAGCGAGTTGGCATCTTCATATGTAGCATATTTTCGCCAACAATACCCCGAAAATGATGCATAAGGATTTGTTACGTCAGTATTCGTAACTCTAGCGGGAGGTGAGACATTATAATTCCAGCAAAGCAAGCTGTCTTTGTGGGTTTCATACTGATAACCATGGAAAATTGAGCCAGGCACAATTGTACTATATTGCAATCTGGGATCTCTGTTTTCAAATGGTTTTTGCGGATTATATAAGGGAGACTCATGAATATTTAATCCATCAGCACACAAATAAGAATCCATCATTGATTGGGTAGGAATTAATCCGCTATATCCGGAAGCCATTCGAGAGCCACACCATCTTGGAGAAGAGTGATCAATTGTACCAACTAAATATGAAAGCTTTAGTATAATTTCATTTGAATTTATCTGTCCACTTTTTTCAAACAATTGAGTGTAATCCTCATCTAATTCATAATTTAATGCCATTGTTCGTTGTGCCGCATCTATTGCGACAGTCCACTTTTCATTGAATAATGCAACCCTGGCTTTTAATGCTAAAGCTACTCCTTTAGTAATTCGTCCTAAATAACTGTCATCAGAATATTCTGCAACCAAAATGGATGAAGACTCCTCTAGTTCACTTAATATAAATTCTACTATTTGTGACTTTTCAGTTCTCTCTATTTTACTATTTTCCAATGTTAAATTAGTTGTATAAAATGGCACATCTCCGAAAAGTTCAACTAGTTGATAATAAAAATATGCTCTTAATACCCTAGACTCAGCAAGCAGCTGATCAATCCTACTTTGATCTGAAATTGTTTCAATATTTGCAGCTCCTTCTATTGCATAGTTACATCGCTGAATGCCAGTGTACAAATGTTCCCACATTTCAAGAATAACAGCATTTGTAGGATCGAGAGTTCCGCTACCCAATAGTTGAAAATCTCCCCAAGCCCTGCTCCAACCAATATCAGAAGCTAAATCGAGATGTTGCTCCATTGGCAATCCGTAATTAAAATCATACCAAAGGCTATTGTAGGCTCCAATTACTGCCAATTCTAATTCTGACTCAGATTGTAAAAACACTGAAACCGATGGATTATCTATTGGACTCTTTGTTAAATAATCATTACACGAAGTAAAAACGGTAATTATAAGGAATAAAAAACTTGTATTTAAATATATTTTTTTCATGTCTAAGCAGTTTAAAATGAAATATTAACACCAATAGAATACGATTTCTGTTGCGGATAATAGGTTGCATTACCTACCGGTGTTTCAGCGTCAAATCCATCCCAGAAATTGTCTAAAGTGAGTAAATTCTGTCCTGAAACATAAAACCGCAATTGCCTAATATTGGCCTTGTTCAAAAAGTTACTACTAAAACTATAGCCAATTTGTATATTTTTCACTCTCAGATAAGAAGCATCTTTTAACCAGAATGTTGAATTCTGATAATTATTGTCGTTATTAAACGCCAAACTTGGAAAACTTGCATTTGGATTTTCTTTCGTCCAATAATCTTTATGCATGGTTAAAGCTGTTGATCCATTGGAAAAAGGCCAGATAGCGGTTTCAGTTAAATAGCCATCTACTTTTCCCACCCCCTGGAGTAACATGCTAAAGTCTATATTTTTCCACTTCAAATTACCATTGATACTAAATGTATACCTTGGAATATTGTTTCCAATAATTTTTCGATCATCTCCATCAATAGCTCCACTGTCATCCTGATCTTTATATTTTATACTTCCCGGGATGATAGTCCCAGTTTGTGCAGGAGAGCTATCAATATCTTCCTGACTTGTAAAATATCCGATTGCTTCGTAGCCATAAAAGGAGTTTATCGCATAACCTTCAAAATTTACCAAAAGGTCGCCAACGTTTGCTCCTTTTAAATCAACAATTTTATTTTTCACATCAGAAAGTGATAAATTTATCCCATAAGAAAGATCCTTTTTTCGTGCATTGTAACCTACGGAAAAGTCCCATCCATTATTCTTCACAATACCTGCATTCTGATATGGGGCATTTACACCCAGATAAGCAGGAATATCAAGTTGCAAAAGAATACCATTTGTTGTTTTATGATAATAATCAAAAGAGGCATTGAAATTTTTTACATTTACGTCGATTCCAAGATTCAACATCTCTGTTGTTTCCCAGGAGATGTTTGAGTTTGCAAGGTCTGTTACAGTTAATCCCTTGACTGCTTCTTCATTTAAAACGATTGTTTCAGTTTCAAGAAAAGAATCATAAGGATAATAACCAATGTTCTGATTTCCCAACTGTCCCCAGGAAAATCGAATCTTTAAATTATTAATTAAGTCTCTGTAATCACTCCAAAAATTCTCTTCTGAAATTCTCCATCCTGAAGAAAAGGATGGGAAAAAGCCAAATTTATTTCCTGATAAAAATCGTGAAGAACCATCAAACCTAAAATTTGCTTCAACCAAATATCTATTTTTAAAGTTGTAATTCAGCCTTCCGAATAAAGATTGTAACGCCCAATCATAACCCGATCCCTCAGCTTGCATATTGCTTGGATCTCCCGCATTTAATACATCATATTGAGGAAGGTCAAATCCATCTCTAAAGCCTGAAAACCATCGGTTACTGTAGTCTTCCTGAGAAGCCCCTAATAAAACCTTCAAATTATGGTCGTTAAAATCTTTCTCGTAATTTATAGTTGCCCATAAATTATTATTGAAATAGCGTGTTTGCATTTGTGCTAATGAATTAATTGAAGGACTATTATATGCCTCCCCGCTTGGATAATAAACAGTTATAATATCTCTAAAACGTTTATAGTTATCTTCCCAAATATGTGGTGAATATGTAAACTCAAAAGACAAATTTTTAGTAATATCATAAACAAATCCAATATTTAACAAGAAAGAAGGTGTTTCAGTGCGAGTATAACCGCTGCTTTCTGCCATGGCCAAAGGATTACTTGCTGTAGAAGGAGCGGCATATCCAAAAGGATAAACAGTTGGTTCGATTGCTGAAAGATGATTTGCATTAAAAAGTACGCTTCCAATACCGGAGCCAGGTTCTTCATTTTTCATTAATTGGAAAAAAACGTCTGCTTTTATTGCAAGTTTTGTATTTATTTTCATATCAGTATTTAACCGAAAACTATATCTGTCAAAACCTGTGTTTTTTATAATTCCACCTTGATTATAATACCCCAATGCTCCCAGAACCTTAATCTTTTCATTCCCCCCTTCAAAACTTAAAGAGTGATTCTGAGTGAATCCATTTTCTGTAAAAACTTCTTTAAACCAATCTGTGTCCGGATACAACAAAGGGTCTTCATTGCGCAAACTGCTATAGCTGGAAATTAAATCTTCTGAATATAGTGGAGTACTTCCTATATTTTTATATGAAAGGTTTAATAGAGTCATGTGCTCCTCTGCATTAACCTTTTCTTTCAGATTGGTAGGTGCACTGATTCCAAAATAATTTGAGTAATTAAAGGAAAATTTATTATTTGAAGCACGCTTCGTAGTAACAAGAATAACACCATTAGCCGCTCTTGCTCCATAAATAGAAGCAGAAGCTGCATCTTTTAATACAGAGACACTTTCTATTAAATTAGGATCAATGTTATTAATATCCATCGGAATACCATCCACTAAAACCAAAGGATTAGCATCATTTAAAGTTCCGATTCCTCTAATTCTTATAGTCCCTCCATCATTTCCAGGTTGGCCGGACGATTGGGTAACTGTTACCCCTGGCACAATTCCCTGCAATAACATGGAAGACTGACCGACCTGCCTCTTCTCTATTTCATCACTGCTTACTGAGTTTACAGCTCCCGTTAAGTTTATTCTTTTTTGCGTTCCATAGCCAATTGCAACTACTTCTTCAATTCCGATAGCATCTTCTTCCATTTTTACATCAATCACTGTTTGTCCTCCAACAACTATTTCTTGTGTCCGCATACCAACAAAAGAAAATTGCAGTGTTGCATTTACAGGTATATCTGAAAGTGAAAATTCTCCATCAGCATTGGTAACAGTTCCCTGTGTTGTTCCTTTAAATACAACCGTTACACCGGGAAGGGGTGCACCGGAAGAATCGGTTACTTTCCCTGAAACTGACTTTTGTTGTTCGATATCAAATTTGTCAGTCGTTGTAAGTAATATCTGGCGGTCGTTAATGCTGTATGTTATCCCTGTATTTTCGAAAAGTTGATCAAGGATATTGCTTATGGCTTGGTTCTCGCAGTCAACAGTTTTTCTTTGACTGACATTGATTCTTGAAGCATCGAACATAAAATAGAATTCGGATTGATCTTCTATGTTCTCTAAGATGTTAGTGATTGTTTCATTTTCTAAATTAATACTTAAGCGTTTACTTTGTCCATAGCTGTCGACAGCAAAAGTTTGGGTTACTGTTATTAAAACTAATAATACAACAATCCTCATTCTTTTTAAAAATTTAGATTTCCGGATTTCAAACACTCCGGAAATCAATCCATAATAATTTTTTTTCATAAATTTGTTTTGATTTGGATTATTTAATAATTCAAGTTGATTTTGCCTCTGGAGTTGGTCACTGCGAGGCAATAATAAAGCAAGAGGGAGATGTTAACAGCATCTCCTTTTTAGTACATCGTTTTAATTCATATCATAAGCAGATTTTTTTAAGTTATACAGTTCATTATTTTTTTGAAATAATTATTTCGGGTTTAGCTTCTTGTTCGTAATTATGTATTAGTTTACAATGAACATCGCAAACAATTTCTATATACCTGAAAATTTCCTCGTAGCTTTCGTTTTGAATTGTTCCTGAGAAAATAGAGTTATATACTTCCTCATCGGCTACTTCAATGTTGATGTTATACCACCTTTTTAGCTTTTCAACCACATTCTTCATCGATTCGTTGCGAAAGATAAGCTTTCCATTTTTCCAGGATGAATAAATGGTTACATCAGTAAAATTCAGCGTTAATGCATTATCGGCTATGTTATACGTTGCTTTTTCTCCGGGTTGCATGGTATAACTAAAGGTTTCAATCTCTTTGTGTGCCAGCTCTACTTTACCCGATTCAAGCACAACAGCAATCTTATCGTTTTCAGGATATGCATCTACATCGAATTTCGTACCCAGTACTTTAACTATCAGACCATTCGCTTGTACTGAAAAAGGGTCATCTTCTTTGTGGTAAACCTGAAAAAAAGCCTGTCCGTTGAGTGAAACTTTTCGGTTTTGTTCAGAAAAGTTGCCGGGATAAGAAAGTGTCGTGCCTGAATTTAACCAAACTATTGAACTATCGGGTAAAACAACCTTTGACCGTTGACCATCTTCAGTAATAAAAGAAGTATAAGATAACTTTTGGGTGGTAATGGCGGAATTAAGTTGTTGTTTGCTTGTATAATAAATTGTGGTGAGGCTAATCAGAAAAACAATTATGGCTGCATATTTAAAAACGATTCTAATTGTTGGGTTAAACCTTTCTTTTTTCCCTGAAATTTTATGCCGGGCTTTCAGGTATGCATTTTCAATCTCATAATCGTCCAATTTTCTTGTTGAAGAGAGGAATGCCCAGGAAATTTTCATTTTTTTAAATATTTCCTTTTTCTCTTTTTGATTATTAATTTCTGTAATAACTTTTTCCTTCTCCTCAAAAGGTAAATTTCCTGTTACCAGTTTTATTATGTCTTCAAAATTCTTCATCTATATTATAAATAAACCATGAAATAGCATTTACCCCCAGTAATGCTTTCCTTTTTTATACATCTTTTTTTTTCGTCTGTATATAAGATGCTGAAAATTAAAGAACAAACAGATAGGCCACTAACGGTAAATAATCTTTTAAAGCAACTTTAAATGTTTTGATTCCTTTTGAGACATGCTTTTCTACTGTTTTTACAGAAATATTGAGTTCTTCTGCAATTTCACGGTTTTTCATTTCCTGAAACCTGCTGAGCTCGAAGACTTTTCTACATTGGGGAGGCAAACTTGCTAAAGTTTCCTGTATGATTTGTTCAATATCCATGAATGCGCATACCGATGTATCTACAGTTGACAGTGTTTCTGCATTTAAATCCAACTCACCAACATCGATGGTATTCGTGAACAACTTTTGACTGTACCTTTTATTGCGTAACTTTTTTAGGGCATTGTTTTTGGCTACCGTAAAAAGGTATGACGTAAGATTTGAATCGTCTTTTAGTTCGTTGCGTTTGTTCCACAACGTGACTAAAGTATCCTGTACAATATTTTCTGCAGTGTCTTTGAAAGGGATAAACTCTAATACGAAATAATACAACTTTGGATAAAAGTCGTTAAAAAGGACTTTGAAAGCAGCTTCATCGTCGTTTCTTAACCTTTCAAAAAGTTGTTGTTCGTTTTGGTTCATTGGTTTTTGTCTATTTAATCACAAAACTAAAAAATAAAATCAACAAATAATTTCAGGTCTGATTTATGCTAACCAACATCCTAATATTTGCCTAATTTTAAATAAGTTACACCTCCATATTTCCAGCAAAGGGCGTTAGTAAGAGCTATGTGGTGATTACCAATTACTGTAATAATAAGTCGTAACCGTCTATTCCGACAAAAAAAATTGCTACAGTTTTGGATGTAGATATCCGGGAATTGTTGAAACCTATAAAATAAGGGAAACTGATAAATTTGGTTTTCCTGACTTTTCTGCTGCAGAAAAAAAGCGATTATTTTACCATGTGAAAGAGCAGTTTTAGTATCAAAATAAACCTGATGGGCAAAACAGTGGATACGCTTTTGATTTTTGTTTACGGGAGAATGAAACAAAATACATACAGAAATAAGTTACCATCCCGCTTTGCCAAAAGCAGAAACAGGATTGTAACTCATTTATTCATCTTTCTTTCATTTTTGCTTCCTGTAACTTATGTTTTCGGTAAACAGTAGAAATAAACCAAAATATTTTTTCAGCTACCCAAAAGAACACTACAGGACGATAAAAATATACAGTGAGCGGTAAAAGTGCTACAGGACAACAAAAGAACTTACAGGCTTGTGATTTTTTCTTTATTTAACAGGATTATTATGGATATAATTTTTCATCAATTACCTTATTGACCTTTTCAGAAAATAGAATCCATGAACATTTTAATAGTGGTATTTCATAAAATTCCAAGCCTCCGCGCTCTCCAGTAGGCGCCTTGAAGATAGAATATACCACTACTTGAAACATGCTCGTAGTCAAGCCTTGTGATTGCCAGGGATAATAACTCTTTCTGTTCTTTGGAAAAAGAGCTTTTTTGAGACATCAATTGAACCAAAGCAGCTTCCCCGCTCTCTCTTATACAATACCAAACTTTTCTATATTCTCCTTTAGGATTAAGCCCTTCCCCCGTCCTCCAGTCGGATCCAACCATTGTTAAATCAAGCATTTGCGCTCTTTTGTTCGCATTTACAGTGCGCTTTTCAGCCATATGGACTAACGATTCCATGATGATTCCCATTTTGTTTTTAAGAGTTGAATCCTCCTCAAGAGACAATAACAATTCAATTGAACTCTGCATTTGCAATAAAGCATAAGTTGGTTGCCCCTCTTCTATCTTAAGAGATTGATTAATTGCTGGTTTTATATATTCTCTGTATAAATCAAAATATTCAATATTACCTGTTGTATTCCAAGCAGCTGCATATATCATCGGAAGACGCGCGGCCTCATGCCCTTTAACATTCCACATTTTGCTTATACCTCGGGTATCATGTGTACCGTCGGCTCTAAGAAAATCGTAATTATTTTCAGGTGTAACATTACGCTTCATCCTATCAGCAATTTCAGATAAAATTTCTCCAATTTCTTTTTTTGTTTTATCATCACACAAAGGGCTATGGAAATAATGCCATAGCCCATACACAACGTGAGTATATTGATCTCTCGATGAATTTATATATATACTTTTTTGATCTTCAACACAAACACATCTTGCTAAAAAGCCAGGACTTCCATGAACCGTTGCAGATAGTTTTATCCCTTGAAAAACAGCGTATGCGTAGTTCTTTAGATTATTATCATTGTTAACCATATATTTGTCTATAATCATACACAGCATAACACCGGCGGAAATCATACAATCTTCCATTCCTGTATCATAGCCCTGATAATTTGGATATTGTTCATCCACCTCATTGGAGGTTGGCAAATGGTTTAGCCCTTGCCCTTTTTCATAACTACTCAAATAATCGTAAAATTGCTGTGTACGGTCATTAAAAAACATACTCCAGGAAACTTCCCAAGCCTGCTCCATACACACTTGAAGATTGTTCAGATGAACATTTGAACCCTGTATTTTTTGAGGTTGAGCTTGCCTAGCTTTTTTCGCAAAAACTTGATTTATGTTTTCAGCCCAACTGCCGGGCAAAATGAGCAATAGAATTAAAACTAATTTTGGCTTCATTTCTCAGTTAGAAAATTTAATACTAGTTAATTAATTAGAAATGTATCTACCTGTTGTTTATATCACTAAACAGTAGTTGTCGGCTCGAAAAGGAAGACTGTAACTCTCAAATCAAATGAGAGTTACAGCCCAAAGCCATTAATATCCTGGATTTTGATCTTGTATAGGATCTATTGCCTTATTATAGTTTGTTTCTGATATAGGTATTGGCCACAAATACATACTTTCATCTAAATCAATTCCCTCGGTTTCTTTTATTACTTCCGCTGCCTTCCCCGTCCGAACCAAATCCAGCCAACGCTTACTTTCCATAAGAGTTTCATAGCCTCTCTCCTTAAAGACCAATTCAAAAAATGAATCTTTATCATAGTCTCCAATTTCAAAATCGACAGGAGAAGGTGATTCAGGATTATACCCATAAGCTCTGCGATGAACACTATTTAAACATTCAACCGCAAATTCTGTTGGTCCATTGTTAGCATTGTTTGCGGCCTCCGCATATATAAGAAGCAACTCAGCATAGCGATAGATTGGCCAATCATTTGAAGCATTTACAGTACCATTAGGATCTATGTATTTTTTAAACAATAAAGTATTATCTCCAAGCCCAATGTCACAAGAGTAGTAAACGTGTTGTTTTCTAAAGTCATTGTCGTCCCAATTTTTATAAAAATAATTATCAGTTGTTGAATAGAAAGAATACCAATTACTTCCATAAGGTTTATAACCGTCTGAGGGATGATGAAAAAAATTCATTAGTGCCCATCCGCTTTCATCGTTATATTTAAAGTAAAAGATTTCTTCAGAGGTAGTGAGTACGTCTGCTCCATAAATTTTTTCAAAATCATCCGGTATAATTACCTCAACCAATGAATATTTACCCGATTTGATAACTTCATCTGCCTTATCCCTGGCATTTGCCCATTCTTCACGAAAAAGATAGACATCAGCAAATAGTGTTTTTGCTGTCCATTTTGAAGGAGTACCTAATAAACGAGGAGAATCAGGTAAGTTATTCTCTGCATATTTTAGGTCATCTATAATTAATTTATAAACATCATCTACAGAGCTTCTTGGTATATCAAGCTCATTCATTGTTTCTTCGGTACGAAGGGGAACACCAGCCCACAATCGAACTAAAAAGAAATAATCAAGAGCCCTCATAAATCTTGCTTCGGCTATATATTGTGCTTTCTCTCCATCTGTTGTATTCGAACCTTGAGGCGTATGTTTAATGACTAAATTGGCATTTCGAATAGATAAATAGAGAGCGTCCCAAACACGTCGCATGTTTCCAATGTTAGTTGTATTGAACCCCTGATAAGCATTTATTGAACCTATGCTCCCTCTTCCATAAACATAATCAGCACAGGGAGTTAAATGTGTAAAATAAGAAACAAACTCACCACCATGCAGGGGAGGATAAATAGCATTTACTGCAGCCTCTACCTCGGCTCTTGTATTATAAAATGTTTCACTTGCTATTGATTTCGGATGCTCTTCCAGAATATCTTCGCATGCTGAAAACAACAAAATGGCTATTAATATTAATCCAATATTTTTCATTTGACTATTTTTTAGAATGATAACTTAACTCCAACTGTAAAACTCTTTGCAGTTGGATATGAATAATAATCTATTCCCTGGTTAATGGAATTACCTCCTCCATATGAATTAACCTCCGGATCCCACCAAGGATAATCAGTAATTGTCAGTAAATTCTGAGCACTGATATAAACCTGCCCTTTTGTTAGCCAATTGATCCCGTATTTTTTTAATGGAAGGTTATACGAAAGTTCGATATTTTTTAACCTTATATAGGAACCATTATACATAAAATTATCAGCCATTTCCGTGGAAAAAATCTCGTCTATTACAGGATATCTGGCATTTACATTTTCCGGGGACCAGTGATTGTATAACACTTCTTTCTGCATATTGTATCCGATATACCATTTATAGTTTTGGTTTACCATACCTAATGCAAAAATATCATTCCCGTATGATCCTTGAATAAACAAATTCAGATCAAAATTCTTCCAGGACATATTTGAATTTAAACCATAAATAAAATCGGGATTTGGATCACCAATAAAGGTTCTATCTTCATCAGTAACTTCTCCGTCACCGGTTATATCCTGATATGTATAGTGTCCATTTTCGTCAAAACCTTTCCATTTATAACCATAAAAAGCACTGATTGATTCTCCTTCTCTTAACAGGTTAATATTGTTATTTGCAACAATCACATTAAAAATACTACCCGGGATATCTTGTCCTTCATAAAGTTTTACAATTTCATTCCTGTTAAAAGAAATATTTGCTGACATATCCCATTTGAACTCTCTGTTTAAGATATTAGCATCTAACTGAAATTCAAAACCTCTGTTTCTCATTTCCCCAATATTTTTAACAGTCGTCCTATATCCTAATGAAGCCGGTAGCTGAACAGTGTTTAATAAATCCCGGGTATTTTTTATATAGTAATCAGAAGTTATTCTAAAACGATTATCTATGAAACTTATATCCAATCCAAAATCTATTTGAGAAGTGGTTTCCCATTTTAAATCACCAGGTAAACGAGTCCCTGGAGCAAAATAGGTATAGAGACCATTTTCAAATAAAGCCTTGCCTGACGAAAGCATGTCTAATGTATAATATGGACTTATTGCCGTACTTCCTGTTTCTCCGTATCCAACTCTAATTTTTGCATCAGAAATAGTACCTAAATTTTTCATAAAATTTTCTTCAGTAATCCTCCATGCGATAGCTCCTGAAGGAAAAAATCCCCATTTATTCCCCTCACTATAACGTGACGAGCCATCTGCTCTAAAGCTCACTGTAGCCAAATATTTATTTTTATAAGAATAGTTTAGTCGTCCCAAATAGGAAAGCAATGCCCAATCTGAATATGAAGACCAAGGTGTCCCTATTGTACTTGCTGAACCAATATTATAAGTTTCTGTCGCATCACTCAAAAACCCTGAACCACTTGCCCCTAAAGACTTAGATGTAGATTTCTCATAAGTAAGTGCACCTGTGACAGAGATATTATGGACCTCATTAATATTTTTATTGTATGTTACTATATTATCACTATTTAAATGAAGTGACCTATTTGAACTAATACTTGCTCCGCCTGAAGAAGTGGGATAATCTACTCCGGTGTAGCTGTCGGAGCGATAATCAGTGTTCGAGACGTTCCCTGAAATTTTTATCGATAAGCCATCAATTGGTTTGTAAAGGAGAGAGACGTTTGCCATTACCCGATTTGTAACCTGCAAATTAGAAACTTCATTAAAATCGGCTTCAGGGTTATATAGATTATCGGGGCTAAATGCATAAATTGTATTTAAGTCTGTGTAATCACCGTCTTCATCATAAGGGTCGACCGTTGGGGCTGCAGATAATGCGGCAAGTAAAATTCTCGAATCATTTACAGGATTGTTATCTATCCTGCTTAATATTGTATTAAATGATATATTAAACTTGTCACTGATCTCATGATTTACATTACTTCGTAAAACAATTCTCCTATAATCATTCGTCTCAATAATTCCGCCCTGGTCAAGGTAGCTTGTTCCAACTGAAAATTGTGTTTTATTATTTCCACCGCTTACAGTTAATGAATGATTATGAACCGGAGCTGCTCTAAAGACTATATCCTGCCAATCAGTACTCTCGCCAAAATTATCAATTTCATTTTGTGAAAAGTATTCAGCACCTTTTGTATTCTCCCAGAAAATGTTGTAAAACTGTGCGTATTCCTTTGCATTCATCAAATCCATTTTCTTTCGTATGGTTTGGATACTAAATCCTCCCTGATAATCAATTTTAGTCTTTCCTTCTCGACCTCTTTTAGTAGTAACCAGTATTACTCCATTAGCTCCTCTCGAACCATAAATCGCAGTTGCTGAAGCATCTTTTAATATTTCAATACTCTCAATGTCTGAAGAATTTAATAAACTCTGGTCACCAGGAAATCCGTCAATTATCCAAAGAGGTTCATTACTTCCCTGAATTGAGTTTGTTCCTCTTATACGAATCTGTATTGCTGAACCCGGAGCCCCGGAGTTTTGCTGTACATGAATTCCAGTAGAACGACCTTGTAAAGCTTGTGACAGATTGTTTGTAGGGAACGAATTAAGTTCTTCTGACTTCACCGATGAAACGGCCCCTGTTAAGTCACTTTTTTTCATGGTCCCGTAGCCAATTGCAACTACTTCTTCTAACCCTATAGCTTCTTCAACCATTGATATATTAATAGTGGTTTGACTTCCAACTGGAACCTCCTGTGTTTTCATCCCCACAAATGAAAATTGCAGTATTGTATTTTCTGGCACATTGACCAGTGAGTATTCCCCATCAGCGTTAGTTACGGCCCCCTGTGTTGTGCCTTTAATTATTACTGACACACCGGGAAGCGGTAATCCGGACGAGTCGGTTACTTTACCTGAAATCGTCTTTGGTTGCTGCAATACATCTAATTCTCCTGTACTTTCTTCAGGTGTTGTTAACACGATAAAGTGGTCACGTATAGAATATTCAACGCCTGTACCTTCAAATATTAAATTCAGTACCTGTTCTACTTTTTTGTTTTCAATAGTTATATTAACCTTTCGTTCTACATCGATAAGATTTTCGCTATACAAAAAATAAAACTCACTTTGGTCTTCAATACTTTTTAAAACCTCCTTAACAGTGGCTTCATGCATATTTAGGTTAAGCATTTTGGTCTGCGAATAGCTTTTATTGGCTAAAACCCCAGCCACCGAAACCAATAATAGAAAAACCGTTAGTCTCATTACTTTTAATAATTTAATTAGCCCGGAAAATTTCCAATCCCGGTCAAAACAGAATTTTTTTTTCATATTTTTGTATTGATAAAGTTAGAAATGCCCTGTAAAGTGAAGCGTACAGGGTAATTTTTACAATCACCGGGGAAATGTTGATAGCATTTCCCTGTTGTTTTTTAATGAATTCGTTTGTTCATAGGCAACTTCGTTTTAGTTCGGTTTTATTTTATTTTTTCTCAATTAATATTCTTTGTTTCGAGAATGTTCCATCAGGATTTTTTACACGTGGCAATGCATGGTATTGAACTGGTGTTGCAACTGACAACAATTCAAGTATTTGAAAAAGCGGTTCATCAACAAAGGTTACCGTATATCTGTATTTCTTCACCTCATTATCGACCTGTATTTCAACATTAAACATTCGGCTTAACCTTTGGGCGATTTGCTCAATTAGTTCGTTATCAAAAACCAGTTTACCATCTTTCCAGGCAATATATTTATCAACTCGCTCTATGCTTGACTTTACAGCACCCGTTTTCTTTTCGTATATTACATGCTGACCGGGTATCAGTTCTCTCATGATTTCTTTATTTCCGTCTTTTTTCATTTCCTCTATTAACACTTTTCCTTCTACAAGGGTAGTAGCAACGTCAGTGTTTTCCGGGTATGCATTAACATTAAAAATCGTACCCAGCGCTTTAACATCAATACGGCCAGTTGTAACCACAAAAGGTTTATCCGGATTATGAGCAACCTCAAAATAACCTTCACCGCTTAAAACAATACCACGGGTCTCTCCCCAAAAATTCTTAGGGTATTTTATCCGGCTGCCATAATTAAGATGAACTACTGACCCATCCGACAATTCAACAACAGTTCGTGAACCAACCGGTGCTATCACTTCTAAAGAATCGACAGAAACAGTTGTAATTTGATTTGTTAACCGGATATTTTCAGAAATTGTATAAAACAAAAAGGCCAAAACCGGAATTAAAATAATGGCAGCAACTTTCGATATCCAACCAATTAACCTGCTACGTTTTATTTGAACCGTTCGGATCTCTTCGATATTTAATTTATGGTGGATTTTATCAAGGAGGGTATCCAGCTTTTCGTCTGATACAAAACTATCTTCTTCCTTAAATTGCTGCCAGTCTACCCTTGCAAGCTCTTTACTTTCAGCAAAGAAGGACTGTTGCTTCATCCATTGAATAACCTCTTCAGCTTCCTGTGAAGTACAACGGTTATTCAAATATTTTTCCAGCAAATCTTTTGTCATCTTTCTTTTTCTGAACGGGACCTCAAAATTGCTGAGGCCCCGAAAACTAACTAAACTATCAACTAATGATATCTTTTACAAGTTATACAACAAGAATTGCAAACAGGACTAATAAAAAATGATATTTTTGATGCTATAGGAATAAACTAACAAACAAGCCACTAATTAACAAGCCATTATCAAGCTTGCTTCTTAAAAAAGAAAGTGTAGTTACCAGATGGTTTTTTACCGTGTGTACTGAAATTCCTAATTTTTCTGCTATTTCTTTATGACTTAACTCCTCTTCTCTGCTTAGCTGAAAGATCTCTTTTTGACGGGGCGATAATTCATTTAACAAGTCCTGAAACTTCTGTTTTAATTCCTTATAATGAATTTCATCGGTAAATTCATATGCTTCATCAATGCATTGAAGCGATTTTATATGTTCAACGTATTTTTGTTCGGTTGCCCTCTTTTTTAGCAGATTTACCGTTGCATTGTGGGCAATAGTGAACAGAAAAGATTCAAAAGAGGAATAAATATTTAGTTTTTCCCGGCTTTTCCAAATCTTCACAAACACCTCCTGTACAATTTCTTCAGTATCAGCTTCTTGTTTTACATAACGAAAAACAAAACCATATAATCTCCTGGAATATTTTTTGTAAATAATATCAAATGCCGACATGTCTCCATTTTTCAGGAGTTTTACAAGGTCGGTATTTGTATCGGTCTTTTTCAAGATTTAGTTAAATGATTAGAATTACAAAAGTATTAATATAAATTAATCACAAAAATCAATAAAACACGATACATTCTTTTTTAAAAGTTTTTGATGCAGAATTAAACAACTGCAATTAAAGAGAAATCTTATCATAGACAAGTTTGATAAATTGAAAAGGGAAGTATCTCATCTCAACCCCCATACAAACATCACTCAAAACAGTAATTATTTTTCACTTTTCCGATTTTAGAGAGGAATGTTTTGGAGCATCTTCCGGGACTTTGATTCTTTTTTCTCTCAAATAATTCTTAAATTAAGCTACTTACAAACCCGAAAAACAAGGAAATAACCTTGAATACCGAAAAAAATAGCTAAAAAAATTGTTTTTAATCCTGAATGGCAAAAAACCGGCAAGCTGTAACGGAGCCTGCCGGCAGAGATCAATAACGCCCTTTGAAGGGCATAATATTAACATTGTAAATTTATAAAATTATGGCAAACATTGATGACTACAATGCCCGGTTATCCGACATCAAGGCAATTCCTGATGAAGAAACCCGGGAACCGGGTATTCCTGTAGATGTTGCTTTACAGGAAGCCGAAAACCTCCATCACTGGAGTTTAAACGATGCCGCCGCATTAGCGGTCGTTGGAATTACTTCCGACATGATTAACGACCTGCCCGTACGTGCAGGCGCCTGCCGCGAGGCACAATCGATTTGGAACAAAGACTACCGTTCGCAACAGGAAGCCCAGAAAGAATGGGCAGAACAAGCACCTGAAGGCTACGCTTTCCGCGATGACCTGCTCGCTTCGCTTCGTTTTGCTTACCGGAAAGACGATGCCCTTCTAAGCCATGTAAGTGCTATTACCGATGGCAGCGGCCATGCCGACATGATACAGGATCTGAATGACATCGCCGTTTTGGGCCGCGAAAATCCGATCCGCTTACGGCTATTGGTTTCGATCTCACACAACTCGACTTGGCGGCCGCCCGGGCAGATGAGTTGGCTAACCTGCTGGCTGAAGCGAACGGCGACAAAGCCGATCCCAACGAATCGAAAATTATCCGCGACAAGGCCTACACGCATATGAAAGTACTGGTGGATGAGATACGTGAAGCCGGTAAATATGTATTCCGAAAAGATAAAAACCGGTTGAAAGGTTATTCAAGCGAGTACTGGAGAAAACAAAACCGGAAAAGCAACGATGATAATAGTGAAGTGGCTGAATAACACTGTTGTCTTTGGTATAATATGGGGCGTCCTGTTAGTACACGGGGCGCCCTGTTGTTTTCTGCCCCTCCCTGTTACAAAATTATCTTCCCTGTACCGTTTTGGGCCTTCCTGTTAAACAGGACAGGAAAAAAGTGAACAGGATTCTGAAAAAAATGAAACAGGGCGTCAAAAAAACCCTACAGGCCAACTAAAAAGACAACAGGGAGCGGTAAAAGTGCTACAGGATAACAAAAAAACAGACAGGATTAAAAAATTACTTAATCAACACCACCACTTTGCCAGTATTTTCATTATTTTGTAAAATAGCGTGAGCTTCCTCTACTTGGGTGATCGGAAGTGTTTTATAAATCAACACCTTAATTTTGCCAGAAGAAAATGCTGGCCATAACTGTCTTTCAAGTCCGCCAAGAACTTCAGCTTTCATCTCCAAAGTCCTGTTTCGAAGGGTACTGCCGATAAGCTTTACTCCTCTTTTAAAAAAATTCAGCATATTCAATTCGCATATAGATCCTCCCAATGTAGCGATAACGATCCAGCGTCCACCATATGCCATTTTCTCCAGACAAGGACCAAGTTCTGGACCAGCTACACAGTCTAATGCCACGTCTACTGAATATTTTGACAGAACATCCGGAATGCTTTCGTTTCTTCGATTGATGACAACATCCGCCCCTAGTTCACTTACAAATCGCAACTTTTCTTCCGAACCAACTGTTGTGACGACCTTTGCTCCAAACTCTTTGGCTACCTGGATCGCAGCCATACCCAATCCACTGGCGCCTGCCTGAATAAACACTGTGTCCCCAAATTTCATCTCACCCTCAATGCATAAATTTAGATAAGATGTAGCAAATGCTTCTGGTATCGCAGTAGCTTCAACCATAGACAGACCTTCAGGTATAGGTAATATCATGTTGGCTGGAACCGCCACTTTTTCTGCATATCCCCCGCCACCAAGTAATGCACAAACTTTATCACCAACTCTCCATCGTCCTTTCTTTGGAACCTCAATAACTTCTCCAGCTACTTCAAGCCCCATCCATTTTGGCCAACCTTGAGGCGGAGGATAATTACCCTCGCGTTGCATCAGGTCGGCACGGTTTAGTGCTGCGGCATGGACGTCTATTATTACTTCATTCTCCCTACGCTTAGGATCAGGAACCTCACTCCAAACAAGTGATTTGTCTTTATTTATCAGGATCGCATGCATTACGTTTTTCTTTTTTCATTTATGTGACTTGCAGGTACTTTATTTGCAAAAAATAAAAGCAATGATAAAGCACAACTTCTGAAAATTGAATTATAATATTTTAGGCTTAGGCTTAATCGCTGAAATTGTTATTTCGTCAAAAACATTCAGTGCAGAAGTTATACCTTCCAATGGCTGGATTACCTCTCCTTGCTCATTCAATACGCTCATACCAATAACTTCAGGAATAACAATATTACCACTTACTGCCTCAATATTGGTTTTATATACTATAGCAGGCTGCCCTGTTCCAAATTCATCAGTCTTTTTACTTATTTTATCGAAATTCGGAAAGTTCTCGTTATAATCACCTGCAAGGTTCATTTCTATCCAGCAAATCCATTTGCTTTCTGGGTTAACCCTAACTCTTGTTATAAAATATCCCGGCTTTGGGGTGGCTCCTGAAACTGCGTCAATATTAATGTCTGTCGGCTCTGTCTGTATCTCCTTTTTTCTTATTGAATCCCATTTAGGCAGTGCAGTTGGAACATCAACCTTCCCTTCCCAGTCATCCACTCCGGCACGATTTGTAACAAATATGGTTTTGGTCTCTCTTGTTTCGGGGTTTTCAATCCAGATGACAAATGTCGGTGATTCTCCATAGACTGATTGTAAAACCAATTCTTCATTAATATGAATCCTGAACTCTAATTCTGTTTTTCCCCAAGTCTGAGCATATGCATAAAAAATTAGACTGCCTAATATAAATAATCCAGAAAGTAAGACTATTAATAATCTTATCTTGACCTTTTTTGATATCATATATTTATAATTTCCTTTCAAATTTCTTTCGGCATTTCAAAACCTTTCCGATATTGATAGAAAGCCAAGTCCTGAGCCTTGTTGTCGTTTATTATAGTTTCATACTCGGGCGAAAAATCAAGATATTTACAGCCCACCCTATAAGACATATTAGCAAGATGTACCAAAACCGTACTTTTATGACTTTCAACAATATCTCCATTTGGACGTTTTCTACTTCGGACACAATCGAAAAAATTCTGCAAATGCCTTTTTAATGGATAATACCCTGTTTGCTCGGCAACAACTTCTCCACCTTTGTCGAAAACCTGCCAGCCACTCCCCATACGTCCCAGAAACATCATTCGTTTAGTGCCTAGTATTTCAACATGGAATGCATTTGTATTCCACTTTGGGAAAATGTTACCATAACGCACTTCTGGCGGAGCTGGTACCATATATGGCGTACACTGACCCGCTTCAATTGTCATTACATATTTACCAAAATCAAAGGTGGTCATCTGGTAATCCGGAATATCTCTCTTATCATCAAAAAAATACCTCCCTCCAAGACAGTAAACCGAAGAAGGGAATCCAGGATCACCCAGAACAAACCTTGCCAAGTCTAATTGATGTATAACCTGGTTGGTCATAACTTCGCCCCCTCCATAAGCCCAATAATAAGTCCATGATTTATTTCTTGTAATATTATAAGGTACTAAAGCAGCAGGGCCCAACCACATATCCCAGTCAATTGTATCAGGTACATCACTATTTTCCTTTTCATTAAAAGGGACAGGTCCCATATACAACGACTTTACTTTAACTGCAGCAATTTCGCCCAATTCTCCACTATCAATATAATTTTTTGCAGTAAGGGCTTCGGCTGCGCTTCGGTTTAGTGTCCCACTTTGAATAATTCTTTCATACTTCATTCCGGCTTCAATCATCCTTTGCCCCTCAACAATATTATGTGAGACGGGTTTTTCAACATAAACATCTTTACCAGCCTGACATGCCCAGATTGTAGCCAATGCGTGCCAATGTTCCGGGGTTGCAATAAACACCGCATCTACTTCCTTATCATCAAAAACTTTTCGCATATCCCTAATCCTGATGGGTTTAAAATTTTGTTTTTTTTCAAGTTCCTTAATAATGAACCCACCTCTTGTATCATCAACATCACAGACATATTTGACCCTCATGTTCTCGCCTACATCAGAGGCCTGCGTGATTAAATTTGTACCCCAGCCCCCTGCGCCAATAAGGGCTACAGTTATCATATCATTAGCGCTTTTATATTTATTCCTAAACGTTTTTTTGACAACTTTACGGTAGGAAGGTTCCTCTGTTACCAAAGATTTTACAGTCTCTTCCGAACCAGACAGGGAATCCGTTTTTGTTCCCTTACATGAAGAGGACAAGGCTAAACCTGCTGCACCGGTGCCCGCTATAAAGAAAAATTTTCTTCGTTCCATTATTTTTATTTGTTTTTATCCTACACTTATAAAATTTTATTAGCAATAAACTTTTCAGTGTCCATGAAAACCCTAAAAGCTTGCTTGAAATTTTCAAAGGTTATTTCTTTCAGTTAGTGATTTTAGTTTTTTAGCAGAAATCACTATGTCTAGCTAAAAAGCTGTTGAGCGCAACCTTATTTGCAGAAGAGAGGCGGTTGGAAAGTTCGCGCATTTCGTCCTGTGGCATCTCACGGAATGTGGAAGCCCACCTGGCGTTTTGCTCCACCTCTTCAAGGCTGGTCATGCCGACCATAGAGGATGCAATGGGAAGGCTCCATGCATAACGCATAAGGGTTTGCGGATCGGCCTTTTTAGGAGGGGTACCCAGTAGGTGTCCATAGCCGAGTGTCTTCATAGCGATGATGCCCATGTTCTTTTTTTGCGCAGCCGGCAACGTAATGTCCTCGAAACTGGGAGAGGATACTTCCGGGGCGAGCCTCCAACCTGGTTGGGTAACACCCTGCGTTGCTGCATTTAGCACGAGTTGTACGCAGTCAAAATCGTAGCGTTCGATGAAGCGCTTCATCTGGACCGGTTGATCGTGCGACGAAACACCAATGAAACGTACTACCTTTTGCTCGCGCAGCTTGTAGAAGGTTTCCACACTGTAACCCTTTTGTCCGAGAAGATCGACTTCGTCTGCCTTGAGCCAATGGACATGAAGCAGGTCAATGTAGTCTGTTTGAAGGCGCTTCAGCGAGATCTCGACTTGACGCATAATTTCGTCGTAAGTACGGTCGTGGATTTTTGTGGTGAGGAAGACTTCCGTGCGCCGATTTTCGAGCACACGCCCTATTAACTTTTCAGACCAGCCGTCTTTGCCGTAGATGTGCGCGGTTTCTAACCATGTGATGCCGAGGTCAACCGCGCGGTGGAGCAGTTGGACCGCCTCGTCTTCCCGGCCTTCGTGGGCGCTTTGGAATTTGCTGCCGGTACCAAAGCCAATAATGGGGACCTCCGCACCCGTCCGTCCCAAAATTCGTTTTGGAATAAGTGACTTCTTCTTTCCCACATGGGCACTTCCACAACCCAAAGTGCTACCGAAGGTTGCAGCTGCTGCGGCGGTAGCTGTCAATGAGAGATATTCACGACGTGTCATTTTGTTTTTCATATTCAATTCTTTTTTATCTTATTTACTTTTGAATTTTTCTAAGGGATGCCTACGATCTGCCAGTGGAAAGTATATCGGACTCTTCGTGAGATGAGACGCGTAAACACCATAGATCATTTCCAATGCCGCCCGTGCATCGTAAATATTCGTTATCGGTTGACGATCTTCCTGAATCGCCTGCATCAAGTCCCAAACCGCAAAGCGGCCAGCTTCAATAAAAATCGGTCCAAAAGGAACATCTTGTGTACCTACTAAGGAATAATCCAACGGTTGGGCACCAGGGATTACCCGATCTTCATTCAATTCTATCGTTTCAGCTACGGTTTCATTTGCAGGTGCACATGGTGCATTGTTGAACCGGAGTGGCTGTGGCTCACGATGAGCGTCTGAAAACCGAAGTGACAACATGCCTTTGCTTCCAATAACACAAACTCCCATTCGGTTATCATTTTTGTACAGATTACTGCGACTTTCGAAAATCCCCCGAACACTACCGGGAAACCGGAATGTAGCGAAAATTTCGTCGCCTGCCGCCAGTCCAATAGGTTCCGTTGTTTTAGTCAGTTCCAGACCTGTAAAGGGCTTTCCGTTGACCCGTACATCAGCAGATACAGATTCCGGTCGCCCGAAGAGATAAATCATCAGATCGAAAATGTGTGTTCCAAGCGTCATCATATCTTCGCCGCCGCCACGATGATCGCTTTTACCCCATCCATGAACAGTAAGGGGGATACCAATTTTACCAGACTCAATGAGCCTTTTCATCGTAACGAAACCAAGTCCGTTGCGACAGGGATGAGCCATAGCGATTTTTATTTCGTTTTTTTCTGCAATTTGAATAATTTCATCTGCTTCATATAAAAAGGCGGTCAACGGTTTTTCGCAATAAATATGGCAACCATTTTCAGCAAAAAAACGAATCTGCTCCAAATGATCATTTGGCCAACGTGACGTCAGTACAACTATGTCTGGTCTTTCGTTTTTCAATAACGCTTCGCAGCTTAAGTAATGCTGTTTTGCCTCTGTTTGCGCCAATTTTGCTTCGATATTGCTTGTGCTGCCATCGACAAGACCAACAACTTTGACATTAGGTATACCATGAAAAGCAACATGCATTCCGTGCAGGCCGAACATCTGTTTCGACTTGTCTTTGACGATGGCAACTTTCCATTGTTTTGTGTTGTCAGCATAAGCTGGCCTACCATAAGAAAAGGGGCCTATTAAAGCGGTACCGGCAGTCCCCACTAAGCTTTTTTTAATAAAATCTCTTCTCTGCGTCATATTATTCTATTTAATCCAATATATTGTTCTTTTGATTCGTCTTTGATTTAGGTGATAAGACAAAAACTATTGCCCTAAGTGACAAACAGGTGGTTACCATAACCAACCTGTCTGTCAAAAAGCGGGTTGGATTTTACTCCACAAAAAATGTTTTCACCAAATTCATAATTTGCGTAGCACCGACTATGCTGTCAATTACATTTAATAGCCCGGATTCTGTTCATTGTCGTTTATAGCATCATTTAGCTCAAGCTCATTACTTGGAAACGGCCATAAAAAATGTCGTTCAGCGATATCTTTTCCTGTAATATCCTTTATTACTTCTCTTGTTTTATCCCTGCCAAGTCGAATCAAATCAAACCAACGTTTTCCCCCTTCAAAATCGTTTTCATAGCCTCTTTCTATTAAAACTAAATCAAGGAAACCCGACAAATCAGAATAATCGGTTAATTGAAAATCGACTTCAGATGGTTGTGAAGGATTTTTCCCATAGGCTCTGCGGTGCACCATATTTAGTTTTTCCATCGCATCTGCTGTTGGGCCATTACTCATTCTGGCCGCTGCTTCTGCATATAGTAACAGTACATCAGCATATCGATATAAAGGAAAATCTGTGGCAGAATTTGAGAGACGTTCGGTATCATAAAATTTCTTACTTAGCATAGTATTAGGCCCCATACCAAATTCAAAGGGAAAATAAAGTTGTTTGCGAAGATCTGCATCATTCCATCTGTTCCAAATATTTGCCTGTAATACGGTATCCAAATGCAATCCATATAGTCCACCTCCATTATATAGACCATCATTTGGATGGCGCAAAAATTCAACGAAATACCATCCTGACTCCTGGTTGTACTTAATGTAATAGATCTCTTCCGAAGAAGTAATAAGAGTTGCTCCATAAAGCTTTTGAAAGTCCTCAACAGTTTCAATACCAATTAATTCAAATTTATTTGAGTTAATTACTTCGTTCGCTTTATTCATTGCATTGTCGTAGTCACCTCTTGTAAAATATACATGGGCCAAAACTGACTTTGCCGCCCACCTTGTTGGCCTTCCAGCAACACTGGGATCATCTGGAAGATTTTGTTCCGCATAAAGAAGATCATTAATAATAAGGGCATAAACATCACCTTCACTGCTTAAAGGAATATTCAAATCTCTATAATTATCTTCAGTAATTAAAGGTAGCTTGCCCCACATGGGAATCATATAAAAGTAAGATAAAGCTCTCAAGAATTTAGCCTCTGCCATATATTTTACAATTTCCGCTTCACTGGCATTATTTGCATTTGGTGCATTTTCGATCACCAGGTTAGCGTTTCTAATCGCCTGGTAAAATTGGATCCAAATAGAACTAATTCTATTTATATTGGTATTGTCAAGTCCGTTAAATTCCAATAAAGGCAAATAGCTACCACCACGAATAAGATGCATTCCAGAGTAAACTTCTAATTGCCAGGTATAGAGCGCACCAAAGCAATTATTTGACCGAAGTGGATTAAATATTGCATTAACAGCTGTCTCAAGATCTCCGGCTGTGTTATAAAACTGTTCTACAACCATTGCTTTAGGCTCTTCTTGTAAAATATCTTCACAAGATGTTACTCCAATAATAATTCCAGTGATAATCCCAACTAATATTATTTTTCTCATGATTTATCAATTTTAATTTTAAAAATCAGCTCGTATTCCAAAATTTACAGACTTATTTACCGGGAAAGTATTATAGTCTATACCCTGGTTCATTGAATTAGATCCTCCCAAGGAATTTACTTCTGGATCCCATCTTGAATAGTTTGTTAAAGTGATAAGATTTTTCCCACCAATATATACCTGAACATTCTTAATCTTAGAAATGCCCCATTTGGAAAATGGGATATTATATGCCAATTGAATATTCCGGAATCTTAAATATGAACCATCCTCAATAAATCTATCGGAAACGCGAATACTATTGTAGCGGCTTGGGATAGGATATTTGGCATTTGGATTCTCAGGTGTCCAATGATTATATAGTACTTCTTTGGGCATATTCCCTCCGAAATGAACATCGAGGGTACTGTTAACCCCTGCAAGATTAAATATATCATTCCCCTGAGTCCCTTGTATAAAAACTGTAAACTCAAAATTCTTGAACGATAGAGTTGAATTTAAACCATAAATAAAATCAGGATTTGGATCTCCAATAATGGTTTTATCTTCCTCACTAATAACGCCATCTCCACTAATGTCAACATAATTACCAATCAACCCATTCTCATTGTAACCATCATCCAAATATCCATAAAAAATGGCAAAGGGTTCTCCTTCTCTGAGAATATTGAAATAGTCGTTAATTACTGTTACATTAATACTTGAACCCAAAATATCTTCTCCTTTATATAATTTGTCAACTCTGCTTCGATTAAATGAAATATTTGCATCTACAACCCATTTTACAGGACCTGATAAAATATTTGCATTTAAAGCTAACTCTATTCCTTTGTTACTAATTTCTCCAATATTGTCAATTGTTGTCAGAAAACCGCCAGATGGAGGCAGTTGCACCGTATTAAGCAAGTCACGAGTTTTTTTCATGTAATAATCTACCGTGAAATATAAACTGTTATTAAAAAATCCGACATCAACTCCTAAATTGGTTTGCTCGGTTGTTTCCCATTTTAAATCACCCGGAAGATTAGTTCCAGGTGCAAAAGATGTATAGTACTGACCTCCCAGTACAGTTTTGCCAGCTGATAAATCATTCAATGTTGCATAAACTCCAATTGCCTGGCTACCAGTGCTTCCCCAACCAGCGCGTAATTTTAAATCTGAAATAATTTCAGAATCACTTAGAAAACCTTCATTAGATAAACGCCAGGCAACAGAACCTGAAGGGAAATATCCCCACTTGGCCCCCTCAGAATATTTGGAAGAACCATCAGTCCTGAAGTTGACTGTAGCCAGATATCTGTCATCATAATTATAATTTATACGTCCCAATCCTGAAAGAATGACGGAAAGCGAATAACCTGAATCCGGGATTCCAGGAACACTGGCTGCACTGAGGTCATAAGACTCCTGAACATCACTTAAAAATCCCGTACCACTGCCACTCAAAGAAGTTGACAAAAAATCCTGATACGTAAATCCAACCAGTCCTGAAAAATTATGTTTTCCTACTGTTTTTGAGTAGGATATAGTATTTTCATTTAACAAACTTGTAAACTGACTGGTACTGACACTTGCGTATGCACTCGCGCCAATATAATTATTGGTACGATAATAATCACCCCTGTAATCGTTGTTCTCTATTCCACCCATTATCCGTATGGTTAAATCACGTATTGGTTTATATTCAAGACTTGCACTTGCCAATACTTTATTTTCCCGACCTTCTGAATTTTTTTCATACATTTCTAAGGCCGGATTAGAAATTTCCGGAGCATGATTATAGACTAATTTCGTGTTTCTCCAGGAACCATCTTCATTCCAGGGAGTGACAGTTGGAAATGTATTTAAAGCATTGGAAATAAGTGAAGTGCCTCTACCTCCGCCACTACTGCTTTGATTCTGTTTGTAAAGTTTTGATAAAGTAATATTACTGCTGATTTTAAACTTGTCACTTATATTATGTGCCACATTAGTCCTTACAGAATATCGTTTATAACCGCTATTTACTATAATCCCATCTTCATCAAAAAGAGAACCGGATATTGAAAATTGTGTTTTTTCATTACCTCCGTTAACTGAAATACTATGATTCTGTATTAGTGCTTTTTGAAAAACAAAATCCTGCCAGTCAAATCCTTCTCCAGTTGAATTAATTTCCTCCTGGGTAAAAAGTGGATCCAAACCAGCATTCTCCCAAGCCATGTTATAAAACTCAAGATATTCACGTGCATTCATTAAATCCATTTTTTTTCTGAGAGATTGTATCCCAAAATTAGATTCTAAACGTACATTAGTCTTACCGACATTCCCACTTTTAGTTGTAATTAAAACTACTCCGTTTGCACCACGAGAACCATAAATCGCGGTAGCCGATGCATCTTTCAATATTTCAACGGACTCAATGTCAAGGTTATTTAAAATAGTAGGATTACTGCCTGATGTAGGAAATCCATCTATTACATATAAAGGTTCATTACTCCCCTTGATAGAGTTAGTACCTCTAATCCTCACACTAATAGAACCACCAGGCTCACCAGTTCCTTGTAATACTTGTACTCCCGCTGCTCTCCCCGAAAGAGCCTGTAAAACATTTGTAGTAGGGAAGGCATTAACACTTTCGTTTTGAACTGAAGCAACAGAACCGGTTAAATCACTTTTTTTCATTGTACCATAGCCAATCGCCACCACCTCTTCAATCCCAATAGCATCTTCTTCCATTATTAAGTCAATCACCGTTTGTCCTCCAACAACTACTTCCTGTGTCCGCATCCCAACAAAAGAAAACTGCAATATTGCATCACCTGGAATATTTGCTAATGAATATTCGCCATCAGCATTCGTTACCGTTCCTTGGGTAGTTCCTTTTACTACTACTGTTACTCCCGGGAGTGGTTGGCCTGAAGAATCAGTTACTTTCCCGGAAACCGTTTCCAACTGCTGTGCACCAATAACCGAACTAATATTTGGAGTACCTTCCTGATGTATAATTATCAAACGATTGTCTACTGTATAAGTGATGTTCGTTCCTTCTAAAACAGAGTCAAGTATTTTTTCGACCTGTTTATTTTTAAAATCGACATCAACTGTTTTACTCAAATCAACCTGTTTTAGATTGTAGATAAAAGAAAACTCAGATTGGTCTTCAATCAATTCAAACACCCGTTCAAGCGACAAATTTTTACCATTTAAGTTTAATTTTGTTGTTTGAGAATAGCTGGAAGCCGAGACCTGAAGCAAGGCAGCAAATAAAAACAGACAAATTAATCTCATAATCCGATAAATTTTGGGGAGGTCGTCAAACAGAAAACTCTTCCCCTGAGTTCGTTTTTTTTTCATAAATTTGAAATGTTAATTCAATGATTAAATGTTATTGATTATTGAAAGGTGGTTTGTCCTGGCCGACTCTCCACCTTCTTTTTTATTTCGCTTTATATCTGATTTCGAATTTTCTGAATCCTGTTTTTTCGTAATCAATAGGGGTAGTTAACTTTAAAGCATCCAACACCTGCCAAATGGATTCCTGGTTTCTGAAATTTCCACTGTACAACATCTCTTTCAACTGAGGCGCTGTGTAAGTAAGACGAACATCATACCAACGTTCCAAACGTTTTATTAATTCAGGAAAAGCAATTTCTTTAAATCGAAACTCTCCTTCTTTCCACGATGACTCTATATCTACATCGCTTTCCGATACGCTGTACTTTCTTTCTTCTTTATTTAAGTATAGCTGCTGACCGGGAACAATCCCAACGGCAGGCTCCCCTTGTTCCAACTGGATTCTAACTTTACCTTCCAGAAGCGATACTTTTGAAAAACTATCGTCTGCGTACGAGCAAATATTAAACTGAGTACCTGTAACCTCCACATTTAAATCGGAAGTTTTCACGATAAAAGGGTGTTCTTTGTCTGACTTCACCATAAAAAAAGCTTCGCCACTCAAACTCACTTCCCGATTTTTGTTGGTAAATACTCCCTGATATTTTAATTCCGAGCCGGAATTTAGTATCACATTTGTTCCATCGGGCAAGTTTACCTGAGAACGAGAGCCCATTGGAACTTTAAATGAAACCAATTCTGTTTTACTTCCTGTCACTTCCTCTCCCCGGGTAAACATATTAAACAGAAACGCACTAAAAAAAACGACAGCTATAACGGCCGCAACACCGGCAATCGTTTTCCATAAGTAAAGAGTCTTTCCGAAAGAACTATTTTGGGAAGCCTGTCTTTTATAAAAATGAAGCAAAGCATCTTTTGAATTGTCCTTTTCTTTTACAGATGCATCCCAGGTGTCTTTAGTCTGATAAAACAATTTTCTATTTTCCTCTGATGACTCCAACCATATTTTAAATGTTTCCCGGTCTGAGGAAGTGCTTTCTCCATTCAAGTGACGGGCAATTAATTGTTCGATATTTGTTTTTTGGTTCATTTTCTATTCGCTTCTATATGCTAATACACCTTTGGCGTAAAAACTACGTCAACGAATTAGGAAAAAATTATTTTTTGTTAAATAAACATTCCCAATTAGCAGATTATGTGACCATAAAGCAAATATAAAAGAAGGAAACTCTAACAGAAATTTAACGATTCAATCGGATTCAAATATCATGTTTACCAAAATAAAAATTTGTCTCTGTGTGAGCATCTTTTTTAAGGCAGACAAAGCCCGAAACAACCGGGTCTCAACCGTCCGTAAAGGAATATTTAATTTTTCAGCTATTTCTTTATTTTTTAGACCTTCAAACCTGCTTAGTTCTATAACTTCCTTATAATCTTCTTTTAACAAAGAAATTGCCTCATAAATATTATTCAGATCTTCTTTCTCAATCAATGACTTCTCTCCGCTTTCGTAGAAATTCAGTTCATTAAATACCTCATATTCTTTGTACTTGTTTACAACAGCCCGATGCCGATGGTAATTCAGACAACTGTTCCGAACCGAATTAAATAAGTATGACTTTAAATGTACATCCTCTAGTTTGTACTTTCTATTTTCCCAAACAACCATAAATATTTCCTGCAAGATATCACAAACATCGTTCTCGTTATTAATGAATTTCTTTCCGTACAAAAATAAAGAATGGTAATATTTTTGAAATATTTGGTCAAAATCAGTCATCAATATCTCCGTTTAAACCAGGAATTATTTTCCCTTATCTCCCCGACAAATTGTATTAAATAATTTTATCGACCAACTCCTTAAAAATACAAAGATTTATCAAACTAATTATTTAAATTTTATCTGTGCCGAGTACAAAGGGTTTTAAATAATTATCAAAATGCAACAAAGATATACTTTACAGAGCTTAATTGTAAAAATAATAGACCAATAGTTTTTTATTACATTAATCTCAGAAAAAACTATCATAAGAAAAGAGCCTTCACAATTTCTGGTGTTCCCAATGTAATTTCCTGTTACACTGTAACTCAAAAAAAAAAAAACAGGGACACAAAAAAGCATACAGGGGTTAAGCTATAAATTTCTATTTTTTACTCATCGTTTCAACATTTTACCAACTTTCAGTAAAATATCAACAGAAGCGTCCGGAATTTCGCCATTACCATCAGGTCCCACATTAAGTAAAAAATTTCCACCTTTTTTATTAATATCCTTCAGTTTTTCATAAACCTCTTCAGGCCTTTTCCAATCGGTATCTTTGATCTTAAACCCCCATGAATCGTTCATCGTATAGCAGGCTTCCCAATAATAATCCAGCGTTCCATCCGGGTGAAACTGCTCTGGTGTGCCGAAGTCTTTTTTGAAGATTTCGCGTTTTGAAACCCGGTTATTG
This sequence comes from Maribellus maritimus, assembly GCF_022267315.1. Classification (GTDB taxonomy): domain Bacteria; phylum Bacteroidota; class Bacteroidia; order Bacteroidales; family Prolixibacteraceae; genus Draconibacterium; species Draconibacterium maritimum. Next base: position 32,429 of record NZ_JAIKLE010000025.1, read on the forward strand.
ATAATTATTTCTGGTTTCAACTCCCTGATATACTGGTATAAATCATTTCCATCCTCAGTCGTCCAATAACTCGCCCAATCACCATCAAACCACAGGATGTCGGTATCGTACTTTTCAATAAGTTCCTTTATCTGGTTTTTCATATATTGTACGTATTCCTCCTTTTTCCCATTATTAAAACGTGGATTTTGCCAACGTTTGCGGGTAACTTCTTTAGCGTCTGAATCCGGAATGTCGTGCGATGGATGATTCCAGTCGATGATACTGTAATACGTACCAAAACGGATTTTATGCTTTTTACAGGATTCTGACAATTCTTTAATAAAATCACGGCCCTTCATTGGGGAACCGGCAATATCGTATTCAGTATAATCAGAATCCCATAAACAGAATCCTTCATGATGTTTGGTAGTTATTACGATATATTCCATTCCAGCTTTCTTTGCCAGTTTTACAATTTTATTGGCATTAAATTTTTCGGGAGCCCACGTATCGATCAGTTTGATATAGTCTGATTTTGGGATCTGCTGATTAGCCTGGATCCATTCCGCATAACGACCTGATTCATTTCCTTTGTAAATTCCCCCCAACTGACTATATAATCCAAAATGAATAAACATTCCATACTTAGAATCAGTAAACCATTCCATTCGTCTTTGGTATTCTTCTTTTGATTCGTTTAAATAGTTCTTGGTCTGTGCGTTTAAACTCACACTCATTACTATAAGAATTGCAATTACACCTAATAGCTTCATAATCCTCTTTTTATTTATCAAACATTAATTTTCACAATAATACGTTTACTTTCTCATCTTTGGTTTAATCCACATACAATATTCGCCAATCAGAGCCAGTTTTTCTTCTATTATCTCTTCCTTTCTTATTGTTGTGTGGCAATTAATAGCATCGGAGTAGCAGCTACCATAAATTCTGTAAATAAAAACGGTTCATCATAAAAACCGACCAACAATTTACTTTCAGCCCCATGTGCATGGCCTTTTTTGCAAAAGGAACATTGACGCTCATAAAACCATATTTAATTCCTTTCCCACCCACTGAATAAAGGTATGGGAATAACTCTTTGTCGCCATAACCTCCCTCATGCCTGTCACAATATAAAATAATATCTACATTCTTTGTCTTTGCCTCGTTAATGACTTTGGACAAATCAAATTTCTCATTTATTTCAAAAATGCCTTTTACAATCTTTGTGTACCAATCAGCATCAATTAAAAACACACTACTCCTCTTACAGCACAAAGTCAACAAACATTTATAACTTCCAGAGTTTATTCGCTACACCAAATCGCCCGGAGTGTAATATCCATGAGCACACCATTCCCAAAGTATTTTTTCAGGGTTAATCCTGTCTGCACTTTCAAGTTTACACGGGCTCGCTAAAAAGGTAAGTCATAGAAAATAACGCAAAAAAAGCCTTTTAACCATATCTATAAAAACTCTTGTGAAAACAACAATTTACAAACACTTTTAACTAACTTTATCTGACATTCAGTAAACAAAAGTCAAAATGAAATTTTACCGGATAATATTTATAACTGCTATTTTTTATCTTGGTTGTCAAAACCCAAAACCAAAGGTGGAAGAAACCGTTAATTTGACACCCGCAGAAGAGGGGATTACAATCGTAACAAGATTATATGAAAATTCGGCTACCGCAGTTGAGTATGAAATTCCTGTGGTAAAAGGAACAAGCATTAAACACGGGATTCAAAAAAGATACTATCAACATGGCAGTTTATATTCAGAAATCCCTTACGTTGCAGGAGAACGGGAAGGAACAGCATACACCTACTACCCTGTAAACGGAAACGCAAAGCCCATTATCTGGAAAGAGCAGTCTTACAAAAAAAATAAACTGGACGGAGTTTGCAGAAGATATCACCGCGACGGAACACTTCAGGCCGAATACGAATACAAGGACGGTCTTCCGGCAGTTGGATTAAAAGAATATTATCAATCAGGAAACCAGATAAAACACCCTGATTTACTGCTTAAGAAAGTCAAAACTCTGGAAAATTACTATATCACAGCCCGTTTATCAGATGGTTCAAAAAATGTAGATTTTTTTATTGGTGATTTAGCTGAAGGAAAATATTTACCGGAAAACTTAAAAGGATTACAGGTAGTAAAAGGTGTGGGCGAAATTCTTATTCCGTTAACTACCCAAAACATTACAATTACTGCAGTGAAATTCACCGATTATAAAAACCGCTATATCGTTTCGGAATCAATTACTTTTTGACAAAATTCAAATGTATAAAAACACAAATGGGAACTACTCTGTAACGAATAGCTCCCATTCACTTGAGGTAACCGAAGTTTCCTCTCGTGCCAGGTTACGGTTATTTTGACCGGCTTTCTTCAATTCTTTCGAATTTGATTTCTGCCCTTTAGCTTCCAGCTTAGCTTTCTACGGCGTAAACTTTTCAGCATTCCGTTCGGCATTCCGGATTGCCTTCCTGGACGAAGTGTCATTCAGTGTTTATTCTTCTTCCTTTCGGTTGTTGAATTTCTTCCAGTTTTCCGGGTTTTAGCCCTTAAACTGTGCAGTTTGATATTTCCGACCGAAATCGTTTTTATCTCCTGCCTGATGACTCAATATTAAAAGAACGTCTGGTGTTCTTCCGATAATTGACTGAACGTTGATTTCCAGACTGTCAAGTTCAAACTTCGGCTCTTTCTGTGTGCCATCCCGAAGGTTGGGTTGAAAGGTTCCGGTTTCAACTAAGAAACTTTTCCCGTTTCCACACGTTCGGAGCAGTCTTTTATCGCTCACCTGATGAATCAAAATTAAATAAATATTAAATTTCATACAATAGACCACCCACTGTTTATATCCACCATATTTCAACCGGAGATATTAACAATTGTTGATAACCACAAAACATTAATCGAATAAAAACCGGACATTCTTCTATTTTAACCACCCCCATTGAAACAGGATGCTTTCTCCCTCTGCAGGAATCACTTCCAACTCCACGATATAAAAACCTTTTTCTGCAAAACTAAACTCACCCAAAGAATTTGATTTGTAATTATCGATTACCCAGCGGGAATTTGCCTCCCCAACGGTTTTACCTGTATTTTTTACTTCATGCACAAGATTATCCCCCGCTGCGATCACTTTTATTATGCTGCTACCTTTTTTACTTTGAAAACTGTAAGAAATATCAACCGACTTTTTACCCGGCTCATCCACATATATTTTCCACGAAAACTTTTGAGATTCGGAAACAACAACGTGTTCAGGAATAGTGCCTCCTCTTTCCTTTTTCTCAATCTGCATTTCATCTCGCTTTTCAAATACATTGAGGGGAGTCAAAGAAAATCCGCCTTCCTGATTTTTTGCCACCAGGCCATCTTCAATTTCCGGTTTTGTTTTATACTCAACTACAACAACAGAAACATACGGATCGGGCTGCAAAGAAGGCAATTCAATTTCAGTAAAAACATTTTCACAGTTAAAATGAAGCGGACTCTTTTGTTTATCCGCAAGCAGATAAATTTTCTCAGGCTTCGCTTCTACCCCCGTTAAATAAAGCTTTTTACTCAGCGGCCAATTAAAAACATGCAGAAACAGTTTTTCTCCATTTTCTGTTTTCTTGCAGGTAATCTTTCCCCAGTCATGCAAATCTTTATCCAAATCAAAGGCTTCAGCTCCGTATATCGATTCTCCGTTTACATTCAACCACTCTCCCATTTCCAGCATGCGCTGTTGAATTTCAAAAGGCACATCACCATTTGCACGAGGGCCAATGTTTAACATGAAATTTCCATTCAGGCTTACATTATTGATAAGCGATTTTAGCAGCGTTGACGTTGACTTCCATTGCGTATCAGAAGAATGAAATCCCCAGGAATGAGCAACGGTTGCCGGCGACTGCCAGGGAAAATCTTCTTTTTTGTCACCAAGTTGATTATCGCCCAAAGTTTTGAAATCAATATCAGGATCTTCTTCTATGGTCAATCCCAGACGAGAATTCACCAAACAATTGGGTTGCAACTCCCGAATTAGATTTTTGAGTTGCATCAACTCCTCTTTCGAAACAATTGCCTGAGAGTGGTCAATCCACATATCGAACCAAATCATGCCTATTTCGCCATAATTGGTCAACAATTCCCGCATCTGAGGAATCACCTTTTCCTGCCAGTATTTATCGTAATCTTCTTGTGAAATCGGATTTAACTCCTTTGTGTGATCCCACCCAAAAGGATGCTCCCAATCCAGCCAATGCGAATAATACAAGCCCAATTTTAAACCGTGTTTTTTGCAAGCATCAGCTAATTCTTTGATAATATCACGTTTGGGATTTGTATAATTTCCCAAATCATAATTACTCACTTTACTGTCCCACAATCCAAATCCGTCGTGGTGTTTTGCAGTAATCGTAACATACTTCATCCCCGATTTTTTAGCCAGAATTACCCATTCTTCCGGATCGATCTCGTCCCAATCAAAATTATCGAGCAAAGTCAGATACTCCTCTTTTTCAATACGGTTCCGGTAAAAAATCCATTCTGCATAATCGTTGTCATTACGCAATTTTTCACCTTTCCAGTATCCCTCCGCACTACTGTAAATTCCCCAATGAATAAACATACCAAAACGCGCATCGGCAAACCATTTTGCCCGTTCGTTGGTCTGGTTTTGTCCAAATACTGAAAAACATATAAAAAGAGATAGAAATAATAATGACAATTGTTTCATGGTATTTTGTCGGATTTTATTTGTTATAAAGTAAGAATCAGGAAAGCCTTCCTTTGAAATCTTCGTAATGAAATTCTCTAACAATTTTTAATTCATCGTTTTCAGTCCAGACAGCAATGGCCGGATGATTCACGCCGTTAAACATCGTTGTTTTTACCATTGTGTAGTGAATCATATCCAGAAAAATAACCTGTTCGCCTATTTGAAGTTCGTGTCCAAAATCATAAGCTTCCATAAAATCGCCAGCCAAACAACTCACTCCTCCCAAACGGTACAAATGCCTACTGTTTTCATCCGGATCTTTTGCACCCACAATTCTTGGCCGGTAAGGCATTTCAAGCGTATCGGGCATGTGGGCAGTAAATGAAACATCAAGAATAACGGTTTTTATTCCTTTGTGCTCCACGATATCCATCACTTTCGAAACCAAAACCCCGGTATCCCAGGCAATGGCACTTCCCGGTTCCAGAATCACTTTTACATCGTATTTTTTTCTGAAATTCTGAAGCAACTGAATCAAATGGTCGTGGTCGTAACCTTTGCGCGTCATTAAATGGCCACCGCCCATATTCACCCACTTTACCTGATGCAGGTACTTTCCAAACTTCGTCTCCAAATTTTGAAGCACTTTTCCCAAACTGTAGGAATCGGATTCGCACAAAACATGGAAATGAATTCCGTCGATGCCCTCCGGAAGTTCATCCGGAAATTCCTCACTTCCCACTCCCAAACGCGAACCTGCTGCACTCGGATTATACAAATCAGTTTCTACATCGGAATATTCAGGATTTACCCTTATTCCACAGGAAACAGGATGATCTGTTTTCTGTGTTTCTGAATAAAACTTATTGAATTGATTAAAAGAATTAAAAACGATATGCTTCGTATATTTCATCAACTCCGGGAACTCGCTTTCAAAATAAACGGGAGAATAAACATGTGCGCGAGTTTTCATTTCTTCAAAACAAAGTCGGGCCTCGTTAAGTGAACTGGCAGTTGCACCGCTTAAATATTCGCGAACCATAGGAAAAGCACTCCACATGGCAAAACCTTTAAATGCCAGAATAATTTCAATCCCGGCCTCGTTCTGAACCCTGTTTATCAGTTGTAAATTTTGCCGGAGAAGTTCTTCATCCAACACAAACGCCGGGAATGGAATTTTTGAATAGTCCAATGTAATAAATTTAAAGAAAGAGAGCCTCGCAAAAAAACGAAGCTCCCGAATATGAATAAATTAAACTTCCAAGTCAAGATTAAATTCTTCGTTCCAGGGCAGGCCATGTTTTCCAATTTCTGCCATAAACGGGTCCGGATCGAATTCCTCCACATTAAACACGCCGGTTCCACTCCATTTTCCGGTAAGTACCATTTTGGCACCTAACATGGCAGGAACTCCGGTTGTGTATGAAACTCCCTGTGTTCCTGTTTCTTCGTATGCTACCTGATGACTGGCATTGTTCCAAACATAGTAAGTTTGTTCTTTGCCATCTTTTAGTCCTTTTATGCGGCACCCGATAGACGTTTCACCCGTATAATTTTCACCTAAATCTCCCGGATTGGGAAGAACAGCTTTCAAAAATTCCAAGGGAATAATATCAACACCTTTATATTTTACAGGGTCGATTCTCGACATACCGATATTTTGAATCACACGCAGGTGAGTTAAGTATTCATCGCCAAAAGTCATCCAGAAACGAGCTTGTTTTATAGTCGGAAAATTTTTTACCAGCGATTCCAACTCTTCATGATAAAGCACATACGAATTGCGTGCTCCAATATTTGGATAATTAAGCGCTTTTTTAATTTCGAAAGGTTTGGTTTCAACCCATTTCCCGTCTTTCCAATAACGCCCGTTTTGGGTTATTTCGCGAATATTAATCTCAGGATTAAAATTGGTTGCAAAAGCTTTTCCATGGTCGCCACCGTTGCAGTCAACAATATCTAAATAATGAATTTCATCAAAATGATGTTTGGCTGCATAAGCGGTATAAATACTTGTTACACCTGGATCAAAACCACAGCCCAAAACAGCCATAATTCCTTTTTCTTTAAAGCGATCCTGGTAAGCCCACTGCCAACTGTATTCAAATTTTGCTTCTTCTTTGGGTTCGTAATTGGCGGTATCCATGTAATTCACACCGGTTTCCAAACAGGCATCCATAATTGGAAGATCCTGATACGGAAGCGCAACATTAATTACCAACTCCGGCTTGAAACTATTTATTAAAGTAACAACTTCAGGAACATTATCGGCATCAACCTGCGCTGTTTGAATCCGTCCTTTACCAACTTCTTTGGCAATTACATCACATTTTGATTTTGTACGGCTAGCCAGCAAAATCTCAGAAAAAACATCCGGGTTATCAGCACATTTACTTGCAACTACCCGGCCAACTCCACCGGCTCCAATTATTAAAACTTTACTCATTTTCAATCGTTTATTTACAGGGTAATCTCCCTTTTTTCGTTTCAAATTGTTTAAAATACGGAAAAAATATACGCAAACAAATTAAATACTTTTTAATAATAAACATAATTCATTTTTCAACTTTTATAAAGAACAATCAACATTTTATTCTTTTTCCAGTTTATTATAAAAATTCTAGTAATCATGAGCATAAATAATATCATAAAAAACCGCAGGGCAACGCCGCCCCGTTTTATGTCGAAAGAAGAAATTTCGGAAGAAACGACTCAACAGTTGCTTGAAAATGCCAATTGGGCGCCCAACCACAAACAAACTGAACCCTGGAGATTTAAAGTTTATTCAGGAGCAGCAAAAGAAAAAGTGGCGAATGCTATTTTTCTCCGGCTCGAAGAAAAGATGAAAGAGGGAGCAAACGTAAATATGCAAAAGGCTGAAAAACTGCGCGAAAACATAAAACGTGTTCCGGTAGTAATTTCGGTTGCCATGCAACGCGACGAAGCTCAACGAATTCCTGAATGGGAAGAGGTAGCTGCCGTTTCAATGGCTGTACAAAATATGTGGCTCACTGCAACAGAAATGGGGCTTGGCGCTTTCTGGGCGACGCCTTATTTTATATCTTTGCTCCACGACATTTTGGAAGTAAAACCGGGCCAGTTGCCAATGGGATTCTTTTACGTGGGAAAAGTTGCAGTGGACTACCCTTCTCCCGGACGCGGGCCTGTCGATTCCAAAGTGGAATGGAAATAAAACCTAAATCGACAAAATGAAAAAAGCAACCCGGATTACCTTGTATTTACTGAGCCTATTACTTATTACGGTTACAACAAAAGCACAAACTAAATTAAGTTCTGAAAAATATCACATCCATCGTTCGGCATTAAAAAATTCGTATCTGAAGTTTGCGAATGAAAAGCGCGGGCGCGTTGTGTTTTTGGGAGGTTCAATTACACATAATCCGGGTTGGCGAGATTCTGTGTGTAATTATCTCACACAAAAATTTCCTGATACTGAATTTGATTTTATCAATGCCGGAATTCCTTCGATGGGTTCAACTCCTGCTGCCTTTCGGTTTGGACGCGATGTTTTGAAAAACGGTCCGGTGGATTTACTTTTTGAAGAAGCGTCGGTAAACGATGATACTAATCATCGGAAACCGGAGGAGATTACACGCGGCATGGAAGGAATAGTCCGGCATGCATTAACCGAAAATCCTGCCTGTGATATTGTTTTTATGTATTTTGTCGACCCCGGAAAAATGGAACATTACCAGGCAGGAGAAATTCCTGAAGAAATTCAATTACAGGATGCTGTTGCAAAATATTACGACATTTCAGCAATTAACCTGGCACAGGAAGTTACGGAACGAATTGATGCCGGCGAATTTGACTGGAAGAACGACTTTAAAAATCTGCACCCCTCGCCATTCGGGCAAAATATTTATTTTCAATCTATCAAAACATTTTTGGAAGACCAGTGGACAAATGATTTTCCCGGAGCAAAAATTACAGAACACGACATTCCAGATGCCATTGACGAGTATTCCTATTCCAACGGAAAACTGGTTGAGCCCAATCCTAAAAAAACATTTAAAGGATGGACAATGATCGAAAACTGGCAGCCGGAAGACAAAAAAGGAACACGTAATAATTATATTGATGTACCAATACTCGAAGGAACCTATCCGGGAAAAGTTATTAAATTTCATTTTAAAGGAACTGCTGTTGGCATTGCTGTAGCTGCTGGGCCAGATGCCGGAATCATCGAATACAGCGTTGATAATCATCCCTGGAAAAAACAGGATTTATACACAGAATGGAGTAATTCGCTGCACTTACCCTGGTACTACACTTTGGAAAACGAACTAAAAGACCGAAGTCACACGCTACAAATTAGAGTTTCGGAAGATAAAAATTCTGAAAGTTTGGGAAACGTTTGCAGAATCCGGTATTTCTTTTTCAATGCTAAAAAATAGAAGCTTCCCTTTTCAAATGAGGTCACTTTCTTCTTAAATTTTGTTTTTTTTGTCCTTTATTAAAAATACAGGAGAATAATAAAAATCTGGAAACAGGATAAAATTTTAGAATTTTTCTTTTCCAGTCCCTTTTATATGAAAGGTTTGTATTATTTTTAGGCTCTTTATGGGGCAACAATTAATCAAACTATAAAAACAACAATATGAAGACTTTTAAAAACAGAAGAGATTTCCTCAGAATTTCTGCCGCAGGAACAGTTGGATTGATGGCTTTAAGTCCATTAGCATGTACATCCGGAGCTGCAGTCGACAAGAAAAGTTTTGGCGTTGGGCTACAGCTATATACTATCCGTGATGCCATGGCTGCGGACGTGCCTGGTTCGTTAAAAAAGGTTTCGGATTTAGGATATAAATATGTAGAACTTGCCGATTATGCTGATGGCAAATTTTATGGCTACACTCCTTCTGAATTCAAAAAGATGGTGAATGATCTGGGAATGGAGGCAAACAGCAGCCACACCGCGGTAGAATCAGCAGTGGTTACCGTTGACAGTGCAAAATTATTGGCCGATGCTCATGCTGAGTTAGGTGTTAAATACTGCGTTCAACCATGGATTAACGACGAAGACAGAAATATTGAAACCTATAAAAAAATGATTGCTGACTGGAACAGCGTTGGAGAAATCATGAAAAATGTAGGTATTCAGTTTGCGTATCACAATCATAATTTTGAATTCAAGGAAGTGGATGGAATGATTCCTTATTATGATCTTTTCCTGAAAGAAATGGATTCGGATTTGATTACCATGGAACTTGATTTGTACTGGGCAACAAAAGCAGGCCAGGATCCGGTTGAAATGTTTAAAAAATATCCGGGAAGATTCCAGTTGTGGCATTTCAAAGATATGTCGGAACAAAGCGCGCCTTTCTACGAAGTAATAAAAGATGATATCACATCGGTAGGTTCCGGTCTTATCGATTTTAACAGAATTTACGCAGCCAGAGAAACTGCAGGGTTGAAAAATTTCTTTGTTGAGGACGACAACCAGGGAAATGGTAAACCGTTTGAAGGAATTGAAACCAGTGTCAATAACCTGACAACAAAAATTTTAGTATAGTAGTTGACTCAGAACATTACGAATAAATATATCAAAACCCGGATTCAAAATGAATTCCGGGTTTTATTTTTTCAGGTCTGAATTATTCTAATTCTCAATAAAATATCTCAGTTGATCTAACATAATTGGCACATCCTCCGGATTTACCCCCTGGCCAACCAAATGATGATAATCTTCTTCAAGCACATCAAAAAACTCCTGCTCTGTAAAATCATTTTTCTCCACCGATTTTTTGTAGTAATCAAGTGCTTCTTTCCGGTTTCCCATACTCCACTGCACGTGTCCCATATTCATGAGATCGTGTTTATTTGGCTCATCATCAACTAATTTTTGAAAATATTTTTCGGCTTGTTGTTTTTTGCCACTTACAAAAGAACACCAGCCAATCGGCCGCCATACCTTTTTATTTCCGGGCGACAAATATTCCACTTTAAAATAACATTTCAGCGCTTCTTCAAACTCGCCCAACTCCAGCAAACAATGCCCGATGGAAAGTTGAATATTCAAATTTTCAGGATCTATTTTTTCTGCCTCCCGGTAATACTCAAGCGCACTTGCCGGCTGTTTTAAATTTCGGAAACAAAGTGCAATTTTTTTATAATTCCACAATTTATTTAACTCGTACAACTCCGCTTTCTGATAATTATCCAATGCTTTTTGAAACATTCCCATTTTCTGATAACAGAAGGCTATCTTTTGGTAGATTTCGCCACCTTTTTCAATGGTCAGCAAATAATTATATATTTCCACCGCCTCATCAAAATAATTTTTCCCAAAATAGTATTCGGCAATATTTCGCAATATTTTAGGATCTTCCTGCAGTATTCCGCCGATGGTTTCCGAGTTATGAAAATCAAAACGCCAGCTAAAAATATCTTCAAAACCCGATTTGCGGGGATGTAATTTGTAAAAACGATACAGATCCTGAATATATTGATTGGAAATAAACTCAGCCTTTTTCCCCGGCGCAGTTATCTCTTTATCCTTTTCAATTTCTTTAAACTGATCCATTTCAGCTTTCATTCCCTGCGCCATAAATTCACGGTTTTCAGCAGGCAGATTCTGTATGCTAAAACAAAACGAATATTTATCGGAATTACATAAAATTGGTGCACTGTTTATGGTTTCAATAAATTTTCGATTCAAATCATCATCCAAATTAATGTCTTGTGAAATTTGTGGATTCTCACTAAAAAAAGGAATAAACCAGTTGCTAATCTCATTAAAAAACGGAAATAATTTCAACATTGAAAATGAACCGATAAACACATCCGCCCCTTCCATTTGAAGTTCAGAAAACTCTTCCATTTTATCCATCAATCCCGGAGAATCCTTAAAAATTTCCTCCCACTCCGGATTTTTATCATCCGAAATGCTATCGTCCATTAAACTGTCGAGATTAATTTTATCTTTTAAATTCGGACTTATTTTTATCATCTCAGGAATTATCTCATCCTTTATCTTTTTCTGGATTTTCTCGGTTTCTTTACTTCTTATTAACTGAATAATAATCCGTTCCAGGTTTCTTTTAAATCCGGGATCTTCATTCAAAATTTTCAACCTCCCCGTAATTTCCGGATAATATTGCATTCTGGAATCATAACGATAAAAATTAATAAGCAATGCAATTAATGCACGCTGACTAATTTCATTTTGGTCTGATTCGTATAACTCAAAAAACACCTTGAGTTTTTCAGGGCAAAAATATCTTTGTGAACTTAACATTAGTGCAGAAACAATTAATGCCTTATACGAATCGATAATCTGTTCGCTTTCGAAAAACGCACGTAAAAAATCTGTTTCTTCCGATGAAAGTTCATTACTGAACCAGAAATGATAGAATAATCTGACGATTTCCTTTTGATGTTGCTTTGCATCAGCAAGCTGATTTGAAGTTTTAATTTCCCCGTTTTCTATTAAAGATTTCAAATCTTTATCAAGATAAAAATCTTCCAATTCAGGCAGGATGCCGGAGAAATCTTTTATAAAATCTTCTGCCCAAAGCCTTTTCTTTTCGTATTCAACCGATGAAGAAAATTTTAAACGAAGCGCTTCGTTCACTTTATCGGTCAATTCGTAAACAGAAACAATAAGCTTACGATAAACTTTTTGGCGTTCAGGATCCTGAATTCCTTCCACCGTATATTTTAGCATATAGTGGTAAGTTTCCTCCAGATTTCGGTACTCGTCAGTTAACGCCAGCAAACCTTTTTCATTAATTAATTTCTCTAACTGATCAAATGCCGGTTTTAACTTTCTTGCTGCAAGATTGTCACATATTTCTACGTATTTATTTTTGAGTTGCTTTTCCGTCATCACAATTTGTTCTAATTCAAATTTAACTGGAAAAACTTTTGATCAAAAATAAATCCAATGCAAAATATCGGATGATTTGGCGGGTTATTTTAATAATTTATGACAAGTTGCCTTAATTCTACGAACATTCAGGATACAAATAATTTATTTGGAGCTTGCCATTTTATTTGTGCAATAAACACACTTCCATCGCTCCCATATTTTTCGACTCCTTCAGGTTGCATCCACTCCGACACGGTAACCCAGGTTTCATTTTCACTAACATCGGTTACACCAAAATTTCCAAGCCGCGCGCCCCGCTCCGGGACTAAAATTTGTTCTGTTTCGCGAATTACACAGAGTCTTTCCGTGTCTACCTGAGCCATAAACAGTGGCGCACGATGACGAAAAACATGGTCGTTATTCGCCCCCCGCCTTGTATAAACTAAAAATAAAGCATCGCTGTGAGCTACCCAGTGTTGCTGGGTATTATAACTTCCCAGTTCTGTTCCGTCATCAAATACCCAGGGCTTGATTTTTGCAAAGTTTAAACCGTCGTTACCGGTTGTTATAAAACCCATTTTGTCATTTCTGATCGTCAGGAAGTATTTCCCGTCAAACCTCATTAAAGACGGCTCACCCAGACCACGGGTTTCATCGTTTAATTCAAGTTCTGAACCGTGTTTGAGATATGTTAATGTTTCTCCGTCAAAGGTGCATTTTGCAACCGAAACTCGTGAGTTTTTCCCGGTTGGTTTAAAGGAAAAGGGAAGCAAAATATTTCCATTTTCAAGGTCGTACCTTTGTACACATCCGGCTCCGGCGTTATAGAATTTGATGTTATCGGGCATTTCCAATTTTCGCCATTGATTCCAACTTCCACTTGCCCGGTCATAAACAGAATATGAGGTGTGCCTGGGTCGTGGATTTGTCACTTTCCAATCCCTTGTGTAAGCTACAGTATGCCCGGTTCCAAGAAGCGTTTTTGTTTTTTTATGCCAGCGCGGCCAAAAGTCGCTAACTGCAACCGGTCTTTGTTCCCCATCTATTTTTTCTACTCGCGGCGCCAGTGTTGGTAAGAGTTTTGGTTCAGTCCAGGTGTCACCAAAATTTAAACTTTCAAGTCCAAACATACCTTTAAACACGTCACTTCCTGCCAAGTCAAGGCTATTCATGGTCATTACCACTTTCGGGATTTCCTTTTTGTTTGTGGCGGGAATAATTCCTGCGCGGGGATGCGTCCAGCATTTTTCTCCGTCATACAACCTGGTTGCAGTAGTTCGTTTCAAATGAAACAAGCTTTTGCCCTCTGAAAATCGGAAAGATGGCAAAAGTACAGTTGAAACCCCTGCTACGATAGAATTTTGTATAAACTTACGTCTTTTCAAATGACACTCCTTTATTAATTATTTTCAGTTATCGGCTCATCCAAAAGCCAAATCAACGGATTTCGTATCGGCAAATTGCGAATCACTTCCTGTGTTTTCGGATAAGCGTCAAGCGTTTGCCACAAATTTATGTATTCCGGTTTATCGTAAGCTTTTCCCGCAAACAATAAAAACGGATGCCGCACCGGCCATTCATCCCAATACATTACGTCATGCTTATAAGGCCAAGCCGACTTATCTTTCACGTACGGAAACATAAACTCTGCGCCCTTCTCCAAATTTTTTCCATCGGAAGTTGTAAATGTATATAAATTATGGTCTTCATCCGAAAGAATTTCGGCGCAGGCATAAAATGCGTCTAAATTAAAAAGTGAATATCCGTAAGGTTTTGTGCGCTCCAACTCAAGCGGAAAAGAACCATCTTTTGCCATCTGGTTGGGAAGCAGAATATTTTCAAAACGATTCCGGCACATTTCCACGATTTCTTCATTATTCACCAATCTGGCAAAAGCGGCTACCTGCATCACCCAGCAGGTGGCGTGATTATTTTTAGTGTTCATCTCGTCAATGCCGTAGGAATGTATTGTCAGCCAGTTTACAAAATCGCTAAACCAGTTTTTTACTCCGGAAATTGTTTCTGCTGGCAAAGCATTATTTTTTTCCAGAATTTCTACAGAACGCGCCACTTCGATTAAATGAATGGCGTCAATAATTCCAATTCCCCGCCCGGTTACACGGCCTTTTATCGCCTGCACATAAAGTAAGCTAGGATTCATTTGGGTTTCAGTATTCACAAACCACGCTTCCAAATGTTTTTGCGTTGCCAAGGCAAATTTCTCGTCGCCGGTTAACAAATAAGCCGAAGTTTGCATTCCTACAATTTGACTCAAACGAATCATTGCCAGCCGGTGTGCCATAAAATTATCAGGATTGGTTTGCCCGTCTTTTCGAATATACGGTCCATCCGGATTTTCAGGGTCGGGCCACCAATAATCACCTTCGGAATAAAAATCGTGCAGCCCGCCGGCACTGCGCTCGCATTTTGATGCAGTCACGGTTACCGGCAAACTGTCGATGTAAGAATTTGCTGTTTCAATTATATAATTTTGTTCTTCGTCCGAAATAAACGGAACAGCATTTTCCTTTGTGCTGCAACTTATCAGAGCGAGAAAAAAAATTACACCTGCAATCTTTGCAATAAATTTCATTACGTTTAAAATTTTATTTTACTTCTGTCACCACAATCTCGTTTCTCCCTTTTTCTTTTGCGTTAATTACATTGAAAACAATCCGGTTGATTCCGTCCCAGTATCGTTTTAACCCCGAGTCTGTAATTTTTGTATATTCAATTTCAGGTGTTACAACTTTCGGATTGTAACTCATTTCCAAAACAAATCCATCGCCTTTTAATTGCAGCTTATCTTCGTCGACTTTTTGCACATCGCAATTGGTTACGAAATTCAAAGTAGTGGGTTCGTCTTTAACTTCGCTTAAAACATAATTATCGGCAATGGTAAATTTTTTGCCACGGTCGAGCGTGTAAGTTCTTTCCCATTTGTCAACTGCAGCGTCTTCAGGATAAGCTTTTGAAATATCGGTTGAGAAAGTTGCCTTTTTAGAATTGGCGCTAAAGTTTGAATTTGTTGCCACAAAATTTCGGCCGTTCATTTGATCAACTCCATTAATTTTGGGAAGGTTATGATATTGTGATTGCATTGTCCAGATTTCATAACGGCGACTGCTAAATGTTTTTGCGGTATAGGTTTCCCGACCGATATCAACCAAACAGGGTTTTCCGTTATAATACAAAACACAGGTTCCTAAATCGTTGTGATTATGACTTTCAGCATTGTGTCCGCCTTTGGCTGCAAAAAAGAAACCTTTGGCAGAACCTGCTTTATCGCGTGCACCAGCCACCTGTGTTTCCGGCAGCCAGAAGTTGCTGATTAGGGCATTTTCTGCGTCGGCATTTTTGATTTCAGCCAAATGCATCAGCTGCATAATTTGTTCATCAACTTTTCCTCCCGGAGGTTTTGTTCCCCAATCCTGTTTTTCTGCCAGGAAAGCGCCAAACTTTTGCATCACCGGATCGTTGATATCTTTTCCGTAACTGTAAATAATCTGCGGGCGGCCTCCCGTAGTTGCATCGGCATCGGCAAAATTGATAAAATACGGATAGTTGATATAAGCTTTGTAAATATAATTCCCCATATTTTTTATCAACTGATTGTCAAATACATCAAACTTTCCGTTGGTTGCCCGTTTTAACAAATCAAGGTTTTGATACAACGAAGCTCCCGCCCTTCCCCAATACGACGGACCTTCATCGCAACCGCCGTCATTTGGATAAACATTTACAAACTGGTCGAGCGATTTTACCACTTTTTCAACTCCTGCAATTTTCTTTTCCTGATCATCTTCCAAAATTAAAATTGCAGTTAACATGTTATGATTTGTCCACGGATTCCAGTTATTTACATCGCGAGAACCGTCCAGTCCCTGCCACCAAAAATCGTTACGTTCGTAATATGGAATCACAGCTTTTTTCATGATTTCATTTTTCAAACGCTTTGCAATCAAGGGATGAATCTCGTCAAATTGATCTTTAAACAACAACCATGTCCATGAAAGAATATTGGCGATTTCACCTACCCCCAAATCGATAATTGGTTCATTAACATCGGGTAAACCGTGCGGTGCTTTTTGTGCTGTTAAGTGTGCCGACCATCCCCACCAGGTTTGTTCGCAGTAATACCAAACACCGTTTACAATCTGGTCGATAAAACGACTTTCTCCTTCTGTTAATTCGCCCATAACCAGTGCCCCCAAAGCCGCGCGCGGAGCAGCATAAACCTGTTGCCGACGATCGCCGGAACGAATAATTTCCAGATAATCGGTTGCTTTTACAACCGGCCAATCGTAATCGAGATAACTTTCGGCTTCTTTTATGTATTCACTTTTTACAGCTTCGGGCAAAGAATTCCAAAAAGCACGTGATTTATAATTTGGAAAATCTAACCCCGAAAAATCTTTGATTAACGACGCTGCCAAATTAATTTCGGCGGCTTCTTTTTGTAACAAGTCCCGTTTTTCTGCTGAAAAAACTGTCGTTGAGAAAACGACTATAATTAGCAAAAGAAAAATTCGTTTCATAATAAATTATTTTTAGTTGGTTATTATTTCTTTACCACTTAAAAAGAATTAATCCTGATTTCAATATCATTTTTCCCGGGACTCAACCGAATGCTTCCAAATGAAAGATTTACCGGTTCACCATTTACAGTTACCACATCCTGCGGAGAAAAATCAAGGATAAATTCGCCAATCATATTGGCTGGCAGTTCAATGTTATATTTCTGAAAACGCTGATTTACAAACTGGTACTCACCTTTAATTTGTCCCTTCAACGTAGGAACAATAATAGAACTTGTTTTAAGACTACTCATTTGCGGCTTAATTACTGCTTCGCCATAGCCTGGTGTTTTGGGCTGAATCCCCCACAAATAACGCGGAACAATGTTCGCCGGTGCAGCTCCCCAGGCATGATTCCAGTCGGAGTTGGGTTTGTATCTCATGTCCCAGGCTTCCATTGCTATTGTTGAACCGACTTTAATCATATTGTACCAGCTACGATCATGGGTGGCTGTCATCAACTCCAGAGCATAATCGCCGGCACCTGCATTGTAAAGGCCTTCCATTAAAAATTGCGCACCGTAAACACTGCAACCCATTCCGCGGGTTTTAATATAATCGGCTACACCTTTCTTGTAGGCATCGGGTACTATTCCAAAAGCCAATGGTAACATATTCGAGTGAATGGCACCATGATTGGTATCAATCCCATCTTTGTAATAACCACCTTCTTTATTAAACAGGTACTCGTTAATCGATTTTTTCACTCTTGCCGCACGCATCTCAAAATCCAACTGTTCCTCGGTTTTGTTTAAAATGCGGGCAAACTCAGCCATAATTTTCAAATTCTGGTAATAAAAGCTATTAATAACCGTACTGATTGACGTAAACACAAAACCGTCACGTTCTCCCTGTGGCCAGTCTTTGGGAAGTTTCCATCCGGTATCCTTTTGTGCAGGCGGCCAGTCCACAATATCCCGAACACGCTGTGTTGTATCTGCAAAACCGAGTTTCTCCATAAATTCGCCGTTTAAGTTTGGCGAGTGAGTGCTAATCAACCCGTGTTTATATTCCAGTTCCATTAAGGTTTTATATTTTAATGGCTCATAATATTTTTCGATAAGTTCAGTGTTTCCGGTGTACATATAATCCTGGTAAAACAAAAGGACCACATGAAGTTGCCATTCAGTGGGCCAGGTTGGATAATCCATAAAATATTCAATGGTTTTCCGGGCAATCGCATACTCATTGTCCACCGAGTAATGACTCAATTGATTTAAATAAGCATCGGCTTCATAAGGAATTCTTTCACGGTCGCCATCCACGTAAAGACCCGCAAAAGAAGTTGCTTTTTGCGAATATTTACACATTTCCCACACTTGATTAAGAATATCATCGGAGCTTGAAAATGAACTCGCACTGTAATCAAAATAGTTAAAATATGCAATTTGTGTTAAATCATCTGCTTCAAGGTTACCGGCACACTCCACCTCTGCATAACGGAAAGGTGTAATAACCGGAAATGAATCGGGCAATGTAACAGCCATTGAATTTGTGTTACGTTCATCAGGTATCAAATTTATCTGATATTTGGTTTTTTCGGGCGACACTTCTAATTTCAACTCTGAAAAACGAATGGTTCCTCCGGGATTCTGATCAATTTTTTCGTCGAGTAATTTTTCTCCTAAACGGATAGTAATTGTCTCATTTTGCCTTACTGAATAACTAATCTGAAGCGTTCCGAAAGCATCTTTTCCAAAATCGGCAAAATAACTGCCCTCCAGGTTCTTTTTGAACGTAACTGGTTTTATTTTTTCAATTTGAAACCAATTTTCTGAAGTAACTTTGTCGCCAAAAGTGCCTGTAGTAAATTGTTGTGGTTCGGAATATTCCGATAGCCGGTTATCTTTATCAAAAATACGAACTTTCCAGAAATAGGTAGTATTTTGTTTGAGTGGCTCACTCCCCAGTTCAATATCAATCGATTTGTTGCTTCTTACATTTCCGCTGTCCCAAACATCGCCAATATTATTGTCGATATTCTTTTTACTTGAAGCCACCAAAACCTGATATGCCTTTTGAATAACTGCTTCCGCGGGCACAATCCAGCTAAATTCGGGCTTGCTGTCTATAATTTTTGTAAAACGTGGATCACGAATGTATTCAACTGTCAAACCAGATGGAACTCCGGAATAGGGATCAGCATATTTTTTCGCGAGTTCATCATTCTTCGCACGAAATTCCTGAAGCACTTTCTTAAATTTCCTGCGACCGGCAAGATTATTTATTTCTTTTGGATCGTCTTTTAAATTGTACAATTCTTCCACAGACTTATCATTGATGTATCGCATATATTTCCATTCGGCTGTGCGCACACCTTCACTTGGTGGAATATTCTCAAACTCCCAAAGGTGTTCAATTAAAATTGTATCACGATTGACTGACTTTTCTTTACCGGAAACAACAGGCACGAGGCTTTTTCCCTGATATGTTTCCGGAATTTCTATACCTGCTAAATCCAGAATTGTTGCAGGGATATCAATATTTAACGCCATGTCGCTGACATCCTCATGTTTACTTTCCCGAGGGTCGTAAATGATGAGTGGAACCCGAATGGAATTATCGTACATCAACCATTTACCGGCCAGTTGGCGTTCACCTAAAAACTGCCCATTGTCGCCCATTAAAATGATGACCGTATTTTTGTCTTGCCCCGTCTCTTTTAATTTCTGCCTGATTTTGGCGATTTCCAAATCGATGCCATAAATCATACGATAATATCCTTTTACACTGTGCTGGTATTTTTCCGGTGTATCATAACGCCATGTCCAGCGCAACCGGTTAAAACCTTCGCGAACATGTAACGGCAAGGAATTAAAATACTTGTCATCGGAAATATCAGCTTCCGGCATTTCCATCCCCTGATACAATTTATCCGGTTCTTCCTGCCAGAAATACTGCAAAGGTGCCCCGTCGTGGGCGTGAGGCGCACTAAAACTTAACGATAAACAAAAGGGCTTTCCAGCAGGAACATCGTCAATAAAATCCAGTGCCTTTTGCCCGGTATATCTTGTTAAATGAACGGTATCGCCATCCAGGGTTTTATAATAATATCCCCGGTAATCATTAAACTGATTATTACGATCATAGTCTTCTATTACATCAAATTGTTCTTCTTTGCCGGGAAAATTCACGCCATATTTACCATAAAATCCGGTATAATACCCTGCATCTTTTAACAATCTGGGGTAAGCCGTTTCCATGTATTCAGAACGAATAGGACCTGTTTGAAATGTATACCTGTGTGTGCGTTCGTGTAAACCTGTAAAAATGCTGGAACGACTGGCGGAACAAATTGGTGTTGTTACAATAGCATGCTGAAAATAAATACCGGTCGCAGCCAGTTTATCCATTTCAGGAGTTTGTATGACAGCATTCCCTGCGTATCCCAACGCACTCCAGCGCTGATCATCTGTTAAGATAAAAATGATATTTGGCTTTTGTGTATCTGTTTTTGCCTTTTCAATGGCTTTTGATAAAACACTATTCAGCAACAAAAAACAAAAAAGAAAGAACACGGTCAGTTTTAGTTTCATTATAAAAATTTTATGGTTCTAATTTTTTAAAAGTAAACATTTGAACTACATTTCACATCCTGCTGAATACTGCACGAACCCGCTTTAGGAGTTTACATACTACTTTATTTTTTCAGGTTTTTCTTTCGAATTTCTCATCTCATACGGCAACTTCCAGATATTTCCATCAAAATCGCCAAAATACAGCTCCGACTTACTGAATTCATGCGAATCACCATCAGCCCAGAAGAAACAGAATGGTGCTTTGTAATTCACCGGACGACGAACATAAGAGTGGCTCATTTTGCTGTTTTTTGTAAGCATTTTTTTTCGTTTCCAATTCTCGCCTTTATTTTTTGAACTCCAAACGGCCAGTTCTCCGCCAACGCCCCACTTTTGTGGTCCGGGTTCGGTTGGCCCAACTATTTTCCATTCTTTTTCTGAAAGATACAAACTCCCCATGTCATAATTATGATCGGAAGTTGTTATCACAAATGTTTGCCAATTCACACCGTCCCATTTGGTAATGCACCACTCGTAGGGTGCACTTTTCGGGCCAGGTTCATGGCCGTTGCTTCGAACATATAAACAAACCGGATTTCCATTCTTATCAAAGTCCATGTCTTTCATATAAACATTTTTGCCCTGTTTACTGTAATTTATAACACGTGCCGGTGTATCCAGTTCTAACAAAGGAAGTTCCAGTTTGCCACCAAGCACATCATTCCATGTTTTTCCAAAATCGGACGACTCCATGTAATACAAATCGGTTCTTTTATCCACATTCCCATTGGGATGCCGGTTAAAAAATGTTCCCACTTTCTTTCCCTCAAAACAAGCACTGGTTTGGTAATGGCCCGATTTTTCGCCTTCGTTTACCGGAATTGCAGCCAGTAATTTGTCGTCCGTCCAATGAACTCCATCCGTACTTGTTTCGAAATAAAGTTGGCGAACTCCGGTGTATTTCGTAAAAAAATGAAAAAATCCAAACTGCGTTTTCCAGGGTTGCGGATAGGTCATTTCTTCTTCTGTAATTTGTTCGAAATCATTGATATCAAACGGCTTTCTGCTTTTATATTTAAATCCCGGGCGGGTTTGTCCGCGCCCACTTACAAATACCCAAATGTAACCTTCGTCGTCAATCAGTAACGAAGGATTATCATGCGGGTCGTCCACACCTTGTTTGTCGTACACTACCGTCGGTTTTGAAACCATTCCCGATTTGTGGTCGTACTCGCCAATCATACAAAGCAGGTGCCGTTCATCGGCCTTCGTCGTTCCGCCATACACAAAAAAAGTTTTATCCACTTCCTTTGCATAAATTGCCAGCGGAACATGCTTTGCAGTATAAGTTCCCAACGCGCCGGAATACTTGTCGCCGTATTCATATTTCTGGTTGAGTTCGAACCAAATAGCACGGTAGCCGTTGAACTTTTGATTGGTTAAGATTTGTGCTTTTCCGGCACTCCCGATAGTTACCAATACGACTAATAACAGTATAAATTCCTTCATATCTTTTCTTTCTATCGAATTTTCAATATCAAATTCATTGTTTTTCCGGCTTCCTCGTTTTTAGGAAGGTCTATTTTTATTTTCGTCCTGCCATTTTCCTGTACTGTATTTTCGCCTAAAAACTTGCCATTCAATGTCAAGGTTATTTCATTTAAAAGCTGTGTAGGCTCTGCCACAAAAAGCCTGATTTCATCCACTTGCTTTTTTAACATTACCAAACAGGGTTCATCCACTTCTATACCTCCCATAAGTTCCGATTTACCAGCCTCATGAAAAACAATTCCGGCTATCTTTTCATCTTTTGAAACAACTTCCTGTAAATTCTTTTTATTATGAACTTTGAAAGGAAAATCAGCATCCAAAGTTTTCATTTTTGCAACGGTTGCATTCGGAACCAAAAGATATTGGTACGTTTCATTTTGAGGATTTACACCGTGTTCCAGCCACAATCGGAAGATCTTTGCATAGGTAGTTTTTGGGGGATAGCGACTGGCAACCCAATTCCACGAACCTTTTTCAGTTTTTGCCGTCAGTTTTACGTTTGAGCCTTCAGGGAAATAATACCCACTTTTTTCGTGAAGTATCCATTTGTAAATTTCGTCGCTGCCCGGTTTTGTTGCAGACTCAATTTCACCGTTATAGTAAACCTGATTGACTCCGGTGGTCACGGGCAAATCCATGGAAGAAGTGATTCCTGCCCCCAAACAAACGACCAGATCATCAAACATAAACCATGACTTCTTCGCAGTCAGCCCATTACGTTTGTAATCCATAGCAGCAATTCCATCCCTCCCGTCAGAAACTCCACCGACAAAATTACTTTCAAGCCGGTAACCACGGGCCGTTAACACTGGTAATGTATCTTTATCCTGGTGAGCTGTAACTCCGGGTATCTTTTTCCAATCCAAAAATGGAAAGATATTACGATATTCTTCTCCGTTTTGATACAGAAAAGTGGCTCCATCTCCCATGTAATATCCCTGTAAATTTTCAGAATTACACGACTCTGCACCAATCACGCGTTCCGAACACATTTTAACAGAAAAATAGGATCCAGGAGTTCGCTGCACTTGAAAATCGGAACGCCAGAAATGTTTGTTTCCGGAAAGCATTTTATAATCGTTGGCCTTTTGATATTTTTCTGCATTGGCAGGATCGAGGCTTTCCATTTTTGAAAAACAAGAGGAAAGACTCGCTGCTTTTTGTTCAGGAGAATCGATAAATAACTGGCGGCCGCACGCGCTAATGTCCATCTGATTTTTCCAGGTTACCCATTGTTGCCCATTGAGTAAATAGTTTCGTAGAATTTCTATTTTGTTTTCATCAAACTGAAAAGATGTTTTTCGCAAAACTGAAATCCATTTTATCATATCGTTTATATACGATAAGCCGTAATTCCCAAATTGTAATTGCGGGCCATGTTGGTGATAGGACCAATCGGGTTGAACTCCTTCTCCTGTGCTAACCACAAGTTCTTCTTTTATGGATTCAGCCGCCTTTTTTATCGTTTTTGTATCTTTCAGCAGCAATGCTCTCATTAAAACATTTCCGGAAAGCCAAACTTTGTTTTGTCCTGTCATTCCAATCTCTGCACGATCCAATATTTGTATTCCCATCTGTTTTTGCGCTGCAGAGAGTTCAACTTCCATTAAAATCATTAAGGGCGCTAAAACAATTGGAACACCAATTTCAGGATACCACCAGTTTGGACAGATAAAATCGTTTTTGAACCAAAAATTTAGTCCTGAGTGAATCTTTTGTGAAAGCTCTTTGTTTTGAAACAACCGGGAACCCTCGGTTTGATAGGCCGTTGCCATTTTCAGCAAACGCGAAATATGACTCCGTGGTTCCCAGGCACCGCGTTGCTGACTGGTATAATCGATATCTTCCCAGGAGCCTTTTGCAGTCAGAAAACTCATCAAAACCGCAACTTCTTCTTCATCAACAGGTGTCTCTAAAATATTTGCCCAAACATTTTGATGCAATTGTTTTAATTGCTCCGGATATTTTAGCTGATTTTGAGAAATTACATCTTTACAAAAGATAAAGGATAAAATTATTATGAAACTAAAAAGGCTAAAAACTCGGGCCATTTTTCAATTAATTTTATAGAGGAATGGTTACAAACCACTCATCATTATTCGAATTGAAAACTCGCAGCCTAATTTCGTCATCGGTTTTCGAAACGATTTCAGCTTTCACATCTTTTATTACTTTTTCTGAAGGATACAAAACCCAGATAAATTGACTATTCCCTTTTATTTTTGTAGAATATGCTGATGCAACATTGGGCTCATAAGTATTGTATTCTTTGCTATACCAGCCTTGAATCTCAGGTTTTTCCTGTCCTTTTATAAATTTGATATCCCAATCCTGATCTCCTACAGGAATGATTTGCAGGTTTCCTCTTTCATTGTCGGAGAAAACACGTTCACCTTCAACTTTTACATTGCAGGTAGGATGCCAGTGCCAAAGTGTTTCAATTTCCCTCGGACGATCGGTTTCAATTTCATCAATAACCACCCACATATCTCCGCGCACATAAAACAAGCGCCGTGTATGTTTACACTCTCCTTGCAAATCAATAAAATCATCAAATGAACCAATCGCGTAATCGTAATCATCGGTAAGTCTGTAATACTTTTCGGTTAAAGGCTCTTCTGCTAAACGTGGTCCGGGCGCCTGTCCTTTTCCATCAATCAGAATAACGTTGTGACTTTGACTTCCCTGCGCATATCTCCTGAACTTGTCGGCCACTGCACCACGATAGGCAAATCGTCCGCCGTCAACAAGTAAATCGCGGCCAAAAGCAGCTAGAGAAATATGCAATTTATCATTATGTTGATGCCCGCTCCCCCAAGGTCCAACGTCAAAAAATGACCATTGAGCGTCAACATCAAAACCACTTCGTGAAATTAAATGCCCTGCCCAGGGGAAAAAGTATGATGGCCCATCTATTGGCGAGGTTCCTTCTTTTCCGTTGGTAGCGATGTGTTTCCAGTCGGGCTTACTGTACTTTTCAGCGGCGTAAAGAATTAGTTCCCGGTCGCTGCCAAGGTCGCCGTCGTTAT
This sequence comes from Maribellus maritimus, assembly GCF_022267315.1. Lineage (GTDB taxonomy): Bacteria > Bacteroidota > Bacteroidia > Bacteroidales > Prolixibacteraceae > Draconibacterium > Draconibacterium maritimum. The sequence goes on from NZ_JAIKLE010000025.1 coordinate 57,649, forward strand.
TTAAAATTCGGTTGCCATCGGGGCGAACAGCGTGAGCAATATAATAACACATGTCCTCAATAGTTTGAACAAAAAACTCGGGCAGCTCGCGGTTTGCATGTTTACAAATCTCCTCGAATAACTCAAAATTCCGCATCGCTACAATATGATAATGTGATGAAAGTTCTGTTTGTACACCATCTTTGTACACTTGTCCCTTCATACTCTCAGAAATGGTCGCAATCGCATAATCCAACCATTCATCTGATTTTTTAAACTCAGGAAAATTGGTCGCAGCCGTTGCCAATGAAGAAATTTCCATAGTGAGCCAGTTATTTTGTCCATGAAAATTTCGGTTGTAATGCGCATGGTCGGGCAAACTGCTTAACATTAACAATTGGGTTGCAGGCGACAGATAATTACTGTTAATCATTCCGTAGAAAATACGCGACCATACTTTTACGCGTGCGGCTACTTCTAATCCACGCCAAACTGATGTACTGCTTTTTTTCTCCGGATAGGGCCAGCTCCCGATAATAAAATCACGCAAAAACAAGTCGATATAGTTTGCATATTCAGGGTTTCCGGTTTTGAAATAAGCCAAAAAAACTTCACTAATCTGACTGTGCCGATTGGATAACCACGCCCATTCTTCATCTGTATTTGGCCCTTTGTAATACCAGTCGCGATGACCATCTTCCAGATAGGGAACAACCCCTTTTACATTCTGAATGGTAAACACATTTTTTAAAATCGTATCGGCAGAAGCAACCGTTCCTGTTCCCGGCACCGGCTGTTCACGTCGCAAATGTTCAGCTGCATTTCCGTTTTTGTAGTATTCCAGGAGCTCGGCACAAGCTTTTTCAATATTACCTTTCTGATAGGCTTTCCTCACTTTTTCCAAACCCGGGTAATCCAGATTAAAATCATCAAGCATTTTTTTCATTTGCTCAGGGTAGGTGCTACAAACATCCTCTACACTTTTTATATCCTTCCAACTTTTTTGAGCAAAAAGATTTCCCCAAAAGATAAAGACTGTTGCAACGAACAGTAAGTATTTTTTCATTTTTTAATATAGTTTATTTCGTTTTCTTTACTTTATATAAATACAGCTGGCCTGGCTCGGGCCAGGGTTTATCACGTGGGCGATCTCGGTTTCGATCCAAAGTTTCCCATTTCATCATGTATCTGACATCTTCACTGGGATCACCAATATCACCGGTTGTTTGAATTTGCAATCCGGGAAAATTCCCCTCAATCTCCAACTGTGTATAAAATGGTTCAGGCTTTAAAACTTTGCCAATATTTTCAAATCTATCATTTAAAAGAATAGTGCCATTCCCGTATTTGATGTGCCAGAAATCCACCTCATAATATCCGTCGTCGCGTTTTTTTAATCCCTTCAAACGCACTTCGCTGTTAATGCTTCCGTTACCCGAGAATTCCCAACGATAGTCCCAGTTTGTAATTTGTTTATAAATCCACTTTTTATTTACAAGGTGCGCGGAATAAAACTGCAAATTCCCATCTTCGTCATATTTATGATAAACAAAAACAGGTCTGTTCTCATCGTCCAAACAAAGTTTTGCGGCCAAATTAATTATTCCACCTTGTACAGGAATCGGGTCAACAATTAACGATTTCTGGTCGAGCGTTGCCGGCATTTTTATTTGCTCTCCATAAGCATTATACCAGTTTTTCAGATCCGGGCTTTTCATATATGACAGATCATGATTTGTAGAACAATCAGGTGTGTCGCGCCAAACCCAATATACATGGTACCAACCGTCTTTCATTACTGTTGGCTGTGTTTGATAAGCATTCATCAAACCCTGTCCATCAGTAAGCGGCGTGTCCAACAGTCTTTTCCATGTTTTTGACTCGCAGTTATAAATGTTGTAAATCTCGTTTCCGTTTCCACTTCCTCCATCACGGTAATGAAAAAGTAACTCCCCTTCTTTGGTAAGCATAAAATGTGGGTAGGTGCATCTTTTTTCTTCCCTTCCCACCATCTCAAAAACCTGTTGAAGCGTTGAAATGTCGTTTGGCTTTTCACTCCGGAAATAAGTAATTGGGTTGACATGCATATTGCCTGAAAGGTGGATATATCCTTCTTTGTCGATACCCAAAGTAAGGGAATTGTGACTATCCCATCCTAAAACGGTACTGGTCCCGCCAGCAGTTTCGCGCGATGTTGCCGGTAAAACGTAGAGTTCAAATTTTTTGTCGGTAAGTTTTCTTTGTCCAACAACTGTTCGTCGCTCGGCGTTATAATATGCAATATACTGGCGGCTACCGTTTGTGTATAAACAAAAACCAACCGGATGACCAGCCCACACTTTATCAATCTCAATTATCTGTTCAATTGATTCCGTCTCTCCACTTTCATCTATAACTATCCCGTTTCTGTCAGTTTGTGAAATAACTACTAACGAAATCAAAGCAAAAGCCAAAAAGCAAAGAATATGTTTCATAAATATCGGTTTAAACAAAAATTATTCAATAGTAGATACAATTAAAATGTCTGATGTTTACCACTCCGCTAGTGTTTTATCTCCAAAATCTGCTGTATCAGAGGCCTCTTCCGGAACCAGCAACACTTCAAATGTTTCTTTTGAATTTGCAGGCAAATCAACTTCAAAACCAACCATTATTGTCCCCGGATTTTCAGCATCGTAGTCATTTGTCGGAGCGGTACTCCAGGTTTTCATCTTTAAATTTTTAGGGCCTTTTATTTTTAGGAATAACTTTTTGCCATCTTTTGATAAGGTAGCTGAATGAGAGCCCAATTCGACATCGGCGGGTGTTACCAGATTCCACCTCACTTTGATTTGTTTATCGGGAGTTTCGAGTTCATCGCGAACAACAACAAAACTTTCATCCTTTATTCCAACTCCCCGAACTACTTTTTTTAGTTGCCCCTTATACAAAGTTGTAATATCAGAAATGGCATATATAAAATCACCGGTATCCGAATAATTATCGATTTTTGCATAACCATCCACCCGTTGTAATTCATCGTTCACGATAAGTGTACTATGCGCGAAATTGTTTAACCTGAAAATGGTCCATCTTTCTGCATCCTGAGTGCGCCCGAAAATCGACATTCCCTTTGATTCCAAAGATTCATAATTTTGCGAACCAAAATCCATAGCCCAGCGCACACCATTTGCTTCCATAACAAAAGAACCAATATCCATGTGCCCGTGGTTTACAGACGGAGAACCGGCTTTAAAACCGAGATAAACGGCATTCGGGTCTGTCCAGGAGCTACGCATTAAACATATCGGATTTTTCCCCTGTCCCATCCAAACTTTTTCGTTGGGGTGGCTTATTTTATCCAGAGGAATATCTTTCCCCCAAATCATAATAGCAGGCAAAAGACGATCGCGCGTAAACTGCGAATAGTCGTTCGTTTCCAGAAATTGTTTTTCCATCCAGAGCAAAGAGGGATCATTATTTCTTTCGGCAAACCATAACATGGCAGGTTTTAAACTTCCGCCTGAACCACAGTCGCCCCAATTATAGCAGCCACCAGAGGGCAACAGCATGTGCTCTAAAAAACCTCCGGATTCAAGAAACCCCGGCGATTCTGATAATCCACGATCGGTACCCAGCGCCTTTTCAACAACGCTTAAAAACATCACGTTAAATGAAGTTCCGTAGCCCCAATATCCATATCCCTCGGGATATGCCCCATCAGGTTGATAGCCTTCCATTGCTTTCGGAATGGTTTCAAATGCCCGGTCAATTACTTTTTGAGCAAGTTCGGGATAATCCTCCTGAACGGCCAGAGCTCCGTATGTCATTCCTGCATTGCACACCTGGTTCCAATTATGTTCCGCATTCAAAAACCAATTGTAATCTTCATTAAAAGAAGGTTCAATCCCTTTTTCCACAATCGCCTTTTTAATTATTTCTTTTGATTCTTCCGAAAGTTCATCAAAAAGCCAATCGTAACCTATAGCCAGTGCCATGGTCATTTCTCCCACATCAAGAAAATGAGATGGATTCCAGTCGGAAAAACCGGCCGCTTTTACCATTTCTTTTTCTGCACGTTTGGCAAAACGATCGTCACCCGTCATCCGGTAAGCATAAGAAAGATAAAATATCCGGCGCAAATATTCTCTTGAGGTTCCAAGTAACCTTCTTCCAATTTTTATTCGTTCATGTAACTCGGATTGAAGAATATTTTCACTTTCACCAATGATTGCTTCATGAACCTTCCCCCAGGTTTCACTGGATTCTATCTGGTTTTGAATACTTTTTTCCTCGCCATCCAGTAACAATATCCTGGGATGTCCTGACTTTTCCTGACAGGAAATTAAAAAAGCAATAAGAAAAATAAATACTGACCATCTTAACAATTGATTTTTCATTGGTTGTGGTTTTAAATCATCCTTATAATTTAATTGAAACACTGGCTCCCCGATAGTTCTTTCGGGGCAAACGAATGGTAATGTTCGTTAAATTTTCTTTTGCATTCCACGTAGCATCCAAATATTCTCCCGGATTTGCAATTTTTTGTGAAATCGACAGGTGGTAATTATCCAATTCCCTATTCGGATCAGCAACTGTTATTTTGGAGACTTTATCTCCTTCCATTTTTAACATCACAATTCCCGGATGTTCGCTCACCAGTTTAAGATTATTTGAAATATCAAGTTCGCCGGCTTTGTAAAACACGACCTGGCAGATTTGTAATTCTTTATTCTTTACCGACTGTATTTCAGCGGTATTGACAAGAATTTCTATATTATTCTTTGAAACATTCCTTTCAAGTTTTCCGATTGTTGTTGCGGGTACAATGATATATTCGTAAGTTTCGTTGCTTGGTCTTTTCCCATGGTCAAGCCAAAGGCTAAAAACATCCAAACTCATTTGGTCTTTTGGCGAATCGGATTGTTTGTTGATTTTCCACCACGAGCCGGTTGCAGCTTCGTTTTTGATATTTACAATTGTTGATTTAGGAAAAACATAGCCCACTCCATCCTGAAATATCCAATCTACGTTCTCAAATTTATTCTTCCCACGTTCAACTACGGAAGAAATATCGTTTGCCGAAACAGTTACATCATCCCTGAGTAAACACTGATTTAAAGTTGTAAATACGGGGAAATCGTTATTCCTGCACGAAATTCCGGTTCCCAAACAAACATATTCATTATCAAAAAAGAACCATGCTTTTCGGGCAATTAATGGATCATGCGGGCTTTTAAAATCAAAAGCCGCAGCGCCGTATATTCCATCGGTTACTGCTCCCACAAAATCAGTTTCACCCAATTTCTGAACTTCATTTTCTGAAGGCAATTCCGGCTTTTGCATCACTGTTGTTCCCGGAATTTTCAAATAATCGTAAACCGGCCAGATATCAAAATATTCGTCGCCGGTAAGTGATACATGATTGACACCATCGCCACGATGATGATTGAGCAGTCCCTCACTGTTGTAGGGCCACTCCATGTTGTAAACTCGTGTAGAATACATTCTTACGGATGTAAACCAGTCGGGCCGCTGAAATGAAAAATGCTCGGAATCCCAAAAAAAAGTTGCATGAGAAAGTGTTGGTTTTATTCCTTTATTTCGGATGTTAACAATTTCCTGTAACTCTTTCTTACGGTAATCAGTGGTTTTTAATAAGTTTTCTGCAGTTGTTGCGCTGTATGGTTTTAACGTTCCTTCTCTGCTGATACTTCTGTTTTTTGCTCCGGGGTCCGGGTATTTTCCAAACACACAAGTTTTACAAATTCCATCGAGGAAATAGTTTATCAGTTCTTCCAGTTTTTCTTCAGAAAAAGCATATTTCGTTCCGTTTGTATAAACCGCCCATTCAACAAAAGCATCGGCATAACCCAATCCGTATGAGAGTGTGTTATTTACTCCGTCTGTGCGGTGGTGAAAACTATTGTCATACTGAATTCCACGACCTTCAGCCGACCGATTATCAAAGCCACCAACTATCCTCCGAAAGCCAAAACCGTAGTCGTTTCCAATCCACTCAACATGTTTTATTTCGCCTTCAATCACTTTAATAACTTCATCAAACTTTTCTCTATTTCCCAGGAAAAGCATATTCTTTGCTTCAATTCCTGCTATTTTAATACGGTCTCCTCCCGGGCGGGCGCCTCCGGCACTAATATTCGCTCTTCCGATTATTGGCTGAGCCTTTTTTACCAGTTCCTCCGGGAGTTCGTCTCCTGCCAACACCATAAGTGTAACAAGATTATTGGGCGTACCAATCTGGTTGTGCCACCAGTTGTCGCATATATAGTCGTTATCAACCCAAGTTTTTAATGCTGCTGAGATGGTTGATTTTACTTCTGCACTTTTGTAATATTTTGAATCTTTTTTTTGGTAAGCTCTTGCCAATGTCACCATATTCCCGCTGTGATTTCTGTGTTCAAAACCGGTTCTGGAAACATCTTCATAGTTGATACCCGGCCACTTTCCATCGCTGGTAAAAGTGCGAAGCAACGAAGCAATCTCCGCATCATCAACCTCCGGTTTCTCCAGTGTTTCAAAAACACGCTTTTCGATAATGTCTAAATCAGAGTCAGCGGAAACGCTCGTTTTAAACGAAAAAATAAAAAGGGCTATAATTAATACAGGCAATATGTTTTTCATCCTTGTTGATTTAAGTTATTTTCAAATATTCATCTATTCTTCAGGAATCATTTATGGTTGTTTATTTTTCCACAATTTAAAATCATCCCAGTAAATCTGCAATGTTTTTCCCTTGCTATTCATATATTCAATCAAATTCTTTGAAGTATAAAGTTTCATCGGATTAAAATCTGTTACTCCATCCGGATTATTATCCCCGGTATTGTGGGTAACTTTGTTTACATCAAAAACAACAATCTTCTCTCCTCCGTCGGGCTGAATTGTCATAAAGTACCGGCCATTTTTATCGTTTCCTTCTTTATAATAATACTCAGCGGTAAACCATGTACCAACGGGAACTTTCACACTTTGATTAATTTCTGCCCAAACAGTAGTATATTTCTGGCTTCCGTCTTCAAATAACTCACAATCCTGTGCATCCAGAATAAAATACAAATCACTTTCTTCCTCTACAGGTTTTCCAATTCCCAGCGTAATTCGAAAACGATTTGGCACCGACTGGCTCCAGGTAATGTTATTCCAGTATTCAGCAATGGTCAGCCAATGAATTTTACCGGGAAACGTTCGCACCGCATTAAAATCGTTGGGCAGGAAAATACGAACAGACTGAAAAAAATCCTTCATTCCGTTATTTCCATAAATATTTGCCTGAATGCGCCCTTTTTTTCCATCAACATTGGGTTTATTTAGCCAGAATTGTAAGACGTGATTGGACGGATTTCCCGGTTCCGAAATTATTTTTGCATAACGCATGATTGAATCGCCCCCTTGATATTGCAGATTAAAGTTTCCAATATCGGGGTGATTATCAAAATCGGTCACCCAATCATTGTTTTTATTTAATGAATTATCCACGCCAAAAATATCCGCATCGTTTCCCCGTGGAATTACTTCCGAATCCGGTTCAAATCCCGATTGAAAAATTAATTCGCCTGGTTTTTTTTCTTCCTGTTCTTTTTGGGAACAAGCGGAAAGAGAAAGTAAGGGAAATAATATAATACCAAGCCAAACCTTCATTTATACATTCTTTTTACATTAATTATTCTCCTGAAAGACGAACTTTAATTGTGCCTTTTCCATTTTCCAAAGTCCATGCAGGGATACGTAATTCCAGACGTTTTAATTTTTTGATTTGGCGATCCAACTCCATTGGCGCGGGGTCAAGAGAAATTACCGAGAATATTATTTCGGGCTGAGACAAATTTTCAACTTTTAACTTTTGGCCATCCTGAGTTAAAACAGCACCTCCGTCAACAACTTCCACATCGGCAGTTGTCATCAGTTGCCAGGTAATTTGTGTTGTTTTTTCTGAAGTTTCCATTTTATCTTCTATTACAATTGAGGTCGGGCTGTCCTTCGTAAATGTGCGAACTGCACTTTTCATATTTTCGCCGTAAACAGCTGTTAAATCAAACGATGCTGCTGGATTTTCGCCCTCTTTAAATTCAATTAAAGTTGCCTGACCATTGTTTATAAACAATTGGTCGTTAACGGAAATAGTGCTGTGACCAAAATTATTTTTGGTAAGCAAAGTCCAGCGTTCGCAGTCCTGGCAGCTTCCCCATAAATCGAACCCGGTTTTTTCCAATTCATGGTATGACTGGTTCCCCGGATCAACTACCCAACGCACACCGTTTAATTCAAATATAAAAGAGCCAGCATCCATGTTTCCGTGACTGGTAGTTGCTCTTCCTCCTTTTCCGCCAAAATAATAGTTGTGGTTGTCATTTTCATCGCCTTTAAAAACCACAAGCGGATTTGAACCGTTGCCTTTCCAAGCCGTTGGCATTTTTACATCTGCGCTTTCTTTGTATTGCGACAACCATACCAACGCAGCTCCTCCCAGCCTCGATAATTTACCCATGTCTTCAGCAGGCATCAAAAATCGTTCTTTTTCAAAAAACTCAGGATTACCAGTTTTTGTTGCAAACCACGCCAGAAAAACATCACCGGCAGCACTTCTTTTATCGCCACAATCAGCAAAATTGAAATACCAGCCAGACGGAGTATTCATTAAATAACGAAATACTGCACTTTCTTTAAATGCAGGGTAATCGGCAATTCCGAAATCGGTTCCAAATGCACTTTCCAGGAACGCCGCAGTAACCACTGAAAAACTGGTTCCATAACCCCAGTAGGTTGACCCCTCGGGATACACGCCGTCGGGCGAATATTGTTTTAACGCCTGTACCATTCCGTCAAGCGCGCGGCTTATTGTTTTTGCTGCGAGCTCCGGATCTTTTTCCGCAATGGCGATAGAAGCTGCGATCATTCCACCATTACAAACCTGGTTCCAGTTATTATGCCCGTATGCCCAGCCCGGAGAATTTCCACTTTCGGGCCAGCTCGGTTTTAAGCCCTTTTCTATCAATGCCGTTTTTGCGAGTTCAATGGTTGATTCAGGAAGTTTACCGGCAGTCCAGTCGAGAGCAAACGCCACAGCCATAGACATTTCTGCAACATCGAGAAAATGAGACGGGTTCCAGTCAGAAAAATGACACACCGCTACAACTTCATCATTTATACGATCCAGCGCCTTTTTATCATTCTCCATTTGATAAACCATTCCCAGCATATTCATCCGCCATAACATTTCGCGTGAAGTTGACAGCAACCGACGGCCAACTACAACTCTCTCCAAAAGCGGGTCATCATAAATACTTTCCGCATTCAGCTTTATGGCTTTATACATATTTTGTACAACCGGGTCGCTTTTTAATTTCTTTTTGAGGTTACTTCTTATTTTGGAATTTAATACCAAACGTGGTTCCGATTTTCTTAAATTCTTTTTTAGATATTGAACAGAAATCGGATTATCTAACTTCCTGACTTCATCTTTCTGTGCAAACGATGGCAATATAATTGCCAAACAAAACAAATTGATTAATAGTAAAACTCGTGTTCTCATATTAGTTGGTTTTAAGATTTATTTATTGTATGATTAACTCTCTATTATTGTTTATTCATCTCTGTTCTATCTGGAATTTCCAAACGATATCTATTCATTATATTAAAATATCTCGCATCCAATCTGATTACGAACACCATTTTCTACAAGCGTTATTTCCAACTGGTTTTGTTTTGCGTTAAAACCCAAGATGTCAATTTCGGGTAATTTTGATTGATAAGGAACTACCAGCGTAACAAAACGGACAACTGTGGCCTCCTTTTCCTTTTTCAGACTATAACAAAACGCAGGGCGCGGCTCTTTTTTGGTATATTCAAAGGAAACCCGGCCCTCTTCTTCTTTTAATTTCATTCCCGGTTGTTTTTGGGATTTCACGTAAATGTTCCACCCATCTTCAAATTCAGATTTTACAGAAAATTCGGCACGATTAAAAATCACGTCACCTGGCGCAAATTGAAAATGAATATCGACATCTCCTGTTGCATTTCCAATTGCTTCGTCAACTACCACAAAATATTTCTTATCTACAAAAAAAACGGAACGGCGGTGTTTCAAACTTTCATAACTGTGGTTCTCAACTACAAGGACATCCGTTTTTTTACCGGATTTCCAAAGCACAAGCTTAGGTGCATAAACTGTATTCTCGCCATTCAAGGTAAGCGTCTGATGCACTTTAGTTTGTCTAAACCAACGCCTTCCTTCCGAGTCTCCGCTATAGATATAACTTCCCGCATCCGGCATCAAATTTCTTCCTCCTGCATAAACATCAAAAGTACCATTGTCGGGTTGGGAATGACCTCCACCATCCGGTCCGCATTTTAAAACAAGACAAACCGCGTCGCTATTCCAACCACTACGCATGGAATATAAGCCACTAAAAGGCAACATATAAGCAGTCGAATCAGGTTTAACTCCCTCCAATCCTCCGGTAGCCAAAAATAAAAAATCTTCGCGGTTAAAAAAGTCCGCCCATTCTTTAAATCTTTCTTTATGCTGTCCCGGTTTCCCCGCCCATGCGTCACCAAACTGGACATTTGTGCCGTTTGGAAGGCAAAGTTTCATTGGAACTTCACACATTTTCTGAATCTTCTCAAGGTAAGATTCAGGAAATGCATCTTCTATTCCATTTAATTTTGCCAGATGGTAGGTTCGTAAAAACCAGTTGATACAACCAAGATGGTACCCCATGGCGAGTTCGAGCTGGTGTCCGTCAGGATACACTTGAATATTTATTTCATTATTTAGTCGTTTGAAGGCTTCTGTTTTCCATTTTTCAGCATCTTTAAATTCAGGAAAAGTAATGGCTATAAATGCCATCCCTTCCGCCTCCATAAGCCCCCAGTTACTTCCTGATCGGTATTTTGTCATCAAAAATTCAGCGTGGTCGTAACAACTGTTTAAAAATGCAACCAGTACCTCGGATGAAAAATGTGGCGAGCCAATAAAATGCTGGTATAAACTCATCCAACTGTGTCCACGAATTCCTGCTTCAATCGATCTCCACGCATATTTGTGGTTTTTGTCATTTGGATTTTTTTTGGTCCAGTCAATGAATTGATAACACCATTCTTTTGCGTATTTTTCATCGCCGGTATGCCAGTATACTTTTGCCACAGAACTCCAAAAATACATTCGATTGAGTTGCCATACCCATTCATTATCAGCAACTGGACGCGAATTCCAGTTGATATCATCGCCGCAAAAATGAGGAGGGTAAGCACGCTGTCCGATAAAAATATGGTTCAGGGCATTATTCGCAATCATAAAATCGGAACTGTCAGCATAATTGCCGACAAACTGAGTCCTAAAATCAGGATTAACAAAATGTTTTACTGAAGTTCTTGTTTTATAATACTCCAGTAGCTTTTCAATAAATTTCTCAGGATTTGTTGAACCCGACTTAAATTGACGAATTTCGGGTGAATCGGTATTTAAATGTGAAATTAATTTATTTATCTCGTCAATATCATATGCAGATTTTGCGTATGTATGGATAGAAACTGTAAATAAAAAAAGCAGAACTGTAAAAACAAGCAGAATCTTCCTGTTGTAAACTCTTTCCTTATATTTCCGAATAAGAATCATTGATTATTAAAATTCGCCACAAAAAAAGTAGTCGGCATACCTCAACGACTATCTCTCCCAACTGCAGACATTTATCTAACACAACAAGTTTTCCTATAAAAAGAGAAACAAAGCCGTAACTACAAATAATTACGGCTTTGTATTATTTAATCGATTAATGAATAATCGTTATTGTTTTTATTTTGGTTTACCACCCCGTTGTTTGCTCAATACTGGGATTTTCCGCAATAGTACTCAACGGAATAGGCCACAAATAATGTTTACTTTCATCAAAAACAGGATTGGCCCAATCTGTTCCCTGGTAAACATCGACATATGGCACGCCATTAACCATTGTTGACTTGACTACTGCCGAACCTTCCGGATCGATGATTGACTGCATATTAGCATCCCAACGGATACCGAGATCAGGATTTTCCAGTTTTTTACCTTGTTTCCAACGTCTCAGGTCATCGTAACGGAAACCTTCCATAAACAACTCGATTCTACGTTCACGCCGAATTTCCACGATCAGAGAAGAAACTCCATCATTTGCATAACGAGGATCCATCGGAGGATCTATGGGCATGTGCGGCATGCCTGCACGGTCACGCAATAAGTTGATACTTGCATCTAACCCAGCCTGATCCAGTGTTCCCAATTCTGCCATCGCTTCGGCATAATTTAAAAGCGCTTCGGCAAACCGCAAAATAATTGCGGGTGTATCAGATGTATTATATGTGGCATGAGCAGTAGCCGGGTCATACACTTTACATATCGAATAGCCGGTTTCCGAAGTTTGACCTCCCTGGCCCGAAACACGGGGATAAGTACGTTGCGTGTCTCCATTATTCCAACTCCAGCGTGTAGCATCATCAGGATGAAGGATTGTCTGGCGTAGCCTCGGGTCGCGATTAGCGAAAACCTTATACAGATCCTCATCTCCCTGGTATTCGGGAGACAATGTTATAGGTAATCCATCTGTACAAAGATAATCTTCTACAAAACTTTTGGTGGCTCCCCCGTTGTATCCTCTGTGATAACTTTGCACATGATTTGTTAATACCCCCAGTTGATACCTCCTCCAATACATCACTTCAGAAACTCCGGTCAGGTCTGATTTCATTTTATGAATGGCCTGATAATCATTTTGCGGATCACCGGTACTGTATAGTGAATAAGGTCCATTATCCATTATCTCTTTGGCAGCTTCGGCAGCTTCCTGCAACCACATGTTAGCTTCTGAACCTACACCATGGTATTTTCTCCATGTCCCTTCAAACAAGCAAACACGAGATTTAATCAACAATGCAGCCCAACGGTTTAGTCTTCCGGGACCTCCGCCATCACCCCAGTCATCAGGCAGCCATGTACAAGCAAAGTCCAAATCGGCCAACACATTTGCCATCACCGTTTCCCTTGAATCCAACGGTGCATAAAGTTCCTCCGAGTCAACAGATAATTCATGGTCAACCCAGGGAGCCCTTCCGAATTTTGAAATTTTATCCGCGTAAAACCAACCGCGAAACAACCGGGCTTCTGCTTTGTATTTATTCACTATTTCTTCAGAAACACCTTTTTCAATAACCTTATCATAATTATCCATTCCAATGTTTACAGCTCTGACAAATTCCCAGCCTTCATCACTCCAACCGTACCACTGCGGACCGGAGGGAATACTATGTTTACCCGAGCGAACCTCCTGATATCGGGTGTGGCGGGAATGCCGGGGCGCAATATTATCTGAAAATTCATCAATGTACCATATTCCACTGCGATGACTTTCAAAGTCATGGTCGTGCCCCATTAAAATGGGTACAACATCGTCTTCCAAAGTTAAATCGTACAACCAATTGTTGTATACCATCAGGTCATTTTCAGTATTCCAGAATGTCTCTCCTCTTACTTCATCTATAGGATATCTCTCGATAAATTCGTTATTGCAGCTCACAAACCAAAAGGTTGCAAAAGCTACTAAGCTAAGTTTTAAACTATATTTTTTCATTTTTTTTCTTTTTATCATTATTAGAATGTAACCTTAACACCCATCGTATAAACACGGTCAAAATAGTATTCCTGTGTTACAGTAGAAGTTTGTTCGGGGTCAAGTGGTTTATGCATACCTGTAGCTTCCCAAAGGTTCATTCCTGAAAGATAAACTTGAGCACGACTAATTCCAATTTTATTTACAAAATTATCCGGCAAGTAGTAACTTAACGTTATATTCTTTAAACGAACATATGCTGCATTTTGCACGTAGCGTGACTGAGCTATAATATTTTTTTTGGTATTTGTTGATATGTGAGGGGCAGCGAAATATGCGTTGGGATTATCTTCATTCCATGTTTCAGTAATATAGAATTCCTCAATATGTCCGGCATTAAAAGGATAGAAAGCATTCCAGTTTCCGTTGTGAGGCAAATAATCACGTTTTAATCTTCCCTGGAAAAATAAATTCAATGTCCAGTTCTTATACTGAACATCAGGATTCAACCCAAAATTATATCTGTCTCTGTTGTATCCAATAATCTGGAGATCACCGTGATCATCCAAAGTTCCACTACCTCTATTTATTTTTCCATCACCGTTCAAATCTTTATATTTGATATCACCGGCTCTCCAGTTAGCGCCTAGTTGTGATTGGTCAGCATGGGATTCCACTTCAGCATCACTTTGAAAAATCCCTTCGGTGACATAACCCCAAATCTCACCTACCTGCTGGCCTACATAAAATTCATCCCCCAATCCATCTTCATCATCCCATCTCAAATTTCCTGAAGGATTATCGTATTTTGTAATTTCCGATTTGTTATCAGACAAAGCAAGAGTTACACTATATGCCCAGTCTTGCCCTATTCTGTCGCGCCAGGTCGCTGCCAACTCCCATCCGGTATTTCTTAAATCAGCCGCATTTGACTGTGGTGCATCTGTACCCAACAACGCAGGAAGTCGCACATCCATTAACATATCTTTGGTATCGCGAATAAAATAATCAAATGATAAGTCAAATCTCTGATTCAATGTTGTAATGTCAAAGCCAATATTCTGCGTGGTAACAGTCTCCCAGGTTAACGTTGGACTAACCAACCCCGCAGGAGAAACATAAGGAATTCTTCCGGCTGAAGACATCATATAGGGCGATGCTCCTGATCCCATTGTTGCAACATAAGGATAATAATTAGTGCCTAACAACTGGTTACCTAATGTACCATATGAAACACGCAATTTCAAATTATCAAGCCAGGTACTTGCTGATTCCATAAATGGTTCGTTGGAAAGTCTCCACCCTAAAGAAATTGACGGAAAAAAGCCAAATCGATCGTCTTTGGGAAAACGGGAAGTTCCATCGTAGCGTCCGTTTGCTTCAAAAAGATACCTGTCTTTGTAGCTGTAATTTAAACGATAAAACAATCCTCTTAAGGTAACATGCGATTTACCGCCAAAAGTTTGCTGAGATCCTGAAGTAGCATTCAAATCTGTGATTAACGGAGTAATCAAATTATTTGCCTGTGCACTCACATAGGTATTTCTGCCCCATTCCTGATTGTAGCCAACCATAGCTTTGATAAAATGGTCTTCTAATTCCTGAACTGTATATTCACCGTAAACATTTGCTACATAATATTGGTCGTAATTCGAATAATTTCTGATAAAGTCACTTCCGCTAAAACCATTTCCAATTTGAATATTTGTTAAATCTGTATTTTGAATTCCTTCAATTTTACTGGCTACATCCTGCCGTTCGCGATGGTAAGTACTGTAAGAAAAGTCTCCGCGTACGCGCAAGCCTTTAACAGGTGTGAGTGTTATCCCCTGTTTCATCAAAAGCCTTTGTTTGGTTTCTGTATCGCGTCCACCCTCTTCCCAGTAAGGTAATGCATTTAAACTCAGGAAATATTTTCCAATATATTGTTCATACTGGTCACGATCCCCCGGTTCAAGATAATAAGGTAAATCAGGGAAAGTGACCATATGATTTGGCTGTACTCTTGCAATAGAATTTATGTTGGTATCCCAGTTATAAAAGTGCGGCTGATCGTTATGTTCTGCACTCCAACTGATTTGTTCGTCAAGCGTCATCCATTCGTTAATTTTAAAGTCACCTTTCATCAACACATTGTACCTTTTATACATATAATCTTTATCTCTTGGAATATTTGCCCATCCCTCTTTATCAATATAACCAAAAGACACATAGTAAGAAGCACTTTCGGTAGCACCTGAAATATTCATGTCATATTTTTGCTGCCACGAGAAGTCGTCAACAGTCATATCCTTGTAGTCGGTGTAGCCATAACGGCGAAGGTCTCCGTCAAACACTCCCCATTCATTCTCTAATGTGGGATTGTCCTTCCAAGCCTGAAATCCTGCAATATAATCTTCATCGTAACGGGCCGTACCATTTGTTCTAATTGTAGCTTCATTCCATGCGAGTGCAGCTTTTAAAGGATCTTTTACAGGATCGATTAAAAAAATAGGTCGTGTTGCTGATTGCTCGGTCGCCAGCGTTACTGTCATTTTCCCTTGTTTCCCTTTTTTAGTTTCAACCAGGATAACACCAAAAGCGGCCCTGGCCCCGTATACAGCGGCGGCGGCGGCATCTTTTAATACTGTAATACTTTCAATATCATTAGGATTCAATTTATCCATATCGCCGGGCACTCCGTCAATTAAAATAAGTGGTTCTCCTCCATTGATAGATTCCATACCACGAACATTAAAATCGGCGGTTCGTGTCGGGTCACCGTTTCGAATGGTAATATTAAGGTTTGGAATTACACCTTGTAATCCTTGTCCTGCAGAAGTAATCGGACGATTCTCCAATCTTTCAGCTGTGGCAACCCCCACCGAACCTGTCAGGTTAGCTTTTTTCTGCGTACCGTAACCTATGGCAACAACCTCTTCCAGACCAATGGTTGAAGTGTTCATGGTTACATTAATTGTTGTTTGGTTGCCAACAGCAACCTCCTGCGATTCCATCCCAACAAATGAAAATACCAAAACCTCATCATCATTCACATTCGGAATGGAATAATCGCCATCAATCCCTGTCACTGTCCCATTGGTTGTACCTTTAATAATAACAGATACACCAGGAAGAGGCAGCCCTCCTTCGTCTTTTACTTCTCCGCTGACGGTTTTCTGAGCGTGCGCGCCAATACTTACCGCAACGAAAAAGAAACATAGCATTAAAAAGCTTAACGCTCTTTTAATTCCATTTTTGTTTTTCATAGTAATAGTTTTAGTTAAAAAATAATAATAAGTAAATCCTGTTACTCAAAAGTTTAGTTGAGCATAGAACTTGATCTTTTTTTCAATAATTCAAGATAATAGTAGTCGGCATAAACAATGGGCACATCGATTTCTGAATTATGTGGTTTATGCCCTGTTGAGTGCATCAAAAGAAATCCTTTGTTTTCTCCAACGGAAGCCAGAAAATCGGGTGATGATAACGCCAAAAACAGCTTTTCTGAAACATCAAGATATCTTTCACCGTCAGGAGCAAGATATCCCAAGTCATAAAAAGCGGAAGCCATTACTGCCGCCGCTGAGGCATCAAAAGGCTCATCAGGGACATTCGGAGCATCAAAATCCCAGTAAGGAACCCTGCCTTCTTTTATGCCTGGCTGCTCCAGCAAAAATTCTGCGATTTTCTGCGCTTGTTCCAAAAAATCCTCGTTGCTGGTTTCTCTGTACATCATGGTAAAACCATAAAGCCCCCATGCCTGTCCTCTTGCCCAGGAACTTTCATGGGAATACCCCTGATGGGTATGTTTATTTTGAACATTACCGTTTTTGGGATTATAGTCAACTACATGATACGATGAGTTATCTTCTCTAAAATGATTTTCCATTGTCGTATAGGCATGAGCAATCGCAACATCTTTTAAATACGCTTCTCCTGATTCCTTTGCAGCCCATAATAAAAGCTCAAGATTCATCATATTGTCAATTATCACCGGAAAATCCCATTTATCAGAATTGTGATCCCAGGAACGAATACAGCCAACCTCCGGATTAAATCTGGTAGCCAGTGTTTTTGCCGATTGAATTAAGACTTCCTTAAACTCACTGTTGTTCGTTTTTTCCCAGGCTTTCCCATAGCTGCAGAACATTTTAAATCCCATATCGTGAGTACCACCGTTCCATTGTTCTTTTTTTAAAGGTAATGTATATTTTAATGCCTCATTTTGCCAGAAATCTTTACCGGTCATTTCGTACATCATCCACAAATTTCCCGGGAAAAAACCACTGGTCCAGTCACTGCTTTTTACTAATTTCAGTTTCCCGTCTTCAATGGTTCTTGGTGATACCAAAATCGAATCCCGCAATGGTTCCGCAATTTCCAAAGCGTAAGTTAATTGTTCCTCTGCATTCGTTATCAACTCGGATTCATTCAAATATTTTTTACCTGAAGAGCATGAGTATGATATGAGGATTGCGAATAAGAAGTATTTGCAATTATTCATGGTCTAGTTAAATTATATTAAACTCTTTTCAAGATATAAAGGAATCCAGCCTATTAAGCACAGATCCCTTTCATCGTTCTAACTAAACTATATTGGTGCTTTTAAATAGATAGTCATTAATTATTCTCATTTAAGTTAGTTCTACAAATGCAATCGATTGCAGCAATCGATTGCACTAATATAGAGAAAAACACACATTTAAAAATATGCTATAAAACATATACAACTTGAATATACAAACTCAATCCCGTTTTTTTCCTCCGGATTTTATCATCCGCAACAACACATAATTGTTTTTAAAGCATTGCTGATCATCACAAAAACTGTTTCGAAATCTAAAAACATGTCGTACAAAACATTGTCAAGTTCGATTATATGATATTTTTCTTGTCTTGTTTGTTTTGATACGTCTAACTTCGGTCTACAAAAAAGCTTTAACAATATAAATAGATATGAAAGTAATTAAGGATATCTCAGAAGCAGTTAATTCAACAACTGTAAAACCAGGGTCAGTAATCTATACAGGGGGGAATGCAGCGACACCTCAGACTTTACTGCAACAACTGGTGAAAGATAAATCGATAAAAAACGTCGAATTAATAAGTATTTTACTTTTGGGTGATATTCAGGAATTATTTAGTAATGAATCATGTCAACGCATAAAACACAGGGTTATTTTCTCAGGACCATATTCAAGAAAAGCATTAAACGAGGGACTGGCTACCTACCAGGTGATGCACCTCTCGAATGTTCCCTTCCAAGTCAAAAATTATTTGAAGCCTAATGTAGTTTTCATCCAGGTCAGCGGCCCTGACAAAGGGGGCAATTACAGCTACGGTACCACAGTGGAAGGGGTTCAGGCTGCGGTTAATACAGCCAAAGCAAATGGAGGTATTGTAATCGCCGAGAGAAACAGACAAATGCCTTTTATTTTGGGAACAACCATCGACGAATCGAATATTGATTTTTTAATTGACACAGATTACCCTCTTCCTGTAATTCCTTATTTGCGCCCCGATGAAACAGCACATAAAATAGGCCGACTAATAACCGAACTATTTATTACTGATGGATGTACTTTACAATATGGCATCGGCAAGGTACCTGAAGCTGTGACTGACGCTGTTATCGATAAAGGAATTAAAGATATTGGAATATACACCGAGCTATTTACAGACTCCATGCAAAAACTCATTGAGAAGAAAATAGTTACAAACAAATTTTCAGACGTTAACTTTTCTATTTCATCTATTTTCCTCGCAAAAGACAAAAACGGCTACGACTGGCTCGATTACAACAGTTCGGTACAGAACCGGCCCTGCAACTTTACCAATAATATTTTACGTATTGCCCAGCAACACAAAATGATTGCTATTAACAGCGCAATTGGAGTAGACCTTCATGGAAATATTTGGGCCGATTCTTTAAAAGGAAGACAAATCTACAGTGGAATTGGCGGACAAGCAGACTTTTTGCGTGGTTCTATTTTATCGAAAAATGGTTATGGCATCATCGCGATGGAATCAACAACCAACAATGGTATTTCCAAAATCATCGATATGTGTCCGGAAGGAATTACGACTACTGCTATTGCCGCTGATCCTGTCGTAATTGTTACCGAAAACGGCGCATTTAATCCATTAGGACTGAATCTGGCAGAGCATGCAATAGGCATAGCTCATCTGGCAGAACAGAATACAAAAGAAATGTTACTTCGAAAAATATACGACAGTCCTGAGTTTTACAAACCGAGAGAAGCATTAAGCGATAAAAGTCCAAAAGGATTTATTCCTTATGAATCAATTGAAAAATAAACCTTAAATTAGTTGCAAAAGGTTTTTATGGAAAATTACAAACTGGTTTTACCCGGCGATCTTAATCAAAACGGCTATCTGTATGGAGGAAATTTGTTAAAATGGATTGACGAATATACCTGGATTGCAGCAACGTTGGATTACCCGGGAAGTAGTTTTGTAACTGTTGCCCTTGATAAAGTAACCTTCAAAAAAGGTGTTAACAAAGGGTCAATATTAAAATTCGATATCGAAAAAACACATGTAGGGAAAACATCGGTTCAATACCTGGTGAAAGTATTTTGCCAAAACAATTGTAATACTGATTTAGAATTAATTTTTTCAACACATATCACTTTTGTAAATCTCGACAAAGACGGTCGCAAACAAAACCTCAGAGATATTTCCTAGAAAAATAAGGCGATGAAGGGCACTTTAATTTACAAAAAAAAAGCCAAAACTTCCTTATAAAAAAACATGCTTTTAAAATACATATTTAGGTGTTATACAATATGTTGAATTGATTCCCGAAAAGATTTTTTTGTATTATTTTCGAAGTCGGTTTTTTTCACTAACATTTGGTAATTCTAATACATCCCAATTTGTACAATTCTGTTTTACCATATTATCTTAAATCGCTAGACTCTGAAAGTTGTAAAACAACCAAAATAACGAATAATTACTTCGAAAAATTCTCAACGAGCAAAAGACGATCGAACGGAATTCGTTAAAGTTTGTTATTACAATTTGATATAGACAGTACAGCTATAGACTTATTCTTTTTAATAATTAAATCATTAACTTTTTAAAACTACAGTTATGGTAAACAAAATAACTAGTTTAGCGGAATATTTTAAGAAATATCAACAAAGTATTGCCGATCCGGATGGCTTTTGGGGAGACATTGCCGAAACTCATTTCTGGAGAAAAAAATGGGACCAGACGCTTGACTGGCGGTTTGAAGGCAAAGATGCACCAAATGTAAACTGGTTTGTAAACGGTAAACTAAATATTACCGAAAATATTTTTGAGCGCAATATGTTTATGCGCAAAGACCAGGTGGCCATAATCTGGGAACCCAACGACCCTAAAGAACCCGAAATCAAACTCACTTACGGAGAATTATTTGAAAAAGTAAAACAATTTGCCAACGGTCTCAAAAAACTCGGCGTTCAGAAAGGCGACCGTGTTGCCATTTATCTTCCCATGGTTCCGGAACTGGCTGTTGCAATGCTGGCCTGTGCAAGAATTGGAGCTATTCACTCCATTGTTTTTGCAGGCTTTTCAGCAACAGCACTTGCCGACAGAGTTGTTGACGCTGAGGCAAAGGTCGTTATTACTTCTGATGGCGGATTCAGGGGAACAAAATCGATTCCGTTAAAAGCCATTGTTGACGACGCGCTTCAAAACTGCCCTTCTGTCGAATATACAATAGTATTAAAAAGAACCGGAGAAGATATCAACTTTAATAACGAAAAGGACATTTGGTGGCACGATTTAATCGAAGGTTTATCAACGGAAAATGTCGCCGAAGTTATGGATGCTGAAGATATTCTTTTTATACTTTATACATCCGGCTCAACCGGAAAACCCAAAGGAGTTGTTCATACCACAGGAGGTTACATGGTTTACGCCGAATACACCTTCAAAAATGTTTTTCAATACAGCGATGGCGATATATATTGGTGTACAGCTGATATTGGCTGGGTTACCGGTCACTCTTATATCGTTTATGGCCCACTGTTAACCGGAGCCACTTCGATTATGTTTGAAGGCGTTCCCACCTGGCCCGATGCAGGACGTTTCTGGGATATTGTTGACAAATACAAAGTGAATCAGTTTTACACTGCACCTACAGCTATCCGGGCGCTTGTTGCACAAGGAGACGAATGGGTTACCAGTCATGATTTAAGCTCTTTGAAAGTACTGGGCACGGTTGGTGAACCAATCAACGAAGAAGCCTGGCGCTGGTACCATGATTTGGTTGGAAAAGGCAAATGCCCTATTGTTGACACCTGGTGGCAAACCGAAACCGGAGGAATTATGATTTCTCCTCTGGCTGGAATTACGCCAACCAAACCTTCTCTTGCCACACTACCGCTTCCGGGAATCCAGCCAATCCTGGTAGATCCGGAAGGGAACGAGTTAAAAGGAAACGGTGTTGAAGGTATTTTATGTATAAAACATCCGTGGCCTGGTATGTTACGAACAACCTACGGCGATCACCAAAGATGTTTCCAAACCTATTTCTCAGCCTTCCCGGGTTTATACCTCACGGGGGATGGTGCAAAACGTGACGAAGAGGGGTATTACAGAATTATTGGCAGAATCGATGATGTAATCAATGTTTCCGGTCACCGGATTGGAACTGCTGAGGTGGAAGATGCCATCAACCAACATCCAAAAGTAGTTGAATCAGCTGTAGTAGGGTACCCACACGAAATTAAAGGGTCCGGAATTTATGCTTATGTTATTTGCGAAGACTTGTCAGACACCGATCTAGCAAACATTGAAGCCGAAATCCGGGCAACCGTCACCAAATTTATTGGTCCGATTGCAAAACCTGACAAGATTCAAATCGTTAGCGGTCTTCCAAAAACAAGATCGGGGAAAATCATGCGTCGCATTTTACGTAAAATTGGTGAAGGAGATGCAACCAATCTTGGTGATACTTCAACCTTGCTTGATCCGGGAGTAGTTGATGAAATTATTGACGGAGCTAAAGTAGAGGTAAAACGATAGATCTGAACCAAGCAAAAAGACATCTTTAAATCAAAGGTGTCTTTTTTGTTCTTATTCTTTTTGACACTGTTTTTATATCCGACTCTATTCAATATAAAAAGCTGTCACTCTTTCTTTTTTACTCTTTTAATCAAAAAAATCGAACTTATGAATGATCAAAAAGTATTTAACCGGGGCTTTGTAATTCTGGGCGCAATTCTTATACAACTGGCATTAGGAGCTATTTATGCATGGTCGGTTTTTACACCGTCGCTAAAAAACGCGGGGTGGTCGAGTGAAAACACGCAATGGGTTTTTTCGGCCGGACTTGCTTCGTTCGCTCTATTTATGGTTTTTGCAGGAAAAAAATTAACAAGCTGGGGACCTCAAAAACTCTCCTGGATTGGAGGAATAATCCTCGGTCTCGGGTATATGTTAGCCGGAGTTTTCGGCGGTGATAATTTCATCACACTGCTTATTTTAATCGGTATCGTAGGAGGAATGGGAATTGGCTTTGCTTATGTCGTGCCTATTGCCGTTGGGATGCGTTGGTTTCCCGACAAAAAAGGTATGATTACCGGACTAGCTGTGGCAGGATTCGGATTTGGAGCCATGCTTTGGGTAAAACTTGCCGGTTCGTGGGGGCACCTCATCGAAAACATGGGGCTTTCCGCTACCTTTATTATTTACGGAATTGCGTTTGCTGCAATGGTAATCATTGGCGGAGTATGGATGAAATTTCCTCCTGCAGGATGGAAACCAAAAGATTTCGAAACAGATGGAGCAACTACTTCTAAAAATATAAAGACTACAGCTGCTAAAGATTTTTCAAGTGAAGAGATGCTCTCTAAAATTCAGTTTTACCTCATCTTTTTAACCTTTGTATTTAGCGCCGGCGCAGGATTGATGTCTATCGGACTTATGAAACTTTACCCCATGCAAGCTTTAATGGAATCGGGAATCAGTGAAACGGCGGCCAGTGCCATTGCCGGAACCGCTATGGCTGTTTTCTTTAGCTTAGCTAATGGTTTGGGGCGAATTTTATGGGGAATCATCAGTGACAAAATTGGCAGAAAACTATCCATTATTTTAATGACCGGCATTCAGGGGATAACGGTGATCCTATTCACCTTTATGGCAGGAAATGAAATATTACTTTACCTGGGAGCCACGTTAATTGGTTTCAATTTTGGTGGAAACTTTGCCCTGTTTCCAACCATCACAGCAGATACATTTGGAGCAAAAAATGTAGGGCAAAACTATCCTTTTGTTTTCCTGGCATATGGAGTGGGCGGAATTTTCGGACCTATTCTTGGCGGAAGAATGGGCGATCTGAACAATTTTAGCCTTGCATTTACGATTTCCGGAATAGCGGTGTTGATTGGAACCCTTTTAATCCTCTTTGTTAAACCGGCAAAACAAAAATTACCGGAAACAGTGCAGAACCCCCAGGATGTTATACAAGCTAACGTTGCTGTTAAAGGTATATAAATAAACAATTTTAAATTTATCCGGTAAAAAAATAAAAGCGTTCTGTAAAAGGGCGCTTTTACATTTTAAGCCTTTCATGTGTTTTTAAACAGGTTACAACAGGATTGTTATTAAACATGTAAAGATGATATTTGCTTGGGGAAATTTGAGCTAATTCACTGATTTTAAATAAACTTTAATCTTTTCTCCCTAATCTAAAATCCTCCCCGTAAAATTTTCTAACCTGATTTTTTTTCATGAATTTTATGACCGCTTTTATTCAACTTTAAGACCAATAAAGTTCTGAATACAAAATTTAGAAAACCAAAAATATATACAAATGGCCATCAAAAAACTTGATAGTATCTTTAGACCCAAAAGAATTGCTCTTATTGGGGTTTCCAGTAACCCCGACAGCGTGGGAGGAATAACACTTAGAAATTTAGTAGGAGGAGGTTTTAACGGGGTTGTTTATCCGGTTAATCCAAAACGCGAAGCAGTATTTGGCATACCTTGTTATCCTGATGTAAAAAGTTTACCAAAAGTTCCGGATTTGGCAGTTATTATGACTGCTGCAAAGTTTGTCCCCCAATTGGTGCGCGAATGTGGAGAAGTTGGGATTCACGGACTAATTATAATGTCAGCAGGATTCAAGGAATCAGGGGAAGAAGGGAAAGTACTTGAAGCACAAGTAAAAGC
Source organism: Maribellus maritimus (assembly GCF_022267315.1). Lineage (GTDB taxonomy): Bacteria > Bacteroidota > Bacteroidia > Bacteroidales > Prolixibacteraceae > Draconibacterium > Draconibacterium maritimum. The sequence continues at coordinate 82,377 of NZ_JAIKLE010000025.1, forward strand.
TGAAAAAGCAAAATTCCCCGATATGAGGGTAATTGGGCCAAACTGTCTTGGTATCTTAGTTCCCGGCTTAAATATGAACGTTAGTTTTGCTGACGGGATGCCTAAAAAAGGACATGTTGCATTTATCTCACAATCAGGAGCTTTATGCACCTCTGTTCTTGACTGGGCTTATGAATCAAATGTTGGCTTTTCAAACTTTGTATCAATCGGCAACTCAATGGATGTTAGTTTTGGAGATTTAATTGACTATTTTGGTCAGGATCCCAATACGAAATCCATAGTTCTATATGTTGAGTCGATTCAGAATGCCAGAACTTTTATGTCTGCAGCGCGCGCATTCTCCCGCGAAAAACCTATTATCGTTTATAAATCAGGGCGCTTTCCTGAATCAGCTGCCGCAGCAGCTTCGCATACCGGCGCTATGGCTTCGGAAGATTCCATTTACGATGCCGTATTCCACAGAGCGGGACTGGCTCGTGTATTCGATTTTGGAAATATTTTTGATTTTACCGACCTTGTTGGCCGGCGCCGAATTCCAAAAGGCAACCGTCTTGCTATTGTAACCAATGCAGGTGGTCCGGGAGTTATGGCAACCGACTCCTTAATTTCACAGGGAGGAAAATTGGTTAAGCTCTCCGACGAAACCATGCAAAAACTTAACGACTATCTTCCGCCGTTTTGGTCGCACGGAAACCCAATTGATGTGCTCGGAGATGCAACACCAGAACGTTTTGCCAAGTCAACTGAAATTGTTTTGGAAGACGAGAATGTGGATGCAGTTTTGGTACTCCTCACTCCTCAGGCGATGACAGACCCAACTGCTACTGCAGATGCAATTGCTAAGATGGCGGGCAATACAACCAAAACGATAATGGCGGCCTGGTTAGGTGGAGCAAGTATGCGGGAAGGAACACAGATTTTCAACAATGCAGGAATTGCCAGTTACGGAACGCCGGAGCAGGCAATAAAAGCTTTCATGACTCTTTCCGACTATTCGCAAAATCTTAAAATGTTGTATGAAACACCAAAAGAAGTTCCTGTATCCTTCCAATACGACAGAAATGAGTTACGTAAAAAATACCTTGAAAACGTTTTCCCAAAAGCAAAGATTTTGAACGAGGACGATTCGAAAATGCTGGTTAACGATTACGGTATCGACACAACTCACCCTACTCCTGCTGCTACAGAAGATGAAGCTGTTGTCATTGCAGAGAAAAAAGGATACCCCGTTGTATTAAAAATCTATTCTCCTGACATTACCCACAAATCGGATGTTGGTGGTGTTGCTTTGAATATCGAAAATGAAGACATGGTAAGGGCTACTTTCAGAAATATGGTAAAAACCGCTGCTGAAAAACGTCCTGACGCGCGAATAGATGGAGTTACCGTTCAAAAGATGGTAAATACAAAAGGCGGAATTGAACTTATTGTCGGAACAAAAAAAGACCCTATTTTCGGAACAGTGATGCTTGTTGGAATGGGTGGAACAACTGCCGAATTATTTAAAGATAAACGACTAGAGTTTCCTCCGTTAAATGAACAACTGGCAAGACAAATGCTGGAATCATTAAAAATATATCCGCTTCTGGCTGGTTGGCGTGGTGATGCACCAAAAAATATCGATAAACTCATCGAAGTATTAATCAGAATGTCATATCTGGCTGCCGATTATCCGGAGATTGAAGAATTGGACATTAATCCGTTGATTGTAACAGAAGAGGATGTGATAGCGCTCGACGCCCGAATTGTGGTTGATGAAGAAATCATGAAACAGCCGGCAAAGGAATACTCGCATCTTGTACTTCGTCCATACCCGGAAAGTCTGATAAAAAACTGCACATTGAAAGACGGTACAGAAATTACACTTCGCCCGATAAAACCGGAAGACGAACCCATGTGGCTTGAACTCCTGGCAAGCTGTTCAAAAGAAGCTATTTATCACCGTTTCAGATATGATTTCTACTTCGACTCGCACGAAGTTGCGTCTCAGTTCTGTTTTATTGATTACGACCGTGAAATAGCCATAGTTGCTGAACATGAAAAGGAAGATGGCTCAAAAGAGCTTATTGGTGTTGGCCGTTTAATTGCCGATCCGGATTTGGAAACAATGGAATATGCCATTTTAATTACCGACAAATGGCAGAAAAAAGAGCTTGGTTACACTTTAACCAATTACTGCATGGAAATTGCCAACATACGTGGAATCAAAAAATTAATGGCGGAAACAACAAAAGACAACAAGCCAATGATTTCAGTTTTCCGAAAATTAAACTTCAAAATCAGGTTTAATGAAGACACCACGGTTTCTGTAAATAAGGAAATTACTGAAAACCTGTAAAAATAGTACAAAAAATAACTCCCGGCAGAGGGTTTATCCCTCTGCCGGGTTGTTAATGTTAAAATGAATGGATATCGCTAAACTTGAATCAGCCGTAAAATTTATCCGGAAAGCAAAATACACCGTTGCTTTTACGGGTGCCGGCATTTCAGTAGCAAGCGGTATTCCCCCTTTTCGCGGCAAAAACGGATTATGGAATAAAACCAGTCCTATCTTTCTGGAAATTGAATTTTTTAATAAAAAACCCCTCCAGTCGTGGAAAAAAATCAAGGAAATTTTTTACGATAGTTTAGGCGATGCTGAACCCAATATTGCCCACGAAGTTTTGGCAAAAATGGAAAAACGAAGTTTCCTTGAGTCGGTTATTACCCAGAATATCGATCATCTCCATCAAAAAGCCGGCAACAAATATGTTTACGAACTTCACGGAACATACAAACAACTCGTTTGTACAGAGTGCAGTTCTGAATATGATATGAGTTTTGCTGACTTAAACTACCTCCCTCCTACCTGCTACATATGTAAAGGCATTTTAAAACCCGACATGGTTTTTTTTAACGAGCCCATTCCTCCATTTGCCAAAAAACGTTCGTTCGAAGAAGCTGAAAAAGCCGATGTCTTTCTAATTATCGGTACAAACGCAGAAGTACTCCCCGCTGCCGACATTCCTGTAACAGCAAAAAAACATGGTGCAAAAATCATTGAAATAAACATAAAAGAAACACATTTCACACGCGAAATTACAGATGTATTTCTTCAGGGTGATGCGGCAGAAATTATGAAACAAATAGGCAAACTTTTGTATTTATAAACCTCTCCCCTGTGTTTTTGTTATCTTTTTATCCAAACAATTTTTGAGATTAAAAATCAACTCAAAAGCCGCTGAATGATTATGATTTTCATTCTTGTGTAAATAAAAAATAATTTCTACAATTAGGTTCTAAAAAAATAAATGAACATGCGACATTTTACAAAACAATTTTTGGCGTTATTTCTTTTTATTGGAATTGCGCTTGGAACTACAGCTGCAAACGATTCGCGGCTGATGAGATACCCCGACATTAATAACAGTTTAATAGCATTTGTATATGCCGGAGACGTTTGGACAGTAGATGCCGGCGGAGGAAATGCCAAACATCTGACATCGCACGAAGGGATGGAACTTTTCCCGAAAATTTCTCCCGACGGAGAATGGATTGCTTATTCTGCCGAATATTCAGGTTCGCGTCAGGTGTTTGTTATTCCGTCCAATGGTGGTGTTCCCAAACAACTCACTTACTACAACTCGGTAGGATTGATGCCGCCTCGAGGTGGATTTGATAACGTAGTACTGGATTGGACACCCGACAGCAAAAACATAATGATTCGCGCCAATCGCACAGAATTTGGCGAACGCAATGGAAAATACTATTTGGTAAACATTGATGGCGGACTTGAGAAGCCGTTACAAATTGTAAATGGCGGTTTTGCCGCGCTTTCACCCGACGGGAAAAAAGTTTGTTTTACTCCCGTCGACCGCGAATTCAGAACCTGGAAAAGATACAAAGGCGGACGTGCAACTGAGCTTTGGATTTACGACCTGGCAAAAGATGTTTCAGAACAAATTACTGATTTTAAAGGCTCTGACCAGTGGCCCGTTTGGTATAACAACAAAATATTTTTCGCATCCGACCGCGATTTAAAATTAAATATATACAGTTACGATACAAATTCGAAAGAAGTCGAACAAGTTACTACATTTAAAGACTTTGACGTGATGTGGCCTTCAGGAGAAAACGGGCAGATGGTTTTCGAAAATGGAGGATTTCTCTACAAAACAAATCTTGAAACCGGCGCTACCGAAAAAGTGACGGTAAATATTAATTTCGATAATCCGAATCTGCTTCCTTATTTTAAAAATGTAGCAGAAGATATTCACAGTTTTACGGTTTCTCCAACAGCAAAACGTGCTCTGTTTGATGCACGGGGTGATATTTTTTCTGTTCCTGCTGAAAACGGCGTAACAGAAAACTTAACGCAAACGCAGGGGATTCGGGAAATTTATCCGAGCTGGTCGCCCGATGGAAAATACATTACGTATTATTCCGATGCTACCGGAGAATATGAAATTTATCTTCTGGAAAATAAAGAAGGGGCAAAACCAAAGCAGCTTACCAAAAACTCTTCTGCGTGGAAATACGACAGTGAATGGTCGCCCGACAGCAAATACTTGCTGTATTCCGACCGCACGCTCAATTTGAAACTCCTGAATGTGGAAAGCGAAAAAGAAACGATTATTGACCATGCCACATTCAACGAAATACAGACGTACAATTTCTCGCCCGATTCAAAATGGGTTATATATGAAAAACAATCGCCAAACGAATTAACTGCAGTCTGGGTTTACAATATTCAGGAGAAAAAAAATATTCAGTTAACCGATGATTCTTTCAACGACTACTCGCCAGTATTTTCATGTGATGGGAAATATATTTACTTCCTTTCCGATCGGGATTTCAATCTTGATTTTTCTGGTTTTGAGTTTGATTATGTGTACAATAACCCAACACGTATTTATGGCATGATTTTGAAAAAAGATGGCGAAGAACTTTTCAAGTTTAAAAATGATGAGGAACCGGTAAAAAAGGAGGAAAAAACAGAGGAAAACAAAAATGGGAACGAAGATAAAACGGAAGTAACAATTGAAATTGACGTAGAAGGAATAAACAATCGTATCGTTGCATTGCCACTCGGAAATGGCAACTACAGGAACCTCACTGCTGTTGATGATGGAATACTTTATATCAACAACGGAAGTCTAAAAAAATTCAGCATTGCAGATAAAAAGGAAGAAGACATACTGGAAAAAACAATGCAATTTTTATTGGCCGATGATGGGAAATCTTTTCTGTATCGCTCAGGCAGAGATTTTGGAATCACAACTGTAAAACCGGGACAAAAAGCCGGAACCGGAAAATTAGAACTCGATAACATGGAAATGAAAATTGACCCGGTAAAAGAATGGCAGCAAATTTATAACGACGGCTGGCGCATTTACCGCGATTATTTTTATGTAGACAATCTGCATGGCGTTGACTGGAAAAAAGTAAAACAAAATTACGCTCAATTGCTTCCTTTTGTAGGGCATCGTATGGATTTGGATTATATTTTCAGTGAAATGGTTTCTGAATCGAACACGGGGCACTCCTATGTAAACTGGGGCGATTTCAAAAAACCTGAACGTGTGGAAGGTGGTTTGCTGGGTGCAAAAATAGTTGCAGATGAAAAAGCCGGTCGTTTCAAAATTTCAAAAATTTATGACAGTCAAAACTGGAATTCGTCTCTTCGCTCTCCATTAACAGAACAGGGTGTAGACGTGAAAGAAGGCGATTATCTTATCAGTATAAACGGCCACAATGTTACTACAGACGATAATCCATACAAATTTTTGGAAAACACGGCAGGAAAACACATTGAGATTGCTGTAAATTCAGAGCCCAAAGCAGAGGATAGTCGCAAATCGATGATTGAACCAATTGAGAGTGAATTGGCTTTATTGCATTACAACTGGGTGCAGGAGCGCCGCGCTTTGGTTGATAAACTATCCGGTGGAAAAATCGGTTACATTTATGTTCCCAACACATCGACGGATGGAAACCGCGAACTATTTAAAGGAATGTATGCATACCATAACAAGGAAGCTTTGATAATTGATGATCGATATAACGGTGGTGGTTTTATCCCCGATGTGATGGCTGATTTACTCAATAGGAAAACGCTTAGTTACTGGAATGTAAATGGTTTAAGCCCCATGTCTACTCCGGCAATCGCACACGACGGGCCAAAAGTGATGCTGATAAACGGTTATTCATCTTCCGGTGGCGATGCTTTCCCCTACTATTTTAAAAAGAAAGGGCTGGGAAAACTTATCGGAACACGCACCTGGGGCGGATTGGTTGGAATTTCCGGTAATGCGCGCTTTGTTGACGGCGGCAGTTTCTCTGTTCCCCGTTTTGGGGTTTACGACGAAAATAGTGAATGGGTAATCGAGGGAATTGGTGTTTATCCTGATATTGAAGTAGTTGATCGTCCGGAGCAACTCGCAAAAGGGATTGACCCGGGAATTGAAAAAGCCGTAGAAGTATTACTAAAAGAACTGGAAGAAAATCCGGTAAAAAAAGTAAAAGCACCAAAACCACCAAATCGTTCAGGCTGGATAGAACAGGAAATCAAATAATTCACAAAAGAGGTTGTTTTACAAAACAGCCTCTTTTTTTGTCTCTTCACGGCAAAAAATCAATAAACTTCAGGTTTTGCAATGATGGAAAATTTGTATCGATCTCCGCGATAATATGACTTTTCTATCTCCACTACCTTGCCACTCGAACAAAAAATAGCACCGTCCAAAATAAAAACGGGCAAAGGTGAATTGGTATCAAAATAGTTATCTGAAGATTTTGGGCCTAAAATTACCGTACTTAATGTCTGTTTCATGTCGGTGATTTTAAGGCTGTACACTTCTTCATAAATTGTAAAATATGGCTTCTTTGTTTCAATTATATTAATCCTTGGACAAAGCTTTAATGAAATGTACCGTGTTTCATCTTTCATTAAAACATCATCGGCATACCGAAGACGGTGAATTTTAACTACCGGGCCTTCAATAATATAATGATGTCCGCTAATCTCCGTCGAAATACCGGCGTCGAGTATAGTCTTCTCAATGATTACACTTTTCGGTTTAAATCCCTCCTTTCGCAAATTTTCTTCAAAGCCGGAACGCGTAGTATAAATGGATCCCAGTGTTCGGGTAACGTGCTTGTCTTCTGTGCGGTTTAAAACAAAAGTCCCCTTCCCTTTAATTCGTGTAGCCCATCCCCTGAGTTCAATCTCGTGAAGGCTTTTCCGCGCTGTGGTATTGCTTATATTGTATTTTTTTATAAGCTCGTTTTCCGAAGGAATTTTATCTCCGGGTTGTAAATCGCCCGATTCAATATTTTCAATAATATCCAGGCAAATTTCAATATATTTTGGATGAGTCGAATTCATGCCATAAAAGTAGATGAAAGTAAAGAATTTATCAACCCGTATTTGCAGATTAATATTTCTTACTTATATTTGCACAAAATCTAACTTAGTGCGTTAACTAAAATGAAAAGAAATCTAACTTGGATACCTTGGCTTATTGTTGCGATGACCTTCTTTGCTACAGCCTTAAGTTTTCTCGACCGGCAGGTACTTTCTATCTCCATTATAAAAATTAAAGAAGATTTTCATATTTCCGATATTGAATACGGCTTTATAAACACCGGTTTTTTAATCAGCTATGCAATTATGTTTACCGTTGGCGGCATATTAATAGACCGCTATGGAAGCCGGCTAGGATTGGCATTTTCAGTAGGAATATGGTCCTTTGCCACACTCTTGCACAGTTTGGCCAATAATGCTTTCCAGTTTGGACTGTTCAGGTTCATTTTAGGAATAGGAGAAGGCGGAGCATTTCCCGGTGCGATAAAAGCAGTTGTTGAATGGGTTCCGAAACACAGACAAGCACTTGCAAATGGAATTGCCATAGGCGGCTCAGCACTTGGCGCCGTAGTCGCTCCTCCTCTGTGTGTTTATTTAATAGGTGTTACCGGATGGCGTGGTGTGTTTCTGATTACCGGGGCTTTTGGCATTTTTTGGGTAACTGCATGGCTGCTGTGCCCGAAACAGAAAGCAGCAACACCGGAGCAAACAAATCAAAAAGGAGACAATACAGGTTCAAAACAAAATCGCGTCAACCTCATCGAGATACTTAAAATAAAAGAAGTTTGGGTTTTTATACTAATTCGCTTTTTACTTGATCCCATATTTTATTTTTATATGTTCTGGATTCCGAAATATTTAAACGAGGCACGGGAAATTGACATTAACCTGATTGGAAAACTCTTCTGGATTCCATTTCTTGCACTTGGAATTTCAAACATGCTCGGCGGTTGGATATCAGATAAAATGTACAAAAAAACCGGCAACCTGAACTCCGCACGAAAAATGATAATGGGATTTGCAGCCTTACTTACTGCACCTGCCCTACTCGTAAAAATAGCACCAAATGCCGAGTGGGTGATTCTTATTATCTCGATTGCATTTTTTGCCCACGGGCTCTGGATTACCAACTATATAACGTCAATCAGCGACATCTTCGGGAAAACAATAACATCAACAATAATCGGATTTTCAGGTTCGGCAGGTGCACTCTCATCTCTGATTCTCAATCCTGTCATCGGCCTGATTATTTCCCGGTTCTCCTATGATCCGGTGTGGATTTATGCAGGTTCGATGTATTCCATCGCATTTATTGCGTTTATTATATTCATACCAAAGATTAAACTCTTAAAAGCATTTCAATAGATCAACACAAAATACATCATAAAAAAAATTTACAAAAATAAACTTAGTGCGTAAAGAACAAACACAATAAGCGTTATTATGAAAAAAAAAGAATCAAATAACATGCTGCTTAATGCAGAGAGAAACGCTCCAAGAATAGGGGTATTTGGTGTAGGATATGACAAATACTGGGAGCAGTTTCCCGGTCTCTTCGACGAATTAATGCAAAAGCACGCAGAAATAATTAATAAAGTTGAAATTCAGGAAGCAACAGTTGTTGATTTTGGGATGGTTGATAATCCGCAAAAAGCTTATGAAACTGTAAAAAAGATGGAGGCTGCCAACCTCGACTTGATTTTCTGTAATATGCTGACATATGCGACTTCCGGCACATTTGGAATCATCATAAAAACAGTTTCGGTTCCGATTGTACTTGTCGCATTACAACCCAGAAAAGCGCTGGATTATACAAAAGCCTCAACATACATGCAACTGATGAACGATGACATTTGCGCCTTGCCTGAATTTGCGGGTGTGGCCGTAAGAATGGGGAAAAAGGTTCCGGATATGATAATAGGAACATTAAATGACGATCCGGAAGTTGAGATCCAATTCAATGAATATTGCCGGATTGCCCGTGTCCTTCACGATTTAAAAAATGCTCAGCTGGGCCACTTGGGTCATCCGATAAACGCTATGCTCGATATGCATACCGATGAAACCATGTTAACTTCTGTTTTTGGAAGCCACGTGGTTGAGTGTGAAGCGAACGAACTCTTTTCCTGTTATAAAAAGGTTACCGAAAAAGAAATAAAAGAACGTGAAGAATTAATACTTAACTTTTTTGATACGCCGGATCCGGTTTCCGATCCTATTTCAATGAAACTTCAGGACGAAGATTTACGCGTTGCTGCAAAAGTAAGCGTTGCGCTGACCCGTTTTGTAGAAGAAAAAAAGCTCGATGGACTTGCTTACTATTACGACGGTCCGGAAAACAGCGAATTACAAACCGTACTTACCAATTTGATAGTTGGAAATTCACTGTTAACCTCAAGAGGTTTTCCAATGTGCGGAGAATCAGATTTAAAAACACTTATTGGCCTTCTTATTATGGACAGACTTGGAATTGGCGGCAGTTTTGCGGAATTCCACCCCGTTGATTTTAACGAAGGATTTGTCCTTGTTGGCCACGACGGGCCACACAACATTGCCATCGCTGAAGGAAAACCGGTACTAAGAAGTTTAAAAAAATACCACGGTAAGCCCGGAAACGGAGCAGGTGTGGAATTTAAAATAAAAGAAGGCCCGATTACCATGCTTTCAATCAATTCAACATACGATGGGAAATTCAAATTTGTGATTGCTGAAGGAGAATCGGTCGCCGGGCCGATCCCTCCTACCGGAAATACAAATACAAGAGGATTTTTTAAACCTGACATTAAAACATTTCTCACTCGTTGGATTAAAGAAGGCCCCACCCATCATTTCTCGCTCGGCATCGGACATCATGCAAATACTATTGCCAAAATAGCTGACTACTTAAACATAGACTCTGTAATAATTACTTCTGATTCAACCAATTAAAAATGTAAAATTTTATGAAAATCTTTCTAAACTATTTGAACAAAAAAAAGGATTACAACCTTTTGAGAGGAATTTTTCTCCTTTCTTTGGTGTTTTGTATTTCTTTTGCTGCCAACGCCAATTTTTCCGCAAAGGCACCGCAGCAACCGATTGTGGTTGCCGGACAGGTAAAAAGTGCTGACGGGATAACACTTCCCGGTGTAAATGTACTGGTAAAAGGTACCAATAGCGGAGTTATTACTGACACCGACGGAAATTACTCTGTCGAAATTGCGAATCCCAACGCTATACTGATTTTTAGCTTTATCGGGTATCAAACTAAAGAGGTGGAAATAAATTCACAAACCTCGATAGACGTGACACTTGATGAAGACGTAAAAAGCTTGGATGAAGTTATTGTCGTTGGTTACGGAACACAACGAAAGAAAGACCTTACCGGCTCAATATCCAGAGTGAAGGGAGATGAGATGATTCTGCCTTCCACATCAACTTTTGACCAGATGCTCCAGGGAAAAGTTGCCGGCGTCCAGATTACACAAACCACCGGTGCTCCCGGTGGAAATGTAAATATCCTTGTTCGTGGTGTAAGTTCCATCACCGGTGGAAATCAACCCTTATATGTTATCGATGGATTTCCCGTTAACATCGGTGAAGGTAGTTCTAACATGCTTAGCTTTGGTGGCTCAAATTATTCAGCCTCCAACATGGCAGGAAGTACTACAGACCGAATTAATCCTTTAACATCGATAAATCCGTCTGACATAGAATCGATTGAGATTCTGAAAGATGCCTCTGCAACGGCAATTTATGGTTCCAGAGGAGCCAACGGCGTTGTTATTATTACTACAAAAAGAGGAAGTATGGGCAAATCACAGTTTAATGTTGATGTTTCTTACGGTATTCAGGAGGTAGCACACAAACTGGATATGATGAATTCTCAGGAATATGCAGAATTTGTTGCCGAGGGCAGGGATAATGCATGGGTTTATTCCGGAGGGGATGCCAACGATCCAAACAGTGCAAGACCTCAGTCATACAAAGTTCCGGAAGAATTTCGCACTCCTTCTTCAATAGCAACAAATACCGACTGGCAAGATATTATTTTCCGCGTTGCTCCGGTACAGAACTATCAGCTTTCTTCCAGCGGAGGAACTGAAAAGCTCAAATATCTTGTTTCAGGCGGTTATTTCCACCAGGAAGGAATTGTTCTTACCTCCGACTACAAACGTTTTAACATTCGCACAAATTTAGATGCTCAGGTTCTTAAAAATCTGAAAATAGGTTCAACCATATCCGGGTCGTACGGATACGGAACTTTCCCAAATACCGAGGGACACTATGGACAAAGCGGTGTTATTATGATGGCTCTGGCGGCTTCACCTACAATTCCGGTGTACGCAGAAGACGGTAGCCCATATTTCAGTGCAGACGACGTTTCCTATGGTCTTGGATGGCTGGTAAACCCCTTAACTGTTTTAAATAAAGATAATTATTCTGATGAACGTACAAAAGCCAACGCTATGATCAACAATTATCTTGAATACAAAATTCTAGATGGTCTAACGTTCAAAAGTACCGTCGGCATTAACTACAACGCAGGTACGATTAAACTCTGGCGTTCATCTGCTATTCCTTTATATACAACACTCAATTATCCTTCATCTGCTGGTGTTACAAAAACCGACAACATTGAATGGTTAAATGAAAATACCATAAATTACAAGCGTGTTTTTAAAGAAAAACACTCATTCGACGCGTTAGTGGGATTCACTGCTCAAAAAAGCACCTACAACCGTCTCTCTGCCGGTGCAACTGATTTTCCAACAGATTATGTGACCTACATTTCGGCAGGGACAGTAAACTCCGGCACACAAATAAAAGCGGAATGGGCGATGTTATCCATAATTTCCAGGATAAATTATTCCTACGCTGGCAAATACCTTCTTACCGCAACTGTGCGAAGAGATGGAAGTTCCAGATTTGGATCAAACAACAAATGGGGCACTTTCCCCTCATTTTCAGGAGGATATAATATTTCAGAGGAATCTTTTATGAAATCTGTCGAGAACCTAAGCAACCTAAAACTCAGGTTTAGTTATGGTGTTTCCGGGAACAATCAAATTGGGAACTATGCAACTATTGGCTTACTTAGCTCGTCTGATTATGTTGACGGAGACAGCAAAATCTCTGGGTTACGTCCCAGCTCCCTGTCCAACGACGACCTGACCTGGGAAAAATCACACCAAATCGACCTCGGATTGGATTTGGGACTTTTTGATGACAGAATATCACTTATTGCTGACGTGTATAAAAACAAAAAAACAGACCTGTTATTGGCTGTTGAATTACCCGCAGCATCAGGCTATTCAAGCTCTACTCAAAATGTTGGTGATATTGAAAATAAAGGAATTGAACTGGCACTTGAAACCATACCTGTTAAAAGCAAAAATTTCAACTGGACAAGTAACTTTACCTTTAGCGCCAATAAAAATAAAGTACTAAAACTGGCAACTGAAGGAGCGAGAATCAGCAATAACTCATACCAGGTAACCGAGGTTGGTTCACCCATTTCCAGTTTTTTCATGCTTAATGCAATTGGTATTTTTCAAAGCGAAGAAGAAATTGCAAACAGTGCGCTTCAGCATGCCAATGTACAACCCGGTGATTTAAAATTTGAAGACTTCAATGGCGATGGAGACATTACTTCTGCCGACCAAAAAATTGTTGGGAACCCGTGGCCTGACTTCACATGGGGATTTAACAACAAATTTTTGTATCGTAACTTCTCTCTGAGTATCGCTTTAAATGGCTCAAATGGTGCCGACACTTATTTAATGAATAACGCCATGATGAACAGTGCTGGTGTACAAAACCAATTGGCAAGCATACACCGGTGGAGATCGGAAAGCGACCCGGGAGATGGAAGGACACCAAGGGCAATTCGTAGTAACTATGCATATTCTTTAAGCACCTCGTCCTACTATCTTCACGACGCTTCGTATGTCAGAATTAAAAATATTAATCTTTCCTATACGTTCCCCGGTGAATTATTAAACAGAATATCCATGAGCAACCTGACTGTATATGCTGATGTTGCAAATGTGTACACATTTACAGATTATCCGGGCTACGATCCTGATGCAAGCAGTTCGGGGAATAACATCACCAGCTCAGGACTCGACTACGGTACATTCCCATTGGCGAGAACATACACATTGGGCATTAAGCTTTCATTCTAAATTTGAATTTGTAAAAAATGAAAAAAATAGTTTATATAATATCAATCATTCTGGTGAGTTTGACTTCTTGTAAAGATTTTCTCTCGTTATCACCAGAATATCAAATCAACGAAATTAACTACTATCAGTCGGAAGACGATTATGAAACAGCTGTTATAGGGATATACAACTTGTTACAGGGGCTGCATAATTTAACAATTATGTATCCGGCAGAACTATTAACCGACAATACCGAAATTAACTCTTATACATGGGGTTCGGTTGTTGCTGAGTTTGATGAAGCCGAAGTAACATCGGCAAATAGTACCATAAACAGTATCTGGACAAGTTGTTTTACTGCAATAGCCTATTCAAACAATATATTGTCAAGAATTGACGACATTGAGATGAGTGAGTCCAAACAGAACCAGTTTCAAGGGGAAGCATTGTTTTTAAGGGCATATTGCTATTTCTACCTGGTACGCCTTTATGGTGATGTGCCTGTCGTTAATGTTGCGTTTAGAAGCCCCGACGAGATTTCATCTTTCGACATGTCACGTCAGCCCGTTAGTGCAATTTATACGGTAATAAAAGACGATTTGACCAATGCAGCGACCTTGCTGGACGGGATTGAGCTCTCAAAAGGAAGGGCGTCTAAAGGAGCAGCAAAAACCTTACTCGGAAAAGTTTACCTCACATTAAATGAATATGAAAATGCTGCCGGAATTTTAAAAGAAGTTATTGATATGAATGCCTACAGTTTGGTTGACGACTATGGAAGCCTGTTTGACGGAACAAATGAAGAATCTGATGAATCCATTTTTGAAATTGGTTACCATTCAGGCGATCTTGGTGAGGGAAATTCTTTTTCTTCAAGTTATACTCCGGGACTATTCAACATGGCAATTTTTCCGAACAATATGAACGGTAATGGATACATGTGCCCCACCCAAGATTTATACGACTCCTATGAAGAAGGAGACGAAAGAAAAACTGCTTCGGTAATTGATTCTGTGCTTTTAACAGATGGAACATACGAATACACGCTTTGCGGATTAAAGTTTGTCGATTTTTCAACCGGAACATCAGGCGACGGAGGCATTAATTATACAGCTTTACGCTATGCCGATGTTTTGCTAATGTATGCAGAAGCCTTAAATGAAAGCAATCAAACTTCTGACGCACTGCCTTATCTAAACGAAGTTAGAGAACGGGCAGGATTAGATGATCTTACTGGGTTGTCAAAAGAAGAATTTACATTGGCAATGGAAAAAGAACGCCGTGTTGAATTCTTTCATGAAGGGCACCGATGGTTTGATTTGCTCAGAACAGGCCGGGCAAAAACAGTATTAAATGCCTATTTCGAAAGCATAGGAAGTAGTTATACTCTGGATGACTATGAACTTTTAATGCCAATACCAGATGATGAACTAGAGATTAGTCCGGAATTGGAACAAAACGATGGTTATTAATTAAAATCAAAAAGGCTCGAAGCAGAATTTTTCTGCTTCGAGCTATATACCACAAAATGAAGGGGATTTTTTTGCTTTTTATAATCGCAATTCTTAGTCTGTCGTGCGCAGTAAAGAAATATGACAGTAGTATAACAGTTACTGGCTTGCGCTGCGACTACTTTGAAAATCCTCTGGGAATTGACAACCGAAATCCCAAATTAAGCTGGATAATTAAATCAACAGAAAAAAATCAAAAACAGACAGCTTACCAAATTCTGGTTGCCAGCAGCCTCAAACATCTAAATAATGAAAAGGGCGATATTTGGGATACCGGAAAAATAAAATCAGATCAGTCTTGCCAGATTATCTATCAGGGAAAACCACTTCAATCAACAAAAAAATATTACTGGAAAGTACGCGTATGGGATAAAAATAATAACCGTTCGGAATGGAGTATCACTGCTAATTGGGAAATGGGTCTATTGAAACCGGAACAATGGAAAGCCCAATGGATTGGATTTAACAGCCAGACTGCTCCCCTATTTAGAAAAGAAATAGAAATCTCTAAAACGTTAAAAGAAGCCCGGGTATATATTAGCGGACTGGGATTTTACGAATTAAGTATAAACGGCAACAAAATTGGCGATCATGTACTTGACCCCGGACAAACCGATTATGAACAACGAACATTTTATGTTGTATACGATGTCACGCAGCAATTAAAACAAGGAACAAACGCGATTGGAATAATGCTGGGGAACGGATGGTATAACCAGAACGTTGTGAACAGCGCCAGATATGGTTGGGGAGATGCAGTTTATGGTAAACCAAGGTTGCTATTTCAGATGCAGCTCACTTTTGACGATGGAACTGAAAAGACCGTTATTTCCGACGAAACATGGAAAGTTTCCCCTGGGCCGGTAACCTCCAACAATCTTTACGCTGGAGAACAATACGATGCCAGACTGGAACAACCTGGTTGGAACAATTCAGGATTTAATGATAACGATTGGAACAAAGTTAGTTTGGTAGAAGCTCCCGGAGGTAAACTCGTATGTCAAAACATCCCTCCCATAAAAAAAATGGACACCATTGCTCCTGTAAATATTACCAATCCAAAACCCGGAATCTATATTTACGATATGGGACAAAACTTTGCAGGATGGGCAAAATTAACTGTAAATGCCGAAAAAGGAACAAAAATACAGTTGCGCTTTGCTGAAAACCTTGATAAGAACGGGTTATTGAATCCTGCCAGTACAGGTGTGTATGCAACCGGCGTTGTTCAAACAGATGGTTATACCTGTAAAGGAAACGGAACAGAGATATGGGAACTCCGCTTCACATACCATGGCTTTCGCTATGTGGAAATGGCTGGATTTCCCGGCACTCCATCCAAAGACAATCTTAAGGGAATTGTCGTTCACTCTTCACTGCAAGAAGCGGGGGAATTTACGTGTTCTGATGAACGGTTGAACCGTCTGCATAAAACAGCTTTATGGACAGAAAAAAGCAACCTCCACAGTATTCCCACTGATTGTCCGCACCGTGAAAGATGTGGCTGGCTTGGAGATGCTTTTCTTACTTCCGACATGACCATCTACAATTTTGACGCGGCTACATTTTGGTCGAAATTCCTTGTCGACATTGAAACTTCACGCAGAGACGGAATTCCCGATAATATTGTACCGGGAAGAAGAAGCGGAGGCAAAAGTCCTGATTGGGGAGCAGCCTATATCCAGTTAACCTGGAATATGTTTCTTTACTATGGCGATAAATCAGTAATTTCAGAACATTATGATGGCATGACTTTTTTTATGAATCATCTGCAACAAATAGCCAGTAACAATATTGTTCACAATGGCATTGGCAGTCTGTTCTCCCCCAATCGTATAACACCGGAAGAAACGCCCAAAGCATTTACGTCAACCATGCTCTACTATTTCTGTGCTGATGTGATATCCCGAATGTCAAAAGCCATTGAAAAAAAGAGTGAAGCTGAAAAATTTGCTTTACTCGCGACTCAAATAAAAAACTCTTTTAATAGCAAATTTTACAATAAAGAGAAAAAAACATACGAAGGACAGGAGAAAAATGTTTTGGCACTCGCATTTAACCTTGTACCGCAAGAAGACAAACAAGCTGTCGCCAATAATCTGAACAAAGACATTATCGAAAATCATAATTATCATGTGTCCACCGGGATATTTGGAAGCAGATATATTTATGAAATTTTAGCACAATTTGGATTTGAAGAAACAGTCAAGAAAATATTACATTCCAATACTTTCCCCAGCTACGGATATTTATTTTCGCGGGGAGCAACCACTTTCTGGGAAAATTGGGGCGAATTAAAATTTGAAGACAGACTGAAAATAGATGGAGACGAACGTTCAAAAAATCATCCGTTTCAGGGCGGTTTTGATGCCTGGTTTTACAATGGAATTGTAGGAATTAAACCCGATCCGGAAAATCCGGGATTCAAACACATCATCTTCCGCCCTCAGTTAACAAACGTTTTAGATTCTGCAAAAGCAACTTACAACTCCATTCATGGACCGATTTCCAGCAACTGGCAGAATGCCGGCAACGAATTTAAATGGTTCGTTTCTGTTCCGGCAAATACTACGGCAACAATATTCATTCCTGCTAATAAACAAGATTCAATTTTCAAAAACGGAAAGCCTATTAAAGAACTGAAACAGCTCCAAAATGAAACCCGTTTTAGATTTCACGAATTGGAATCTGGCGAATATTCATTTAAAGTAAAAAGAAATTCTTATCCCGAAAAATAAAATAATTTATACATTCATTAATCTGAACGAATTAAACGAATAAACCATGAAACGAACGATTTATCACCCACATCTTAAATATCATTTAAAACTTTTTCTCTCTGGAGTAATTCTAATAACATTAATTTGTTATAGCTGCTCAATCAAGGAAGAAAAAAAGATTGAAAATCTCCCAACAATAAATATTTCGGAAAATGATTTTCATTCCGTTCCTGCAGAATTCAAACCCTGGGTTTATTATTGGTGGCTTAAAGGAAATGTAACTGAAGAACAGATTACGCATGATTTGGAAGAAATGCAAAAAAAAGGCATTGGAGGATTTTTGCTGTTCGATTCCCGTGGTTATTGGGATTCTTACGATGGCAGAACAGGCCACATTCCGGTTCCACTTCATATAAAATATGAATTTATGAGTCCAGAATGGCGAGAAATGGTTAAATACACCATGCAGGAAGCCAACCGGCTGGGACTCAAAATGAGTATTAACATTGCCAATACAGGAGGTTCTCTTCGTGGTCCGTGGGATATGAAAGAAGACGGTCCGAAACAACTCATCTGGACTTCGACAACCATTTCCGGTTCAAGCAAAGTATCGATTCCTATAGAAAATCCTTCTGACCAAAAATATTTTCAGGATGTTGCATTGATGGCGGTAAAAATAGAATCAAAGGAAAAACCATCTGATAAAAGCAGTGATCTAAATACAAACTGGAAAACCGTATCTACACCATCTGAAGATGCACCGGTTGCAGGCGAAATGATTAATCTTGCTGAAAAAATCGACAATGGCACTCTGCAATGGGATGCTCCCGAAGGGGAATGGCAAATCTTACGTTTTGGATTCCATGTTATCGGAGAAGAAGGCAGTGTAGATATTTTAAATACCGAGGCCGTAACAAAATATTTTCATTTAATGGGTTCTGAAATTCTGAAAGATGCAGGGCCGCTGGCGGGAACTACACTAACCCATTTTTACAATGTAAGCTGGGAAGGAGGAGAGCCTGACTGGAGTGTAAATTTCGAAAATGATTTTAAAAAATACCGTGGTTACGACATACAACAATACATGCCCATCCTCGCTGGAATATCATTGAAAGACAACAAAGTAAACGAGCGTTTTATGCGCGACTATTTAACAACTATCAGCGACTGTTTTAAACA
The DNA here is from genome assembly GCF_022267315.1 of Maribellus maritimus. GTDB lineage: Bacteria > Bacteroidota > Bacteroidia > Bacteroidales > Prolixibacteraceae > Draconibacterium > Draconibacterium maritimum. The sequence continues at coordinate 101,278 of NZ_JAIKLE010000025.1, forward strand.
CAACTGTTATGAAACCATTGGAGAACTTTGCCATGCACAAGGAATGGAATGGCATTCTGAAGATGGCGGTCCATGGCCCCGCGAGGCTCCTATGTTTAAAGAAGCTGACCAATTAACATTCTGGGGCAGAAACGATATGGCTCAGGGTGAATTTTGGTGTTCCAGTACCGATGATTTACATACAAAATCGAATGTTCGGTACACTGCCATGGCAGGGCACATTTATGAACACCCGCTGATTGCAGTTGAAGCGTTCACCCACATGGGGCGGCACTGGACAAAGTATCCTGCCTATTTAAAACCCTTTGCCGATGTTAATTTAATTGATGGGGCAAACTTTTTCATCTGGCATACATTTACAGCTTCGCCATTGGAAGTTGGTAAACCCGGTTATGAATATTTTGCCGGCACACATATAAACACCAACATTACCTGGTGGAACGAAGCCAGCAGTATTTTCAATTATCTTGGAAGATGCCAGTATATGCTCCGCAAAGGGAATTTTGTTGCTGATGTATGTTGTTATGTCAGCGATAAAAACTATGTAAGATGGGGACGGGGCGAAAAATGGAATCCAAACTCATCGCTTGCTCCCGTGAAAGGTTTCACCTACGATCTTTTAAGTTCCGAAGTGCTTGTAAACCGTTTATCGGTAAAAGATGGCCGGCTTGTACTTCCCGACGGGATGAGCTATAAAATGCTGGTTATCGATCTCGTAGAACCCGAAATTCCTGTTCCTGTTCTGAAAAAAATTGATAAATTGATAAACGAAGGGGCGACCATTGTTCTGGGGGAAACCAAACCGCAAAATGCGCCCGGCATTTACAACTATCCCGAAAGTGACAAAGAAATCAGTAACATCGCCAATAAACTTTGGACGCAAACTTCCGGGCAAATGCAGGTTCGTAAAATGGGAAAAGGAAAAGTTTATTCCGGAACAAACATGGAAGAGATACTGAAAGACAACCAAATCCTTCCTGACTTTGAAGGGCCGTTCGAGTATATTCACCGGGCAGGAGACAATCTCGATATTTATTTTGTTTCCGGCGAAGGAAAAGCCGAGTGTACTTTTCGCGTAAACAATAAAAAACCAGAGATATGGAATCCTCTAAGCACTGAAGTTACAGAAGTTGCCAGCTACAAATCAACAGATGACGGCAGAACAAGCATCGTACTTAATCTTCCCAAAAATGGTTCTGCTTTTGTTGTATTCCGGGAAGAGACGGAAAAAAATCATTTTGTTTCCATTGAAGGTCCGGAATATCCGGAAACGAAGGAGAACAAAGAAGGGTCTTCTCAATTTGTATTCTGGAAAAACGGTGATTACAACTTTACAACAGCTGATGGAAATACAAAAAAAATAGCGGCAACGGTTCCTCCTACTTCAGAAATAACAGGAACCTGGAATGTAACATTTCATCCGGCAACCGAAGCCTTACCTTTTGAAACTGAATTTTCTCAACTTACACTTTGGAATGAAAATGCCGATGCCTCAATAAAATATTTTTCAGGAACAGCTGCCTACACAAATGCTTTTACTTTAACTGCAGAGCAGGCTGGAAGCCCTGCCATTTTGCAATTGGGAGAAGTCCACGATATCGCGCACGTATGGATTAATGAAAAAGATATGGGAATCGTTTGGACAGCGCCATGGTCTGTTGATCTTACAGGAGTTTTAAACGAAGGTCAAAACCAAATTAAAATTGAAGTTACCAACTGCTGGGCAAACCGCCTTATTGGCGATGCCGGGCTGCCGGAAAGCCAATGGACAACCAAAACCAACGTTCGCCGTGTTCCGGATCGGTCGGAATATAAAGCCGGGCACCAGGCTTTTTCTGCCAAAGATGAACTCATGCCTTCTGGTTTAGTTGGCCCGGTAACAATTAAGTTTGGGAAAGAAGAATCCGTTGCATTAAAATAATTCATTTATAGAGTGTGCCCTGTCATGAAAAAATTAAAGCTGATAATTACCATTTTTGTTTTTTTCCCTTTGCTACTCCAGGCACAGGAAAGACCCAATATTATCTTTATACTGGCCGACGATCTGGGTTACAAAGATTTAGGTTGTTATAGTAATCCGTTTAATGAAACACCTGTTTTAGACCAACTTGCAAAAAGCGGCATGTCATTCACGCAAGCTTACGCTCATCCGGCCTGTAGTCCTTCAAGGGCTGCACTCATGACGGGTAAACATCCGGCCAGGTTACAAATAACCACAGCCCTGGGTCTTGACAGACAAGATCCAAATTCTCCGGTTGTTGTGCCAAAGACGGTAGAAAACCTCCCCTCTTCCGAAATAACACTGGCTGAAATTCTAAAAAGAAACGGGTACAATACCGGCATGGTAGGAAAATGGCATTTGGGAGATACGGATAAAACGGGAGCTTTTGCCCAGGGATTCGACTACAACAGGGTTATCAGCAAAAATGCACTGGATTATTACAACTACGGAATATCAAGTAACGGAAAAACTATTTTTGAAGACAATGGCTTGGAATACCTCACAGATAAACTTACTAACTATGCTGTTGAATTTATCCAAACACAACAAAAAGAACATCCTTTCTTTTTGTATCTCGCATACTCTGCTCCTCATCTTTTAATCATTCCGAAAGCAGAAAAAGTGAGCAAGTATATGTGGAAATACAACAAGTTTGAGGGAAAATATAACCCGTATTATGCCACAATGGTTGAAAGCATGGATGATGGGATTGGCAAGATAATGAAAGAACTGGAACGCCTAAAATTAGACGAAAATACCTTGATAATTTTTATGTCAGACAATGGCGGTGTCGGGATGGATCAAATAGCCTACCGCCCGACAACGATGGAACCATTACGAAAATGGAAAGGCCATGTGTACGAAGGTGGTATCCGTGTTCCACTAATTATGTCATGGAAAAAGATAATAAAAGCAGATTCAAAAAATGAAAACTATGTAGTTATTCAGGATTTTGTACCTACCATTATGGAGTTAATTGGAGACAAAGCGATTCCTTCCGATGTAGATGGGAAAAGTATTCTTTCCACAATGTACAATCCGGCAGCCAAATTTGAAAGAGGTCCTGTTTTTTTTCATTTTCCTCATTTTAGCGGACAAGGCGGAAAACCGGCCGGGGCAGTGCGTGACGGCGCATGGAAACTGGTAGAAAATTATGAAACCGGAGAAACAGAACTTTTCAATTTAGACGAAGATATTTCGGAAAGCAATGATTTAAAATCTGAAAAACCTAAAAAGGCAAAAGAGCTTTTCAATATGCTGAAAAAATGGCAAAATGAAATTGATGCAAAAATGCCTGTAAAAAAAGACGGCAAATAAATCTTGAAAGTATATCGATGAATTAAAATTAATACCTGATTATGAAAATATATTTTGCAGTAATAGTAATTCTCTTCATTGGATTTTCCGGCGCACCGGCAAAAGGACAAAACAGTGACGACTACCAAAATATTAAAAATAGTTTTCTAAATCCGCCACAGTCGGCTCGTCCAAAAGTATACTGGTGGTGTCTTAACGGAAACATTGATACAGTGCGCGCCAAACAAGAACTCCATGCGATGAAAGAGGCCGGAATTGCAGGTTTTGATTTCTTTGAAATTGGCGTTCCGCCTTCAGATACGATGATACCGGGAGGACCGGCATTTATGAGCGACCAATCTCTTCAGTTAATAAAATTTGCGGTGGATGAAGCCGGAAAACTGGGATTAACCGTTGGACTAAACCTGGCCAGCAGTTGGAATGCGGGAGGAAATTGGGTAAAACCTGAGCATGGAGGAAAATCGTTGTATTCTTCAAAAATCAGTATAAAAGGAAACGCTCAAGCTCAAAAAATAAAACTTCCTTTTCCTGAAATTTCATTTCCCAAAGAATCGCTAATTGGCGGTAATGGAGAAACATTGATACCGTTCAGCAAAAATGGCAGGCCTGAATATTACGAAGAAATAGCTGTCCTTGCCATTCCTTCCGCAATTGAAAAAGGCAAACTAGACACAGCAAATATTATTGATGTCACCCGGCTTTTCAATCCTGAAACAGACGAGCTTAATTGGAAAGCCCCGGCAGGAGACTGGGAAATATGCCGATATGTTTGTTCCAATTCAGGGCAGCAGGTAGTTCGTCCCAGCCCGTTTTCAGCAGGTTTAACCATAGACCATTTCGACTCCACAGCCGTGGAAACACACCTCATGTATATTATCAACCGGCTGCTGCCTGTTTTAGGCGACTTTCGGAAAACAGCTTTAAAAAGCTTCTATCTTGCCAGTTACGAAGCGCGTGGTTTTGTATGGACGTCAACATTACCCGAGGAATTTAAAAAAGTAAACGGCTACGACATTCGAAAATTTATTCCGTCATTTTTTAACCCCGAACTATTCGAAAAGGGAATTGCTGAAAAGATCCAGACTGATTTCAAGAAAACGTTATCAGAATTAATGATCAACAACTTGTATAAAAAATCTAAAGAAGTTTGTAACCGTTATGGTTTAAAAATAAACAGCGAAGCAGGCGGACCGGGTTATCCGCTTTACAACGGGCCGGCAGAACCGTTAAAAGCGCAAGGTTCTATTGATATTCCCCGCGGTGAATTCTGGATTAACCACTCCCGTTTTTACAAGGATGGAAATGATAGTATTGATATTCTCCGTGTTGTTAAAGAAGCTGCAGCGGCATCACACATTTATGAAAAAAGGATTGTGGAAGAAGAAGCATTTACCTCGTTTATGCACTGGCAGGAAGGTCCGTTTGACATGAAACCCTTTGGCGACCGGGCATTTTGTGAGGGAATGAACCGCGTTGTTTTTCACGGTTTCAGCCACAACATCAGCAGTTCGGGCTTTCCCGGCTATGTTTATCATGCAGGAACCCATTTTAATGACAAGCGGGTTTGGTGGTCGAAAGCAAAACCTTTTATCGATTATGTTTCAAGGATTTCCGCCGTTTTTCAGAAAACGAACTTTAAAGCCGATGTACTTTGGTATTACGGAGATAAAGTACCGAATTCTGCAACGCCTAAAAACACCCATTTTAAAGTGGGGTCGGGCTACGATTATGAAGTTATTAATACGGAAATTCTACTCGACAAACTTTCGGTAAAAAATGGGAAACTGATTTTATCCAATGGTGCTGAATTTAGCTTGCTGGTGTTGGAAGATGAAGGAAATATAAATTCAAAAGTACTTAAAAAACTGGAAGAACTGGTAAAACAAGGAGCCGTAATTATCGGTGAGAAACCCGAAAAAATGGATGATGTTGTCGCAGAAACTGACAGAAAGAAGTTGCTTAACAATTTATGGAGCAGCGCATCAGGCCTTTCAGAAAATAAATTGCCTCCCAAAGGGAAAATATATTCGGGAATTTCTCCGCTTAAAATGTTACAAACTCTGAATATTCAGCCCGATATTGATTATTCTGGAAAAGATTCAGAGTTGATTGATTTTATTCATTCTAACAAAAACGACCTTGATTTTTATTTTATCCGAAATACACAAAATGAATGGCTTTCCCGCAATATAAAATTCAGACAGCAGAATAAATCGCCTGAAATATGGAATCCGGTTTCCGGCGAAATTTTTCCGGCGTCTATTTTTAACAGAACAGGAGAATTTGTAGATCTTCCGCTAACTCTCCCTCCTTACGGAGCTTGTTTTGTCCTTTTCAAAAAATCTTCTCTTCCACCAAAATTTACATCCATTTCAGAAACAACTCCTCCGCTTTTCGAATACACATCCGAAGGAATTAACTTTTTGCAGGAAGGAACTTTTTCATTGGAAGGTTCAGAACAATCGCTTTCTGTTCAGAATAAAATTGAAACAAATACAATAGACGGCCCCTGGAATGTTGTGTTTGCCAAAGGTTGGGGAGCACCGGAAGAAACTGTTTTTCAGAAACTAATTTCATGGACAGAATCGCCGATTGAAGGAATAAAATATTATTCGGGAACAGCGACCTACAAAAAAACATTTCAATACGAGGCTAAAACAAAAACGGGCAATGAAAGTATCTATCTCGACTTAGGTGAAATATCAAAAGTAGCAGATGTTTGGCTAAACGGGAAACACCTTGGCATTAGCTGGTCAAAACCTTACCGTTTCGAGATCACGAACATTCTGAAACAAGGAGAAAACACACTTACCATAGAAATTGCCAACGTATGGTCGAACCGATTAACAGGTGATGCTATTACCGGACAAAAATTTACAAATACCAACATCGAAACAACCATTGTGCCGGCCAAAACGATGGAATCCGGCGACCAAAAACGTTATCCATGGGCTGAAGTTCCTCTTATCAAATCGGGGCTGCTGGGACCCGTGACCATTCAAACCTTTCATCCGGTAACCATAAATTAAAATGAAACGACTTTTTATAGTAGCAACTGTCCCATTACTCTTTATTTTTTATTCGAGTAGTTTTGCAGAGATTAAACCAGCGCGTATTTTCTCTGATAATATGGTACTTCAAAGGGAAATAAAAATTCCAATTTGGGGAACAGCAACACCGAGCGAAAAGATTGTCGTTTCATTTAACGGAAAATCCGTTTCGGAAAAAACAAACAGCGAGGGAAAATGGAAGGTTTTCCTGCCAGAATTTAAAGCAGGTGGTCCTTTCAGCTTAACGATAGCCGGAGAATCCGACAGCACAACTTTTGAAAATATACTGATTGGCGATGTGTGGTTTGCTTCCGGCCAGTCGAATATGACACATCCGGTTCAGGGTTGGGAGTGGATTCCGCACTCCGTTATCGAAAATTACAAGGATGAACTTCAGGACACCAACTATCCTAAAATAAGGCTTTTTAATGTTCCCAAGTTTCCTTCGCCTATAGAACAGGATGATTTGATCTCCGGTGAGTGGCAAACAGCAAGCGCGAATTCAGTAGAGGACTTTTCTGCCATAGCATGGTTTTTTGCGAAACAATTAAATACCGATTTAAACATACCCATTGGAATTATCCATGCTTCCTGGGGCGGAACTCCCATTCGCACGTGGCTCGACAGGCCATCTTTGGAACTCTTCTGCGATTCAATTGCTCTTCCTCCGCTTACCCAAAATTTTAATCAGAATGAATGGAAAAAAACAGCTCTTTCCTCCATTGAACAACAGAGGGTTCGTCGCAATCAAATTAGTTATCCGCCTAAAAAATTGGAAGAACAAATTACTGCTGACAATTACGACGATACGAATTGGAGTGAAACTGATTTTCCATTCGAAAAGAACAGCAATGTAGTTTGGTTTCGCAAAAAAATTAATATACCGGAAGAATATCGTAATCAAGCGCTTCAACTGTCGTTGGGATTTCTGAATCGCCAAAGTCAGGTATTTATGAACGGTGTTGAGCTCGGCTATTTTCAATATCCAAAACCAGTAACAACCGAAATCCCGCCCAACATTTTAAAACAAGGCGAAAATGTATTGACCATTCGAATTGCGCAACCTTTTGGTTCGGCTCAAACACTTGGGGAAAAAGACAATTTTTTCATCGCTACCAGTGACAATGCTTTCCATATAGATCTTTCTAAAAAATGGAAAATAAACGCACAACTTGAAACTGTAAATCCCCCTGAAAGAAGTTTTCAAAATAACCCGGCATTTCTTTTTAACGGCATGGTTGCCCCGGTAATTCCTTTCGGAATAAAAGGATTCATCTGGTACCAGGGAGAATCTGACGCAGGCAGGCCATTTTTGTATGAAAAAATGTTCAACCAATTAATCACAGTTTGGAGACAACATTGGCTACTTGGTAATTTACCTTTCCTGTTTTTCCAGATTTCAAATACCGAACTCTCCCACCATTTTAAAACCTTTGACGATTCACGCTGTCTTATTCGAATGGCACAAAAAAAAGCCCTGGTACTTCCTAATACAGGAATGGTAGTTTGTTTGGATATTGGTGATCCTTACGATGTTCATGCAAAAAACAAAAAGGAATTTGCCGAAAGGATCGCTCTTCAGGCTGAAGATAAAGTTTACAGGATGAACGTTGTTTCTGACGGACCAATGGCGGAATCATTTTCTGTGGGAGACAACTCAATAGTGGTTCATTTTAAAACAGAAAAGGAATTGATACTAAAACCGAACAAAGATATAAACGGCTTTGAAATTGCCGGAGACGACAAAAAATATTACCCCGCCGAAATTAGAATAGAAGGCTCACAGGTTATTCTTTCCTCTTCATTTATAAAAAATCCGGTGGCAGCGAGATATGCCTGGCGCACCAATCCGGTATGCACTTTATATAATTCTGTAGGATTACCCGCGGCTCCTTTTAGTACTGAGTTTCTGAAAATGGAAAGATAACCGGAACAGACAAAATATGAACAAGAACGTATTTTCCTTGTACCTGAACAGTTAAACTTCTATTTTTACTCCACTAAAAAACATCAATGTATGCAACCCGACTTTAATCAACTAAAATCCCAACTTGACGGCGACCTTTTTTTCGACAATGTGCAACGCGTTTTGTATTCAACCGACGCGTCGCAATACAAGGAAATGCCGCTGGCAGTAACCCGTCCGAAAAACAAGGAAGACATCAAAAAAATTATTGCTTTTGCACGCGAAAATGGTACATCGGTTATTCCGCGCGGGGCAGGAACATCTTTGGCCGGACAAGTGGTTGGCTCCGGGATTGTGGTTGACATGTCGAAATACATGAACAAAATCATTGAATTCAATGAGGAAAAAAAATATGTAATCGTTCAACCCGGTGTTGTTTTGGCTGAATTAAACCTGGTTCTGTCGAAATACGGAATGCAGTTTGGCCCGGAAACCTCAACCGCCAACCGCTGCGTTATTGGAGGAATGCTTGGAAACAATTCCTGTGGCTTACATTCCCTGGTTTACGGCAGCGTTCGTGAACATATTCTGGAAGTGGATGCCATTCTTTCAGATGGTTCGGAAACGACATTCAAATCACTTACAAAAAAAGAATTTCAGCAAAAATTAAATGGAAATCCAAACAAACTGGAGAAAGCCATCTATCAAAATATCAACGAAATTCTTTCTAATGAGGAAAATCAAAAAGAAATAAGAGATAAGTTTCCGGACCCAAAACTTACGCGTCGGAATATGGGTTACGCCATTGATGTGTTACTCGATTCTGAAATTTATACCAAAGGCGGAACTCCGTTCAATTTCTGCAAACTATTAGCAGGTTCGGAAGGAACTTTGGCTTTTTCAACACAAATAAAACTAAACGTCATCCCTCTCCCACCCAAATTTAAAGGTTTAGTTTGTGCCCATTTTGCTTCGTTGGAGGAATCTTTGCAGGGGAATCTAATTGCATTAAAACACAATCCCACAGCTATTGAACTGATGGACGACACGGTCATGCAGGCAGCCAAGGAAAACATTGAGCAGCGGAAAAATCGTTTTTTTGTAAAGGGAGACCCTGCAGCAATGCTGATGATCGAATTTTCTTTTGAAACAGAACAAGAACTTACCGACACGGCTACTGCTTTGGAAAAAGATTTCAGGGAAGCGGGTTTGGGTTATCACTTTCCACTGGTTACCGGAGCTGATAAAATAAAAAGGGTTTGGTCGCTTCGTACTGCCGGACTTGGGCTGCTGGCTAACATTCCCGGAGACCGGAAAGGTGTTCCCGGAATTGAAGACACTGCCGTTGCTCCGGAATATTTGCCGGATTATGTAGCCGACATAAAAAAAGTGTTGGCAAAACTAGGGTTATCAAGTGTATATTATGCGCACATTGCCACTGGCGAAATCCATTTCCGTCCCTTAATTAATTTTAAAGAAAAAGGCGATGTTGAACTTTTTGACACACTGATGACCGAAGTAGCCAAACTGGTAAAAAAATACCGCGGTTCAATGAGTGGCGAACACGGCGACGGGCGTGCACGCGGGAAATTCATTCCGTTTATGTTGGGTGATAAAAATTATGAACTTGTAAAAGAGGTAAAAAAAGCCTGGGATCCGGATAATATTTTAAATCCCGGAAAAATTGTTGACACGCCTCCAATTACGGAAAACCTGCGTGTAATAACGGGCAAAGAAACACCCGAATACAACACGGTATTTGATTTTAGCAACTACCGTGGTTATTTCAGAAGCATTGAAAAATGTAACGGAACCGGCGACTGCCGTAAAAGTGAAGTAATTGGCGGAACCATGTGCCCTACGTTTATGGCTACGCGCGACGAAGATAAATCGACTCGCGGGCGAGCAAATATTTTACGCGAATTTCTGTACAACAATCACAAAGAAAAGGCTTTCGACCACAAGGAAATTTACGATATTCTGGATTTATGTATCTCTTGTAAAGCGTGTAAAAGTGAATGTCCATCGAATGTTGACATGGCCAAGCTAAAAGCCGAGTTTATGCAGCAGTACTACGACATCCATGGTGTGTCGATGCGCTCCAGATTAATTGCATACTTACCCCGGCTTTATCAATTGGCAGTGGTATTTCGATCACTTTCAAACTTGGTAACAAATACAACAGTTTTCAAAAAAACGGTTGGGTTCGCCCCGGAAAGAAGTATCCCAAAATTGTCGAAAATTCCTTTATCCCGTTGGGTGCAAAATGGAATCCCTTCAACAGAAAATCAAAATAAGGGAACTGTATATCTATTTAACGACGAGTTCACCAATTACAACGAAAGTGACATCGGTATAAAAGCAATTCTTTTGCTTACAAAATTGGGCTACGATATAAAAATTCCGGTTCACAAAGAAAGTGGAAGAACATTCCTTTCAAAAGGGTTGATTCGCACGTCGAAAAAAATTGCAACTGAAAATGTTTCGCTTTTAAAAGATATTATTTCGGAAGCAACACCGCTGATAGGAATTGAACCCTCTGCGATTTTAGCTTTCCGTGACGAATATCCCGAGTTGGTTGACTCTGAATTACAAACAGCCGCAAAAAAACTGGGCGACAACGCTTTACTTTTTGAAGAATTTATTGCCAAAGAAATGGAAAAAGGAAATATCTCTGCTTCCGATTTTACCAACGAAGAAAAATATATTTTACTTCACGGCCATTGCCAGCAAAAAGCGGTGGCCAGCACAGAACCAACTAAAGTAATGCTTTCTCTGCCGCCCAATTATTCTGTAAAAGAAATTCCATCAGGCTGTTGCGGGATGGCAGGTTCGTTTGGTTATGAAAAAGAACACTACGAACTTTCGCAAAAAATAGGAGAAATGGTACTTTTTCCAACAGTCCGGGAAGCTGACGAAGAAACGATTATTTCTGCGCCCGGAACCTCATGCCGCCACCAGATAAAAGATGGTACCGGCAAAATGGCAAAACATCCGGTAGAGGTGCTTTATGAAGCTTTAAGGAAATGATATTTTATTAAAAACAATTGAAAAAAATCCAATTTAAAATTCTTTTTGTTTTTTCATCTTTTTGAATAAACTCCCAATCATTCTTTCCGGAATATTCAGAAATTATATTTTACTTTTTCAAAAAAAGAGTTCGAATAAAAAAATCGGCATGCTATTTTCTCTGACTGATTTCAGCTAGTTTGCAATTTCTATTTTTTTTAATATATTAAAGCAGAGAGGAGTAGCGAATGAAGACAAAAGGATTAAAAATAATAGTGATTGTAATTCCCCTGTTGTTTCTGGTAATATTAAAATGCGATAACCATGAAACGGAAACGATTGCAGTAATAGCTACAGCATACAATTCACTGCCCGGACAAACTCATCCTGAACATTCAGAAATAGCAGCGTGGGGCGATAAACTTGAACCGGGAATGAAAGGAATTGCCGTTTCCAGAGATTTATTAGAAATGGGATTGGATTATAAAACAAAAGTAAAAATAGAGGGCCTCCCGGGAAAATACTTGGTTCTGGATAAAATGAACAAACGATGGACAAAAAAAATCGATATTTATATGGGCGAAGACGAGGAACTTGCAAAAGAATGGGGACGCCAACAGGTCAATATCACCTGGAAAAAAGGTGATTAATACTTCTTTGAATGGGAAAAATAAAGTAAACAGTTCTTCTAAATTTCCATTTTACAAAATTATTTATCATAAAAATACAAAAATATGGAATCAACAATCTTTTATAAGATTTTAAAAAAGCTATCTTTAGTATCTTATTCGAAGAATAGACTAAAAAATCATGATCAAACTGTTAACTACCCTTGTTCTTTTTCTGAAAAATCCGACAGAGTTTCCAACACAGAAACCACAGTTAAAAACCAAGATCAAGTGGATTTCGCTGCTTATTCTGTTTGATTTTCTGTTGATGTTCATCTTTATTCCCCTACAGAAAATACCGCAACGTCTTGGATTTATCGATCCGGAAAGCCATCGGATTGTGGAATTATTTTCGGAAAAGGGAAACTCAATACCAGTTATTTTATCAACGATATTATTAATTCCTTTTTTGGAAGAACTCATTTCCCGGCTTCCTTTACAAATTAAACCCATTAATTTTTTGCCATTTATAATCGCAATTCCCTTATACCAGGGCATTTTTTATACATACAAAATCCATGGTGAAGCATCCTGGGTTATGCTGTTCCCCATTTGCATAGCCGGAATCGTTTCATTTCTAATTTTCAACAAATTTATTTTCTCCAAAATAAAAACGTATTTGCAATCAAAATACAAACTCTACTTTTATTTTATAGCAACAGTTTTTGCTCTACTTCACTTAAGCAACTTCCAGTTTAGCTGGTATCTTTTAATATTTGCACCCTTGTTGGTGCTTCCCCAATTTTCAGTCGGACTTATACTTGGCTTTGTACGAAATCACTGTGGCTTTTTTTATGGATTTTATTTCCACGGAATACACAACGCTGCTCTTTTGCTTCTTTTTAATTTTATGATGTCTTCCTCCACAACAACCGCTGTCATTTCTAAAACAAATACCGACGGTTACCAAATTCTTTTAGTCGAAGAAGATTTTTCTGAAAAACTTACTGATTTAAAGATTACACCAAACGAAATTAAAATTCAGGGAACGATGTCCGAGGTAATCTCAAAACTCACTCGAAGGAAACACAAAAGATTCTGTTTAAAAACAACAAACTTGCCCGCAAACAAATAAGTTTGAGCGTAAAAAGTGATTCAACGCATAATGCAATAAAAACAGCTCAAATAACTGAAGCGGGTTTACAAAAGCTAATTGAAAGTTATACCATTTTAAATACAAAATGCCGCATTGAAATTTTTTAGGTAGTGTTTGTTTCCGGTTATTGACATTATGGTTTCGGGTTGCATTTCTATT
>NZ_JAIKLE010000026.1 GCF_022267315.1 Maribellus maritimus
TTTTAAACACCGAGCTTCGAACTGGCTCATTCCCGTTATCAAAACTATTTTTTAAAAATCAATAATCAAAATAAACTCCACTTTAATAGGGGAATACTGACTAACGTCAAATTTTGTTATTTTTATCTTGTGTCCCTTTGTTCATAGTGCCTTCAGCTTTATTTGTCTCTGCAAATTTTCAAAAAAGTGCTAAAATTTTATCGTTAGCAACAGGATTTAATAAGCTCTGGAGAAATAGATAATTTGCGTTTAAATCTATTTCGGAAGTGGTTATGTGGCGAATTATATCTAACGCTTTTTCCCTAAACATCTTATTTCTTCCCAATCCTCATTTAATGGAATTATGTTTATTTTAGAAGGCTTAACCCAAAAAATTACATCAATGCACCCAAAAAATAAAAGCACCTTTTACAAATCGATTTTATTGGAAACGAAACATTTTGTATTCATAATAATCATCGAGATGGTGGAAACTCCTTTAGCATTACTAAAGAAAATTTAAGTACAAATGAATTCATTGTACAGTTTGGACACTATTTTAGTAAATTACATTTAATCTGTGACTATGAATAACAACATAACAAATACAACTCATGGCGGGTTAGTTATCATTTCATGAATTTTCGGCTCACTGCCAGGTGTATCCTTCATTGCTTTGTGTTCGTTGAATAATAACAGTTTATGCAGTCGGCGGAACGATCGCACTACATGTTTATATGCAAAAATAAATTAACATTTTCAGCCTCCCGGCTTATGCCCATTTGTTCGTTTTTTAGGCCTGCCTGAATACCAAGGTTTATTAAATCAAATTCTGCCCGATGATGTAAGAACCATTCTCCAAAAATTTCCATATAATTTCGGGAAGGATTATGATTGGCATTAAAGTTACCGACTGCTATTTCACCACCTTCTGCAATCCAATTTTTGAATTTTTTTAGTACATATACAAAGATTTTATCGTCAAAGTAATCGAATGCTCCCGCCGACCAGATAAAATCATATTTTTCGTCTGTCTCGAATCTAAAAATATTCTTATTAATAAATTCAATATTTCCGATGAATGGCATTGTAATTTTTTTAGCATATTCAATAGCAAATTTGTCCGCATCAACACATGTAACGGTCAATTTTTTGTCGGAGGGCAAAACCTGAAAAAGTTCCAGTAGATCTATCGCCGGACCGCTTGCCACATTGAGAAGTTTTATTTCATTTTGATTTTCAAACTTCTCCAGTATTAATTTTTTAAAATACTCCTTCCTGTTTCGCACTGCCCTGGGGGCTGCTTGCTTGTGAAAATAGCGATCCCAGGATTTATAAAAAGGATGTTCAGGAGTCTGACCTTTGTAGATTGACTCGATCATCAGAAAATCACCGGCGTAGCCAAATCTTTTTAATAACGCCCTTCCCTGAAGCGTATTTTCAAGAAAATCATTGCCATAATAATAGCTGATTTCTTTAATGTCTTCATTACTTAATATTCCTTCTCTTTTATAGCGGACGATCTTTTCTATCAATTCGTCAATCATGGGATAATAAGATTCATCGAAATCTTGAATGACTCTGAGAGCATCCAGGGAATTCAGGATTTCTTCGATTACGTGTGTTGTTGTTTCTTTCATGGTTATGTATATTTTACAGGCACAAAAGTAGGAGTATTCTTATCTGCCAATGATTATAATTCCGGCAAATACAGGTAATTTCCCGACTTGAGTTTTAAAGTTTTCATCAAAAGAAGAGCATTGAATGGCGGTATTCTTTTATCGATGTCGGATTTGTAACAGGAGGTTGTTTATTAATCTGCTATCTTTGATTAATTGACGTCCGGGCTGAATGAGTTTTCTGTAATGGCCAAGTATCTGAGATTGTTTGTTTACCTTATTGTATAATATGCGTTAATTAACGTTTGGAATACGGATAATTTCTATCAGAAAATTATTGGCCAATTAAGCTACAAATAGCCAAAGCAACCTTTATTTTAGACAAAAAATAATGTATTTTCCACCGGTGGCTTATAAACGGTCTTTATAGAAAGAACAACTAAACCAAGAAAAATTAAAACCAATTAACAACTAAAAACTATGCAAAAAAAGAAAATAATCGTATTTCTGGCAAAGGCATTTGAAACCATGGAATTTAGCGTTTTTATTGATGTTCTTGGCTGGGCCAGGGTTGACTATGGACATGATTTATTGGTTCACACCTGTGGTTTTACCGATAAAGTGATAAGCACTTTTAATATTCCTGTAATTGTAGATAAGACCATTGGAGAAATAGACGTTGATGAATATGATGCCATCGCCATACCCGGTGGATTTGGCGAATTTGGCTTTTACGAAGAAGCCTATGACGAGCGGTTTTTACAACTACTTCGGGAATTTAACGCAAAGGGTAAAATCATTGCATCCATTTGTTCGGGGGCATTCCCTGTCGCTAAAAGTGGCGTTCTTAAGAATCGAAGAGGAACTACCTACCACTTAAAAGACGGAATTTATCAACAAAAATTGAAAGAATTTGGAGTGAATGTTGTCAATGAGCCCGTTGTAGTTGACAATAATATTATTACTTCCTATTGTCCGGAGACAGCTCCAAGAGTTGCCTTCGAATTGTTAAAAATGCTAACATCAGAAGAAGAAATGACCGTGATAAAAAAAGCGATGGGATTTTAAGAAAGATACAAATTCCACTTTTTACTGATTAACGATGCAAATAATTTTTCAGCCCAAATCAGGATTTTAAAACAAGTTTCGACAAGGCTTTTCGGTCGATTTTGAACGATTTATTTCGAGGAAATTCTGCGACAAAAAACACGGCTTTTGGAAGCAGCTTCCGATCAATATGTAGCGCTAATTTTTCCAAAATTTCTTCAGAAATTACTTTTTCAGAAGTTTCTACAACCAACACCATTTTTTGTCCCAGCAGCTCATCGGGAAATGCTAAAACAGTAGATGTTCTTTGAAGAATGTCTTCAAATTGTTTTTCCAAAGTTTCGGGTTGAATTTTTATTCCGCCGGAGTTAATCACATTGTCAAAGCGTCCCAACCATTTGAATTGATTGGGAGAAACCATTTCTACCCGATCGTTAGTAACAATTTTTTCAAGAAGGTAAGTCGTCTCAATCACCAAACAATCCCGCTCATCGGTTGAAAGCTGCACATCGGGTAAAGCAGTAAAGGTATTTTCTACGCCGCTCCCATTCAATTTCTTTAAAGCAATATGCGAAGAAGTTTCGGCCATTCCATAAGTTTCAAAAACTTTCGTTTCCAATTGTTGGAGCTGTTCATGCAGTTCTGAGCCCGTTTCTGCACCGCCTAAAATCAATGTTTTTATATTCGGCCACAAATTTTTCTCAAGCAAGTGCATGGCCTGCATGGGAACCATCGCACAAAAGTCAATGTGTTCAATCCCGGAAAAATCTGGTGTTCCTGTCGGTTGAATCAATTTTAAATTTAATCCGGCCAGCAAAGCACGAACCACCATCATTTTCCCGGCAATGTACTGAACCGGCAAACAAAGTACGGCCCAATCGCCCTGTTTTAAACAAAAGAAATCAATTGTATTTTTTGCAGAAGTTAGCATTGCTGTTTTGGGAAGATCAATCGTTTTCTTTGCTCCGGTTGTTCCCGATGTTTGTTGTTGAATTGTTGCTGAATCGCTCAAAAAATCCCAAATAAAACGATAAACATCCAACTTCCAGTCGGGTGCTGAACCAGTGGCTGTTTCACTTTCACAAAATCGGAGCAACTCTGCTTTTGTAAAATATTGGTCGTCTAATGTTAATCCTTTTATTTCTACGGCCATCACAACGATTTTAAATCCCAATTTTCATTTGGATTATACCAAATATAACCTTCCGAAACGTACAAAGGACTCTCGAAATTATTCGTAAACAAAGCTCCGGTTCCCAAGCCCTGAAAATTATTTGCTCCTAAAGTTGCCGTCCACTGAGCGATGGCATTTAATCCGATATTTGATTCCAGCGCAGAAGTTACCCACCAGCCAATTCCTCGTTCTTCAGCCAACGAAATCCATTCTTCTGAAGCCTTTATTCCACCGGTAAGAGTGGGTTTCAAAATAATATACTGAGGCTGAATTTCGTCCAGCAATTGCTCTTTTTCGTTAAGCGCGCCAATTCCAATCAACTCTTCATCAAGCGCAATGGGAAGCGGTGTCTCCTTACAAAGCTTTTTCATTTCATAAATTTGCCCCGCTTTTATGGGCTGCTCAATGGAATGAAGGTAAAATGTTGCCAATTCTTCCAAAATGAGAAGTGCTTTATCAGCTGGAAATGCACCGTTGGCATCCACCCGGATTTCCAGTTGTTCAACGGGAAAACGATTCCGAATGGAACGTAAAATATCCAACTCCGATTCAAAATCAATGGCTCCGATTTTTAATTTCAAACAGGTAAATCCGGCAGCCAGCTTTTCCTCTACCTGCTTTACCATAAAATCTTTGGTTCCCATCCAAATCAACCCGTTAATAGGAATTCCTTTTTCGCCCTGTGTAAATTCCGTGGGATAAAGCAAAACCGAAGACCCCGTTTCCAGACCTTTCAATGCTGTTTCATAACCAAAACGCACCGCCGGAAAATCTGCTAATTCAAAATCAGAAATTTTTTCTCCGCTATTTATCTTGTTGACGAGTTCAGCTAAAATTTCTTCGATATTCGGGAGGGCATCGGGACTTAGTTTGGGAAGCGGAGCTATTTCCCCAATCCCTTTTTTTGATGGATTTTCTTTTTCAAAAAGCGTAAGAAAATAAACTTCTTTTTCCGTTAACACACCGCGCGAAGTTCCTGCTGGTTGTTTAAAAAATAACGTTCGTTTTGAAACCGATGCGTTTATCATTTTATCAGAAAAACTCCCAATGAATAGGTTACAGAAAAGAAAAAAGTAGTGAGCGCCAAAACTTTCAGTTGATTGTTTAATTTGTCCGGCACATGATTTTTAAACACTTCATACAAATGAAAACCAAGCGGAACCACCGATAGTAAAAACATCAGCTGGTAAACCGACTGCCATGTTTTTATTACATAAATCAGCGAAAAGACCGGTGATAAAACAATCAGCGAGGCATGATAAATTTTTGCATTTTGCGAACCGATACGAACCACCAGCGTTCGTTTTCCACTGGCGGCGTCATTTTCAATATCGCGCATATTATTCAAATTTAAAACCCCTGCGCTTAAAAATCCTATGGAAGCCGCCGGTAACAATAGAAGCATCTCAAACTTATTTGTATGCAGAAAATAAGTTCCACAAACGCCCAATAGTCCAAAAAATACAAACACAAAAATATCCCCAAAACCGGAGTATCCGTAAGGATTTTTCCCAACGGTATATTTTATTGCGGCGATGATACTGGCAATTCCCAAGACAAAAAACAAAATCATCATTCCGGCGTTGGGTGTTTTTATACCCGAAAAAATCAACAAACCGCCAGAGATAAACGAAAAAAGTACGAACACTGCTATCATACGTTTCATCTCTTTTTTTGAAATCTTGCCGGATTGAACTGTTCGCATGGGTCCCAGACGATTGGTATTGTCTGTTCCATGTTGCGAATCGCCAAAATCGTTGGCCAGGTTCGAAAGAACTTGTAAAAATATAGTAGTCGAAATGGCTAATCCAAAAACCAGGGGATTAAACTGACCATTTGCATATGCCAGAAAACTTCCCAAAATGGCACTAGACAATGCCAGTGGTAAAGTCCGCAATCGAAAAGCCTCTATCCAAAACTTCAACTTCTCCATACCTGAAAATTAAGGAAATTTCGGGTATTTTGAAAAATCAGGCTTCCTTTTCTCCAAAAACGCATTCTTTCCTTCGTGTGCTTCTTCCGTCATATAGTAAAGCATTGTGGCATTTCCGGCAAATTCCTGAATTCCGGCCTGTCCGTCAAGTTCAGCATTCAATCCGGCTTTAATCATGCGAAGTGCCAGCGGACTGCGTTCCATCATTTTTTGCGCCCATTCAATTACTGTATCTTCCAACTTATCAAAAGGCACAACTTTGTTTACCAGACCCATATCAAGCGCTTCCCGGGCAGAATATTGTTCGCAAAGGAACCAAATTTCACGCGCTTTTTTCTGACCAACCACACGCGCCAAATATGACGAACCAAAACCAGCATCGAAACTTCCTACTTTCGGGCCGGTCTGACCAAAAATTGCATTTTCAGAAGCAATGCTCAAATCACAAACCACGTGTAAAACATGCCCCCCGCCAATGGCGTAACCGTTTACCATGGCAATTACCGGTTTCGGAATCGAGCGAATTTGTTTTTGCAAATCAAGAATATTCAAACGTGGAACACCATCGCTGCCAATGTAACCGGCGAAACTTTTTACGTTTTGGTCGCCACCACTACAAAAAGCTTTGTCGCCTTCACCGGTAAAAACAACTACCGAGATATTTGCATCTTCGCGACAACGCACCATCGCATCGCACATTTGCTGCGTTGTGTCAGGCGTAAAAGCGTTTCTGTATCGCGGACGGTTGATGGTAATTTTGGCAATCCCTTCAAAAAATTCAAATTTTATTTCGCTGTACTCTTTAAGCGTTATCCATTTTCTTTCCATAATTCGCATTTAAAAATTTGAAAAAATCTTTTGTTATCTGTGGCTCTCCGTTGTTCGGAGTTCTTATTTCCAATATCTCAGCTTCGTCGCTGTTTTTACAACTTTTTTGAATGGAAGATTTAAGTTCATTTTCGGACTCGCACAAGTTGTAATTCAAACCAAAAGCTTCACTTAGCTTTTTAAAATCAACCGGATGATGGGCATTAACGAGCGGCAAAAATGCTTCGTTTTGCGATGGTCCTTTTAGCAAATGAAAAATTCCACCTCCTTCATTATTCACCAAAATAATTTTCAGGTTTTTCGGGAGACCGCGATTCCACAGGGCATTGGAATCGTAGGTAAATGCCAAATCGCCAACAATCACAAAAACCGGTTTTTCTGTTTTTGATGCCAGTCCGGCTGCCGACGACAAACAACCATCAATTCCGGAAACTCCGCGATTGGAATAATACGTTCGCTGCTTTTGGCTGAAATACAAAAGATAACGAACAATGCTGCTGTTCCCTGCAAAAACAATGGCATCATAAGGTAAAGTTTCCGAAAGCTGACTGAAAACTTTCAAATCTGAATAAGCAATTTCTCTATTGTATTTTTCAGTTAAAAAGGTTGCATTCTGTTTTTCCTTCTTCCAGAATTTTTTGAACGCGCTGTCGGTTCCTGTTGATTGGGCATTCAAACTTCTCAAAACAGAAAGAGGCTCAGCCTGAATATGTCCACTTATATTTTGAAACGTGTCAATCAGTTGTTCTCCAGATGAAATAAACCAAAATTTTGTATTTTTCAGTTCACGAAGAAAAAGTTTAATTTTCTTTGAAACCACCTGCCCGCCAAAATAAATCGCCAATTCAGGAATGGCTTCTTTGGGATATTGAATTTTACTATTTAAAATAACTTCCGGATTCGTCAATCCAATTTCATTGCCCAAATTGGCAAGTGGTTCCGCAACGACAACAACACGTGAATCGGCAGCTAATTTATCAACTGTTTCTTTTAAATTCTTGTCCGGCAAAAGTTGCCCGCAAACCAACATAATTGCCCCTGCTTTTTGCCAATCTTTCCGCAGCAAACTATTTTCAGGCAACATACTTTCCAGTTTTTCTTTCTGTAGTACGGAAATATTTTCTGTGGGTTCCGGCAAACTTTCATACAAAGGTTCGCGCAAGGGAATATTTATATGCACCGGGCCAAAATTTCCTGAAGTCGTTTTAGAAAAAGCTTCGTTTATGGTTCGGTATGCCATCCAAAGATCATCGTCATTGGAAGATTCCACGGGAAGCGAGTAGCTTGCTTTTATGTAATTCCGATAAATTTTTTCCTGTTGCATCGCCTGGTTGTCCTGCTGGCCAATCCACTCTGCAGGGCGGTCGGCAGTGAGCACCAAAAGCGGAACCTGCTGATAAAAAGCTTCCGCAATTGCCGGCGCATAATTTAAAATGGCTGTTCCTGAAGTTGAAATCAAAACGGTAGGTTTTCGTGTAACCAATGACTGACCGAGCGCAAAATACGCAGCACTTCGCTCATCAACCAAACTTAGGCATTTCTCGCCAAAACGTTTGTAAAAAGCCCGAATTAAAGGTGCATTCCGCGAACCCGGCGAGATAACCACATCTTCAACACCGTGAGCAAAAAGAATTTCTGCCAGGTCAGTGATATGTTGAAGTTTTTGCGCCATTAACTATTTACTCTCATAAATAACCGAAAGTAGTGTTCCCGCTTTTATTTCGGTCTCATACCACTCGTCGACGGGGTGAGAATCGATTGTCAAACCGCCACCTGAATACAACACTATCTGAGAACCGACAATTTTCATACACCGCAGATTTACAAACAATGAAACGGGATTCTCCATTCCCACCGGGCCAAGAAATCCACTGTAATATTCCCGGTTATGTTTTTCAATCGACTGTATGATTTCCAGTGCTTTATCTTTAGGAAATCCGCAAATTGCAGGCGTTGGATGCAGGTTATAAATCAAGTAGCCAAGGTTACCGTTCATCGCCCCTGCCACAGAGGTAAAATCAGTTCTTAAATGTAACAGGTTTCCGGCCTTCTTTACATAAGGCCCATTGTGTTCTATATTCTCCCAGTGATTCTCGTTTAAAACACTGTCTATATAATCGGAAACATACTGCTGCTCCTGCTTCTCCTTACTTCCCCAATTCTCAAGCAACTGATATTTCTTTTTATCCTCTTTTGTTCCCGCCACCGACGACGTATGAAAAATGTTATTCTCAAAAAAGGCAAAAGGCTCGGGAGTTGCTCCCATCCATATTTGATCCCGGGCTTTAAATACGTATATGAATGCATTTGAAAACCTGTTGCATAGCTTGGAAAATATTTCCTGAATTTTTTTGCTCAAATCATAATTCACAATCTTTGCCCGGCTTAAAACTACTTTCTGAACTTCGTTATTTTTTATTAAACGTGTTATTTTTTCAATTTGTCCGAGATATTCTTCCATTGACACTTCGTAAGGAAGCATATTTTCTACCTCTTCAGTTCCACCATGTTTAATTTGAGATATTTCATCAAATTGCTTTTTGGGTGTCTCCCCATCTAAAAAATAATCAGGTGATATTATAAACATCCGGTTTTCTTCCGAGTGTAAAAACGGAGCAATTAAGAATCCCCTTAATTCATTGATATTCGAAAGTGCTTCAATCTCTTCTGTTTCAAGATTTTTTTGCACCATCAGTTTCGGTCTTGTCTGATTTGGCAGCCGGTAAGCTGCAAATGTCAGGTTATTTTGCAGACACAGCGAGATTGTTTCCCCGATAGTTTTAACTGATGTTTTTGTCCTGCTCATTAAACTTCTTCTTTCTTTTTACCAGCTATTATATTAGTAACCCTCACGGTAGAGATAAGTTTATGGTTTTCGTCGGTAATTTTCACATCCCAAATATGGGTTGTTTTTCCTTTATGAATAATTTGCGCATTAGCCTGTAATATTCCTTCCTTAACGGATGATATATGATTCCCCGAAACCTGAAGTCCGAAAACATTAAATTTTTCACGGTCAACCATCAGATAAGACCCTGCTCCGGCAAGAGATTCGGCAAGGGCCAGAGAAGCTCCCCCATGCAAAAAGCCGTTGGGCTGAGTCGTATTATTATTTACCGGCATGCTGGCCTCAATACTATCCGGAGAGAAACGGGTAAATTTGATACCAAGCAGTCCAATCATCGATTGTGCACAAAATTCGTTTAATGCTTTAATCTCATCCATATTACAGTCAGCTATTCCCTAACCTCATTTTGGTTCATGACACCATGTTAATAAACTCTGTAGCCTAAAAAAATGACTTTAACCGAACAAAAATAAAAAAACAATTGATAGCGATAAATTTAAGCGTTCATTTTCGTTTAAAAGACAATGGTAAACGATGTATTTTTGGTGTGTGATTCTAATTTTAGAGCGCCGCCATGGAGTTGCATTACCTGCCGTGAAAGACTTAGCCCAATTCCTGAGCCAGACTCTTTTGTAGTAAAAAAAGGAATAAAAATTTTATCCGCTAAATCATCCGGAATTCCCGGTCCGTTGTCGGTGACTGTAATTTGAGCGCGCCCGTTTTCATTGATTCCCACTTTGATTTTTATTTTCCCGTCGGCGGTATCCTTCAAAGCTTCAAGCGCATTTTTTATCAGATTTATCAATACCTGGGATATCTGCTTTTTATCCGCTGATATTTCCAGATCTTCAGGATCAACTTCTCTGGTAATTTTAATATTTTCTCCAACGGGCTCTACGTTAATAAGAGTGATTGTATTATCAATAAATTCGCCAACACGAATTGTCTTTTTCTCGGGGCGTGGAATCCTTGTCAGTTTTCGGTAAGTTTCCACAAATCCGATCAGCCCGTTTCCTCGCTCGTTAATTATTTCCAGGCCTTTCATTGTATTCTGAATAACTTTTTCGCTGGGAGGAGTATTATCAAGCTTTTTAAAATAGCCCAGTATTGTTTCCGAAAGGGAAGTAATTGGTGCCACAGTATTCATTATTTCATGTGTTAAAACACGAATCAGCTTTATCCATGATTCCAACTCTTTTATCTCCAGTTCATTTTTGATATCCTGAATAGCAACCAATTGAAAATTTTCGTGTGTCGTTTTAAAAAGTGTCGATTTTAAAGAAAGTTGAATCGCTCCGTTTTTACTGTTAAAATTTACCAGCTTCCGGTCGCCGGGCTGCAACTCTTTTAAGGCTGAAAATAATTTTTGATCGATTCTTAAAATCTGATTAATATGAGTCAAATGTTCGTGCCCCAGTAACTCTTTTGCCGCAGAATTGGCCAGAAAAATAGTTCCCTTTTCGTTATAGGTAATAATCCCGATAGAAACATGTTCTAGTATAGTTTTAAAATATTGTTCCTGTTCACGTAATTCAAACTTTATATTTTTTATCAATTCATTTACCTTGTTCAAGCTGGCATTTAAATCATCCAATGCTTTATTACCTGTGTTTACCGGAAAATTCAGTGTTGAATCATCGTTTCTTATGGCATCGAAGAAATACGCTATTTTGCGGTTGGTACGGTTCAAAAAATTAATTAGTTCGGCAACTTCAATAACAAAAACAAAAAAAATAAAAGTTACCAAAACATAAACATGTTCTGCAAAAATCAACCACCCAAGCATTACAGCTGTTGCCGCCAGCAAAAGAACCCGGAAAATAATCCTCCTATTTAAATTCTGGCTGACCATTTACAGGTTATATTTTTTCATTTTATTATACAGTGTCTGCCTGGTAATTCCAAGCTGATCCGCTGCGGCCGACAAATTCGAACTGCTTTTCTGCAATACTTTTGAAATCATTTTCTGTTCCATTTCCTCAATGGTTCCATCAAAAATATCACCGGTACTGTGCATCACCGGCTTAAAAAAGAAATCATCGGGTGTTAGTTCATTTTTATCAGATAATATAACAGCTTTTTCTATGGTATGCTGTAATTCGCGAACATTACCGGGCCACTGGTAACTGGCCAGTTTTGAAAGTCCGGCATCCGAAATTTTATAGCAGCCTTTACGGTATTTGTTGCAATATATTTTAAGAAAGTATTCCGCAATGGCAACCACATCTTCTTTTCGTTCGCGTAAGGGTGGAATTTCTATATGAATTGTATTTATCCGGTAGAGCAAATCTTCTCTGAATGTGCCATCGGCTACCATTTCTTCAAGGTTCTGATTGGTTGCACAAACCAATCGGATATCTACCGGAACAGGTTTGTTACTTCCTATTGGAGTTACTGTACGATTTTGTAAAGCAGCCAGTAATTTTGGCTGAAGGTGTACCGGCAAATTCCCTATTTCGTCTAAAAACAAGGTACCGCCAGTTGCATTTTCTATTTTTCCGGTCCGATCTTCGCGGGCATCTGTAAATGATCCCTTTTTATGACCAAAAAGTTCGCTTTCAAAAAGGGTTTCACTAATGGCGCCCATATCTACATTCACGATAATTTCTTCCGCACGTTTTGAATGGCGATGTAATTCACGGGCAATCAACTCTTTTCCGGTTCCGTTATCTCCGGTAATTAAAACATTGGCATCGGTTCGTGCTACCCGGCGGACAAGATTTAAAATCTTCAGCATTTGCGGCGACCGGGCAATTATAAAATGCTTCTCCTTACTCATTTCGCTTTTTAATGCACTTTCCCGCCTTTTCAGTTGTTTGATCTCTTTTTTCGATTGCTGAAGTTTATATACATTCCGAAGTGTTGTTCTTAATTTTTCATTGTCCCAGGGTTTAAGTACAAAATCGGAAGCCCCTTTTTTGAGCGCTTTCACGGCCAATTCCACATCGCCGTATGCAGTAAATAAAACCACTTCCATATCGGGTCTTAACTCCTGAATTCGTGACAACCAGTATAAACCTTCGTTACCTGTATTTACACCGGCTGAAAAATTCATGTCAAGCAGAACCAAATCGTAGGCACCATTTTCAATTAAGGACGGAAGTTGATTTGGACTGGCGATGGCTTTAACTTCTTCAAAGTCATCCTGCAACAATATTTCAAGTGCACTTAAAATACTTTTGTTGTCGTCAACTATCAGTAATTTTCCTTTTACCATTTTTACCTGATTTAAAAGCAAAGTCGCTGTAATTCACAATCCAATTTTTCAACCAGGCTTATTTTGCCTCTTGCAGCTTTGCAGGAAATATACATTTGAATATTTTTTATTTCAAAGTTAAACCGAGCCAATTTTATTTCAAACCATGTGTATAATTATTTGACACTTTTTGTAAATTTTTTTTACACCACGTGATAAAACCAGCTACAAAACACACCACAACCAACTATCAAAGAGAAAGTTATAATTCGTGGCATTTTTTTGGCATTCATCCAGAGCATTGAAACATTTTTATGATATGACGAAAACTTTGTATTTAATATTGATTCTATCGCTCTTTCAGGGTAAATTTATACATGCACAGGAAAAATGGACATTGGAACGATGTATTGAATATGCAGTTGCCAACAACCTTGACGTAAGAGACAGGGAACTCCAATCTGAAATGAACGAAGAATATTTTAAACAATCAAAAAGAAACCTTCTACCCTATGTGTCATTAAGTGGAGGCGGCTCTAATTCATTTGGGAAATCACTCGATTACGATACGTATGAATATACAAATACAAGTCGGATATACAGTTCGTTTAACCTTTCTACTGGAGTAGATATTTTTAGAGGATTCATCCGGCAAAACACAATTTCTCTTCGGAAAATGAATCACCTGGCAGGCATTGAAGATGAAAAAATGCAGAAATACAACATTGCTTTTTCTGTAATGGAAGCCTACTACAATACAGTTTATTTCAAAGGACTAATGGAAATAGTAGCAGAACAAATAGAGTTGTCGAGACTAAACGTTGAACAGGCAAAAAGACATATAGCACTTGGGTTAAAGGCAAAATCGGATTTGCTGGAAATGGAATCGGCCCTCGCAAAAGAAGAAGTAGTTTATATTCAAACCGAAAATTCGTATAAAGGGGCTTTACTCGATCTAAAACAAACCATGAACATTACACCGGATGAAGATTTTGACATCGAATATACATCAACAGGGGATGAGCTTTCAGGAGTTGACTCAACTACACCATCCGCTATTTTTAACAAAGCGCTTGATTTTTACCCGACTGTAAAAGCCGGCGAGTTGAGAAAAGAGGCAGCTCAGAAAGAGCTTGCAATTGCCAAAGGATATCTGTGGCCAAGCCTGTCTCTATCAGGTGGCTATTCTTCTTATTTCTCAAAAATAAAGGGAAATACCAATACTGAAACCTTTTCCAATCAAATAAAGAATAATGCCAGCCAATCAATCAGTTTATCATTGAGCGTCCCTATTTTCGAAAAGTTGGCATATCGTTCAGATATTAAACGGGCACAACTGAATTATTTGCAGGCAGAGACTCAGGCAGAAAAAACATCGCAACAACTATTCAATGAAATTACACAAAATTACCAGGATCTGGAATCATACAATGCAGAGTATACACAACTTGAGAAACAGGTAGATTTTGCGCAGATTGCATACGAAGTTTCAGAGAAAAAAATGGAACAGGGCCTGATTAGCGTTATCGAGTTGTATTCTTCAAAAAATACACTGGCACAGGCAAAAAGCGATTTATTACGAACAAAACTTCAGTATACAATTAAAAAGAAGACAATTGACTTTTATTTAGGAGAACCGCTACCCGGAATTTCATTAATAAATTTGAATTAGAGTATTTATCTTGACAATAAAAAGGACTTAATTATGGCAATGGACAGAAAAATTGAGAAGAAAAAGGGCATCAGGCCAAAACACATTATTTATGCAGTGGCCACCATTTTATTTGTTTTTCTTCTTGTAAAAATTATAAAAGACTCAAATGTAACTTCACTTAAAGTTGATGAGGACAAAATCACCATTGAAGAAGTTCAACAAGGAAATTTCGACGATTACATTCGTACAAATGGTACTGTTGAACCAATTGCAACTATTTATCTCGATGCTGAGGAGGGGGGAAGAGTTGAGAAAATATTGATAGAAGAGGGAGCGCAGGTTAAAGAAGGGGATGTTATTTTAGTACTTGAAAACAGGACGGTTTATATGGATATTATGAACAGTGAATCGAACCTGGCGCAAAAACAAAATTATTTACGGCAAACCCGTATAAATTTTGAGAATGCATTGATTGATTCAAGAAGATTATTGTTGAACTCAGAGTTTGATCTCATTAAAAAGAAAAGGAATTACGAACAACAAAAAGCATTGTTTGAAGATGAACTGGTTTCAAAAGAAGATTACCTTCAGGCAAAAGAAGACTATGAATACAACGTTCAGCTTCAAGAAATTAACAAGCAGAAAATGCAGAATGATTCGATGATAAGAATTACTGAGATGAACCAACTAGAGAAAGAACTGGAAAAAATGACAGAAACTCTTGAACTCGTGCGTGAACGTTTGGAAAACCTGAATGTAAAAGCACCGGTTGACGGACAACTGGGGATGCTTGAAGCAGAAATAGGACAGAGTATTGGTAAGGGGGAAGGAATCGGTCAGATTAATGTACTGACCGATTATAAAATTGAAGCTCTTATTGATGAGCACTATATTGACCGGGTAAGGCAGGGATTGAATGCAACATTTGAGCGTCAAAACAGTCTGTTTAATTTACGGGTGAAAAAGGTGTATCCTGAAGTAAGAAATTCACAGTTCCAGATTGATCTTGTCTTTACTGATGAACGTCCTGAAAATATTCGTGCCGGACAGACATATTATATTAATCTGCAACTGGGGCAGCCCGAGCAATCGCTTCTGGTAAGTTTGGGAGGATTCTTTAACAGCACCGGTGGACAATGGATTTACGTAGTCGATCCTTCGGGTGATTTTGCCACAAAACGAAACATCAGGATTGGAAGAAAAAATCCAAAATATTATGAGGTGCTGGAAGGACTGGAACCTGGCGAGAGGGTAATAACATCGGGATATGATTTATTTGGGGATAACGATAAACTGATTTTGAGATAAAGGCTGCTCCCTAAGCCTCGGCAAAGGCGAGGGAACAAAAAAGCAAAAAATGAACATAAAATATATAAATAATCAACTTTTTAAATCTTCCCCATTTGGGGGAATTAAAGGGGGCTTAATATGCTAAAAACTGAAAAACTCACAAAAATCTTCCGGACAGAGGAAGTTGAAACTTTTGCTCTGAACGAAGTATCGATCAATGTAAAAGCAGGCGAATTTGTGGCCATTATGGGACCATCGGGTTGCGGAAAATCAACTTTGTTGAATATTATCGGCTTACTTGATAATCCAAGCACCGGGAAATATTTTTTTGATGGAACCGAAGTGGGAACATACAAGGAGCGCCAGCGCACACAAATGCGTAAAGGAAACATTGGCTTTGTATTCCAAAGTTTTAACCTTATCGACGAACTTACAGTATATGAAAATGTAGAATTGCCACTCATTTACCTGAAAAAGAAAGTAAGCGAACGCAAAGAAATGGTAAATGCTGTTTTGGAACGAATGAAAATAGGACACCGTGCCAAACACTTTCCCCAGCAACTTTCCGGTGGTCAGCAGCAACGTGTAGCAATCGGACGTGCAGTGGTTGCCAATCCAAAACTAATCCTTGCGGATGAGCCGACCGGTAACCTCGATTCAAAAAACGGCCTCGAAGTCATGAACCTGTTAACAGAATTAAACAAAGAAGGAACAACCATTATTATGGTTACGCACTCGATGCATGATGCTGGTTTTGCTCACCGCGTAATTAACCTGTTCGACGGTGAAGTTCTGACCGAAAATGTAAACGAGAAAATGGCGGAAATACTTTAGTCATTTGTCCTGAAAAATCTTTGCCGGATTTTACTGCCTCAAAGCTGAAAACAATAAACATTAAAAAAATAGAAAATGATTTTTTTATTTTTAAAATCTGCTTTTCGGAATATCCTGAAAAACAGGCTAAATGCGTTTATTAATATTCTTGCTCTACAATTGGCATTGCTGCCTGCCTTTTTTATTTTCCTGTTTATAAATTATGAAACCGGTTTCGATGATTTCCAGCCGAATAAAGAAAGAATATTCCGGGTTATGGGAGCTTTCAATTCGGCTGACAGGTAGAAAGCGATCTACCTGATTTACTTTGTGCAATGAGGTAAACCAGTATGAGTAAAAACGGGGGGAATGACAATTTCTGCATGTTTACAGAACGTTGAAGATGTACATCTGGCGGGCGTATATTTTCACCGGCAGGAATACTGCACCGGGAATTGCACTGCTGACGATTAGTTGCCGGAGTTGGAAAGCGGCTATCCGGAATCTGCAGAAGCGTTGAGCTATGAGTAAAGATCCTCCAACTGACTAAAAAGAGGAGGAAACTACAGGACCAGCAAAACAGAGTATTGATAAATAGATGTAACAAATATACACCGGCTCACTTGTGTAAACAGGCTGAGGGAATAAGAACAGAAAACACATGAAAAACTTTTTAAAACTGGCATTTCGCAGACTACTTCGAAAAGGAGAACATACAACAACACGAATCATCTCACTTATAGCCGGACTGGCATTTGGTATTTTGTTGTTGTCAGAGGTATTGTATTATTACAGCTTCGACAGTTTTTATCCTGATGCCGGGCGCATTTATATTGTTCAGGAAAACTTTAAACGAGATAAATCCTCAGATAAGTTGGATAGCTGGGGACGTGTAAGCGGTGCAGTTGCTCCCGGTATGAAAGCAGAGGTTCCGGGTATTGAAGCAGCAACTCGGTTAAACAGCATTGGTTCATCCGTTTTTTATACTGAAGATAAAAAAAGCTACTCAGCGCAATTTTCTCTGGCCGACGAACATTTGTTTGATGTGCTGCCCCGCCCGATGGTTAACGGAAACCCAAAGGATATACTCAGCAGTCCGATGACCTGTATGATCTCAAGTAAGATTGCAAAGGAAATGGGGGGAGATGTAACAGGCAAAATCATTGAATTAAAAGAATATCCGGGAAGAAAACTGACCATTGCCGGAGTATTTGAAGAACTTCCTGAAAACACCAACTACGAATATGACGTACTGATATCAATGATTTCCACAGGGCAATTTTTCTCCTGGGATGGTTCTACCAACTGGTTAGGAAACGACCGTTATTATGCCGCAGTAAAACTCGCTCCCGGAGTAGATCCTGAGAGTATGGCGCCGGCCATTCGAAAAATGCAGATAAAATACCAGGATATTGAAAGCCTGGAACAACAGCAAGGGGGAATGGTGTTGAAATACACACTAAAACCAATCAAAAAATTATATTCGAGTGGCGTGAAAGATATGATTCTGATACTTGCTACAATTGCTTTTGCCGTATTATTTGTCTCTCTCATGAATTACACGTTACTTACGCTTAGCGCCTTAATAAAACGAGCAAAAAGTTCGGCCATACATAAAACATGCGGTGCCGAAGCAAAAAACCTTCAGCAGCTGATTTTCTCGGAAACCTTTGTTTTATTTCTGATTTCGTTTGTAGGTGCATTCCTTCTCATCTTGATTTTAAAACCGCTGGCGGAAGCGCAGGTAGGACACAAACTTATTTCGGTGTTAAATCCTGTTGTTATCTGGCCTTTACTTTTTCTGATTATAACACTGCTAATTTTAACCAGCTACCTTCCAGGGCGTTTTTTTTTCCGTGTTCCGGTGGCAACAGCCTTTCGCAATTTTCAACAAAAAAAGAACAGATGGAAACTGGTATTACTTTCCTTCCAGTTTGTGGGTGCATCATTTATCTTGACAATGTTGGTAATCGTAAGCATGCAATATAGCAGTATTATTAATGCCAACCACGGATACCGGACAAAGGGAGTCTATTATGGTTCAACCAGTGGAATGGAAGCCGAAAAAATTTCTACGCTGTTAAATGAATTGCGTGCAGTACCGGGAGTAGAAACAGTAGGGATGGGCTGTGGAGTACCAATTGAAGGAGCTTCAGGCAATAACATCAATTCACCTGATAAAGAAAAAGAGCTGTTTAATGTAGCTGATTTTTATTGGGTAGACG
The DNA here is from genome assembly GCF_022267315.1 of Maribellus maritimus. Lineage (GTDB taxonomy): Bacteria > Bacteroidota > Bacteroidia > Bacteroidales > Prolixibacteraceae > Draconibacterium > Draconibacterium maritimum. Next base: position 18,607 of record NZ_JAIKLE010000026.1, read on the forward strand.
AAAATTACTTTTCGATATTAAACATTCCGGTTCCTGAAGGAGAAGGTTTTACACAACAAAATTCGGTGACCAATGACGTGCTGATTAGTGAAAAAGGCGCAGAAAAGCTAAAAGTATTTAATGGATGGAAAAATGTGGTTGGCGAACAGGTCGACATTAGTGAACACGGACAAACAACGATCAGGGGCGTTTTCCCCGATTTTATTATCAACACAATTACTGCTCCCGACCTTCGGCCATCGGTATTTTTCTATTTCCCCCAGAAAAAATTTGAACAGGAAAGAGCTGAACGTTCTTCTTTTTCATTTTACATCCTCCTGGAAGTAAACAAAACTGCTGAAGTGGGAATGTCAAAAAGGATAACAGATATTTTCAATCAGTTTCTGCCTCATCAGGATGCGGTTATACATAGCCTTGAACAGGAGCAAAAATACAGCTACCAGGCTGAGAAAGGTTTCCGTAACGCCATGATGGCCGGGAACATTGTTATCCTGTTGATCACAATTATCGGTTTGCTTGGATACACTTCAAACGAAGCCGCGCGTCGCCGAAAGGAATTGGCGATTCGCAGAATTAGTGGCGCAAATCTTACCGATATTCTCCGGGCTTTTATTGTTGATCTGGAATACATAGCTATACCAGCGGTATTACTCGGATTAACAGGAGCATGGATTACCGCCCACAAATGGATGCAGAATTTTGCCTCAAAGATTGATCTTCATTGGGGAATATTTGTTGCCTGCAGCCTTTTTGTATTGTTAATGGTAGCAGTAATAGCCGCTGCAAATTATACCCGTACAGCCAACCGGAATCCGGTTGAAGCTTTACGCTATGAATAAGTCCGGGGAATCGGAGCCGACTGCTCATAAATAAAAGCTGAGATATAAATAAAAAGCAACAAAAAGAATGTTAAAACACTATCTAAAATACGCTATCCGAAATTTTAAATCAAACCGGCTGGTTTTTGCCGGAAGTATTTCCACCGTGTTTTTAGGAGCATTATGTATCTCGCTCCTTTTCACATACATCCGCAACGAACTTTCAATGGATAATTTCCATAAACGGGAAAAAGATATTTACCTGATCACTTTAAAAGACTCACCGGAAAGTAAACCCGAAGCCTGGGAAGCTGATTTATTTTTTAAATTTAATTACAAAGATTATCCCGAGATTGAAAGCTTTACCGATATAAAAAAATATAGAGAAGGTGAAATCAAATTTACTTATAATGAACATTCTTTTTCACCTGAAGGAATAGTTGCCGACAGCAGCTTTTTTGAGGTTTTTGATTTTCAGTTAAAAGTTGGAGATAAAGCTGCAATATTACACGATCCGGATGCAATCATTTTCAGCCAAAACATGGCGAAAAAAATATTTGGAGATGAAAATCCAATTGGGAAATACGTTACCATTACCACACGCGAACAAAAGATTTATACCGTAAAAGGTATTCTGAAACCTTTGCCTTCCAACAGCTCAATTACATTTGACTTTATCATTCCCAACCACTCGATGCAATACAGCCGGATGGGCGGAAATTTCATTTTGGCAAACAGCAGTTTTAATGAGGTTGAATTTTCTGAAAAAATAAAGGATTTGGGACATTACAGAGAACGTTTTAAAGAAAGTACTACTGGCATCTACCCTTTAAGTAAAATGTATTTCGAGGGAAACAACATTAATACTCAGGGAATCATCTCCAAACACGGCGACAAAAAAAACATCAATGTCTTGTATGCAATTATTGCTGTAATTTTTATTATTTCACTACTCAACTTCACCAATCTGCAAATTATCAATATCAATTTTTCAATTAAAAACATCGGGATTAATAAAATTACGGGAGCTGGTTCAAAACACATTTTATTACAAAAATTTACCGAAATCCTCCTGCTTATTTTTATTTCTTCCTTTATTATCACGCTGGCGTTTCACATCGTTTTGCCTCATTTTAATCAAATTGCCAGAGTAAACTTAACGCCCGATATTTGGCAAGTTTTTCTTTTAAACAGCCTGATTCTTTTTGTATTAATTACCGGGGCGATGATTTACCCGTCTTTTGTTTATTTTTATCTGCCTATTACCAAAAGTTTAAAAAATCAGAGTTTTGCACCAACTAAATTAGCCGGGAGAAAAGTACTTACAACCCTGCAATTTACGCTTTCATTTGTCCTGCTTACTGCGTCGATAGTAGTTGTTAAACAACTGAATTTAATGCTTGATAAAGACCTGGGATTCGATTCAAAGAATATTGTTAGCACACAACTTTTTCATGAACCCAATTATAGCGGAACCCGTGAAGAGCAAATGAAGCAACATCAGGATTATCAAAATAATTTTCAATATGCGAAAAATGAGTTGACGGTTCAAAGTTCGATTAAAAGTTTTTCACTTGGCAATTCCCCAATTCAGCCCTTTGAGATGTCGTGGAAATTAAACAACGAAGAAAAAGATTACACCACGGAAAAATCTCTGGCTATAACACCTGAATATGCCAATCTTCTGGGATTAGAAATTATTGAAGGCCGATTTTTTAACCGGGAAGAGGACAAAAACCGCGATGAAAAGGTAGTAATTAACGAAGCTGCAAAAAAATATTGGAAAATAACCGACATTTCCACGGAACAAATCAGGAGTAGCTCATGGGGAGCATATGACATTATCGGAGTTGTTAAAGATTTTAATTTCGAACATCTTTCGGTAAAACCACAACCTCTTGTTATACTTTATTTTGAAGATATGGAAGATAACTTTCTGATTCAGTTTGAAGAGGGTGCAAACCAGACAGGTCTCCAGTTTGTCCGGCAACTTTTCGAAAAAAACAATCCGGGAGAAACCTTTAACTACACCTTCCTTTCTGATGATATTCAATCGATGTACAATAAGGAAAAAAGGCTAAGCGAAATTTATATCCTTTTCACCATCATCGCTTATATCATTTCAGCGATTGGGCTGTTTGCCATTACGCTTTACGAAACCCGGAAAAGAATAAAAGAAATTGGCATTAGAAAAGTAAACGGCGCTAAAATTACAGAGGTGATAACCATGCTAAATAAAGACTTTGTAAAATGGGTGGTGTTTGCCTTTGTTGTTGCCACTCCAATTTCATATTACATTATGTATAAATGGCTGGAAAACTTTGCCTACAAAACAACTTTAAGCTGGTGGATTTTTGCGTTGGCAGGACTACTGGCACTGGGAATTACTTTGCTAACTGTGAGTTGGCAAAGCTGGAAGGCCGCAACGAGAAATCCTGTTGAAGCTCTCAGATATGAATAGTGAGAAGTATGTAACAAATCTTCAAGGTTTAATAAAGTCAAAAAACATTGTGAATATTTAAACTAGAAATACAACTATGTTCCGGATACAATTTAAATTAATGTTTCGTAATTTACGGGAAAACAAACTTCATTCGACAATAAATATTTTTGGATTGGCAATTGCCATAACCCTTGTTTTGCTGCTATCTTCTTATGTTTCCAACGAAATATCAGTCGATTCATTTCACCTAAATAAAGACAGAATATACCGTGTACATGGCGACAATATTGAAACTTTTGCGCCTCCGTTCGGCCAGTATATTTTGGAAAATGTTGCTGAGGCTGAAAGCTATGCGCGTACTTTTACGATGGATGGTACTTTAACATACGACAACAAAAAGTTCGAAAGTGGGAATTGTTTGTTAACCGATTCAACATTCTTCACCATTTTTTCATTTCCAATACTTGTTGGAGATACCAGAGAGCTTTTATCGGCGAACGAGGATGCTGTACTATCGGAGAGTTTTGCAAAGAAAATTTTTGGCAAAAAAAATCCGGTAGGGGAAAGCATTAAATTTAACGGGAAAGATTTCGTGGTTTCCGGCATTTTTCGTGATTTTAAAGACAACACCCATTTTGTTAAGCCAAACATGATTATCAACTTTTCGATGCTACCCAGAATATGGGGAATGAGCGAAGAGAATGCGTTGAAGTATTTTATGAAAGATTATGGAAACAGCTCCTTTGGACTTTATTTACTGGCGCATAAAAACAGCAACATTAAAGTGCATGAAAAGGAGTTGCTGGAAAAGGCCAAGGAGTTTTACTGGGTTTTTCAAAACGACAGGAGCAACAAAATCTCTTTTATGCCGCTCGAAGAAGTATATTTTAACCTCTCGGCACGCGATTACATAGGAACGCGGCAGGGTAATAAAAAATTTCTTAATATTCTTACCATTATTGCATTTTCGATTGTAATAATTGCAGCAATAAATTACATTAATTTAAGCATCACGCAGTCAGTAAAAAGAGCCAAAGAAGTAGGAATAAAAAAAATTATCGGTTCATTGCGTTGGGGCATTGTCAGGCAATTCTTAATGGAATCGACCATTGTAAGTTTTATTTCAACAACCATTGCTGTTTTACTGACAATTCTTGTTTTGCCGGAGTTTAACCGATTGGTAAACACAGCTTTTAAATTTTCCGACATATTTAACAATGGATTTCTGTTCCGCAGCTTACTGGTTGTTTTCGTAACCGGCCTCATTGCAGGTTTTGTTCCGTCACTTATTCTTTCTGGTTTCAAATCTCTTGAAATTATCAAGGGAGTTCCGTCGCGACTGAGAAATAGTTTTAGCCAGAAAGCGATGGTTGTTTTTCAATACACGGTTTCCATTGCATTGATTGTAGTTGTTGCTTTTATTATGAAGCAAAATAACTATATGAGAAACTATGATTTGGGATTTGATAAAGACCATACATTTTATATACGAATGACCGATGATACGAATAAACAAAAAAATGCATTCGGAAACGAGTTAATGAAAATACCTGGTGTTAAAGCTGTTTCTTTCTGCCAGGATTTTCCGGGAGGTCCCATTAATAACCAGTCTTTTGTTTATAACGACAAGGCGCAGAGTTTTGATCAATTCAGGGTTGATACCGCTTTCTTTTCGGCACTTGGAATCCCTTTAAAAAACAGAATTTCAATTACCGATAATGTTATGGGGGAAGATAAGTTCGCTTTGATCATAAACAAAACTGCAGTGAATGATCTGGAACTAGAACCTCCCTACAACGAATTTAGGCTCCACGACAATGTGGTAAAAGTTAGCGAAGTGGTAGAAGATATGAATTTCAGGTCGTTATATCAAAGACCACATCCAACCATGTTTCAGTTAAGGGATATGAACTGGGCTCCTTATGTATTGGTAAGAGGATCGGGCAATAATTTAATCGCTGTTGTAACGCAGGCCAAAGCCGTTTTTAAGGACATATCTCCGTCAGACCCTTTAGAGCTAAATTTTATTGATGATGCTTTAAATATTGCCTACCAAAAAGAAGAACGCACAGCCAAAATAGTTGGCTATTTTGCCATTTTTGCCATCCTTATTTCGTCGCTCGGAATATTTGCGCTGGCTGCCTACACCGCTCAAAACCGAAGAAAAGAGATAGGAGTACGTAAAGTGAATGGAGCTCAGATTACACAAATTGTGAATCTGCTAAATATAAATTTCGTGAAATGGGTAATTATAGCATTTTTTATAGCTACACCTGTAGCTTGGGTTGCAACAAAAAAGTGGCTGGAAAACTTTGCCTATAAAACAAACATTACCTGGACAATTTTTGCCCTTGCCGGTATTCTGGCTCTAGGAATTGCATTATTTACGGTGAGCTGGCAAAGCTGGAAAGCTGCAACTAAAAATCCTGTAGACAGTTTGAGATATGAATGATATAAGAATTAAAATATGAAACGTTTTTTTAATTCCATATTCAGAAATATGAAACGAAACCCGTTTTATTCGGCAATTAATATTTTTGGGCTCGTTTTAGGTTTCTTAAGTGTATTCCTGATATCTGCCTGGATTAAATATGAACTTAGTTACGATTCCTTTCATTCAAAAAGTAAAGAAATATACAGGGTACACCGGTATTTTTATGACCCGGATGGCAACGAAAACCTTCATTTAACAAATGTAGCACCTCCAATTGCACCCCTGTTAAAAAATGAAATACCTGAAATTCAACAAATTGCAAGAGTTAGTAATACAGGAATTGTTTTTAGGGTTGGCGACAAAAAAATATTTGAAGACAATACCTGTTTTGCTGAACCTGAAATACTCCATATTTTTGATTTTAAAGGCTTACCCAATGATGATAACTTACTAAAAGAACCACTCACTTTAATTGTTTCGGAAGAAGCCGCACAACGATTTTTTCAAACGACTGATGCTGTCGGAAAATCGCTGGATGTAAAAGATGAAACAGGAAATAAATACAGTTTTATCGTGCAGGGAGTGTTTAAAAACTGGGGGCAAAACACCCATTTTAATCCTGATGTTTATATTTCATTTAGTACATACGAATCCATCGTTGGGCAGGAGGAGATGAAAAACTGGAGTAGCAATAACTATACAACATTTGCCCTTATTCCGCACCTGCCGGAGAATATCGATTCCAAACTGGATGGTTTTATCAACAAACAATTCGAAAATGGAACGGAGTGGACAAAAATAAGAATGGAAGCGCTTACCGATATCCACTTTGATTGGTACAGCAATCGTTCATATATTTATATTCTTGCATCAGTTGCATTACTGATTCTTATTCTTGGCAGCATTAACTACATGAATTTAAACGTAGCAATGTACACCAAGCGCTTAAAAGAAATCAAAGTAAAAAAAGTAGTGGGAGCTTCCAAAAAAATCCTCATCCTTCAGCTAACAGCGGAATCGGTTTTCTTTTGTTTTATTTCAGGATTACTGGCCTTGGGAATTATCCTGTTTATTTCCTCCGGAGTAGATCAGATTATAGGAAACAATTTTCATTTGAAAATAGCTGAAAATACAGATTTAATAGCAGGTATTGTTATTTTATCTGTTGTTACAGGAGTTCTTTCGGTTCTTTATCCGGTTCTGATTGTTTCATCTTTTAAACCGGTAATTTCAAGCGGAAAAGAAAAAATAAATACCGGGAATAATACATTCCGCGGTGGATTGGTAACCTTTCAGTTTGCGGTTTCCATTGCTTTGGTAATTTCATTTTTCTTTGTTTTCAGACAGATAAACTATTTACACGATAAAAACTTAGGCCTCGACAAAGAAAATGTGATTGTTATACCCTCCACTCCCCAGCTCAACGAAAAGCTGGATGTATTTAAACAACAGTTGGCGCAGAACCCGAACATTCTTTCAGCATCGGCGTCAAAAAGAACACCATCACAGGGTCTTTTGGATTCCGGTTCAGCAGAAGTCGTTTCCGACGGGAATTCCAATCCTATTGATTTCAGGCTGGCCAACATCAGGGTAGACGAAGATTTCCTTACGACCTACAAAATTGAACTTGCAGCAGGTGTAAATTTTGATAAGTTTAGTGAATCCAACACTGGGTATCTTCTCAATGAAACTGCCGCAAAAAAAATAGGCTGGGATTCGCCGGAAGATGCAATCGGTAATCAAATCAACTATAGCGGACAAGTGGAAAGAATAATAGGCGTAACCAAAGATTTTCACTATGAGTCGTTGCACATCCCACTTGCTCCGGTGATTATGATGTACCGTCCCGAAAGTTTTACCACAGTATCCATTCGGATTACTCCTTTCGAAAAAACCAAAACTCTGGCTTTTATCGAGAACATCTGGCAACAATATAATTTACAGGAAAATATTTTCTCGTATGAATTTATAGATGATCGCTTTAACCAGCTATATACGGCCGAGGAAAACATAAAACAGCTCCTGAACTATTTTATGATAATTGCTCTTTCAATTGCCATTCTCGGGTTAACAGGATTATCGATGTTTATTATCCAACGAAGGGTGAAAGAAATTGGAATAAGAAAGGTAAACGGAGCCAAAGTCTCGGAAGTAATGGCTCTGCTGAACAAAGACTTTGTAAGATGGGTAGTTATTGCTTTTGCAATTGCGACACCTGTTTCGTGGTTTGCCATGATTAAATGGCTCGAAAGTTTTGCATATAAAACTACTTTAAGTTGGTGGGTATTTGCGCTGGGCGGAGCACTGGCTCTGGGGATTGCCTTGCTCACTGTAAGCTGGCAAAGTTGGCGCGCAGCAACGAGGAATCCCGTTGAAGCCCTGCGATATGAGTAAAAATTGGATATTGAGCCATCGGATAAAAATAAAAAATTATGAAATCGCACTTTTTAAAATTTATACAAAGAGGCGTTGCAAAAAAGCCATTTATCTACTCGATTAATTTTGTCGGATTGACTTTAAGCATGACTGTGGTATTTGTTCTTGCTACCTATTATTTGGGCGAAACGGGCGCAAACAAATTCAATAAAAACATCGACAATACCTATGTTATTTGTTCCGAAGGATTTCAAGGCGAATTACATACTTACACACCGGCAATTCTCAAAGAACACATTGAGAACGAAATTCCGGAGGTTGAAAAAGTCGTACGTATAAGAAGTCCTTTTGGAGAAACGACCTTCCAGGTTGGTGAAAATCCCCCGATAACCAGTAAGCTGATTTTGGCCGACTCTACTTTTACCGATGTTTTTTCATATCAATGTATTGCCGGAGATTTTAAAACGGCACTCAGAACACCAATGTCAATTGTTCTTACAAACAAAGAAGCTTTAAAATTATTCGGGCAACTTTCACCCATAGGTGAAACAGTTAAAATGGATAACAAGCACAATTTAACCGTGCGCGCAGTAATCAATGAAGCTCAGGAAAAGTCATCATTGTCTTTTAATGCAATTATTCCGATGATTAGCCTTCCGCAAGTCAGTCCCAACGGAGATGAATTTACCAGCTGGGGGATGTCTAATTTTACCAGTTTTGTTTTAATAAATAAAACTGCCAGCCCCGATCAAATTGGGGAAAAGATAGCACAGCTTTATCCTGAAAACAATTATAAAACCACAATCTCACTGAAAGCTTTTAGCTCATTTTATTTCTCTGATGTTGATGTCGGAAGACAAAATTATCTGAAAACCGGAAACAAGACCTCAACCACGATTTTGGCAGTTGTTGCGACAATCATTTTGCTCATGGGCATAATAAATTATCTTAATCTTTCATTTTCACTTGCTGTTGAACGATTAAAAAACGTCGGAATACTAAAAATTTCGGGAGCCGAAAAAAAACATATTCTCAAAAATATTATTGGCGAGTCAGCATTATTTTTTCTTTTTTCGGTTGTGTTTGCCTACATGATATCTTTGATAACAATACCGGTTCTCTCCAATAAAATAGGAGTTGCAATTAATTCGGATATTATTTTGAATCCTGAATTTATGCTTATATCAATCTCTGCAGCATTGATTATTTCCACCTTCTCTGTTATTGTACCAGCGATAAAACTATCGTCTATAAATCCAATTGACTCCGTAAAAAGAAATATCACAGGAAAAGGGAAGACTAACCGCACTCGAACAATACTTGTTATCACTCAGTTTTCGGTTGCCATAATACTGATTGCATTTACATGGGCTGTGCAGAAGCAGGTGAAATACGGCTCAAAACAGTTGGGTTTTAACAAAGAAAATATCTACACTATACAACTCACTCCTCAACTAAAAAAAGATATTCTAAAAGAGAAGATAGTGCAAATTCCCGGTGTAAAAGAAGTAAGTTATACCAATTTTTTACCCGGCAGGGAATCCATTGAGCAGTGGTATGGGATGACGATAACTTATAAAGGTGAAAAGAAGGAAAATATAAGCAGTCATATTATAAGATGCGATAATAATTTTCCGGGACTCTTAGGTTTAAATCCCATAAAAGGCCGGTTATTTTCTTCAGATATGTTAACCGATAAAAACAAAATTATTGTGAATAAAGCATTTGTCGATGAATATGGATTTGACGAACCATTGGGAGTAAAAATTCCGGCTTTCAATTCAGAGGAAATGGAAATTATTGGTGTTGTCGATAACTTCCACTTTCAATCGGTACACAAAGCCATTTCTCCTGTGATAATAAGAGTTAACGATTATGCCAAATTTTGTTACGTTAAAATAGCATCTTCAGATTTTAACAGTTTACATGGAGCCGTTACACAGATTAACAAAGCTGCAACCAGTATTTCTACCGGCTATCCTGTAGATTTTGAATTTCTGGATGAATCGGTAGCGCAAATGTACAGCTCCGAAGTTCAGTTTAGAAAAATTTTCTTCTTCTTTTCGGTCATTGCCATTTTTATCTGTTGTTTGGGAATCTTAGGATTGTCAATTTTTGCCAGTCAGCAAAAAGTAAAAGAAATCGGCATTCGGAAAGTAAACGGCGCTAAAGTATCTGAAATACTGGCAATGCTAAACAAAGACTTTGTAAAATGGGTTCTGATAGCCTTTGTAATCGCAACGCCCGTTGCCTGGTACGCCATACACAAATGGCTTGAAAATTTTGCCTACAAAACCAACTTAAACTGGTGGATTTTTGCGCTGGCAGGAGTGCTGGCGCTGGGAATCGCTTTGTTAACCGTAAGCTGGCAAAGCTGGCGCGCAGCAACGAGGAATCCGGTCGAAGCACTGAGGTATGAGTAAAGATATCATATCAAAAAAACGGGACCAGATAAAATTATAAAAATGATACAACAGTTCTTAAGATTAATAATCAGAATATTTAGAAGAAATATATCTTCCTCGCTAACCAATGTTATAAGTATTGCGATTGGTATGTCAGCTTTTATTCTGGTAATGCTTTGGGTTAATAACGAATTGAGCTTTGATAAATTTAACGAAAAAAGGGAACAGATATACCGGATAACAAGTGAAGGCAAACTCTTGGAAAACGATATAAATGACGCTACAACAGGATCAATCCTGTCAAAGGCATTACCTGATTTATTCCCGGAGGTAAAGGAAGCTGTCGGGATGCTTGATTTTGGTACGGCCATGATGAGCAAACCCGATGGTCAGGGTTTCAGAATGAAAGTTTCGGGGGCAACGGCATCACTTTTTGATGTTTTTTCTTTTCCTGTTATACAGGGTGACAATAAATCGCTGGAAGAACCCAACACTGCTTTTATCACCCAAAGTGCCGCTAAACGAATTTACGGCGATCAAAATCCGGTTGGAAAAATCCTCTCGACTGGCATGGACCATGAAAATAAACAATTTACCATTACCGGTGTAATAGCTGATGTTCCTTCAAATTCTCACTTTACATTCGATTTTTTGTTTTCCCTGCCATCAATTTCATTTTACAGAAATGCTACAGGCGATTGGATGAATTCAAATATTTATACCTATATCCTCCTCGATAAGAATACAGATTATTTGACATTTGAAAGTAAGTTGAATGAATATCTTCAAACAGAGATTGCCCCTATCCTTGCAAACTGGAGGAACCTGACAGTTGAAGATTGGAAAGCTAAAGGTGAAAGCTGGAGACTAAAGTTACAACCACTTTCAAAAATCCATTTATATTCGACATTAAAAAATGAAGCCGGCCAAAACGGGAACATTACCTACATTTATATGGCTCTGGTGATCGGACTTTTTATCCTCATTATATCTCTTATAAATTTTACAAATCTTTCAACTGTACAGTCGTCAGCGCGGGTAAAAGAAATTACGGTTAAAAAGGTTACAGGAGCATCGCGCAAATCAATCATGTGGCAGTTTATTGCAGAAAGTTGTACCTATAGTTTCCTCGCGCTGATAATTTCACTGGCTTTTGTTCGTTTATTTATCCCAGTTTTTGAAAAAAATACGGAAATCCAAATCCTGTCTGATTCAGGTTTAACACCAATCATGTATCTATGCTTGGTTTTGTTTGCCATCTTTACTGGTATAGTTGCCGGATTATACCCGGCATTTGTTGTTTCGGGGATGTCACCCATAAAAGTGCTCACAACAAAATTTTCTAAAAAGAACAGCGGAAAACTGAGTTTTAAAGATGCTTTGTTGGTTCTGCAGTTTACAATAAGCATATTGGTTATCATAAGTACATTTGCTGTAACGCGCCAGCTTGATTTTCTTCAGAATAAAAAATTGGGATTTAAGAAGGAGAATATTGTTGTTATCCGGCAAATGGCAGATTTGTCGTATGACAAACAAAAAGTTTTCAAAGAAGAATTACAGAAAAACAGTAATATTTTAACTGCTTCTTTTTCGCATAGGATTCCCGGAATGAGCCTGCCTGCAAGAAATTTTGCCATCCCTGACGGTGATGAAATAGAAATGCTGGCGCTTGAGACAAATCCGGTTGAAGCTTCATTTTTCGAAACCTATAAAATTGAGCTTGCCAAGGGAGATTTTTTTACCGATGATGTTACTTCAGGTAAAAAAATGGTTTTAAATGAAAAAGCTTTAAAAACATACAATATTCAGGACCCGATTGGAAAGCATATTTATTACACCGAAAATGATTATTATGAGGTGGTTGGAGTAATAAAAGATTTTCATTATAATTCAAAAAGGACTGAAGTTAGGGCTGCTGCTTTTGTTCAGGAACCTGATGTAGAAATGTGGTGGTCGCCCGAATATTTATCTGTAGGTATTGCGGGGGCTGACAAGCAGAAAATTATCAACTATATAAAAACAGAACATCAGAAAGTACTTCCGGGAAAAGAATTTGTGTTTTCATTTTTTGATGAAGACTATGATGCTTTGTATAAAAATGAATACCAGACCAAACAACTGTTTACCCTGTTTGCGTTAATTGCCATTTGTTTGTCGTGCCTCGGACTCTTTGGGCTTGTAAAATACATTGTTATGACAAAAGTGAAAGAAATTGGGATACGAAAAGTTAGCGGAGCAGGTATAAATGATATTTTAATAATGCTTTCCGGTAGCTATATAAAATGGGTAAGTATTGCCTTTATTATTGCAACTCCTGTTTCTTACTATGCCATGCACAAATGGCTCGAAAACTTTGCATATAAAACCAACTTAAGTTGGTGGATCTTTGCTTTTGCCGGATTATTGGCGATGGGAATTGCACTTCTTACGGTAAGTTGGCAGAGTTGGCGGGCTGCTACAAGAAATCCTGTTGAGGCACTCAGATATGAATGACTAAATTCCAATAGAATCGTCGGGGTTAAGGCATTGAGATATGAATAATGAAACAAATAATAAAATATGAAAGCCATAAGAAATTTAAAATTCGCTTTTCGCATGTTAAAACGCAATCCATTGCTGGTTTATATTAGTATCCCCGGACTGGCAATTGGACTGAGCGCTTTATTGCTTCTGTCGGTTTACCTGAAATACGAATTCAGTTTCGACAAACATTTTCCAACGAACGACCGCGTGTTGCGCCTTTGTAACATGTTGCACGGAGAAAACCAAACAGAGGTATTGTCCGCTGCACTTCGTACGGCATACACACAGTTGCCAGAACAAGTTCCCGAAGTGGAAAAGGCAGTTCAGTTAAACCCCGGATGGGACGTGAGAATAAAAGCGGAGAAGGGTACTTTCAATGATTTACAGGTGATGTTTGCCGATGAGGAATTCTTTGATGTTTTCGGACTAAAGTTGACGGAAGGAAATACTTCTGAAGCGCTTGCCGGTAAAAAGAATATTGTTTTGACAAAATCGTCGGCAGAGAAACTTTTTGGAAGTGTGGATTGTGTGGGAAAAACATTGGCTTTGGATGGTTCTGACCTTTTTGTATCAGGAGTCATGGCTGATTTGCCCAAAACGACGCATTTTAAATTCGATTTGTTACAGCCCATGAAAGCCAACGATTTTATGATTAGTCAGGGCAGTCTGGAATTTCAAACTTATTACCTGTTAAAAAAGGGTATGGACTTGCAAACTGCCGGAAAAAATATTGCAGCGGCAAATGATGAACTGATGAAAGTTTGGAAAACCCGGGGAAAGCTGAACGACACAAAGACTGAAACCAGCGCCGAACTTTTGCGTGATATTCACCTGCATACAAAGGTTGAGGACGATATGGTGCCAAAAACCAACCGAATGCAACTTTTTATTGTGAGCGGTATTGCCCTTTTCATTTTCCTGATAGCCCTTATCAATTTTATTAATATGTATTTACTACATGGCGAAAAGCGGATTGCCGAAATAGCCTCCCGAAAAGTTGCAGGTGCTACCCGCAGTAATCTTGCCGGTCAGTTTTTTCGGGAAAACGGTATTATTGCCTTTTTTGCATTACTTATGGGCTTATGGTTTGCTGTTCTGGTACAACCATTTTTCTCCCGAATGATAAATCTTCCCTTAACTGCAAATGATATGTTCACTCCACTGGGTGTCGCGATGATTATGATAGTGTTAATCGTGCTTGTTTTAATAGCCGGTGCTTATCCCAGCCTTCATCTGTCAAAAATAAACCTTGTTTCAGGATTAAAAGGAAAGCGCCAGAACGTTTCACACAGTGGGCTTTCCAAATCAGTAGTGTTAGTGCAATTCTTTATTACAGCATTACTTATTTCTTCGCTCATCATTATAAAAGCCCAGATAAAACACATGAAAGATGTGCCTCTCGGATTTAATGCGAAAGATGTGGTAGCCATTCAGGATTTTTCGGGACAGGCTGCCCGGAATACAGTTTCTATTAAAAATGAACTCGAAAAACTACCTTTTATCAAAAATGTTGGTATTTCGCAACATCGTATGGGCGGTGGTTGTAGCGGACAATCAATTGCTTTACTTAACAGCCCTAATGAAAAATCTGTAAACGAGTACAGGGTAATGCCCGGATTTTGCGAAACGATGCAACTGCGACTAAAAGAAGGCCGCTTTTTTACAGACAGCCAAAGTGACAAAAAAAGTATTGTATTAAATGAAGCAGCAGCAAAAATGTTGGGTCTGCAGCTTAGTCCTGATATGCAGGTTTCGTACAAAGGGCAGCCTGTAAAGGTAGCCGGTGTTGTTAAAGACTTTTATTTTAACGGATATGCCGGGAAGTCTGTTGAGCCGCTTGTTTTGTCCCGGGTTGATAACTACGGCAGCTTTATTTACCTGCGTACCCTCGGAAACTTTACGCGGGAAAATCAAAAGCAAGTGGCCGGTGTTATTAAAGAATTTGATCCGAATTACAGGATGTCTTTTAGGTCGCTTGACGATGTATATGCTGCCAAATTCGAAAAAGACGAACGCGTATTTAATATGGTTTCATCGGGTGCTTTTCTGGCTATTGTTTTGAGTTTTGTCGGAATGATGGCTCTTTCCATATTAAATGTTACACGCCGCATCAAAGAAATCGGTATCCGTAAAGTAGTTGGTGGCAGCGAAGCGGGTATTATGGGTAATTTATTGGGCGAAACTTTTCTTTTGGTTAGCGTTGCCTCGGTATTTGCATTTGTTATATCGTATCTGTTAATGGTAAATTGGTTAAGCAACTTTGCAACAAAAGTTAATATACATATAAGCTATTTTTTGATTAGTGGATTTTTTGCCTTAATCATTGCCTTTTTTGCTGTGGGCTGGCAAAGCTGGAGGGCTGCTACAAGAAATCCTGTTGAAGCTCTTCGATATGAATAAAGCCCACCTGACCTTCCCCGGAGGGAAAGAATTGGCATTTGTGAGATTGAGATACAAATAAACAAATTGAAAACATTTAGAAACAGTATTTATGAAACGTAATTCATTAAGATCCTTTTTAAAATTTCTAAGCAAGAATAAACTATACAGTTTTGTCACCATATCAGGCTTTGCTGTATCGCTAATGTTTGTGTTATTGTTAACGGTTTATATAAAACAGGAACTTTCTGTTGATCAGTTTCATAAAAACAAAGATCGGCTCTACAGGCTCTACCGGGAAGAGGGTTCCACTTTTGGTGCTCCCACCGGTGAATATATCAAAAATCAGTTGCCCGAAGTAGAGGCCTACACGCGTATAAAAAATATGTCGGGGAATGCAGTTTTCCCGGGAGATGAGCAAACACGCATGAACTATCTGTTAGCGGACTCCGCCTTTTTTACTATGTTTTCATTTGATTTAATCTCAGGCAATCCTCGTGAAGTTTTAAAGACCAAAGACAAAGCCGTTCTTTCGGAAACCTTTGCCCATAAAATCTTTGGTAGCGAGAATCCGGTAGGGCAATCGTTCCGGTTGAATGACAAATCGTTTATCGTCTCCGGAGTTATTAAGGATATGCCACAAAATACTCAATTTGAAAAGTTTGATGCAATAATTACTTTTAATATGCTGGCTGAGTTCTGGAATTATCCGGAACTTCTTACCACTAATAACAATAGTTCATTTGGAGTCTACTTTCTCGCGAAAGCAGGAACCGATTTACCTTCAAAAGCACCTGTAATTCTTGAGCAATTTAAAAAGGACTACTGGATGTACAAACAAGGCTTTTCGAAAGAACTCGAGTTTGAGCCCCTTACTGACGTTTATTTTAGTAATTCCAGGGGGACGGCAATCCGGCAAAATAACAAAAGTTCGGTACTGTTGTTTGGAGGAATTGCTATACTAATCCTGGTGATTGCCATTATCAATTATATAAATCTTACGGTAGCACAGGCCGGGAATCGCAGCAAAGAAATTGCCATTAAAAAGTTGATTGGAAGTTCAAAAGGTGCCTTGGTTTATCAACAAATATCAGAATCTGTTGCATTAAGTTTCTTTGCTGCCTTAATAGCTATAGCTCTGGCATTAATTGCAGAACCCTTTTTTAACAATCAAATGGACACGGATCTCAATCTTACCAATCAATTTAACGTTGCTTTTGTCCTTTCTTCGCTTTTAATCATTAGTGCAACGGGCCTGATATCAGGAATTATCCCGGCACTGGTGACAAATAAATTTAATCCGGTTGAAGTAGTAAAAGGCAGCTTTACATTTAAAACCCGTAAAAGTTATTCTAAAATACTGATTGCCTTCCAATACACGGTTGCCATTGTTTTATTGGTAAGCACTTTAACCATTACAAAACAGTCGAATTTTATGCAGAATTACGACATGGGATTTAACAAAGACAATATTTTTTGGATGGATAACACCATTGAAGCCAATAAAAGAGAAGCATTTCGCAACGAACTAAAATCGATTCCCGGAGTTGAAGAAGCTTCCTTCTGTATGGGAATGCCCATTGATGGCGGAAATAACCAGTCGTTTAACTATAACGATAAACCGGTTAGTTTTCAGGAATTCAGGGGCGATAGTCTTTACCTCAAAATTTTTGGTTTGAAGGTAAATGAAACTGGAGTGGCCTACTCAAAAAATGGCGTATGGATTAATCAAACAGCTGTAAATTTACTGGCATTAGACGAAAACCCAAGCTCTTTCAAATATTATGACAAGGAAATTCCTGTTTTAGGAATTGTTGAAGATTTTAATTTCAGGTCGTTACACGAACAGATTGGCCCGGCTATTATCCGGCAAATGACTAACGAAGATTTCCCCTGGAGTATCGCAGTTAAAATAAGTGATGCCAACATTATTGAAACGGTAAAAAGAATCAGGGAAAAGCAAGCATCTCTTACAGGGGGGGAACCAATGGAATTTGGGTTTGTCGACTCCAGTGTTGACGAGTGGTATTCAACAGAAGTTAAACGCTCAAAACTAATTGGGGCTTTTACATTGCTTTCCATTATTATTTCTTCAATGGGAATTTTCGCCATGTCGCTGTATTATATTCAGCAGAAGGTAAAGGAAATTGGCGTACGAAAAGTAAATGGCGCAAAAGTTTCGGAAGTCGTCACCCTGCTTAACAAAGATTTTTTGATTTGGGTACTTATTGCCTTTGTTATTGCTACTCCGGTTGCCTGGTTCGCCATGCATAAATGGCTGAAAAATTTTGCATACAAAACCGATGTTAGCTGGTGGATATTTATGATGGCCGGATTAATGGCTCTGGGAATTGCACTGCTAACCGTAAGTTGGCAAAGCTGGCGGGCTGCAACACGAAATCCTGTTGAAGCACTTCGATATGAGTAAAGCCTCTCCTAAGCTCCTCAAAGGGAGAAACTGGAATTTGCGAGATTGGAAAAAACAATATTGATAAAGAGATACTAAAATATACACTGGCTCAAAGTCACCTTTACGGGGATATGGGGGCTGTAAACTGGCAAAACAGGTGCCCAGCAACGCGAACCAGTTGAAGTATATAGGTAAGAATAATTCAAATTATATTAGCCATGTTCAAATATTCAATAAAACTAATTCTTCGGCAGCTGCTGCAAGGTAAGCGGCAGTTGCTGCTCAATGTGCTGGGATTAAGTGTGGCCTTCGCCCTGACACTTTTTTTAAGCACATTTATTTTCACCGAACTAAATCGGGGGAAATCAATAGAAAACTACCAAAACTTATACAAGCTTAGTGCAGAGAAAGGTAACTACTGGTCATCACGCAGTATCAAAGAATTCACCGGTAAATTTTCGGAAATAAAGGGTATCACAAAAGCCCATGAAGAATGGTCGGACAGAAGTTACTACGAAGTGGATAAAAAACAGTATAACGCAGGGAAGATTCTTTATGCTGATAAATACTTTTTTGATGTATTTAATTATGAAATAATTGCCGGAGCTCTTGATGGTACTTTAGCAGTTGACGATAATATCATTTTAACAAAAACCGAAGCACTGAAAATATTTGGTAAGATTGATGTGGTGGGAAAAACGCTAAAATTCAGGACGAGTAGCTTTGGAGAAATGGATTTTAATGTGGCTGCAGTTATTAAAGATTTACCACTTGAAGCCTTAATGACATTTGACGCGATAATCCCTGTTATGGCGCTGAAGAGTAATGTTGCCTGGTACAAAACCGACCATTGGGGGCAAACAAGTTATGAAGTTTTTGTTTCTCTGGTCTCCGCCCATTCTAAAACAAATATCGAAAACCAGCTTAACACGGCCTTTCAATCTGCCGCTCCCGACTGGGCAAAACAGGACAAGGGAAAAATCTTTTTACAATCATATAAAAACTTATACTTTTCGGAACAACACAGTGATGTATTGTTGAGTGGCAGTATGAGAAGAGTAAAAATACTTGGTACAGTAATGATCATTGTATTTCTGCTGGCACTTATCAATTTTATTAATCTGAACACAGCGCAAAAAATAAAACAATCGCGAGATGCAGGGATTCATAAAGTTATGGGTGCAGGCACATGCCAATCGCTAGTCAGAATTATAACTGAAATTATTCCGGTACTTTTTATCACCCTTTTCTTTGCAGCTCTCTTGATTATGATTTCGCTTCCGCTGCTAAACCAATTATTTGATTCATCATTCCGTTTTTCAAGCTTTTTAAAAATCAATACACTGGTTACCGGACTTTGTATTGTTACACTTACTCTTTTCTTTTCAACTGTTTTTATTGCTTCCTATTTTCATCAAAAAAATTTATTTGAAATTTTAAAAAGTAACACTACGGGGAAAAAAGAAAATCTCAGGAACGCTTTGCTGGTGATTCAATTTACGCTTTCCATTGCTTTAATTATTGCTTCACTGATAATTAACAAACAAAACAGTTTTATGCAAAACCACTCCATGGGATTTCAAAAGGACAATATTGTTTACCTTCCGCTACATGAAAAAATGGCCGAACAGGCAAAAACCATAAAACAGGAGCTTTCTGGTATTTCTGAAGTTACCAGCATAACAATGGCTTCACAGGCACTGGGCAAGTCGGAAATGGGTTGGGGCATGTCGCTGAACAACAACGGTGAAGAAAAACGTATCGGGTATGAAGCCATGAGGGTAGATAAAAATTTCTTTGACTTTTTTGGGATAGAAATCGTTGACGGCGAAAATTTTCGTTCTTCCTCTATTCACGAAAAAGAACATATTTTTAATGAAACAGCAATCAAAACATACGGAATAGAAAACATAAAAAATGCACACATAAGTTCTTATGATGAGGCATCGGGTGAAATAATAGGTGTAGTTAAAGATTTTAATTTCGAATCTTTGCACCATGCCATCAGCCCCATTGGTTTTATTTGCTCTGAACCGGAAAACCTGGAAATTTTGTATTTAAACCTGCAGGCTAACAACGGCGAACAGTTGCAAAATACACTCGGCAAAATAGAGTTTGTTTGGAATGACTTTGCCAACGGCTGGCCTTTTGAGTACCATTTTCTCGACCAAACATTAAACAATCTTTACAAAGAAGACCGAAAATTTAGTAAGGTATTTCTTCTGGTAACAATGTTGTCTGTTTTTATCGGGTGTTTGGGTTTGTTTAGCACCTCCATTTTTATTGCTGAAATGAGAACCAAAGAAATCGGCATCCGCAAAGTAAACGGAGCTCAGGTTTCTGAAATTCTCGCAATACTCAATAAGGATTTTATAAAATGGGTGGCTGTATCGTTTGTCGTTGCGATACCTGTTTCATATTACGCCATGAACAAATGGCTCGAAAACTTTGCATACAAAACCAATTTAAGCTGGTGGATTTTTGCCCTGGCCGGATTGCTGGCACTGGGTATAGCTTTATTAACGGTTAGCTGGCACAGCTGGCGGGCAGCCACAAAAAATCCGGTCGAAGCATTACGATATGAGTGATCCGAATTATTCGTACCGGAAGCATGAAAATTAAATAAAAAAATTTTAAAATGACACTTTTAAATTTAAAACTGGCTATTCGGAGTTTACTAAAAAATAAATTCTATTCCATCCTCATCATCGGGGGTTTCTCGATAGGGTTTGCCTCCTGCATTTTAATTGGCTTGTACTATAATTCGGAGCATAGCGTAAACAAAGACTTCGCCAACTACAAACAAATCTACCGACTCTATGACAAAGGCGAAAAAGATTTCGACCTTGATTATGAATTGTTTCCGGTTCTCGCAGAAAATTATCCGGAAATAGAAATCGCGTGTCCGGTAAATTATCTTAGCGGATTTGAAATCTCGGTGGTTGACAAACAGACACATACTGACACACGGGTGGACAACATTATCAGCACAAACAACAATTTTTTTCAGATTTTCCAGCCGCAAATTATTTCAAGTTTATCGGCTGAGCTGTTTTCAGGACATAACTCAGTAGTTATTACTGAAACGGTTGCCAAACGAATGTATGGTGACAAAAATCCGGTTGGACAATCTCTCACCATTTTTAATTATTTGGAAGCTACTATTACGGGCGTGATAAAGGAATTGCCCGAGAACTCAACCTTTAAAGCCGAAATCCTTTTAAATAGCGAAAATGAAGATTTTCGACTTTCTAAAACCTGTAATAATGGAATTTGTGTTTTTCTCACACACCATTTTCTTCTGCTCAGAAAAGGTACTGAAGTAAACAAATTTTCAGCAAGGCTTCAGCAAACCATTAACAACTATGATTTTGAATTGAAAGATCCGGAATTGCAGAATTTATCCGCTATTTATCTTTCTTCTCTTTCCCAGTACGACACTCACTCTAAGGGAAATAGTAAAATGCTAACAATTTTTCTATTTATCGGAGTTCTTATTCTAGCGCTGTCGAGTATAAATTATCTGAATTATGTGGTTTCAATTCAGTATTCCAAATTAAAAGAAACAGGGATAAATAAAACTGTTGGGGCAGGTTGGAAACAGCTTGTTGCCTATTTGGTTACCGAAGTTGCGATAGGAATTTTGATTTCGGTGATTTTTTCTTTTTTGTTAGCAATTCTATTGCTACCCGCTACTGGAGTATTGTTTGGGAAACAGCTTCATATTCACAGCCTTGACTTTTTAAAAATATTACCTTTCTTTATGGGTATTGTGTTCATCATAATCCTGGTAAATAGCCTGGCGCCCGTTTATCTTGTTTCAAGGTTTAATATTACTGATTTCCTCTCCGGTTCAAGAAAACGAAGAGGAAAACAGATCAGCAAACAGGTGACCTTAATATTTCAGCTGACTGCTTCTATCGCTCTAATCGCAATCGTTATGGTTATTTTCAAACAGCTTAGTTACATCAAACATTTTGATCTGGGTTTTAATGAAGAGAGGCTGGTAAAAATCGATCTTCCGTTTAACAATCCGAATTTAACGGTTTTAAAACAGCAAACCGGAAAGCTTTCCTTTGCAAAAAGCAGCACATTAAGCTTTGGCTGTCCGGGAATGGTAAACAACACCATGGGGAGCAACACCGGCGAAAACAGTTTCGATATTAACTGCATTTTTATTGACGATGACTTTGTGCGTACCATGGGAATAGAACTTTTGGAAGGCAGGCAATTCCTAGACGGGGATAAAGGGAAAGCCTGTATAATAAACGAAGAAGCATACAAACAATACGGGTGGGAGAATCTTGAAGGAAAAAGATTCAATAACAGGATTAAAGGTGGATACGAAGTAGTCGGATTAGCAAAAAATTTCAATGTAAAATCGTTGCATCAAAACATTGAGCCGGCGGTTTTACTTTACGATACTCAGAAGGGACAGTACAATGTATTATCAGTAAGGTTGGCCGCGGGAAATACTGGACAACAAATCAAACAGATTCGAAATATCTGGGATAAACTCATTCCTGATGAAACCATGAATGTTACATTTTACGACGACCAGTTTCAGGCGATGTATGTGAAGGAAGAAAAGCTGGCAAAATCAATTACATTTTTCTCCTTTATTGCTATTGCATTAACCTGCATGGGGATTTTAGGGCAGATTCTTCTGAGCAGCTTAACAAGAACAAAAGAGATTGGCATCCGCAAAGTTAACGGTGCCAAAGTTTCTGAAATATTGGCCATGCTGAATAAAGACTTTGTCAGATGGGTTATCGTAGCATTTGTAATTGCCTCACCCATTGTATACTTCGCAATGAATAAATGGCTGGAGAATTTTGCTTACAAAACCAGCCTTAGTTGGTGGATATTTGCTCTGGCCGGGTTGCTGGCACTGGGAATTGCTTTGTTAACGGTTAGTTGGCAAAGCTGGAGAGCGGCTACAAGAAATCCGGTTGAAGCATTACGGTATGAGTAAGCCCGAACATTCGGGGCCATCGTCTGAAGAAGAGACACTTTTATTAAGATAAGGAAAACAAAAAAATCAAATAATGATACGATTTAAAATCAAACTTGCAATACGGAATTTATTGAAAAAAAGGCTTTACTCTGCCTTAATTATCGGAGGTTTTTCAATCGGATTTACAGCGTGTATTCTAATCGGACTATTTTTTAACGCCGAACACAATGTAAATACACATTTCAAAGATTATAACGATATATACCAGCTTTACGATGCCAAACAAAACATGTGTAACCTCGATTATGAATTATACCCTATTCTCAACAAACAGTATCCCGAAATTGAAAATGCCTGTCCGATGGAATATTCATCGAATTTTCTTTTGATTATAAAAGATGAAGAAACCAGGGCTTACACCTCAATCAATCATATTATTGGTACTTCAAACAGCTTTTTTGATATTTTTTCCACATCGGTTATTGCAAGTTTATCTGAGAAACCTTTCAGCGATTTAAACTCGGCAGTAATAACCGAATCGGTAGCAAAACGGTTATACGGAGACAAAAATCCCCTTGGGCAAACTTTGGTTAATGACTTTTTCTCTGCCACGATTTCAGCCGTAATAAAAGATATTCCGGACAATTCAAGTTTCAAGGCCGAATTACTGCTTAATGCTGAAAACAAGAAATTCCGCATGTCGATGTCATGCGACGATGGCAAATGTATCAATCCCACCAATCATATTCTTTTATTAAAGAATCAAACCAACCCGGTTTACTTTGCAGAGAAACTAAACCAAACCATCGGTCAGTTCAATCCAAACACCGATAGCCTGGCGTTACAAAACCTGTCCGATATTTACCTCTCGCCTTTGACTTTTAAAAGTGCTCATGCCAAAGGAAATCCCAAAATACTGATTGTGTTTCTTTCCATCGCCATTTTAATTATCCTCCTCTCAAGCATCAATTACCTGAATTATACCATTTCAATGCAATATGCAAAAATGAAAGAAATTGGAATAAACAAAACCAACGGAGCCGATCGCTCACAGTTGCTGATGGATTCGTTTATTGAAGTTACTTTGGGAGTTCTTATCTCACTCATAATCTCGGCTCTGCTAACAACCGTTTTACTACCCTATTCTCAAACATTATTTGGGAGAGAGATCCACCTGTCTGACATCAGCTTTACCCAACTTGCCCCTGTATTCTCAGGAACTTTAATTGCCATCATCCTTTTAAACAGCCTGGCTCCCATTTATATTTTATCCCGGTTCAGGATTACAGAGTTTTTATCAGGAGGACGCAATCAAAAAGGGAAACAAATCGGGAAACAAGCGATGCTCACTTTTCAATTAATGGTTTCGATTGCCTTGATTGCTGTTGTAATGCTCATATTCAAACAACTTCAATATGTAAAACATTACGATTTAGGATTTAACGAAGAACAACTTGTAAGACTTGAACTGCCTGATGCGCTCCGGAATCCGGTGATATTAAAAGAGGAATCGAAAAAACTGCCATTCGTGATTGATGGTACTTTAAGCGCAGGATACCCGGGCTGGATTCAACTCAGTATGGGCAGTGGCATAGAGGATAATAATTTTAAGGTGAACTGTATCAGCATTGCTGGAGATTATCTGGAAACGATGGGAATACAATTGCTGGACGGAAGAAATTTTTTACCAGGAGATAAAAATAAAGCCTGTTTGGTAAACGAGAAAGCGTTTAAACAGTTTGGCTGGAAAAGCATCGAAAACAAAAAATACAACAACGGTGCCGGCTACAATGTAGTTGGTGTTGTTAAGGACTTTAATGTAAAATCCTTGCATAATGAAACCGAGCCTCTGGCTTTGCTGTACGAACCCGATCATGATTTTAATACCCTTTCGCTGCGATTGGCTCCCGGAAATACGGGACAGCAAATACAGCAGATAACAGAAATCTGGAAAAAGTTACTGCCAGATGAACCGATGGAATTTGCCTTTTACGACGACCAGTTCCAGGCAATGTATGTGAAAGAAGAAAAACTGGCCCAGTCAATCACTTTTTTTTCCATTGTAGCAATAGTTCTTACCTGTATGGGAATTTTGGGGCAAATCTTTCTTATTAGCTTAAACCGCACCAAGGAAATTGGTGTACGAAAAGTAAATGGTGCCAAAGTGTCGGAAATACTCATCCTGCTCAATAAAGATTTTATAATATGGGTTCTGATAGCATTTATTCTGGCAAGTCCGGTAGCATGGTTTGCAATGAATAAGTGGCTTGAAAATTTTGCGTATAAAACAAATTTAAGCTGGTGGATATTTGTCCTCGCCGGAGTGATGACTATGGGAATTGCATTGCTAACCGTTAGTTGGCAAAGTTGGAGAGCGGCTACAAGGAATCCGGTAGAAGCGTTGAGATATGAGTAGTAAGAGTTTCACTTTGAGCAAAACCTGTCTAAGCAAATTTAAAAAATCACTTTCGCCGGAGAAAATGACAAATCTTTTGACATTGAGTGTTAATTTTTTAGACAGTAGCAATAAACACAGCCACCAAAAAAAAACTGATACACAACGCTTTAAATGCTTGGCACAGTTTCTGGGATTTAAAAAATGAAAACAATTACATATGTAAAAAATTCCTTCCTGTTTTATAGAAGTTATAGTCGGAGAGACTAAAGATGTAAGTAAATAACGCAGATATTTTAATCCATCATTCAGGAAGGAATTGTAATTAATCACAATAACACCCTTATTATGAATTTATTACAATTCAAAAACAGCTTCCGCTTTTTACTTAAAAGGAAGGATTACCTGTTAATAAATGTGTTGGGGTTGGGCGTTGGCATTGCCTCGTTTCTTATTCTCTTTCTGTACGTTTATAACGATATTACCTACAATCACTTCAATAAAAATCTGGAAAATATATACCGGGTTCGCGAAGGAAAGGGGATTCAAACCAAAGGCCTGATGTTGTCAACAATGATGGAACAGGTTCCAGAGGTGGTAAATGGAACACGGATTTTTGACTGGGATGGATACAGGTTGAGCTATGGTGAGAATGCTTTTCTGGAAAATGTTCAGTATGTAGATACCGGTTTTTTTTCGGTATTTACTTTTCCTTTTGTGGAAAAAGGAACAGGAGATGATATTCAACAAAAATACAATGCTGTTATAAGCCGGGAATTTGCTGAGAAATATTTTGGAGATAATTCTGCAATTGGAAAAAAGCTTCAGGTACAGTTCGGTAATACCTATCTGAATGTTAACGGGGTGGTTGACATTCCTGAAAATTCCTCCATAAAATTCGATATTGTTACTTCCTATGAAACCGGTGAAGAAATTTCACCATGGATAAAACAGGTGCATGACTGGTATAATACATTCTCAATGACTTATGTTTTACTTAAGGATGGTACAAAACCGGAAACCATTCACAGTAAGATGCAGAAAATCGCTGAAGATAATTTTCTGACCGGAGGCAACAGCAAACCTGAAATGAATCTGCTGGCTTTTAGAGATTATCATGCAGAACAGGAGTCGAACCAAACATTGATTATTATTTTAGGCATAATTGCACTGGGTATTTTGAGTATTGCCATGGTGAATTTCATCAATCTCACTATTACCAATTCTTTGGGACGTACAAAGGAAATTGGTGTTAAAAAAGTGGTTGGGGCTGGGAAAGGTTTTTTGATTCGTCAGATCATTACAGAATCCCTGATGGTAAGTTTTGTAGCTCTAGTTATTGGTTTTTTCCTGGCTGCGCTTTTCCTTCCTGAATTTAACCAGCTATACAATACCCGGCTTTACTTAAGTTTCTCGCAAAATAAGTTGCTGTTCCCTGTATTATTTTTTATATGGTTGCTTGTAGGATTACTTTCAGGATTTGCCCCGGCCATGTTCTGGTCAAGGATGAACTCAATGGAAAGTTTAAAGGGACAGACTGTTAAAGGTGGGAAAATTGGAATGGTCCGTTATTCGCTGGTTGTAGTACAGTTTGTTATTGCCATTGTTCTTATTTCCGGTACATTTTTGGTTCGAAAGCAAATTCAATATATGGTAAACCACGATCCAAAATTTGATGGAGAAAACGTGGTTGTAGCAGAATTGAGCAGTTGGGAATACAAAGATTTGGACGCTGCCTCTTTGAAATTTAAGCGAATTGCCGATGAGCTAAAATCGAGTCCGTTTGTGGAATCGGTTTGTTTTTCGCAGTGTACTCCGGCGAATTATAACCAAAACTATAATACATTTTATCCTGAAGGCGAAAGTAATGTGGAAAGTATTCATCTCAGGAAAGCGTACGTAGGAAGGGATTATTTTAAAACTTTTGGCATAAAGTTAGTCGATGGCGAAGGATTCACAGATGAAACACGTGATTACAGCCGCACCTTTGTACTTAACCAGAAAGCGATGGAGGTTTTGGGTTACAATAGTGTTGAAGATCAAATTCTGCATGAAAGTGTTAAGTCGGGTACGCCAAATAAAATAATCGGGGAGGTTGAAAATTTTGCTTATCAGGGGGCACAGTATGAAATGCAGCCGGTAGCGCATATCTTTTCGGAACAGGAAAATTATTCCAACTGGGGTTATCTTTCCGTAAAAACACGTTCCGGTGCTGGGTTACAGATTATGAATCTTTTGAAAGACAAATGGGAAAATACACAGCCTGAATCAACAATCTCCTGTTTTTTTGCCAACGACAAACTAAACGAACAGTATAAAGAATATGTAAAAATAAACCAAATTATTGCCTGGTTCTCAATCGTTGCTATTGTGCTTTCCTGTATCGGTCTATTCGCACTCTCATCCTATGTTATTTCACGCAGGATAAAAGAAATTGGAGTGCGAAGAGTAAACGGAGCCAAGGTAACAGAAGTTGTTAGCTTATTAAACCGTGATTTTTTAAGGTGGGTCGTCATTTCGTTTATCATCGCCGTACCACTTGCATGGTTTGCTTTGCATCGCTGGCTGGAAGGCTTTGCCATTAAAACCGAAATTAATTGGTGGATTTTTGCAATTGCAGGCATGTTAGCCGTGGGTATTGCGCTGCTAACGGTTAGCTGGCAAAGCTGGAAAGCAGCGAGGAGGAACCCTGTGGAGGCACTGAGGTATGAGTAGTTAAACAAATTGAATCAACAATGAACAATCATTTAAAACTGGTTATCCGGGCCTTAATAAGGCAAAAAAAATTTCTGATTTTTTCTGTGGTTAGCCTTTCTTTGTGTATTTCATTGGTCATATTAACATCTGGCTACTATTCTTTCGAAATAAGTTCCGATAAACATCAAAGCAAATACGACAGGATCTACCGTCTTGTAAACACTCCAAAAGATCAGGTTCGGCTTGATGAAAAATATTACAACACGTTGTCGACCGATGTAAGTGGCATTGATAAAGTTTGTCGTGTTAACATATTTGGCTCAATGATAACATCAAATGATATCGTGTTGAGAATCAATAATCTTGTAATAGCCGACTCATCATATTTCGACATATTCGATCACACTGTTGTTATGGGCTCCAAACCACATCTTCTTGATGCTCCAAACAAAATTGTTTTATCAAAATCGCTGGCCGGGACATTGTTTGGCAATGAAAATCCCCTTGGAAAACCGGTTAAAATAAATATGATTACAACCGCGTACGTTTCAGGCGTTATTGAAGATCGAAAGGAGAAATCACATTTTAATTCCGATGCAATTGTTTCGTTATCTACAGAGAATCTGCCCTGGACCGGAGGAAACTTTGGTAACCAAAACGGCACTTGGAAAGTCAAACTTTTCAGCTATTATTTATTATTGAATGAAAAAGCAGATGTTGCAAGTGTTACTGCTCAGATAAAAGAAACCTACAACTTCCCCTGGTATAGCTTCACACCCAATATTGAAATGCAACCCCTGAGTGATATTTTCACCAATAATGATTTCAGAGACGAACACATCAATCATCTTAACAAGCCGCTTACCTGGCTTTTATTTTTGATTACGTTAATCGTAATAATTATTGCCGGAATTAATTATATCAACCTCAGCTTATCGAATTTGAATAAGGAATCAAAAATGGTGAGCATTCTTAAAGTTAACGGCGCCCACAGGAATAACATGTTTTGGTATTATACTATGTCTGGAGGACTAGTAATTTTGCTATCCTTTTGTATTTCCATTGCCTTATCCATTATTTTACTTCCCTATTTTAACCGGCTTACAGGAGCAGAAATCCAGCTGAATATTTTAACCAATTTCGCTTACTTAATACCGTTTTCCGGCATTATCGTTGTTCTGTTCATCATCATAATACTGTATCCTGCATGGTTGTTCTCAGGAACCAACCCGGTTAACTTGTTTCAAAAAAAATTAGCAGGGCAAATACGGCTAAGCTCATTTTCAAGAATATTACTAATCTTTCAGTTTACGGCGGCCATTGCCTTAATAGCTTCTGTTTTGATGATTTTTAAACAGATCAATTACGTAAAGAACAAAAATCCCGGGTTTGAAACAAGTTATCTTATTAAGCAAAACATACATTTTTCTGTAAAAAACACACAAACAATAAAAACCTATGCCGATGAACTATTAAAGAATGCCGGCATTTTAAAACTGGCTTTGTCAGAAGGAGTGCCACTGGGCATTCATTCTTTCAGTAATCAGGAAATAAATGGCCGCGACGTAAAATACAATCATATTGATTGCGATACAGCATTTTTTAATGTTTTGGACATGAAACTAGTTGCCGGAAGAACTTTTTTTGATTCAGACAAAAATGTGTGTATCGTAACAGAAAAGCTGGCCAAACAAAGTGGTTTCCGCGAGCCGCTTAATGAAAAAATGGGCGACAGCCAAATTATAGGAATAATAAAAGATTTTAATAGCATGTCGATGCATCAGGAGATAGACGGTGTTATGTTCAGGCCGTTGAGCAACTATATATCGAATGTTACCATCCGGATAAACGGAACCAATATACCACAAACCATATCCGATATTCAGCAATCATGGAAAAAGTTTTTCCCCGAATATCCTTTCAACTACCAGTTCTACGATGACTTAATCGCGCAGCAGTACACTAAGGAAC
Organism: Maribellus maritimus; assembly: GCF_022267315.1. Taxonomy (GTDB): domain Bacteria; phylum Bacteroidota; class Bacteroidia; order Bacteroidales; family Prolixibacteraceae; genus Draconibacterium; species Draconibacterium maritimum. Next base: position 48,415 of record NZ_JAIKLE010000026.1, read on the forward strand.
AAAAGCTTGCAGATTCAATAAGTATAATTGCAGGATTAGCTATGTTTTTATGCTGCCTGGGGTTGCTTGGATTGGTTTTAAACATGGTTGAAAACCGGATAAAAGAAATTGGCATTCGCAAAGTCAATGGCGCCAAAATATCGGAAATACTCGCAATGCTTAATAAAGACTTTGTAAAATGGGTAGGAATTGCCTTTGTTTTAGCTACGCCAATTTCCTGGGTTGCTATGAATAAATGGTTGGAAAACTTTGCCTACAAAACCAATTTAAGTTGGTGGATTTTCGCAATGGCTGGTGTGCTGGCATTGGGAATCGCGCTGCTAACCGTGAGTTGGCAGAGTTGGAAAGCAGCCACCCGGAATCCGGTGGAAGCGTTGCGGTATGAATAAAAAAACATAAAGTTATGAGGAATATAGTATATACATTTCGGAACATTCTGAAGAATAAAACAAACTCAATAATTACAATTACGGGATTGTCTGTTGCGTTTGCCTGCCTTTTGCTGATTTTTCTTTACGTGACGCAGGAATTTAACTATAATAATTTCCATGCAAACAAAAACAATATTTTCAGGATTAACTACACTATAAAATGGGTTGATGGTGGCACGACCAACTCAACACTTTTAAATCCGGAATTTTCACAAATACTAAAAGAAAAAGTTCCACAAGTAAAATACAGCACTGCATACCGAAGCGCACAAAAACAAACCATGAGTTTTGAACACCAAACCCTGGAGGAAACGTTAAGTATCACCGAACCTGACTTTTTTGATATGTTCAGCTTCAGGGTGCTTTACGGTAATCCAAATCAAATGCTAAAAAATCCGGATGAAGTGGTAATCACCAAAAGCCTCGCAGAAAAACTTTGTACAATTGGCAATCACGATATTGAAGCGCTGTTGGGGAAAACGGTTACATTTATGAATACCGGAAACCAACCTTTTGTAATCAGCGGAATAATGGAAGATATTCCTAAAAATTCGACACTTCAGTTTAACGCATTAATTCCCTATAAATATGAAGAACATTTTTCCACATCGCGCAATATGGTTGGAAACTCCACCATTTTTTACCAAACAAGCAAAATTGGCAACCTGGCAAATATTGAGGCACAAGTCAGTGCAGCTGTTCTGGATTACAATCAGGAATTGATTGAACGTTTTAAAGGTTACAAGGCTTTTGCCGATACAGATAAGCCTTTTCAACCTTTTACTATAAACCTTCAGGATACTCACCTTTCTGCCCTTCAATCTGATTATGAAATCAACAATAACAAAACAAGTTTATATGTTCTTTCTTCTATCGGATTATTAATCCTGGTTATTGCATCCGGCAATTTCATTATGCTAACTCTTGGCCAGGTTTTCCGGAAAGTAGGTGAAGTTAGAATTCGCAGTACGCTGGGCGCAGGGAAAATAAATATTTTTGGCATTTTCTTTTCAGAGAGTCTTATATTGTCTTTTACTGCATTTACACTTGGCACTGTTCTCTGTTACCTGCTCTTACCAACCTTTAAAACATTGGCGCCCAATAAAATTTTCATCAATTTAATTCATCTTCCCAAAGTTATTCTTTTTGTTGTTGGGTGTTTACTCCTTATTTCTTTCTCAACCAGTATTACACCTGTATTTAAGCTAAACAATATTAAACCCAATTTATTACCATCTAAAAAGCTCCATCATGGAAAAGGGAACAATGTTACCCGGATTCTCGTCACGCTGCAATATGGATTATCTATTTTACTTATTATCCTCGCAGTATCGGTTATCCGTCAAACCAACTACATGAAACATGTGAGCCTCGGTTTTCCGTCAGAAAACATTATTAACCTTCGTACCTACCATTTAAGCGCCAGTGAAAAAACAGCCTTGCGTGATCAATTGGCACGTTTTCCCGGAATTTCAGATTTCACATTTACAGACCGGGATTATACGGGAGGAAGATCATCTGACGGAGTTAGAAAAAGCAATGGGGACAACATTGAAACAAGGATATTAAACGTTGACAACAACTATATCGAAACACTTGGTTTAAAGCTTGTTGCAGGAAACAACTTTAATGAATTGAGTAGCAATGGCAACTCTGTTATCGTGAATGAAAAACTTCTTGCTGCCCTGGAAAGGAATGAAGATGCAATCGGGAGCACCATTATGATGAGTGGAGAAAATTACAGGATTATTGGTGTAGTCAAAGATTTCCATTACGATTCTATGAAAGAAGAAATAATGCCACTAATGTTACGCCAACAGACAAATAATTTAAACAGGGGCAATTTTATTTTTATTAAATACCAACCTCAACAATTGGCATCATTGCTACCATTTATTAGGAATACCTGGAAAAAAATCACCCCGGATAAAGAACTCGACCTTAATTTCTGGGATGAGCAGTTGAGCAATCGCTACCAGAACGAAGAGCGATGGAGCCAAATTATAGGATATGCAGCCATTATCGCCATCATAATATCTTCGATAGGCCTTTTCGGATTAACTTTAATGACGGTCAACACACGCAAAAAAGAAATCGGTATTCGTAAAATAAACGGTGCCAGGGTTGGAGAAGTGATAACAATGTTAAACAAAGATTTCGTGAAATGGGTAGGTTTTGCATTCGTGATTGCCACTCCTCTGGCATATTATGCCATGTACAAATGGCTCGAAAATTTTGCGTACAAAACCAGTTTAAGCTGGTGGATTTTTGCTTTGGCCGGAGTGCTGGCATTGTGTATTGCGTTGCTTACGGTTAGCTGGCAAAGCTGGAGGGCTGCAACGAGAAATCCGGTGGAAGCATTGCGTTATGAATAAAAGCACTCTTTAACTTCCCCCGAGGGGGCAAAGTTTGAGAACAAATGATAAACTTAAAAATTTAAAGATGTTAAAATCACTTATTATATCATACCTGAGAAATTTAATGAAGAATTATAAAAGTACACTTATCAATATTTTGGGGCTCGTTGTCAGCCTTACCTGTGGGTTGGTCATTTTTACCAAAATATATTATGAACTTAGTTTCGACAAATATCACACAAATGCGGAAACTACCTATCGGATTATCAGGCAAACAAAAGGGCTGGGACTGGGGCTGGAAGCAGGGGAATTTGAATACCGGAATGCGGTTTATGGTGCTTTTCCCGGTACAATAAAAGATGAAATTCCTGAACTTAAAAACGTGGTTCCTGTTTATCCGCAGGGTGGACTATTAGTTGGAGTTCCCGATGAATCGAACGCAAACGATACGGAACTTTTCAAACTGGAAAACCAACGCGCAGTTTTTACTACCCCTTCCTATTTTGATGTATTCGATTTCAAAAACAAAGACTTTGAATGGATTTACGGCGCTCCGTCCTCCTCACTTTCTGAACCATTTTCAGTTGTTTTAAGCGAGCAACTTGCCACCCGGCTTTTTGGAGACGAAAATCCTGTGGGCAAAACGCTGAAAATATTCGACCACCCTTTTTCCATTTCCGGTTTGGTAACTGATATTCCAACCAACTCCGATTTCCCGTTCCAGATGTACATTTCCAACAGTTCGCTGGAAAGAATGTTTCCGGGCATGTCGAATGACTGGGGTGGCCTGGGAGGACAGGAATGTTTTGTGGTACTCAAAAATCCATCACAAAAAGATTTGATTGAGCAGAAAATTAGTGAAATACATGCTCAGCACGTTTCCAAAGAAATTGCTGAAAACCGGGTATTTAAACTTCAGCCCTTGGGCGATATACATTACGACACCAGGTTTACCAACTACAATAACAGGATTGTAAGCAAAGATACGATTGTTACTCTCGGATTCATCGGGCTCTTTTTGCTGATAATGGCCTGTGCGAACTACGCAAATCTCTCGCTGGCCCGGTCGAAATACCGTGCACGCGAAGTGGGAGTAAGAAAAATAATGGGAGGTAAACGCTGGCATCTGGTATTCCAGTTTTTTGGCGAGTCAGTGGTTCTTACAACTTTTTCAATACTTTTCGCATTGCTGCTGAGCAAATTGGCTATTCTGTTTTTATATAACCTATTCGGAATTCCGCAAAATTTTGCTCCGCCGTTTAATTTTATCACGGTTTTGGTGCTGCTGGCATTTGTTATTTTGGTCGCCTTGTTAAGCAGCGGTTATCCCTCATTGCTGTTGTCCGCATCACGGCCGGTGGATTTAGTAAAAAGCGGATTTGAAATTTCTCAAAAAGGCGTGGCAACTTTTACAAAAAGTATGGTAATTGTGCAATTTACGATTTCGTTGTTAATGATAATCGGAACAATTTCTCTGTACCGGCAGTACCGGTTTCTTTTAAATTCTGATATGGGATTTGATAAAGTGGCTGTGTTTAATGTACCCATACCCACAGACGACGAGACTTTGATGAAACGATTTAGATCTGCTTTAATGGAAAACCCGTCGATTGAAGATGTTAGCTTTACCAATTCTCATCCGGCCCAGGATGCAGGAAATTTTAATGACATTTCCACATTTTCAAACGGAAACAGTATTACACTTACAGCGCATCGGGCAGTTGCCGACACATCCTATCTGGAAACCTACGGATTACAGCTGGTTGCCGGAGAGAATTTCAAACTGAGAGATTCCTCTAGGAGTATAATCATAAACGAGGAACTCGCCAAACAATTCAATTTCACATCGCCGGTTGATGCCCTGGGCAAAGAAGTTAGAACCTATTTTGATGGGGGAAACAGAAGATACACAGTATGCGGAGTAGTAAAAGATTATCACTACGAATCGTTTCATAACAAAATACGCCCAGCCTTTTTAATACAGAAATTGAATCGTTCGCGAGTTGCCGGAATCCGAATGGTTACAGATAATAACACCGGCAACAGTAACTTTAACCAAATTCGTAATGTGCTGGCATATACTGAAAACACCTGGAGATCCATCTTTCAGAACGAATATTATGAATATGAGTTTGTTGAAGACAGAATCGCAGCGAACTATGCCAGCGAGGAAAATGCATCGAATTTAATAAATCTGTTTGCAATAATTACTATCATTATCAGCTGCCTAGGCATTTTTGGACTGGCCTTGTATTCCAGCGAAAAACGCTCAAAAGAGATTGGTATTCGTAAAATAAACGGAGCCAAAATTTCGGAAGTTATGATAATGCTAAATAAAGACCTTGTAAAATGGGTCATTATTGCTTTCCTCATTTCGAGCCCCATAGCATTTTATGTAATGCACAAATGGCTCGAGAACTTTGCATACAAAACCAGTTTAAGTTGGTGGGTATTTGCTGCTTCAGGAATTTTGGTTCTAGCAATTGCATTGCTGACAGTAAGCTGGCAAAGCTGGCGGGCTGCAACAAAAAATCCGGTTGAAGCACTTCGATATGAGTGACACTAATTAGTGCTCAGATATGAAAAAAAACGAAACAACAGCAACTAACAAGTTATGGTTATACAACACTTAAGACAAACTATTCGATTCTTTTTAAAAGATAAAAACTATTTCATTATAAATACAATCGGATTTTCGATTGTGTTAACGATTGTACTTCTGGTATCATTCTGGGTCATTCATGAAAAATCATTTGATAATTTTCATCAAAAACGAAAGAATATCTACAGGATAGTCGAAAAAACTTATTTCCCGGGAGAGGAAATCTCCTACAGCTCGTCTATTCCGGAATGGATGGTTAACGTCTTCGAAAAGGAAATTCCGGAAATCGAAGCATCAACCTCTTTATCGTGGGCTTCCAACTTTGTTGCTTCTGCAGAAGAAAGGAATATTGAGATTAACAATGTACTGTATGCTGATAATAAAATATTCAGGATTCTAACTTTCACCCAAGTAGCAGGAAGTCTTGAAAATGCACTTAGTCAACCCTACACTGCAGTAATAACAGAAAATACTGCACAAAAATTTTTCCCGAATGAAAATCCGGTGGGTAAAACAATTAAAAACCAAAATGACCAAAGTTATTTAGTAACAGCAGTAGTAAAAACTTTCCCTCAAAACTCACACATTCAGTTCAACATGCTGCTATCAATGAAAGAAAGAGAAGCTGGTTGGAACATTGAAAACGACTACAATCATATTGCTTCTACATACGTTCTATTAAAATCTGATATTCCACCTTCATCTCTTAATAAAAAGCTAAAGGCTTTTGTTGAAAGGCACATGCCAAAGATGGGAAATGAGGTCACTTTTGAATTACAGGCAATTTCAGATGTACACCTTAAGTCTGTTCACATTAGTCATGAAAGTATAAACTGGTTTAAATACGATAACCGATACCTGACCATCTATCTATTAACTGCCTTTTTGATCCTCATCATTGTCTCCGCAAATTTTGTCAATCTTTCAATAGCAAATTTGTCAAAAAGACACCGGGAATTAAGTGTTAAAAAAATTATAGGTTCAGGGAAAACTGCATTAATCTTTCAATTTATTATTGAGACTGTTATGCTATTGGTCGTCTCCTCAATTTTTGCAGCTGTTTTTCTTCACTTTACAACCCCTATCTTTGAAAATTTCTTCGTTAGGGGACAACATATACTTATAAATAAATGGTACTATGCAGCCTTGTTCATGCTGGCAATATGCATTTTTATTGTATTGTTGGCATGTTTCTATCCTGTACTTATATTGTCGTCGCTCACTCCAATAGAAACCCTTCGGAACAAATTCACCCCCGGTAACAAGGGTGAAAAAACACGCATGTCGCTTACCATTGGTCAGTTTGGAATTGCCATTGCACTTATTGTTTCACTCGTTATGATTAACAAACAGGTACGTTATATTGCCTCAACAAATCTTGGTTATAACCCCGACCTTACGGTGATATTGCCTTCAAACGATTACATATCGGCGCACCTTCATGTTGTAAAGGAAGATTTGCTCCGAAATCCATTAATAAAAGGGGTTACCTATTCCAATACTGATTTTGCTCAGGATGAATGGGGAAATGGTTATGCGTATGAAGGACAACCGGAAAATAAACGACAAAAATCAAACTATATAATAGTTGACAATGATTTTATTGACGTGTACGGTATCCAAATGGCCAGAGGTAATAACTTTTCATCAGATATAATCAAAAATAAAAATATTCAGGCTTTTATTATCAATGAGACACTAGCCAAACAATTAAATTGTGAAGACCCCATTGGGAAAAAATTTAGGATGTACAATACAGATTGGGGTGAAATTGTTGGAATTACTGAGGATTTCAACTTTCAATCGTTACACCAGTCAATAGGACCTCTGGTTTTGGCAAGGGGGGTGATTGGTTACGGTAAAATTTCGGTAAAAATAAATAGTAAAAATATTCAGAAAACATTGAAGTTTCTTGAATCGAAATGGTCTGAATATGAACCTGAGCATTCATTTACCTATTCCTTTTTGGATCAGGAACTGACTCAGTTTTATAAAAAGGAAAGCAACTCTGTAAAAGTTTTTGCTGTACTTACCTTGCTTTCTGTGCTCCTGTCGGTAATGGGGCTTTTTGGAATAGTCTCATATATGGTAGAAAAGCGTGTAAAAGAAATCGGTATTCGAAAAGTCAACGGCGCCAAAATCTCAGAGATATTATCTATGCTCAACAAAGACTTTGTAAAATGGGTATTCATTGCTTTTGTTATGGCAACACCGATTGCCTGGTATGCAATGAATAAATGGCTCGAGAACTTTGCATACAAAACCAGTTTAAGTTGGTGGGTATTTGCTTTAGCCGGTGTGCTGGCTTTGGGAATTGCGTTGTTAACGGTTAGTTGGCAAAGCTGGAGAGCTGCAACGCGAAACCCGGTTGAGGCACTTCGATATGAATAATTAAACAAATAAAGCCATGTTTATCAATAAAATTAAACGACTAATTCGGAATAGCTTAAAACTTAAACAATCCTTGCTGATCAACCTTATTGGGTTATCAGTAGGATTTGCCGTGATTATTACCATTGCATTTTTTGTACAGGAAGAAAAAGCTTATGACCAGTTTCATGAGCAGATTGAAAACCTGTATTGCGTCTTTACCATTGAGCCAACCACCAACAATTCGATAGGCTGGCATGAATCGGTCCCTGCCATTCCGGAAGCACTTCGAAATGAATACCCGGAGATTGCAAATGCCGCCCTGGTACGCAATGGTACCGAAAATATGCTGGTAGAATACGGCAATAACAAAAACTATGAAGACGTACAACTGGCGGAACCCAATTTGTTTCATATGTTTTCATTCCCTCTGGTTCTGGGAGAAATACCTGAAAAAACAAATGAAACACACATTATTGCCTTGAGTCAAAAAATGGCTACCAAATATTTTGGCAATGAAGATCCTATCGGGAAACCAATAATCATTGATAACAAGGATAAATTTACGGTTGTAGCCGTTTACAAAGACATACCCAAAAATTCCAGTATTAATTTTGATTTTTGGATTCCGATTGAACTTGTTGAAGAAACTGAACCGGGTTATCTGGATACCTGGTATAATTTAAGTTTCAAGGCTTATGCTTTGTTGAAGCCCGGAATTTCATATAACGAGGTTAATAAAAAGCTTTATGATCGCATTCAGCAATCAAACCCTGAATCGAAAGATAAAGTACAGTTATATCCGTTTGCAAAACTTCATCTGGAAGCATGGGGACACCAAAAGAATGTTCGCACCATGTCGTTAATTGGCATCATTGTTACGCTGTTGGTTTGTTTGAATTTTATTAATCTGCAAACAGCCGAAGTTTTTAAACGAATCAAGCAGTTTGGAATTAAAAAAATAAATGGCGCCAGTAATCAACACATAAGCCTTCAGCTATTTGCCGAAACTTTTTTGCAAACTTTTTTTGCACTTTTTATCGGCATAATGATGTCTTATGCGGGAAAACCTTATTTGCTTCATCTAATTAATAAATCAAATACAGGAGCTCCATTGCTTACCGGCTTTACTATTTCGGTAGTACTGATTTGTGTGTTTCTGCTTTCCACGCTCTCAGGATTTGTCCCGGCATTAACGATCAGGTCGATTACACCAACCAACTCGTTAAAAGAAAAAATAAGCGAAAAAATTAGTGTAAAAAAGCTCCGGCTTGTTATTATGGCGACTCAGTTCAGCCTGGCTATCATTTTTATCGCCAGTTTAATGATTACTGCCAAACAGGTAAGGTATCTGCAAAACAAAAATCTTGGATTTAATAAAGAACAACTTTTATACATCCGGCTGGATGGTGAATTGTACGATAAACGCGATGTACTTCAGCAGACCCTGAATCAAAACTCCAATATTGTAAGTACTTCCTTTGCCACTAATTCTCCCGTTGGCATTTATTGGAATGGCGGCGGTTGGGACTGGGACGGCAAAGATGCCAATTTTGACCCGCAGGTAACCTATATTGAAACCGATAAAGATTTCAGCAAAACCTTTGGAATTAAAATGGCTCAGGGCGACTTTTTTGAATCTGACAGGCCAGGGGTGGTAATCAACAATACTTTTGCTCAAATGATTGCCTCCGGTGAAAATGTTTTGGGCAAAATACTGATTCTTGAAGATCAGGGAATAAAAATTCCAATAACAGGCGTTATCAAAGACATTCATTTTAAACCACTCGACCGAAAGATAGGTGCTTTGATGTTTATTCCGGAAATGGGATTTGAAAATATGAGGTATTTATTTGTAAAAGTTAGTCCTGCAAACATGACGCAAACACTTAATTTTATTGAAAAAACCGTAACATCTCTAAATCCGGATTTTCCTTACTGGCATCATTTTTTGGATGATGACTTTGCCCGGTTGTATACGCAGGAACGCACTTTACGCTCACAAATGACATTTTTCTCCATTCTGGCTATTTTAATTTCATGTATGGGTTTATGGGGTATTATGGTATTTGTAGTTAAGCAAAGAGTTAAAGAAATTGGCATTAGAAAAGTAAATGGAGCTAAAGTTTCAGAAATATTGGCTTTGCTCAACAAAGATTTTGTGAAATGGGTGGTGGTTGCCTTTATGGTTGCTACACCTGTAGCTTATTATGCTATGAATAATTGGCTACAGAATTTCGCCTATCAAACCACAATAAGCTGGTGGATTTTTGCTCTGGCCGGACTGCTGGCACTGGGAATTGCGTTGTTAACGGTTAGTTGGCAAAGTTGGAGGGCGGCTACGAGGAATCCGGTTGAGGCTTTACGTTATGAGTAGTATTTTACCCCAAACCCCTGAAGGGGCTTAAAGAAGGAACAAAATGATTATTAGTGATAATGTTTCGATGTTTTATAATGCCAAACCTCACATTTTTGAAAAAGCAAAAATGCTGAGGAAAAATATGACTAGGGCAGAAGAAATATTATGGGAACAGCTTAAAGGGAAGAAAATGTTGGGATTACGATTTCGCCCGCAGCACCCAATTGACATTTTTATCACTGACTTTTATTGTCATCCTTTAAAATTGATAATTGAAGTTGACGGAGGAATCCACAAAAGTAAAGAACAGCAAGATTATGATATTGGGCGGGAAGGAGAGTTTGAAAACTGGGGAATTAAAGTAATCAGATTTACTAATAAGGAAATTGAAAATAATATTACTCAGGTTATAAAAGAGACAGAACATGTTTGCAAAGAATATCAATCGGAGCTTCCTTCAAGTCCCCTTTAGGGGATTTAGGGGTAGTAAGCTGGTAAAGCTGGCGTGCAGCTAAAAGAAACCCGGTGGAAGCGTTAAGATATGAATGAATTATCTAAGTAAAATGAAGAAACAAATACGAATCGGATTGATTATTTTTCTTTTTATTTCGTGTAAAAGCGAAGTAGTAAATAGTGGAAAAAAAATTAATGTCGAAGTTGATGAACGAATAGAGTTATTGGCAGTAGTCCAGCATTTTACTACGTGGGCAAATTTCGGACATACACGATATGATTTAACCTATAAATCAGAGATTGAAGAATATTTTAAACCTTATTCTAACCATGAAGCTATAAAACTTTGTCAGGAATTATATGATTTTGGATTTAATGCTGATGCACCTCCTGCATTTGTATTATATTATTCAGCATTACCTGATTTTCAACAGATTCTTCCTTACACTGAATACTTAATAAATCGGGCAGGTTCAGAGTTAAAACTAAAAGTGTTTGCTAATTCCCTGAGAGATTTTGCCATTAAAAGCAACTTCATAGATTTTTATAATTCAAAAACAGATTTTTACAACCAAGTAGTTGATAGTATAAAAGAAAATATATCTGATAATTATATCAATATACTGGAGAGTTATTATGGTGATGAAAAAGTAAGCTACACGATTATTGCATCGCCTCTGTTTCATTCCGGCGGATTTGGACCACAAATTCAATCAAATAACGGTGAATTAATATACAGCATTCAGGGGCCTAAAAAGAGTATCAATGGGTTCCCTGTTTTTGGAGATAAGGAGTATTTTGAAGGCATAATGTTACATGAATTCAGTCACTCTTTTGTAAATCCGAATACTGAAAAGAATCTGGAAGCCATAAATAATTCAGAAAATCTATTTATGCCGATTGAAAATAAGATGAAACGGATAGGCTACACTTATTGGGCTACCTGTGTAAACGAACATTTAGTGAGAACTAATGTAGCCAGAATGTCAGCAAAATTAAATCATAATAAAAACGATATTCTCAAACAAGAATTTGATAGTGGATTTATTTACATATACGATTTAGACTCGTTAATGGAGGAATATGCGAACTCCAGAGATGTTTATACAACATATGAGGATTTTTATCCTGAAATAATCAAGTATTTTGATTATACGAACCAATAAGCGTTTGCTGACGAACTAAGTTTCGTCAGGATGGAAGCATTTAGATACGAATAATTCAACTACTGAAATAAAATGAGAAGTTTAAAAATCATATCCAGAAACCTATTCCTCAAAGGAAAATCAAATGCGTATGTCCTTGTCAGTTTTTCAGTTGCATTTACATGTGCATTACTTATCTATCTTTTTGTTGCCGACGAATTTGCTTTCGATAAGCATTTCTCAAATTATCATCAAACATATCGATTAAATATAGAAGCGAGCGATAAAAGCAATGTTAGCTGTAACCTGCCTGGAGTTTTATACGACCAACTGGAGCAAATACCGGGAACTGAAGAGTATGCACGTTTGCAAACTTATATGGGTGAACGCTACATAACAGTAGATAATGAAACATTTCTTGATGATAAGTTCTTTTTTGGAGATCCGGAGATCTTTCAAATTTTTGATTTTAATTTTCTGACGGGAAGTGCAGATAATGCAATGGAAAAACCGTTTAGTCTGATTCTTAGTAAATCAACTGCCGAAAAATATTTTGGAGACTCAACTCCGATTGGGAAAACCATTCGGATGAATAATCACGACTTTACTGTAACCGCCGTGATAGAAGATATGCCGGCGCAAACACATTTCAGTTTTAAATTTTTAGCCCCCATTTCGAGTTACCGGATAATGGATAACAATACATTAACCCAATGGTATGTTTCGGCCTTTAACTACTATTTTTTGTTGCCGGATAATGTTAATAAGAGTGAAATCGAAAGCCGGATTACCGATGCTTTTGCTGAAGGAAACGGCATTTCACAGGAAGAAAGAAAGTTTAAAATGGCGCTTGAGCCACTGGCTGATATCCACCTGAAAGCGCCAAACACCCGATGGGATAATGCTATTAAAGGCGACATTAAAGTAGTTTACGGTTTTATAGTGATTGCTCTGCTTATTGTAGGAATTGCTATATCCAATTACGTCAATGTTCTTACAGCAAACTATCAGGATAAAGTAAGAGAAAATAGTATTCGAAAAATAAACGGAGCCTCCGGCTTTTCATTGATCCGCAAACAGCTTAAAGAAACTTCTTTCCTACTTACTTTATCCCTGTTTGTTGCAGCAAGCCTGGTTTATTTGCTCCTTCCGTTTGTCAATGATTTAAGTGGCAAAGAATTGGCTCTGAATTTGTCTTTAGTTCCGTTTATTGGAGTGTCTCTTTCCTTGATTGTTGCAGGCTCGGTAGTTTACCCGGTTTTGTTCATGCAGTCTTTTAAAATTGCAGGATTCAGGAAAAGTCAGTCGGTTATTTTAGATCTGAAAAACCGGAAACAACATTTGCGGGTACGGGGAACGCTGGTTACTTTCCAATTGATAATTGCGACGGCGCTCATTGCTTCATCTTTGATAATCAACAAACAACTTTATTTGGTAACGAAAACCAAAACCGGTTTTGATCAGGAAAATACATTGGTGGTCGTCAATCCATACGGAGACGCGATGAATAAACGCTACAATTTGTTTAAGCAAAAGCTGGAAGCGATTGCGATGGTTAAAAAAGTGGGTGTTGCCCAAAACGCCCCGGCCGGATTTATCAATAATTACACACCCGTGTGGCTCCCCGGTGGAGAAGACAAGCTTAAAGCAGACCTCGGGCAAATTACTGTCGACCATGATTTTCTTTCGGCTATTGGGGCAAAATTTATTCAGGGTAAAAATTTCGATAAAAATATCCGGTATGATGAGCAAGTGGGGATTGTAATTAACGAATCAGCCGTTAAAGCGCTCAATCTAACAAATCCTATAGGGCAGAAAGTGGTGGTTCAAAACAATGCATACACACCAAACAATGAAATGGAAATCATCGGTGTAGTGGAAGATATGCAGTATTTTACACTAAAAGAGGCATCAAAACCAGTGATGTATTTTATTCGTGACTGGGGAAAGCACAATATTGTTGTCCGACTGGACGAAGGAAATTACAAAGCTACTTTACAACAAATTAAAAACAAGTGGAATGAGGTGGAACCCGGTCTTCCTTTTACTTATCAGTTTATGGACGATCGGATTAGTTTAAATTACGCATCAGAGATTAGCACGGCGCAAATTATCACTATCCTTTCGGCAATTGCTGTTTTCCTTTCTGTACTGGGAATTTTAGGAATGATTGTTTTTACGGTTCGGCAGCGTATTAAAGAAATCGGCATCCGTAAAGTAAACGGCGCCAAAATTTCTGAAGTATTGGTAATGCTCAACAAAGACTTTATAAAATGGGTGATTATTGCCTTCGTTATTGCTACACCCATTGCATACTATACCATGAATAAATGGTTGGAGGATTTTGCTTACAAAACCAATTTAAGCTGGTGGATATTTGCTTTAGCCGGTGTGCTGGCACTGGGAATTGCATTATTGACAGTGAACTGGCAGAGCTGGAGGGCAGCTACAAAAAATCCTGTGGAGGCTTTACGATATGAATAGTTAAACAAACAAAATATAACCGTGAAAAACCTTTTAAAACTCATTATCAGAAATATCTTAAGATACCCAACCTATTCAATGATTAAGATAGCAGGGCTTTCAATTGGATTAACGTGTTTTATTGCAATAATGCTTTGGGTAAAATACGAAACCAGCTATGATAAATTCCATGTTAATTCTGATAATCTGTACAGGGTGGCATTCACAAACGAAAACGAAGATTTTCATGGTTACTGGCAGCCAGGTAATTTAGGCGGTTATTTGAAGGAAACTTATCCTGAAATTATTGAATCGACAAATTACAGTGAAATACAGATTAAAATTTCTCATGAAAACAAAGGGTTTTATGGGACTGGAAGTTATGCAGACACTGCATTTTTTGCCATGTTTACGTTCCCGTTTAAATATGGGGATCCTGGAAATTCGTTAAAGAATCCCGGTTCAGTTGTACTTACCAGTTCAATGTCTCAGAAACTTTTTGGGGATAAAAATTCGATTGGCGAGATGATAAAGCTAAACGAAGAAATGATTTACACTGTAACAGGCGTGATAAACGATGTCCCTGAAAATTCTCATATGGATTTTGATTTTTTAATTCCTTTTTCCGATGCTGATGAAGAAATGAAAAGCTGGGCTCCCAAATGGACAAAAACATATATTTTGTTGGAAGACAATGCCAACACCGATGTGGTAAATAAAAAAATAGCACAGGTTATGAATAAATTCCAGCCTGCCTGGAAAAATATTCTCTATTTGGTGCCGATGGAAAAAAGCCACTTATACAATTTAAGTGGAGGAGGATTAATTGTTTACATTATTCTGTTCTCTTCGATGGCCGTTATTATTGTATTGCTGGCCTGTGTTAATTTTATGAACCTTTCAACTGCCCGTTCAGAAATAAAACAAAAAGAAATCTTTATAAGAAAAGTGATTGGATCGAAAAAATCACAGCTTGGCTGGCAGTTTATTTTTGAATCGATGTTGTATTCGTTTATCGCTACTATAATTGCAGTCTTTTTAACGATACTTCTATTACCTTCAATAAACAACCTTTTGAATACGCAGCTCCAAATAAATAACTTTTCCTTTATTCCATATCTTATACTTCTTACTGCTATAACCGGGCTAATTGCGGGTAGTTATCCTGCAATATACCTCTCATCATTACTACCAGATCAGTTAGGAAAAAGGAAAATCCAATCACGTCGTAGCCGAAAATGGGATTTCAGGTATATTCTGGTTACATTTCAATTTGTTATTTCAATTTTCTTTATTGTATCAGTGTTGTCCATCAAACATCAAATCAATTTTATTAAATCGAAAGATCTGGGTTTTAACAAAGAGAATGTTATCCGGCTTTCTTCTGTTGGGAAGTTGAGTGAAAAAGCCAAAGAATTCAAAACGGCTCTTATACAAAATCCATCCATTGAAAATGTTACAGTTTCAGTCAATAATCTAACATCATGGATCAACACCGGCCCCCTCGACTGGGACGGACGTAACAAAGATGAATTAATTGAAATCGGGTACAATTGGGTCGATTATGATTTTCTACAAACCTTTGACCTCGAAATGAGCCAGGGGCGTTTCTTTTCACGTGAACATATGTCTGATGTGGACAATGCCCTTGTTATTAATGAAAAGGCTGCTGATTATTTAAAGCTTGAGAACCCTATTGGTATGAAAATACAAACATGGTTTGGTTTTAAAGGTACAATTGTAGGGGTTATTAAAAATTTTCATACAGCGTCGTTACACGAAGAAATCATGCCTTTTGCATTATTATTAGGTGAAAACGGCAATAATATATTTATAAAAACCAACGGAAAAGATACCAAAGCCACCTTGCAATTTATTCAGCAACAACTCAAAAAAGTCGTCCCTGATGATCCTTTTGAATACCAATTTTTGGAAGATCAAATAAATGATCTTTATAAAACAGAAACATTAACCTCTCAAATTGCAGGTATAGGCACGTTTCTAGCCATATTCATCTCGTGTCTGGGACTTTTTGGGCTGGTATTTTCTACCGTTGAACGAAAAATAAAAGAAATTGGGATTCGTAAGACAAACGGAGCAAAGACCAATGAGGTAATGTTTATGCTAATTAAAGATTTTACTTTTTATGTTCTGATAGCTTTTGTTATGGCCAGCCCCTTTGCATGGTATGCTATGCACAAATGGCTTGAAAACTTTGCCTACAAAACCAACCAGAGTTGGTGGATATTTGTCCTTGCCGGTTTACTGGCTTTGGGAATTGCGTTATTAACTGTAAGCTGGCAAAGCTGGCGAGCCGCTACGAGGAATCCGGTTGAAGCCTTGCGCTACGAATAATCTTTATAAAAAACTTTAAAATAATTCTATTATAAATGATTAAAAATTATGTAAAAATAGCATGGAGGCAGTTTCTTAAAAATCGCACCCTGTCGTTTGCCAAACTTATTGGATTGGGAATCGCTTTTGCTGTTGTTTTATTTGTTGCCACATATGTTTGTTCCGAATATAGTTTCGACAACTTTATTCCAGAAAAAGACAATATCTACCGGGTTTACCGGCAGGGAGTACTCGACGGACAAAATATTAACTCCGTTGTTACTTCACCTCTTCTGGCTGAATATTCCATTAAAGAAATTCCGGAAGTAACAGAAGTGCTCAGAATCCAAAACCAGGGGAATGCCTTTATTGAAGTAAAAGATGAAGTGAGTAATGTGCCGGGGGCAATCTATGCTGACCCCAACTTCCTTGATTTTTTCCAAATTCCATACAACAGAAGCTTCTCCCTTGCTTTGCCCGATAAAAACAGTGTTGCTATTTCGGAAAAGCTTGCCTTAATGTATTTTAAATCCGAGGAAAATGCACTTGGACATGAATTAAAGATCAAATATGGAACCCATTATGAATCATGTATTGTTTCATCCGTATTTCGCGACCTACCCCCAAACTCACATTTAGAAGTAAACCTCATCAAAAATATCAATAAAGTTATTGATCCGGCGAGCCAGGATTGGGAGACAAAAAACACTACTACCTATATAAAAACAGGAAATAAAACTACTGGTAAAAATGAATTGAACTTTAAATTAACAAAACTGATTTACTCACAATCCGATATTGACGGAGACGGTGTATTAGAGAAAATAAATGAGAATAATTTTACTGAACTGACACAGTCAAAAAATGTCCCGGTTAAATACTACACTGAACCCCTTAAAAAGATACATCTGTCAAACCACGATTTTGATTTTGCGGTAACCTCAAGCAAGATTTATCTGTATGGTGCAATGGCAATAGCCTTTATTCTTTTTTTAATTTCAGGAGTAAACTTTATTAATCTGACACTGGCCTCTCATTCCCTTCGGCTAAGGGAAATTGGTGTCCGGAAAACGAATGGCGCATTTCAAATGCAACTTTCAAAAATGTTATTAACTGAAACTATTTTTCATTGGATACTGGCATTTTTACTGGGTATTATTATTTATTTAGGAACTAAAAATCTACTAACCCAACATCTAAACCTTTCCATTTATCTGCAAAATTTCGATTTATTTAAAGTGCTGTTCTATAGTTTTTGCGGGATTATACTTTTTAGCATCTTCATCAATTTGATTCCGATATCCTACTATTCCAGACTAAATATCTTAGCTCTGCTCAACTCAAAGCGTCCTAAATCAAAATCTCCAATTGGCTCAAAAAATGTGCTTATTGTTGTTCAGTTTACATTGTCGGTAATCATTATTCTGAGTACCCTTATTGTTCAAAAACAATTGACTTATTTAAATTCGAAAAACAGGGCATATGGCGCAAACAACATTATTATGTTTCGTTTGTATGACCTAAACCGCCCCAACAGATTCAGCTTCGTAGAAAAGCTAAAGTCATTCGCCTCGGTTGAAGAAGTTAGTCTTTTAAGCCAGTTTATCGGGGATGATCCAGAGATGGTATCCGTTTATTTTAACCACTCCGGTGATGCCGGAAACCAACTGGTTGCCAAACGGCTTTTGATTGATGGAAATTATTTTCAAACTTATGGACTAAAAATATTAAAAGGAAGGGGATTTAACGAAAACAGAAATACAGATTACGATTGTGTTATTTTGAACGAGACGGCTGCACGCGAGTTTCCTGGGAAAAATGATATCCTCAACCAGTATATTATTAATGACAACAAAACCTATAAAGTAGTGGGGGTGGTTAAAGATTACAATTACAGATCACTACACCACAAAATTGAACCCCTGTTGATTTTCAGGGGCAAATACATTGGAAATATTGCCATGAAAATTAGCAACAACCAAACAACTGAGGCTTTAGCTGCACTTTCGTCACTTTGGGAAGAATACAAAATAAAAAGACCTTTGTACTATCAATTTTTGGATGACACACTGGCTTTAAAATACAACAAAGACAGACAGGCCAAAAAATTAATGCTGATTTTATCGGTACTGTCTATTCTTGTGGCCTGTATAGGCTTGTATGCTATCTTATTCTTTTCCATAAAAACCAAAGTTAAAGAGTTGGCCATACGAAAAATAAATGGAGCTTCTGAAGTTGAAATCGGATGGTTGATTGTAAGTAAATACATGTTTTTAATAACAATATCGGTGCTGATCTCTGTTCCGGTTTGCGTTTTGGTTATGCGTCAGTGGCTGGAAAACTTTGCCTATAAAACCAATTTAAGCTGGTGGATTTTTGCTTTGGCCGGCATGCTGGCACTGGGAATTGCTTTTCTGACGGTGAGCTGGCAAAGCTGGCGGGCTGCAACGCGGAATCCTGTTGAAGCACTGAGATATGAATAAGTATTAAATTTTGTAGTCATGTTTAAACAAGAAATAAAACTCATTTTTCGCATGTTAAAAAGGCAAATTGCCACGTCGTCGATTAATATTTTTGGATTGGCAATAGGTTTCACTTTTGTAATTCTGGCTGGTGTTTATGCGTTCTCGGAAATGAGTTTCGACCGTTTCCACAAAAACCATAAATCGTTATACCGGGTAGAATGGCGTACCCCTGATATGAATGTCATTTATACACCTGGGATTATGAATTCGTGGGTAAAAGAAAACATGCCGGAAATTGTTCATTCAGCAAGGGTTTTGAACGATGAAGAAGGCTTAACCGAACGAAATATCATTTATAATCAAACAAAATACAATATTGATAATCCCCTGGTTATTGATGATGATTTTTTCCCGATGTTTTCTTTTGATGTTTTGTCTGGGGAAGTAAAATCATTTTCTGCCGATAAATATTCTGTTGCGCTTTCAAAATCATTAGCAGGAAGAGTATTCGGGAATGAAAATCCCATTGGGGAATCCATTGAATACAAAGGAGGATTATTCACCGTCAAGGCGGTTATGAATGAAATTCCACAAAATTCATCCATCAAATTCGACATGCTTTTGCCTGCATCGAATATGCCAGGTTATGTAACGATGGAATGGTTGAATAATAATGTTCATACTTTTATTCAGACTGATAAACTTGCACAGGCTGACCAACTGCAACAAAAAATAAACAAAGGGCTAACTTCCGAATTTGCTTCCTTGGGATTAACAGAACAGACAAAAAACAGAATCTACCAACTAAATCCCCTGGACAAAATTTATTATTCGCCTGGTAACTCGTTCAGCGATATAGGTGTACACGGCAACCGGAAAATAACCCTGATGCTGATAAGCCTGGTCTCGGTTGTACTCCTGATAGCCTTATTGAACTACGCTAACACCTTTTTATCCGGGGCATCCGAAAGTATCAAAAAGATAGGAATCAGGTCGGTAAACGGCTCTTCGCGTACAAACAATATCCGCTTTTTGGTTTACCAGTCAGTTTTACCATCTGTTATTGCTGTAACAATTGCTTTTTTTATCAGCTATCCGGTAAAAAATATACTAAGTGACTTTTTAAACATTACCATGCCTGATTTACGTCCGTCCTACTTTATAATTGCGCTTTTAATCGGAGCTTTAACCGGTGTACTGGTTGGATTATTCCCGGCTTTAAAATTTACATCGTATAAAATTACAAGTTCATTAAAAGAAAGTAACGATTCGGGCAAAAAAGTAAATCGTATTGGCAACGTATTTTCAGTGGCTCAGTTTGCCGCTTCAATTGCCCTTATAATTTCGGTTATTACCATTTACAAACAGATGAATTTTGTATTTACTGAAAGCAGTAAAAATCTGTCTGACGGAGTGATTATTTATATGCCAATTGCAAACCGTAGCGCAGAAACATCACCCAATATAAAAAGAATTGAAGAAGCATTAAAAAAGATTCCTGAAATTGAAAAAGTTAGCACCAGCCTGAGCATACCTGGCGATGAACATTACTCTGATTTAGGTAGAATACCGCTTGTTAAAAACGGGGAAGAAGAATTAATTCGTATTAACCATAACATGGCAGGAGCCGATTATCCTGAAACGATGGATTTTGAACTTGTAGAAGGAAGGTTTTTTGACGACAAAATAGTATCCGACAAACAATCGTATATTGTGAATGAAACGTTTATCAGAAAACACGGCATTCAGGATATTTCCGGAACCTTGTTAAATGGTTCACCGGTAATTGGAGTAATAAAGGATTTTCACTACAATTCGTTGCACAACGAAATTGAACCTGTAGCTATTCGCTACGAAGAATCGTACCAGTCGCGGATTATGGTAAAACTGGCATCGGCCAATACTTCATTAACTGAGGTTGTAACTAAAATTAAAAGGGAGACCGATGAAATTGATAACGCCGCCGTTTCCGATGTTTTTTTCCTCGACCAGCACATTGCCAAACTGTATGAAAAAGAAATACAGATATCGAATATTTTGTTTGTTTTGGCTTTGTTTTCCATTCTCATTTCAGGGATGGGGCTTTTTTCCATGTCGATGTTAATTTCAAAAATGAGGACGAAGGAAATCGGCATCCGAAAAGTAAACGGAGCTAAAGTTTCTGAAATTCTAAGCATGCTCAATCAAGACTTTGTAAAATGGGTAGTTGTTGCATTTGTAATCGCAACGCCTGTTGCCTGGTATGTCATGAATAAATGGCTCGAAAACTTTGCCTACAAAACCAACCTGAGTTGGTGGATATTTGCAATGGCCGGAGTTCTTGCATTGGGAATTGCATTATTAACAGTTAGCTGGCAAAGCTGGCGGGCTGCTACAAGGAATCCGGTTGATGCACTAAAATATGAATAAATAAAAAAGAAAAAAATGAAACCTTATAAATTAAAAATAACCATCAGAAATGCCCGAAAAAATGGTGTTTTGACTTTTGCAAAGCTGTTTGGACTATGTGTTTCTTTTGCTGTTATTTTATTTGCAACCGGCTATGTAGTTTATGAAACCAGCTTTGATAAAAGTATCCCTGATAATAAAACAATTTATCGTTGTTTGATGCAAGGAAAGCTAAACGGAGAGGATGCTGATTTTGCAGTCACCAGCCCGGCAATGGCTCCGGCAATATTGAGCGAAATACCGAAAATTAAAGAAACGGTGCGAATTCTTCCTCAGGGTGAAGCCTCATTAAAATATAACGATCTGGTTTTTAACGCCGGACATCTGATTTATGCAGACTCTAATTTCTGCAGTTTTTTTGGATCTTCTGTAAAAACGGAAACAGAAAACCCTCTGAGTGCCGACAATTACATAATTATTGCAGAAAGTCTTGCTGAAAAACAATTCGGTTCTGCCGGGAATGCGTTGGGCAAAGTGGTCGAACTGCGGGGAGAAAATTGTATTGTAACCGGTACTTTTGAAGATTTACCCGAAAACTTTCATTTGCAGGTGAGCCTTATTCAGCCCCTAAAAAAATCAAATCCCGACAAAGTCGGCTGGGGTTCACAAAGTTACTATACCTATTTTAAAACCAACCGGGGAAATATTGAACCGGACGAACTCAATTTTAAGATTAGTAAAACGGTTTATACTCATTTCAACGACGATATTGACGGTGCTAATGCAAAAACACTGGAGGATCTCAAGGCTTCGCCCGATTTATATATATTGTATACCGCAGAAAAATTAACTGATATCCACTTCAGCAACCATAAATTTGACCCCGCAATTACCTCGAATAAAACCTATGTTTACGGAGCGGTTATTATAGCTGTTCTTATTCTTTTGATTTCATCCATTAATTTTATAAACCTTAATATTGCCAATATATCAACACGGTTAAAAGAAATAGGTATACGCAAAACTTCCGGTGCATACAACCATCACATTTTTTCACAATTCTTGTACGAAACAGTTATTTTTTGGTTTGTTGGCTTTGCTTTGGCTTTAGCTCTTTATTTACTTGCAGAAAATACACTTGAACAATATTTAGGCTTTGCTATTTCTCTGTCTACCGGAGGAATGATAAAAATTATTGCCGCTGTTTTTATTGGTCTTTTAGCTTTTAATCTAACCGCCAATTTCATTCCGATATCATTTATTTCAAATAAAAAAATACTGGGTTTGATTAAAGAAGAAAAACCTGCAAAAAAAAGCTTGTCAGCAAACAGCAGTTTTGTTTTTCTTCAGTTTGTGCTCTCGGGTTTAGTAATTCTTGCGTCTGTCGTTGTCCAAAAACAAATCAATTACATGGTTCATAAAAATCGGGGATATGATACAGAAAATGTGATGATGCTATCCATGTGGTCAATAAATCAGCAAACCCGAAAAAATTTTACAGACGAACTAAAAACGTATAGCGTCGTAAAATCTGTTTCAACAAGCGATACATATTTTGGCAACGATCCGGGCATGAACGATGCCTATTTCGAGGTAATGGATGATGCACATTACTTTCATACTTCGATTATGCCTGTGAGTGCGGAGTTCCTTAATACTTTTAACCTTGAAATAAAAGAGGGACGCTTTTTTGACAAAGAAAGACAATCTGATTCAGAAGCTGTTGTACTTAATGAAACCGCACTGAAAAAATACACGGGAGAAGGATCAATTATCGGGAAACAAGTTATTGTTGACGGAAATTACAAAGTAATTGGTGTAGTAAAAGATTTCAACTTTCGCTCGCTACATCATCAGGTTCAGCCGCTGGTAATGGTCCTGACAAAAGACAAAGGAAATATTTTTATAAAAATTCAGAATGAAGAGATAGCCAAAGTTACCGGCATTCTCCAAAACCTCTGGGAAAAGTACAACATCGACTTTCCGCTCCAATACCAATTCCACGATGATGTTCTGGCGCAACACTACGTAGGCGACCAACAGGCCAAAAAGCTTTTGATGATACTCTCCATGATTTCAATTGCAATTGCTTGTGTCGGATTGTACGCAATTAGTTTTTTCACCATAATCAGAAAAACCAAAGAAATAGGGATACGGAAAGTGAATGGAGCAAAAGTATCAGAAGTGATGTCGATGTTAAATATTCATTTTATCAAATGGGTTGGATTTGCTTTTATTCTGGCAATGCCCGTTGCATATTACGCCATGCACAAATGGCTCGAGAACTTCGCCTATAAAACCAGTTTAAGCTGGTGGATTTTTGCATTAGCTGGTTTGTTGGCTTTAGGAATTGCACTACTGACAGTGAGTTGGCAAAGTTGGCGGGCAGCTACGAGAAATCCGGTTGAAGCATTACGGTATGAGTAAAAGCCCCTCCCTGAGAATTTAGGACTAAACATTCTGACAAAGACTTTCGAGAAATGACAAATACAAAAGAGAAATAAACAATACGATTTTCATAGAGCAGACCATGTAAACATAAAACTCAACTAGATGAAACATCTGAAAAGATTTTATAGAAACCTTGCTAAAAACCGGGTTGTTAACGGGATAAATATTTTGGGATTGTCCGTGGGTATTGCTGCTATATTGCTAATATGGCAACACATACAGTTTGAAAAAAGTTATGACAATTTTCTTGACAATAAAGAAAACCTTTATCGATTGGTTTTTTACAGACATTATTCAACCGGGCTTGATAAAAGCGTTGGGAATAGTTATGTAGCCGGGCAAATGGCTTATGATAACATCCCTGAAATTGAAGACTTTATGCGCTGTAAAAAATCAACAGAACTAATTAAAGCCAACAACGAAATTTACAAAGAGGAACGCACCTTTTTTGCCGATAGTTCATTTTTTAGCCTGTTTTCATACCCAATACTTGAAGGAGATCCTTCTTCATTATTAAACGCTCCGAATACAGCTGTCATTTCTGAGTCGCTGGCTATAAAATATTTTGGGAAAAGCAGCCCGATAGGAAAAACAATAACACTGGTTAATTATGGAGACAAACCGCTAACAGTAAAAGGTGTTGCTAAAGATACGCCAGATAATACCCACCTGAAATTTGATTTAGTCATTTCACTGTCAACAATAACCAATCAATCTTATTGCTACACCTGTAACAACACCAATACCTATTTTCAATTGGCAGCAGGCAGTGAGCCAGAAAAAGTGGTTGGTGAAATTAATCAACTGGCCTATAATTATTTTGAAGAAAAGGGATATAAGCTGGATATGAAAATAGAATACAAGCTTCAAAGGGTCAGCGATATCCATTTGCATTCCAATTACCGTTTTGAACATGAAACAAACGGAAATTACACCTATCTGCTAATTTTATCCGTCGTTGCCCTATTTATCGCACTAAGTGCTTTACTCAATTATACCAATATTTATGAATCGATTATCCGTAAGAAAAAAGTTTCTTTTGGCATTCAAAAAATAAATGGTACATCCTGGAAAAGCCTCTTTGCAAATTCTGTTATCGATACTTTTAATGTATGTTTTATAAGTCTGATTCTAAGTTATATATTTTTGATGGCAGGATTTCCCCTGTTAAAAGAAAAACTTCAATTAGGCTTTTCGTTGAATACTTTTCTCTCACCCGAAGTAACCTCATATACTGTCGTTGGAATTCTGCTTACAAGCATTATTATTGGCTTGTTCATTGGAATTAAAACACTTCGCACGTCGGCGCTCGCCATGGTTCAATCAAAAACAACAAAGGGTAATGAAAAAAGATTGGGAAATAAATTCGTTCTGGTACTCCAATTTGGAATTGCCATCATATTGATAACGGGTTCTATCCTGGCAATTAAACAAATAAATTTCATGCAGCAATCTGTTTTATCCATGGATATGGACCAGATTTTGGTCGTTAAACGTCCCGGCGAACGTAATTCCAATTTATTGCAAAAACAATTTGAAGAAAGATTAACACAAATTCCCGGCGTTTCCGATGTTAGTTATTCAACCATTGCTCCGGGGCAAAAAAACAGTTGGGTAAAGGGTGGCGTTACCATCCGTGGCCTCGATCGCCAAAGCGACCAACTGTATCAGTCGAGTGTTGCTCCCAACTTCTTTAATTTTTTTGGAGTTCAACTTTTGGCCGGACGATTTTTTTATGAAGAAGAAACAAATTACGGCACAGACTCCAGGCACGTTATTTTAAACAAAGAAGCAGCACAAGCGCTTGGTGCCGACAATTATTCCGAATTAATTGGCAAACAGGTATATGATTCAGAAAATAACTCTGTTTTGGGTGAAATCGCAGGCGTTGTTGACGGATACTTTCAAAACTCTCTTGAACAACAGGTTAATCCAACCATCTTCAATCCCGACCAATACGGATATTATATTTTCACAAAAATTAAGAGTAATAATCCCATCGAGGTTGTCGACAAAATAAAAGCGGCTTTTAAAGCATCCTTTACCGACAGCTATGTGGATATGTTTTTCCTTGACGATTTGTTTAACCAACAGTATAAACAGCATATACAGTTTAAACGAATTTTAACCCTGTTTAGCTTTATGGCAGTAATTATTTCGATGCTGTCAATACTGGGCATCGCTATTTTAGGAGCTTCTTCCAGGATCAAAGAAATAGGCATACGCAAAGTAAACGGCGCTAAAATTTCTGAAGTAATGACAATGCTCAATAAAGACTTTATACTGTGGGTGGGAATTGCATTCGTCGTAGCGACACCAATTTCCTGGTTCGTGATGAATAAATGGCTCGAAAACTTCGCCTATAAAACCAGTTTAAGCTGGTGGATTTTTGCATTAGCTGGTTTGTTGGCTTTGGGAATTGCAATACTGACAGTGAGTTGGCAAAGTTGGCGGGCAGCTGCGAGAAATCCGGTTGAAGCATTACGGTATGAATAAAACAAAATTATTACAAAAACAACTTAAGACCGTTATTATTATGATTAACATTCAAAATATAAAATTTTCAAAACGCAACTTATTAAAAAACAAAACGATTTCCCTCATTAATATTGCTGGCTTATCTGTTGGTATTACCGTCAGCATGCTAATCTTTACTTATGTGTATAGCGAGTATACCACCGACAGAACAATACCTGATGTGGAACATATTTATGCCCTGACTCAGGATGGTGAAGCGCACATGTCGTACAACCTTGTGAATTTGATGAGAAATGAAATTCCGGAAGCAAAAAACATAACACTCTGTTCTTCAGACTGGTCATCACAGGTTTTTCTCAGGAATGATGAAAATAACTTTAAAATTGAAAACGTACTCTGTGCCGACTCATGTTTTTTCCGGGTATTCCCTTTTAAAGCTGCTTTTGGGAACCCAACCACCGCATTAGATAACCCCAACCGTTTGGTAATAACCCGGGAACTAGCGAAAAAAATATTCGGAAATGAAAACCCGGTAGGAAAAGAATTGATTTACAATGCAAGCAACTTTCAGGATATTACTGTTCAGGTTGATGCGGTGATCGAAGACCTGCCTGCAAATTCTTCCTGGAATTTCGATGCTGCAATATCGTTGCCAACCTATTTTAACATAAGTTGGTATAAAGAGAACATGAGAAATTGGGGAACCAATTCTTACAATGCGTTTTTGAGGACAGGGGAAAACGTTTCGGCGGAAACATTAAATAAAAAGCTTACAGCCTTACCAAAAGATAAATTACCTGGGTACATGAAGGATATAAAACTTAGTTCACTCCCCTTTCTGAGTGTATACTTTGATTTTCCACAGTTAAAACTTTTAAAACATGGCACCCGCCTAATTTTATCGATAATACTGATTACCGGAATTTTAATTATACTACTTGCCTGTATAAATTACGCGAACCTTGTAACCGCGCAACGTGAAAAAAGATTTAAAAATATTGGCATCATTAAATCGCTTGGAAGTCAACGACGGAACATTGTAAAACTGTTCGCCACGGAATCGGTATTGAGTTTCCTTTTGGCAGTAATAATCTCCGTTTTACTGATAAGTCTGTTGTTTCCCTTTACCAGACATATTCTTGCGTTAAATTTTGATTTACAATCATTTTTCTCTCTCCGGAATCTGGCGTTTCTGTTTGTTGTTTTTGCTCTTACCATAACTATAACCGGAATAATTCCAGGTGTTGTTTTCAGCCGTTATAAAGCCCATCTCCTTTTAAAAAAAATGCCCGGCATCGAATCCCGGAGAAACTATCTGCGAAACAGTATGTTGGTTTTTCAGTTTGCAGTCTCAGTGGTTCTAATTGCCGGAATTCTTTTTATTAACCGTCAATACAAATATATGAGTGATTTTGATACCGGTTTTGAAAGTGAAAATATTGTTTTTGCAAATACCAATATCGATTTAGGGAAAAACATCCAGGCTTTTAAAAACGAATTGGAAAATATTGCGGGAATTAATGAAATTACCTTTTGCAGTAACGAATTGGGTTATATTAGCGGTGAATGGGGACGCATAGTGGTAAAAAACGGCGAAAAAGAACAAATTAATTTTGCAAAAGTTACCGTTTCTCCCAATTTTTTCAACTTTTTCGGAATGGATATATTGGATGGACGGGGGTACACCGAAAGTTCCGAAAAGCTACAGGAATATATATTTAATGAGGAAGCCGTCAAGCAGTACAATCTTAGTACTAACGGTAACAACAGAGTAAACTATGGAGACCCGGTAAAAGGACATGTCGTCGGAGTTGTTAACGATTTTAATATAGAATCACTGCACGTACCCATACGCCCGGCTGGTTTTACGTGCTCAAACGATTTTTGCGATGTGGTTTATTTTAAAACCAATGTCGCAAATTTTAAGCAGCTAAGGGAAACCATGAACTCAGTTGAAAAAATTTGGAACCAACTTTCCCCGAACTTTCCATTTGAGTATAAGTTTCTCGACCAGTCACTGGAAGCTCTTTATACCAGGGAAAAACAATTCCAGTGTATTTTGAGTTTCGCTACTATTGTTTCATTGCTTTTATCCTGTTTAGGATTAATTGGACTTTCTTTCTTTGTAATGGAACAGCGTACCAAAGAAATTGGCATCCGCAAAGTAAACGGAGCAAAAATCTCTGAAATTTTAACAATGCTGAACAAGGATTTTGTGAAATGGGTAGTTATAGCCCTTATAATTGCTACGCCTATTGCGTATTATGGAATGAGTAAATGGCTCGAAAACTTCGCCTATAAATCCAGTTTAAATTGGTGGATATTTGCCCTGGCCGGAATTCTGGCTTTGATGATTGCATTGTTAACGGTGAGTTGGCAAAGTTGGCGGGCTGCTACAAAGAACCCGGTTGAAGCGCTGCGTTATGAATAACTAAAATTTCTGTTCCGATTCAAGTTTTAATCAATATAACGTAATTGGTAACTGGCTAACAATTAAGATGTATATATAAAAAAACAACTTATTAAAACGAAATAAATATTACTATGAAAAATCAACAAAAAATAAAAGGGATGTCCAAGTTGATTGCAATACTGATGGTAGTGCTCTCATACAACGGATTCGCACAGGAAAACAAAACCCCCACAATTACAAAAACGTTTGATCTGAATCAGCCGGGCACATTAAATGCCTCATCATCCGGTGGAGGAGTGACTGTAAAAACCCATAGTCAAAAAGAAGTAATTGTGCAGGCTTTTGTCCGAAAAAATGGCAGGATATTGTCTCCTTCTGATGCACAACTCGACGACATTTTGGAAGATTATGATCTGGAGTTTGAAAAAAATGGTTCTGTTATTACTGCGGTTGTCAAACGCAAAACCAGGTTTAATTTCCGGAACAATACAGGTATTGCATTAACCATTATAACTCCCCGGGAAATGTCGTGTAACGTTTCGTCGAGTGGTGGTGGAGTCGATATCTCAGGCGTAGCCGGAACACATAATTTTTCCAGCAGCGGAGGAGGTGTACGAATTGAAAATGTTACCGGTTCCACCAAGGCCAGTTCTTCCGGCGGAGGTGTGACAGCAACAAACCAGAACGGTGATTGCCGTTTGAGTTCAAGCGGTGGCGGTGTAAAATTGACCGACGCACATGGTAGTGTTTTTGCCCGCAGCTCAGGTGGCAGTGTACGCCTGAACAACATTGATGGTGATGTGGATGCCTCCAGTAGCGGAGGAGGAGTAAGTGTTTCCGGAAAAGCAGGCGCTGTAAAAGCAAAATCAAGCGGAGGATCGGTTCGTGTTGACATTGGCAATTTAAGCAAAGAGTTATACCTTACTTCCAGCGGAGGAGGAGTTGACGCGATAATCAAAAATGGTGACAATCTTGGCCTTGATTTGGATTTAAGTTCCGACAGAGTAAATATCGATCTTCATAATTTCTCCGGGAAATCAGAAAAAAACCGGGTAAAAGGAACAATGAACGGCGGAGGAATTCCGGTTTATATTCGTTCTTCCGGCGGAAACATTAATGTTCGGTATAATAATTGAGAGCGAAGAACCAATCAAATAATCGCTCATTTTTAACCAAAATCCACTGTAAATAAAGCACTAAAACCATGAACTACTACCTGAAAATTGCCTTAAGAAATTTATTTCGTGAAAAGAGATATACACTTTTCCTTTTTTCATCCATTTGCATTGGCCTAATCACTTTTATTCTGGTTTCAGGTTATGTTTTTTATGAAAAAGGTTTTGATCGCGTTTTTCCCGACAACAAAAACATCTACCGGGTAACTACCGAAATATACAACAATAACGAGTTAAGCCTCTCTATCCCTAGCGGGGAACGCGGAATATCAACATCAGTGAAAGAAACATATCCCAATGTTTTGGCTACGGGTTAT
The DNA here is from genome assembly GCF_022267315.1 of Maribellus maritimus. Classification (GTDB taxonomy): domain Bacteria; phylum Bacteroidota; class Bacteroidia; order Bacteroidales; family Prolixibacteraceae; genus Draconibacterium; species Draconibacterium maritimum. The sequence goes on from NZ_JAIKLE010000026.1 coordinate 78,616, forward strand.
ATTACCAGAACAAGTAACCCACAGTACAAAATAGGAGAAGAAATCTTTTCCGACGAACAGATCTACCACGCCTCTCATGGTTTCCTGGACGTCTTTTCCATCCCGCTTGTTCTGGGAAACAAAGCGCAGATTTTAACCCGGCCCTACACCGTTATTATTTCGGAAAGTACAGCCAAAAAATATTTTGGAAATGAAAATCCGATTGGGAAGACTTTGTTTAAATACCCGGCGTATGAATATACCATAGAAGGCGTTTTTCAGGACATTCCTGCTCAGGCACACTTCACAGCAGATGCGCTGCTTTCTTTTCACGATGATATGCACCTGCCGCCACCTGCAAAAGCGCAGTGGGGCGAAACAGGTTTTTATACCTATCTGAAAGTAAAAGACAATACTGATATCAACCAATTGGAAACGGGAATCAACAATCTGGTTGCAGAATACAAAAAAAGCACATTCGAGAAAAACAATATCCAACACAAATATCATCTGCAAGCCCTAAACGACATCCACCTTCATTCAGAGTTAAAACAAGAATTACAACCCAATTCGCGGGCTGAATATGTGTATCTCATTTTTATCATTGGATTTTTAATTCTTGTAGCTTCCGGCTTTAATTACATCCAATTTTCATTCTCACGATTAATTAATTCAGCCAAACAAACCGGTATAAAAAAAATAAACGGTGCGACTTATTCGGGAATTGTTTTTGCCTCATTGGCAGAATCCATTATCATTCACCTTTTTGCATTGATTATTTCACTTGCCATTGCACGTACATTATTCCCGCTTATGCAAAATGAATTTGGCATTTTACTCCAACCCGTTTTTGTTCAACCCTTATTTCTTGAAGTTCTTTTCGGAATTCTGATTCTGAGTATTTTTGTAAATGGTGTTTTGCCTGCTTTGTTGATCAACCGTTTTAACGGCCTCGAATTGTTGAAACTAAAATATAAACCTGTTGCCAGCGGGACCTCTTTCCGGCAGGTAATTGTAGTTGCCCAGTTTGTAATTATTATTGCCATTATCTCAGGAATTTCAGGAATGAATAAACAGGTAAATTTTCTCATTCAAAAAGACAAAGGTTTGGATTTAAACAATACAATTGTTGTTAAAATTCCTTCCAACATGCGTAAAACCTCACAACGGATCAACAATTTGTCGGCATTTGACCAGGATTTAATAAGCAACAGCTCTATTGTGGGAATCTCCAGTTCAAATGCAATTCCAGGAGATTTGCCGGCCTACAACTTCAATTTTAAAGAAATACAATCGCAAAAGGGAGGGAAAGCAGCCTTGATTGTGGCAGACGAAAACTACATCAATAATTATAAAATTGATTTGCTGGCCGGTAAAAACTTTTATGCAATCGCAGATGACGATAAAAAGAACGGATGTCTCATAAATCAGGCTTGTTTGTCGGTTATCGGTTTTAAAACGCCGGAAGAAGCCGTTGGACGAGTATTGAAAATGGAAGATGAAAGCGGACTTCAAAAATTTGAAACTTCAGTTATTGGTGTTACAAAAAATGTGGATTTCAGCGATGCCAAAGAACAACATGAACCCATTGTTATTATGGACTGGACACAAAATATGGTTTGGGGAAACTATTCCATAAAAATGGCTACTCCCGATTACGCTTCTGTTCTTCCATTTATCAGGGAAAAATTTAAGGCTACATTTCCCAATTATCCATTTGAATATGTTGTTCTCGAAGACTACTACAACAGGCAGTTTGAATCAGAAACCCAACTTATAAAAATATTCCGGCTTTTTATTTTCATCGCCATTTTTATCACTGTAATTAACCTGTTTTCTATTTCCTGGCTGATTACATCAGCAAGGATAAAAGAGATAGGAATTCGAAAAGTAAACGGCGCCAATGTCTCTGAAGTGATGATTTTATTGAACAAAAATTTTATACTGTGGATTATTCTGGCTTTTGTAATAGCCACTCCGGTCTCATGGTTAGCCATGCACAGTTGGCTCGAAAACTTTGCCTATAAAACCAATTTAAGCTGGTGGATTTTTGCGTTAGCCGGAATACTTGCGTTAGGAATTGCGCTGTTAACGGTCTCTTTCCAGTCATGGCAAGCGGCTACAAAAAATCCGATAGAAAGTTTGAGATATGAATAATATAAAGTCCAAACAGCCAAAAGAGATGTAATAAATGATAAAAAAGAAAATTAATAATCGTTCCTAAAAACGGTAACCAATGAACCTAACCAATTTCAAAATCGTTCTCCGGCTAATAAAAAAACAGAAACTGCCCAGTCTCTTAAGCATTTTTGTTCTTACGCTTGGAATGACCTCTTTTTTGTTGATTTTCTTTTACATTCAGCATGAGAAAAATTTTGACAGGTTATGGAAAGCGCCAGACCAGATTTTCCGGTTGGCACTGAAAAAAACTCTTCCCAATGGAAGTAAAACTACAAGCGCTACCAACTATCCCGGGCTTTGCAGGGTTTTAGCCGACGAAATCCCGGAAATAGAGTGTGCTACCGGACTGTGGCCTGATGTGGTAACCGCATTTACAACTGAACATTTCCTGAAAGATGCCCGGTTCTACTGGAGCGATGCGAATGTTTTTAAAGTATTTAACCGCCCGTTTATTGCCGGCGATGCAACGAATCCTTTCCCAACAATTCAATCGGCAGTAATTTCCGAAAAGGCAGCCTTAACACTGTTCGGACAAAAAGATCCGCTGAATGAACATTTTAAACTCAACGAAGGCTGGGAATTTGTTGTTGCAGGTGTATTTGCCGACATCCCTGAAAACAGCCATTTAAAAGCAGACATCCTGATTTCCAGGGAATCACTGTACTATTACATAACACATTTCGACAATGCCACTTCAAAACTTAGATTGGAACCCATTACCGGATCTTTGGAACCACCTTCTTCTTCGGGCAGACTTTGGAGAAACCCACAGGCTTATACTTATTTCCGGCTGAAAAAGAACGTGAAAATCAGCTCTGTTTCCCAAAAGTTCCCGGCGATTTATAAAAAGTATACCAGCCATTTGATTGAAGACGGACAAAAATCTGCGTTTATTCTTCAACCCGTAAAATCGATTCATGCCAACTCCGACTTCGAACAGGAAATTTCTCCCAATACAGATTCAAAAACCATATCTGCACTTTATATTATTGCTTTCCTGATTTTAGTAATGAGCTGGATAATCTTTGTCAATTTCCAGATAACTCAAATAATTGAACGGGCAAAAGAAATCGGCCTTAAAAAGGTAGGCGGGGCTTCGTCATCCGGCCTTCTTTCCCAAATAACTCTTCAATCCGTAATGATTAATGCTTTCTCTATTCTGCTGGCTCTCGGTTTATTTTTTGCCTTACGGGGACAACTTAGCAGGTACGTCGGAATTAACGGACAGTTACCGGTTCATTCAATTTTTCTGCTCAGGTTTATCGGTCTGTTTATCGCAGGGAGTTTTTTAAGCGGTATCTATCCTGCATTCATTCTTATCTCAAAAAGGACACAAATGCTCCTTTCAAACAGATTTGCCAAAAACAACGACGGATTTACGCTGCGTCGCTCCCTTATTGTCTTCCAGTTTGCAGCTTCCATCGGATTGCTTATCGGAACAATTACCATTATCCGGCAGGTTTCTTTTATGAAAAACAAAGACGTAGGCCTGAAAATAAAACAAACAGCCTATTCTTTTACGCCTATGAGCCTGATAAAAAAAGAGGGTGCCACGCAAAAACTGGTTTCCTACATGAATGAAATAAATAAACTTCCGGGGATAAAAGCTACTACGGTAAGTTCATGCATTCCCGGGAAAGAGATCAGTTTTCACAGCAATCATATTTACCCGGAAGGAAAGCCGGAATTGAAGGGCGATAATTTTGGAATTCTGAACATTGACCACCGTTTTCAGGAAGTATTTGAACCGAAACTATTGGCCGGAAAAATATTTACAGAAGAAGATTCACCTGAAGGAACAAAACTGGCAATCAACCGGGCAGCCTGTAAAACATGGGGATTTCCTTCACCTGAAGCGGCTGTCGGAAAATTTGTTGAAGTGGAGGTTAACGATTTTCTAAGTATTCCTAAAAGTACCTTTCAAATCTGTGGAGTAATTGAAGATTTCCATCAGGAGTCGCCACGAAAAAAAATTGAGCCTCTGCTTTTGATGCATAGTTACAGATGGAAATACGATGTTGGCTATATTACAACACTTTTTGACGGTTCTGCTTTACCTGACGAAATGTTATCAGCCCTAAAAAAAGAGTGGGAGAAATTTTTCCCTGTCGACCCCTTTGAAATCAAATTTACAAACGAGAAATACCAGCTTCAAATGAGCGCCGATAAAAAACTGGCAGGAATTTTCTCTGTATATACCTTTTTGTCGGTTCTGCTGGCTGTGTTGGGATTGTTTGGGCTTGCCGCCAATTCAATTCAAAAAAGGACAAAAGAAATTGGAATTCGAAAAGTAAATGGTGCAAAAATTACTGAAGTTATGGCCATGCTAAACGCCGACTTTATAAAGTGGGTAATTTTATCATTTGTAATTGCAGTCCCTGTTGCCTGGTACACCATGCAAAAATGGCTGGAAAAATTTGCGTCCAAAACAGATATGAGCTGGTGGATTTTTGTACTTGCCGGATTGTTAACGCTGGGAATTGCTTTACTAACCGTTTCTTTTCAATCTTACAAAGCCGCAACACGAAATCCGGTAGAAAGTTTGAAATATGAGTAAGTCTTTATTTTGCGTATAAAATTTTAACACAAAGTGTATAATATTTTGACAACTCAAATCCCTCAAAAAGCACAACACGCTGACAATCAACATCGTGCATTTTAGGTATTTTATTTGATTCTAAAACATGAGATGTCAACTATAAAATTTAAGAATCATAATCAAGATACCGAAAACAGGAAGATACAAATCTTATTGACGCAGCATTTTTGTTGGTGGTCGAAAAAGAGAAAATGTAGATTCGTATTGCAATAGCGTCATTGGCAATTTGAAAATTTGAGGTTCTTAAACCATTATACTTGAATGAAAAATCAACAATTGAATACATATAAAAATGCTTCAACATTATCTGAAACTCATCTTCCGAAACTTTGCCAAACACCGGCGCTTTTTTATAGTAAATATTATTGGCCTATCGATTGGAATAGCAACCTTTGCGATGCTTTGGATGCACATTCAATATGAAAAAAGTTACGACAAGTTTTATCCGCAGACTGAAAATTTATACCGTATTAGTTACCATGCTTCAAAAGACGGGAAACAGTTAACCAACAGTTGCCGAACACAATCAGCACTGGGGCTTGCGTTGCAGGGCAACCAGGAATTGATTGCGGCAAGTTGCAGGGCTTTTTACGAATCATGTTTTATGTACACCGATAATGTTCAAATGTACAACCAGGATGTAGTTTGGGCCGACAGCGCTTTTTTTACCGTTTTTCAGAATGAAATGGTTTTGGGCGATATTTCAACTGCTGTATCCAATAAATACACTACTGCAATTTCTGATAAAATGGCCCGCATTTATTTTGGTGATGAAGACCCGGTTGGAAAAATTATTAAACTAAATGAAGGCATCCCGTTTACCGTAACAGCCGTTTTTAAATCTCTTCCAGAAAATACGCACCTGCATTACGATTTTGTTGTCAGTTTTTATACGTTGGAAGACTACGGCGTCAAGCGCCAGGGAAACTGGGGAGGAATTTTTGTTTCTACTTATTTCAGAAAAACACCTGCTGCTACGGAAACGGATATTACAAATCTGCTAACAGAAACAGCCGGAAAATACCTGACAAACAACGGGAAAGATGGCCTGCAGGCCGGGTATTCCATCATGCCGGTAAAAGACATTTATTTGCAGTCGGATTTGGAAGGTGAATTTGTTCCCCAGGGAAATTCTACCAAAGTGAAATTGTTGCTTGTTGTTGCGATATTTATTATCGTTATTGCGTGGACAAATAATATCAATATATCAACAGCCTTGTCGTTTGAACGTGTTAAAGCCTCGGCTATCCGAAAAATTAACGGGGCCAACAACCGGTCTTTAACGAAATATCATCTGGCAGAGTTGCTTGTGATTAATCTCACGTCCATTCTTTTTTCATTGGTACTTATTCTGCTTGTTTTACCCCTTTTCAGGTCGTTTGTGGATAACAATATCTCCATCGCTTCTTTTTTACAGCCATGGTTTTGGGTTATGTTTGGAGGCATACTGTTGTCGGGTATGATTTTTACCGGAACCATTTCGGCGCTGCTGCAATCTTCGTTTAATCCCTTGCAGGTAGTTAACAACAAAATTACCAACTCCGGTGGTTTTGGTTCGGTTCGTTACGGATTGACCGTGTTTCAGTTTATGCTAGCTATTGTTCTCATTGGCTCAACGACACTGATATTTAAACAGATCAATTTCCTAAAGAAAAGTAACTTGGGAATGAACCCAAGTCAGGTTTTAGTAATGCGGGGCCCGGCAACCAATAATACAACCGGGGAAAGACGTTACCATGAATTTTGCGCTTTCCGAGAAGAGCTCTTACAATTGCCTTATGTTGAAAAAGTTACAGCCACAATGAACATTCCGGGGCAAACCAACCGGTACAACAACGTAACGGTTAGCCGGAGAGGAAAACAATTAAATACAACGTTTAATATTTCTTTTTCCGATGAAAACTATTTCGCCACTTACCAGGTTCCGATTCTTGCAGGCCGGAACTTCTATCCCATATTGGCCAGCGAAAGCAAAAATGTAATTATAAACACAAAAGCGGCTGAAGCCATGGGCTTTGAAGCGGCAGAACGGGCAGTTGGTGAAAAAATTAATATTGGAGACAACGAGATGGAGATTGTTGGTGTTGCCCAAAATTTTCATCACGAATCGTTGCAAAAAGAGCTGGAACCCTATATTTATCAATTCAGGCATCCACACGAATTTGGCTATTATCCGGCGCTGGTTAAAACTTCAAATATTCCGGCATTAATGAAGTCGGTAAAACAGGTTTGGGAGAAACATTATCCGCAGGCCCAGGCCGATTTCTTTTTCCTTGACGGCTATTTTAACAAACAATATTTTTCTTACAAACAGCTTGGGCAGCTGGCCGGAGCAAGTTCTTTGCTGGCAATACTAATTGCATGCCTTGGACTTTATGCTTTGGTTTCGCATACCGTAAATAAAAAAGTTAAGGAAATCGGTGTGCGCAAAGTAAATGGAGCACGCATATCAGAAATATTGGTCATGCTAAACAAAGATTTTGTAAAATGGGTAATCATTGCTTTTGTTTTCGGCACTCCCCTGGCCTGGTATGCCATGAACAGGTGGCTCGAAAACTTTGCTTATAAAACCAATTTAAGTTGGTGGATTTTTGCATTGGCCGGAGTTATGGCATTGGGCATCGCATTATTGACTGTGAGTTGGCAAAGTTGGCGGGCCGCAACGAGGAATCCTGTAGAAGCGCTACGGTACGAGTAAAGCCCCACCCAACCTCCTCGAGGGGAGAGCCGGGAACAGCAAAATTGAAAAGATAGAGTTTTGATGAAATGCTCAACTGCAATCAATATACGCTGGATCAAATTCTACCTCAAAGAATTAAGGGGATTATTAACCGGCAAAACCGGTGGGTGGTTAAACAAAACACTGGGAATAAAGCAACTCGGGATTGAAATTTTAAGACATGAATAACAAAGACGAACGGAAATGATTAAATATTTTTTAAAACTTGAATGGCGCAATCTAACACGGAATAAATACATTTCGATATTAAAAATTACGGGCTTTGTAATCGGACTCTGGGTATTTATGGTAACTGGATATTATGTTTTGCATGAATCCGGTTTCGATCATTTCCAAAAGAATGCTGAAAATAAATACTTGCTTGATGCCCGGGATCAGTTTGGCGAGATGTACTTTTCGTTCAGTCTTCCGTATCCATTAACCGACTCGTTGCAAAATCGCTACCCGGAAGTGGTTCAAAGTACTTCGTTCGAAATGAGGGAAAATGCGATTTTTATTGGAAACGACGACGGATTTATAAAATCAGACAAATCGAAAATGGCTTTTGTAGAGGAAAGTTTCTTCGATTTTTTTGAATCTGATTTTATTATTGGAAGTGTACAAAGCAGCTTTTCGAATCCCAATCCTTTGATTGTATCGGAAGATGTAGCCAACAAATATTTTAACGGAGCAAATGCCATTGGGAAACCAGTTAGAATCAGTCTGGAAGATAACATTTACGACTTTGTTGTTACTGCAATTATTCAGAATCCGGCCGACAATTCGAACGTCAATTTTCACTGGATTGGAAGTTTACAGCAGTTTATGAAAACAGCCGGAAAAACAAACTATGCTTCTGACTGGGATTTTAAATGCAAAAGTTACGTTCAGCTAAAAAAAGGAATTGCCCCGAATGATTTTACAAAAAAATTGACAGATGAATATGTAACTCACGCAAAATTGGAACGCGCTCCAACTCTAATTTCCACGCCACTAACCAAAATCCATCTAACCAGCGATGTACAACGGCGAATTCGAATTTTTTCTGCACTGGGAATTCTGATTCTTATTATTTCAATTGTAAATTATGTCTTATTGTCAACGGTTGAAAAAACGCAGCAAATGCGCTACCTGGGTATTGAAAAGATTTCGGGCGCACGGAGATCTGATTTCTTCCAAAAGAATATTGCGTCCGTCCTGCTTTATTCTATTGTCTCGTTTCTAATTACCGTAGGATTGTTTGTACTTTCAAAACCCTATTTCAAAAACTTTTTTGAAGGTTCATTTTCTTCTGATTTAAATGTTACGACCATTGTATTGACATTGCTTGCAACTGTTTTTTCCATTGTTTTTTTGTCAGCCTTTATCAATCAAATCATCAACGGAAGCCAAAAGCCACTCGATATTTTAAAAAACAAATTCAGCAAAGGAATAACCGGGAAGATTATTTTCAACTCCTTGCTGACTTTTCAACTTGCAGCATTTATAACCCTGATCTCTTGTTCGGTTTTTGTACAAAAACAATTGTCCTTTATGCAAAAAAGCAAACTGGGTTTTAATCAGGAATCGCTGATTACAGTGAAAATAGCTCCGGAAGACATAAAGAACTACCCCACTTTTAAAAACGAACTTTTACGAAACTCTTCAATTTTGGATGTTTCCGGGACAAGCGCTCCCCCACTTTCCGACCGACGAAATATTTTTGGTTTTGTATCAAAAGACAGTTTAGGAAACGAAACAATAAAAGTAGTTGACTACGTGAGTGTTGATCGCGATTTTTTCAAAACGCTGGAACTAAAATTTAAAGAAGGCACAACCTTCCCTGAGTTTGCTGAAGGATATTGTGTGGTAAATCAAACTTTTATCGAGGAAAGGGAAATTAAAGATCCTTGGGGTGAAAGCGTTGAACTTGGAGGAAATAAATATAAAATCTGTGGAATAATGGAAGACTTTCACAGCCAGTCGATGCGCTCTAAAATTGAACCGTTTGTTGTTTTTCTGGATCCGGGCCAGATAACTCACTCCATTCTACGTTTTAAAGGGAGCCCGCTTGAAACAGTTGCGCTTTTAAAAAATGCTGCCAACCAGTATTTCCCAAATACCGTATTCGAATACGAGTTTATGGATACAAAAATTAAATCGTTATACAAAACAGAAGCGCGTTTTGGGAATACCATTAAAATCCTGACTTTCTTATCAGTACTTATTGCTGTTTTAGGCCTTCTTGGATTGGCCTATTTTTCATCACTGGTTAAAATTAAAGAAATCGGCATAAGAAAAGTAAACGGTGCCAGGATATCAGAAATACTGGCAATGCTCAATAAGGATTTTGTGAAATGGGTAGTGATTGCATTTGTTATTGCTACACCAATTGCGTACTTCGCCATGACCAAATGGTTGGAAAGTTTTGCCTACAAAACCAGTTTAAGCTGGTGGATATTTGCTTTAGCCGGGGTATTGGCATTGGGAATCGCATTACTAACTGTGAGTTGGCAGAGTTGGAAGGCAGCTGCGAGAAATCCGGTAGAAGCCCTACGATATGAGTAAAAAGCATTTAACAACCAGAGAAAATGAAAAACACAATCAAACTTATCCTTCGGAACCTGTTGCGAAAACCAGTAACAGCAGGTATTAACCTGCTCGGGCTTTCGGTGAGCCTTGCATTGGTTATCATTCTGTCGGCTTACTCATACAGCGAATTTACAACAGACAGATTTCACAAAAATCATGAGAATATTTATCTCATACAGCCGGGGAAAAACTGGTTCTTCACTCCGGCGATTTTAAAACCGACCATTGAAGCCAACGTTGCCGGAGTAAAAAAATCCATCCGGATGAGAGATAAGTGGAATCCTCCTGTTTACCAAGTCGAAAACGAAGATCCTGTTGAATCGGACTTGATATTTTCTGATAGTAATTTTTTTGAACTGTTTGATTATACAGTATTAGAAGGCGACCTTAAAACTGCCCTCGATGCGCCAATGTCGGTGGTACTCTCAAAGAAACTGGCAATGCGTTTGTTTGCAGATGAACCCGCTGTTGGAAAAACAGTTAAACTAGATAACAAGCATTTTCTTACCGTAACTGCCGTATTAAAAGAGCAGCCTTCCAATACATTGTTCTTATTCAACTCAATAGCCAATATTGAAACCATGAAACGGGTACAGTCTGACGATGAAAGAGATTTTACCACCTGGGGATGGAACAACTACCAAACATTTCTATTATTAGACGATAAAGTAAATCCTTCTTCTGTACAAAATCAGGTTATTAAATTATTTCCGGAAGAAGAAAAAAAGGAAGTTGTCGATTTAAACCTGGTTCCGTTAGATAATATCTATTTTTCTGCTCACGACGATTATCTCACGTTCATAAAAAGCGGCAATAAAACACAGGTAATTTTACTTTCTGTTGTGGCCTTTCTGATTTTAGTAGTGGCTCTGGTCAATTTCATCAATATTTCTACCACACAATGGAGAGACCAAATAAAACAAACCGGAATCTTAAAAGTTATCGGGGCAAAACGTATAGAGATAATGTTAAAAATGCTCTTCGAAACGTTTCTGCAATTCTCCTTTGCGTTCCTGGTTGCTTGTCTGATTACAACCATTGTTACTCCGATACTTGCCCATGAAACAACCATAACATTTAACCCGCAAATCATTTATTCCGGTGAATTTTTAATTATCTCCCTGGTTTGTATCTTTGTTCTTAGTCTTTTTTGCAGCATTGTGCCTGCATTTCGAATTGCTTCTTCCGAAACCCTCATTAACCTCAAAAAGAAAATCGTTTTCAAACACACAAAAACATTTGGTAAAGGAACACTGGTTTCTGCACAATTTGTCGTCGCCATTATCCTGATTCTCTTTACCATTTTAATTCAAAAACAAGTTGATTTCGGAAGCAGCAATCTGGGAATGAACCAGGAAAATATTGTCGGAATAGAATTGACAGACCAGTTGGCAAGTAAAAAAGATGTTCTGAAAGACGAATTGCTTGCGCAGGCAAACATTGAAGAGGTAATATTCACGCAATATTACCCGGGAAAAATGAATTCGGGCTGGGGACTTGAACTTCAGCAAAACAGTGAGAAGAAACAAGTAGAATTCAGGACGTTCAGCGCCGATGCCGGTTTCTTCGATATTATGGGATTACAACTTTTGAAAGGACGATTTTATTCTGACAATTTAGAAACAGATAAACATAAAGTAATTGTAAACGAACAATTCTGCCGGGAATACGGAATCACAGATCCCATAGGAGCAATTATGCCCAGATATAAAGGACCAGACTACGAAATCGTTGGCCTTGTAAAAAATTTTCACTTCCGCCCAGTAAATGAACCGATTGCGCCGCTGGTAATTCGGAATGACAATTACGCTTCAATTGCGCTGATAAAATTAAAAACCGAAAACTTTAAAGCACTTCGAAATACATTTGAAAATATTCAATCGATGGCCGCAGAATTATCCCCTTCTTTTCCTGTAAAAGTTTCATTTTTCAGCCAGGCGGTTGAACATTTGTACCAGGAAGAAGTGAAATTCAGAAAGGCATTTACGCTATTTGCTGTTTGCGCTATTGTCATAAGTTGTATGGGAATTTTAGCCATGTCGATGTTTGCCGCCCAGAATAGAATCAAAGAAATCGGTATCCGCAAAGTCAACGGCGCCAAAATCTCTGAAATACTCACAATGCTCAATAAAGACTTTGTAAGATGGGTAGTAATTGCATTTGTTGTAGCAACTCCAATTTCATATTACAGCATGAATAAATGGCTTGAAAACTTTGCCTATAAAACCAACCTGAGTTGGTGGATATTTGCACTGGCAGGAGTGCTGGTATTGGGAATTGCACTCTTAACAGTAAGTTGGCAGAGTTGGAAGGCAGCCACGCAGAATCCTGTTGAAGCTCTACGTTATGAGTAAGATGACGATTATGGTTACCTGAGAATGGAGTTTGGGAGATCTAAATGACAAAATATTATACAGAGTATGTAAAAAATTTTGACACACTCTCATTTTACTTCCAATTTAAATATCTGAAAACATGCGCATTACAATAGAGGTATTGAATTTGATAAGTTAAGTACATCTTGAAAGGAAAGTACCTTGACAACAAGTGTTACACACATAACATTAAAAACTAATTAATGAGTACCTCAATTAAATCTTACTTCCGAAATTTCAAAAAGCACAAACTGATTTATGGTATCACCATTGGAGGATTTGCCATCAGCCTGGCGGTGTTGGTTATGATTGTTTCCTATATTATAGAAGAAAAAAATGTGGATAAACATTTCCCCAACATTGATTATATGTACCGGATTAAGCAGGCCGATGGAAATGCCCAGATACCGGAACGAATGTATCAGCCAATTCTGAACGCAGCACCTGAGATTGAAAAGTTGTGTTTGCTCGAAGCAACAAGCGTACTCTATGAATATAATAGTGAGAAGAAATGGGCAAAAGCTGTTGCTACAAATGGAGAGTTTATTGATATCTTTTCCGTTGATGTTATACAGGGCACAACAAAAGATTTATTAAAGGCAAAGACCGACGTTTTAATAACAGAAGGTTTTGCACAAAGAGTGTTTGGTGATAAAAATCCATTGGGCGAAATTTTGGAATTTGGTAATAATGAAAAAAAGGAAGTCAGGGCTATAATTGCAGATCCCCTTGAATCAAGTTCATTAAAATACGATGTTATTTTTAATCTGGATCAGGAATTATTTGGCTCAACAAGAGGCTTTAATGAGGTAACTTATAAGATGTTAAATGCCGTTTTCCTTCTAAGCTCTGGCACAGGTTCCGCCGAAACCGAAGCAAAAATCATGGAAATTTTAAAACCTTATGAAGGATATGATGAAACATTGTTAAACGTTCAGCCTTTTAAAGATATTTATTTCGATCTTAAGGGAGATAACGACCTGTTTAATCATGCCAACCTTAATATGATAAAACTGCTTTCATGGATTGCGATTATTATTTTAGTGCTGGCTGTTTTTAATTACATCAATCTTACAACTGCTCTTAATAGTGAGCGGCATAAAGAAATCTGTATTCGCAAAACCACAGGAGCAAAACGTGAGACCATTTTTTCACAGTTTTTATCTGAATCCTATTTATCCTGTTTTATAGCTTTGCTTTTGGCTGTTGGATTTGCCATTATCATTTCTCCGCTTTTTAAAGATTTGTTTGGCAGGGAGGTAAATATTTTCGAAGCCTTGCAAAATCCGCAAATACTCCTTGCCGTTATCCTGATTTTTGTTGTAATAGGCGGCCTTACGGGTGCGTTACCGGCTCTGGCAGCATCAAAGTATAATGCCATTGATTTATTACAGCGTAAAGTATTGTTGAGAAACTCAAATGTGAGAGGTGTATTTAATACAATACAGCTTACGGTAACTTTGAGTTTAATTATTGCCCTTTCAATTATTACCAAACAAATCAACTTTGTTAAAACGAAGGACGTAGGCTTTAACAAGGAATTTCTATTGGAGGTTCGTCTTCAGGGTAAAACAAGCGACAAGGCAGCGGTGATCAAGGAGAAATTATTAAAGTATCCGAATATTACAGATGTAACAGCTACGCACGGCAGACCGTTTGCCATATATTCGACGAGTTCCGGTTCCTGGAAGAAAGATAGTGTTGAATATGAAATTGACAATTTATCTGTAATGAATTCAGATACTTCCTTTCTCTCTGCATTTGGGCTCGAAATTGTTAAAGGCCGTAATTTTCGTTTAACTGACAAAGGCCAGAATGTATGTATTATTAATAAAAAAACTTACGATTACCTTCAATTAGATGATATTGATGAATCCGAAGTTTTCGGTTCAAAAATCGTAGGTGTGGTAAAAGATTTTCATTTTAAAGATATGCATCAGGAGCTGGGATTTATACAGCTTAAATACGACCCGGATAATTTGAGCAATCTGAATATCAGGATAAGCGGCAATGATATACCCGGAACATTACATGTAATAAAAAATACACTAAAAGAATTTGAACCTAATTTAAACTTTGAACCCCGGTTTTATGACGAATGGATAAACACAATGTACCGTAAAGAAGAAAACCAGGCAAAAGCGATTGTAATTTATGCTGTTATAGCTTTGCTGTTATCAAGTTTGGGATTATTAGGGCTGGCAAGATTTTCAGCCATCAGAAGAACGAAAGAGATTGGAGTACGTAAGGTAAACGGTGCAAAAGTTCGCGAAATTTTGGTCATGCTGAATTCCGGTTTTGTGAAATGGGTTGTAATTGCATTTGTTATTGCATGTCCGGTTGCCTGGTATTCGATGAACCGGTGGCTGGAAAGTTTTGCTTATAAAACTACTTTAAGTTGGTGGGTTTTCGTTTTGTCGGGAATACTGGTACTTGGAATTTCGCTTTTAACTGTTAGCTGGCAAAGCTGGTGGGCGGCAACGCGAAATCCGGTGGAAGCATTGAGGTATGAATAACAAAAAGACTAAAAGATCAGACGAATCATGATAAAAACTATCTTTCTAAAACTTTGGTTTCGGAAATTGGTAAGAAACAAAATATATTCAGCAACCAATATTTTAGGCCTCACCATTGGATTCTCTGCCTTTATACTCATTGCACTATTTGTTCGGTTTGAACTTAACTGGGATAAAAATCACCAAAATTACAAGCGGCTTTATCGCATTCAAAGACAATTTACACAAACACTTTATACCACAAATGGAAATGATATTTCTCCTCACACCCGCGCATTCACTGCGCAAATGATAGAAGGACACTTCCCCGAATTTGAAAAAATTTCGGTTATCCGCGAAAACGGAGGAAGTTTCCTTTTTACAAATTCAGAGCACAAAATATACGACGACAAAGGAATTCATGCCGACAGTTATTTTTTCGATTTATTTAGCTACGAATTTATCGCCGGAAACAAAAGCACAGCCTTAAACGAGCCCTTCTCAGTCGCCCTCTCCGAAACCGTTGCCGAGAAACTTTTTGGAGATAATTCTGCCTTGGATAAAACAGTTCTGCTGGACAAAAAATATACACTAAAAGTAACGGGTGTATACAAAGACCTCCCCTTTAACACGAGCCTCCGCCCAACTTACATTATTTCTTTTGCAACACTAAAACCTTTAAAAAATATTGCCAGAAACAAAAGTTGGTCGGGCGATTGTATGACATATGCTTTGTTAAATCCGGGAGCCAGTCACAAGCAGGCAGAGGAAAAAATAAGAGACCTGTTTACAAAGTACGAGACCATAAAAAACGAAAAACTTCAGCTGTGCCCTTTGTCGAAAGTATACCTCAACTTTAACGGGAAAAACGATTACCTGATAGTGTTGAAACTTTTTGGACTTATCGGGGTATTTATTCTTGCTATGGCCGGTTTCAATTATATCAATTTATCGCTGGCAAAAGCATCAATGCGTAGAAAAGAAGTGGCAGTAAAAAAAGCGATCGGTAGCAAACGCAATTCGCTTGTACTTCAGTTTCTGAGTGAAACTGTTGTTGTATCACTGATCGCTTTGATATTTGCATTTTTGGTTGCAGAACTCTTTTTACCTGTCTTTTCAAATATTGTCGACAAACAAATTGAACTCATTTGGCGAAACGACTGGAAATTTATTTTGTTAACCATTTTAGTTGCAATTACTACGGGAATCCTATCCGGAACTTATCCGGCCTGGTTTATGGCCTCAAACAAAATTATTGATTTGTTTAAAGGAAACTTTTACAGCAAAAAAAGTAGTTCTTCCCTCAATCTAAAAAAAGTGCTGGTCACTTCACAGTTCGCCATCTCATTGTTTCTTATTGTACTTACATTGTCTTTTTCCATGCAAATAAAACACATCACTGAAAAAGATCTGGGATTTGAAAAAGAGGGGCTGCTATATACCGAAATTACTGTTTCTGAAACTGAGGTAATGTTTGACCAGCTTCGCAGCCGTCTGCTTCAGTATCCTGGAATTAAAGATGTATCCATGTCGAAAAACTTACCGTTTGTTCGTTTTGGCGGAGGATCAGTTAACTGGGAGGGAGGTGATCCGAATGTAAAAATCAACTGCCGGTTTAACAACGTGAGTTACGATTACATTTCGGTTTTAGATGCCAGACTGGTTGCCGGGCGGAACTTCTCTTTTGATTTCAGGGGCGATGCAGCTAATACGTGTATTATCAACGAAACAGCAGCCAGATGTTTTGGATGGGAAGACCCAATTGGAAAGCGAATCAACGATAATAAGCTTAAAGTAGTAGGTGTGGTACAGGATTTTGTTTACCAGGACATGCATAACCCGGTTGATCCATGCGTTTTAGTTCTGGCACCAAATACAGTTAAAGGAAACTGGATTTTTGCTTTTCGGGCAGAAAAAGAAATGCAGAAGAGAGCAAAGGAAATCCTGACATCCGAACTGGAAAAAATATTTCCAAACGATCCTTTTGAAATTCGCGATGTTCCGTTGGCATTTAACAGTGAAAACAGTTTTAAAATTTATCACTCTGTAAACAAAACTTTGCTGTTTTTTACTTTTATAAATGTACTGCTGGCAGTTGTTGGAATGTTTGGTTTGGTTTCTTATTCCGTGACACGCCGAACCAAAGAAATTGGAATACGGAAGATCAACGGAAGCTCATCGTTACGAATTTTCCATTTATTAAATAAAGAATACTATTGGCTGATAGCCTATGCACTGGGAATTGCTTTTCCTGCCGCATGGCTTGCTTATAACAGTTTGCCAAGCGCTAATAAATTGCCGGCACAGCCCTGGATATTTATTTCGGGTGCAGCTATGCTATTGATAATTATTTTAATAAGCACCAGTTACGAAACCATAAAAGCAGCAACCAAAAATCCAGTGGAAAGTTTGAGATACGAATAGCTTTCACTATCAGCACACATTAAGAACAAATGCTTTAAACTGGCAATATTTTTGTTACAACAAACAAAATTAACATCCTAAAAATCAAAAATAATGAAACGTATTTTCTCTTCATTCATTATTCTAATTTTGATCGTTTCATGCAGCAACAAAAACAAACTCAATACCAACGAGCAAAAATTGGCTGCTGAAATAAAAACTGAAGAATTACAAAAACTGGAAGCAGAAAAAGCAGCACAAGAAAATACAACCATTATCCCCGATTCTTTGCCTCCCGGATTTCGGTTTCAGGAAGATCGGTCGGTAGACCTGCAGTTCACACCTAAAGTTATTGATATATCTAATTTCCAAAACACCAAAAAAAATTTTAAACTTTCTGATTTAATCCATGAAATAAAATATATACCTCTGGAAAATATTCCAAATAAAATAAACGATAAATCTCTGGGATACACTCCGAAACTGGCGGATAATTATATTCTGATAAAAAGTGGTTTCAGTCTGTTTCTTTTTAATCGCGATGGTTCGTTTAAAGATGTGGTATGTGAAAGCCCAAACGGATATGTAGAAACTTCATCCGGAAGTGACATTCAAACGGCTACCATAAGTTCACTGAATAATGCAAAAGGCGTTTGGGGCGATGTTTGGTCCATCGGAAATAAGCTGTTTTATCGTTATGTCGATAATGGGGCCAAGAAGAATTTTCTTATGACTTATGATATGGATTCTCGTCAAAATCCCCTTTCATTACCTGCTGACAAAGAAAAATACCAGGTTGCTGCAAAAGGGAAAATTCAGGCCTCGTTAGGCATTGAACGGGAAGAAAGGTTTTCTGAGTATATTCCGTTAAGTGATGATTCATATGCAGGTATTAACCGCAAAACGAAATCGGCAATGCAGGGGCAGTTAATGACTTCCTTTCGCTTAAATGGCGATACGCTAACCTCATTCCCTGAATACGAAACAATTAGCAACTACAGCCACTCGGTTATGCGTGGTAATTTTCCGCAATTCATTTATCAATACAAAAATACAGCGACCTTCCTAAATACTTTTAACGATACCGTTTATCGGGTTATTCCCCCAAACAGATTGTTACCGGCCTACATTTTAAATATGGGGGAATATAAAATTAAAACACAGGAAGGTTTTACTCCCGGGCAGGATATTTCTTCGAAACTATACATTAAAGATTTTTTTGAAACACCTAAATATATCTACATTAAATTAATACAGGGTTACGATAGCCCCAATAACCGTAAAAATAAGAACATTAAGATTTACTATGTCGTTTATGAAAAAGAAAATGGCCGGTTATACCAGCTTCCCGTAAATCCAAAGGGTTACTGCGGAGCTTTTGAAGGTGTTCAAAGCTATTATGTTCCACAGGGAATTGTAAATGACATTGATGGTGGTTTTCTATTCTGGCCACAAAACGTAAATGCGAAAGGAGAAATTTATGAAGTTGTATCCGGTGAAAAGCTGAAAAAACACATTACTTCCGACAGATTCAATTATTCATCGGCATCGAAATACGAAAAAGATAAATTAAAAACACTGGCAGAAAAAGTTAAAGGTGACCAGTTAATTCTGATTGTTTATAAATAATCTGAAAATGAAATCAGCAACATTCATATTTGTTCTACTCTTTCTCGTCGCCTGCAAACCACGCAACAAGCTCAACACCAACGAGCAAAAACTGGCTGCTGAAATAAAAACTGAGGAGCAAGAAAAGAAGAAAGCCGAAAAAGCTACCGAAGCAAACTCAATTACAATCCCGGATTCTTTGCCGCCCGGATTCCGGTTTCAGGAAGACCGCAAAATCGATCCGGAGAATCCTCCTGAAATGATTGACATCGTTGGGAATCTCAACAACAAGAAGGAAATTAAACTTTCAGACATCACAAAACGTGTCAGGTATATCAGGCTGGCTCCTCCCCCCGACAGTATTTTTTACCAAACGCCGTTACAAATCATTTTTACCCAATCGAACATTATTGCTACATCACATTTCGGAACCTGCATATACTCCCTTACAGGTGAGTTTATTGATCTGGTTGGTGTTACTAAATTTGATTCACCCAATGGAATTCCACCGCCACCAATACCTAAAAACGATCCTTATTTTGCTAAATTTAATGATGCTCCGGAAAAAATAAAAAGCATCAGGAAAAAACAATATGGATTTACAAGCAAAGAGATATCCGGCATTTATGAGAATAATTTTTCTGGCGATGATATCTTTTTCAAATACAGGGACAGAGACAAAGAAGAATCCTATTTAATGAAATATAATGTTAAAAATCAGTCAAATTCCTTACCGCTTCCAAATAATAAAGAAACAAAAGATCTGGTGATTTTTAAAGGAGATAAAATTGTTTCATTAACTGATAAATCTACGTTCAACTATCACATTTTAAGCAAGAACAGCAAAATCGGCTATCAGAGGAAATGGAACTCCGCGCAGAATGGAATTATGTTACTGTTGGAAAATATGCAGGGCGACACACTTTGTATTTTTAAAGAATACGACAGGATTAAAAACTACGATGCAACTTTGGTCAGAAGTGTAGAAAGTGGGTCACAATATTTTTATAAAAACCAGTTTACTTATCGCAGCGCTTTTAACGATACCGTCTTCCGGCTAATTCCTCCCAACCGCCTACTTCCGGCCTTTCTTTTGAATTTTGGAGAACACAAACTAACTGCCCTGGAAGCCATACATCCAAATTACGACTTAGCAAACAAGTTTCTGATTAACAGCTGGACCGAAACTCCTGATTATATTTTTATCCGATATACAAAAGACCGCAGTACAATAAATTCGAGAGTAAATAAAACAGTAAAGTACCATTATGCTGTTTATGATAAAAAGCTGAAACAAACCATTCATTTGCCTGTCGACCCACTAAATTATGCGTATGAAATTGAAAACAATATTGATGGTGGATTACCGGTTTGGCCCGAATTAATCACCCAGGAAGGAAAGATTTATAAAGTGTTTGAAGGCTGGGAACTAAAAAAACATGTTCAATCGAAAGAATTTCTGCAATTGGAAATTTCCGCTGAGAAAAAAGAATTTCTGACACAACTAGCTGAAGCAGCCAGCGATGCAGAAACCATAATCATGATTTTGGAATAAAACATACAACCATGTTAAAATACAATTTGATAATCTTGCTCCGGAACCTCAAAAAAAAACCTGTTTATTCTACTATTTCAGTAGCCGGATTTACTTTTGGAATTGTGGCCAGTTTATTTATTTGGTTTTGGGTACTGGATGAACTAAGCTTTGAAAAATTTCATCCAGAGCATCAACAAATTTACCGGGTGTTGACATTATCGAAACAAGGTGATAATATTGTAAAATCGGCCAGCAGTTACGAAGCAATTGCCAGTACCCTAAAAATGGATTACCCTCAAATTGAAGATGCCACTTATATCAGTTACAGTTCTGAAGACTCGCCATTAAAAGTTGAAGGTTCAACAAATAAAATAGAATCACGCCGGGCCTGGGTCGACAACCAGTTTTTTAATGTTTTCCAGGGTTTTGAATTTTTGGAAGGAACCCGGAAAAACGCTCTTGACAACCCGAACAAAATTATCCTTTCAGAAAAAACTGCCCAAAAATTATTTGGCTCAGAACCCGCATTAGGAAAAACCTTGATTAGTGATAAGTGGAGTTGGGATGAAGTTTACACTGTGGGGGGTGTAGTGCGAATCCCTCAGCAAAGTCATATCGATTTTGGCTATTTGCTTTCTGAAAATGGAGGGAAAATGCCTGTTAAATATTCAAACAATTGGCATAAATCAGTTCATGTACACACCTATATTAAACTTCAAAAAAATGCTGAGATCAACGAAAACTTCAAGGATCTGGTGAGCGGACACATTGGTAAATACACCAATTCTACCGATAAACTATTGTTTCAGCCCATTGTCGACATACATCTTCACACCGATTATGAAACGTACCAGTACGACAAAAATATCAGCAACATAAAATATATCTGGATATTTTCAGGGCTGGCACTGCTTATCATTTTAATGGCTTCTCTCAATTTTGCATCACTTTCTGCAGCGCGGGCTTCAAAACGGGCCACCGAAATCGGAGTAAGAAAAGTTTCCGGTTCAAACAAAAAAAGCCTTGTAAAACAATTTATTATGGAGTCGCTGGCACAAACTGTTTTTGCAACCATTATCGCACTGTTTATCGTTGGGCTGTTTTTGCCCTGGTTTGGAAACCTGACTTCCAAAGAATTCTCATTTTCATTCACACCGCAACTTATTCCCTCCCTGTTTATCATTACCCTGCTGGTGGGGATCTTTGCAGGAATTTACCCTGCATTTTACCTGACTTCATTTAATCCGGTACTGATTTTTAAAGGGGGAAATCCAACCGGTTCAAAAGCCGGATTTACAAGAGGATTAGTGCTGGTGCAATTTACAATTGCCACCGTTTTAATTGTTTCCGGCATTACCGTTTACAAACAATTACAGTTTATCCAAAACCGCGATTTGGGGATTGATAAAAAGAATATTGTAGTCGTTCCTACAGGACTTTGGTATTCCATAAAAAACTTCAAACAGGAACTGCTCGAAAATCCAAATATCATCAGTGTTTCGGCGAGCGCTCAGGCACCTGTTGATTATGGCTGGCAACGAGGATTTTGGTGGGATGGAATAGATAAACAAGACACTTTACAGGCCAATATGCTTTGGGTTGATGAGGATTTTGCAAAAACCTACAACCTCAAAATGATAAAAGGCGATTTCTTAAAATTCAACTATTCCGATTACTGGTCGGAGTCAGGGAAAGCTAATAAAAGTAAAAAAGAAGGAAAAGAATACACTTTTTCGATACCGGTGGTGGTTAACCAAACTTTTGTGAAAATGATGGGAGTGGACAATCCCATTGGAATGAGATTAAATAATTCGAATGTAATTATTGGTGTAGTAAAAGATTTTAATTACCGTTCGTTATACAACAAAATTGGCCCGTTAGTTTTACAAAATAGTCCCGAAGCCATTCAAACACTAAACGTAAAAATAAGTCCGGTAAATCGTGCTGCAACACTGAATTTTATTCGGGATACTTATAAAAAACATCGCAACGAACGAGGATTTTCATACAGTTATTTTGAAGATGAACTGGAACAGGTTTACAAAGCCGAAACCCGTCTGGGAAGCCTCATCTTTATTTTTGGATTAGTTGCTGTATCGATTGCAGTTATGGGAATCTTAGGGCTCTCAGTTTTTGCCACCGAACGACGCGTAAAAGAAATCGGTATTCGAAAAGTAAACGGGGCAAAATTCTCCGAAATAATGGCTTTGCTGAATCTCGATTTTATAAAATGGGTTACAGTCGCATTTTTTATTGCTGCCCCCATATCCTTTTTATTGATGAATAACTGGCTGCAAAACTTTGCATACAAAACCCGTTTAAGCTGGTGGGTATTCGCACTGGCCGGTTTGCTGGCTTTGGGAATTGCTTTGCTGACTGTTAGTTGGCAAAGTTGGAAAGCCGCAACGAGGAATCCGGTGGAAGCGCTACGATACGAATAAACAATCTAAAACATAAAAACAATTAAGCTATGTACCACCTTAAAACAACCATACGCCGACTTTTAAAAGACAAAACTTTCCTGCTCACTAATGTCTTTGGTTTGGTAATTGGCATTATGTCATTTCTTGTTCTATTTATCCATGTTTCAAACGAAAAGAGTTTCGACAAGCATATTGTGGAACACGAAAATATTTACCGAATCAGCTCGACTGCCAAGGGCAATCCCAGCAAATGGGCCCGTAGTTTAGGTATTGTTTATTCCTCATCATCTGAAATTCCTGAGGTTGAACTGGCGACTCAGTTTATACATAGCCCTGTTGGAACCATAAAAATCGGTGACAACTCGTTTCAGCAGAACGATATTTTTTGGGTTGATGAGGCTTTTATTGACATGTTTAAAGTTAAAGCCAAAGTAGGCGACCTAATGGAATTGGAGAAGCCAAACACTGTCTTTATTTCAGAAGATTTTGCCCGGAAACACTATGGAAACCTAAATCCCGTGGGGCAAATCATCAAATTTGAAACTGCCCAGTATAAACAAGATATTGGTGATTATGAAGTTCGTGGAATAGTAAAAAACACCCACCCAAAAACACATTTTAAATACGAATTGCTAACATCTCAGAAAGGTAACGTACAAAGGGATTTTGAAGAATTATTACCCAACTTAAAAGTTTTATGGGCTTACAATTACTTTAAACTTCAGGAAGGTGCGTCTCCCATATTGGTAGCTCAAAAGTTAAAAGATTTTTGGGATAAAAGTTCTTTGAAACAGGAAGGTGGACCTAAAGATTGGGATTTTTCATTGTTCCCAATTGACGACATCCACCTGAAATCAGACTTTCGTTTTGAACTGCGCGAAAGTTCGAGCAAAATAAATATATCACTGTTTACAATAATATCCTTTGTTATTTTGCTGGTTTCGTTGCTAAATTTCACCAATCTCACCATTGCCAAGCTAATTAAACGTTCAAAAGAGCTGGGCTTAAAAAAATCCATTGGGGCTAACCAGTGGCAAATCATCAGGCAGGTATTAGCCGAGGTATTGATTGTATGTGTGCTGTCAATTGGTATTTCATTGTTATTTATTCAGGCTGTAAACCCCTTTGTAAACCAACTGTTTAACATAGATTTTAAAATATATTACAACGAACCGGCTATTTACTGGAGTATCCTGGCAGTTATTGGTGTGAGCCTCACGATAGCAGCCCTTTTTGTCGCTGTATTTTTTCTGCATAGAAATTCCACCATTGATATTCTTGCCCAACGGAATAATTTTTCAGGAAGTTATGTGCTAAAGAGCCTTTTGGTGGTACAGGTTGCGATTGTAATTGTATTGATATCGGGAACTTTTCTGGTGAACAAACAAATTGACTTTGTATTGAATAGACCCTTAGGATTTAATAAAGAAAATATTGTTGTGCTGGAATTAAAAGACTTTTCAAAAGATCCGTCAGTTTTTGCACGGGAACTGAAAAAACAAACATCTGTAGAGTCGGTTGGATTTACCCGGCAATACTTTGGATGGCCAACACAATCATTCACGCTCGACGGCTTAGGCCTTGAAGGAAGCGCAGAGGCTGTTTTTGCCAACTACGATTACCTTAAAACAATGAATATTAAGCTGATTGAAAACTGGATGAACCCTTCTGTGGATACTGTCCGGGGAGCAGTGATAAACAACCATCTGTATAAACGCTTAATAGAAAAATATGGTAGCCTGGAAGCGATCAATGCTTACCAGCAAACACAACAATTGGAAAGAGGAAGAGAAAATTATCAAATTATAAAATTCTTAGGTGTGGCTGAAGATTTTAATTACAATTCGGCACACGAAACCATTGGTGACTATGTTTTTTGGTTGGATGAATCATTAAACCGTGCACGTTTTATTCATATCCGCTTAGGTGAGGGAAGTTTGTATGCTGGTATGACCGCAGTTAAAAAAGTATGGAACGAGTACTACCCCAACCAGCAAATGGATTACTTTTTTATGGATGAAAAAATAGCACAGCAATACAAAGCTGAAACCATTCTGAGCCGCATTCTGTTTGCTTTTTCAAGTATCGGAATACTAATTAGCATAATAGGAATTAGTGCGTTGGCACTATTTATTTCGCAACAACGAACCAAAGAGATTGGTATCCGAAAAGTTAACGGAGCGAATATTTCAGAAGTAATGACACTACTGAATTCTGATTTTATAAAGTGGGTGACTATATCTTTTGTGATAGCTACACCGCTTGCTTACTATGCTTTAAATAAATGGCTCGAAAACTTTGCCTATAAAACCGGTTTAAGCTGGTGGATATTTGCCATGGCTGGTTTGCTGGCTTTGGGAATCGCACTATTAACAGTAAGTTGGCAAAGCTGGAGGGTAGCTACGAAGAATCCTGTTGAGGCACTTCGGCATGAATAACGTCGAGCAACATTAAACGAAAGAAAAGGTCATGATAAAATACTACCTAAAAACCACTTTCCGAAACTTGTTGAGAAATAGGTTTTATTCTGCAATAAATATTGTTGGATTATCCATCGGAATTACCGCATGTATTTTGATTATGTTGTATGTTCAATTCGAATTGAGCTACGATAAATTTAATGAAAAAGCGGATCGGATTTATAGGGTGAACGGTCTTGAAGTTTTAAATGGAGACAACTATAATCTGCCGCACACATCACCTCCTTTGGCGGGAGTAATGAAAGATGAGATACCTGAAGTTGAAGAGGCTGTTCGTTTAACTCATTACTGGCCAATGATCTTGGAATACAAAGACAAGATACTTAATGTAAGCAAGACGTGTTTTGCTGATCCTAACTTCTTTAAAATTTTTTCGACATCGTTTATTTATGGTGATCCAAGCACAGCTTTGTTAGATCCCTACTCGGTGGTTTTAACCGAAACTACAGCAAAACGTTATTTTGGAAATGAAAATCCTATTGGGCAAACGCTTTCCCGAAAAAACTATACCGGTTTTACTGTTACCGGGGTAATTGAAGATTTTCCGGAAAACTCGGATATAAAACCTGACTTTATTGGTTCATTCAAAAGCCGGTCGTACAACAACAGTATGAATTGGTTTCAGAATAGTTTTTATACTTATGTGTTGCTAAAAGAGGGCTTTTCTAATCGAGATGTGGATGAAAAACTGAAAAGTATTGTTAAAAAATATGTCGGGCCGTATGTGAAGGAGTATAAAGGGGTATCGCTTGAGGAACTAATGGCAAAAGGTAATAGACAAGAATATTATACACAACCTTTAACAGAAATTCATTTAGATAATACTGTAAAAGCAGGGTTAGAACCTTTGGGTAATAGCAATTACCTGATAATTTTCTCAATCATTGCAGTTTTTATACTGGTAATTGCCTGTATTAATTATATGAATATGTCCACTGCACAGTCGGTCAACCGTGCTAGAGAAGTTGGATTAAAAAAATCATTGGGTTCAAACCGCAAAAAACTTGTTCTACAGTTTTTATCCGAATCTGTTTTAATCACTTTAGCAGCGCTGACACTTGCCATGATTTTAATCAAAATTTTTCTTCCGGCTTTTAACGCGTTAATCGACAAGCAGTTGGTATTTAATTATATGAATGATTTTGGAACCATCCCTTTATTTCTGGTCTTGGGAATTGCAATTGGAATTTTGGCAGGCGCTTACCCTGCTTTCTTTTTAGCATCGTTTGATCCTATTAAAGTTCTAAAAGGAATTCATTTTTCTGATGGTTCGCATGGTAAATTGCGTAGCGGGTTGGTTGTGTTTCAGTTAATCGTAACCATTGTACTTTTTTCAGGAACCTTTTTCATCAGCAAACAGCTCAATTTTCTTCAGGAACAAAAATTGGGCTTTAACAAAGAAAACATGGTCATAATAGAAAATACAAATTATTTAGGGCCCCAATTGTCTTTGTTAAAAAACGAATTACTTGCACAACCAGGTGTATTACAAGTAACAAATTCTAATGGAATTCCCGGAAGAGATATGTATTATGAGACATTTGCTCATGATTTGTCTAACGTAGACCGACATGTAAGCGTGATTTGGACAGACGTTGATTTTTTAAAAGCATACGATATTGAGCTTACGCAAGGTCGTTTCTTCGAAGAAGGTAATCAGGCAAATGCAAAGTCGATAGTGTTAAATGAAACCGCCCTAAAAGAATTAAATATAAAAGATCCGATAGGTAAGAAAATATATAAGGGGCAAAAAACAGATGCGACTACTTTTACCATAATTGGGGTAATAAAAGATTTTCACTTCGAATCGTTGCACAAAGAAGTGAGTCCCTTAGGGATTTATAACAACAATGAAATGTTAAAGTATAATGGCAGGTTCTTAAGTGTCCGAATATCAGGAGATATTCAGAAAAATCTTAAAAAGATTCAGCAAATATGGGACAAGTTTACCGGAGGACAGAGTTTCGATTATGTATTTCTTGATGAAGACTTTGGTCGTCTTTACACCACAGAGGTGCGAACACGAAAGATAGTTTCAGTCTTTTCTGCATTGGCAATTCTAATTGCTTGTATAGGGCTTCTTGCCCTGGCAGCTTTTGTTGCCGAACAACGAACTAAAGAGATTGGGGTGCGAAAAGTGAATGGTGCCCGTATTGGTCAGATTCTGTATTCGTTGAACCGGAATTTTATGAAATGGGTAGTGATTGCCTTTGTAATATCCTGCCCAATTGCATATTACACTATGAATAAATGGCTCCAAGACTTTGCCTACAAAACCAGTTTAAGTTGGTGGGTATTTGCATTGGCCGGATTGGCAGCCCTGGTAATAACCATAATAACTGTTAGCTGGATTAGTTGGCGTGCTGCTACGCGCAATCCGGTGGAAGCGTTGAGATATGAATAAAATTAATTATAAATAAAAAACCTTAAAAATGTTTCATTATATTCTGAAGATGGCCTTTCGAAACCAGTCGAAAAATAAATTCTTTTCAATGATTAACCTGATTGGGTTATCTGTTGGGCTTGCTGTTACCATTCTTATTGTAAATTATGTTGCCTACGAGTATAGTTTTGATACTTTTCATTCTAAAAAAGACAGAATTTATCGGGTAGAAAGTCAATTTTATGAAGGTGATGTGCTTACCGACGACTGGGCTACCAGTACTTTTGGATGTGGAAAGGCAATTGCATCCGAGATTCCCGGAGTTGAAGATTACGTAAGATTAGGAATTCAAAATACGGAACAAACAGTTTCATACAAAGAAAAAAGAAGTACGGAAGACGGAATTGCTTATGCCGGCCCTTCTTTTTTTAATGTATTCGATTTTAAGTTAAAAGAAGGATCAAAAAAGGATGAGCTTGTAAGGCCCAATACCGTAATTATTACCGAAGAGGCAGCCGGGCACTTTTTCAAAGATGAAAATCCGGTTGGCAAAATCCTTACTTTTGCTTCCGGTTCCAGCTTTGTAAACTGCGAGGTTACCGGAGTTCTGGAGAATGTCCCTCAAAATTCCCATATTCACTTTAAATACCTCATCTCTGATGCTACCTTACCCGACTGGATGCAGGACTTCTGGTACCTGCACGAAACATATACTTATCTTTTGCTTTCTCCCGGGACAAGTCCGGCAGACATTGAAGCCAGCTTTCCTCAAATGGCAGAGAAATACAAAACCGGTGATGCATTAAAAGAGAAAAAATGGGCGATTTCGCTGGTACCATTAACCGGCATTCATTTACAGCCTCAAAAGCAGTATGAAAAAGAGGTAAAAGGGAATCGGAGTTCACTGGTAACTCTTTTAATAATCGCATTTGTAATTTTAGTTACAGCCTGGATAAATTATGTGAACCTTTCCACTGCTCAATCTATGGAACGTGCAAAAGATGTGGGTGTGAGAATGGTTTCCGGTGCTTTCCGGAGGCAACTTATCCGGCAATATATGATGGAATCGTGGCTGGTTAACATAGCCGCCGTTTTTCTTGCGTTCCTGTTTGTATTGGTACTTCGTCCGGTTTTTAACCATCTAATCGGATTTCATCCCGGCTTATTCCTTCTAAAGATGCCTGTTTTTTGGTTTTTCTTTATTTTACTTTTGTGCTTAGGAATTGTAGCTTCTGGTTTTTACCCTGCTTTTATTATGACCCGTGTCAAGCCAGCTGTAATTCTTAGGGGAAAATATTCCAATTCCGGTTCGGCAGGAATAACACGAAGAGCTTTGGTTGTATTTCAGTTTACCGCAGCGCTTTTTTTAATTTGCGGAACATTTATCGTGTACCGGCAGGTACAATTTATGCAGCAGCAACCACTAGGCGTTGATATCAACCAAACCATTGTTCTGAAATACCCGGTAACCAGGAGCAACTTAAATCAACAGGTAACTCTTTTTGCTGATAATATAGAAGAAGAACCTTTTGCACAGTCGGTGAGTCTCTCAGGTTCTGTTCCCGGGGCAGAGGTTGCCTTTTTTGCATCGAACCGGCTACAGGGGACAGATCCGGGACAAAACCGGATTTACGAGATGCTTACCATTGACGATCATTTTATAGAAACATTCAATTTTGAATTGTTGGCTGGCAGGTCGTTTCACGAAGGATTTGGAGACGACCAAAGAAATATGCTGATAAATGAAGCTTCACTGGCTCCGTTGGGGTTTAACAGGCCTGAAGATGCCTTGGGAAAACGCGTTATACTGGAAGGAACGGATGAACCTACCACGATTATCGGAGTGGTAAAAAACTGGCACCAGCGAGGCCTGACCAATGCTTTTACTCCCATTATGTTTATTCCTAATGGTCGCATCGGGTGGGTTCCTCCGCGGTTTATTGCAATAAAAACAACCGGGAAGAATTATGAAATGTACCTGAACCTGCTCAGGGAAAAATGGGATGAATATTTTCCGGAAGCCGGTTTTAATTATTTCTTCCTCGACCAGTTTTTTGATGACCAGTATAAAAGCGACAGGCGTTTCGGGAAGATTGTCTGGGTATTTACACTTCTTGCCTTTTTTATCTCGGTGCTGGGATTATGGGCGTTAACAACATTTACTGTAGCTAAAAAAATAAAAGAAGTAGGTGTACGAAAAGTATTGGGAGCCCGGATAATTAGCATTGTTTACCTGTTCTCCAAAGAGATTATAGCCCTCATTATGGTTTCACTGATTATTGCTACACCTGTTTCTTTGTGGGTAATGAAAAACTGGCTGAATAATTATGCTTTTCATACTAAAATAAATCCATTCATTTACCTGGGAGGAGGAATTGTTACGATTCTTGTTGCATTGTCAATAGTGCTGTGGCTAAGTTGGAAGGCTGCTACGCGTAATCCGGTGGAAGCGTTGAGGTATGAATGACCCCTTTATCACACAACCTCAACATTTCCCCTATCGAATAACAATTAAGGAGGAGGTTAAAAAGCAGTATTTGAAAATATAAAAATCTTCAATTGTACTGTAATGTTACAGATGCATTTAAAATCCGGTTTTTAACCATTCATAAGAGATCAAATGTATTTCATCTACAAAATTCTTTCTAATCGCAAATATTATCTACTTTGATTAATCATACCAATTTGAGTATATAGTGCCGCTGTATTATCTTTGAAGCATGGGAAGACAAAGCAAATTCAATATAAAAGAGGATTTAAAAGAACTTGAGA
>NZ_JAIKLE010000027.1 GCF_022267315.1 Maribellus maritimus
GATGAAATACGAAACGGTTTTACCGACTGGCTGAATGAACAAAGTCCGGAGTTCAAACAAAACCTGACGAGTTTGTACAATTCAACCTACAACTGCTATGTACGCCCAAAATACGATGGTTCTCACCAGACATTTCCGGGCCTTGATTTAAAAGCTCTGGGAATACCCAACCTGTATTCCAGCCAGAAAGACGCTATCTGGATGTTAAAACAAAACGGGGGAGGTATCTGTGACCATGAAGTTGGTTCCGGTAAAACATTGATTATGTGCTGTGGCGCTTATGAAATGAAACGTTTACAACTGGCAAATAAGCCCATGATAGTTGGATTAAAAGCCAATATCCATGAAATCTCCCAGACATTCAGAACAGCTTATCCACATGCCAAAATCCTTTATCCGGGGAAACAGGATTTTAGCCCGGCAAAACGGGTAAAGATTTTCAATGAAATCAAAAACAATTCCTGGGATGCAATCATCCTGACTCACGAACAGTTTGGGATGATACCACAGTCACCCGAAGTACAAAAGCAGATTTTACAGGCAGAACTGGACAGCGTGGAAGAAAACCTGGATATTGTCAGAAAACAGGGAGGAGAAGTTTCACGGGGAATGCTGAAAGGTCTGATAAAACGACAGCAAAATCTTGAGGTAAAACTGAAATCCATCACACACGATATTGAAAACAGGAAAGACAATGTTGTGGATTTTAAAATGATGGGAATAGACCATCTTTTTGTGGATGAAAGCCATCGGTTTAAAAACCTGATGTTTAATACCCGTCATGACAGGGTTGCAGGAATGGGAAATCCGTTAGGCAGCCAGCGAGCGCTGAATATGCTGTTTGCCATTCGTACCATACAGGAACGGACAGACAAAGATTTGGGTGCGACTTTTTTATCAGGTACCACCATTTCCAATTCTCTCACAGAGTTATTTCTATTGTTTAAATACCTCCGTCCAAAAGAATTGGAACGCCAACAGATAAAAACCTTTGATGCCTGGGCTGCCGTGTATGCAAAAAAGACCACTGACTATGAATTTTCAGTAACCAATGAAATTGTCCAGAAAGAACGGTTCAGGTATTTTATTAAAGTGCCGGAACTGGCGGCTTTTTACAATGAAATTACGGATTATCGGACGGCAAAAGACATCGGCATTGACAGGCCAGAAAAAGCAGAAGTTCTGCATAATATTCCACCTACACCGCAACAGGAAGAATTTATACAAAAACTGGTAGCTTTTGCCAAAAACGGAGATGCAACAATCCTGGGCAGACCACCACTCTCGGAACGGGAAGGAAAAGCAAAAATGCTGATTGCGACAGACTATGCCCGAAAAATGAGCCTGGACATGCGGATGATAAGCCCGCGCTATGATGACCACGTGGATAACAAAGCTTCTCATTGCGCTGCCCGGATTGCTTCCTATTACAATCAATACAACGATTACAGAGGAACCCAGTTTGTCTTTTCTGATTTGGGAACATACAAACCTAGTGAGTGGACACCTTACAGTGAAATAAAACGAAAACTTGTTGAAGACCACCGCATCCCAACCCATGAAATTCGGTTTATCCAGGAAGCTAAAACAGAAAAGGCCAGAAAAAACATTATTGAGGCGATGAACGAAGGTCGTATCCGTGTATTGTTTGGTTCTACAGATATGTTAGGGACAGGAGTAAATGCTCAAAAAAGAGCGGTTGCCATTCATCATTTAGATTCTCCCTGGCGGCCATCAGATTTGGAACAAAGGGAAGGCAGGGCCATTCGAAAAGGTAATGAGATTGCCAAGTTCTTTGCAGATAATAAAGTGGATGTAATCATTTATGCCGTTGAGAAAAGCCTGGATTCGTACAAGTTCAACCTTTTACAAAACAAGCAGCTATTTATTAGCCAGCTAAAGACAAATAGCCTTGGAAAAAGAACCATCGACGAAGGAAGTTTGGATGAAAAATCGGGCATGAACTTTTCGGAGTATGTTGCAATCCTTTCAGGGAATACAGACTTACTAGACAAAGCTAAACTGGAGAAAAAAATCACTGCATTGGAAAGTGAACGGCAGGCTTTTAACCGGAGTAAATCATCTGCTCGTTTCCGGTTGGAGGACATTCAGCAAAGTATTGACTCAAATCAGGAAACAATTTCCCGAATGCAGGAGGATTTGGATTTACTTAATCACCGGATTCAGAAGGACGATTCAGGATATATTTTGAATCCGGTTCAACTGGAAGGAGTAAAAGGCTCTGACCCTAAAATAGTTGGTGCAAAACTGAACGAAATCAGTGAAAGCGCTCGAACTCACGAGGAGTACAAAAAAATTGGAACTCTTTATGAATTTAATCTTCTCGTAAAAACCGAGTCAAGTATGAAAGATGGTTTTGATTTTAAAGAAAACCGTTTTTTAGTGGAAGGTGAAAGCGGAATAAAATACACCTATAACAACGGCCATATTGCCAGAGACCCGAAACTGGCAGCATCCAATTTTTTGAAAGCTTTGGAACGAATTCCGATTTTAATAGACAATCATGAAAGACATATAGAGAAAGCTTCCAAAGATATTCCGGTTTTGGAAGAGGTTGTAAACAGCCATTGGAGAAAGGAAGATGAACTTAGAAAACTAAAAAGTGATTTGGCGGCACTGGACAGGAAAATTCAGGCAATATTAAGAGTAAACGATGGAGATCATCAGATACTAAAGGAGGAAAATACTTTTCGAGATATTCGAATTGACATTGAAAATAAAGGAATTAAGCTCGTTGCCCAGGAAAATCATTTTAAAATCAGTTAACATATACCAGATAAAGATTAAAATAGCAAAACTGTATTTTGCTTTGGTATGAATAAATTTTCAGTGAGCATTTGTCAATATTATACCACTTACTTCGAGCATAAATCTTAAATAACTCTTGTCATTATTTTATTGTGTTAAAATAATAATCTAGTAAATTATACATATTTTTGAACTAAAAAACAAAATTAGTCAAATGTTTAAGGACGATGTCAGGGATACAAAAGAACTTATTTTAAAAATTGCAATGCAGGTATTTGCAAAGTATGGATTTCGGAAGACCTCAATTAATGATATTGCCCAAGCTGCATTCAAATCAAAAGGTTCAGTCCATTATTATTTTAAAAATAAAAATGAGTTGTTTCAGAAAGTTGTTGAAAAAGAGTTTCAACTATTGCGCACAGAATTAGAATTAGTAGCGAAATCTGACCTAAATGGTAAAATGAAATTGACTAATTACATTATTACACGAATGAAAATTCTTGTGAAATTATCTTACATCTCAGATGCGATAAAAAATGGCTATATGGATTATGAATATTTTGCAGGAAAAATCAGGAAGAAATTCGATGATGAAGAGATTTTATTAGTAAAAGGGATAATATCAAATGGTATAATAAATGGTGAGTTTGAAGAAAGGGATGAAGAGCAAACTGCCTATGTTATTGTGTCAGCATTGAAAGGACTTGAGGAACCTTTAATGGTCAATATTAAATGTAGTGAGTGTGATATAAATCTCGATTACATGATTCAGGTTTTATTAAAAGGAATTGAGAAAAGATAGATTTGTCCTAATATTGATATGAAATCAAACACATGGCAATGTAAGTTCGTAAAAGTGCTTAAAAGTTATAATGAAACTCATATCAAGGCTTTAAATATAATAATCAGGAGTTGTTTTAGAAGCTTTTCATAAAAATCAAAAAATGAATTATATCAATATATCACATATTATAAAAAACAGTAATTCGAAATTTCTAAAAAGACTACCTGATTTCTCTATTAGAATAATTGCCTGGATTATTGGACAAGAGGAAATAAACCGGATTCTAAAAAAATATGAAGGATTTGAGGGTGTTGACTTTCTGCCAAAAATAATTGAAGAGTTGGAAATTACAGTGGAATGTGAAGGACTGGAAAATTTACCGGAAAATGGAAAATGTTTTTTTGTTGCCAATCACCCTTTCGGCCTGCTTGACGGTTTAATCCTTACAAATATTGTTGGTACAAAATATGGACATTTAAAAGCAATTGGAAACGATGCTTTTATGTTTGTTCCAAACTTAAGACCAATAGTCTCAAATGTCAATGTATTTGGGAAAAATCCTAAAAAATACTTTGTTGAATTAAACAATGTTTTTGCTTCTGATTCACCAATAACACATTTCCCTTATGGGCTTGTATCTAGAATTTATAAACTAAAGATACAAGATAAATTCTGGCATAAAAGTTTTATTACAAAAGCAATTCAACATAAAAGAAACATTATTCCGGTGCGATTTTATGGACGAAATTCTTGTCTGTTTTATTCCATATTTTTACTCAGGCAAGTAGTAAAGATTAAAATCAATTTGGAACTGGTTTTGCTTCCACATGAACTATTTCGTAAAAGGGGAAAAACAATTAAAGTTACAATTGGTGAGATGATTCAATACAGTGATTTGCATGCATCTATGTCGCACTGGGACTGGGCACAAAAGATTCGTAATGAAGTTTATTCTTATAAAAATAATTAGTGACAAACTGTTATGAAATTAATTCATAAATTGAAAAGACATTTATCATTCAAATATCAGGAATGCATAAAACATTAAAGTAATGGATATGAAAAAAAATGTTGCATTGGTTTTGGGAAGTGGCGGAGCAAGAGGCTTGGCTCACATTGGTGTAATTAACGAACTCGAAGAGCAGGGATTCAATATCACATCAGTTAGTGGCACTTCAATCGGTTCATTAATTGGTGGATTTTGTGCTATGGGGAAATTAAATGAATTGACAGAATGGCTTACTACACTTCAAAAAAAGGATGTTTACAGTTTGATGGACCCCACCTTAAGCACGAATGGTCTGTTAAAGGCTGAAAAGGTTTTTAGAAAATTGAATACAATAATTCCGGATGTTCTTATTGAAGAGATGAATATTCCGTTTGCGGCAGTTGCAACCGATGTAATAAACAGAGAAGAAGTTATATTTACCATAGGTAGTTTTTATAAAGCTGCGAGAGCATCTATTGCAATCCCCACAATTATTACACCAGTTATATCAGAAAACAGTATTCTTGTTGATGGAGGATTGCTTAATCCAATCCCAGCCAATCGGGTAAAAAGAACAGAAGGCGATATTTTAGTTGTTGTTAATTTGTATGACAGCAATAACCCGGATATATTGTTGTATGAAGAAGACGTTAAGAAACATCTTGCTCCTCAAAAATCATCGATTAGTAATTTAATTATCCTGAACAATAGCATAAATAATATTATAAAGAGAATACAGGACTTTATTCCAACAGGTAATAAAAACAGCCAGGGTTACTATTCGCTGATTCAGTTTACAACATCTGCAATGCTTGAACAGATATCAAAATTATCTCTTGAATTGAATAAACCTGATATACTAATAAATATTCCTTTTGATGCAGCTAGAACGTTTGAATTTTACAAGGCAAAGGAGTTGATTGAAGCAGGAAGGAAGGCTGCACGTTTTAGTATCAACCAGTACAATATTCAAAGTGAGAAATATGCTGATAACCATGGGAATAAACAAGGATGAAAAAATCATATGACAGAAAAATATTTACAATTAAAATGCTTGGAATGGATTTAAAATTTCTTTTAAGTGCATGGTCTAAAATCATCGGCATTAATCGTAATAAGAAGATAAACAAAGCCTTTACGGAAAAAATAATGACAATTGTCACTGCTGTTAACGGATGCACTTATTGTACTTGGTTTCATGCAAAACAAGCAGTTTCAAGTGGGATAAGTGAGGAAGAAGTAAGAAGAATGCTTCAGCTCCAATTTCATGCAGATGCAACCGATTTTGAAATACCAGCTTTGCTTTATGCACAACATTATGCCGAAACAGACAGAAATCCTGATAAAGAAATGACTTTCAAACTATTTGAATATTACGGAGACACAACTGCCAACCATATAATTATAATTATCAGGATTATTTTTTTTGGCAACTTAACGGGAAACACTTTTGATGCTTTTATAAGCAGATTAAACGGGATTCCCGCCAAAAACAGCAATATAATCTTTGAGTTTATTTTCTTCATAGTAACTGCACCACTTTTATTACCACTTATACCATTTACAAAAAAATACAGAAACCCGAATTTTTAAAAGAATTTAATTAGTTTTTGAATGGATAAGATAACTACTATTATTAATGCTTACAATGAAAGATCAACAGGGAAAATTGCAGTTTTTGAATATCCCTAGTTACTCATATTAAAAACTAAGTTTAGAAAATATGAATATCAACACAAATATAACAGATTAAATATTAGTAAGTCAACAGCAATTGGTTGTGCTTGTAACGAAGTGAAAACAATTGAAAAAAGTAGTTGCCACCGTCAGACTGTCGTAAAATCTAACCAGATTTTGTTAAAAATCCAGGCATCTATCAGCGCCAGTAAAATTAGCTTTTTAGTACTTCAGGTATGAAGTAAATCAAAGGACAAAACAAGGCACAAGTAAAGGTTTTCCCGGTTTCGCTCTATAATGTTATTAACACAGAAAATGAAGTCCGCATTATCGACCTGTTTTTTGACAACCTTATTTTACTGGAATTTGGTTTTAATGTTGACCAGCCGGAAAATGGAAGACCGACCTATCATCCTTCTGACTTGCTAAAACTCTACATTAAAAGAGCCGAAGCTGACTTTGGTTTTATAATGGCGGCATACAATTTGCGAAGGATTCTCAATATTGTTTGAGAAAGGAAATTAGAAAAATAAATGGCCGGTA
Organism: Maribellus maritimus; assembly: GCF_022267315.1. GTDB lineage: Bacteria > Bacteroidota > Bacteroidia > Bacteroidales > Prolixibacteraceae > Draconibacterium > Draconibacterium maritimum. Next base: position 6,762 of record NZ_JAIKLE010000027.1, read on the forward strand.
TTTTCTGTTTTATGTTCAAAATATGCTCATTTTAAACTATTTTTAAACCAGATAATCAAACTGAATATGAAAAGTCCAATTTTTTTAATTTGCTTCTAAATAACTCGAATAATTTTCAAATAACGATTGCCCAAAGAGGTTTTTAGACAGACTACAGTTACAAAAGGACTGTACAATAAGGAGGTTTTATATGGTCATTAAATATATTGATAGAGAAAATAAGGGTATTTATATTGAACATCCTCCTGCAGAGGGGTTATTAAAATTTCTTTATAAAAATCCCATAGGAAGTAAAACAATCCTACCAATTGTTAAACGTAAATTAATCACCGAATGGTATGGAAAAATGATGGACAAACCCTCATCTGCTAGAAAAATTAAATCATTCGTTGACGATTTTCATATTGATGTAAGTGAGTTAGAAAAAAGTATTGAAGAGTTTAAATCGTTCAATGATTTTTTTTGTCGAAAATTAAAGCCAAATGCACGAAAAATTGGGAATGGGTTGATATCACCAGGTGATGGAAGGATTCTGACTTTTGAAAATATTTCAGATGTAAATAATTTTTATATAAAAGGCAGAAAATTTACCTTGACAGAATTTTTATCAAATAAATTATTGGCAGAGAAGTATCAGAATTGTTCAATGGTGATTCTTCGTATAGCACCTAATGACTACCACCGATATCATTTCCCTTATAGTGGAAAACCTTCAAAATCTATAAAAATTAAAGGAAATTATTATTCGGTTTCACCCCATGCATTGTTTAAAAATTATGCAAAAGTATTTTGCGAAAACAAAAGAGAAATATGTAGTTTAAACATAAACAAAGAGAAAGAAATTTTAATTGTATCAGTTGGCTCAACAATGGTTGGTAGTATCAATTCTTCTTACAGAATAAATACGATTGTAAATAAAGGCGAAGAAATGGGATATTTTTCATTTGGTGGTTCTACTGTTGTACTAATATTTGATCCGGATATTTTTAAAATAAATCAAGATTTATTAGAAAACTCAAAAGCAAATTTAGAAACATTTGTAAAAATGGGTGAAGAAATTGCCATCGAAAACTAACACCGTTTGCTAATTTTGGCAACTGGTGCACAACCTCTAATTTCAGAAAAATCTTCTATATGTGAGGCAAAAATGGTTTCAGTTAAGTGCGTTTCCAAATTCTTAATTTTAATCAAAGAAGGATAAATTCCATGGAATAAACAGGCTTAAAAGGGCGAAATTCACTTCTGGGATAACTGAAATGATATTTTACGGATATTTTAAATTACTATTTCTCAAGAGTAATTATCATTCATGCCTAATAATGTATTTAATCCATTTTTAAAACTCCTACCTAACGGTAACTGTTTCCCGTTCACTTCAACAGTGTTCCCAAAAACAGCTTCAATGTTTTTCACCGGAACAATAAAAGATTTATGAATTCGGATAAAACCTTTTCCTTTCAGCAAGTTTTCGAAGTTTTTCATACGGTCGAGCTTGGTATATTTTTTTTCTTTGGTGTGAATGACTACATATTCTTTCATTCCTTCGACGTACAAAATATCCTCAATTTCTACTTTTACCGATTTATAACCCGATTTCACAAAAATAAAATCACGGGAAAAACACTGATTTTCATTTTCTTCGTATGATTTTGGCAATTTAGCTTCCTGCTCCGAATTTTGTTTTGAAACCACTTTATTTACAGCCCTGGCAAATCGTTCAAATGCCACAGGCTTTAAAAGATAATCAGTAACATCCAGTTCATAACCTTCCAAAGCATATTCGGAATAAGCAGTTGTAAGAATAATGTGTGGCTTTTTTTGCAGGGTGCGAAGAAATTCAATTCCGGTTATTCCGGGCATCTGAATGTCCAGAAAAACGATTTCTGCTTCACCGCTTTCAATAATTTCGTAAGCATCTGCGGCTTTTCCGCAGGTGGCAAGCAATTCCAACTGTGGCATTTTTGCGATGTAATCGCTCAGGTATTTTCTGGCAATGGGTTCATCGTCAACAACAATGCATTTTATCTTCGAAATCATAACATGTCTTTTCTTTCAAACACCGGAAATTGTACAGAAACCATAAATTCATCGTTCTGTTTAACAGTTTGAAGTTCAAAACGGTCACCATAAATTAGCTTTAGCCGTTTTTTTACGTTGCTCAGCCCTATTCCGGGCAGCTTTTCTATTTTATTTTCAGTAAAATTATTCTTGCAAACAAAAAGGAACTGACCCTTTTCATCCCAGGTGTCAAGTTCTATCCAGCCATCTTCTTCTTTGCCAATTCTGCCATGTTTAAAGCAGTTTTCAATAAAAGGTAAAAGCAAAAGCGGAGGAATAAAAACAAACGGCCTGTTTACCTGAACAGAAACACGAATATTTTCAGGCGTTGAGATTCGCATTTTTTCCAAATCAATATAGTTTTGGATAAAATTAAGCTCCTTTTCTACCGGCACCAGCTTTTGCTCTGTTTCATAAATCAGGTAACGCATGGTATCCGATAATCCCAGCACCATTTGTGGCGCCAGTTCCGATTTGGAATAAGTAAGTCCGTACAAATTATTTAATGTATTAAACAGAAAATGCGGGTTAACCTGCGATTTCAGATATAAAATCTGAGCTTCCTGGCTGCGTTGAAGTTCTTCCCGGCTTTCACGCTCTTTTCGGTCCTTGTTTTCGTACAAACGGAATAAAACACCAATAACCGACAAAACGGAATAGATTAAAAAACCGGTTAAATAAGGAATACGCCCCGCTCCCAAACGACTGTAACGTAGTATATTTTTCCTTAAAGTGATATTATCCGGATCAAAAAAGCGGTTGGAGCGAACCGGCCCCGAAAAAAAGGCTGCATCTCCGGCAAAGTAATCTAATAATTTCACTCTTAAAATGGAAAGTGAAAAAATCGAAATCAAACCCAAAGTAATGAAAAGGATGAGATTTCGCTTCTTTATCAGAAATTGATTGGTAAGTATCCACCCTGCAAAATAGAAAGAAGCAGCCATTAATGAGATGCTGCTTACTGAGCGGTAAATGGCAAAATCGACAGGCAAAAAAATGGTAAGAGAAAAAAACAGCGAATAAGCCAAAACCAACCAAACCGCAATATGTATTATTATTTTTCTCATCCTGCAATGCTACCAAAATAAGTAATTCAAACGCAATAATCTAAACCAGTGCATAAAATTCTTCAATCAAAGTGCAGTATTAATCAATTAGCTGCAAATTAACTGTATTTGTAGTTGGTATCAGCAGATGTGCCGTTGGATGAAAATATTCCATGTACCGGAAACGGATGCTGTATGTTTGAATTGAAATTAAAAAATGAAAAAGGATGAAAAAATTAATTGTATTCAGTTTGATAGTATTTGCAATGACAGTAAAAAGCTTCGCACAGGATTTTGAAAATAAATACACCCCGCAGGAACGGGCTCAACTACAAACCGGGTGGATGAAAGAAAGTCTTCAGTTAAATGAGCAGCAGTTGCCAAAAGTTGATTCGCTTAACCTGAAATATGCTTTGAAGATGGAAGAGGTGAAAAGCATTCAGGGACGGCTGAACCAGGTAAAAAAAGCCCGCTCAATTGCTGAAGAAAAAGATGGGCAACTCAAGCAAATTCTCGATAAAACCCAGTACGAAACCTATTTGGAGAAGCGAAAGGAATTACGGCAAAAGATGAATGAAATAAGGAAAGAGAAGTAGGGTACGGAATGATCTATTCGGAATATATATAATTAATGTAAAACAATTAAAAATCAGAAAGATGAGAACTAGAAACACTTTATGGGGTATTCTGGCGCTGGTGGCAGTGCTGGGGCTTAGCAGTTTCCTGCCCGGGCCCAAGGAAGAAATTCAAAAGGCTTTTCGGCGCAGTCCTGAAACACGGGCAAATGCAATAACCAGCATTATGAAAAATCGCTTGGATTTAACCGAAACACAGGTTGAAAAGGCGTATCAGATTAACCTGAAATATGCACAAAAGCTACAACCTTTTGTAGGTGGCAGTGAACGCCCAGTTGCAATTTCGGATGAAGCAACAAAGATTAATGAAGAAAGGAAAAAAGAGTTGCTTGCGATTTTAACGCCAGTTCAACGTGAACAGGCCGACCAAATTCGCAAACAGTGGATTTCGCGCCTCGAAACAATTTTGGAAAGATTAAAACAAAACGATTTTAAAAACTAATAATTTAAAATTTCTCAATTATGAAAACAAAAAATTTCTTATTAGTGGGTATAATTACCCTGGCAGGATTATTTTCTATAACCTCCTGCAACAATGACGATGATCCTGTAGCAGAAGAAGCAATTTCCGAAGAGGAAGTGGTTGAAATTCTATCCACTTCATTAGCAAGTGGTACCGACGGAGTAACTGCGGATATTGAAACCGCTGCCGGACTCTCCAGGCAGTCTGTTGATGACAGCAATAGTATAAAGTCTGCCAACATCGGCAAAACCCTGAGTTGTGGCGAATCCAGTGATACAACTTTTACTATCCAGAGGGGAAGCAGTTTAATTACCTTCGAATCTTCGAAGACGTACAACTACATGCTCGAATGCGACGAATCGGAAAACCCTCTCCTGCTGGATATAAACTTAATGTATGAAGGAAATCTTGATGCACCGCGGGTTGCTTCTCAACATTCGGGAAGTGCTGATTTTACAGTTGCCAGCATTGAACATACGTCAGATATGTACTTGATAAATGGGACATGGAAACGAAGCGGGAGTTTTGAATCCAAAATCCGCAACCAGGGCACACGGCAGGCTTCGCTTCGTTTCGAACTTATTGACGTAGCCGTTGAAAAAGAACCAAAAGAAATTGATAACGGAACGATTATTTTTTCAATAGAAGGTGAAAGCGCTTCCGGAAGCAGCAGCGCTGATTATAAATATGAAGGCACCATCACATATAACGGAAATGGTGAAGCGATTATCGAAATTAGCGGCTCCAGTTCAAGTTACATTACAAATTTAGAGACAGGAGAAGTAGAAGAATTATAGGAATGAAATGGAAAATACGCCGGTAAAAATTTTACCGGCGTATTTTAAGCCCACCAATCAATAATTTAAAAGGATAATAAAATGAAAACGAAACAATTAACTATAGTTTTAATAATGATTTTTTTAATTAGTTCCGGTTACGGATCTTTTGCACAGCGAAGGGTAGTAAATACGCCCCGCCGGACAGTGGTGCAAGGCCCCGCGGAACAGTTGTTTACCGGAAAGCCCCGCCTGTAGTAAAACCTGTACGAAGGCTGCCTGCAAAAGCGGCTGTGGTTCGTTACCACAATCGACCCTATTATTACCATGGAGGGGTGTTTTATGTTGCCCGCAGTGGCTCTTATGTGAGGGTTGTCCCTCCGGTTGGGATAAGGGTTGCCGTTCTCCCGGCTGGTTATGCACGGTTAGTAGTCGGTCCTTCGGTTTTCTTTTATGCCGGCGGAATTTTTTATATTGAAGATGTATCCTCGTATGAATATGTTGTGGCAGATCCCCCTGTCGGTGCGATAGTCAGCCAATTACCTTTCGGTGCTGCCGAAGTAGAAATCGACGGGAAGCTTTATTATGAATACAACGGGATACTTTATAAACCGGTTCAACTGGAGAAAAAAGCGTACGAAGTAGCAGGTAAGCTGGAAGATTGATTTACCACATTAAAAAGTGTTTTTGTATTCTCAATATTTGAAACAAAAATTCAGGGCACGTTGCTTTAATACAATTACAATCCAAAAGTAAATATGGAAATATTGTTGAATATATTGGCATTGTCAATGGGATTTGCAATTGTGGTTATTTCCATTCCTCCGGTTATTAAAATAGCCCGGGCAAAAAAACTTTATGAGCCCTTAGACGAAAGAAAACATCACGCCAAGGATATACCCCCGTTTGGGGGTGTTGCCATTTTCATCGGATTTGTAATTAGCACAATTGTGGCTACTGAAAGTTATGTCTTTGAATCGCTAAAATATATTATTGCATCAATAATTCTGATATTTTTTATTGGGTTGAAAGATGATTTTTTGGTAATAACGGTAAAAAATAAAATGATTGTACAAATATTTGCCGCTGTACTTCTTATCACCCTGGGCAATGTGCATTTTACAAATTTACACGGGATATTTGGCCTTTATGAAATCCATTATTTTTCAACTGTGTTTGTTTCGCTGTTTGTAATGACAGGGATAATTAACGCATTTAACCTTATAGACGGTATTGACGGTTTGGCTTCAGGACTGGCAATGCTTGCAGGCACATTTTTTGGCGTATGGTTTTACCTTGCGGGTCAGATACAGTTTTCAATAATGTCGTTTGCTTTGGTTGGAAGCCTGGCAGGTTTTTTCCTTTTTAATGTTTTTGGTAAACAGAATAAGCTTTTTATGGGAGATGCCGGTTCGCTGGTAATTGGATTGATTGTTTCCACCCTTGTCATAAAATTTAATGAATTTAATATTATCAAAACTGCACCTTATGCAATTAACGCTGCGCCAGCGGTGTCTTTTGCTGTGCTGACTGTCCCGGTTATAGATACTTTACGCGTTATAACCATAAGGTTAATGCAAAAAAAATCGCCTTTTTCTCCCGACAGGAATCATATCCATCACAAACTGCTCATAATCGTACCAAACCATTTTAAAGTAACCCTGATCCTTATAAGTGTAAGTTCCTTTTTGATCGGATTTGCATTGTTTCTTAATAAAATTTCGATGAATATCAATATCCAAATCTTTCTGATATTCTCAACAGGGAACCTTTTATCATTTATTCCTGCAATCCTTACCAAAAGAGACACTATTCATAAGAAGAAAACAACTAAACCGGCCCGTATCCGGCGGCATCCGGTTCGAATTATTGACGTAGCCGTTGAAAAAGAACCAAAAGAAATTGATAACGGAACGATTAGCTGTTCAATAGAAGGCGAAGGCATATCAGGTAGCAGCAGCGCCGGGTATAAATAGGAAGGCACAATCACAAATAACGGAAATGGTGAAGCGATTATCGAAATTAGCGGCTCCAGTTCAAGTTACATTACAAATTTAGAGACAGGAGATATAGAAGAAATAAAAGAATAAAATGAAAACAAGAAAAACTATTTTTTAGCATTAACCGTTGCCGCTGTAACATTCGTAGCATGTGAAAAAGAAGTTGATATAAATGAAAAACTCAACGGAGATACCCTCGCATTGGTAAAAGAAGCCGTAAATACCGAAGCATTTGAAAATGAAATTACATCGAGCATTGATCAGGCAATTACATACGCTGAGAAATTAAATTCCGAAGAGAAATCGGCAACAATTTTAGATTGCACCAATATTACGGTAAGGCCAATTTTTGGTTTCCCGAAAACAATTACCGTTAATTTTGGCGACGGGTGCGAAGGGACAAACGGATTTGTGCGCTCGGGGTCCATGTCAGTTACTATCGGCGATACGTTACGAACCACCGGGACAAGCTACGACGTTGCTTTTGATAATTTTGCCATTGATGGATACTCAATTACCGGGACAATTTCAGTAGAAAATACCAGCTCCGGTGATATTATTTCATTCTCAGAAAAGATGGATTTAACCATGACCAGTGATGGAGGTATTGCAATAACTAAAATAAAAACTACGGAAAGAGCTTGGATTGAAGGGACTGAAACCAGCGATGTCAGTGATGATGTGTTTTCAGTTTCGGGCTCCGCAGATTTTTATTCATCATCGGGAAGAAGTTACTCTTATTCAATTCTTGAGCCACTTATTATTACGAACTTGTCAAAAGTTAAACCGAAATTAGTGTTCTAAAGTGTTGGTAACCAAAAACTTTTGAATGATTAAAAACGAAACAAAAAAACACAAAATTTCGCAATTCTTACTCTCTGGTTTACAGTTCATTATCGACTGTTTCTGCATTTTAACTTTAAACAACTTCTACACGTACTTGTGATATTTTTACCGAAGGTGTAATTAAAATTACAATGACAGGGAGTGAAGATCCAATAACAGTTGATTTTGGAAATAACGGATGCAATTGGAAAATATACGTGTCACAGGGAAATATCGTTAATGAAGAAATCAATTTAAATGATTGATTGTTAGCCGGATTAAGTCTTGAATTTTCTATTTATTCATAATGTGGTTTACTACCACGCTACTTTATAACAGCGGGGTAGTTCATTTCCCTGTTATTTTTTTTCTGTGATTTATTCCCCAATCTCTTAAAGCCTTAATAACATCACCCAGTGTTTCAGCATAGGAGGAAGTATTATATTCTATCATTACAGGATAGCCGTCAATAATTTTTCTTTCTATCAGTTTATTTTGTTCAAGATCTTTTAATTCATTGGATAAAACTTTAGCCGTGATTTTAGGAATGCTTTTTTGTATTTCAGTAAATCGATGATTTCCTGATGAAATTGAAATCAGGATCAACAACTTCCATTTTCCGCTAATAACATCTATTGCGTCTCGAACTGGCATGATAGCGGAAGAACAATCGGTGTGAATCGATTTTTTCATAATTATTTATCGCTAACCTTTAGGTAACTACTATAAATTAGATAGCAAATGTATTTAACTTTACCAAAGAAAAAATATAAATTTTTAAAATTATTGGAGATGAAAAATATTCTGAAGATTACCTCAAGTTTCAGAGGAGAAGATTCAATGTCAAGTAAATTGGCAAATGAAATTGTCAAAAAACTTACAGATGACAAACTGACAAGTATTGATACTATTGATTTATCCCAAGAACCCTTATCGCATTTGAGCAGATTTCATATAGAATCCTTTTTTACACCTGAAAGCGATAGGGTGGGTGAAATGAAAGAAATTGCCTGGCATTCAGATGCAGCCATAGATGCCTTATTGAAGGCAGATACAATTGTGATTGGAGTAGCCATGTACAACTTTGGAATTTCCTCAACCCTTAAGTCATGGATCGATTATATTGCTATTGCTGGAAAGACTTTTAAATATACAGAAAATGGAGCAGAGGGGTTGATTAAAAACAAAAAAGTTTATTTGGCAATAGCCACCGGAGGAGTATATTCCAATGATACTATGAAAAGCTACGATTATACAGAACCATATTTAAGAACTATTCTGGGTTTTATGGGGATGACAGATATAACCGTATTTCGGGTTGAAGGTGTCAATATCCCCGGCATAAAAGAAACAGCATTGGAAAAAGCAATCAACAGTATTGTAATTTAATAACAAAATTTACAACTATGAAATCAAAAAAAGTAGTTTATTGGATAACAACATCCGTTATTGGCTTGATGATGGTATTTAGCGCCTTCAATTACTTTACAAGTATAGAAGCAATAGAAGGTATGGCCCGGCTTGGATTTCAGCCCTTCTTCGTTAAAGAATTAGGATTCTTTAAAATCTTAGGTGTTTTGGCGCTTGTTATACCACAAGTTCCAATTAAAATAAAAGAATGGGCTTATGCCGGTTTTGGAATTGTTTTTATATCTGCATTCTGGGCACATGTAAATGCAGGTGACCCAGTTTCTATGTCTTCAATGCCTATCATTTTCCTGGTATTGCTTATAGTATCTAACATCTATTTGAATAAAATAAAAGTTTCGAAATGAATTTAACAATCTTTGGTGGAACAGGCGAGACAGGAATACTTGTTATTAAAAAAGCCTTGGAAGCCGAATATCGAGTGACTGCTTTCGCACGCAACCCGGCAAAAATATCCTTTCAAGATAAAAATCTTAAAATCATAAAAGGGGAACTTACAGATATTAATCAAATTGAAAAAGCAATGATTGGTGCTGATGTGGTTATCAGCGTTTTGGGGCCAACTGGAAAGACGAAAGGATTGAATATTTCTACAGGTATAAAAAATATCATTTCGGCAATGGAAAGAAATGGTGTGAAACGTTTTATAGCAACAGCAACGCCAAGTTTTAAAGTCCCAAATGATAAATTTCAGTTTAGCTTTTCGCTTGCCATTTTTATGATAAAAACTTTAGCAAAAGATGCTTATTGTGATATAGTGGCAACCGGAGAAGCCGTTTCAAATAGTCAGTTAGATTGGACTTTAGTACGCATACCAACGCTGAGCAGAAAACCAGGAACAGGAAAACTGAATATCGGTTATACAGGAACCGATAATGTTAAAGTATTTTCGCTTTCAAGGGAAGACTTGGCTGATTTTTTAATTAAACAAATTAACGATAAAAATTATTTGAAAAAGGCACCTGTTATAAGCAATTAATTATTAATCATTTTTACTTTGAGTGAGTTTGTCACTCTTGAATCGATTTTAAAGATTGGTTTGTATTGAGAAAAATTCTATATTTGACTAATTAAACAAAATAGTCAAATAGAATGGCAAAACCAGAAATCAAATCGATAATAATAAGTGCTGCCACTCAGTATTTTTCAAAATTCGGGTTTTATAAAACAACGATGGATGAGATTGCCAAACACATCCATAAAGCAAAAGGAGTTTTATATTATCACTATAATAGCAAGGAAGAATTATTTAACGAAGTATTAAAGCAGGAGCTTAGTACCGTAAAAACTGAGTTACAGAAGGTTGTTAATTCTGATGAAGATGCTTTAACTGTTCTTAATAACTATTTTTTTAAAAGGCTTGAGTTATTGCATGAATCTGTAAATTACCATGAAACTTTGAAAGCCGATTTTTTTGAAAAATATCATTTTGTGGAGGAAGTTAGGGAAGACTTTACCACGTTTGAGAGAAATAATTTTTATCAGATGCTAAAAAAAGGTGAGGATGAAGGGGTATTGCATTTTAATAATATTGACTCGACAGTAAATATCCTGTTAATGCTGGTCAACTCCATGGAAGTGCCGTTATTCCTTCAAAACAAATATTCCGAGTACATTCATACAATTAAAGAACTTGCAGAATTTCTTGTAAAGGGATTAAAATCTTAACAATTTATTAACTCGATTTGACTAAAAGTGTTTTATAGTCAAATATTATTATATATTTGCATTGACTTTAGAACATTAATAGTCAATAATTGCAATAATGTGAAGCATAAGAAGAAAATTAGAATTAATAAAAAGTGAATACAATGAAACAATTAAATTGGTTTTTTGCCGTAAGCGCATTAATCCTTGCCGGTTGCAGCACCGGAAATTCAAACATTGATAAAATTGTGGGGGGGAAAGGCATTCCTGTTAAAGTAAGTGAAATTGGTAAAAGTATTAATGCTACCGATCATATGTATATTGGAACCATTGAAGAATCCTTTTCTGTTCCTCTGAGTTTTTTGGTTACCGGAACTGCAGAAAAAGTCCTTGTGGATGAAGGACAAATGGTAAAAAAAGGCCAGTTACTGGCAGTCCTTAACAGTGAGAGTTATCAAAATATGTATCAGGTTGCATTATCAAAAGCTAAACAGGCTGAGGATGCATATAACCGGCTGGAACCTATGTATAAAAAAGGTAGCCTTCCTGAGATTAAATACGTGGAAATAAAAACCGGTTTAGAGCAAGCTCATTCATTGGCTTCAATTTCAGAAAAAAATCTTAATGACTGTAATCTTTATGCCCCTGCGGATGGGATCGTCGGCAGAAGGATGATAGAATCAGGAATGAGTATAATTCCCGGCAACCCGGTTTTTCAATTGGTAAAGATTGACAAAGTAAATGTAAAAATTCCTGTCCCGGAAAATGAAATTGCCGGGATACAAAAAGGACAGGAAGCATATGTAAAAGTAAGTGCTTTAGGTGACCGGAAGTTTGAAGGAGAGGTAACAGAAATTGGTGTATTGTCTAACCCTCTTTCTCATACCTATAATATTAAAGTTGCACTAAATAACCCGGACAAGATATTAAAACCCGGAATGGTTTGTAAAGTAAGCATCAATAATCCTGTAATGGGGAACAGAATTGTTGTTCCACTTTCAGTTATACAGGTTGGAGGGGACAAGAGTAAATATGTATATGTAGCCAACTCAAGTAAAGATAAAGTGGTTAAAAGAAATGTTGAGTTAGGCTCTTTAGCTAGCAACGGCGTGGTTATAACAAGCGGCTTATCTGCAGGTGATCTGCTTATTACCGAAGGGTACCAGAAAATAAACGAGAGCACAACCATCCAAATCGTAAGATAATATGAAAAGGTTCGAGATAGTTGAGTCTGCCATGCGACACAGGCAGATCGTATTTTTAATTAGCGCTTTGCTGCTTATACTTGGCGTTTATGCGCTTTTTGTAATGCCCCGGCAAGAATTCCCTCAGTTTACCATCCGGCAGGGATTGGTAATAGGTGTCTATCCCGGTGCCAGTTCCGAAGATGTAGAACAGCAACTGACAACAAAAGTCGAGAAATACTTATTTGGTTATGGAGAAATTAAAAAGGAGAAAACCTATTCAATCTCGAAAGATGGGATGATGATTGTTTTTGTCACTTTAAACGATGATATCAAAAATACCGATGAATTTTGGGCAAAGTTAAATCACGGACTGAATACTTTTAAGGCTCAATTGCCTACCGGAGTTTTGGCTTTACTGTCAGATAATGATTTTGGTGACACTTCGGCTTTGTTGATTACCCTTGAATCAGACAGAAAGACTTACCGTGAACTGGAAAGTTATTTAGATGAACTGGAAAACCGGCTTCGAAGAATTAAATCAGTATCCAAACTTCGTCATTATGGTTTACAAAAGGAACAAATCAGTATATATATTGAAAAAGAAAAGCTTACCAATTACGGGATAAACACTGCAACCCTGGCAGGAAATCTTTTTACACAGGGTTTTACTACAATGAGTGGCACTGTCGATAATGATCAGTTCATTGCGCCGATCCATATTTCGCAATCGTATAACAGCGAACAGGATATTGCCGAGCAAATCATTTATTCCGATCCTACCGGAAACATAATCCGTTTGAAAGATGTGGCGCGAATCGTTCGTGAGTATCCCGATCCAGACAGTTACATTGCTAACAACGGGCACAAAAGTTTATTGATTTCAATGGAAATGCAGCCTGGGAATAACATTGTTCAATATGGCAAAGAAGTTAATGAAGTATTGGAACAATTTCAATCTGAATTACCAGGTGATGTAAGCATCGAACGCATTGCCGACCAGCCAAAGGTCGTTAGTGATTCGATTAAGACATTTCTGATTGAAATGCTGTATGCCATTATTGCCGTTATTATGGTCACCATGGTTTTACTTCCATTGCGGGTGGCAACTGTTGCTGCAACTTCAATTCCTATCACAATTTTTGCCTCGCTTGGGATTATGTATTTAACGGGCATGGAATTAAATACAGTAACCCTTGCCGCATTGATTGTAACCCTGGGGATGATCGTAGATAATTCAATAGTAATTGTAGATAGTTACATGGAAAAACTTGATCAGGGAATGTCGCGATGGCGTGCAGCCATAAGTAGTGCTAAAAGCTTTTTTAAAGCAATTTTTTCGGCAACACTTGCTATTAGCATTACTTTCTTTCCTTTTCTATTTACCTCAACGGGAATGATAAAAGATTTTGTCAGACTATTCCCCTGGACTGTGACCATAACATTGGGAATTTCCCTGGCAGTTGCAATGTTGCTAATTCCATTCATCCAGTATACATTTATCAAACAAGGATTCGAACAATCAAAACGCAAGAAAAAGGAAGGCAGACGTAATTTTCTGGATATTGTTCAGGAAACCTATGAAAAGTGGCTCGTAAGAGCTTTTAAGCATCCGAAAATAACCATCGGAACAGGAATTTTGTCTGTATTGCTTGGCATTGTACTTTTCACCCAGATACCTCAGCAGTTAATGCCTATTGCCGAACGAAACCAGTTTGCAGTTGAAATTTATCTACCTAAAGGTAATTCACTGGAACAAACTGCCTTAGTTGCAGACAGTTTGGAAATAATGATGAAAAAAGATGATCGGGTAAAATCTATTACCTCATTTATAGGTACCAGTTCACCACGTTTTCATACTACCTATGCACCTAAAATGCCAGCCCGAAATTATGCGCAGTTTATTGTAAATACTCCTTCGAACCGGGCAACAGAAGAAATTCTTGATGAATATACAGACTTTTATGCAGAATATTTCCCCAATGCGCATGTTCGCTTTAAACAGCTCGATTACCAGGAAGCTGCCAACTCGATTGAGATACGTATTTCAGGAAATAATATTGCTGATTTAAAAACAGCCGCTGATTCACTAATTGTTAAAATGAGGACAGTGCCGGAATTAACCTGGGTGCATACCAATTTTGAAGAAATGTTGGCAGGCACACATGTCGATATTAACGATATAGAGGCTAATCGGTTAGGAATTAACAAAACAATTGTAGCCACAAACCTGGCTATGCGTTTTGATGGAGTACCATTAACAACTTTATGGGAAAACGATTATCCGGTTGCAGTAAAGCTAAAAGCGGAACGCGATCATGAAGTTTCGTACAGCGATATTGAGAATGAATACATTCATTCTCTGATCCCCGGAGTTTCTGTTCCGTTACGTCAAATCGCTGACGTTAAGCCCGATTGGACACAAGGTCAGATAATTCGTCGAAACGGAGTACCAACCATAAGCATTGTAAGCGATGTGAAACGCGGTGTGAATTTGAATCAGGTATTCCGATCTGTGAAAAAAATAGCCGATAGTCAACCCTTGCCCGAGGGGACCAGTTTGAGTTATGGTGGCGCGTATGAAACCGATTCGGAGATGCTGCCACAGGTTACCGGTGGCTTGTTCATGAGTATCTTTATTATTTTCCTGATCCTGGTGTTTCACTTTCGAAAAATCAACCTGGCCTTACTGGTTATGGGTTCGTCAACTTTAAGTATTATCGGAGCCGTGCTTGGTGTGTTGATCATGGGGCTCAACTTTGGAGTGACCTCCATATTAGGGATTGTCAGCCTGATTGGTATACTTGTTCGAAACGGCATTATTATGCTCGATTATGCTGAGGAACTTCGACAACATGGAAAGAAAACCGCACTTGAAGCTGCATTTGAAGCAGGTAAACGGCGTATGCGACCTATCTTCCTTACATCGATGGCTGCATCAATGGGGGTAATTCCTATGATTATCAGTAAAAGTGCCCTTTGGGCACCTATGGGTGTCGTAATCTTCTTCGGGACAATTACGTCTATGATATTTTTAGTTCTTATTCTTCCGGTGGCCTACTGGTTAATTTTCAGAAAAGTAGATAAAAACAAGAAGAAAATCACAATAGCTGAGCTTTTAAATAATTCTAAAATAAAGCCAGCATTATTAACACTTGCCGTTTTACTTGGCTTGACACCGGTACTTTCTGCTCAAAATCAAAATAATTATACACTGGAACAATGCAAAACGCTGGCATTACAAAATAATGCCCAGATTAAAAACAAGGTGCTGGATGTCGAATCATCCCAACAGGTAAAAAAAGCTGCTTATACCAGGTATTTTCCACAGGTGGACGCAACCGCATTCGCTTATAAATTTACCGATCCATTGATAAATATGGAAATGCAGGGAGGGAACCTCCCTGTTTATGACGGAAATCCGGCCAATCTACCATTGGCAACGCAATTTGCTTATTTCCCGTCAGTATCAATTCCGTTAATTGAGGAAGGCGTTATTGGAATGGCAACCGCAACACAGCCTGTTTATGCCGGAAAGCAAATTTCAACGGGAAACAAACTTGCTGATTTGGGGATAGAGGTCAATCAACTTCAATTAAAATCAACCGAAAAGGAGATTGCTTTTGAAACCGAGAAAAGGTATTGGCAAATTGTTTCACTGGGCGAAAAAATGAAGACCCTGGAAAATTACACCAGTTTGCTGGATACATTACATAAAGAAGTGACTGATGCTCTAAATGCCGGATTAATTACCCGGAACGACTTGTTAAAAGTTGAGTTAAAACAAAATGAACTGCAGATGAAACGGCTAAAACTTGAGAACGGGACAATCCTGGCTAAAATGGCTTTTTGTCAGTACATCGGTGTGCTTTATGATAAAAACATCAGTTTCGTCGATAGTACAGGATTAACAGAGTCACCGGAACTTATTTACACCGATCATCAGGAAGCGCTGGTTAACCGTGAAGAATATCAATTATTACAAAAAAGTACATCTGCCGAAAAGTATCTGACCAAAATGCAGAAAGGTGAATATATGCCCCAGGTTGCGGTTGGTGTCGGGGCCATGTATCTGGATATTATGGATGATAAGGGAGCTGTTAATGGCTTAGCTTTTGGAACTGTAAAAATCCCTATTTCCGGGTGGTGGGAGGCAAAATACAAGATGAAGGAACGCCAGTTTAAAGAAGAGCAGAACCGCAACATGGTAACCGACAATACCGAAAAACTTTTGCTTCAGATGCAGCAGGGAAGAAATTCACTCGAAGAAGCATACCAACAGGTTCAACTGGCGAAAATTTCTATCGGTCAGGCTTCTGAAAACTTAAGGGTAACACAGGATAGCTATTCCGCAGGTATGGTTAATATCTCTGATTTACTTGATGCACAGGCACAGTTGCAGCAATCAACCGATTTGTATGTAGACGCTTTAACTCAATTTAAACTAGCAAAAGTGAATTATCTGCAAATTACCGGGAGGTAATTTCTATTAGCGAATAGGTTAATATGTACAATACAGGATTAAAATGCAGGATATGGTGGTAAATAATCATCGTATCCTGCTAAAATAAATTTAACTCTACAGTGTTGCTGAGGGATTTACTATAAAAATTGAGAAAAAATACAATTGTTTCCGTGCGAAAAGTTATCACATATATTGTACTAAGTTTGTGCTTATTCTTCACCACTTTTGTTTCGGCACAAGAGGATCGCATTAATATACAGCGTCCAAAAGTGGCTGTAGTACTAAGTGGTGGAGGAGCAAAAGGTTTTGCCCATATTGGCGTTTTAAAAGTTTTGGAACAGGAAGGGATTCCAATTGACATTATAATTGGTACCAGTATGGGAAGCCTGATTGGCGGATTTTATTCATTGGGGTATACTGCGGATGAAATTGAATATATTGTAAAGAGCCAGAATTGGGAGAAAGTCCTATCCGATAATGTGCCACGAAATGATCTCTCAAAAAATGATCAGCTTTTAAAACAAAGATATTTACTCTCTTCTACATTTTCCGATTTCAAAACCATTACTCTTCCCCAGGGGATAATAAAAGGCCAGAATATTTTAAATATTTTTTGCGGTTTAGCCGGGAATGTCCCAGTTGATGCTGATTTTAGTCAACTCCCGATTTCATTTGCCTGCATTGCGGCCAATTTGGAGACAGGGGAAGAAGTGATTATAAAAGACGGTTTTTTCCCTACTGCCTTATTTTCCAGCATGGCAATTCCCGGAGTTTTTCATCCAGTAAATAGAGAGAACCTGCTTCTTGTTGATGGCGGATTGGTAAACAATTTCCCAACCGATGTCGCAAAAAAAATGGGAGCAGACATTATTATTGGCGTAGATATAAGGGGGGACCTATATCCCCGTGAAAAATTAAAGTCAATTGATGGTGTCTTCGGTCAGATGATAAATTTTCTGGGACAGGGAAAAGATTCATTAAACAACAGTTATTGCGACATTCTTATCCATCCTGATATTACCGGTTATTCGGTCGGAAGTTTTTCGAAAGAAGCAGCAGACACATTGGTTCTAAGGGGAGAAAAAGCTACCCTTTTATTAAGAGACACTATTCAAAAACTGAAAAAAGAGAACCATTTGGAACCGAGAATATATTCCCGCGAATATACTATAACAGAAAAATGGAAAATTACCGAGATAGGATTTACTGAACGAAAAAACCTGGATAAAACCTTTTTAAAAAACAAACTCAATCTGCAATTACCTGGGTATTATTCAAATAAGGAGTTAAAAAGTGCAATTGACAGGCTATACGGATATGGAGAGTTTGATCTCGTCTATTATTATCTCACAAATAATGAAACAGGTAAAACGCTCAATTTAAATATTGTCCCAAGAAAGATTTATTCCCAAAGTATAGGATTTAAAGTAAACACAAATGATGCAGCAGCTGTATTATTCAATATTAACAGAAAAGATTATGAAAAAACCATAGGTTTTCTATCTGCGAGTACTGAGCTGTCGGCAAATCCAGGTGTTAATCTTGTAGCAGAAACTAATAAAAGGAATTTGCCAACTTTAGGTATTGAATTAAAAGGGAAATACCAGAAGTATAAAATATATAACGAAGGGGATAAACTGTCAAGTGCAGATGTATTTTATTCAGCGCTAGATATTTATTTATATAAAACCTATTTCAACCGGCTAATTCTGGGTTTGGGCATACAAGAAGAATATTTTAACGGTGATGTTTTTACAAAAAACACTAATTCATTAGTCCTGGCCTCAAAAACCAACCAGTTTCTTTCCAATGCCTATACTTACATTATTTTCGATAATATGGACGATTTTTATTTTCCCCAAAAAGGCACTCGCCTGGAAGCGGAGTTTTCAGTATACTTTGATTTGTCAGGAAATAGCAGCTTAAGTTCTGCCCTGCTTTTTAAAATTAAAAATGCCATCCCACTATCTTTCAATACTACATTCTTGTTTGATGTTTACAGCCGCTCGATGTTCGACAATGCCTATCCACTAATAAAAACAACATTTGTTGGAGGTGAACCCTATTCGCAATACTTTAATTATCATTTACCTTTTGTTGGTCTTCCTCCGGTAACTCTTGCCGGCAGGTACACCAATATCGGGTTGGCAGGAATACGTTTTCATGTGGCTAAAAATCAATACGTTTCATTGGTATATAATTTAATGGCACAGGGCAATAATTATAATGAGCTAAATAATTTTCTTATCACTAATGGTGGCGGAGTAAGGTATTCAGTGGATTCCAGGTTAGGACCTATTGAAATAGGAATAGGTTATGCGGGAAGGTATGATAAACCCACATTCTCCGCCAATCTCGGACTTTGGTATTAAGAATTAGTAACATAAAGCAACGATTGTTTCTTAAATTATGAATAGAGAAAACAACTATTTGAAGATTCTTGTAACTGCAAACATCATTCTTTTGGTTGCACGGGTGATTTGGGTATTATATGGGAATATTCCTTTGCACAGTGAGGAGGCACAGTACTGGCTTTGGTCAAAGCATCTGGCACTGTCTTATTATTCAAAACCTCCTCTTATTGCCTATATCATTTTTCTATCTACCCAAATATTTGGTGATTCTGTTCTGGGAATCCGAATAATTGCCATAATAATTGGATTTATTGTTCCATTGGTCACTTACAGATTCGCTCTTGAACTATTTAAAAGTTCGAAAATAGCATTTTATTCAGTCTTAATCCTGTTTACACTTCCACACTACCATTATACGTCAATGATAATGTCTACAGATTCCCTTGTTATCGCGTTTTGGCTGTTAACCATGTTGTATTCATGGCGGGTTCTGCAGCAGGATCGTCTTAAAGACTGGGGATTGATGGGGATATTTCTTGGGTTAGGAATAATGAGTAAATACACAATGCTATTATGGATTCCGTCTTTTTTTCTGGTTAGTCGATTATTTCATTTAAACCTTTTTAAACAAAAAGAATTCTACCTTTCATTAGGTCTTGCAGGAATTATTTGTACACCGATAATTGTATGGAACATAACAACAGGATTTGTTGGATTCAAACATATTTTTGGGTTAATGGGAGCATATAAACCATTTGCAGGAATTGGAATTTCATTAACCCAGGTTGTTGAATATACCGCAGGACAACTCGGCAGTCTAGTTCCTTTTTATCTTCCGGCAATATATTTATTGATTAAAAGGAGGAATGGGAAACAAATTTCAGAAGATAATTTACCTGTAAGTTATCTTCTTATCCCGATACTATTTGTTCTTTCTTTTTTCGCTTTTGTTGCAATCCGAAAAACAGAAATTAACTGGACTTATTTTGCATATGGAGCTTACCCAATACTGTTAGGCTATGCTTTTGTAAAATTTATCGATAAAAAGAAGTTGAGACTAGCCATGGGTGCTACTGCTCTTTTAATCTTTATAATGTTCTCTCCTTCCGCATTTGGCAGATTAGGAACAAAGATTTATCCTCCTAAGATTGATCCTTTTCATAAGATGGCAGGATGGGACGATTTAGGAAAAACCGTTTCAGAATTTACAAAAGAAATGGAAGATGAAAAAATGTTTATTTTTTCAGATCGTTACCAGGTTGCCTCGGAACTGGCTTTTTATATGGAGGATAAGCCTCAAACCTATTGCATTAATAATGGCAGGAGGATGAACCAGTTTGATATTTGGCCCGGTATTAATCAATTTGCGGGGAAAGGGTATAACGCTATTTATGTCAGTCCTGTACCCATTCCTGATTATCTGAGAGAATGTTTTAAAAAAGTCGAGTTTATTGCCGCACAAAATTGTCTGTATCGCCAGACAGAAGTAGATACGCCTTTTCTAATATATAAGTTAACTGGATTTAAGGTATTTGTGCCTTCAATAAATCAGCAAGCATATTAAAATTGTGAAATGTAAAATAAGGCTTCTATATGGATAAAGATCTGATACAACACTAAAATCTAAGAATTTAGTATAGTGTAATATTCTATGTTTTAATTACTCATGTTTAATAAATGAAATAATGATTAAACCAAAAATTGAAGAAAATGCCAGAAAGATTTGGCAATTCTTAAATGAAAACCAAATAAGCTCTGTCTTTGAAATTGAAAAAAATTTGTTGATGCAACGACGTGATATTTTGATGGCACTTGGTTGGTTAGCCAGAGATGGGAAAGTCTTTTTCTTGGATGATCGAAATGATAGTAAAATAATGTTTCTGGAAGACATAAATGAAGACTAACTCAAATATTATAAGAAAATACCTATTGCCAAATACCGAATTATTTTGGTTTTGTTATCATCGGAAATTTGAGTTTAAAAAGCACTGTTACAGAAGTATAAATTTCTTTTTTAGTTTGATGCTTAGTATGCTTTCCTGTATTTCTGTTATAGCAAGTCCGAATGAGTTGTCTTCCAGGTATAGTTTACATCTGCTAGGCTCTAATATTGGCGAGTTTTCTGTTACCCAAACAGCCGAAAACGGGAATCTAATAATTGAAGCAATAACGGATGTAAATATCAACTTTCTTTTCTCATATCGTGTAAAATATGTCCAGAAAACGATCTATAATCAGGGAACCCTGCAAAGTTCTCAAGTCGAAACCTATAAAAACGGGAAACTCAATTCTGACTTTTTGCTGAAACTTGAAGGGAATTCATACTTGCTCGTTTCCGATGGAGATACTACCATTATAAATGGATTAATTGCTTACAGCGGCAGCATGGTTTATTTTAATGAACCCAAAGGAATTACAAAAATATTTAAAGAAAGAAATGCCGAAACGATGTGGATCAGCCCGGCAAATGAACATGAATACATAGTCAAAGACATAAAAGGCAGGGAGATTAACAGGTATTATTATAAAAACGAAATATTAGAATATGCAGAAATGCGACATGCCGTGGGAACCATTGAATTGAAACGAATAACAAAAGAGCGAAACAATGATTGAATTTTCAGAGATACAGAATATCTATTGGATATTACCGTTACTGGGATTTGTAATCGGGATGTTCGGGACAATGGTTGGCGGAGGTGGGGGATTTTTTTTCCTTCCTGTACTTACCCTCCTGCTGAAAGTCCCGGCTCAAACTGCTGTTCTTACTTCACTAGTGGCCACTTTACCAATTTGTGTAGCCGGTTCATGGGGACATTCACGCAAGGGGAATATCGATTTCAGGAATGCAGAAAATTTCATTGAAGGAGGGATGATAGGAGCATTATTGGGGGTCTTAATATCCTACCTGTTAAGCGGGGCACAATTGAAGGTAGCCTTTGGAATCTATTCCATATTGATTTCCATAAATATGGTATTGAGTAAAAGAGGGAAACAGATATTTAGGGACGAACAAGAGGAAGGTACAAAACTATTCAAAAAGAACAAAGTGTACCTATTCAGCCTGTTTGCCGGAATGATTACAGGAACCTTTGGGACAAGTGGAACCGCACCTGTCATTGCAGGTTTGTTTTCGCTGAAAATGCCTTTGAAGATAGTGATCGGCACATCACTTTTTATTGTATTGTTCAACACCCTTTTTGCCGTATGCATACATTTTTTAATGGGAACTATTGACTTAACCATCTTATTCTTCCTGACAGTTGGTTCTGCTGTTGGGGCGATAGCGGGGCCAAAACTATTATCAAAAATGAAACTTGAAAAAGTGGATAAATCGGCAGGATACTGGTATGCGGCAGTAATGGTAATAATTGGTGTGCTAATGATTACCGGGAGAAATTAGTTATGAAGACATTATGAATTGGATTATATACATTATCATACTTATTTATTTTGTTTCAGGAGGAATCGGTTTTTACCTGATCAACAGAAAGAAAGCTCCTGAAGTTGCACAAAAAAGCTACACAAAGTTTGGTGTTTATTTTATCATCATAAATATTCTATTTTTTAGTATTACTATCCAACCTGTAGTTTTTCGTTATCTGGCAGTTTTAATAGTTGTTTTAGGATATTTTGAATTGTGTCGGCTTTTTATTGAAGGAAAATTTCAGCATAGGTTGTTTTTTGTTTTATCACTGCTAATCTTTTCTATCCTGTCTGCCGGGTTCCTCGTTTTTAGCCAGGCTGCTGAAAATTTAATCCTGCTGACATTTTTGATACTTTCTATTTTTGATAGTTTCAGCCAGATAACGGGCCAGCTTTTCGGTAGGAAAAAAATACTCCCTGACATTAGCCCCAATAAAACATTGGGAGGACTGACGGGTGGAATTATTATTGCATTAATCAGCGCACTCTTATTAAAAAACCTTTTCACAGGCACTATTACCGGGTTATTAGTTTTTGCAATCGGTACAGTAGTTTTTGCATTCTCCGGGGATGTACTTGCATCGCTTTATAAAAGAAAATACAATGTAAAAGATTACAGTAAGCTTATTCCCGGGCATGGTGGTTTTCTCGACCGTTTTGACAGTCTTATTGCAGGAGGTGCCTGGACCGCATTGGCTGTTCATATTTTAGGAATTTAACAGGGAGATTAGTTATGGGGAATATTATTGTATTATCATTTGTTTATTTGATTGGGATCGGATTGCTGTTGATATTTAACGAGTTGGTTTATCGCAGGCTTAATCCGACAGGAGAGATAACCCGAAAATTTGCGCATTTTACTTCTGTTCTGGCAACGGTGCCATTTCCATATATTTTCCCTTCACACTGGTACATTCTGGTACTTGCTCTTTTGTTTGCATTAATCTTATTTATTACCAGAAATGGGAAACAATTAAAATCAATTCACGGGGTGGAGCGGAAATCAATTGGAAGTTACCTGCTGCCATTGTCCATCTACATCACATTTATGATAGCAAATATTACAGATAATAAATTTATATACATTCTTCCCATGTTAATACTGGCAATCTCAGACCCGATGGCAGCCATTCTCGGAATCAATATAAAAACCTACAACGGAAGAATAAAACTGTTTGGGAAAAAAATAAATAAAACCTGGCTGGGGTCAGGAGCATTTCTGGTTTCAAGTTTTGTAATCAGCATTATAGCGCTTTTTTTTCACCGCGGGGTATTCGATTTAGAAACATTCTGGCTGGCGATGCTGATTGCCGTGGTAACCACTTTCGCTGAATTGATAAGCTGGCGCGGATCAGATAATCTCAGTATTCCCTTAAGTGCGGTAGCAGTTTTGGTATTATTCCTCTAAACACAACTGGAAAAAACTCGAAAAACAAAATATAAAAATTGAAATATGAGAACAGTAATTATTAACGGGGCAAACGGATATGTTGCTTCAAATTTCATAAACTATTTATTAAATCAACATTATATGGTTATTGCCCTGGTTCGTGGAAATGGCCAGGACCCGGAAGAAAGAATAAGCAAAGTACTTGCACACATTAATGATGGAAAGGAAATAAACACTCCTAACCTCGAAGTTTACAATTATTCTTTGCTCGACAAGCATTTTGCCATGAATGAGAATATCCTAAAAAGTATTTTTAGTAATAAAGTTGATTATTTTCATTTTGCAGCCAGTTTAAAATACGATGAAAAATCGGTTGACGAAATTTTCTCGACCAATATTGAAGGAGTTGAAAACTCAATCAAAGTCTTTTCAAGATATGCTACAAAAAGCTCTCGTTTTTTTTATATCGGAACAGCATATTCCTGCGGTAAGTCAGAACGTATTTTTAAAGAGAAATTTTATGGGAATGATGACATTTCGGCTTTCCGCAACTATTACGAACAGTCGAAACGATTTGCTGAAAATGTTGTCAGGACAAATATTCGAGAAAATAGTCTGAATGGCCATATAATCAGGTTGTCACAGGTAGTAGGAAACCAGAAAACCGGTGTAACCAAAACCGATTACGGGATTTTTGATTTTTCAAAAAGAATTTTGAGTCTGGGTAACAGGTATCCCAATGAAATAGTACGGGTACATGTCGATCCGGATGCTACCCAAAATTTAATCCCTATCGATACAGTAACAGAACATTTAACCAAGATACTGGAAGGGAAAGAGATTCCTGAGATAATGAATTTTGTGTCAAAAAACCCGGTTCCCAATAGTTTCATTATTGATACCCTGAACCAGTTGGTACCAATTAAAATTATCCCTGTAAAAAACCTGGAACGAAGCGAAATGAACCCTATTGAAAGAATGATTTCTGCAGGAATGTCGTTTACCGAAAGTTATGCTTCAACCGATGTGTTATTTGATACGCGGCAAAGAGACAAGTTCCTGAAAAATACGGAAACAGGTCCCGATTATAAATCTGTCGCTAAAATGATGGAGTATTTTATCGAGACTGTTTCCGAAAAGAAAAAGAAACGGGAACATGAAGCAGCCTGAAAGATTTGCGCTAGTAATAAGTTATAAATTTTAAGATATTAAACATAAAACAATGAAACAGATAACAGTAAAAGGAGAAAACATCATAAATGTCCCGAATTTTATCAGCTTGTACCGGCTTCTGGTATTCCCGGTAATTCTTTTTATGGCGCTTACCGGGCGCGAGAGCGGATTCGTAATCCTGTTATGTATTAGCCTGGTAAGCGATGTGCTGGACGGAAACATTGCGCGGCTGTTTAAGCTGCAAACCAACTTTGGCGCCGCGCTCGATAACCTGGCCGATATTTGCACTTATGCAATGGCCATACTTGGTTTGTTTGTTTTTAAGTGGACTGAAATTGAACCTCATTCCTGGATTTTATTCCTCTTTCTCGGAATATTTATTCTTAGCTATATTGTTTCTTTTGCCCGTTTCGGAAAAATTCCTGGATTACATTTATATTCTGCCGTTTCTGCCGGGTACGCTCAAAGCATATTCTTTTTTGTATTGTTCGTTTTTGGTTTTTATCCCTGGATGTTATATGTGGTTGCCACGTGGGGAATAATAGCATACATCGAAAAGATAATCATCCTTTTTAAATTGGACGACATACGAATTGGGGTAAAGGGACTTTATTGGCTGCTAAAAAAGTAGGAAACGGGAAAATTAAGCCATGTTATACAAAACAGTTCTTACCATCATTATTGCTTTACTTGGTGTAGAGGCTATGGGTCAGGCATTAACGGGCACCATAAAAGATAAAAAATCACAGGAAGCAATTCCTTATGCAAATATCTGGATTAAGGGGACAACCACGGGAACAATGTCAGATATGAACGGAATGTTTCTGTTGAAGTTGTCACCGAAAGATACGCTGTGTGTTTCTTCAGTTGGTTACGAACGAATAGAAATTCCGGCAAAAAATATTACTGAAAATCCACTTATTGTATTCTTGTCGGAAGAAACCCTGCAATTGGGCGAGGTAACAGTCAGGCCTGAAATTTCAAGGGCAAAAGTTTTATTTCAGAAAATACAGGAACGTAAAAAAGAGAACCGGCAAAACATTGAAAATGTAGATGCTTACAAAACCTACAAGCGAACCGCTGTATATCTGGCAATTGATTCAACCTCGCGAATCAACAGGTTTATCCCGAACATGGAAGAAGTAACGGTTCAGGTTGATAGTATGAATATTCGTTTTAGCCCGATATATCTTGCAGAAGAGGGAAGCAATTGCCAAAACAAAGACGACAGCATAGTTTACAGGCGGGTTGACGGAATATTTCCAAAACTGAACCAGACTATTGAGAGTATGATCCTTTTACATGCAGTTGTTGACCTGAATTTTTACAAGGATCAGATCAATATTCTTTACAGGGGAATAGTTTCGCCGTTAAGTAATAATGCAATGGCGCAATACAATTTTTACCTGAATGACAGTACTAACATAAACGGGAAGAAATATTACAGTTTTTCGTTTTCACCTAAAAATAAGTACAATCCTTTGTTTACAGGAAGGTTTACTATACAGGATAGTACTTTTGCATTAACTGATATTTATGCATATTTACAAAAAGAAGCAAACATAAATTTTGTAAATGGGTTCAGGGCAAAAGTCAGTTATTTAAGTAACGATAAAGACGAGTGGTTTTATGATGAACAGGAGATAAGCATGAATCTCTCCTTATCCCTGAATAAAGATACCATTTCACGCTACGGTTCGCAGAGAATAAACGAGGTTTCAAAAGGGAACTGGTTGGTGACAAAGAACACTAAATTTTCTACTTCTACAGAGTTGGACGAAGTAAAGCCCCGCACCTGGAAGAACCGTACTGAATTTACTTCAAAAAGCAGTTTTGACGAAGGTACCTATTTGCGTGTAAGTAAATTAAAGGAAAACTCATTTATAAGAAGCGTCGATGGTATTGGTGGAATGGTACTGACCAGTTATGTTGATTTGGGGAAGATTCAGATTGGGCCTGTTTTCGATATTTACACAACCAATGCCATTGAAGGTCAGCGATTTTCCATTCCACTCCGGACCGGCGAGAAAATGTTTGAGCGTTTTACCGTTGGAGGTATTATTGGCTATGGAACCCGAAGCGGGGAGTTTAAATATGGAGCAAACTTTGCGTGGCAACCAGGTGAAACCGATAAATTTATTTTAAGAGGATCTTATTCTGATGATTATACATTGGTGTCGCAGGATAAGTATCTGCGTTTTATTAAAAAGAATCCAAATGAAAGAGGCAATTCCAATTTCATTTCCATATTTACAGCCAGGGAGGAAAATCCATATTTGAAAGGGGAAAAGAGCATAAAATTAAACCTGGAGTTTAATACTAAAAACGATGTTTGTATAGAAATAGAACCATACTGGCTATACAGTACCCAAACTCCTGATGTTCATTTTCTTCGCAATAACACAGGATATGAGAATTACTCGAATTATGGAATTCTCTTCAATACAAGGTTTGCATTTGGGCAACATTACGATAAATACTACTTCGCCCGTGTTTATTATCTGACCCAGTTACCTGTAATTAATTTTAGTCTTGATATTGGCAAGACAAGTCTGCCAGGCAGTCTACATGATAATTTGGGGATATATGCACAGATTCATGCATCTGCATCGGGTATGTTGAATATGGGAATGATAAATATGCGTTACATGGTAAATGGCGGATACCTGTTGGGAGATGCGCCCTATGATTTACTTGACCTTTCTACAGGTTCCATGTCGCTTGGATACTCAAAGTATGGTTATAATCTTCTGCACTTTGCCACTTTTGCCCACAACCTGTACACAAATTTACACCTTGACTGGACTGGCGGAGGAATTGTTTTGAACCATTTGCCCGTAATACGGAAATTCAAACTACGGGAAATGGTATCTTTTAAATGCCATTATGGTATGTTAAACGATTCATATCATCCTGTTTTCGACCTGCCGGGATATTATACTGCTGAAATGAGCAAACCTTATGCTGAAATAGGATTTGGTCTGACCAATATTTTTAAGATTTTACGTGTTGAATATGTCCGTCAGTTGGGAGGAACCTACATAAACAGTGGTTTTGCCGATAAGAACGGAATCTTTTTCAGGGCAGAGATGAGTTTTTAGAATATTTTTAATATGAATTAACTTAATTATGTTTTTATGAGTGCCAACTACCCAAATGAAATTTTTGAAAAGCTTGAAAAAGAGATAGAATTTATAAAGAATCAATCATTTGAGAAGAAAGAGATAGCTGAAAAATCAGTTGGATTGTGTCAACTGGCATTCCTGGAATTGAGAAATTATGTACTTCAGAATGATTTTAAAAATGTGGAAGAAGAGATATATTTTTTTAAAGTAATTAAACCAAAAATTTTAAGCAAATTGATTTTCTACAATGAATTACTTAGAATGGAAAATTATAAACTGCTGGTTAACCGAAAGCTCATGCTGAAAATGTTAAATGATGAAACTCAGAAAATTCATGAATTCATCAAAAGCAATAAGGAATTTTACCATTATTATACAACCAATGAGACCTGTCTGGATGAAAATTATTTTGTAAGAAGTGATAAGTACATTTTTATTGGCTCTAAAAGCATACAACATTTAGTTGACCCTCAATTTGCGACATTAAAGGATGAGGTCGTAGCCTATATCCTTGCTTATGAGCAGCTCGGAGAATATCTTGACAATGAAATAAGTTTATTAAAAAACAAAAGGGGTTCATGGCAAACATTCCAACCTGCAAAGTTCAGTTTGAAAATGAGTTGGACCGCCTCAAAAGTTGCACTGGTTGAATTGATCTATGCTTTACATTGTTGTAATTGCATTAACAATGGCAATGTCCATGTAAACGAACTTATTGAGTATTTCGAATATATGTTTGACGTTAAGTTGTATAAAGCATACAGAGTTTTTACAGATATTAAGGACAGAAAAAGAGAAAGGGCAAAATTTTTGGTTGAATTAAAAACTGCCTTATTAAATAGGTTAGATGACTTAGATGCTTTGAATTAATTATTAATATTAACATGTTAAATACATTTTTATTTTTGAATTATTTTTGTGATAGGAGGGGAAATGATTCCTCATAGGAACTAAAATATAGAGATATTAAGCGTAAGCTTTTATTTTTGCACTAAAAATCGCCAATTTTTAATACCACAGAAATAATAAGTGAGCGTCCGCGTCATTGCGTGGGGCACACTGATTTGTGGTATGGGCGTTTGGCGATGCCTTAGTGCGATTAGCGTTGTTCCACGCTTTCTTTTAATAGAATCCAACAAATTATAAAAATTTCATTAGATGTATCTTACGGAGAAAAAGATTAAATATGCTGATTTGGTTGTCCCCTTTATGAAATGCCCATTCAAAAAAGCAGAACACGATTGCCCATTTATAGAATATTGGAAATTAGCATCTGTTGAAAAGCAAATTCAGATAATTGAAAATCTACCAGAAGGAGAACTCGATTTGTTAAGGGAACAACATAGACTTTGCCAGGCAAGAAAAATTAAAAATGCTCAAAGTCAATATAAACTAAAAAGCATTGTGGAAATTTTTCATAAGGACTTGATGTTTGAGAATCTTTAAAAAAGATACTTTCCGAAAGTTAATTAGTCCACAAAAGATTTGAATCCACTTTGAAGGAATTTATGTACGTCTGATTCCAAATAGTAAGTTTTCTTTCCGATTCTTTTATATGGAAGTTTTCCCGAACTGCGAAATCGTTGAAGGGTTCGTTTGCTGACTTTCAGCAGAAGACATAAATCCTGATTATCCAACAATATTTCATCATTGATTACATTGTCTTTATTTCCCAGTCGATCAACTTTTTTTTGCAAAAGCTCAACCTGGCTAAGGAGACGCTGCATCCAGGAATCAAAATATTTTTGGTCAATATACATCTCCCTCTATTTGTCCTGATAATTGAATATGCTACCCACTACATGCTGTTTCCTTAGTTTATCAAGTGTTCTTTGATCAGTGGGAATTATTCTTTCCTGAAGTGATTTTTCAATGTCGGAGAGTTTATAGAGGCATCTACCCCGTAACATGGTATAACTAATCATGTTGTCATTCCTTAACCGCTGGAGTGTCCTGATGCTGATTTTTAGTAGATCAGCCACTTCATTGCTGTTAAGCCAAACTTCAGTTTTTGGCGTAGCATCCAACTTGTTTTTAGTTACATAGTCTGCAATGTTTTCTATTTTCTGAACAAGGTCTTGATAAGCTTTACTTTCAAACGTAATTACTTCCATGATTCAAGTGTTTGAAACAAAGATTACACCTTTCAAAAACATTGTTTCCCAACCTTTTCCCAAGTTGGTAAAAATAATTTGTTATCGCTTCATAAATACAACGCTACGACTTTAACTTTTAAATTATTAATTGAGTCATACAGGATTAAACCACAGGAATTGCCAGCTTCTGAAACCCTCTTATATTAGAGATATAATCTTATTGTTCTTTACTTTAATATCCTTTAACATAAAGACTGTATTTGGTGATAGTTTCTTGTTACATGATTTACTCTTGCCAATTAACTAGTATTTCTTTAGTCAAAGAATGAGCAAAAAAACTATTGTTCATTTTTTAATGATCCTTTATTCAACTAACTGTCACCATATATTTTTATCCTATCTTTATTCTCAATAGATGTTGCAGGGACTGATCCCTAGTCAATTGTGAATTATATGACTAAAGCTAATTTTGATTTTATAACTCAGATAAAGGCTGGAAACCTTTATGAATTATTGATTCCAGACAAAGAAAAAGGAATACTCATTTTTAAAATATATGAGCACACACAAGATGGAGGGAACAATTTTTTTTCTGAAGAGGATTTGATAAAAATCATTAGCAATCATAAGAATTATCCAATAAAAGAGCAACATGAAGATATAAAGGATATAATAAGAGACCTAAATGAATTTTTTCTAAAAGAAACAAGGAGAGGATACAGACTTTCAGAATACGGAAAAAGTTTTTGTCAAGGTATAAAAGAGAAATTAGAGGAAGACATTAAAACATCGGAAATCGTCAAAAGACTAACAGGATTAAAAAGCTCTTTGAGAGATAACGAGTTTAACGATTGGTTCGAAATCTTCTTTAACGAGCAGAAAGTTCATATTGAGAGACAATTAGAAAGCTTAGAACGTCAGGTAATCAATACGATAAAGCAGTTTAGGAAGGATATTATAGAAGAAAATATTGATGTAATAAAGTTTGTGAAAAAAGTATTAGGCAATTTAGAAGAGATCAACACACAAACACAAAAATTAAAAGACGCCCTCAGATATGCAGATGATATTAACCGGGAGGTTGATAATATTGATTTAAATAGTACTTCTCAACAAGAAAAAGCATTGGTAAACCAACAATCCGTTAAAATTTTTTTTGAAACTATTTTCTTCGATTTAGAAAGGATTAGCAGGAGGATTGAGAAAATTCAACCAAAGCTAAGACAATTCTATGGAGATATGAATAGGATTGATTTCGAGCGTAATTCAAAAAAACTTTTGGAGTATCTTCTTGAAAACACCCAGATAGTCGGATACAAACCAAATTGGAAGCTCAAATTTCCAAACACTTCAAATAACATTCTTGCATTAGATGGTAAAAACCCTGTCCTTAACAGTAAATTCCAGTACGTTGATAATCTGGTTGACTTATATAAAACGAAAAGAATAAAATTTAAGAAACCGGAAATCAATAGGTCAGAATTAGAAAAAATAAAAATTGAAAAGCAATATAAAATAAAAGCGAGAGAAGACATTAATAGTTTTATTGATTTGATAAAAAATGATTTAGAAGAAAAAAAGATTATTAGTCTCAAAGATTACTTTTTTGAAATATTATTAAAATCGCAAAACATGAATGTTCCTGTCAAAATTGCTTATTTATTAGTTAAAGAATATAAAGAAAAAGAAGGATATGAAATTGATATTCAAAATCAGTACACAAGAAACCCGAAATTTAATAATGTATTATTATGGAACTTGGAAATAAAGAAGAAAATATAAATACAGAATTAAACAGATACAAATTCTTAACGCATCCATTGTCAAGAGAAGTATTTGCAGAAACGGATTATTTGTTAAAATCAGGTTGCCATATCCAAAAACAACATCCGAAACAAAAACGCATATTTGAATTTATCACTGAATCCGATTCATATCTGGATAATTTTTATAGGGATTTTTATGATGTTAGTTTAGAATACAGAAATGAAGATTTAGACCAACGCTATTATTTCATAAGCTTTTTTAAAGATGATAATGAAAGATACAATAGGGGAAATATAAGACTTAGTAGGAGTGAATATCTTGAACCACAACATGTAATTGTTGGATTGTTTTTATGGTACATAAATAATGCTGACTATGTTGATTCTATAACAGAAGTTCAAAAAATGCTTGATAATGATTATGATGAATTAAAAGATGGTTTCTATAAACTGTTTGCCAAAGTTTCAGATAAAAAATATTTGAATGCTGATAGAAAATTAGTGAATAAAACCATTGAGAATGCTCTTCTGAAATTTGGAGAAATAGGCTGGCTTTACTTCCCCCTTGATGACAATAACAAGTTTGAGATTATGCCCTCATTTGACAGATTAACTCATGTGTTCTATGCCGATGCAATAGAAAATTTTGAAAAATTATTCAAATCTAAAAGCAAAGATGAATAATATCGGAAAACAATATCCCCGGATTTTTAGCTTTTCAACAATCGGGCTGATTCAACATTTTAATGTTGATTATCTGTTTCATCCCTTCCGTACTGATTTTTCAGGTGAGTCGGGTGTTGGAAAAACATCAATAGCGAACCTGCTACAATTAATTTTTATTGGAAATAAGCATTTTAAACCAGCATCAAATTCAACCTATAATCCATCAGGATATGTCTTGAATTCAAGAAATGGGAAACAACAAAGTTTTGGGTATGCGTTCATTAATATTGAGATGGAAAAAGGAAGATACTTAGTTGCTGGAATTTTTATTAAATCCACAACTAATTATGTTGACCATTTTATTATTCAAGGGGGTGCTGACTGGGATAGCCCGACGTATCTGGATCGTCCGCTTTTACATACAGACTTGTTAGACAACGAAGAAATAATTTCACTGGAGGAACTGCTGGACTTTATAAAACACAAATTTTACTGCGAAAAATTTGAAATCAGAAGATTTCAAGAGAAACTGTTAAACTATTCGATACTTCCATTCAACCTGCATGAAGATGAAAACAATACCTTAAAATATGCTAAAATTTTAAAATCATTTTCAGCCGGGAAAGAATTTCAGTGGAAAGAATCAGAAAGTCTGAAAAAATTTCTGTTTGGAGAGAGTACTTATAAAAAAATAAGAGAGGAATACGAAGAAGGGATCATACAAATTGAGAAAAAATACAACAATTCAGACAGAAACGATAAGGATATAGAAATTGCAGTTACTAAGGGAAAACAAGTATTAGAGTTAGCTAGATTGAAAAATGAAGAAAATAAAGCAAGAATTGAAAATTCGATTGCAAATAATGTGTATTGGTATTTTCGTAAAAAAGAACTGGAGAAAAATTTGAAAGTTCTTAATGAAAAGAAACTTAAAACGAACATAGAGATAACATTGCTGGATTTTGAGCAAAAAGATGCTCAATTAAAATCTTTAGAAGAAGAATTAAACACTATTTTAAAAAAGCTGGAAGAGTTAAATAAAACAAGTGAGGAAATAAATACCCTTTCAAAAATTGATTTTGCTAACACAAAGCGACTAGCCGAAGAAAAATGGAATAAGACGCTGGCTCCTTTTCTTAATGTACAACAAATAGAAAAATGCTTGAAGGAGCTGAACACGATTGAAACATTAAAAGCGGAGTATGAAAACCACTTAAAATTAATCGGGATTAAAAAATTACTCACGTTTCTTAATGATAAAAACACTCCTGAAATTAGTTGGACAGATGAATTTGAAGAGTCAGCGTGGAGCAGAAATTTTAATAATGCAGAAGCAAATTATCCAGATGAAATCAAAGCGTTGGATGAAAGGATTAAACATTTTGATGACTTGATGGCATTTTCGAATTATTCAAATGAGAATTCAATCATAAAATGGGCCGTAGATAACAAAGACATTAAATACAAATTCGATGAAATTCAAGAAAGCGTAATTGCTCATTATTACGATAAACTTTTAATTAAGCCAGATGAACAACCGGGAGAAAAATACATTCCTTCTCCCGACGAACTCATTGAGCAGACAAAAAAGGTCCAGATTGACAATCAAAATAAGAAAGGGTTTTGGCTCAATTTGGGAGGTATTCATGAATACATAAAGTTTAGAGATACATACTTCCTAAATATAGAAAAATCAACACTTGTTAATGAAATAAATACTTTCTCTGAAAAAATTGAAACTGAAAAGAAAAAGATAGTTACTCAAAAAGAAAAGCTAATCCAGCTTAGAAAGATTTTAAATGAATTCACAAAAAGAGAAGTCTTTTCATATTACTGGGATAGAGAAGAAATAATGAAAAAAGGGAATTATGAATGTTTAAATGAAATTACTTCCCCTACTGATTTGAACCAAAAATTAAAAGATTATTCAGAGAAAGACCAAATTATAAGGGACTATAAAAAAGCAGAAAAGGGAAAAACTGAAATTTATGAACAAGAAAAAAAACTAAACAACTTAAAGACTAAAAAAGAGGAACTAGTAGAATATTTAAAGAAGCATAAAGAGGACGATAAAAAGGATCTAATAAAATCGACAAAAGAAAAAGCAAACAAGCTCAATGCCGAATTAGTAAAATACCAGGACATAGAGAATTTCCATAAAATAAAACTTGATTTAGACAAGGAGGTAAATGATAAAGCAAAACAATTTATTGATACTCTGGAAATATGGAAAGGGAAAAATACAGAAAAACAAAACACAGAAACCTTAATTCAGAATACACAGAAGGAGTTAGAAAATGCTAAAGAAAAATTAGAGAAAGCCGAAACCGAATGCATACTTAACGATGTCAAAATTGGCCTGAACGATTTACGTGACACCTATACGAAACTACCAGAGAATATACAGGGAAAAGAATTAAGTGACAAAGAGGGGAAATTCAAAGAACATTATAATTTTCTTGTGAAAACCTATTTCGGAGATGATAACATTTTAAAAGAGATACTCAACTATGGAATATTGGTTCAAAAACTACTACCTCAGATTTTTAAGAATTTAAAATTTGAGGAATCAAAAGTCATAGATGAGGTTGAGAAATATTTAAAAAAAATAAGCTCTCTGAGTAAGGAAATAAATAGTGTATTTGTACAACTTTTGAGTGAAAGATTTCAAGAAGTAATATCTGCCTACAACGAATATGACAGAAAACACAAACGTTTAAAACAGTTCTTTTCAAAAGAAGGCACAAGGATTACGGGAGGCTATAACGTAAAACTAACATTTGAAAAAAGTGAAAAATTTCCGATAGCTTTTTTAAACGATGTCAAAAGTGAATTAAATAACGAAATGAGTTATACAAAAGGAATGTTTCTTGAGCATTTACCCAAACGAAAAGATATAGAAACCAAAATCCTGGAAATTTATAAAAGACATGCAAAAGTTTATACTCCACCAGTAATAGAACTCTTGAATCCATTAAACTATTTCGGAATGGAATTTAGTATGGAATCGGCTCGTGGAAAACGGAACAAAGGAAGTACAGGTCAGAATTATGCCGCTATTGCGTTACTCTGTATTGCTCAGATGTCAGAAATATATAAAGATACGAGAAATAAAACTCCAGATGGTATTAGAATTATGCCATTAGATGATGCTCAGGATTTAGGGAGCAATTATGAAATGCTCTACAATATTGCTAAAGAGGAAGATTATCAGATAATTACAATGTCAATCTCTCCTTTGGACAATCTGGAGTTAAAGAACCAGAATTGGTACATGTTAAATGATAATCCTGAAGAACCAGAAATAAATTACCCTCCCTTTGCTGTACTTTCCGGAGAAGAAGAGACAATCTATGACTGGGAAAAATACTTAAATAGAATTGCTGATGAAAAACCTGACATGGATTGAACTTAGAGGACTTTACAAACTATATAACGGGATTCCGGTAAATAAAGGAAGTGCCGAAAATAAAAGCAGTTTTAGAAATCACCCCTATATCAAACTACTATATAACCGCGGATTTATTAAAGACAAACTGGGTAATGACAACCTGTTTGTAAAAGAAGAACATAACTCCAAATACGATAATTTTTACAGACAAGAATTTATAAATAGAAATAATGAAATAATTTTTGAAGTCTATTTTACTTTTCTCGAAGAAATAGGAATAAATACAAATACAACCAGAATCAGGGAAATTGACATTCACCGTTTGATGGATATAAAAAAGATATTTACATCACAGGAATTGGTTGAGCTAAAGAAACAAATAAAAGAAGGGAGGGAGAATCGCCAGGGAATTTCCAAAATGTTTTTTAAAGCAAACAAATACATTAAAAAAGGGTCGAGCCTTGAAACTGCCACATTAAAATTATTAGAAATTGATAGAGATGAATTTTATGAAAGAGAAGAAAAGGATAAACAATATTTGTATAAACTCTACCCTAAAGACCAAAAGAGCAAAATGATTGTACTCTGTGAAAATCTATACTTTCTAAAGTTTCCTCATATAGTTGATGAAATGGGTATTGAACTTTGGTATACCGGAGGAAATAACATTACAAAATTGGAAAGGGTTCCTAAAATTGACAAACCAATTTTTTATAGTTGTGATTGGGATTATCATGGGTTGGTAATTTATGAGCGGGCAAAAAAAATAATCGAAAGTAATAGTGATTTTAAATTAGTACTTCTAACACCAGATGGCAAACCGGAAAAATTGTCAGAAACAGAAGAAAACCATAGTAGCCAATGGGAGCAGAAACAAAAACCGATTTGTGGTTTAACTTTAGATTATTATTCCGAATATCAACAGGGATTGATAGAACAACTCAAAATAGAAGATGAATGGATCGAAGAAGAGGGCTGTAATCTCATAAACATGTTACAAGCAATGTAAATTTTTAAGAAATGCCAAAACCAATCCGACATAACAATCACGTCCTTGAAACTGAATCCAACAAGTTTTTTAGTAATCAGGTTCCAAATGAATGGATTATTGACAAACCGGAACACGACTATGGTATTGATTACAACGTAAATATAGCCATAGATAATGAGGTAACAGGATTAAGTTTTTCTGTCCAGTTGAAAAGCAAAATACAGGATAAACATCCTGATTTTGCAACGATAACACTGAAACACTCTACTTTATCATTATACAATACCATGCTTGCCCCTGTTCTGTTAGTTGCATATATTCAGGAAGAAAAAGAAGCCTACTGGTATTGGTATAATGATTTGAATATCGACTTGGCCACTCAACAGAAAACGTTCAAAATAAAAATTCCCAAAACAAATAAGTTAAGTCAAATAAGTTGGAGTACCGTAGTTAAGTATGTGCAGGATATTTTTAGCATCAAAACCCTTGTCGATGGAATTAGATTTTTGGAATACAACGAAATCTCAAATTCCGAGTTGTTAGCCTGGCGATATTATTACTCCGGAGATTATGAAAACGCAATTCTTTATTTTAAAAATCTGCTTCGTGAAAATCCCCAGAATATTGCCATTTTGGAAGGCTTGTCTCAAAGTCAATATCAAGCTTTCAATTACAAAGAAGCGCTTTTCAATATCAATAAAGCAATAGAACTTTCCGGCAAGCACAATTTAAACCTTACCAAAGCCTGTATCCTTGCCGAGGATGGAATCCAAAACGGAATAAAGGGAAAAATTATTGAAGCTCGAGACATCTTTAAGCAATTCATTGATAGTGGACAAAGTCAGGCGGGGTATCATTATAACTATGCAAATACATTGAGTAAGTTGGGGCATTACGAGGAAGCAATCAACCACTATCAGAAATGTCTGAAAATAGACCCCAATTTTGCAACTGCATGGAAGAATTTAGGACAGGTATATTGGGATATTCAGGAACATGAAAAAGAATTGGAATGCTACAATAAAGCATTGGTGATAAATCCTAAATTACCGCAAGCCCTCTTTAGTAAAGGTGTTACCCTGTCGCGCATTTACAATCAACATGAAGAAGCACTAACTCTAATGCTTGAGGCTTTAAAATACGAAGAAGAAATGCTTCATAGTTACCCTTATGGATATTTTGGAATTGCTTATGCGTATGAAAAACTTAATAAACTAAGAGACTCTTTGATTTGGATAAATAAGGGCTTAGACCTTTATCCCGAAGATATTTATTACCTTAATTTCAAATCAAATCTGCTTATCGAACATTGGAAAGAAAATGAATGGTTAAAAGAAGAAGCCATTCGCTTTTTTAAATTCCGTCTTGAATTGGAAAATGATTTTAAAAGTCTTTATGCTTTAATGATAATAAGAGATTTAGATGATGAGCAAGAAATTTTAAGTCTGCTAAAGAAACATACAACATTGTTAAAAGAAACAAGCTTAGATACGCTCAAAAAATGTGGAATAAAACTGAAAGAACACATTATTTTCTTACTCCATTGCAATAAATATCAGGATTTTAGAAAAGATTATTCCATTCACAGGTATCTCGACCATTTGATTTCTGAACTGTTTGTTATTTCTGCAGAATTCTGGGAAATACTCGACTTAATATTTGCGACGAGTTTTAGTAGTGCTGTTTTTGAATATTACAAGAATAAAAATTCAAATATAATAGCACAGAAAATCTTAGAAGGATTAATGTTGTCACCAAACGCAATTACTGAACTAATACCGGATGCAGATTATAGGCAAGAGGAAGCAATCTCTCTCATGTCTCATATTTATTTAGGATTTCCCACCATTATTGTTCGTGAATTTGGAGCTCAATTCGGCATAATAACGGGTGCATTAGGGTTGGAAAAACCAAGTGAAGCTGATAGTCTGCCTCAGCCTTGGTATGATGACCTTTGCGAAAAAATACTATTGACAACAAATAATAAACTTAAATTACTAAGAGAAGACTAAACAATAGCTCTCCAAACAATTATATTATAATATGGAAGGTATATTTTCAAAATATGAAAGAGATGAACTGAATAAGATTACAGCTAAATCAATCTTAGAAAAGTTGATGAATATTCGGCAAAAAATCGATGCCGGATTCATTGCAAGAAGGTTGGCCTGGGAACTCATTCAAAATGCAAAAGACAATGTAAGTCTTTGTAATGAACAAGGAGAACCGGTTGATATAAAAATAGAAATAACAGAAGATGAATTTATTTTTTCTCATAATAAGGGATATTTCACAAACGAACATATACGAGGACTTATAAGGAAGTATTCTTCCAGTGATAAGAATAGAGATGCTGATAATCTCGGGAAGTCATACAAAACAACTGGTCGTTTTGGGACTGGATTCATGACGACACATCTACTTTCTGAGAAAGTTAAAGTAATTAGTAATTACAAAAATGAAATTCAAACTTTCAATCCATTTTCTTTTTGGTTAAATAGGAGTGGGAAAGGTGAAAAAGAAATTATTCAAGGTATAAATGAAGCTTTTGAGGAAGCAGAAGCAAGTATACTGAGTAGTTCTAGTGTTCATTTGGACAAAAAGGTTCTTCAAACGTCTTTTATCTATCCTTTATCCGAGAAGAATAAATCATTAGCAGAAATTGCTTTTGATGAGGTTCGAAAAGGTATTGCTTATACTCTAATAAATGTCCCGGAAATAAACTCCGTTACTCTCTTCGAGGATTTGGTTGGCAACGAGACTTATAGTATTGAAAAAAAAGAGATTAATTCATATCAAGGGAATGAAATATTATTATACAATCTATTAATAAACGGTAAAGCAACAGAGAGCTACTATATAACAATTGAGAATATGAATGTTCGAATAATGCTTCCTATTTTCTTCTCGAATAGCGGCAACTATTCAGTTTTGCATCTGGCCGATTCTATTCCAAAGCTTCATTTAGATTTTCCGATGATAGGAACCGAAGATTTGAATTTACCTTTCATAATAAATAGTTCTCTGTTTGAGCCAACAGAAAAAAGGGATGGAATAAGTCTTATTGATGATGACGATAATGAATTTTCAAGATTGAATTGTGAATTAGTGCTCCAAGCTGTAGAGCTCTATAAAATACTTTTGTCATATATAGAGCAAAAAGCAAATTGGAATGATTTGTATAATTTGGCGCGAATAAAAAATCCCAAAAGGCACTCTTGGATCGATTTTGATTGGTTTAAAAAGAATGTAGTTGAAAATTTAAGAGAGGAACTCCTTTACGTTAAACTTGTAGACATTAATAAGGATGAAAGAGTTTCCATATGGAATAACAATGGTGAAAATCAGGTGTACTTCCCCCATGCAGATAATAATACCATTAGAGAGAAAGTTTGGAAGTTATCAAAAACATTATTTCCTCAGTCAGTTCCGATGAATCATATTGAGGAATGGGATAGAGTTATATGGAGTGATTGTTACAGTTTCTCAACTTCAAACTTGTCCCAAGAAATACATAAAAAGGGTAGCTTACATGACCTTTCTGAATTACTTAAAAAAGATGAAGAGAGTACAGTAGTCTTCCTTAATGATTATTACAATTTATTAAATGAAGAAGCAATTCATATTAAGGAAATAGTTACAGATGAATTTTCAGTAATACCCAATCAATTAGGAATCTTTAAAAAGAAGAGTGAACTGTATATTGATGAAGACATCGACAAAGAAGTAAAAAAAGCTTGTTCATTAATTAGCGCAGATCCTAAAGAATACCTAATACATAAAAAAGTACATACAGGTGCTGGTATTTTATATTCTGTAAAAAAACAAGACGATATTATAACGGAGATAAATAACATTATTCAAGAAAGTAAGAATGAAAATATCCCTAAAGTTTGTGATTATTTAGCTTCCCTGTTCCCTGATAAAAAAATTCCGGAAAAGCGAACACATATTTTCGAGTTTTCAAAAAGAGTTTATCCTGATGATTTTTCAAAAAAAAGAGAAGTTATTTATTGTGGGGATAAACTATGGGAAGAATCTGATAAAAAATCACTTTTTTATATCGTTTCAAAAATTGCTGAATATAAAAATGTTGAAGATGCAGCAAAAGCGTTGGGTTTTGAAGATGAAGACGATTTTTTAGAATGGCTAAATTCGTTAATCGCATTTTTAGTTAAAGAGAAATTTGAAAATAATATTAACAGAGAAAAACATCCCATTTTACCAAATCAAAGAGGAGATTTTTGTTCAAAAGAACATTTGTTTCTGGATGATGGAAGTATTGATGAAATACTAAAAGATATTTCAGAAGAACTGGGATATGACTTTAGGGAAGAATTATTGGATAAGTCAATATTTCTAGAGTTACCTGAAAACAGAACATTTACCATTGAAAATGTAGCTGAAAAAATATCCACATTTATAAAACCTATTTTAAGGGATGTCGATAAAAGAAAGGTGTATAAAGAAACTTTAAAAAAGTTTTATATATGGATGAATGAATATAGGAAAAAAGCTGATACGTATTTCTCAGATTTATTTGAAAAGAGATTTTTATTTCTGGAAGACGATGATATTTCTCAAAATATAAAAAAGGCAACAGAATTTGATCAATTGATGGAAGAACACGGAATTAAAAGCATAGAAGATTTGCGTAATCAGTTATCGAAACTTAACATTGATTCTCAAGAAAAAGAAGACGAGAAGATTGACATTACTCGTGAAATTCTGGTTAGCTTAGGAATCTCTTCTTCAGAAGAATTAGAAGAAGCCTTTAAAGACCCATCTATTTCTTCAAGATTTTATCATACTTCTACTCCAACAATTGAAATGTTCATTTATGCACAAAAACTTATTAAGAGAGCTAAACAAAATATAATTCAGTTTTTGGAGAATCATCCCGATTATGATTGTACGGATATGGAGGAAACTGCTCCTACAATTTTAGCAGGAATTATAAAAAATGGGGTATCAATCCAGATTGTTACCAGGCCTTCGGATAATGGCGAAGTTATTATTTACTATTCTTCAGAAAAAGATACTTTAGATAGTGACAATTCGGAACTTTGGGTTGACAATGGAGTTAATGACCCTCATATACTTACATTGGGAAGAATTCTTAAAAGTACAGGTATTAATAGAATACCAATAAATATGAATTAAAGCATGGAACTACAAAAACAAGTATCTTCAATTATATTACAACCCGAAAGTGAAGTATTAGAATATAAAGCAGTATTGCCTCCGTCTAAATCCATCGCACAAATAATTTGTTCTTTTGCAAATACAAATGGAGGGTTACTTATTTTAGGAGTTTCTGAAATTGGAGGGCTGAAAGTTTCAGGGTTAAGTGAGGATTTCCGTGCAACTTCTATAACTCATAAGGCAATAGATTTATTATCACCTAAACCAGTTGTTGATTATGGATACGTGGAGTATAATGATAAAAAGCTGTTTGCGATAAAGGTCGAAAAATCTAATGTTGTAGTTTCTCTTGAAGGAAAAATATTTATTAGACAGGGGGAAAAGATAATTCAAACAAATCCGACTACAAATATATTCCAAGCCGGAGGATATAATCAGATTTCAATAATTAATGCCCTTTTGGAGTCATTTAAAAGCAATACGACAGATTCAAAGTTCAAATTTCTAGAGCATTATCAGAGTGTTTTGAAAATGATCGACAACCTTAAGCCTTTATTATATCCTGAAGGTCCAGCCAAATTTACATCAATAAAAGAAGGAAAAGTTTTAAATAGAATCTTATTCTCTTCTGTAGTTGATAGCTTTGAAGCTTATTTGTCCGATATTCTTTTTGAGATTTATCTGGCTAAGCCCGATACATTAAAGTCTGAACAGATGGTAAAAGTCGAAGATGTATTAAATTGTTCGGACATACAGGATTTTATAACATTTTGGGCTAAACAGAAAATAGGTAAGTTACAGAAAGGAAGCGTAAGGGGATTTATTGCTGAAAATAAGCAGATTAAAGACCTGAATGTGATTGGCAAATCTGTCCAAGATGATATAGAAAGAATCTTGCAAATCAGACATTTATATTCTCACAGGAATGGGATTGTAGATGATAAATTCCTTAAATATTTTCCGGTTGGATACTCTAATGGAACGGAACATCAAATGTCAATTGATGAAGTTTTGGATAAAATAGAATATTTGGCAGGCATAGTTGACAAGATTGATAATGCAGCAATATTAAAATACAATTTGTCTACACTTTAAAAGATTCCCTACAACGCAAGAATTAAGAATTATTCAAACTCTATATCGAATATTTTTTGATTTAGTTCTGGTTTATTCTTAAATTTGGGAAAGCTATTTGGCAGTTCTGTGATGTGATGAATCCGATGCTTTGGGGAGTGGGTTCTGACACATGGGGAC
Source organism: Maribellus maritimus (assembly GCF_022267315.1). GTDB lineage: Bacteria > Bacteroidota > Bacteroidia > Bacteroidales > Prolixibacteraceae > Draconibacterium > Draconibacterium maritimum. The sequence continues at coordinate 50,066 of NZ_JAIKLE010000027.1, forward strand.
AATCAAATGACAGTGTCACGGTTACAATCTGGTTATAGGCCAATTTTTCAAAACCGTATATTGCTGGAAATAAATGAATTAAAGACATAGTTCGTCCCCTACCTGGGGAGCCAGTACAAAAAGACAAAAACTGTCAAATGATAAAAAACCGTGTAAGTCAGATACTTGCACGGTTTTTTATTTTTTGGTGAATGCCATTAAAAGACCCAAAAATGCCACTTTTAGGCCTGTTTTGGTTACAATTTGGTTACAGAAGAAATCTTAAAGTCTCCTGTAACCATTTTTTAAAAGTCTTCATAAGTCTCTGTATTGTCGCTTTTTGACCATTTCCAAGAGAAGATTGAATACAACTATCAACGAATAAAGGACGAAGTGGCTCAGATTATTGTGGATAAACTGGCTAGAATTAAGAGTGAAACCTAAACTGAAAGCATCACGATTCAATGTCATTCTTTACTCAGGTAATTCCTTTTTGTCTGATAAAGCAATAAATAGGCACGTTTTGTCTTATCATTTAGAAAAGAACGACGAGTTAATTCTTCAACCATCGGTTGTCTTTGCAGGTAAAGAGCAAGGATTTTATCCCTTCGTTTTTCATTTATTCCGAATCTTCCCGCCAACTCCTGAAAGTCGTGCAATCCGGGGTGATTGCTTTTTTTCATTTCCTCCGATTTGAAACCATCACTGAATAATCCGCCATCCAATGCAAAATCCGAATCATCTGTGTGGATTCTTGTATTAAGCAAGTCATAGGCCGGACTTAACACATAATCTCCACTGGGTGTTTCAATGAGTGAAAAGTTTTTCAGATGTGCATCTCCGTTTGAAAACAAGAAGTTAAAAACAATCAACGAATACAACTTTTCGATTTCCACCCGCCGGGCAGGAACATATTTCTTCAGTAACTCACCCACAGCCTCATAGCTGTAATCGTACTTGAAATTATGCCCCGTGTTTCCTTCTATTTTCCCTGCCAGTGTTGCAAAATCTTCCTGTCCCCATTTCGAACCATCCTCCTTTACATCGAACCGTTTGGTGATATAAGCAGGTTCTCCATTATCGAAAAAAATCAGTACATTTTCAGCAATTTGCAAACCATATACCTGCCGGGCAATCTGCATGGTCAGATGTTCGTTTGCCGGAACCTGGTCAACACTTTTTACATCCCTGGGGATAGGCTTTAATATGTAAGTTCCCTGTTCACCTTCTTCGGTCAGGCGTAATTTATTTTTGTCAAGCAGAAGCGATAGTTTTTCCTGTACGCCGGAAATTGAAATCCGTTTCCGGTTTTCTATAAATTTCTCAGCATCTTCTTCATTGCTTTGCGGAGGTGCATACGGCAATATGTGGCTCACTTTTCGTCCATCAAAAACCCGTCTTAAACAAGCTGTACTGTAAGTAGCAAACCCTTCTGCTAGTGTCCCCGGACAATATTTTATTTCTGGCAAACTCATTCTTTTATCTCTGAAATGGTTATTGCTCCAATGGTATCGGTTTTTGCGGTTGCCAGTAACAAACCAAAATAGTCTTTTTCGTCTATCTTTAAATGACGACTTTGCAACTGCCTGTTCACACCTTCCGACAACATATTAAAGAAAAACGGGAATAAATATTCCGATTTATAAACTTGTTGACTTTTCGGCATAGTAAGACTAATTGGAGGAAGATCTCCGTTGGCAAACCAACTATCATCATATCTGAACTCGTAATCGTTTGTTGAAAATTGGGAGAGTACCCCAACTTGTTCTCCATTTCTATAAACATTCGCTTTTCGCATCGCTTACAGCTTTGGTTGTTTTACTTCAAGCTTTAATTCCATCCCCAAGATATCCGTAATTTTATTAAGTACTTGAATAGTTGGATTCGCCTGTCCGCGTTCAATTTTGTATAGTGTATTTATGCTGATAGCCGCCATCTCAGCCAAGTCAGGCTGGGTAATCCGAAGCACTTTTCTTCTTTCCTTTATTTGCACCCCTATTTCTGAAACTGTCATTATAATATGATTTTGAGGTAAAATTAATTGTTTTAATAGATAAAAACAATAAAAATCATATTATACTGTGATTTTTGGTGAAAAATCAAAATTGCTGTTGATTTGGCGTTTCTAAATCACATTGTATTGTGATTTTTTTTGTATCAAGTTATTTTTAACATTGTATATAAGATTTTTCGACGCAACCAAATACCGGGAAATAACGTCATATTTTTTAAATCAATTACTGTGAAAACTATCAGGATTTTATTTGTATTTATGCTGTCACTTGTCTTATTTTCATGCGAAAAAGATGAGTTGGATATTGAAAATCCAGATGTAAGGTTGTTTGTTGAACAACTAAAGAATGGCTCTTATAATCAATTTGAACGTAACGAAAATGGTGAAAAAGTAGGTGCAATAATGCCTGCTTTTAACTTAAAACATGTATCCCAACTAATCGGTTATGCTGCTGATACTTCTTTCATCCCCAATTTAAGCTGTGTCCCAATCAATCCAATATCTTCTCGCTTGATGTGGCCAGTAAACAGGCCGGGGAAGGTATTTTTAGGAGAATATCTATTATGGTGTGCCCAATATGCAATGGATGGTCATTTCCCTTCTTTGGATCCATATTTGGTTAATATTAATGAAGAAAAAACAGGAAAAGGAATAACAGCTAAAGAAGTATTACTTGTCAGAGATTATTATGAAAAATGGTGGAATCTTCATAATAAAAATGTTTTAGAAGCTCCTCACCCATTAGCAGGGATAGCTTATTCTTGGTTTTAAATACGACTATAATGTCGTATCAATCCCCTCCAATGCCAACCCGGAAATCCCAACTCGAATGAACTGCCCCGCTGCGAGCAGACGGAGTATCACAAAGGAATGAGTTCGTCAATTCGCTGCAAGCAGGGGGGAACTAACCCCAGATTAGACTGACAGTTAACCAAACTACACCTCATAGAGTTGATTGCAACATTGAACTTTAAATGGAGCGGACAGAACAAGAGGCCTTCTCAACCACTTTCTTTTCCCAATTTTTTGAATACCTGCCGGTATTGGGAAATACCAGTTTCAGCTTTGCAAATTTACAGGCTGTAATTTTTCTTTCTACAGTTGTCCGAATTTTACTTTTCTCCTAAATAGTAAGAAGTTACCGGCGACTGAAAATACCCCATTGAACGATGAACCACATCAGAACGATATAAGGGATCTTGCATCAAACAATTTCTTTTGTCTTTTGCCGGAATAGTTGTAGTGTAAATCAATAACTTTCCCGGAACTGCTGTAATCAGTTCCTCACGCCAGTCACCATATATATCGGCCATCATCATTACTGTTCCCTGAATACTATCAATATGTGTTTTCCCGTGGTACTTGACAATCGATTTGAAACGCGAAAAACGACGGTTTGAGTTTTCGGGATTTGGTGTACTGACAATATTTTCGCGAAGCAAATCTTCATCCCAAAATATCCAGTCGCGCGGAGAAGGAACATCTTCATTCATGGCAATTATATTTCCTTTTGCGTCGAGTAAATATTTATCTGTTCTACCTGCTTTTGAATCTTCGGTTGCCATACATTCCAGTCCCGGCAATTCTGGAAAAATATCGGCCACCATGCCATCGCCAATGTGTTGGGTAAACTTATTAATTGCCCAGATTCTTTCTCCTGTTTTTGCATCAACTATACACACTCCCAAACTGTCGTGCCAAACTTCTACAGCATAAAATCCTTCCAGACCGGGTCTGTCAGGAATTATATCTGTAAAAAAACTTTTGTCCGGATGTCCCAGACCTGTTGAATACAATAAAGTCCCGTTGTCGTCTAAAACAGCCGATCCGAGCGCAATTTCATCTCGTCCATCACCATCAACATCTACTGTTTGCATGCCGTGTGCTCCCTGCGAACGAATCACAGGATTTTCTTCATCGCCATCCCAGCGCCAGACTTTTTCCAGTTTTTTGTTTTTGTATTGGTAAGCATCTACAATCATCAAACGATACGTACCTCGAGCCACGAGCAAAAAAGGCGTTTTCCCGTCGAGATAAGCCATGCCCATTTGGTTGCGGTTGTTCCGGTTATATTTTCCAAATCGTGGATTTCTGGCTGGCCAGTCAACTTTACAAACTTCATTTCCGGTCATTCCATCTAAAATTGAACAATATTCGGGACCATCAAAAACACGTCCTTCGGCATCACGGAAATCCTCATCGATTGGCGCAGTTTTAAGGGCTACTTCAGCTTTGCCATCACCGTCAAAATCATAAACTACCATTGGAGAATACCAGATTCCCAACTCAATGTTCCATCCCAAATCTTTACGCCACAAAAAAGTTCCGTCGCTTAAATAAGCTTCTATTTTAAAAGTGGTATCGCTTTTCCGCCAAACGCCGGGGTCAACCCGACCTCCCGGTTGTTTTATTACAAAATCATACTCACCATCGCCATTTAAATCTCCAACAGCAACGCGATCGGGCCAATAGTCTCCATCAAATTTAATGGTTTTGAACACGTTATTTTCAATTGCTTTTAGCTCAGTTTCCGCCAAAACGTCGCCTTCCGAATCTTCGAGCGAATACAAAATGATTTTTCCCGAGCCTACACTTTCATCCACAAAATCGGTAGTTGATTTTATCGGGTCCTTACTCAGTTTTGTCTTTTTCCCATCAACCGTCTTGTACAAATCAAAAGTAACGGTTTCAGCATCTTTTTTAAGGATTCGCCAACCTATATACGCTTCATTTTTTTCGATTCTAACTGCTATTAATCCCCGGTTCAGCTTTTCATCGAAACGGGTTTTCGCCCAACCTTTCACCTTTGGTTTTTCAACGTGATCCGGATTAATAACTTCGTAATTGTATAATCGTTCACGCGGGTCCTGGGCAAAAACGAACTGCACTGCAACAAAAAAAAGGATAAAAAATGATAATTTCATAGTCTGACTTTTTTGAAGTTCTTGGATTTAGATTAGTTATTCGTTTAATTTACTATTCAAAAATACCATATTCAAATTAAAGAAAATCAGTACTTATTGATTAAAGTTCGTAATAATTTCAAATTAGGATTGCCTCAAAAGCAAGTTCTGAAGATTTCACGGATTTAAAAAAAAATAGTTTTTACCATGAGAAAATCAGCGTTCATAGCATTAATCGCTATTTCTATTTTATCAACCAATTGCCAGGTGAGTCAACCTGAAGAACCAGTCTCCGGCACAATACAATTTACCGGAATTGAATTTGAAATGCCTGAAATAAACAAGCCTGTTATTCCCGATAATGAAGTAAATATTGTTGATTTTGGCGCCAAAAGCGGCGGACAGTTTTTAAATTCAGAAGCGTTTGAAAAAGCGATAGCTGCCGTAAGCGAAAAAGGCGGCGGGAAAGTTATCATTCCTGCGGGTATTTGGCTCACTGGTCCGATTATTTTGAAAAGCAATCTTGAACTTCATGCCGAGGCGGGCGCTTTAATCATCTTTTCAACCAATAAAGATTTGTACCCGGTAATTGAAACCAATTTTGAAGGACTGAATACATTTCGTTGCATGTCGCCAATTTATGGAAAGAATCTGGAGAATATAGCCTTTACAGGCTCAGGCGTTTGGGATGGTTCGGGGGATGCCTGGCGCTACGTTAAAAAAAGTAAGCTAACTGAAAGTCAATGGGAAAAACTGGTTGCTTCCGGCGGAATTGTAAACGAAAGAGAAGACGGCTGGTATCCTTCGGAACAATTCAGAAAAGGAATGCTGGGAAGCGGAGACCAGAATGTCCGCGATGATTTGAAAACCAAAGAAGATTTTGAGCAAATACGCGATTATTTGCGCCCGGTAATGGTTAGCATTCAAAACAGTAAACGGGTAATGCTGGATGGGCCGGTTTTTCAGAACTCGCCGGCATGGTGCTTACATCCTTTATTGGTTGAAGGCTTAATCGTAAAAAATGTAACTGTGCGGAATCCGTGGTACTCGCAAAATGGCGATGGAATTGACATTGAATCGTGCAAAAATGTGTTGGTTGAAAATTGCAATTTTGATGTAGGCGACGACGCCATTTGTATAAAATCGGGCAAAAACAAAGAAGGCAGAGACCGCGGCATTCCTTGTGAAAATCTGGTGATAAGAGATAATGTTGTTTACCACGGGCATGGCGGGGTTACAGTAGGCAGTGAAATGTCGGGCGGAGTAAAAAACATGCATGTTTCAAACTGTACTTTTATGGGAACCGATGTGGGATTGCGTTTTAAAAGTACCCGCGGAAGAGGAGGTGTTGTTGAAAATATTTTTATTTCGGATGTGCGAATGACCAACATTCCAACTTTTGCCATTTCTTTTAATTTGTATTACGGAGGGAAATCGGTTTCTGAAATGATGGAAGCTGGTGGACTGGAGAGTTCGGAGGAAATGATGCCGGTTACAGAAGAAACGCCGCAATTCAAAAACATCTCGATTTCAGACATCACTTTAAAAGGTGCAATGCAGGCGGTGTTATTGCAGGGGCTACCCGAAATGAATATTGAAAATGTAGAATTAAAAAATTTGTTACTGGAAGCCGATAAAGGTTTTTTGGTGGTTGACGCTGATAACGTTACCATCGAAAACATCGAACTCATAACAGAGGCGAACCAGGCTTTTCAGATTTTCAATAGTAAAAATATTAGTTTGAATGAAATCAATTTTCATTTCAAGGCTGAAAACAACATTGTTGTGAATGGTGAAAAATCGGATAACATTGAACTTGTCTCAAAACCAGGCCAAAACCTTGAAGACTTTACCCAAACCGGAAATGAAATAAAAGAAAATGCGGTAATCTTCAAATAGCGTTGAATATGAAAAAATTAGTGATAACCGGCATATTATTCATTCTTTTAATTAATGCATGCAAAACTGAAAAAGCAGATATTTCAGTTTATTCAATTGGCGATTCAACCATGGCCAATAAAAAAGCTGAAGTGTATCCGGAAACAGGATGGTGCCAGGTAGTCGGACAGTTTTTTGATGAAACAGTTACAGTGCATAACCACGCTGTTAACGGACGAAGTTCAAAAAGTTTTATCGATGAAGGAAGATGGCAGGCAGTGCTCGACAGTCTGCAAAAAGGCGATGTGGTTTTTATACAATTCGGACACAACGACCAAAAGGATTACGATTCCACACGTTATACAACCCCGTTTGAAACTTATTCTGAAAACCTTACAAAATTTGTAGAAGAATCACGCGAAAAAGGTGCTACACCAGTACTCTTTACTTCCATCATCCGGCGAAAGTTTGGTGAGCATGGAAAACTAGCCGATACACACGGAGATTATCCGGTGGCCACAAGAAAAGTGGCCGATAATTTGGATGTTCTTTTAATTGATCTTCAGAAAATAACTGAAACGTGGGTGAATGAGCTTGGCGACGAAGATTCAAAAAAAATGTTTCTTTGGACCGAGCCCAACGAACGATTTAAGGAAGGTAGGAAAGATGACACCCATTTATCGGTTAAGGGCGCTACAAAGGTTGCACAACTTGCCATTCAGGAATTGAAAAAAGCAAACCTTAAAATCTCCGAAAGAATAAATTTTGAAGAAGAAATAAGAAAAGAAGATGATTAGTTGGAAGATAATGTCGAATTTAAGCAAATACAAAAAGTGTACTGGACGAAAATTTGGCGCGGGCCGGCGCGGAAATGCGGGGGAGAAGCATAAATTTTCTTGATTCTTTTTATTTCGTTTTTCTCATCAAGGAGAAAAATAAAAACCCGTCCGGCAGGACAAAAGGCAACTTCGTAAAAAATTAATTTTTAATGATAAGAAAATATGTACATGAAACGTCGCCATTTTATAAAAACAGCTACTACAGGTTTATTGTCGGCACCATTAATTACAAACGGAATTATCACAAATTTTCACAACGGTCCTCAAAAAGAATCTGAATTTGTAAAGAAAATAAAACCCATCGGAAGAATTTTGGAAGAAGAAGGATACTACGTTTGGTGTAATACTCCCATTTATGGCAAAGACGGTAAAGTTCATGTTTTTTATTCACGCTGGCAGGATGAATACGGAATGAGTGGCTGGATTAGCAAATGTGAAATTGCGCACGCTGTTGCAGATTCTCCGGAATCCGGGTTTAGGCATATTGAAACCACTATAAAACCCAGGCCCGGACTTTTTGATGCAACTACCTGCCACAATCCGCATATTCAATTTCACGATGGAAAATACTATTTGTTTTACATGGGTAATTCAAACGGCCGGACCAATACAAAAAGAATTGGATTAGCAATTGCAGACGATGTAAACGGGCCGTGGGAAAGAAAAGATACACCGCTGCTTGAAACAGGTGAACCCGGTGCGTGGGACGACCATTGCACAACGAATCCGGCATTATTAAAACATCCCAACGGACAGTTTTGGTTATACTACAAATCGTGGAACAACAAAAAATACGAAGAAGCCACGGGCGGAATCCGCGGAAATCGAAAGTATGGCCTTGCCATTGCCGATAAAATTGAAGGGCCGTATAAAAAATATAACGGAAACCCGGTGATTGATTTTTCATATTTGGGCGATAATCAGCAACTCGAAGATGCTTATGTTTGGTTTGAAAACGGGCTGTTTAAATTGATTGCCCGCGACATGGGATTTTACAATCATGAATATGGTTTGCTTTTTAAGTCGAAAGACGGGTTAAACTGGAATAAACCCGAAATTGCCTACTACGAAACCGATCATTATTTCAAACAACCTCCAAAACCAAAACATTTAAACAGATACGGAAGGTTGGAAAGACCGCAGTTATTAATGAAAAACGGAAAACCCGAATACCTTTTTACAACCTCGCAGGGAGGAAAATACAACACTGCAAGCGGGTATGTTTTTAAAATTGAACAGGAATAAAACTGAATTTTATGAAAGCTTTAATTATTTCTCTGGCCTTTCTTTTAATTGTTTCGGCACAATCGGCCAGCGGACAAAATGAGAAAAACGCTCCGCAAACTGCTATTAAACTTGCAAATGCAGTTATGGCGCGGTATGATAGTTTAATCCATTACAACAATAATAAACCCTCGTACGGTTATGATTATGCTTTTTTAGGTTGGGCCATTGATAAACTGGGAAAATATGATCAAAAATATTCGGATTACATGCAGGCTTATATCGATTATTTTGTTGACGAAAATGGCGAAATAAAGGGTTACCGCATGTCGGATTATAACATTGATCAAATTCGCCCTGGATTAAACATGCTGGAACTAACTGAAAGAACAGATGACAAGAAATACAAGATTGCGATTTTAACTTTGGTGGAGCAAATAAAAAATCAGCCACGAACAAATTCCGGTGGATTTTGGCATAAGAAGCGCTATCCATATCAAATGTGGCTCGATGGACTTTATATGGCGTCGCCGTTTGTAGCAAGGTATGCGCGGGATTATGGGCAGCCTGATTTTTTTGATGAAGTGACATTTCAGATTCAGGAAGTGTACCAACGAACACTGGACAAAGAAACAGGCCTGGTTTATCATGCGTGGGACGAGAGCCGTGAACAAAAATGGAGTAACCCGAAAACGGGACAATCAAAACATTTTTGGAGCCGGGCAACCGGTTGGTACATGATGGCCATGGTTGACGTGCTCGATTATCTCCCTGAAAATCATCCGCAAAAAGATGGGGTTATCTCAATTTTGCAGAAATTAAGCGGCGCCCTTTTAAAAGTTCAGGATGAAAAAACAGATCTTTGGTACCAGGTATTGGATCAGGGAGGAAGAGAAGGAAATTACCTGGAAACATCGGGAAGTGCCATGATAATTTACGCTTTTGCCAAAGGGGCAAAAAAAGGTTACCTCGACAAGTCTTACCTCAAAATTGCTGATTCCGCATTTGACAGTTTGATGAAAAACCTGGTTGTTACCGAAGACGACGGATTACCCGTTTTGACCAATGTTTGCGGAGCGTGTGGTTTAGGCGGAAATCCATACCGGGCAGGCGATTACAACTATTATATTTCTGAAAAAAGGATTGATAATGACCAAAAAGGAATGGCACCGCTAATTTTAGCTGCCATTGTATTAAATAAATAAGATTACGGAATAATCTAATCTAAAAATCGTATCCGGTTCTTTCCGGATATTTCAATCAAATCCTTTAAATCGTAATACTGTAAAACACCATAAAGAACATTGGAATATACATTTCTCTGCATCGGATTTTTCAGAAATTCGGTATAACTTTTTATCGAACCTGTAATTTCTGTTTTTGATATTCTTTCGTCAAGAAAAGTGGCGTGAACCGCAACAGGGCCGTACGTTCCATTGGCCTTAATCTTAACTATTCTTCCTTTCAAAATCGATTCAGTGTCAGCAAAGTCTAAAATAGTTTTTACATCAATTACTCTTTGCCCCACAATTGGTTTTCCAATGTGCATACTAGTCATAGCATTTCTATACTCACGGTTCCAGTATTTTGTGTCGTTTAAACTCAAAGGATCTGCAGTTTCGCCGTATCCTCTTAAATCAGCAACAATCAATATTTCACCCTGATTTGCATAAGACTCCATTGTTCTAGCATCACTCAAAATTTCATCTTTACCACCTTCATTTAAAAAGACAGTAATCTGACTTTCAGGAGTAATATTTCCCGGAAGTACAAGTACACAAGGCAAAGGCATCTGTTTTGGTCTGATAATCTGATATTTTTGTATATCGTAAGTTCTCATTTTAATTTCCCCTGTTTGTTCGGGAGATATTTCTTCCAATTCATTTCCAATACACAGAATTTCATTAACCTTTCCGGTTATCGTATTTAAATCGTTTTTAAGGAACTGAATTCTTTGCTCCTCTGTAGTTTTGGCTTCATTTAAAAAATAATCAGGGACTGAAATATTATCTGCAATAGCTGAATTTACTTGTCCGGTGCTGGTGCATCGAAGGTCTTCTTCGGGAATATGAAATAACTCTGTTTCAACAACAGGCGTGTCATCATTCAACATCCATTTTTTAAACCATGTAACCAAAGCTTCCCGTTTGGGTTTGGGCATTCCATGTCCGTTTTGCACTGAAAACATACTTACTTTTTCCGGGCTACCTAACGCGGTATACCCTTTTTTTAACTCTTTAAAAGCTTGCGTTGCTCCCCAATAATCGACAAAATCGTATTTCCCGGACAGAATTAAAACCGGTTTGGGTGCTATCATCAAAACAAAGTCCGCTATTTCTAAATGTTCCCTCCCTTCGTAAGGAATATGTTGACAACCATCGGATGGACCATAAATTTCCAAAACTTTTTCTCTTTGAGTAAAATAACTGCAAACCGAGGCTACTTTAATTCGTTCATCGAGACCAATTAAATAGGATGTTTGTGTCCCTCCTCCCGAACTTCCGTATGCGCCGATATTGTTTTTGTCAATATCCTCCCGGCTTACCAGGTAATCAATTGCTCGGTGGTTATCCCAAAATTCCAGAGCTGCCAGGCTTGTTCCCAATAAATTTGCACCCGCATTTAACAGAGTATGTTCGGTTGTTGCTCCCCGGGTTAGTGTATTGCTATCGTCATCAATAAACTGAATACGTTCACCCTGCCCGATTGGGTCTACTACCAAAACAGCAATTCCGTTTTGTGCAAAAAGTAAAGCCGAATTTGATGCCGGAATTTTTCCACCCAACCCGTGCCCACAAAGTTGTACTGCCGCCGGAAATGGTCCCTCCCCATCTGGAATATACAGGTTGGCTGTAACATAACGATGGGGCAAACTTTCAAATATAATTTTTTCAATACGAAAACCTTCATACGCAGAACTCCCTGTAAAACGGGCATTTAGATTGCCTTTTTCAGGAAGACCTCCCATTATCTTTTTATATCGCTGAATACAGTCATCCCGATACGCAATCATTTTTTCTTTTGAGACAAATGCTTTTTCAATTTCTATTTTTCTGTCAGCGTACTGTTGATGAACATCGCGCAGCAAATAATTATTGTATGCAGTACTCATTCGCCAGGGAAGTGTATTATAACTAATTTGCGCATTCAATCCAAAATGAAATACAAAGAGGATACAAAGAATAGTTATCGGTTTAGTTTTTTTCACTTTTTTTGCGTATTGAAATTCTTAATAAAAATTTTACCGATTAAATTAATCAAATATTTCCATTAGGGGCTTAATTCACACCAAACTTTCTCAAATCAGGTTCCAACTAACAGGGGAATTGAACAGGACAAAAATGCAATTTTCGATTTTTTTTATGGAAATTTTTAAAATCCTTGGTATCGAGGAGTGTTCGTATAAGTTTTGTGAATTCGCAGGTTGTAACTTTCCTTCTATTTTCAACAACATCGAAATTTTCCCAACTATTCACAAAAGAATGAACAACTTAAAAAGATTACAATGCATTTTAGGATTGTACAATTTTTACTAATGGATATTTGATGAAGAGTGTGGCCGCAAATACCACCTAAACTGAGTTTCATAAACATAACAAATTCATACTCTCAACTAGTTACTATGAATCTGTTGTACATCTATTTACAAATTGGGTTGTGACTTCTTAGTGCTAAATGGGGAAGTTGAAAAGCCGAGTCATTTCTGAATCGGCTTTTTATGTCTTTATTATTACCTGCGTCCTGATCTTCCGCCGGAAGACGACCGCGACTGACTGCTTTTGCTTTTGGCAGAAACGCCTGAACTTCTGCTTCCGGAGTTACGACTGCTTCTGTTTGAAACGCTTGAATTTCTGCTTCCGGACGACACTTTTGACCGGGATACGCTTTTGGAGGCTGAAGACCTTGACGACACTTTGGGCTGTCTGTAAGAACTTCCGGAATTTGAAGACCTTGATGATACCTTTGGCTTAGTCGCCGACTTGTTTGAATAGCCAGATGAACGATTGGGTTGTCTGTAACTCTGACGGGCAGATGCTGATCCCGACGTTCTGTTATTTCGTATTGTTGATGACTTTTGTTGTACTCCAGTTTTTTTATTTGCCGAAGTACGTGTACCGATCCTGTCTACCGAAGTGCTCCTAGTGCCTGACCTTTGAGTTACTGCACTTTTATTTCCCCGGGCAGTGTTTGTTGAAGAACTCCCGGAGCGTATTGTTGATGACTTTCGTGTATTTTCTACTCCCCTGCTGGCTTGGGATCTTGTCCGTGTCTGCGATGATACGCCTGAAACAGTTCTTCTTCCGGAATTTGAATTGTAGTTTGAAGTGTTTCTGGCAGACTTCAGATTGTTCGTTCTTCCGGAATTTGACTTGTTAACTCCCGTACTTCTTCTGGCTGCTGTCCTGTAAAGGTCGTCTCCTCTTTTCCTCAAATCAGGGCGGGAGTAAGTTGCTCTGTAGTTTCCTTGTTTGATTCTGACATTCACTTTAGGAGAATATGAGCGCACCCGGCTGTAATAGAAATCGTGATAACGATGGTAACGATGATGATTCCAATAGCGATAGTGCGAGTGATAATAGTGGTTAAAATGGCTGTGATAGCCATAGTACGTATGCCAGTAATAAGGGCGCCACGGATTCCAGTAGGAAGGATAATATCCCCACCTCCAAGCTGAATGCCAGCAAACGTAACCGGGACGAAAGATAAACCGGATAATTGGCCAGGTTGCAACCTGGTAGGTAGTAACTGTAACCGGTGTTGGAGTTGTTACTACTACTGTACCTCCCATGTAACCCGGATTGGGCGTTTCCTGGCTATCGGCATAAATGGGTTCAACAATATAGTTAGGCCCATATAGTGCTTCGTCGCCAATAAGTTGGATCCTGGCTGTCCCATCTTCAAAACGTTGAACTGTAAAAACAGCAATGTCTTGTGTTTCATTCCTGTTTAGTTGCGTTCTTAAAACGATGGTATGAAAATCTCCGTCAACATAATCCATCACAGAGATATAATCAACAAAATTATCTCCATTCAAATCGAGATTATTAATATGCGAATTTTGATCGTTCAGGCTTCTTTCAAAACCTTCAAGCGTTTCTGACTCCTGGAATAATTTCATTGTTGCATAGAGGTTCAGGTTGTCACCAGGTAAACCCAGATATTCATCCTGATAATTACTTGCTGTTGTATAACCCGCAAATGAGGTAAGGATTGCAAGAATAGATATGAAGATTAATTTTTTCATGACTTTAGGTATTATAATGATACTGTTTCTGACATATTGAAATGCAAAACTCGTACCATTCATTCAGAAGCACACCAAGCACCTAATAATCAACCTATAAAAATAGATATTTGTTGATAGTTTCTAAATAGTTTAAAATTTAGATGTGATTTAAGTAATTGAAAAATGACTGTCTTGATACAATGCTAAATCACACGAAACTTTTACATATTAAGCTGCGTGAGCACAAGAAATGATTGTTGGCTTTAGTGACCTTATTTTTATACTTTTTTTGAAACAAAAATGCCTGAGAAGGCATGAAAAATACAAAAACAGCGTTAAATCACACAAGCGTGGATATTTAAAATTGATAAATTATATGTGATGTTTTTAATCACATACAGTTTTTGAGTAGATTTGTATTTATTAAAAACAATATTGTCGTTTTACTAATAAAAATAGATATACTATGAACAAACTAAAAGCTTTCATTTTACTATTTGTATTTATTCTAGTTGGTTTTATTTCTGCGCAGGCGCAACGCGTTGAAAGTGACTCGCCATTAATTGGCAAGTGGGATCTTACCATAAATATGACTGAAGACCAGATAGAAAATCTCGGACTTTTCAGACACGGATTAATGGCTTCTGACGGTTTCCCGGGATGGCTCCGGGTAAAATTATCTGGTTTCTCTACGCTTACCGGATACTATGTTGGGTATGAAGGCAGTGCAAGGCCAATCGCTGAAGTAATATATGATGAAAGCGAGGATAAATATCATTTTACCATTCCTCCTCAATGGATGGATATCGACGATCTTTATTTTGAGTTTACTTTAAAAGACGACAAGCTCTCTGGTTATCAGATGCTTAATGGAAACAAATTAGAGTGGACTGGTGTACGGGCTCCGTCACTGGAAAGAAAAGAACCACCGATTTGGGGAAATCCCATCAATCTGATCACCGAAAACATGGACAGATGGATAATTCCGGCGAACAACAAATTTCAGATGATTGATGGTGTAATGGTAAACACCGAATCGGGCGGTAATCTGGTTTCCAACCAGAAATTTAATGATTTTAAACTCAGTGTTGAATTCAGGTATCCTGCAGGAAGCAACAGTGGAATCTATCTTCGTGGCCGTCATGAACTGCAGATTGAAGATTCAAAAGGAAGGACAGATGAAGTAAGTATTGGTGGTATTTACGGTTTTATTGCACCATCGGTTTATGCTGCTAATAAACCGGGAGAATGGCAGACTTACGAAGTAACACTTGTTGGCCGCCATGTTACTGTTGTACTAAATGGAACAGAAGTTATTTCTAATCGCCCTATCCCCGGAATTACCGGTGGTTCTTTGGATAGCAAAGAAGGAGAACCCGGACCAATCATGATTCAGGGTGATCACGGCCCCGTGGAATTTCGCAAGTTTGTGATTACACCGGCAGTTAATTAGTTGTCCTATAAATCTTAACGCGAAAAAACATAATATAAAGTTCGCTATATTTGGGACTGCAACTTCTGACAACAAGAGGTGCCAGCCCAAAAAGCCGAAAATCTTTCCAAAAAAGAAAAAACACTGAAAATCTGAGACATTAATGATTTTCAGTGTTTTTAGATAAACCATCAAAAACCTCACAGATGCCTTTTCTCTTTGCACCTTTTTGACCGGAAATCTCACTAAATTCAGACTTCACCCTATAGGGGAGAATTCTTATACTAGTCTCAAAAACAGGATAAAAAGAATACAATAAATGTGCATAATATGAAAGTTACAAAGGAAAAACCGGCCAGCAAACAAAAGAAGCAACTTCAAACATTTCCGACGTTTCCCAATTTTACAGAACGAGCTTATCTCTAACGCAAATTATTTCATAAAAAAGATTCTCCTTTTTGGTCTCGCTTTCGTTGTGTCCCCAACTCTTTTTCTTCAATAGCCAATCTGAAAATGACATTATCTCCTCAAAATTTTTATGCTCAGGCCTTTTTGTACAGACCATCCCTCTTTATCAACCAGGCTGATAAAAAAATGATAGTCGCCTTCATCAAATTCTCCATCGCTATCACTGTCGGGGATGGTTATCTCTTCCGAAACTTCATAGGCATCTAATCCTTCAGGAATATCGTAATCATCAATAGAAACATATGCATTTACAGCTTCTTTTGCTTCATCCATGGTACATTCTGTTATTTCGGTGGTGTGTGAGTGATGATTAAAATTATTGTGAATATCTATATTATACGATCCCAGTTCAGCATTATCGGTAAAAAGCATTTTTAATGTAAAGGTTTCGCCAAAATAAAGCGTATCACAATTAAGCGGAAAAGCTCCTGAAATTGTCAGATCGATTTCAGGTTTTTCATCATCAATGTCATCGTCAGAACATGTTGTAAAGACAAAAAGAACGATACTTAATCCCAACAATATTTTTAAAGTTTTCATAACAAAAAAAATTTAATCAAGCAGGATGAGCAGTTACAACTCCCACCCTACCTGTTTCTTATTCTCAATAATTAACTGTTAACTGATAATGGTTTGAATAGGCCCAGTTTGCTTTAACGTCTTTACTTTTCACCAGGATGTAATAATTCCCTGATTTCCATGCATTATCACCTTCAATAGCAGCTGGCGTCATGTTATTATCATTTTCCGCTCCCACTTCAATTGACGCTGAGAATTCTGTTTCATCCGGATCATCAAAATCGTGTGTGTGAAGCATCACAATTACAGAGGTATTATCTCCTGCAACGTCAGTGTCTGCAATATTATCTGATTCATAAACCAAAGCAACTAATATACCGGCAAGCGAGATATTGTCAGTAATTGTACCGGAAATGGAAATTGTTTCTCCCGATGAAAAACTCATTCCGCTCTCAGGTGCTGATGAAATAATTATTTCAGGAGCTTCTTCATCTGTTAATTCTTCTATCTCAATTTCATCTTCCACTGTAGTCTGATAACCTTCTAAATCGGTCACAGTAACATGCACGTGGTAAGTTCCTGTTGGCGTTTCTGCAGGAATTTCAATATGCTTATGGAAAGTCATATTTTTTAATCCCGAAAATTCATCATATTCAACTTCAATTTCATCGCTACTGCCTTCTTCCTGATGAATTTCTACGGAAATCATATTAATTCCGGCAGCAGCTTCAATTTCTGCTTCTATATGTAAATCGGTCCCTGCATAGGCAACACGACTATCTCCTAGTCCCAGTTCTGATATCGTTATAACAGGTTTCAAAAAATCATCGTCCCCACAGGAAGCGAGGAGCAATAAACCTGATGCTATAAAGATTAGGATGAGCGTTCTGAATGTTGTTTTCATAATGCTATATTCTAAATAATTACTGTTCATTTTTAACTTCTAATTTTTATTGAAAGGAATATTAACGTTTAATACAAAATTTCGTCCTGCCTCCGGCACATTAATAAGCCGGTAATAACTTGTGTGATTAAAATATTTTCTGTTAAACAAGTTTTGAATTTGAAAAGCGAGAGATATTTTCTGCGTTCTGAGTCTGATATCTCCTCCCAATGAAAGATTAACCAGTTGATATCCGGCAGTATTTTCCTCGGGAGGAACAATTCTGTTTTGACGACCAACTAATTTGTAGTCAATTGAAAAATAGGGATTTCTAAACCAGCCCAAATTTTCCTTCAAATATTTGGCATTAAACAGCAACGATGCCGGTGGTGAAAATGGCAAAGTAAAACCTTTCTTTTCTCCCGAAATTTGCTTCGAATAAACATACTCTCCAATCATTCCAACCGTCAAAGGATTGAACATGCGATAATGCGCATGAATTTCGCCTCCAAAACGCAATACTTCGCTTTGCGTGTAATAAAATACCTGATTCCCGTTCCCATACAAACGATCGTGTTCAGAGGTTGGATTCAGAAAAATATAATTCGGAAAATAATTCACAAAAGGACTTATTCCAATTGCAAAATTCCCGGAGTTGTATTCTCCGCCCAAATCCAGTTGATAGGAAACTTCTGCTGATAAATCAGGATCGCCAACTTCGTAACTAAAACGGTGGTAATTTACACCGTTAGCCGCCAGCTCTTTGGCAATAGGTATTCGGAAGCTTCTACCGATGTTGGCTTTTAAAATTACTTTTTCCCAATTCTGATTAAAACCAACCGACCACGAAATATTGTTAAAGCTTCGTGCAATTTTCGGCGAGCGCTGCAAATAACTCCCGGTTGTATCGTCGGTAGCTACCGGGCTTGTAAACCAATCGGAATAGGCTTTTGTATTTATTGTTCCGTAATCGAAACGCAAACCGGCCTGCAAAATACTGTTGGAAGACAAATAATACTTTCCATATAAAAATGTACCTGTTGCAAATTGAGTAAAAGCCGGAATTATAAATCCCCGTCCGCCAATATTGTTATTCTGAAATTCGTTAATTATGCCGGCCGTCAACGATAAATTCTCAACCGGCTCAAAAGAAACTTTCAGATTACCGGAATATACGTCTTTATCAAACTCTCGTTCCAAATCGGGATTAAACGATATTGTATCAGGAAAATTTGCAGGCATGTAACCATGGCTCACATACTTACTCCATTCTTGTCTGAAATTATTCTGAAAACCAAGTTCCATCTCAACATTTAATTTGTTCCCGTGCCACTCACTCTGATTGGTAATTTTCAAATGATTTACTTCCTGATAAGGATACTGAATATCTCTATTGGAACGATCATGCAAAGCAGTATCTACATTTCGAGGTTCCAGTCCGTGTGCATTGGCAAAAAAGCCGTTTCTGCTATGTAAATCACTAAAATAAAACCGCGTAGTAAACCGCTGTCCAATGGCTCCAAACGAAAAATGAAAATTCTGTTCATTACCGGCAGTATTTCGCAAATAGTTTTTGTAAAGTGCTGCTTTGTAAGAGTAGATATCTACACTGTCGGTTGGAACCCGGTAATCAGCAAAGTCGAGCAAAGTGACGCGTCCTGTATAATAGAATGCTTTCTTTCGGGCAAAAACATCAATTGATGTTCCCACCAAATTATTATTGTTTTTTCCGGTTAAATCAACCGAACCGCCATAAGAATTCTCGGCAGGCACACCAAGTTGTTTGATATCAATAACGCCTCCAATTGCATCTGATCCGTACATCAATGAAGCAGGACCTTTTACTACTTCTACTCGGTCGACGGCGTACTGATCGATTTCCAAACCATGGTCTTCTCCCCATTGCTGGCCTTCGTGTTTTATTCCATTTTCGACAACAACAATGCGGTTAAAACCTAAACCCCGAATTAGCGGTTTCGACTGGCCCGAACCAATGTCAATTGTACTTACTCCGGGCAAACGCTCCAGCGATTTCATTAAACTCCCGGAAAGATTCATTTTTACAAAACGGTCGTTTATAACCTCAATATTTCGCGAGTCTTCCCTTTTTTGCTTCTGCGCGTAATTATCCTCTACCACAACCTCATGCAAGGTCATAACAGAAGGTTGCAATTTTATATCGACATTTTGATTTGAACGTATTTTTAGTGTGTCTCTGAAAGTCTTATAACCAACAAAAGACACATTGATAAAATATGTTCCGGCCTCCAAATTGGAAAAATAAAAGCGACCATCAGCGTCTGTAACTGTCCCCTTATTTCCTGTTGATAAAACGACTGAAGCACCGGGTAAAACGTTATCGTCATTATCGGAAACCGCTCCCGAAAAGATGTATAATTCCTGTGCATTTGTTGCCGCAATCAAAATAAACAGTGCAACAAACACCCCACAAAGTTTTCTCATAAAACCTGTTATTCAAATTTTTAATAAAAAAGACGGTGGAAAATATCAGGCAAAAAATGGTGGAGCCCGGGGAGAAGCAGAAAGAATAGCTTCAAATGGAAATATGTCCTGTAATTTTACAGGCCTTACATCTCTTTGAAAATATTCACAAAAAAGATGATTAAATTCTCCAGGAAGATCAACAAGCGTAAATTCAAAATCACAAACAAAGCAGTGTTCTTCTTTTTGAAAAACAAGATGCCCCGGTTCCTCAAAATTACAAATCCCATGAGAACAATCGTGTTCATATCCTCGATGTTCAACAATGTGAAACGGCTGATAAACACTTGGCAAAAGAAACACCAGCAAAAAAGAGATGGCAATATGTTTTTCTCCTTTATACAACGCCTATTTTGTATTTTTACATGTACTACAAACGCCTTTGATTATAATTTCAGTTTCACTAGCCTCAAACCCATTCGGGACAACAGGTTCATTAACAGGAATATCATCGAGACAAATCACGCTATCACACTTTTTACAGTAAAAATGTGCATGTTTTTCTTTATACGTAACAGAATTATCAAGCGCATATTTTACCACTTGATTATCCACTACTATTTTATGAATAATCCTTTTTTCAAGAAGTGTTTTAAACGAACGGTAAAATGTAGTGCGATCGAACTTACTGCTCAGTTCCTCTCGTATTTCATTTTCTGATAGTGGGTGCCCAAGATCGAGCATTACAGATAAAATTCCTTCTCTGCATGCTGTTTTTTTCAAATTATGTTTATACAATACTTCCTGTGGATTCATAAAAACACTAAATGCAACAATGATGCAAATATATGAAACTTCCACACAAATGCAACAATGATGCAATTAAATATCAAAAATGAAAATCTTATTTAATCAATTCAGCAATCTGCCATAAGTCATTATCGCCGTAATGTTCCAGAGAGTTACCGCAATGAACGACAACAACTTCCTTGTCAGGAATAACATAAATGTTTTGCCCAAGGTTACCGGAAGCCGCAAACTGAAAAGTAGAATCACAATTGGTGTGTCCCCACCACTGATAATTGTAATAAACATGTTTACAATTCTCTCCTCCAAACCAGTCGGGATAAATGCCTCGCAAAATGGATTTGTTTTCTCTTGTAGATTCTAAAACCCAATCTTCCGAAATAATTTGATTGCCATTCCAGTTTCCATTATTAAGAAAAAGGCGGCCAAACCGCGCATAATCAATGGCTCGGGCAATTAAGCGGCTGGGCATATATTCAAAACCCGATTTCTTGCTGTCAATAGAAAAGAGCGCGTCATATTCCATTACCTGCGACCACAACTTTTCCTGCAAATATTCCGACACGGTTTTATGTGTTGCCCGTTCAATAATCAATCCCAGATAACTTGTATTGTAATTGTTATACTCAAATGATTTGCCCGGTTCTCTTGCAATATCCACTTTTTTCAGCAACAGTTTCCGAACATTTGGATGGTAATATCCTACTGCTTCATCATGCCAGGGAAGGTGAATGTAGGTGCCCGGAATATATCCGGAAAAATATTTTAGTCCGGAGCGCATTTCAAGCAAATTTTTTATAGTGATCTTTTCAAAATCAGGGTTACGCTCTTTCAACTCAGGGATGTATTTTGTCATCGGATCGTCAACACTCGAAATCAAACCATCGTCAATAGCAGCACCAATCAGAAATGAAATAAACGATTTTGCCATCGACTGGGAATGAAAATACGAATCGCGTGAGAAACCTTTAAAATATTTTTCGTAAAGAATGGTGTCTTTCCGAATAAAAACCAAAGCTGTGGTTTGCGATTTTTCCACCCACTCGTCAAACGAACTAAATCCTGAACGCTTGACTCTGTCATGAAACAGGGATTCCACATATCCCTCATCGATTCTCGTTACAAACCGAAATGTATCTTTTGAGCCTTCGATTCTACGATTTTCATATTTCTGGTAATCATAAACATCGGCTACATTCTGCGTAATCAGACGGTAAATATAGGTTGGCGTATATTCTACTGATAAAATAATAAGCGCAGCAAACATCAATACAACAGGAGTTAGGATTACTATTTTAATTGCTTTAAGTATTGTTTTCATGATAATTTTTTATGCATTCAATCTATCTTCAACTTGGTTTTCATAAAAATAATACAACAAAGGTAAAGACCAGTCTGCACTCAAATGTTCGGAATTATAAACCGGTACTAAAATGTTTGATTTTTTTTCAAAAACTCCTTTGGCGTCACCCCGGTTTCCTTTTTGAAATAGGTGTTAAAAACCGTTTTGGAATTAAAACCGCTTTCATAGGCCAGTCCAATCAAAGAAATATGACTGTTCTCCGGATCTACGGCCAGCTTCTTAAAATATTCAATCCGGTAGAAATTTATAAATTCATTAAAATTTTTGCCGATGCGTTCATTCAGCAGCCATGATAGTTTATTGGGGTGAATTTCAACCTGGGCTGCAAGTGAACGAAGCGAAAGATTCGGAACGAGAAAAGGTTCTTCCTCTTCAATAAAACGAAGCAAATTTTTAGCAAAAACATTGGCCGTTTGTATATCCAAAAGAGGTGTCTTCTCCTGGCTCAATTTTATTTCTTCTTCCCGATGCCCGTAGAATTTTTGCCGGTATTTCTCATAACGCACATCATTTTTTAACTTATTTGCCAGAGGGTCAGCGTAACTGAGCAACAAAACAGACGATTTCAGTTTGATTGCCTTTTCAATCCAATCAAAAGCCTCGTCCGGCTTTCCCATGTTTGCATAAGCAAGATACAAATATGAATGCGCTTGAAAAGCTGTTTCTTCCTGCGCTTTCTTTAATAGTTGCATGAAGTATTTGTTGGTCTGAGGCTCATCATTTTTAAGGATGTACGCCAAACAAATAGTTCCCAGCTTTTCGTCGGGAACTACAATCTCTTTAGGCATTTTATCAAGGAACTGAATCGCTTCATCATATTTCCCCATCCTCAGCAAACAATAGCTACGAACAATGTATGCTGGAATGTTATTGGGATTATTAGCCAAACATTCATCGTACAATTCTAATGCGTCAGCATAATTTTCAAAACGATAGTGATAATAGGCTCTGTAAAATAATGTTTCCTGCGAAATCGGATCAATGCTATGTGCGATCTCCAGGTGCTGCTTCGCTTTGTCTTTTTCACCCAAAATCATGTATAACATCGACACAAACTGCTGCGCTTCCGGGTAATTCGATTTTAGTTCAACTGCCCGAAGTCCGTGCTTAAAGGCTTCCTGAAAATCAGCGTTATAAAAGAAAGAGAAGTTCGCCAAAAGATAATGCACTCCTGCATTTTCAGGATTCAGAGCATACGCTTTGTCCATATAGTCTCGCGAGATTGTCCAAGCCTCATCCCGCGGCATCAACTCTGTTACGGCAAAAAAACTGTATGTATCCGCCAATCCTACAAGCGAATCGGAGTGATTTGGGTCAAGTGCAATAGCTTTTTCATAAAACTCAATGGCTTTACGTGCATCTACCGGATTCCATTTGTTAAAATGATAACGGCCTTTCAGAAAATATTCATATGCATCCAGACTTTCGGTTTTCTTTTCCACCAGATGATCCTGTATTTCAAAGTGACCGTATTGTTCTCTGAGTTTATCAGCAATCAGCAAACTGATTTCATCCTGAATTTCAAAAATATTCTCCAATTTCCTGTCCCATGTTTCCGACCAAAAATGAAAATCTTCCGCAGCATGAATCAACTGCGCCGTAATGCGTATTGTTTTTGCTGCCAACCGAACACTGCCTTCCAGAATAGTTGACACATTCAACTCTCTTGCTATTTGCGTGATGGGAATATTTTTACTTTTAAAATAAAAGGACGAAGTTCTTGAAGTTACTTTCAAATGTTTGATACTGGCCAACGCATTGATGATTTCTTCTGTTATCCCGTCGCTGAAATATTCCATTTCATCACTGCCACTCATATTTACAAAGGGTAGTACAGCTATTGTTTTTTCTGGTGGTTTAAATTTTTCCATTTGGTTTTACATATTACAGGAATTCTCCATTGAACGGTAATTCTACCCATATTTCCGCAAAAAATAAAGATATTAATTTTAAACATGGGTGCAGAAAAAAAGTTTAAACATAAATATTCTACTTATGGTAGATAAGTATTTAAAATGAAATAAACTCAAAAAGACTCCATCAATCACAGACTCCTTTTTAAGTATTTTTTTTGTTTTAGAATGAACAAAACTATCTCTACGTCAGTTACATAAAATAAAATTAAACTATGAAAGAGATTACAAAAGCAGACATCAAACAGGAAGTTTTTGATTTGTATGATGCATATGCTCACAACAGGATTAACCGTAAGCAATTTGTTGAAAGACTTTCAGTTTATGCGGTAGGCGGATTAACAGTATCGTCGCTAATGGCTTTTATTATGCCTAATTATCAGGACAAAATTCAGGTGCAGGCTGATGATGAAAGGCTGAAAACTGAATTTGTAGAATACACATCTCCTAAAGGTGGTGGAAAAATAAAAGCTCAGCTTTCACGCCCCGCAGGCAATAATCAGAAACTACCAGGGATTGTGGTGGTTCATGAAAACCGTGGTCTGAATCCATATATTGCAGATGTAGGCCGCCGGGCAGCACTGGAAGGATATATTTCTATAGCACCCGATGCGCTCACACCACTTGGAGGATACCCGGGCAATGACGATGAAGGAAGAGCTTTGCAAGGCAAGCGTGACAGAACTGAAATGCTGGAAGATTTTATTGCTGCTTTTAACTATTTAAAGTCACATCCGGAATGCAATGGAAGCATTGGTGTGGTTGGATTTTGCTTTGGTGGTTGGATTTCAAATATGATGGCTGTAAAGGTATCTGATTTGAAAGCTTCTGTGCCATTTTACGGCGGACAACCTGCGGAAGAAGATGTTCAAAAAATAGAGGCTTCGTTGTTACTTCAATATGCAGGGTTAGACGAAAGGGTAAATGCAGGATGGCCGGCGTATGAAGCGGCTTTGAAAAAATACAATAAAGAATATACAGCCTATATTTACCCGGGTGTAAATCACGGGTTTCATAACGATACCACTCCTCGTTATGATGAAGATGCAGCCCAATTGGCATGGAAACGCACAGTCGAATTTTTTAATGACAAACTCAAGTAAAACGTATTTAACGAATACAGTCTTATTTATAATTTCAGAGCTTTTTACAGCTCTACTTCTACAAGAAAAAGGAGGTGCAATTGTATCCTTCTTTTTTTTATTTCAACACGCCTCCGTAAAAATCTACAAAGAGTTGATACTCTTAAAGAAAGAATTACTGATAACAGATTAGGCATTTTTTACCTTCAATTTCAGCAACATATATTTCAAAAAAATACCAATAACTCCTAATTTTACTTTCACTAAAAAGACTTTAAAAAATTTAGTAATCATCATTTTAATATGTTGATTCACAATTACCAAAAACAAAGTAAGATGGGAGCAGGCAGAACAGAAATGATTTCTTTTAAAGATGCAAAAGTGGCTTATTTAAATGCCAAAGAAGATAAATTTAAATTAATTGGTTGCCCGATAAAAGGTATTCACTGCACAAATATTCTTCCGGAAATAAATAAACTTTATGCCGAATCAGAGCTGGCAAGGGAAAACAAGGAATACCAAAAATCTGTTGAGCAACTTCAAAAAGCATATTACAGAACTCTTGAATTAAAAGAATCTCCCTGTACGAAGTGTGTCTCGATGTTTCAGTCTTCAATTAATGAAACACTTGAAACGATGCAGGAAGAACTATACGAGATGTCTTTTGGTATCTTCCACAGAAAACGCTACCAATTGGCTTATTCAAAATTGAGCAATTTCATAAAAAAACTAAACATCTTCAAGGTTGAGGGAAATCCTGTATTAACTACAAAAGAAGTTGGTTAGAAAAAAATAAAACCAATTCTTACAATAAGCCTTTTTTCTGAAGTGAATCCTTAATTTTTTGATGCCACTCCCAAAAATTATTTTCAATTTTTGTTGTTACCGATTTAAACTCCGGAAAATC
This sequence comes from Maribellus maritimus, assembly GCF_022267315.1. Lineage (GTDB taxonomy): Bacteria > Bacteroidota > Bacteroidia > Bacteroidales > Prolixibacteraceae > Draconibacterium > Draconibacterium maritimum. Next base: position 75,946 of record NZ_JAIKLE010000027.1, read on the forward strand.
ATTGATATTCTCAAATAACGGTTCTATTGGGGTAAACAGTACTACCCAATAAAAATAATTGCTTTCCTCAGAAAACAACTTCAACTGTTCAATTGCTTTGGCGTTTTCACTTTTGTATGAATAATATAATGCCAAGCCCGTGTGTTTATATACTGAGTTATCGTTTTCTGTATATATTTTAAATTCTTCCAACAATTTTTCTCCCTCTTCAACAAAACCCATTTGATTAAAAACGTATCCTATTTTTGCATTTTCAGAGTAATAAATATTCAAATTATACGCCTTCCTGATATCAATAAACTTCCTGTAGTAGTTGTAAGCGTTTTCGTAATCCTGAAGGTAATAATAGATTTTGCCTACTTCCTGCATAATATCAAGACGGGAAGTATCCCTTTTATACGTTTCCAGCAAAAGGTCTCTGGTTTGAATCAGGTCTTTATTTCCGGCGAATACAATATATGCTTTTGTATAAGCAGAATACAGATTACCGGGATAATACGCTAATGATTTATTGATATATTTTTCTGCTTCCTCCTGAAATCCTGCCTGAATAAATGCATTTGCAATGTGCAGATAATTAAAGCTTCCGATGGTTGAGTCGTAGGAAGAAATATCAATTTTTAGGCCCCGCAATGCATATTCAAGATATTTTTCTGTATTTGGCAGATGATTGACATACAAGTCGAGAAGGAAAACAAAAACCAGATCGTAATTCGGATTATACTCGAGCGCTTTTTCAAAGTAGGGAACCGCCAGTTCATACTCCTGACTATTCATATAAAACAAGCCTTTGGCGATTAAACTTTGCGGTAACTTTGAATCGTAAAACATAGCCCTGTCCGCATAATAATTTATTGAATCGGTAAATAATCTGGTTGCCCGGCTTTCGTCTATAGTGTAATAAGCCATTGCCAATGCCGCATATGCACGGGCAAATTCACCATCCATTTCAATGGCTTTCCTTAAATATGGAATTGATTGTCTTGCATTTTCGGGTAATCCTTTATTCAAAATATCAGTTCCTTTCAGAAAAATATCATAAGCTTCCAGATTATCTGTTGGTATTTTGTTGATGCTTTCCTGAACTTCCGGCGAAACGATTACTTCAATTTCCTCAGCAATATTTTTTGCCACTTCACCCTGCAAAGAAAAAATATCACCAGTCTCCCGGTTGTATTGTTCTGCCCACAAATGTTTATCATTTTTTGCATCTATCAGCTGAATATTCAACAAAATCTTATTTCCTACTTTTTGCCCACTCCCTTCAACGAGGAAATTTACACCCAATTCATGGGCAATTTCCGGAGATGTTTTTGGACTATTCCTGTATTTTTCCACCGAAGTCCTGCTAATAACACGCAAATCCTGAATCTTTTGCAAGTTATTTAATGTCGATTCCATCAAGCCATTTATGAAATACACATTGGTAGAATCGTTGCTATCGTTTTTAAATGGCAAAACAGCAATCGATTTTTCAGCATTCCTTTCTTTAAAAAAAACTGATTTTACAGAAACAAATAATAAAACAGCAACAAGTAAAGCTGCAACATAAATACCGACAATCATTCCCGGATTTTTTCTCTCTGTACTTTTTTTACTGATTTTATCCTTTTTCAGAACTTCATTTCTGCCGGGAACAGCTAAGCCCGGATTGGAAACCACAAAAATTTCTACCGGCTTCCCAACATTTTTTAACTGAAATTCTCCCAGCGACAAGGTTTTAATGGCCGGTTGATTTTTTATTTCATCATAAATTTTTTCAGAAATAAAAACACTTCTGGCATAAGCCAGCGCTTCAATTCTTGCAGCAACATTAACTCCGTCTCCTATTATTCCATCGTCTGAAAAAATAATATCTCCACTGTGGATACCAATTCTGACCGGGACCTGGGGTTCTTCCAAAAAATTTAATTGAATTTCAATGGCACACCGTACCGCGTCTATTGCACTGCTAAATGTACTCAGTGTCCCATCGCCATAATACTGCAAAATTTTACCGTTGTACTTTGAGGTAACCGAATTAAAAACTTCGCGATGCCTGTTTCGTATTTGTATTGCTTTACCTTCATCCTGTTGCATCATTGAGGTGTACCCTTCAATATCGGCAAACATTATGGCTGCCAGTTGATGGCATTGTAAATTTACACTGAAATTTTCCGTTACTTTTTCAGATTCCTGCACCTCTGCTATTTTTCCCGGGGGATAACCAAAATACTCACGAAAACACTTGATAAAATAGGAAGTGCTGCTAAAACCCACTTTGTATGATACCTGTGATACGTTGTAAGTTCCATCCTGCATCATTTCCCTCGCATGTTCCAGGCGCACATTTCGGATGAACTGACTGACTGATAAATCCGTTAGTTTTTTTACCTTTCTCAGCAAATTCGAACGACTCATCCCAATTTCTTCTGCCAGTTCGGAAACACCAAACTGTTCATCAGAAATATTCTCTTCTATAATTTCAGTAATTTTTTGAAGAAAATCTTTGTCTATGGAACGGATTTCAGACACCTGATTAATCGATTTTTTTGGAATTTAATGCCAAGATACAAATAATTGTAAAAACAAAATTTCAAAATTCAAGACACAAATAAATTTCAAACTCAACGATTTACCGGAATTCTGCAAACACATTTTTTAATACTTTTTAAATTTAATTTTGATGCCTGCCTATTCGAGATTTAAAGACAATTGCATCATAATTTATATCTCTGCGCCATAATTTATATTCACTGCTGAAACTTCATATTCTTTGGCTTTTAATTGATTAACCCTGCATCACGATTTGCCGGACCTTTACATCAACGAAAAATCGCAAAATACATTAAAACAATTACAATGAAAACACGAGTTTATTTTCTGGACAATCTGAGAACTTTCTTAATCCTCCTTGTAGTTATATTACACGCGGGAATGACCTACGAACAAGGATTCGATGCGTTCTGGATTGTTAGTGATCCGGCAAAATGGAATCCAATTGCACTGGTGCGAATGTACCTCGACCTTTTTGTTATGTTTATGATGTTCTTTATTTCGGGTTACTTTATTCCGGGTTCATTAAAAAACAAAAATCCATGGGAATTCATAAAATCAAAATTTAAAAGAATTATGCTCCCCTGGATTATTGCTGTTTTTATTTTAATACCTGCCTACAAAGCCATATTTTTATTTGCACGCGGATTGCCGCAGGAAGAATGGCTTTCCTATTTCCACATCTTTGAGAGAACCGGAACCGACCTGGCCTTTTTTGCCAACAACCCTACGCAAAACTGGTTATGGTTTCTTCCTGTACTTTTTATGTTCCAGGTATTTTATCTTGGTTTAACGAAAACCAAAATTCTGAAAGTTAAAGTTTCGCTAAAAACTGCTGTTGTTCTAACTTTTATTTTGGGAGTAATTTACAGTATGGTAATTTCTGAGGCCGGATTAAAAGGCTGGACCCACTCTCCGCTACTTGATTTTCAGAACGAACGTTTGCTGGTCTATTTTATGTCGTTTCTTTTAGGGTCGCTTTGCTACAAACTCAATGCTTTTAAAGGAACAAAACCAAACTACAAAATTTATATTGCTTCAAATGTAACCTTAACAATTTCATTGGGGGTGTTCACTCTTTTTGCGATAAATCTGTTTTACAATTTAATTGAACCGGGAAGGAATCACTTTTTTATTTCAAATTTCGCCGACAGACTGGTCTATTATGCATCGGCTCTTCTCGCCATGATGAGTTTTCTCCAGATTTTAATTCATGCTTTTCGTTTTAACCTCAATAAAACCAACCCTGTTTTGAATGAACTCAGCAAAAATTCATACGCAGTTTATATCATTCATATGGTTGTTCTGGGAGTGGTTGCTTTGGCCATGATTCATCTTCCTGTACATGGCGGAATAAAATATGTACTGCTTTCCGGCTTTACATTCCTGCTTTCAAATATGATAATTTATTCCTGGCGTGAAACCAGACAAAAATCGATAAATGCAAAAACTGTGTTTACAACAATGGCAGTTGTTTTTATTATCGGAACAGCATTTCAAAGAACAGAAAACAAACCTCAAAAAGCAAATGAGCAACCAATCCGGGTTCAGCAACCTGTGAATCAGCCACAAATGAGTTTACATGCTGCTGTAATTACCGGGAATATGGAAATGGTAAATTATCATATTAAAGCTGGCGCCGACATAAATAAAAAGGAAGCAGCGGGAGGCTCAAGTCCGTTAATTACAGCTTGTGTTTTTGGACAAACCGAAGCAGCACTGGCTTTAATTAAAGCAGGTGCCGATGTAAATCAAACCAACAACGATGGCTCAACTGCACTTCATACTGCTACGTTTTTTTGCCGGACTGAGGTAATTGAAGTTTTGCTGGCAAACGGAGTTGACAAATCCATAAAAAACAATGCCGGCTCAACTGCCGCCGAATCAGTCACCGTTCCCTTTGAAACCGTAAAACCCATCTATGACTACTTCTCTAAAGTGTACGAACCGCTGGGATTAACTCTTGATTATGAAAAACTTAAAGCAACCCGTCCAGTAATTGCTGAAATGTTAAAATAGTAACAACTGAAACCATAAAAACAAATCAAAATGAAACTACTGACAATAAAAATAACGGCACTGGCAATCATCCTTTTTATGTTAACTGATGTAAGCTGTGACACCATATTCAGAAATGCTGATTATTTCTATCGTGTTCCGGAATTAAAAAACGACGGGCTAAAAATCGGTACTTCCGAGGAAGCTAAAATCGATAGCAGATATTTGGCTGACGCTGTAAAAGCCATTGAAAAAGGAAAATACAAGGAAATTCATTCTATTTTGATATTCAAAAACAACAAACTGGTTCTTGAAGAATATTTTCAGGGTCACACCTACCAGTGGGACGCGCCAGGCCATAAAGGGAAATGGGTTACATGGAACAGTGAAATGCCACACGCACTGCAATCCGTCAGTAAAAGCTTTGCTTCAATATGTATTGGAATCGCATTAGAACAAGGCTTTATTGAGAGCGTTGAACAATCCATATTTGATTTTCTGCCGGACTACCAGCAATATAAAGACAATGGCAAAGAATATATTACTATTGAACATCTGCTAACGATGACCTCTGGCTTTGCCTGGGATGAATGGAGCTCTCCCTTGAGCAGTGTTCAAAACGACGCCATCGGAATCTATTTTTCGGATAAAAACCCGACTGAGTTTGTTTTACAACGTCCTTTGGTTGCCGTACCGGGAACACATTTTATTTATTCGGGAGGTGATATGCAACTACTCGCCGAAATTCTTAAAAATGCCACAGGAATGAATATCGATAAATTTTCCGCAAAGTACTTATTTGAACCGCTGGGAATTGAATCATTTGACTGGTGGTTGAAATACAGGACAGGTGAAATAAGTACAGCGGGAGGTTTAAAACTTACACCCAGAGATATGATAAAAATCGGAGCCCTGTTTTTAAACGAAGGCGTCTGGAATGGCAAACGAATACTTCCCGGAGGATGGGTAGAAAAAAGCAGCATGCCGTTTAATAATAACCGGGGGATTAACATCCCTGGCGAAGACCTGGGAAAAGTTGGATATGCTTATACCTGGTGGACAAAACAAAATTCAACATCAGGACGCATGTATTTTGCACTTGGCTGGGGTGGACAAAAAATTATTGTAATGCCGGAAACCAATTCTGTTGTTGTCTTTACCGGCGCAAATTACCAATCGAAGGTGAAGCAGCATAAAATTCTCAAAAAATACATATTGCCGGCGATTAGTTAATTATATAAAAGTCAAAAAAAACGGTCAGACTACTTTTATTTAAACGTTGGAATGAACTCATAAATCAAAGAAAATCAACTTATTATTTCAAAATTTTGTAAATTATTACCACTAAAATTCAATAAGCATGGAAAATTCAACCAAAAACAAAAAAGAAGAGAAAAGCAATTGGGCCATTGGCGGCACCACAATGATCGGAATAGGCGTTGGTTTAATTTATCTGCAAACCTCCGTATTAATTTTTGTAGCCTCAATAATTATCGGAGTGGGCGCCGGATTGATAATCGCTCCTGTTATTTCACTTTTTGAAAAAGATCAATCATGAAAGCAATAATTTGTTCAAGATACGGAGCGCCTGAAGTTCTTCAAATGGCAGAAGTAGAAAAGCCGGTTCCTAAAAAAAATGAAGTACTTATAAAAATATTTGCAACCACAGTAAACGGTGCCGACACACGAATTCGAGGTGCTGTGTTTCCCTCCGTTTTTAACTTCCCGGTAAAAATGGCCATGGGATTTAAAGGCCCGCGAAAAAATATTCTTGGTGTTGAACTGGCCGGAAAAATTGAATCGATTGGAGAAAATGTTAGCCGGTTTAAACAAGGCGATCAGATTTTTGCATCAACCGGTGCCTCTTTTGGTGCTTATGCAGAATACATTTGTTTGTCAGAAAAGGCGGTGATGACAATTAAGCCGTCGAACATGACTTTTGAAGAAGCGGCGGCAGTTCCGCATTGTGCACTCGCCGCCTTACATTTTCTGAAAAAAGGAGATATACAAAAAGGAAGCAAGGTTTTAATTCATGGAGCTTCCGGCGGGATCGGAACATTTGCAGTTCAAATTGCAAAATCAATGGAGGCCGAAGTAACCGGAGTTTGCAGTACTTCAAATCTGGATTTGGTGAAATCGTTGGGAGCCGACAAAGTGATCGACTATATCAAAGATGATCTACCTAAAAAAGGCGATAACTACGATGTGATTTTTGACACCGTTGGCAAAGGTCCGATAATAAGCCATATAAATGCTTTAAAAGAAAAAGGTATTTACCTTTCGGCTGTACATCTCGAGCTTCCAAGGATTATTAAAGGTTTAAAAATGTCCTTAACAAGTTCAAAAAAAGTAATTGGAGGATCTGCTCCTTATACCGCAGAAAACCTGGAGATCCTGAAAAATCTTATTGAGACAGGTAAGCTTAAAACGGTAATTGACAAAAAATACACGTTTGACCAGATTATCGAAGCACACCGATATGTGGATGCCGGCCATAAAAAGGGACATGTAATTGTGAATGTAACAGACAAGAACGAATAACCTAGATATAAAAACAACAATCTTTGCCCGATTGCCTGCTTTCACCTCTCAAGGAATTACAGTTAAACCAACCCAAAATAAGAGACCAAAAAACTAAAATCCACAAGATGAAACCATATAGAAAAACAGCACGATACACAGGAACATTGTTTCTGACAGCAATGGCAGCCAGCCTGATTGGGGGCAGTTTGCTTGAAACGATGCCGGAAAATTCAAGCCCGATTGTCCTGATCGCGGGAGTTACACTGGAAATTGTAAATGCATTAGCTGTGCTCGGAGTTGGATTGCTTCTGTTTCCAGTATTAAAAACCATTCATCCCGGCGCTGCCAAATCTTATTTGGGATTACGATTGCTGGAATCGCTGGCCTGTGCAGCAGCTCCACTTTCGCTGGCTTTTGGTGCAAACATCAGTGATTTGCGTATAATTTTTACCGGAATATTAATACCTCTGTTTTTTTGCAGCGGCGCTCTCGTCTTATACTGGGTGCTGTATAAATACCATCTCCTCCCCCGATTTATATCAATCTGGGGTTTTATTGGAGTAACCGGTATCGTTGTGCTTAATACTTTCAGCATTCAAACCAATTTGGGAATGATTTTGGCGTTTCCAATTATCCTGAACGAAATATTCCTGGGTATTTGGCTGATTACAAAAGGATTTAAACCCAAAAACCAATTGTATCATGTTACTTAACCATAAGAGCGCTACCGGATTCAATTCCGGTTAACAGATGGATATGGCAGCGGCAAAAATCTGCACATAAAAAGAGGAATACTGTGAACTTTTTGTGCCTTAAAATGGTCAAAATTCATCTTATTCTACAAACATATCAATAAAATATTGAGACAGATTTTATTTCAGAATGACAATTAGCAAATAACATTTTTAGTAAATTGACATACTTTGAAATAAAACAACTTTGATTATAAAATGTATAGACCAAAAAAATTGCTCAAAAAATCGATCACAATTAGTTTCTTATCAATTATAGGATTTATTCTTTTTTTTACGACGATGTCTTTCAACTCCCTTCCCCAAAATAATCTTGAAAACATGCTTTTAAAACTTCAGAATTATTTAACCGGGTACAATGAAGACGTATTGTATTTGCACACAAATGGAGACATATTTGAGCCGGGGGATACCATTTGGTTTAAAGCATACAATTTTAAATCCGGTTCTCTGGTCCCTTCATTATCAGAAAATCTTCTGAATGTTGGCCTTTATAAAAGAGAAAACAAAAGAGAGTCAATCGTTACAGGAAAGTTTAGGGTTGAAAAAGGCACCTCCTTTGGTCAGCTCAATCTTTCTGACACATTATCAGGCGGAAGCTATTTTTTAATTGCGGGAACAAATCCCAGTTCCACAGATTCAGTTGAGAATGTTTTTGTAAAAAAAATTAAAATTAAAAATCCGGCCAGAGAAACTGTTGATATCAAAATCCAAATACCTGATTCCGTTTATTCTGAAGGAAATAAAATTGAAGGAAAACTGGAAGTATTTGGAGATAATGGTTTCAGGCTCGGACGAGTTAAAATTCAGCTTCAGCTAAAACAGGACGAACACATCTTAAATGAAAAAACAATTAACTCAGGCGAGAGCGGAGTAGTAAATTTTGAAATGATACTTCCCGGGGAATTGGAAGGCAAAGCGGTGCATATCTGTGCACAAATCGGGCAGCCAGGATTAACGGGTGAACTCGCCGTTCATGTTCCTGTAAAATCGCTTCCGCCTGCTATACGGTTTTTCCCTGAGGGAGGAGATCTTATCGAAGATTTTAACTCAGTTGTAGCATTTGAAGCGACTGACGTAGCTGGAAATCCTTTCGATTTTAAAGGGATCCTCACGGATTCAGAAGGAGAAATAATTTCAGAAGTTACCACAACCGCGCTGGGAATGGGAAGTGTAAACATTCAATCGAAAAAGAATATAAACTTGTTTTTTAAAATCCAGGAGCCAAGGGGTTACGATAAAAGTTACAAACTCCCGGAAGCAAAAGAGAAAGGATATTTTTTGCAAATTCTGGAGAACAATCCGGAAAGAATTTCAATGAAAGTTGAGTCAAATTCCTGTGAATCAACAGACTTAATTTCCATACTCCTGCTTTTGAAAGACAGCATTTGGTTTGAAACAACAAAACCGCTTAAAGATTTACAAACCCTCTCAATTCCTGTAAAAGAAATGCCTTTGGGAGTAGGAAAAATTACCGTTCTTGATCAAAACGGAATTCCTCAGGCAGAGCGGCTTCTATTTGTAAACCTGGATAAAAAGCCGGAAATCCAAGCCGAATCGTTAAAAGAAATTTATGACAGAAAAGAAAAAGTAAAAATCAATCTCAGTCTAAAAAATTCCATGGGGGAACCCTTATCTGGTGTTTGCTCCGCAAGTGTTATTCCTATCAACTCTAAGCGCGATGAAATCTGGGCTGAAAATATTATGACCGCTTTACTTTTAAGCAACGAATTAAAAGGCGAAATTCCTGCCCTGGGAATATATTTTTCTGAACACAAATATTCTGAAAAACTCCTCGATTTACTGATGCTTACCCACGGATGGCGAAGGTTTACATGGGAAAATATACTGGATAACAGTCAACACGAACCCAATAATTCTGTAGGTTTATCGGGGCTTGTAACAACCAGAAAAGGAAAGCCCGTTAAAAACGGCGAGGTGACCCTGATGAATATGAATAAATTTTCGGCAATCGCCACAAAAACGGATAACCAGGGACGTTTTGAATTTAACAATTCAGAATTTACAGATATTCTGGATGATACAAAACTGGTATTAACGGCAACCAATTCACAGGGAAGAAAAAACGTTTTCGTAACGATCGACGACTTTGTTAATGTGGAAAAATTAAAGGAATTAAACAGGATTTCAAATCGTTTATATTCTTCCGCCGGAAATAGTTTCACTACCGGCGAAGAAGACCTTTCACCTGACCAAAATCATTCTCCCGGTAGTTTATACGCTTCGGACACAACGAAAAGAAATATTTGGGTTGAGGAAGTTGATGTAAAGGCAAAAATACCAACCGTTATTCCGGTTGAAACCTATGAAAAAGAACATCAAAGCTACACATTGGAAGATAAAGACATTCATATCAATTTTGGATACAATCCAAAAACAGGAATTTTACAGTTGATAAAACAAGTTGCCGGACATTTTGATACCGCAGCCGGTGGAAAAATTCTTTTCCGCGGATACAATTCTATTCTTCCGGAAAACATGCAGGGAGCTGTTTTTGTGGTTAACGGCAGAGTTGCAGGGTTCAGCTACGAAGATGTGGACTACCTTAACTCCAGTGATATTGAAACCATTAAAGTTACAAAATCTTCGGCTGCCGGATTAAAATATACGCCTTACGGAACCGGAGGTTTGATTGAAATAACCCTGAAAGGATTTAAGTTGAGCGAAACCCCCTCTTCTCCCGAGGTAGATCCAAATATCGTCCACATTCCGGGCTATACAAAAGTCAGAGAGTTTTATTCTCCTGTTTATAAAAATCAAAAACAAAAGGACGAAGCCATTGATTTGAGAAAAACACTTTACTGGAATCCAAATATCTCCATCTCCGCTTTGGGAAATGCAACAATTCAATATTTTAACTCCGATGTTCCCGGAGAATATCTGTTAAAGATCGAAGGTATCGGTAAATCAGGAATACCTTTTTACACCACAAAAAAATACACTGTAAAAAATAATTAAGAAATAAAGACAATAAACTATTTATATATATTGCTTTTTAGAAAAAATATTATTTAATTAGCTGTGTGTAAAACCGGAGCAATGAAAATGGAAAAAAGCAGCCCTGCTAAAAAAAATTCTGTTAAAAACGGAAATGGTCAGAATTCTGACAGCAAATTTGAATTGATAAGATGTGAAAGAAACGGGGTAAGATGTAAAAGTCACCTGGCGTTTATAAATGAGGAATATTCTATTTCCGAAACTTACCTGCAAAATAAGGAGTATCAAAAATCAATTGAAGCACTTAACCAGGCTTTTTACAGAACTTACGAGTTAAAAGAGACAACTTGCATAAATTGTGCTAAAATGTTCCGTTCAACCATCATCCGGTCACTTGAGGATATCCACATTGAATTAAAAGGAATGTCTCAGGGAATATTCAAAACCAGACGATACCAATCAAGCTATATTCTGGCAGGAGATGTGCTAAAAAGTATCAAAGAAGAAGCCAAAGTTAGTTAAGCCGCATCAAAAAAAATTCCGCTAAGTTAACCTGATTTTATACAAAAAATTAAAAGTTGCGGGTCTCTTCCAAGACTGCAAATAAAAACCGTAAGATTCATCCAGCCGGGCAGCAAGATATACATCAACACTGAAAAGACGAAACCAGGCTTTGTAACATTTAGCATCGCTAACCCAGGGGGTTGACATTCCTCCGGAAAAAGCAAAATCGTTAGCTCGGAGAAGGTTATTCAACCGAGTTTACCCGGGGTGAAAAAAGTACGGGTAATAAATTGATATTAAAGAATGTACATCCAAACACAATAGTAAAAAATGGCTTAAAAGCTAACCCGGGAAAGGATCAACCTCCTTTTTCACCATTCCTGAAAGCTAATTTTCTGTACATCGCCAAAACACTTCTTTTATTGTTCAGCAATTGAAACCGTTGCCTGATAATTGGAATAGTTATATAGCGGATTCCTCACCGGTTTGTATAAATTCTCATTATTCAGCGGATTATCTTCCTGCGTATATATCCACAATTCATTTGGATTCCATACGACAATTTCATCGCGGCAATCGCCGGTAATATCCACTACTGCGTAGCTCATATCCGGATGTCCGTCGTCTGGAAATTCCAGTACTTTCCTTCCGTAACCATCCCATGCTCCTCCCTCGGAAGTGTTTGCATTCAAAATATAAAACTCTTCTGTTTTTCCTGTCCAGTTTAACGGAAGACACATACTGCCATACTGAGTTGGTTCAAAAGTGTGGTACAGCTCTCCTGATGAGTTAAAAAGATTCATGATTCCCTGGTTTCCCCAAAAATTGACAGAAACAGTTTCCAGTCCCGGTAAATCGTCTCGGAAATTAGCAACTGCCGGATTTTGAATATGCCCAAAATAGTGGTGTTTCAAAATATTTCCGTCAGTGTCAGCAAAGAAAATTCCCTCGTCGCTGGCCGCACAAATAAAAACAGGAGACTCACTTTCTTTTAACTGAACTATCGCCACGCCGTCGGCATGATCCTCTAACACATCATCCAGGCTCCAGAGTTTTGTTCCGTTTTCATCAAAAAGTGTGTAGCCGCTAACAATTTCGTCCTTCCCGTCGTTGTCGGTATCATACGCAAACGGATAATGTCCGGTACGGCATTCATTTTGCCACAACTGTTTCAGGTTAGCATCGTACGCCCAAATATAATTGTAACGGTCTTTTAAAATAATATTCGAATCAAAACCATTCCCCTCCAAATCACAAAAATAAAGGCAATCTCCCAAAATGCGGGGAAAAATATTGTGACCCGAAGGAAGTGGTTTTCCGCCAGGTGAAAGTGGCGTTGAAATTTTTTGCAGCACTTTCCCGGTGGCACCTTCTGCAACAACTAATTCCTGGTTCATACAATAAATCACCTCGTTTTTGCCATCATTATTTACATCATGAATCTGAAACGCCACATCGCTGGTTAGTTTTGTTTTCCACGGATCCGGGCTTCCCTTTTGCCACAATAAATCACCATTCAGTGTAACTGCGGTGAGGCAACTCAACTCGCTGTTTCGGTCTTTCGGACCATGATTTACAATTTGTCCGAGCAAAATATCCGTTTTGCCGTCGCCATTGAGATCCCCAAAACGAACATTTCTCCCTGTTCCAAAATCTTCCAGTTGAATCTTTTTGAACACTTTCATTTTTGGATTCTCAACAATTAACGAATCCTGAATTTGCTGAAAACGACTTTCTTCATTTTTATATTTTTGAAAGTCTGCTTCTGAAGAAGAAATCTTTACAGAATAAAAAGACGTCGGAGAATCGGAAAGTAATCCTACTTTTCCTTTTTCAAAGCTTGAATTTTTAACCGATAAGGAGATACTATCATTTACAAAACACTTAATATTATCTGAATCCAGATCAATTTTCAAATGAATTGTCCCGTCTTCCAGGGTATAAAATTCAGCCGTTGCCAACACTACTTCATCCGGAACCTGAAATGCCTTACCGTTTTGCACTTTTATAATTTTCGCTGAATGGTTTTCAACTCCTGCAAAATAGTAACAACGGTCGTTTTGATAACGAAAAACCACTCCGTTTCTTCTTTTCAATTCAACCGGTTTAAATTCAACTTCCAGAGTATAATCATTCCAAAACTCCGAACCGGTTACTACCATCGGGTGCCAGTGTTTATCCGGGTTTATTGCATTTTGGAAAAGCATTTGCCCATCGCCGTTTTTACGGATTTCCCACGATGGTGGCAGGTTATAGCGAAATGTAGAAATTGCCCAGCGGGTTTGAGCGCGTGCTTCTGCAATGTAATGGTATTCAGTGTGCGCCCCAACATCCGTTCCCAAAGGCCCGTGCGGCAATGAAGAAAAATCTTCATGCAACAAAATAACGTTGTTCGAATTCAAACAACAAGACACAGAAAGGGAAAGAACAAATAAATAAACAACGAGTGTTTTTACATTCATTTTCAGGAGATTTAGTCATCAGTTTCAACGAAGATAACAATTCAAACCCAAATTCTTTCCATTGAATTTACCGTTTAATAAATCAATCCCGCCGTTAAATAAATCTGTCTTTTTATTCTCGCTTTTTCCTGCCAAATTTGAAACAACCAAAATCAACGGTTATGAAAGCAAAACTTGCAGTTCCAATGTTCATTATTCTTTTTTCTTCTTTTTATGGGATAGCACAAAATGAACCAATTCGCTTGATCCCTGAATTTGGGAAACAAACCATTTATGAGTTTACAGAATTAACGTACATATTATCCGACGATAATGAGAAGCAACACCGTTTTATTAAAAAGAAAACCTATGAGCTAAAATTCGACAAATTCGGGCCTGAAAACAAAGAAGTTTTAAAAGTGAACATCACAAAAAACACGCTTGAAAAACCCGATCAGCCAACACCCGAAGTAAAAGATTACAGGTTTCCGTATTTTCAGGAAGCCTTCCCTGACAATACCTCACCTGATTTTACAGAAACATTACTCAGCCGCTTAACTCTGGAATACAGTTTTGATTTTGAAACAAGCAATATCGAGCTTCTCAACCTGGAAGAATTATTAATGGAAGCGCGAAAAATTTTGAGAGAAAAAGGCCTCTCGCCGGGAAAAATCGATAACCGCATTGTTGATTTTAATAAGAAAATAATTCCGGCAACCACTTCCCAAATTCAACAAATTTTTCAAATCCCACAAGCGTCTTTTTCGGGAAGCTTAAACATCAAAAATTTTGACATTCATTTGTCTCTGGAAAAACCCTGGGCTCACCTCACCCAAAAAAAATGGGAAAAAGAACCCGGTTTATATTCAAAAGAAATTATTTACGAAGCTGAAAAACGTTTTTTAAAAAAATATAACACTGTTGAAATTGACTCTTTGAAATACCCGGTTTTGTTTGAAAACAAAAAGTATGACCTAAAATATACTGAAAATGATATTAGCCTAAAGGTTTCTAAAACCATTCCTCAAAACCGGTTTACCATTTCAGGAAAAATTGAAAATTTGAGGAACAAAAAAATAACGTTGGCAGTTTTACGCAGCCCGTCTGGAACACAACTGTTTGAAGAATCGGTTTTCCTGGATGAAAACAATTCCTTCCAGATTGAAACTGAACTCAACCATCCTCAATTGGTTTACCTGCAATTTGGGAACATAAATCTGGTTGATGAATTACCGATGATGGCTTTTTATGCCGAACCCGGAAGCCGGATTCATTTTGAAGCCATGGGAGAAACATTTCCCTGGGAAGTTACGTTCTCCGAAGATTTTGCAGGTGCTTCAAAACTATTACACGACTGGCGAAAAGAATATAACATTTTTAACCAGAGATTGGATTGGAGCACCATTAATTACTTCTATTCTGATATGAACTACGCAGATTTCAATAAAGCGTTTTACATCATTTTATCTGAAAAGAGAAACAATATAGAAAAGCACATTTTCGATTACATAAAAAACGAAACAAAAGCGTATTTATTAAATCTACTGATTTTCTATGTGTCAATGAAAAAATCATATGCAATTTATCCCAGCGGAAGATTCGGTTTCGAAGAAATTGGCGAGGAAGATTTTTTAAAAATGAAAAATTTTCTGGATACCGTAAATATTTATAGCTTTTATAACGAATATGGTATTCACTCCCGGCAGCTGGCAGGCAGTTATCTGAACTACTTTTTTAGCAAAAAGAACAGGAACGTGAACAATACACAAATTTCAGATTTTACAGCATCGCTAATAATGTCTCCATATGCATTTTATAATGATTTGCCGCATCAGGTTGAAATGGCCAAAAGTATTCTCGCAGGGCATGCGTTGTATTCAGTTTTGACTGAATTACTTTTACGTGAAAAGTCAGATATATCAAACCAACCAAATCAATTTGAAAGCTATACGCAACAAAAAGCCGATGAATACCTTAATCTAATGACCCGCGTTTGTAACGACAGAGAATTCATCAATTCAATAAAAGAAATAATTGATAATCAGCAAAAATGGGAAGATGAGAATTTTGTTCCCGCCAATAAATTTTTTAATGAAAATGCCGAGCCCGTTTATATGAGTGACTTTTTTGGTAAAAACCCAAGCATATTTTACATCACAAACGATTGGGCAGCAGAACGATATTTTTGGGACGATTTAGCCAAAGAAAACCCGGAAATCAATTTTGTCTTGGTGATGGAGGGCTCCAATATTCAGGAATGGCTGGATTATGAAAAACGCGCCGAACCGGTTGCTCATCAGCTGTTTTTAATAAACGAAGATGTAAAACTCCGGGATATTTTTAAAAGCAATAGCAGACATTTTATATTATACGATAAAAACGGGGTTCGAATTGGTTTTGCCGGGAATGCAGTTACTGCAAGAGACATAGCGAAAAAAAGTTTACATGCACCCTCTAAACAACTCAACAAATCGCAACTCAAAATAATTGTTATAGTTCTGCTCATATTTCTTACACTACTTATTTTAAGTTTGTTAATCTGGAGATGGCG
>NZ_JAIKLE010000028.1 GCF_022267315.1 Maribellus maritimus
TCAACCTAACTAAACCAATAAAACTAATCAAACCTAAACTTATGAACTAAAACTCTGCTACAAATATATGTCGAAAAACATATTTTTGTGTTATCTGAATGTTAAAAAAACACATTATTTGTTTTTCTAAAATCTATCAATATTAGATTAGATCTATGAAAATGCTGTGAAAGTATTCCTTTTTGCGACAAAATGATTTAAATGATTTTGGGAGGGGATTCAGAATTGAGATGTGATTTTTATAAAAAAGAAAAAGGATAAGTCAATACTTATCCTTTTCAACCTAACTAAACCAATAAAACTAATCAAACCTAAACTTATGAACTAAAACTCTGCTACAAATATATATCGAAAAACATATTTTTGTGTTATCTGAATGTTAAAAAACACATTGTTTATTTTTCTAAAATCTATGATTTATAGATGTAGTCTATGTATGTGTTGTTGGAGTGTGTTATTTTTTGACATTTTGTATTTGGGTTTTTTGACAATGATGTTATGAGGTATAAAAATGGGAGAGAGTAAAAAGGAAAAAGGATGAGTCAATACCCCATCCTTTTCAACCTAACTAAACCAATAAAACTAATCAAACCTAAACTTATGAACTAAAACTCTGCTACAAATATATGTTGAAAAACATTGAAGTAGGTTAACTGAATGTTAAAAAACATGCTCTACAACATATGTAAAATCTATGTTAATTCGACTAAATCTATAAGAGGTTCGTGGAGGTTTGCTTTTGTTGAGGAGAACAATTCAGGGAGAATAGTTGCTGTGCCCTCATGAGCGGGTAAAAAGAAAAAGGACAGGTCAACACCTATCCTTTTCAACTAACTAAACCAATAAAACTAATCAAACCTAAACTTATGAACTAAAACTCTGCTACAAATGTATGCTATAAAACACATTTGTAGGTTAACTAAATATTAAAAAGTATGTTTTGCAGCATATCTTAAGTCAATGTTAAACTTAAAACAGGGGTCAATCAACGTTAAGTCGATTGACCCCTGTTTTCCCAAAAAAAGTCATCGCCTGACATCAAGTTCGCCGGCGACTTTCATTTATTTATTCTCCCTTTTTGCTTTCTTCTCCTGCAATGGAATCTCTCATTGATGTGTCGGCCATAATGTTTTTGTATTTCATATAGTCCATCACACCCAGATTACCTTTGTTAAATGCTTCGGCGATTGCCAGCGGCACCTGTACTTCGGCTTCAATTACTTTTGCCCGTGCTTCCTGTGCTTTGGCTTTCATTTCCTGTTCAAGAGCGATAGCCATAGCCCTGCGTTCCTCCGCTTTGGCCTGTGCTATGTTTTTATCGGCATCGGCCTGGTCGATTTGTAATACCGCCCCAATATTTTTACCAATGTCGATATCCGCAATATCAATAGAAAGGATTTCAAATGCTGTGCCCGCGTCAAGTCCTTTTTCCAAAACCACCCGGGAAATAAAATCAGGATTTTCCAATACAGCTTTATGTGAATGTGACGAACCGATTGATGAAACAATTCCTTCCCCTACACGGGCAAGAACGGTTTCTTCTCCGGCTCCACCCACCAGTTGTTTAATGGAAGCGCGGACCGTTACCCTTGCTTTTGCGATCAACTGAATACCATCTTTGGCAACCGCTGTAACCGGAGGAGTGTTTATAACTTTTGGGTTTACCGACATTTGCACTGCTTCAAATACATCGCGACCGGCCAAATCAATAGCAGTAGCCATGTTAAAAGGCAGATCAATATTTGCCTTTGATGCCGACACCAGTGCATGCACCACATTGGCTACATGCCCTCCCGCAAGATAATGTGCCTCCAAGGCATCCCGACTCAAATGAACGTCAGCTTTTGTTCCTTCAATTAATGCACGAACGATGATCCCCGGCGGGACTTTTCGGAAGCGCATGAGAAAGAGTTGTAACAGCGAGATTCGTACACCGGAAACCAGCGCTGAAAACCAGAGCCCGATTGGAATAAAATAAAGAACGATAAATAACAGGACAATAACTCCAATTATTAGTCCCCACGTACCGACTGATTCAACCATACTATTCTTTTTTTACAGGTTCTACAATAATTTTATTGGTCAATATTTTTAATACTTTTATTTCTCTGTTATGATCGACAAAACTACCTGTTGACTGGGCTTCAACAACCTCACCGTTCACTTTTACTTTTCCTGAAGGGGCCAGTCTGCCAATTGATTTACCAACATCGCCAACTTTTATTTTTTCTGTGTTTATCGTCTCTACTTTTCCGATTATGTTGGACTCAAGAATCATTTTTTTTCCCGATTTTGATTTAAAAAAGTAATAAATCATGGCGGGAGCAGCAATCAATACAACGGTTAAGGTAAGAAAGCCCGGCCCGGTTCCATATTCAGAAAAAGCAATATAGACGCTGGCTCCCAAAAGAAGAAAACCTCCAATTCCGGCGATGGTAACCCCCGGAATTACCGCAAATTCGATAAGCAGGAGCAAAAGCCCAAGTAAAATCAAAAGTATAATTGCAAAAACAGTCATGGCAGTTCGTTAGTCAATAGTAGCGTTTAATTCCCGTTCAATTAAGGCATCTTTCATGATTTTCAGTACATTGAATTTTCCCTTTTTAACATCACATTTTCCCTTGTAATGCGTAATAATAGTGCACTGTGTAGCCTGCTCATATTCGTGTTTACAAATATCAACGAGCGCATTAATTACATAATCAAACGAATGTTCGTCGTCGTTGTGTAAAATCAGAATGTTTTCTTCAGAAACTTTTTCTTTGAAATCATCTGCAGGTCGTTTTTTGGTCTGCTCTGATGTCATAATTCGCTTTCAATTTTTTTTGCCTCTTCCAAAGTTATTCTTTTTCCGTTAAAATACGGCACAACAAATGCATCTTCTACACCTTCCTGTCGAACTTGTTTCTGCATTTTAACCGCATCTTCCAGATTAGTAAGCTTTCCGGTAGTATAGACAACAACACCGCGGTCGTCGGTGTAGTTATCAATTTTACGAAGAACAGCAAGTTTTTTATAGAGTCGTTCAACATAAGTCGGAAGGCCTCTGCTATAGGCGCCAATTTGAATACGGTATATCAACTCGTCTTTTTGTTCCGGTTCTTCCAGTAAAATATCGTTTTTTTCTTCCGAGAGAAATATTTCCGGATTTATGAAGGAAGTGTCAGCTTCCATAATTGTTTCAGGCGCTTCTGGTGTTTCCGTTTCGTGATATTTTTTTTCGTTCTTAACTTTTTCAACAAACGTTTCAATTTCATTTTCCGAAGCCTTATTCCAATATTCCAGTTCTCTTTTTTGGGCTTGCAAAAGCAGATTTGTAATTTCCTGTTGCAATGGGTAGGACTCTGTTTCCAGTGTAACTATCTTTTTGCCTAAAGCATCTTTTAAAACGGCACTGTTTGCCTGGAGATATTGTTCCCTTAACTCGTCAGTTTTGGTTAAAATCGAATCCAGACGTTGTTGTTTTTGATGGCTTTCATTAAAAAAAGCCCTGCCATCTTCCGTTTGAAAATGGCTGGTGTTATAATAAGTAATCCGGCTGTTTACGATAAACTCAACAGGAATTGCGTCTGGCCTGGCAGGAGTGCCCGCAGCAACTTCTTTATTTTCTTCTGCAAAAACTGTATTTGATGAATCAGGAAGAGGAGAAGGCTCTGCCGCAGTGGTTGAAGTGTCTGTTTCGGTTGCATCGGCATAGCTTTGTGCAAGTGAGCTTTCGGTAACTTTTTTAACCAGTTCCCTGTATGGATTTTCCTGATTATAGCATTGTTGAATTTTGCTTGCCACATTCAGCGCTTCCAGTTCTTCCGGATTGGCATTCATTCTGAACTTATTAAAGTTTTTTAGTGCCTGCTCCCAGTTTTCTTGTGCCTGGTATTGTATGCCGAGGTAATAATTAATTTTGAGGGGAGCTTCTGCCGGATCAGTATTTAATAATTGAATAAGATCATATTCAGAATAGTTTTGGTTTTCGGTTCTGCAGGCACCATAGTAATAGTATAACTCCAGTGATTCCGGTTTTTCTTCAATCAGTGTTTTAAACAAAGGCTCGGCCTCTGCATATTTTTTATTATCAAACAGTTCAAGTGCCTTTGATGATTTGTCATCCTGATTACTTCCAAAACTACCCGTTGAAATGGAAAACAAAACGCCCAAAAATATTGTTAGAAAAAATATCTTTTTTGCCATTGACAATCCCCCTAAGGTTCCGGTTTTAATAGAATGTAAAGGTACAAATTTTGACCGAAGCATTAAATAAATACGGATTTTCTTGAGGGGAATGAAGTGGTGTTTTACCTGATTTTTATCATTATAAAACGTATATTTGTACAACTGAAAAAACAGATTTTTTATGACACATTTAAAAGTTGGAGATAAAGCTCCTGAGTTTAAAGGAGTAAACCAGAATGGGGAAGAGATTGGTTTAAGCGATTTTTCAGGAAAGAAACTGATTCTTTATTTTTATCCAAAAGACAATACGCCCGGATGTACAGCGGAATCCTGTAATTTGAATGAGAATTACAATTCATGGTTAAACAAAGGCTTTGAAGTGATAGGAGTGAGCCCCGACAGTGTGCAGTCGCACGTGAAATTTGCCGATAAATACGGCTTGAAATTTAATTTGATTGCCGATACGGAAAAGGAGATTTTGCAGGCCTATGGAGCGTGGGGAGAGAAAAGTATGTATGGTAAAAAATACATGGGAGTTTTACGAACCACATTTGTTATCGATGAAAATGAAGTAATCACTGAAATTTTTGAAAAGGTAAAAACAAAGGACCATACCAACCAAATAGAAAAAGCTTTAAAAATTTAACCAAAACTAAACATGACAAAAGAAGAAAAAAACCAAATGAATAAAGAAAAGCTGAAAGCAATTCAGCTTACGATGGATAAAATTGAAAAAAGCTATGGTAAAGGTTCCATCATGCGTATGGGGGATCGCGCAGTTGAAGATGTTCCGGCCATTCCATCGGGATCCATTGCTTTGGATGTTGCGCTTGGAATTGGAGGTTACCCCAAAGGAAGGGTAATCGAAATTTACGGACCTGAATCTTCGGGTAAAACAACCCTGGCCATTCATGCTATTGCTGAAGCGCAAAAAGCAGGGGGAATTGCCGCCATTATTGATGCCGAACACGCCTTTGACCCGTATTATGCAAAAAAACTGGGAGTTGATATTGATGAATTATTGATTTCACAACCCGATAGTGGAGAGCAGGCCCTGGAAATTGCCGATAATCTTATTCGTTCAGGAGCTTTGGATATTGTAGTGATCGACTCGGTTGCAGCGCTTACTCCAAAAGCTGAATTGGAGGGAGAAATGGGCGATTCAAAAATGGGATTACAGGCTCGTTTAATGTCTCAGGCTCTGCGTAAGCTTACTGCAAACATCAATAAAACCAAAACCTGCTGCATTTTTATCAATCAGTTAAGGGAAAAAATAGGGGTGATGTTTGGTAACCCTGAAACCACAACCGGAGGAAATGCACTTAAGTTTTATGCTTCGGTTCGTTTGGATATCCGCCGGATTGGACAGATAAAAGATGGTGATGAGGTTCAGGGAAATAATGTTCGTGTGAAAGTGGTGAAGAACAAAGTTGCTCCGCCATTCCGTAAAGCGGAATTTGATATTTTGTATGGTGAAGGAATTTCAAAATCGGGTGAGATTATCGATTTGGGAGTCCAGTTTAACATCATTAAAAAAAGTGGTTCGTGGTTTAGTTATGGCGAAACCAAATTAGGACAGGGAAGAGAAACCGTGCGTAACCTGATTCTTGATAATCCGGAGTTGGCACAGGAACTCGAAACAAAAATAATGGAGACGATTACGGGAAAAATTACAAGCGAATAAAACGTATTTAAATAAGACAGAATGTACTGGATGAGCGGCTTCTGTCGTTTCATCCAGTTTTTTTATAACCAATTTTATAAAAGTATGAAAGTTTTGAAGTTTGGCGGAACCTCAGTCGGTTCAGCCGAAAATATAAAACGGGTAAAGGAGATTGTTCTCAAACAGGATGAGGATGTAGTTGTCGTAGTTTCTGCCTTGGGTGGGATTACAGATAAAATTTTGAATGCCGCCAGGCAAGCTTCTACGGGAACGCAAAACTTTCATGCGGAACTGACGGAAATAAAAAAAGCGCATTACGATGCCATTGAAACACTTTTTAACGGGACCGGCTCAATAAAATACATTGTTGATGAATTGCTGGATGAATTGGAACAGATTTTAACCGGGATTACCCTGGTGGGAGAGCTTACCGTTAAGACACTGGATCGGATTGCCGGAATCGGAGAACGAATTTCGTCGCATATTGTCGCGCAATACATTCCGGGGGCGGTTCGGAAGGACTCGTCGGAATTTATACAAACCGACAGTAATTTTGGACGAGCAGCCGTCGATTTTAAAATTACAAATCAGAACATTCAAAAAACTTTTGCAAACTTTTCAGGCGTTGCAGTAGTTCCCGGTTTTATTTCAAAAAACAGTAAAAGTGAATTTACGACATTAGGACGAGGTGGTTCAGATTATACCGCTTCGATAATTGCCGCAGCTCTTGATGTAAGCTCGTTGGAGATTTGGACTGATGTGGATGGTTTTATGACAGCCGATCCACGTGTTATCAGGAAAGCATACACCATCCCAAAACTGACCTATTCCGAGGCAATGGAACTTTCGCATTTTGGAGCGAAAGTAATTTACCCTCCAACTATTTTGCCGGTGTATCAAAAAGGAATCCCGATTCAGATTAAAAATACGTTTAAGCCGGAAAGTGAAGGGACAAGAATCATTCAAACAGCCGAAAACGGAAAGGAAAGACCTATTAAAGGGATTTCATCCATTTCGGGAATTACGCTTTTAACCCTTCAGGGGATCGGAATGGTGGGGGTAACCGGTATTTCCATGCGTTTGTTTACAGCACTGGCCAGCGTAAACGTTAATGTCATTTTAATCTCACAGGCTTCTTCCGAGAATTCAATCAGTGTTGCTATCGATGAACATGCGCTTGATGCAGCCGAAATTGCTATTCGGGAAGAGTTTGAAAAAGAAATAGCTTCGGGACAAATCAGTAAAATTTATGCCGAAAGTGAGCTTTCAATTGTGGCCATTGTAGGTGAAAATATGAAACATACCACCGGTATTGCCGGGAAATTGTTTTCTACCATCGGAAAAAACGGGGTGAATGTAATTGCCATAGCTCAGGGTGCTTCAGAATTAAATATTTCCTGGGTGGTTGAAAGCCGGGAACTTCGGAAAACACTAAATGTGGTTCATGAATCATTTTTCCTTTCCGAAAATGTGGAATTAAATGTTTTTCTGATGGGAATTGGAACCGTTGGCGGAAATCTGTTGCAGCAGTTACAAATGCAGCAGAAAAAATTGTTGGAGGAGAAACATCTGAAATTAAAACTTACCGGTGTTGCCAATTCAAAAACAATGGTTTTCGACCGCGACGGAATTGAAATTTCAACATTTAAAGAAAGCCTTGATAATTCAGAAAAGAAGTCGGATTTGACTGGTTTTGTCGATGAAATGAGAAAAATGAATATTTATAATTCTGTGTTTGTGGATTGCACTGCTTCAGATAAGGTGGCAGATATTTACAAAGATATTCTTCATTCGAATATTTCCATTGTGGCGGCAAACAAAGTGGCGGCCTCGTCTTCATTTTCAAATTATTCTGAATTAAAAAAACTGGCAAAACAAAAAGGTGTTAAGTTTTTATTTGAAACCAATGTGGGAGCCGGTTTGCCCATTATAAATACTTTAAACGACCTGGTAAATTCAGGAGATAAAATTTTGAAGATTGAGGCGGTATTATCTGGAACTCTGAATTATATTTTTAACACTATTTCAGAAAAAGTGCCTTTGAGTGAAACCATAAAAAGAGCAAAGGAAGAGGGGTATTCAGAGCCTGACCCGCGCATTGATTTGAGTGGTGTTGATGTGGCACGCAAAATCTTAATTCTCGCACGCGAATCAGGTTATGCTGTAGAAATGGAAGATATTAATATCAAACGTTTTGTGCCAGACTCCTTTTTTGAAGGCTCGCTGGAAAATTTCTGGGAAAAGATAAAGGATTTGGATGCTGATTTTGAGGTGAAACGGAAAGTTTTGGAAAAAGAAAATAAAAAATGGCGCTTTGTGGCGAAATACGAAAATGGGTTGGCAGAAGTGGAATTGCAGGAAGTAAGTTCCACTCATCCTTTTTACGATCTGGAAGGAAGCAATAATCTGGTGATGTACACTACGGAACGGTATCAGGAGTTTCCGATGCTGATAAAAGGATATGGAGCCGGCGCTTCAGTAACTGCAGCCGGGGTATTTGCCGATTTAATAAAAGTGTCAAATATTTAAATTTCGGAACTGGAATTTTCGATTAAACTGAAATTATGAAGTACATTATAATTCTTGGCGACGGAATGTCGGACGAACCTCTTGAAAATTATGGCGGAAAAACTCCGCTCCAAATGGCAAACAAGCCTCATATCGACTGGTTAGCTAAAAATGGCCAGGCCGGACAGTTCATTACGGTACCCGATTCCATGCATCCGGGAAGCGAGGTGGCAAATATGGCGGTTTTAGGTTACGATGTGGAAAAAGTTTTTGAGGGCAGGGGAGTGCTCGAAGCAGCAAGTATGGGGATCGAACTTGGCCCCGAAGATTTAGGATTGCGCTGTAATCTGATTACTGTTGAACACGAAAAAATAAAAAATCATTCGGCAGGTCATATTTCTTCTGAAGAAGCCTCTGAGTTGATTTCATTTTTAAATGAAAAGCTGGGAAGTGACAATGTTCGGTTTTACTCGGGTGTTTCCTATCGTCATTTGCTGGTGATAAAAAACGGGAAAAAAGATTTGCAATGTACTCCACCGCACGATGTGCCCGGTACTGCTTTTCTTGAAGTAGCAGTCAAAGCAAAATCTGCTAAGGCAGAAGAAACGGCCGATCTATTAAATAATTTGATTTTAAAATCACAAAAATTACTTGCGGAACATCCCATAAATATAAAAAGGAAACAAGTTGGTAAGGAATCCGCAAACAGTATATGGCCCTGGTCGCCCGGTTATAAACCGGCCATGCCAACTCTAAAGGAAATGTTTGGACTTGAAAAAACGGCAGTTATTTCGGCTGTTGATTTAATCCAGGGAATTGGTGTTTATGCAGGGATGAAAGTGATTCATGTAGAAGGTGCAACTGGTTTGTATGATACCAACTACGAAGGGAAAGCAAAAGCCGCTGTTGACGCGTTAAAAGAAAACGATTTGGTTTACCTTCATATTGAAGCAAGTGATGAAGCCGGACATGAAGGTGACGTTGAATTAAAGACAAAAACAATTGAATACCTTGATACACGGGTTGTGAAATATATACTCGGGGAAATAGAGAAAATGGGTGACGAGGTTGCTGTGGCTATCTTGCCTGATCATCCAACACCGTGTGCATTAAGAACGCACACTCGCGATGCCGTTCCGTTTATCATTTATAAAAAAGGAATTCAACCCGACAGAACTGAGGTATATGATGAATTTGATGTGAAGAACGGTTCGATCGGGTTATTAAAAGGTGATGAATTTATTCGAACATTTTTAAATATCCGGGTATAGTTACTTGTGGTTTTCTGATAAAAGTCATGTTTTTGTTATTAATACTTTAATCTTTGTTGTTGAGACTCCGTATAGATTGAAACTGAAAACAGGCTTGTTATTTTTGTCATCGCCAACGAAGTGAAATAAAAATGCAATATTACAGTACCAATAAAAATACACCGCCGGTTTCGTTAAAAGAAGCTGTAGTAAAAGGACTTGCAGCCGATAACGGACTTTTTATGCCGGAGCGGATTGAAAAATTTGAACCTTCATTTTTTAACTCTATCCATAAACTGTCTTTTCAGGAAATTGCTTTTGAGGTGGCAAAAAAGTTTTTTGGAGAAGATATTGAAGAAGCCAAACTGAAAGAAATTGTTTTTGATACCTTACAGTTTGATTGTCCACTGGTTAAGATTAAGGAGAATATTTACTCACTCGAACTTTTTCATGGTCCTACACTGGCGTTTAAAGATGTAGGTGCCCGTTTTATGGCTCGTTTATTAAACCACTTTTTGGGGGGAGAAAAAGAAAAGCAGGTCAATGTATTGGTGGCTACGTCAGGCGATACCGGAAGCGCGGTTGCCAATGGCTTTTTAGGGGTTGAAGGTATTCATGTATATGTGCTGTATCCTAAAGGTAAGGTGAGTAAAATTCAGGAATCGCAGTTTACTACGCTCGGAAAAAATATTACAGCTCTGGAAATTGACGGGACTTTTGATGATTGTCAGCACCTGGTAAAAACAGCATTTTTAGATGAGGAGTTAAACACGAAACTTGTTTTAACATCGGCCAATTCAATAAATGTAGCCCGTTTCCTCCCTCAGGCTTTTTACTATTTTAATGCATACGCCCGTTTAAAAGAAGTTGGTGCACTTGAAGCAAAAGAACTGGTCGTTTCGGTTCCCAGTGGGAATTTTGGCAATTTAACAGCCGGGCTGTTTGCACAGGAAATGGGATTACCCGTAAAACAATTTATTGCTGCAAATAATGAGAACGATATTGTTTATCAATATTTGAAAACAGGTGAATACAACCCGCGTTCTTCCGTAGAAACAATTGCCAATGCCATGGATGTGGGCGCACCAAGTAACTTTGCCCGCATTTTGGATTTGTATAATCATTCGTATAGAACAATTGCGGAAAAAATTGTAGGTTTTAGATATTCTGACGACCAAATCAGGGGAATAGTTAAACAAGTGTACGAAAAATATGGTTACTTATGTGATCCACACGGCGCATGTGGTTTTCAGTCGCTTGACGATTATTTACAAGGGAATCAAACAGGCATTTTCCTGGAAACAGCTCACCCTGCGAAGTTTACGGAAACAATAGAGCAAATTGTAGGAACGGGAAATGTTACGCTTCCGGATAAATTAGCAGTATTTATGAAAGGATTACGAAAAGTAATTATTTTAGACAAAAAATATTCAGATTTTAAGAAATTTCTGCTTAATAATAGAAATTTCTAATTTTTTTAAACTTATTCTAAACAAATCCGTTTTATTTGTTAACTGATCGGGTATTTCTACGTATAGTTTACTAGATTTTAAATGTTATTTTTGTGGGAATAAAAAGGATTGATAAATTCAACCCGAAAGTATTTTTACTAACCATTAAATTATGAGACAACTAAAAATTACAAAACAAGTTACCAATCGTGATACTTTGTCTTTGGATAAATATCTTCATGAAATTGGTAAAGTTGAATTGTTGTCTGCCGAAAAGGAGGTTGAACTAGCCAAACGAATAAAAAAAGGGGACAGACAGGCTCTGGAAACCTTAATCAAAGCAAATCTTCGTTTTGTGGTTTCTGTCTCAAAACAGTATCAAAATCAGGGACTAAGTTTACCTGACCTGATAAACGAAGGAAATCTTGGTTTAATAAAAGCAGCCGAGAGATTTGATGAAACTCGTGGGTTTAAGTTCATATCGTATGCTGTTTGGTGGATTCGGCAATCAATTTTGCAGGCACTTGCCGAACAGGCAAGAATCGTCCGGCTTCCGTTAAATAAGATTGGCTCTATCAACAAAATTAATAAAGCTTTTAATAAACTTGAACAAGAGTTTCAACGGGAACCAACAGTTGAAGAAGTTGCCGAGATTATGGAAGCAAAACCTGAGATGATAGAGGATTCAATGAATTTCTCAAGTGTGCATGTGTCTATGGATGCTCCTATTCGCGAAGAGGAAGCCAACAATATGTATGATGTAATGTTAAACGACGACTCTCCGAGTCCGGATAACAGTTTAATAGACAGTTCACTCCGGAAGGAAATAGAACGTTCGCTTTCAACTTTGGGCGACAGGGAGGCAGAAATTCTAAGGTTCTATTTTGGCTTGAACGGTTACCAGGCACATACGCTTGAAGAAATAGGCGATGAGTTTGGTTTGACCCGTGAGAGAGTAAGACAGATAAAAGAAAAAGCAATAAAAAAACTAAAAAATCAATACAGAAACAGGTTGTTAAAATCATACCTGGGAAAATAATTTTTGTGAATGAAACGTTTGATCGCACCTTCTATCCTTTCCGCTAATTTTAATCGTTTGGGAGAAGCTATTCAAACCATCAATCAAAGTGAAGCTGATTTTATTCATTTTGATGTAATGGATGGTGTATTTGTACCTAATATTTCATTTGGTATTCCGGTTATCAAAGATGTCAATAAAATAGCGAAAAAACCGCTCGACGTGCATCTGATGATTGTAAACCCGGACAAGTTTATTGTACCCTTTGCAAAGGCGGGAGCTTCCTATTTAACAGTTCATTACGAGGCGTGTCCCCATCTGCACCGAACTGTACAGTCGATAAAGGAGCAGAATGTAAAGGCTAGTGTGTGTTTAAATCCGCATACACCGGTATCGCTTTTGGAAGATATTATTGCAGAACTGGACATGGTTTTGCTGATGTCTGTAAATCCGGGTTTTGGCGGCCAGAAATTTATAGAGAATACCTATAAGAAAGTGACCCAGTTAAAAGAGTTAACGGAAAGATTTAACCCGAATTGTCTAATAGAGGTAGATGGCGGAGTAAATTACGAAACCGGGAAAAAGCTTTTTGAGGCAGGTGCTAACGTTTTGGTTGCGGGTAGTTTTGTTTTTAATGCTGAAGATTCTATAGAAACAATAAGGAATTTGAAACTACTTTGATTTAATTTCAATTTTTTGGCAAAGGTTTTTTTCGTTTTTTCTCTCCGGCAATGGGTTAACAGCATTTCTCAGCATGCATTCGGCAGAACAATCTGAACAATTGTGAGCTGCTTTAGATGTGTTACAATTTTTTGCGTGTTTCTCTTTCGCTCTTTTTTTTCCGAATTTTTTAATCGTTTTCATTGCTGCCACCGCAATTGCAGCACCGATGATCATATAAGTTATAAGCTCCTGCACCATGACAATCTAAAAAATAAGTTGAGCTATATTAAATACAACAAACGCAGCTGTCCACGCAAGTGCAGTGGTATAAAAAATAGTAAATGCAGCCCACTTCCAGGAACCTGATTCATTCTTTATGGTTGCAACTACCCCAATACATGGGAAATAAATGAGAATAAAAATCAGAAATGCCAGGGCTGTGGGTTGCGTAAAAACTTTTTGTCCCTGTCTTTTTCCGCTTTTATAGGTTTCATCCTTTAACTTTTTTTGCAGATTAACTGTACTCTCGTCACTGTTTGTTTGGTAGAGTACTCCCATTGTACTTACAATAATTTCTTTTGCCGGTAGTCCGGCAAGAAGGCTAATACTCATTTTCCAGTCAAAACCAAGCGGCCTCATTACGGGTTCAACAATTCTGCCCAATCTTCCCAAATAGGAGTTCATTAATCTCTCGGATTCAATTTGCTGCTCCAATGTTGCTGTTTGCTTCTTTTTAAATTCACCGTTGAGATTATCATTGCGTTGAACCTCTTCCAATTGCTTCTCATATTGTGCCGCTTGTTTTGTATGACGCGGGAAATATTCCAAAGCCCAGATTATAACCACTCCGACAAGAATAATCGTTCCTATCTTTTTAAGATAGTGTTGGGTTTTATCCCACATCTGGTAAATAATGTTTCTGAAAGTAGGTAAACGGTATGTCGGAAGTTCCATAACAAAAGGAGTTTCCTTGTTTTTAAAAACGGTTTTATTCAGAATTTGGGCAGTTAAAAAAGCAAATATAATTCCGGCAATGTAGATTCCAACGAGGTAAAGCGTATGGTATTTATCAAAAAATGCTGATATGATAAGAATATATACCGGAAGCCTTG
The DNA here is from genome assembly GCF_022267315.1 of Maribellus maritimus. Classification (GTDB taxonomy): domain Bacteria; phylum Bacteroidota; class Bacteroidia; order Bacteroidales; family Prolixibacteraceae; genus Draconibacterium; species Draconibacterium maritimum. The sequence continues at coordinate 13,836 of NZ_JAIKLE010000028.1, forward strand.
CGCTACATGACATAAACGGAATGATAAGCATGGTTAATATTCTATCACCACGGTTGCGCATTGTCCGGGTTGCGAGAATTGCAGGAACATTACATCCAAATCCCATAATTAAAGGAATAAACGATCTCCCGTGAAGTCCAAAGCGGTGCATGATTTTGTCCATAATAAAAGCTGCACGAGCCATGTAGCCCGTTCCTTCCAGCAGCGAAATAAAGAAAAACAGAATAAGGATGTTGGGAAGAAAAACCAAAACGCTTCCGGCACCACTTATGATGCCGTTTACCAGCAAGTCTCTTAACATTCCTTCCGGCATGATATTGTTGACAAAATTTCCCAATGCTGCAACGCCAATGTCTATCCAATTCATTGGATAAGCTCCCAGTTTGAAGGTAGTATAAAACATCAAAAACAAAATGGCGGTAAACAACGGAAAACCGAGGTATTTCTGGGTTAAAATATTGTCAATCTTTTCAGAGCGTGTTTTTTTTGACTGGTTGGGATCTTTAAATGTCTCTTTAAGCGCCCCTGTAATAAAACCGTATTTGGCATCGGTAATTACGGTTTCACTGTCTTCATTCACCAATCCTTCAATCTTCTTTATTTCGCGATTTGTAACCGCTTTTATTTCGTCAAAATTTTTATAATCAGCAAGTAATTCAAGAACGTGTTGATCTTTTTCCAGCAGTTTGATAGCAAGAAACCGGGAAGAAATTTTATCTGTAATGGGTTTGTTCTCTTTAATTTTTTGGCGGACCAGTTTAATTGATTCCTCCAAATCTTTGCCATAATTAATGTGAATATGCCGTGTTGATTTTTCCCTTCCTTCAAAGACCTCTATCACTTTTTCAATCAAATTGTCCAAACCAATTCCTTTTGAACTGATGGTTGGTATAAAAGGCATTCCGAGAAGTCTGGACATCCCGTCACGATTGAAATAAAGTTTTTTCTTTTCCAGCTCGTCAAACATATTTAACGCAGCAACGATACGTAAATCCATATCGATAAGCTGTGTAGTGAGAAAAAGATTTCTTTCCAGATTGGTTGCATCCAGCACATTAATTACCAGATCCGGAGTTTGCTCATAGATAAACTTACGAACAAAAATTTCCTCTTTTGAATAAGCTGTTAGACTGTATGTCCCGGGTAAATCGTAAAAATTGAAAGTATAACCTTTGGTTTTAAAAGTGGCTTTTTTAATATCTACTGTAACGCCTGAGTAGTTTCCTACTCTTTCCTTTGAGCCCGAAATAAAATTAAAAAGGGTGGTTTTACCACAGTTTGGGTTTCCCACTAGCGCAATATTGATAGTTTTTGTCCGCTCCGACTGGTTGATCTGATCGATTTTTCGATCAATTACGCCTTCGTAACTTCCATTCAGGCTTTCAACAAATTTATCGGAAGGAACTACTTCTATCAGATCTGCCTCTGATTTTCGTAGAGAGACATTGTAATTCAGAATCTTAAACTCAATAGGGCCGTTAAAAGGAGCATTTTTAATGACCTTAACCTCTTTCCCCTTAATAAAACCCATTTCCGAAATACGTTTCCGGAATGAACCATGCCCGAGTACTTTGGTTATGATTACTTTGTTACTATTCTTAACCTCACTTAACTTCACTCCTGCTCAACTTCCTTCTATCAAAACTTAAATTAAATAAAAATAAGGCTACAAATATATTCACATTTCCAATTATTAAAAATAAAATGTTAATCTTCTGTTCATATAATAACAAGTCATTATTTTTGTCAGATAAATCAAAGGCATGAAAGAGGATAAATTTTACAATAACATTCAGAAAGCGTTGGAGAACCTGCCTGAGAATTTTAATATTCTTGAAGAACAAATCGATATTGAAATTCAGATGCAATATTTTGAATTTTCAAAAAAAATAAGAGACAAGGACAAAGAGCAAACAGAAGAATTTAATGATGGAGAGGGTGAGTTATTTTCTGAAGAAACAGATGTCGAGAGGAAAAGAGAAATACTATCTACACTGGCAACTGTTGATGATGTTAAAGCTTACCGGCTAATTGAGAAGTTTTTGGAAAGTGCTAAAGGCATTTTAAAACCGTGGGCTGTCCTGGCTCTGCAGGAAAACAGGATGCTTCTCCAAAGTTCGTTACTCGATGAACAGCAGGTTTTTATTTCTTCAGGTTTGGGAGGTAAAGGCCAGAAATTGAGATATTTTGTTGTATTTATTAACCGCAGTAAAGAAGCAATGCTTAATGAAACACAGCGGAAACTGTTAAAAGACGAGCTGATTTTTGAGCTAAAAAAACATGAAGGTGAATTTGAATTGATTGATTTTATGGAAGGTTTTTCAACGAGCCAGGTGATGTTGCCATTAAAAGCCAACCTAAAGGATATTTTCAGAAATATTGTAGATGAGTGTAATCAGTATGGTGACTTTCTACAGGAGGATATGATTGTTACCAACGTTAAGGTCTTGTCGAAAGGAGAGATTTTACGCATGTTGGATAAAAACGAAGAAGATGAAACAAACACATTGGAAATCGAATAAAATTAATGTGGCTATTCAGGTTTTGCCTGAAGCCGAAGGGAAATTAAAATATACGCTGGTTGACGAAGCGATTGCTGCCATTGAAAAAACGGGACTCAAATATAGGGTTTGTCCTTTTGAAACGGTAGTGGAATGTACTTTTCAAGATTTATCAGGGCTAATAGAAAATATTCATGACGCCTGTAAAGCAGCAGGGACAGAAAAAATGTTGACCAACCTTAAAATACAGGTTAACTTTGATAATGATGTTACTATTGAGGATAAAATGGAAAAGTACGGTTAAAGTTTTAATTTCTTGTTGAGTTTTATCAAAAAATATTATATTTGCACCGCTTTTGTGATACAGAACTGATGAAAAATCGGGTAAACAAAGTGTTTTTAGAAAATATAAATGGACCTGTAGCTTAATTGGATAGAGCACCTGACTACGGATCAGGAGGTTAGGGGTTCGAGTCCCTTCAGGTTCACGATGAAAATGAGGTGCTTACGATTTTGTAGGTACCTCTTTTTTTGTGGTTACAACATAAGCACAACAAAATAGACCATGCTGTTGTGCCACTCTATCCAAATATAAAATATTATAGCAGTTTACAATGTGACTCATTTTGTTTACTCGTACCGCAATGCCTCAACTGGATTCCTTGTAGCTGCCCTCCAGCTTTGCCAGCTGACGGTTATCAGTGCAATTCCAAGAGCCAACACTCCAGCCAAAGCAAATATCCACCAGCTTAAACCGGTTTTATAGGCAAAATTTTCCAGCCACTTATTCATGGCGTAGTACGCAACGGGCGTGGCAACGATAAAAGCAATCACTACCCATTTTACAAAGTCTTTATTGAGCATCGTTAATATTTCGGATATTTTTGCACCATTTACTTTGCGGATACCGATTTCTTTGGTTTTTTGTTGTGAGATGAAAAGAGAAAGTGCACTAATTCCGATGATACTTATTAAAATTCCAAGCAATGAGAAAGTAGAAAGTACTCTACCCAAAATAACTTCGGCTTTATACTGACTGGCAATTTTCTCATCCAAAAAAAAGTAATTAAAATCCTGATGGGAATAATGATCATCCCACACTTTACGCACGATTGTCATAGCTGTCCTGAGATCTCCTTTGTTTAACCTGACATGGATAAATCTTGCCGCATTAGACTCTTCTAACAAAAAAGCAAAATCACCTATCGCTTCGTGAGCTGAGTTATAATTAAAATCCCGGGCCACTCCAATAATATTAATCCTCCTCTGGTCCGGAGCAAGTTCTCTTCCATTCTGAAAAGTATTTAAAGCTTCCATACTACCGTGCTGTTCCATAAGCCGATTATACAAATGCTCATTAACTACCATTCCCTCAATCGTATCTACTGGCGGTTTGATCCAGTTCTTCAGTAACTCAATATTCATGGTCTTTAAATATGTATAATTGGCAAATACCAACTCGGCGGATCCGTCGAGTCCCAATCCTTCCAGGCCAAAACTTTGTGTGGGATATCCAAAATGCTGTCTGGTATAACCGACTGAGTTCACCCGACTGTGGGTCTCGAGATCCCGCATAAAAACAGCCGGATCTTTCGAAAAATCTTTCAGATTGATAACCAGCACATTTTCTTTGTCAAATCCAAGTGGTTTTTGATTGATAAAGTTCATTTGCTTGTTCACAAAAAAGGTAGCAGCAATTAAAATGATCACAATGGTAAACTGTCCAATCAACAAGGTTTTTAAAATAAAATTCTTGGAGTATTTGGCTTGCTGATTTAATAAGGCGCTTGGCGATGATTTGCTGTTAAGAAAGAACCCGACAAAGACACCGGTAAGAATCAGGCAAAGAGCTAACACTCCAATTATGCTCGCCAGAACAATCGGCTCAGAATAATAAATATCGAATTGAATATAGAACCACTTGTTAATAAATGATTTCAAACCTTCTGCAACAATAAACGCCAGTAACAGGCCGCTGATACAAACCAGAAAAACTTCCATAAGAATTTGTCCTGTCAACTGTTTTTTAGCTGCGCCAGCCGATCTTTTCAAACCCAGTTCTTTCGATCTTTTTATGAGCCTTGCAATGGTAAGGTTGATAAAGTTCAGTAGTGAAACCAGGAGAATCACAAAAGAAATAACAACAAAAAGTGTAATGTTTATTTTGCTTGAACTTTCTTTCAATTCAAAACGATAATCCGATTTTAAATGGATGTCTTGAAGAGCAATGAGATTAAAATCATATTCTTTGGGGCCAGGGGAATCTTTTAATTCACTTGAATTGTAAAATGCTGCAATTTTATTTGCAACTGTCTGTGGTGATGCTCCTTCTTTTAGTAAAAGATAATTGTATGTCCAGAATATTTTTAAGTTGGGAAGCGATGTATAACGTTCTTCGAGGCTTCCTTTTTGTGATAGTAATATTTCGTAATTGAAGTGTGTTTTTGGATGCGCATTCTTCACAATTCCCTTTATTTCATATTTCCCCAAATCGCGAAAATACTGCAAAGCTTCCACATCAATGGATTTTCCAATTGGGTTTTCATTACTGAAATATTTTTTTGCAAAATCCTCCGTTATAAAGGCAACGTTAGGTTTATCAATATCATTTAAATCTCCAACCTCCGGTTCCACTTCAAACAAATTCATAAAAGCTTTATCAACCGATAAGATATCGTTTTGTTGAAGTAAATTATCGTCAATTTTAATGCTGCCTTCAGTGCAGTACGTGAACTGAGTCGATTCTTCAACTTCCGGAATATTTTCAGCAGCAACATGAACAATTCCAAGACTGCGTGCCCAAGGATCTCCGGTTTTTTGCGGATAAGAAATCACCCTGTAAATATTCTTGTACTTTGCAAAGTGTTTGTCATAGCTTTTTTCGTTGGCCACATATAAAAACAAAATCAAAAAAGAAGTAATTCCGATAGTAAGTCCCAGAATTGTAATGCCCGAAAACAAAGGTTCTTTCCTTATTTTCCGCCAGGTCATTTTTAAGTAGTAGCCAATCATATTTTAAGGTTTTAAAGATTAGTTTATTTCATTTTCAGGTAGTTGTTATTCATTTTATTATTCCAGCCAGGCTCGTGTTCCCGAGCCGACGTGTTACTCATATCTGAGTGCTTCCACCGGATTCCTTGTAGCAGCTCTCCAACTTTGCCAACTAACGGTTAGCAACGCAATTCCCAATGCCATCACTCCGGCAAGGACAAAAATCCACCAGCTTAGGTTGGTTTTGTAAGCAAAATTTTCCAGCCATTTATTCATAGCGTAGTAAGAAATGGGAGTGGCCACTATAAAAGCAACTCCTACCCACATTACGAAGTCTTTGTTTAGCAAAGTCATTATTTCGTTAGTCCGTGCGCCGTTTACTTTACGAACACCAATTTCTTTAATACGCTGTTTTCCCATGAGCAAAGACAATCCAAACAAACCAAGAGTGGCAATAGCAACAGCAATAATTGCAAGCAGCCCAATGGTTTTTGAAAAGCGGATGTCTGATTCATACATGTCGTTCAGAATATCGTCGGTGAATTCAAAATCGAAGGCAGTCGTACCACCAGTGTTTGCCCAGGTTTCTTTTAAAAAGTCGATGGTTGCAGGCAGGTTTTCAGTTCTTAGCCGGATGGCAATACTCTGGCTCATTCCCGGATTTAAGCCAATTATCATTGGCGTGATGGCTTCATGAAGTGAAAACATGTTAAAATCGCTGACTACACCCACAACCGGTCCAAAAGCGGTTTGCTCTCCTAGAATATCAGTCAGCCCCAACGTTTCAATTGCCGATTCGTTGACGAGAACACCACTGTTGTTCTTTTCCTTGTCGAAATCGGAACCCATAATAATTTTGAGCCCCATGGTTTCAGCAAATCCATAATCAACAAAAAGCCCGTTTACTTTTACCTGTTCGTCGTGGTTGCTTACTTTGGGAATCGACATGTACATTTTATTGTTGCTTGGAGGCATCCACAGCGTTCCGCTGGCGCTAAGCACGTTTGGATTTTTTTTGATTTCCTGTTTAAACAAATCGAGATTGTGATCCCCCTTGGGAACACGAATCAAACCTTCTTTGGCAAACCCCAAATCTTTGTTGAAAGCATAACGCACTTGTTTCTGAACCAGAAACATGGTTGAAATTAACGAGATAAAAACAGCAATCTGGAATATCACCATCGCTTTACGGGTGTAGTGTTTGTCTCCAATGTCAATTTTATTTCCCTTTAAAACATTTACCAGGCCAAATCGAGATGATCGTATGGATACCAAACTTCCGGATACAATACCGGTTGTCAGTGTAATCAGTGCTAAAATGGAAAGGCTTGCAACCAATTGCCCCGAAATTTCAATGGAGTAATCTTTTCCAAGCATTGAACTTATGTAAGGCAGAGAAACCGATGCCACAAGTATCGCAAACGGTAATGCAAGGATGGTAATTAAAGTAGAATCAATAATCATTTGTACGATGATACTTTTTTGACGGGCGCCGCAAATTTTACGAACGGCATAGTTTTTCACCTGCGACATAGCTTTTGCCGAAGCCAGGTTGAGATAGTTGATGGAAGCAGTTACAAGAATTAAAAACCCAATAAATGCCAGTACAAGTAACATTGAAAGATTTCCCTGTTCTTTTCTGTTGTTGTCCACAATTTTTTCAGAACCAAAATAAATATCGGAAAATGGCTGGATCGAAAGGGAAAGTTTATTGTTTTCGCTGGAATTCTCTTGTCCCAATTTTTGAAGTTTGGCTTCAAAGGCTTTCGTATCAACACCATCTTTTAGCAGCAGAAAACTAGTAAAGAAAACCCCTTTCCAGGCTTGTCTGAACTCATTTTCGTCGGGCTTATCCGTGTTCGTTTGTATGTTGTCTTCCAAATGCTGCATTGCAAAATCCATACTTGCAATCAGTGTTGCTTTTATACTTGAATTTTGAGGAATATCACGATAAACAGCAGCCACTTCCATCGGAAATTCTTTTCCTGAATAACGAATATCGAGGTGTTGCCCCACTGGATCTTCCACTCCAAAATATTTGGTTGCCAGATGTTCGTTCACAAGGAGCTTTCCTTCAGTTTTATCAAAATCGTTCAGGCTTCCCTGTAATATATCAATTCCAAAGATGCTAAAGAAGTCGCTTTCGGTGCATATCATATCAGGTTCAGGAATATATTCGGTATTCTTTTTAACCTCAATATTTCCGATATTATACTGATGCGCAAAATTTTCTATCTCTGCAAATTTATTTTTGGCTTCTTCAGCAATAACAAAAGGCGTATTTGCCCAGATATGGTTATCTGATTCGTTATAATTAAGAACACGATAAATTTGTTTGTTATTTGCGAAAGAACTATCGTAACCCAATTCATTTAATACAAAAACGAGGACTACCATTACAATCCCCAGACCCAGGATTAATCCGCTGATGCTGATAAATGTATTTATTTTGTCGGCCTTTAAATGTCTGAAACTAATTTGTAAATTGTTTTTGAAACTCATGCTTTATTTTTTAATTTTTTCATACCTCAAAGTTTATCTCGGGCAATCAGCTCCCGATATCCGGGGCTTACTCATACCTGAGTGCCTCAACCGGATTCCGTGTTGCCGCACGCCAGCTCTGCCAACTAACTGTTAAAATTGCAATTCCCGACGCCAGCAAACCTGCCAGGGCAAAAATCCACCAACTCAAATCTGTTTTATATGCAAAGTTTTCGAGCCATTTATTCATAGCATAATATGCAATTGGAGTTGCGATTACAAAAGCGATAACAACCCACTTTACAAAGTCTTTATTGAGCATCGCCATTACTTCAGAAATTTTGGCTCCGTTTACTTTGCGGATGCCGATTTCTTTGTTTCGTTTGGCAACCGATTGAACTGATAAACAAAACAGGCCGATACAGGAAATAAAAATTCCTAACACAGAAAATAGGGTAAAGATATTTCCAAATCTTTTGTCAGAGCTGTATTGTTGTTCAAAAAAATTGTCGAGGAAATAGTAGTTAAACGGATTACCAGGGAAAAGTTCTTCCCATTTATTCTCAAGCAAATCCAGTGCGCCGGAAATATTCTGTGACGGATTTTGTCCCGAACTGATTTTAACCATATAGTCGCCGCTGCTATGTTCGTTGTAAAAACCGATAGGTTCTTTACTGTATTTTAATGACTGTTGGTGAAAATCTGCCACTACACCAATCACTTCACATTCGCCAACACCACCCGCCCAATGATAGCCTACCTTTTGTGATATCGCATCTTGTGGAGAGTTAAAACCAAGCACACTAACAGCAGATTCATTCAATATTACCGTTTGCCGGTTGTTTTCTGCTGCCTCTGAAAAATTATGGCCTGCAATAAAATTAACATCCAACATGGAAAAGTACTGCTGATCAACCAGTATTTCGCTGATTTCTTTCGCTCCTTCATTTTCTCTTGACAACTGGAACAAAGGCCTTGAAAGAACATTAACTTTCCCGGGGACAGCGCTGCATGCACTAACCTGTTTTATTGACGGATACGAAGCAATTTCGTTCCGTAGTCTACGTACTGTCTGCTCAAAATTAACTTGCTGGTTTATCGCATTGGGCCCTTCCAAAACAACGATTCTGTCCGTATCAATTCCCAAATCCTGGTTTCTCATAAAACTAATTTGTTTGTAATTTATCAGGGTACCAATAATCAGGACTATGGAAACCGTAAACTGAAAGACCAGCAAATATTTATTCATTCTGAGTCTCCGCGTCATAGCTGTATGGCCTTTTAGTTTTTCCATGTTTTTCGCAGAAGCAACCATTACAGAAGGGTAAAGTGAAGCAAGAACCGAACCGAGAAGGAGAAGTCCAAACAAAATGAAAATCAAATATCCTCCTGCATAATTAAACGAACCGGGAGTAAAACGAAAACCGGTAAAGTGAGACATGGCAGGGGCTGAAATTTTGCTGATAATCCAACCAATAATTATGGACAACAGATTAAAAATGAAAGCTTCTGTAAAAAGCTGTGCAACAACCTGATGTTTTTTTGAACCTACAATTTGCCGAATACCAATTTCTTCGGTTCTTTCCAAAAATCCGGCAATCGATAAGTTTATATAATTCACCAAAGCAAGAATTAAGATTAACAAGCCGATTCCCGCCATAACATAAACATTAATAATAGAACTGTTAGGTGAAGCTTCATTCGCAAGTTGTGATCTTAGATGAATGTCTTTAATTGGTTGAAGGAAAAAAGATTCTTTAAGATTATTGGCGTTTCTATTTCTGGCCACCAATTCATTTAAACGGGTTTCAATTACTTTTGGGTCGGCGTTTGGTTCAAGTGCCAAATAAGTATACCAGGAATAGTTACCCCAGTTGGTATCGAATATGGTAGATCGGATATGGTCAGGAACATTTTTGGGTAAATAATTGGTAAGAGAACTATGTGTCATTATCATTTCATATTGAAGATGGGAGTTGGAAGGCATATTTTGATAAACACCACATACATTAAACGGCATAGCAGCATCATGGTTGGAATTGTATACAAGAAGTGTTTGCCCGATCGGATTGATTTTTCTGTTCCATTCGGTTCCAAAATATCTTTCAGCCATTCCGTTCGAAATATACACATTACCGGGTTTGGCCAGTAACGAATCGTTACCCCCCACAATAAATTGCAGCGAAAAATAAGTAGCAAAGGCAGCATCAGCAAAAATCGCCTTGTCAGTTTTTATCGAAACAGGCTGATTATTTTTAACATCTTCATAGATAATCGTGTAAGAATTTGCCCATGGAGATAACCTGAAAAAATCTTTCACTCCTGGTATTTCATCTTTGGCTGCAATACCAAGAGCCGGAAAAGTATAAGCATCTTTAAATATTTCTCCGTTATCTTCTTCTTTTTCAACCGCTGCACGATAAATATTGTCAGCCTGGCTTTGAAATCGATCGTAACTAAGTTCGTATCGCAGATACTGAAATATGAGGAGAAAAGCAGCGACCGCAATTGCCAGTCCCAAAATTTTGATTATCGAAAAAGATTTATTTCTGATAATATTTCTCCATGTTAAAAAAAGATAATTCCTAAACATAGCTTCCATTATAAATTTCTAAAAAACCTTCATTCTTCAATGCTTCAATCCCGACGTATGTATTTAGATTTCATCACTCATACCTGAGTGCCTCCACCGGATTCCTTGTCGCTGCCCGCCAACTTTGCCAGCTAACCGTCAACAACGCAATTCCCAGCGCCAGCACTCCTGCAAGGGCAAAAATCCACCAGCTTAAAGTGGTCCTATATGCAAAATTCTCTAACCATTTATTCATCATATACCAGGCAATGGGTGTAGCAATGACAAAGGCGATCACTATCCATTTAACAAAATCTTTATTGAGCATTGTCACTACTTCCAATACCCTCGCTCCATTTACCTTGCGGACTCCTATTTCTTTCGTACGCTGGCGGGTTGCAAAGGTGACCAATCCGAACAGTCCAAGACAAGAAATCAGTATCGAGATAATTGTAAATGAAATTACAATATGGTATGTGCGATTGTCTGCCACATAATTACTCTCAAAGTCCTCATCAAGGAAGGTATAAGTAAATGGTTCGTCAGGAACAAGGGATTTCCATTTCCTTTCCAGGAAAGGAAGTACTTCATTTATTTCAGCGGTATTTGAATGTGCAATAATGTAATTAAAATCGGTGCTATCGTTAAGAAAAAAAGCATAAGGCTCAATTGTCTGACGCAGGTCGGAAAAGTGAAAATCTCGGACCACACCCATTATTTCCAGAGAGCCGATTGAGTTTTCATCTGTATTAAAGTTAAGTTTTTGTCCAATCGCCTTATCAACAGGAATAGAAAACATTCTTAAAGTCGCTTCATTAACAACGATTCGGGAATTTATGTCTCCGGGGAATTCTTCGGAAAACATTCTGCCTGCTACCATTTGAAATTCCATCGTCTTCATAAAATCCGGAGCCACCCAATTGGTCTTTACAGTAACTATATTATTCTTACTTTCACCCGGAAGATATACCGCAATATCGCTTGCATTGACAATACCAGGGTAATAAGAAGTCCCGGATGCGCCTGTAATATGATTATTTTGCAAAATCTCACTACGAAACGTGGCATATTCTTTTTGCGCCTGTTTACTCCGGAGCGGAATAACTATTTGCTGGTCTTTTGCGAAGCCCAGCGGCTGGTTTCGCATAAATCTCATCTGATGCCAAATAGCCATGGTCGCTACAACTAACCCGATAGCAACTACAAATTGAAATATAACCAATCCTTTTCGTAAACCTGTTGCGGATAATGAATTGATAAACTTTCCTTTTATGGTGTCGGCTGGTTTTATGACAGATAAATAAAAAGCCGGGTAACTACCTGCCAGTAGTCCGGTAATCAAAGTCATTGCCAGGAAAGCTAAAATTATTCTCAGGTCAAACAGGTCGGATATAAGAAACGATTTGCCAGAGAGCTGATTGAAGAAAGGTAGCAACAACATAACAAGCAGGCCAGCAATAACCAGTGATAACAAAGTGAGTAATACCGATTCTCCGAGAAACTGTCCGATCAATCCATTCTTGCCGGCTCCCAATATTTTACGTATCCCTACTTCCATGCCCCGTTTTGCCGAACCTGCCGTTGAAAGGTTCATAAAATTAACACAAGCGATAAGCAATATGAACAATGCAATGGATGCCAACACATAAAGATAGGTGGTAGTGGTTGTAGGTGTTATAATCCTATCGATTTTACTGAAGAAATGAATGTCACGCACGGGAAGTAAAAACATTTTCTTGTTGAAACCCGCTTTTTTTAAATCTTTCCCGGCGTACTTCTGTATAAAAGCCGGCAACTTTTTATTCAGTTCGTCCGGGTTAGCTTTAGTATTTAACAGAATATAAGTATAAAACATATTGTTGCCTGAAAAATCCTGACTATAGTTTTTCAGATAATCTCCCACCCAGCCTGAAGTCATTGGAAGAAAATATCGTGCATCAATGTGCGATCTCCTGCTTTCGTCACGGTAAACGCCGGTAACATGAAAACTTTCGCCATTACCATCAATACCACCAATTCTGACTGTTTGATTTAACGCTGGTTCGTTACCAAATAATTTTTCAGCTACCTGTTCTGATAATACAACAGAACGTGGATCTATTAACGCTGTTTGGGCGTTTCCCTCAAGGAATTGGTAAGAAAACATTTCGAAAAAAGTGGAATCTACATGATATCCATTAGTTTCATAGAGCAATTTTTCATTGTTACCCTCCCCAACTTTAAAAAGTGTTCTGTTTTCAAGAAAATTGGGCCAAATCCTTGTTACCTGTTTTATTTCCGGGAATTCTGCTTTAAATGCCTGTGTATAGAGTGATGGCGCCCTTGGATTATCAAATTTATCCCCATTGGGTAAAGAGTTTTCACTTCTAACCAAGTACAGGTTACCAACATGCTCATGGTATTTGTCATATGAGAACTCACTACGAATATAAAGTAGCAGTAATATGCAACACATCATTCCGACTGACAACCCAATTATATTAATAGTGGAAAACATTTTGTTTTTCCTTAAACTTCTCAACGCTATCCTAAAATAATTTGTTATCATCATTTTGCTCTTTTTGATTGTTTACATTAAACCCAAATTATTTATTCATACCTCAGTGCCTCCACCGGATTTTTCGTTGCCGCCCGCCAGCTTTGCCAACTTACAGTTAACAGAGCAATTCCCAAGGCCAGCAAACCGGCGAGTGCAAATATCCACCAGCTTAGCAATGTTTTATAGGCAAAATTATCAAGCCATTTATGCATGGTAAAATAGGCGGAAGGGAAAGCTATCAGCAAGGAAATCGCTACCCATTTGATAAAACTTTTATTCAGCATAAGCATTATCTCTGAAATTTTAGCGCCGTTCACTTTCCTTATTCCTATCTCTTTAATTTTTTGCTGACATAGAAAAATCGACAATCCCAAAATCCCTAGCATGGAAACGATTACCGAAAGCAAGCTGAAGAAAGTAATAAGCTTCGATTGTTGGGTTTCTTTGGCATACAACATATTCAACTGATCATCAAGGAAAAATCCCCTGAAAGGAATTTCAGGACAAAACTCTTCAAAAATGTTTTTAACGGAAGCCAGTACAGCCTGTGAATTTTTTTTGTTGAATTTTAGGCTCACCACGCCCAATTCATCTATTGAACCGGCTTTATGAAAAACAAAAGGGTCGATGTTTTCGCGTAACGATACCATGTTAAAGTCCTTCATAATTCCAACAATTTGTTTGTCGTTGATTTTAGTACCAACTTTCCAACCGTACCTTTTAGCGGCTGTTTCATTACAAATAAAATTTCCCTTTTCTGCCTCACTGTTATTCAGGAACCCACGCCCATCAACAATTTCAAAACCCATCATTTCCATGTAATCATCGCCCACTGCCCAATTCCAAGCAAAACACGCTTCTCCGTCAACATTAAAAATATTATACTCCTGGGCCTGTCCCGGAACAGCACGTGAACAAGCTACCTGATCAACAACAGAACTGGCTTCCAATTCCTGACGAAAAGCCGGATAATTTTTCCTGATTTCGTCATAAATCCGGATTACAAGCGTATTGCCCTTATCAAAACCCAGGTTACTTTTCTCCATAAATTTTACCTGTTTTAGTACGGTTGCCGAAGCCACAATTAAAGCGATAGTTGCAGCAAACTGAAATACGGTTAATGAACCCCTGAAACTTTCACTCATACCCGTACCGGTTGTTTTCAACGATTCTATATAATTGCCCTTTGTACTTACCACTGCCGGATATACAGCAGCAATAAATACAGCTACCAGTGTAATGCCGGCTGTTAATCCCAATACATACAGATTTTGTGTAAAGGGCAGTTCATACCCTAACACCGAAGTGGAGAATGATTTATTTAATGTATATGCCAGAAGGAACGCGAAAATAAGTGATACCAAAAATACCATTAAGGTTTCAAGCATTAACTGTACGGCAGAATTCCATTTACCACCTCCGATTACGCGATTAATATTAAAAGTTTTCATTCGTTTGGGAAGCGTGGCTGTGGAAAAGTTAATGTAATTAATGAGCGCAACGGCCAGGATTAAAATGCCCACTACCAAAAGGGAATCGACAAACAATTTATTATTTGAAGTAAACATGGGGTTTTCAGCCACTTCCTGAGTAAATCTTAAATCGCCTAATGGCCGGACAATTATAGTGGCAGCGGTTTTTCCATTATCGAAAAAACGATATTTTGATTTCAAAATGGACTGTTCATTTATTTTTTGATTAAGCTCTTTGGTGTCAACACCCGGCTCTGTAAGGATAAACTGGGGATAGTTGGTAACGTCCCATTTTGTGCGGGCTTCTGCAATAAAACCCTCTGTGGGTATTTTTAAAATAATAGGACAGGTAATAACACTGTTTTCAGGCAAATCTTCATAAACACCCGTAACCGTGTAAGAAGTTCCCGTAACATTCAGCTGTTTCCCCAACGGGTTGTTGTTTCCCCAGGCTTTTTGTGCAAACGATTTTGTTACAATTGCCGTTGCAGGTTCCTCCAGGGGTTTTTGTTTTCCTGAAATAAACCTGAAACTAAAAATGTCGGTTATATTTTCATCGGAAAAAGCATAATCTTCATAACTCCGCTGAATCCCTGTTTTATTTTCATAGGAAAAAGGTTGTTCTCCCCATTTCCCCCAAGGCATATAAGTAGTCGTTTTGATTATTTCAGGAAATTCATTTACCAGCGTTTCACCGGTTGGACCCAACATAAACACACTGGCTTTGTCACGTTTCGGACTTTTATATTCCAGACGGTAAATCTGACCCGAATTTTCCTGATACTGGTCAAAATGGTATTCATTCCATACATAAAGTATAATGAGGATAAAAGCTGCAAACGCGCTGGTTAATCCCACCAGGTTTAAAAAAGATGTCAGTGATGATTTTTTAAGATTTCCAATAATAATTTTAAATTGATATTTCATGGTGTATAGATAAATTATTCATATCTCAAACTTTCCACAGGATTCCTCGTGGCAGCCCGCCAGCTTTGCCAACTCACCGTCAACAATGCAATTCCCAATGCCAGCAAACCAGCCAGGGCAAATATCCACCAGCTCAAGTTGGTTTTGTAAGCAAAACTTTCGAGCCATTTATTCATGGCATAATATGCAATTGGTGTGGCAACAACGAAAGCAATGATTACCCATTTCACAAAGTCTTTGTTGAGTATGGTCAGAATCTCAGATATTGTGGCGCCGTTTACTTTCCTGATGCCAATTTCTTTTGTTTTCTCATCCATCTTTAAGTAAGTGATTCCTAGTAATCCTATTATAGATATTAAGAATGCCACCAAGGCAGATACCGGTATAATTTTTCGCAGCATTAATTCTTTATTGTAAAGGCCCGAGATTTTATCATTTAAAAAAGAATAATCAAAATATGAATCACCATAGACCTCATCCCATTTCCGTTTGATTACTTCAATTGTTTGATTATCCGTATTAATCAGCTTAATAAGAATAGTACTTGCCCCAAGTGAATTAGATCTTTCGATACCAGTGTAAATACATAGTGGTTCAATTGACCTGTGCAGCGATCTGAAATTAAAATCTTTTACCACCCCGACCACTTTATAAGTTTCACCCGATGACCGGGTAAAAACCGAACCAATTGGATGATCTTCAATCCCATATACTTTCAAAGCTTTTTCATTTAACAAAATAGAATTTGTCGGAGTCTTTTCGGAAAAAAACTCTCCTTCAACCAATTTTAAGTTAAGTACATGATTCATTTCAATGTCACAATTAAAATATTGCGGGGAATATGAGAAACCATCCGGAGAATCTTTTAGCTCAAGGTCTTTTGTGGGCAACGAGGTTCCGGGAAATGCATTTGTCACTGACACCGCTTTGATTCCGGGAAGTTTTCTTAACTGATCTGCCAATACAAAAGCCTTTGCCCTGTCTCTGTTTGTTCGATGTATAATCATTACATCTTCCTTATCAAACCCTAAATCATGTGTTGTGATTAGACGAACCTGATTGTTAATAACAATAAAAAAATTCAATATGACTATTGCAACCAAAAATTGAAGCCCTACAAACATTTTATTTCCTGAAAATCTATGTTCCTGAATGTTTACAGTATTTTTTAATATCGTATGTGGTATTTTCTTAATATTTAAATAGCTTGGTAAGAACCCACACAAAAAGGCTATTAATATTCCTCCAAAAAATAATGAAAGTACTATCTCATAACCGAAGGGATTCGTTCCATTTATTAATCCATCACTAATCCTTTCATAAAAAACTTTATAAATTATTATTGCAATGATAGCTGAGACAGAGTAAATTAAAAATGACTCCATAAAAGACTGAGACGAGATTCCAAATTTATTTGATCCGCATATTTTCTTTATTCCAACTGAAATGTTTCTTCTTCGGAAAGCACTAATATTAAAATTGATAAAATTGAAACATGCAATTAAAAGTAGTAATACCGAAATCATCGAAATTAGAATCACATCATTTATGCTGCTCTGATTATCAAAACCAGCTATATGGCTCCCATATAAATGTATTTTTGAGACAGGTATTAACTTCAAATTGATTGAATTGCCCCTACCCATCCACTCTTTAATGTTTAGCTGATAATTTTTTTCGACAAATGGAGCCAGCCTGTTCGTTATATAAGATTGTACAATCTGTTCAAATTTATGTGGATCTACTCCTTTTATAAGCTTTATGTATGTTGAATACATATATCCATCCAGATCATATTTATCCCGATTACCAGTGATTGTGGATAGCGATCCAATTAAACTAAAATGTAAATGTGAATTTTCAGGATAATCTTTAAAAATTCCTTTTATTTCATATTCTTTTCCATCAATTTTAAGAATTTTACCTAATGGATCCTCATTGGGGAAATACTTAAATGCACACTTTTGACTGATACAAACCTCATTTGGTGATTGGAGCAAGGATGAATTAAATCCATTAAGAAAGTCGACCTTAAACATATTGAGAAAAGCAGGATCAACTAATACAATATCATCCTTAAATTCCTTCCCGTCTGCTTTTCTCACAATGCTCTCATCTATATTATAGGTTCGGGTCATAATTTCAATATCCGGGTAATCTTCAGACAAATACGTACCAAGGCCATATGGAGTTTGTATATATCTATCCCTTATGCCTTCATCAGTCTCATCGAAATATACATTATATATTTGTTGATAATTGTCGTGAAACCGGTCAAAAGATAATTCATGCTTTATATGAGAAAAGATGAATAACAAGGATGACAAAGCCAGTGTCAGTCCAATGATATTAAATACCGATATTACTCTATTTTTAAGTAAGCTTCGAAAGGAATATTTTAAGATAGATTTAAACATTATCCATTTAGTTTTAAGTTATTCATATCTCAATGCTTCGACCCCGACGCGTTGGTCGGGATTTCCGCTCTCCTCTACTCATATCGGAGAGCTTCAACAGGATTCCTCGTAGCAGCTCTCCAGCTTTGCCAACTCACGGTGAACAAGGCAATTCCCAATGCAAGCACCCCGGCAAGAGCAAAAATCCACCAACTCAAGCTGGTTTTGTAGGCAAAATTTTCGAGCCATTTATTCATGGCGTAGTAAGCAACAGGGGTGGCAATTACAAAAGCAGTCGCAACCCATTTTACAAAGTCTTTGTTGAGCATCGTGAGTATTTCAGAAATTTTGGCACCGTTAACTTTGCGGATACCGATTTCTTTGATTCGTAATTCGGCAGAATATATTGACAAAACCATCAAGCCTAAACACGCTATAAAAAGGGCTAAAAAGGTAAAAATATTCAAAAGTATATTCAGGTTCTGTTCGGCTTGGTATTGTTTACCTAAAGTTTCATTTAAGAATGAGTAGGCAAATAAACTCCCCGGAGATGTTGTTTGTATCAGCTTTTCAATATCGGTTAATGCTCCGCTTATGTTCGAGCCATTAATTTTAACGTATAAATTGACAAGAAAATAAAAAGTGTTTGTTATCGCAAGTGGTTCAACCTCGGCGTGTAACGATGAATAATTAAAATTTTGAACTACACCAACAACATTGTGTTTGGTGTCGCCAACAACAACTTGTTCGTTAAGTGGATTTGTAAAACCATAAGCATCAACTGCTGCCTGATTAAGAATGACTGATGGCGTTTGAGACTTGGTAAAGTTGTTACCGTCAGTGATTTTCATATTTAATAACGAAATTAAACGCCCATCGGTGTTTAACACCCTCACATCAGGTAAATTTTCCTTGTTTTTTTGCGATAACGGATAAATTGTGGAAAAACCGATACGTTTTCCTAATTCATATGAAGTAAGCGATACATCAACTATATTCGGATTTTTCAGCAACTCATTTTTCAGCACATCTCCATTTTTCTTGAATTTATTATATAGGTCGCCATATAATTTAACAGATATTGTTGCTGTTTTGTCGAATCCCAAATTTTTGTTATTGATATACTTCATTTGGTGGTGGACTCCCAATGTGCAAACAATCAAAAAAATAGATGCTGCAAACTGGAACACAACCAACGCTTTCCTAAATCCTGCATTTACATTCTTCTTACTTTTAATTGCATCGGTAATATTGTATTTAAAAACAACTGACGCAGGATAAAAACTCACAAGAAACGTAATCAAAGCCAGTAACGAAAGAACAACGACGATGTTAAAACCTTTTAATTTCAGACTCAATCCTAAAATATATCCATAATTTTCGTTGAAAAGAAAAACTATAGCCAACGCAAACACGGTGGCAATTAACACATATATAAACGATTCGTGAAAGAAGTGTAAGACCAAGCTCTTTTTTGATGCTCCTAATACTTTCTTTACCCCAAATTCATTAACCCGTTTTAATGTTTTGATAACGCTAAGATTGATATAGTTGGCACAAGAAATAAATAGTATAAGCGCTGCAATAATTGAAAAAATAAAGAGATACAAAATATTCCCATTTCCTGGGATTTCTTTTTCCAATTTTGAGAATAAGTGAATCTTGTTTATTGGTTGAAGTGCAAGGCTTATTTCTGTATTTTCTGAACCTTGAAGAAGTTGCGTGTATTTTTTTGCAAAATCATTAAGTTTGGTTGTAACTAACTCCGTATTAACTGATTTATTCAATGAACAGTAAGTGTAAAAATTTTGCCATTTGCCGTATCTGTTCAGATTGTCATAATTTTCAGACAGTGAAAGAAAATAATTGAATTTCAAATGGGTGTTTGAAGGCAAATTTTCAATGATGCCTGTCACGGTATAAGTGTTTTCGTCAATTTCAACAGTTTTTCCGAGTGCATCATTCTTATTAAAATATTTTTTGGCAAGCGATTGTGTTAAAACAATTGACGCAGGATTGCTTAAAGCTGTTTTACTATTACCAGACAACCATTTGAATGAAAATATAGAAGAAACAGAATTGTCGGCATTACATCCGTTGTTTTCAATAAATGATTCTGCTCCAACTTTTACTATTTGTTCTTTGCAAAGCGATAGTCGAGCAATATTTTCAATTTCAGGAATTTGCTCTTTAACCATTACCCCAATCGTAGGAGGGATAGCCGCCCATTGGGTTGAATTGTTTTCTTCGGATATGCGGTAAATTTGCCCTGAATTATCAAAACAGCTTTCATAAGACAATTCGTTATGCACATAAAAAACAACCAGTATTGTTACTGCCAAACCAAATGCTAATCCGAAAATATTTATGGAAGAACCGATTTTATCCCGGCTAAATCTGCGTAATGTTAGTTTTAAATTGTATGTTTTCATATTCTATATTTTTCTATTCATATCTCAGAGCTTCCACCGGATTCCTGGTTGCCGCTTTCCAACTCTGCCAACTCACCGTTAACAACGCAATTCCCAGCGCAAGTCCCCCTGCCAGTGCAAAAATCCACCAATTCAAGCTGGTTTTATAAGCAAAGTTCTCCAGCCATTTATGCATGGCATACCAGGCAACAGGTGTTGAAATAACAAAGGCTACAGCAATCCATTTAATAAAATTAATATTAAGCATGGCCATTACTTCCGCGATATTGGCCCCGTTTACTTTGCGTATACCAATCTCTTTGATTTTCTGATTAGCGATAAAAGAAATCAATCCGTAAAGGCCAAGTGAAGCAATTAAAAGAGCTATTACTGCAAACAAGCGAATGAGCTTAAACGTATTGGTCTGACTGTTATAAAATCCGGCTATTTTTTTGTCAAGGAAATTGTAATTAAAAATGGCCTCAGGAAAAATGTCGCCCCACTCTTTTTTTATCTTTTGAATGGAATTGTTATAACCGGCTAAACTGGCAGTAACAGGATTTATTTTTACTGCCACTTCTTTTATATTGAAAGGAACATTGCTTAATATAACGTAATCCAATTGCTGTTGAAGTGACTGTGCATGAAAATCTTCCACAACTCCCACAATGTTAAATTCCAGGTTTCCCCTGCCATAGGTAAAAATTTCGCCTATTGCGTTATTGGGGTCAACAAATCCAAGGAGTTCCGTTATTTTCCGGTTTACTATAGCCTCGCCCGAATTTTTCCTTTCGCTAACATTTTTACCGGCAATTAATTTAAGGTTATAAAGGTCAAGATAGTTCTCGTCTATGGTTTTTAAGTTACCCATGTATAAGTCTTTATCCAGTGTGGGATAGTTAATACTGTTGCTAACACTCCAGTCAGCCATTGGGCTTGTTGATTCAAAGCTGATTTTCTTTATTTCAGGATATTTTAAAAGATTGGATCTCAACACATCAAGCTTACTCGGTGTCGCATCAGGTAGCGGAGCAATCAGCACTGCCTCTTTGTCGAATCCTAAATCAGCATTTAAAAAATAGTGTATTTGTTTTTGCATCACCAGGGTTCCGGTTATTAAAACCAGGGAGATTACAAACTGGCCAATCACGAGAATCCGACGAACCGATATTGAATTTGAACTGTTTTTTACCGGAAGCGAATTTTTTAAATTCCCTACAGGCCTCATACCTGCCATAATAGCGGACGGATAGATACCTGAAATTATTCCGATTAAAAGAGCAGAAATAGTCAGAAAAATTATGCTTCCCGGACTTTTCAGTATATCGAGGGTTAACCTGTAACCAAGGATTTCATCCAGGTAAATAAATAAAAAATGTGCAATGGCTACACCGATGAATGCAGCGATATAGGAAATCAATATGGTTTCGCCCATAAATTGTGAAATCAATTGAAATTTACTGACTCCCGTAATTTTTCGTACGCCAATTTCTTTAAATCTTTTGGATGATTGAGCGGTAGATAAATTGATAAAATTAATGGAAGCCAACAGAATAATAAATAACCCAACCAGGCCAAGAATATAATAAGCTTTTTCTGAAACCTTCCGGTGGCCGTAATTCTGGGCCCTTCCTGAGTGCAGTTCAGACAGGGGCTGCAAAACGTATTTTTTAAAAACCGGCGAATCCGTGCCAATGTATTTGGCAGCAAAAGCCTTAAGCTGGTTTTCAAAATCAGCAGGAGAAACATCACCGGGTAAAAGCAGGTAACAATTAGTGGCGGAATTATATTCCTGCCAGTCTGTTCCATCATTAAAATATGGATTTGAAGCTGACTGGCTTTTGTAATCAGCTATAATGGTAAAGGGCAAATCTGTATTTTTTGGAGTATCAGTAATAACACCGGTTACAGTAAACGTTTTTTGGTTATTTACACTTAATGATTTACCCAATGCGTTACTTACATTTCCGGGTGTTAAATTGAAATATTTTTGGGCCAGCGAAGAAGTAATAACAACACTTCCTGCATTTGACAAAACATTTTGAGGATTTCCTGCCAGAAAATCAAAATCAAATATCTCAAAAATTTCAGGTTCTGCGTAAGCCAGCCCGGTGTTCTCCTGATACCTCTCAAAGGTTCCGTTGCTGTTTTCAATGGCTATCTGCTCCTTTTCGGCATAAAAAGTCATTACTGCGTCCACTCCGGGAAAATCATTTCGAATTGCCTCACCAATCGGGTGTACCTGTGATTCAGCATAAATTATACCCTCTCCCGGAGGTTCCAGCTGGCTAATCAACCGGTAGATATTTGAATAATTCTTATGGTATTTATCAAATCCCGATTCATAACTGATAATTTTATAAATTACGAGTCCGCAGGCAATTCCAATGGCAAGCCCAGCAATATTAATAGCTGCATAAACCTTGTTCCGGGTTATCTGCCGCCAGGCTATTTTGATAAAATTATTTCCCATTTTTCCTGTCTTTAAATGTTATTATTCGTAACGAAGTGCTTCCACAGGGTTACTCACTGCAAGCTTCAGTACGTGGTAACTAATGGTGGCAAAAGCTATAATTGCCACCAAAACAATAGCTACCACAAATTCTGTTACTGAAAGCGGCTCCTTGTATGCACCGGGCATGGTTTTATAAATGTATATAGCAGCGGGGCAGCCAACAAGAATGGCAAAACCAAGCATTCCAATTACTTCAGTGGAGAGTTGCCAATAAACTGACACGACCGAACTGCCCAATACTTTTCTTACCCCAATTTCTTTTGTTCTGCGTTTAATGGTAAACAGAATTAATCCGAACAAACCAATGGTAGAAATAAGCAAGGTAATCACAGAAAAGAAAATAAACATTCTTTTCATCGTTTGCCAGAAAGCAATTGCTTCATCCAAATGAAATGCGACACTAAAATCTTTAAATTCGAAAGGAGCATTGGGGAAAATATTTTCCAGCTCACTGGTTACCAAAGCTTTTGCTTTTTGTTCGTCGCCGTTAAAACGTACAGACAACAGGGTTGAACCCGAAATTACATTGCTGTTCAGAAACATAACATATGTGGGTATCGGATTGTGAACAGAATAAGGATGGAAATCCTTTACAACACCAATAACAGGATAAGACCTTCCAGATAAGGTAATATGTTTGCCAATTGGATCTTTCCATCCAAAAACCTTCATAGCCGTTTCGTTTATAATACAACCCTTGTCATCAGCCGGGTATTCTTTCGAAAAATTACGCCCATAAGCCATTTTAATGTTATAGGTTGGAATAAAATCATAATTGACATAGTTACGGCTAACCATTTCCTTTTCGTCAGACGAGGCACCTTCCCAGCTTACAAATCCACCAATATTGCCAATGAACGGTATGGTACTTGAGAACGAGATGTCCGCAATTTCGGGATGTTGCAAGATGCTGGTTTTAACCGTTTCAAATGACATATTATCGCGGGGGTTGATTTCAGTATAAAGTATGTTTTTGCTATCAAATCCCAAGTCCTTTTTCAGAATAAAATTTACATGGTTGAAAAGGATAAAACTGACAATAAGCATAAACAATGAAATGGAAAATTGCGTAGCCACCAATATTTTTTTAATGTTAATGGATTTTCCGCCATTGCTGAAAATTTTGCCTTTAAGCACTTTTACCGGGCTATATGCCGAAATAACCATTGAGGGGTACAAACCAGACAACACTCCTACCAGTAAACTTACCAGAAAAATAAAGAATAGTAACGGTGTGTTATCCCATAATGAATACTCCACATTTTTATTTAGTAAATGGTTCAATAACGGAAACGAAGCTCGTGCTATAAAAAGCGCTATAATGGTGGAGAAAATGCTATGAATAATAGTTTCTGCCAGAAACTGGCCAGCAATAAGCTTTTTTGATGACCCAATTACTTTTTTTATACCAATTTCGGTTGAACGTTGGGTAGAATTGGCAAGCGAAAGATTTACATAGTTTACACAAGTGAGGATTAAAACCAGGATTGCTGCCAACGAAAGAATTCCAATGCCAATCATCATGTCGGGCTGACTATTGGGCGAAAGATGCAACTTTGAAAGCGGGTGAAGGTAAGGGGAACTTTTCTCAAAGTTTTTTACATGTTTAAAGGCATCTTTGATTTTTGCATCTACCAATTTCGGATCGGCTCCTTTTTTCAGCAACACATAATTATCGTAAGAAATATTTGTCCAGTCTTCCCGGTATTTGGTTTCGCCGCTTAACCCCTGGTAAGTTGCCATTGAAACCATGTAAGTAGGCTGAAGCGTTGAATTTTTTTGGAAATCGACATAAACTGCAGAAACAGTCAGCGGAAATCGCTTTCCTATAATAACCTGTTTCCCTACTGCATTTCCGTCAGAAAAAAGCTTGTTAGCTAAAGTTTCTGAAAGTGCAATGGTATTCGGTTCGGTAAGTGCAGAAGTTTTATCTCCTTCTGTCAACTGAATTGTAAAAATATCAAAGATGCTGTTTTCGCTCCAATAACCATTTTGCTCGTATAGCTGTCCACCATCTGGCAAAGTAAAAAACTGCCCCGAACCTTTAGCTCCTCCGGAAACTTCACGCATTAATAAAACCTTTTCAACCTCGGGCAAATCGGCCATTAAATGAAAACGATAAGCAGGTGGGCTATAAGCGCAATAATTTATTGGATAAGAATCTTCCTGTTTGGTTTGTACACGGTAGATCTGATTGTAATTGGTGTTGAATTTATCGAAGTTGATTTCGAAACCTATAACAACGCTAAACAATACAAACACGGTAAAACCAATGATAAGATTTGTAAAATTGATAACCGTAAATACCACGTTATGGCGGATATTCCGAAAAATGTTGGTAAAAAAATGTTTAATCATTGCTTTGCTATTACTAATCTTTAATTTTATTCATGTCGCAATGCCTCAACCCCGGTGTTACAGTCGGGATTCCTGCCTACCGGCAGGCAGGTCGTCACTCATATCTGAGTGACTCAACAGGATTTCTCGTAGCTGCTCTCCAACTTTGCCAACTCACCGTTAGCAGCGCAATTCCCAGCACCAATGCTCCGGCAAGGGTAAAATCCATCCCTTAAATTGGTTTCGTAAGCAAAATGTTCGACGCTTTTTCAAAACTTTCTATGTAAGACCTCATACATTAATGTTTTATCAATAAAAATGCCTTTTTGGTAAACTACTGAATAATAGTGTCTTGTAAATTATTGGTGAGAGCAAGTGTCAACTTATTTTACATAGAGTGTATGATTTTTAGTCAGGTTATAAATTGTCAGACATTGAAAGATAAATAGTATTTTGTGAGGTTACACACCTATATTTTTTTAACAAATTACTTAGGTAGTATTTATGATTTCAACAAAAACAGGTTAGTAGAATTAATTAGTTTCAAAATGAGTTAAACAAAAATTTTTATCCACTAGTACAAACACCCTTACCTTGGATATTTGAAAAATAAGAGAAATTAGATTACAGAATTATGACTAAAGCTGATATTATAAGTATGATAGCCTCCGAAGTTGATATTGATAAGTCACATATAAGTAAAACTATCGAGGCGTTCATGGATACTATAAAAGATTCTCTGGAAAAAGGTGAAAATATCTACTTAAGAGGTTTTGGAACTTTCGAGGTGAAAAAACGTGCAGAAAAGAAAGCCAGGAATATATCAAAAAATAAAACATTAATAATTCCGGCACATCATATCCCTTTTTTTAACCTAGTAAGCATTTCATTGAAAAAGTAAAAAGTAGTAATAAATCACTTTAATTTTATTGCAGAAATATGATTGTTTTGTGCCTTTTTGACTTTTAAGTTTATTTATATAGCATAGCTTTAACAGCCGCCCCTCAACTTATACAGAGCTTCAGAACTAAGAACTCTGTCATATTTTTTGATAAGAATGAATAAAAATGCACCAAATAGAATACTAACACTATAACTAAAATATTGACAGTGTTTTTTATCGTATTAAACAAAAATGTTGTAAAAGTATTATACGAAAATCAGGAATTGAGAGGCATTCACCCCTTTCACAAAATATCAACACTTTCGAAAGCCCGCCAATAACAATACTCAATCTTCTTTTGAAAATGTGGATTTAATAATGATATTTTTATAAAAGAATATCTTCATCCATTCCCGAATAAAATAATAGTTATCACTATTAACCGACATAAGTGCAAAAAAAGCTATCGTTTAATTATCTTCTTTTTATTTTTCTCTGTCTTCATAAACTTCAACACAACCTCACAATCTTCCACTAAAAAGTTCGACATTTTTCCGGTCAGGTTCACGAAAGATTTACAGAAGCCTTGTAGTTATAGTTATTACTGGGCTTTTGTGTGTTCAAATTAAAAGTTAGAACATCTCAGGAAAAGCGAAATCGACTATTTACGGATTCGAGTCTAGTAAGGTTTTCTACGTAAAGAATCTGCCTACTTATTGTCGTAACATTAATATAAACATACAATTTAGTATTCCATATTAAATAAAAAACTATATGTAGAATATGGATATTTGCAGAGGTGAAAAGTCGGTTGCCTTTAACTAGCAGCCGACTTTTAGTTCAATAAAATTAATTACTTTTAATCAATCTCACAGTGTTTGTTTCCTGTTTTAGCAGATAAGTGCCACCTAGCAAACCAGATGCATCGATACGATTGTTGCCGGGTTGCAAAAGCACATTAAACATGGCTTTCCCAGATAAACTGTAAACAACAGCATACCCCGCATTTTTCGCATCAACAATAAAATAATCGACAAACGGATTCGGATATACTTTCAGTTTACTCACCTCCCACGATTCTATTCCGGTAATTATTGTATGTTGAACGACTATTGCTTTTTCTGATTTATTTCCAGCTTCATCAAAAGCTTCCACCTCAAACGTATATTCCGTATCGCCTTCCAAATTAACTACAGTAAAGGTAGTATCAGTCACTGTCGCAATTGAATCGCCATTGAGATAAACAATATAACCAGTTACACCAACATTATCTGCCGAGCCTATCCACGAGAGTACGGCGCTTGTGTCAGAAGCCACTGCCGCAAGACCTGAAGGAATCGACGGAGCTGTTTCATCTGTTGTAGAAACTGTCAGCAATGCTTTCTCGGATTTATTTCCAGCATCATCGAAAGCCTGAACTTCAAATGTATATTCTGAAATCACATCCAATCCTGTTACAATAAATGCAGTTTCAGTAACCATATCAATAGAATCACCATCAAGATAAACAACATAACCTGCTACTCCAACATTATCAGTCGAGGCTGTCCACGAAAGTGCAATACTTGTTTCGGAAGCTACCGCAGCAAGATCAGCGGGGAAAGAAGGTGCTGTTTCGTCGGTAGTTGAAACCGCTAATGACACTTTTTCCGACTTATTACCGGAAGCATCGAAAGCTTCCACTTCAAATACATATTCTGTTAAAGCATTCAATTCTGTTGCATTGAATACAGTTTCAGTAACTGTATTAATCGAATCGCCATCGAGATAAACAATGTAGCCTTCAACTCCAATGTTGTCTGTTGAAGCTGTCCATGAAAGTTCAATGCTTGTTTCGGATGGTAAAGCAGTAAGATTTTCCGGCATAGACGGTGGTGTTTCATCATCAGTAGTTGAAATTACTAATAATGCTTTTTCTGACTTGTGTCCGGCCGCATCAAAAGCCTCCACTTCAAAAGTGTATTCAGTTCCCGGATTCAGATTATTTGATAAATAATTTGTTCCTACTACACTGGCTCTGAAAACTCCGTCTTTGTATATATTGTATCCTGTTACGCCCACATTATCGTTTGAAGCCGTCCACGAAAGTGCAATACTCGTTTCAGAAGGGCTACCTGCAAAATCAGCCGGTACAGAAGGTAATTCTTCATCAACAACGCTAACTTTAAAGGATGTTTCCACATACTTAACTCCGTAGGTATTGTGTTTGGCCGAATCTTTCACTGTAATAAAAACTTCACCTGCTTTGTTTGGAGCTATCGACAGCATAAGTGTATCGTTGACAATAGTGTTTGTTATTAACCCTGAATTTGTATTTTCTGAAACGGTCTTCCCAAACGTTACTCCGCTTGACGAAGTATTCGTAAACACATCTGCCAATGCTATTTTAATATCTGCACTGTTAACCTCCACAATCGTATCAGCAATAGGTTTTGCTACAAGCGGTTTGTAAACACGTGGTTTTATGGTTATATCAAAAGCTCGTGTTGCTGAAAATCCATAATTATCAATTGCATCTACAGGAATTGTAATTACAGAATCTTTATCTACAGTCCCGGAAAAATAAGCATACAATCTTTTATTTCCCGACGATGTGTAGCTGGTGTACCATGTTAACCACGAAGTATGTTCCAGATACCTGGGATAGATTCCAAAATTATCTTCTCCATCAGTAAAACGGTTTTTATAAATGGTAACAGAGGTATTACTTGTTGCCTTTTCGTAGGCAGTGAAGTTGCTCATGCTGTATGTGAGATTAGGCGACGGCTTTTCGTTTGTCTCTAAAGCCTCAACACATTTTATTAAAGCAGGAGTGGTTTCTACGCTGTCAAAACCGGCGACTTCAGCAAAATTTAAATCAAAAGCTAATCCTTTAGATTCTGTTTTGGCGGCATTTGAATAACTCACAAAATATTTACTCAACGAAGCATGATAAGCAATTGCTGTTGGATAAAAATCATCAGTAGTTTTCATTAACACATCGGTACCAAAAGTTTTTGTTGAAATTGTATAAGTAACATAGCCTTCATCGTTCGCAAGTAAAATACTATCGCCTTTTATCACGGCATTTGCAGCGAATGTATTGCTAAATTTGTTGTTTGCTTCCGATAGCGAATACGTGTTATTTTCCGTATCATATTCCATTATAGCTGTTTTCCCTGAACCGGAGGTTGTTCCTGTAATGTACAATTTTGTTCCTTTAACAAGGGTTTCCGAAACAATAAGCCCGGCTTCAGCAAGTGTATACTCACTTTCTGCCTTCCCCTCGATTAAATCAACAACCACAACTTTATTTAGTACACTGGTAGTTTCACCGGAAAGGAAAATATAAGCTTTACCTCCAACTACTTTTACACTATGAATTTTGCCTGATAATGCAATTTTCCTGCTTAACGTTAAATCGGCTTTATAGTAAATGGCAAGATTTGATTGTTCAGTAACCAGCAAAAGGTTGTTATACATTGCCATTGCACTGTTTCCTGTTTCGTCAACATCTATAGTGTTTTCTTTTTCATATGTTGTAAGATTATATTTCGACAGGAAATTTTCACCCGAAACAAAAGCAAAAGCTCCTTCAACCAAAACATCTTTTACCGAATAAGCGTCAAACTGGTCATCAATTACTAATGTTGTATCCAAATCAGGGATGTAAGCATTTAACGACGATTTTTCGGGATTTCCGGTTAAAGCGTTGTTCACAAATACAATTTGCGCATCCTTTTCATATCCATCGGGTTTATAAATAAACGCAACGCTTATTGTAGTATCCTGTTTGTATGAAGTAAGGTTAAAAGTTAAGGTGTCAGTTCCATAAACACCATCTGTAAAATTACACTTCAATGCATTCTTTTCGATAATAGGACTGGACAAACCAGTTTTCGAAACTACTGAATTAAGATAAGTTACCGAGTTTGTTCCGGTAGCAAAAAGCTCGCTACTCGTTTTTTCCCCCACCGGATTATAATATGAAATTACTACCGGATTGCTTACCGGACTTAGTTTCGGGATTTCATTCACAATAACCAGTATTGAATCAGACAATTCAGGATTGCTGTCAGAATATGCATGGACCATTGTTCTTCCAACTTTTTTCCCGGTAAACAAACCATTATCGATTGTCCCTATTTCAGGATTTGAAGTTGTCCAGGTATAAGTATCGTAAACAAAACGGTTAGAAGTGATTCCGTTTAAAACATCGCCGATATTATCCAAGCCCTGAGCTGTAATGCTGATACTTTCACTAACAATAAGGCTGGTACTATCAGACGAAGCGGAAGAATTTCCTTCCAGTTCCAGATGAACACCTTCCAGTTCAACCACCAGTAAGCGAATAGAATCGATAGGAATATCGCTTTTTTGCGAAAAACGCAACCATGTTTCACCATCGCCAACAGCAGTAAATAAACCGGTATTATCTACGGTTCCAACTGCGGGATTAGATGTGCCCCATTGTTGTATTCCGTCAGTTTGCGGACGGCCGTTTTTAAACAGAAATCCTTCAAACTGGCAAGTATGTCCTTTTAATACTTTTAGTTGTGTTATTCCTATATAATTTATATAGTAGTCTTGTGTAGCATAATCAGGGTCGGGCGTTGTTATTCCAACCCCCAAAACTTCCGAAGACCATTCTCCCAACCACCCTGCATTGGCAAAACCACCTGTATATATTTTTACAAAATCGATTTGGTCCAACTCTTTATGATTACCGTCCCTATCCACAGCCCAACTGATATCAAACCCATCGGCAGCTTTTCCTTTATCATCGGCATAATATGGATTTTGAGGGTCGGTCAGGTCAGAGCTATTCCCGCGATTATCACAATATCCGAAAAATGGTGCCCGGTAAAACTCGATGTAACTTGGAGTACTCATATCAAGCGAGCTTTTTATAATACTCCCTTCATAAGTCATAGAGTCTTTATTACATCCGAAATCAAACGGGTCGGGATAATAAGGATGACTATGAAATGCATTGGATAACAACGCGCCTGTTTCTCCATTGTCTTTCTTCCATGGAACAGTATAACGCTCATTATAATGAGGATTATAGTAGGTCATTTTTACATTCTTTTCGGTACTGCTCATGTAATAGTCAGAACCTGCCAGTTCGTACCACTCTCCGTCATTGGGGATACCATCGCCGTTTTCATCTTTCATTACACGCACGGTAGCAGGTTCGGTCCAAACACCGTAAAGGTTGGCCGCGAACGAATTTCCTTTTACAGAAAAATCTAC
Source organism: Maribellus maritimus (assembly GCF_022267315.1). GTDB lineage: Bacteria > Bacteroidota > Bacteroidia > Bacteroidales > Prolixibacteraceae > Draconibacterium > Draconibacterium maritimum. The sequence goes on from NZ_JAIKLE010000028.1 coordinate 45,096, forward strand.
ACCGTAAGGATTTTGCGGATTATTTACAATAGGTTGGTCAAACCCATATACGACATATCCTCCAAAAGCACCTAAACTTATCATGCCACCTTGTGTCCCAAGTGTTTTTTCTGCCGAATTACTTTGCCCGATAGTTTCGTTGGTAAACTGTCCGGGAGCAGGCATAAACTCGATAACACGGCTTGCATATGAATTTTTGTGAATGTTTATTTTAACGGTTGCAGTGTCATAGTGGCCTTCAACATCAGCAATACGATATTCAAAGTTTTCGAATGAATAATTAGGGGTAGTACTTTCATTAACATAGGTTAGGGTTCCATCGTTATTATTTGTGAGTGCACCAAAACTTGTATTTTGAAAAATCTCCAGACTTGTTTTATCAAGATATGAAGATGGGATATCATTTCCGGCAACATTCATTTCTAACGTTTCTCCTATATCAATGGTGTAAGAATCATCCCTGGCCGAGATTGAAGATACATTAGCAATAACCATAACTTTAGAAGTAAAACCATGATAGTCGATGCTAATGGTCAGCGTATCTGTCCCATAGGCTCCGGCAGGAATTTTATAATAAAAGTATTGGCCACTGGATGAGCTATAATAGTAGCCATCAAACAACAAATGATTTTCGTTTGTAGAATTGTATGTAATAGCTACATCGCGGGGTTTGGAAATTTCTGTTTTAGTGTTGTAACCGTCAGGATAATTGAACAAGTCGGTAAACTTTTTGGTCACTCTAAAATCGCTGGCATCCCGTGTGCGATTAACTACTAAATTATCTTTAAAGGAAAACGCTAGTTTTGCAGTGCTTTCTCCGGAAAGAATAACTGATGTTCTCCCTGATTTATTTCCTGAAGCATCCTCAGCATCAATTTCAATCAGGTATTCAATACCAGCTTCTAATCCCTTTATTGTATCGGTTACATTGACCGTTGAATTTAAAAACTCGCCATTTACATACACATTGTATTTAATCACACCAAAATTATCGGTAGAAGCTGTCCACGATAACTCAACTCCATTTTCAGTTGCTTCTGCAACCAAATTTTCAGGAGAAACAGGAGCGGTATTGTCAATAGGTGTTGAAGCGGCAACTGATGCTTTAGCTGATTTGTTCCCGGTAGCATCTTCCGCTTCTACCTCAAACTGGTATTCGGTATTAGGAGCTAACCCTTTGATGGTGTCTTTTAATTCCGTAGTAGAACCGGTCAGTTCTCCTCCTAAATATATGTTGTATTTTGTAACTCCTATATTGTCGGTTGAAGTTGTCCAGGATAATATCATTTTATTATCATTGGCATTTGCCTGCAGATTTGTTGGTAATGTTGGAGCAGTCTTATCAATGGCTGTTGACAATGTTGCAGAAACCTTTCCCGATGTGTTCCCTGAGATATCTTCAGCTTCTACTTCAAACAAATATTGGGTATCATCGGTTAATCCCACAATTGTATCGGTTGTGGCAGCAGTAGAGCTTGCAAGCTCGCCAGCTACATACACATTGTATTTTGCCACGCCAACGTTATCTGTTGAAGCCATCCACGACAGTATCATACCACTTTCTTTAGATATTCCTGTTAGGTTTTCCGGAGCAGAAGGAGCGATATTATCAACAAGAGTTGTTGCAGATACTGATGCTTTTTCCGAATTATTCCGGTCGCCGTCTAAGGCTTCCAAGTCAAAGGTATATTCTGTTGAAGGAATCAACCCATTTACCACATAACTGGTCGTTGTAACGGTATCTATAATTGTCCCATCCAGGGAAACCCGGTAACCTTCTACGCTAATATTATCTGTTGAAGCTTTCCACGAAAGGGTAACAGAAGTTAAGTCGGGCTGAGCAGTAAGCTCAGTCGGAGCCGTTGGAGGAACAAGGTCGCGAATATAGTCCGTCAAACAGAAATCCTTAAAATCAGGAACATCGCCGTCCGGAGGGTTGCTATTAAAATTATTCGGAGACAGGCGGGTAATAATCAGTTGTACCGTATCTTCAATTTTTAGTTTATCATAAGAAACTTCATTGAAAACTAAATCTTCTGCTTCAGAATCCGTTATTGTCTTAGTCCATACAACCGACCAAACTCCTTCTATTTCCTTTTGAATTTCTATCTTAAACGAAGGATAACCAAACTCATAATAATCATCTTTGGCATATTTAAAAGAAATGGAATTGCATCCGTTGGGTAAGATGGGCGATTTCAGAGAGTCAAATAAACAAAGGAAATCCTCATAACGCTCGGCATAACTTGCATACCAACCGTTTGGAGTAGTTAATCCATTCTTGTAGACTTTTTCCTCCGTTGAATTAAAATCGTCTGAATTATCACACTGTACTTCCGAATAATTAAGCAGATTGGCACTTTTTAGTTGCTTATTAGAGGTAATAGAACTTCTTGCACGTCTGGCTGGCATGTCCGCAATATCAGCAGAACTTTGCGCCGTAGTAATTTGGCTTGCCAGCAAAAAGCACAAACAAACCAAAGAAAAAAAGTAGTTTTGTTTCATAATACTGTTATTGTATTTTATTAATGGTATTGCAACTTGGGAACGGTAGAAAGTTTTGGCGAACGCTACCGTTCCTTTTTATTATTTATGAATGATGTATGTAGAATTTCTTAAAACAGGAGCTTTGTATTGAACAAACTCGAATATTCCGAACAATGCCCCCGAATAAGCCAAATTTCCTATCAGCGTATTCTTGAAAAACGGTAATCCGGCAGCATAACAGCTCATTAAACCGGAGAAAGTATCAGGATACATTGTACCCGAAGCCCACACTCCGAAGTTTGATACCAGAAAAAATACAACTGACGCCAAAAGACTGGCAATTAACAATTTTGCCGGACGAACTTTTTTTAATAGTCCAAAGCCGATAAGACCAATAAATATAAATGCCGCATATGTCCAGTAAAAACCTTTGTAAAACCAAACAAAGTGGTCGAAATATTGTCCGTAAATTACATTGTTCAACACCAAATCGCTTAACCACATGGCTACAATTGGCACAATAAAAGCCAGGTATTTTCGCGAAAAATAAGCTGCCCCGAAAAGTGACATTGCTCCAATCGGCGCAAAATTTGGAGGATGTGGAATTAAACGGCTAAATGCAGCGAGTAAAACTACCAGGGACAAAACCCCGAAACGAATATTAATCTTCTTCTTTTCCATTGTGTTTATTTTTTATTGTATTGACTAATAATTTTATTTTATAAGCTTAAATGTATCTGTACCGCACCTGACCTGGTAAACTCCTTTTTTTATTCCAGACGTATTAATCTGTGTTATTCCGGCTTCTACACTTATTTGCAGCACTACTTTCCCGGAGACATCATAAATTATTACTTGCTGATTTTTTACTGATTTGATAATAATGAACGATGAAAACGGATTGGGATAAACCGTCAGTTCACTTTCCTTTACTGATTCAACACTGGTTATAATGGTACTCTGTGTAACCGTTGCTTTTTCTGATTTATTCCCCGATGCATCAACAGCTTCTACGCTAAATGTGTATTCCGTTCCGGGACTTAGTTCTGTTAATGTAAAATTCGTTTCTGTTACATTGTCAATCGAATCTCCGTTGAGGTATATATTATAAGCGGCAACGCCCACATTGTCGGATGAAGCCGACCACGAAAGGACAATGCTTGTTTCTGAAGCTTCGGCAATAAGATTGGCTGGCACAGACGGGGCTGTATTATCTGCCGGGGTTGTTGTTGAAACAGTTATTTTCGATAGTGCCGATTCATTACTTGAAGCATCAAAAGCCACCACTGCAAGTGTGTATTCTGTATCCGACGATAATCCGGTTACGTTAAGATTCGTCTGGTTAACAGTTGAAATCAAAACGCCATCAAGATAAATCGCGTAACCCAAAACACCCACATTATCAGTAGAAGCCGACCACGAAAAAGCAATGCTTGTGTCGGAAGGAACAGTCACAAGATTGGTTGGTGCTGTTGGCGCTTCATTATCAATTACCGGACTTGTTGGAATGTCAATTTCTACCTTTCCTGATTTATTTCCTGCCGCATCAAAAGCTTCTACCGCTAGGAGATAATCTGTACCAGGCGATAACCCTGTTACAGTAAAACTGGTTTCTGAAACAGTTTCAATTGAATCGCCATCGAGGTAAATAATGTAGCCTTCAACTCCAATGTTGTCTGTTGAAGCTGTCCACGAAAGGGCAATACTTGTTTCTGCAGGAGTAGCTTCGATTTTTTCTGGTGTTGTTGGGGCAATATTGTCAGCAATGGCTAAGGTTGCGACTATTACTTCTGCTTTTTCCGATTTGTTTCCCGCTTCATCAAAAGCTTCTACTGCCAAAGTATATTCTGTTCCTGATGTTAATCCGGTAACGTTGAAGTTTGTTTCTGAAACAGTTTCAATCGAATCACCATCAAGATAAATATTGTAACCGGCAACACCCTCATTATCGGTTGAAGCCGTCCACGAAAAGAAAATACTTGTTTCGGCAGGAACAGCGGCAAGATTGCTTGGAGCTGTTGGCGAAGTTTCGTCAATATTTGAAGTTGTTGAAACAATCACTTCCTGCACCCGGTCAACCGTCTTTCCATTCGAATTAAACCGCACGGTAATTCGGGCTGTTCCCGATTTCTCTTCTTTTGCAGTAAGCGTTAAAACGTTGTTTTTTATGCTTGCCGAAAGAATATCTTCATTATCGTTTGTAAGAATATTTTTGGTTATGGCTGCCGACAAATTATCCCGGTCGCTTGGCATGTCTTTTAAATTAATTGTTACCGGCTGTGTATTATTGAGCGTAAGTGAGGAAAACTGCGACACTTCCGGCGAATAATTATCAGGGAAAATAAACATGGCCGGAAACCAGTAGCGCTTAATTGGCTCGAAAGTTTTTAGCAAATTACCACTGTTATCTAATTGATAGATAAAATAAGTTTGATTGATGTTATCGAGGTATAAAGCGGCATATATTTTATCGTCCAGCGGGTTTATGCGAAGACTTGCCCCGTAAAAGTAGCGTTCTTCATTTTCACTGTCGTATATCAGTGTAAATTCGTTATTGTCAATATCGTAACGATACATTTTGGATGTAGTAAACCAGTTCCAGTCGCTTTCGTTGTAAGCAAAATAGAGTGCGTTTTCTTTGGCGCTGGCACATAGCGAACCGGCTGTCCAGGCATACCAGGTTTGGTTAATACCTGCACCACCGCTCATATTTATAGTCTCTGTGGCTAAATTATTCGGGTTAATCTTTAGCAATTGGTTACCATCCCAATTTTCGCCAACAGTTCCGTAAGGATATTTCTGGTAGGCCATATTTGAGTTTTTCCCAACCCACACCGTTCCATCTTTACTTTGCGTTAGAGTACTGTAACATCCATTAATTACCTTTATTACAGTATCAGATTCAGGGTCGATAACCAACACCCCTTTGTCTTGCTGAATGGCAAACACATAATCCGCAGTTCGGCACATCATCCCAATTTGATTATTGTACAAAGGGCCAACACCATCAGCATTACTTTCTCCGCCTGAAATTAAAGGGTTTTCTGTGCCTTCAATTCTTCTTCCGATTTGAAAATTGGAGAGATTCATAACAAAAATTCCATTAGAGGTACCTACGTAGCCTTTATTCTCGTTTACGCCAACAAAACCACGACCGTCAGCAGCTGATTTTCCATTAATCTCAAAAATTACAGGAATTCTTTTCTTTATTTTTAGCGTTTTAGCATCGGCGACTACAATTCGTCCTCCACTTATTGGATTGGTTTCGCCAGGATCCTGATCTTGTTTCGACAGCACATAGAGATTATCTCCGTATATTGTCCCAAATTGTGCCGTACATCCCAACGAAGTACCTGTGTTGTCTGCATTTCCCTGGAGGATGAGGTAATCGAACATCCCCGTTTGAGAATTTAAAAAATTGATTGTACTGTTGTTATGCCCGAACCAATCTTCGTTGAGGATAAAAATCCCGTTTGTATAATCCTGAGCCTTTACTCCTAAAAACAACGATAGGAAAATGGTATAAATGAATAATTTTTTCATCATCTTAATTATTATGGATTAGGTAATATTGTCGGGTCTTGAACATGTAAATCTTCTGCACGGGCAAGCTCTGTCGATGTTTCGCCAAGCCAGCCACATTGCTGGTTAACACCGGTATAAACCCGGATAAAATCTACTCCGGGCAAATACACTGAATTTCCGTTTTTATCTACTGCCCAGCCAATGTCGAAACTGATTTTATCTTCGTATTCATTGGGGTGATTGTCAACATATCCCCAATCATAGGCATAGAGAACATAATAAGAACCGTTTTTGCCGGCACTTTCGTCAACGGCATTGTTTGCCAGGATTGTCCCATTGAAAGCCATTTGGTCGCTATCCAGCCATTTCGGATAATAATCCTGTGTGTGATATACATTTTTTGCCATGTATCCCTGTTGCCCCAGGTTGTCGGTCCAGCGGATATAAGTTGTATCAGAAATCGGGCTGTTGGGCTGTGGAGTGGCTATTTTACCGGCATCCGGCTTGTAATATGTTATTTCGTAATCATGTTTGGTTTCGGATTTGTAATATTCGCTGCCAGCCAGTTCATACCAATCATCATCTGGAATACCGTTGTCATTTTCATCTAAAGAAACCAGTACAATGCCGGGTTCGCAACTGCCTCCTTCAGCCGGGGCATCAGGATTAGGATTGGAAGCAGCATAAAAAGAATTGCCCCGGATTTTAAAATCTTTTTCGCCTTTTGCATTAACAACCGTGTGGTCGAACCCGAAGGTTATATACCCGCCAAATCCCCCAAGAGAAACCATTACATCATTTTTCCCGGAAATACTTTCCTGCGCTTTTTTTCGCATTGTTTCTTCAGTATCCCCGTCTTCATATTCGGGCATGGTGTTCACAAACTGTCCGGGGGCCGGGCGGTATTCAAAAACCTGCGTAATGTAAGGGCTGTAAGCAACATCTTCTTCCCAAACAACAATCTGAACAGAATGCTCCACAGGGTTTTCAGCATCAATAATGTTCAATTTCAGGGAATATTCTCCTGTGTTTTCGGCAACAAAAATGTAGTCACGCTCTGTAGAAACCACCGAATCCTGGCCATTTGTATTCTTCATACTCCACTGATATTTACCGGGAAACTCGGGGTGAAGAATGACTTTTCTCATTCGTTCAACAGTATAAACATCGTCTATTCCTAAATTAACCATAGGAATATCCTTCTGGCAGGAAGAAAGAAGAAAAACAAAAAATATGACAGGTAGAAATTTTTTCATTGGCTCAATTTTTAAACAGGAAAACCATGTGTGCAGGAATATCGCCTGCACGTACACTCCACTTAAGTTTTCCATTGCGATTGTAACAGTGCACAACTCCGCTGGACACATAGTTCTTAGCATCGGTTACATAAATATCTCCATTGGCAGGATTGATTTGCAGCCCGTACGGAATCGTTATATCCTTTTCGGTTCCATCGGTAATAAAATGGTCCGTAACCAGTTCTTTTGTTTTTACATTGATAATTCCATACGAAATTGTGTTTTCTTCGGCCTGCTCGTTCCACTCGGTACTGTAGAAATAAAGCGAATCTCCCTGAATACACATATTGCTGCACGGAATATCAAGGGTGTCAGTTACAACCATTTCGTTTGAATTCTGGCTTTTTCGTTCCAGCACAAAAAGGTTGGAAGGGATGCTGTTGTAATCGCCCCGCGATGAGACCCATAACTTTCCATATTTGTCTTTGCGCAGACGGTGCAAATTAATGCCCACGGGTATTTTCTGCACCTGTTTCATTCCGTACATTTCAACCACCGAAATTGTGTAGTCGTAGTTCGGAACACGATAGCCTCCTGAGTTGGCAATATAAATGTATTCGCCCATTACCTCCAATTCATCCGGCTGGTAACCCACTGTTACTTTCCCGGTAATTTCCAGCGATGTTGTATCGATGCGGTAAACAGCTCCTAACTGCGCATCCGGGTCGATGGCTACCGGCCCCACATAAGCTGAAACATAGGCATTGCCACGCGAAAAACGGATATAACGGCAATTCGGAATATCCACCTGCCCGAGCCGCACACCGGTTTCGGCATCCATCACCTCAACTTTGTGCGAGCAATTGATTACCGCATATAGCTTGTTTCCATAAATCTGAATGTCGTTTCCAACATCGCCCAGCTCTTTAATTACATTTGGGTTTCTTTCTGCGTACAGGTTTCGGATATAATACGCATTTCTGAAATCCACAAAATCAATCGAAGCTTTATTACTCCCCATGTTCCCCTCGTTTAAAATATACATTCCAAGAGGGTCAGCATAGGGATTTAGTTCGCTGGGCAAAACATCGTATTCTGTGGGAACAACCAGTTCGTCTTTGCGGCAGGAATACAGCAAAAGAAAAAGAAATGCGAAATGAAAGCCCCTCCTAACCTCCCCGAAGGGGAGGGATAAGAGAAAAAATTTCACCGAACGTTTACACTGTAACTTTTGAATTAATTCCACAGGAATGCCGGACATCAATTTATAAATAATACGATTCATCTTTAGCATTTAAATTTCAATACCTATACGGAAGCGGTAATTTCGTTTTGGCATTGGGTAATTAAGAATTACATCATAATCCTGGCTCAGCAGGTTGTTTATCTCTGCGGAAAACTTCAGCGACAAGTCCTTTATTTTTAATGATTTTGATAAAGAGATATCGCTGGTGTACCAGGGTTGTGTATAGTTGTAGCGAATGTTTTCCTGCTGGTTATAGCGTTCACCAACATAAATATAGCTATAGTTCATCGACCAGCTTTTCCAGTTAAGCATGGCAATGGCCGAACCACTGTGCCAGGGAATGTATGGAATCTGGTCGCGGTGATACGTGTCTGCCGGGTCTGTTATATCAATGGCTTCCTGGTAGGTGTATTGCAGTTTTCCGGTTAAGCGCCATTCGTTCATAAAAAGAAGGGTTACCATTGTTGTAAGGTCTATTCCGCGAATATCAACTTCCCCAAGGTTCAACATTGTCCATCGAAACTGTTGTCCTTTGGGATAAGCTACAATTTTATCTTTTGCATAATTATAGTAAACATCAGCTCCGATATGAAATGATTCCAGTGTTCGGTTTTCCCGGTTTATATCGTACAGAACACCCAGATTGTATTGCTCTGCATATTCGGGACGGAGATAAGCATTGCCCATATCTGTATAATACAAATCGTTAAAAGTGGGCATACGAAAAGATTTCTTGTAAAAAGCGCGGAGAACAAGGTCGGTTGCAGCAAATGGCTGGTACGATAGAAACATGGCTGGAGTAAACACCTGTTTGTTCGGAACGGTGTCCCGTTCGCGGTTTTCTTCGTTAACAATGGTTTCCAGAATACTGGCCTGAATTTTCAATTGGTCGGCCACGGTAAAAGCGGTGGCAGCCGAGAACCAGTGCGTTGTTCGGGAAACATCTACGAATTCTGACAAGCCATTCCACTGAAAATCGTAAGCCGCAGAAATATCCCAGTTTTTGCGCAGTGCATATTTATTTGCCCACGAAAAATAGAGCTCTTTTTGCCTGTAAGTATTATCAACATGAATCAGCTTGTCGTCATTATTAATGTAATGCGTCAGGTCAACAGCGTACTTCATGTTTAGTTTGGAGCTAAATTTCGAACTGAAATCCTGCTCGTAAACGCCCTGTATAAATGAGTTGTTATCCCACAAACGCTCACCATTTCGCCACACATTATTTACGATAGCGCCCGGAACCCCGCGCTCTGAATCGTAATGGTACAGCTGTACTTTCCAGAACCCAGAAGATAAATACCCGTTCAGACTTCCCTCCAAACGAACAGCGTCGATATCGCCGTTTTCCCGGACAGCTGTAGTATCGTAGGCTAGCTCGCCGGAAGGTGTAACACGCCGGTAGCGAAATTTGTATTTGCCATCGGCATTAATCCATTCGGCGCTAAATGTGGTGTTGATTTTTTCGTTTATTTTATATTCATAAAGAACCGAAGGGTTAAACAGGCCAAAAGAACCGCTTCGCAAGGCCGCTTTAATATTTGTGTCTTTTCCTTTTGCGAATCTCGGACGACGGGTTGTCAGGTAAATACTTCCGGCAGAACCAAATTCTTTGGCCGATTGGAAAATCTCACTTTTTTGTCCGTTGTACAGCGAAATCTCTTCTACATTTTCTAAAGAGAACTTGCCTAAATCTATCTGTCCGTTTTGAGCATTGCCCAGTTGAATTCCGTTGTAGAAAACTCCCATGTGGTTTGTTCCCATACTACGAATGTTCACCGTTTTTAATCCGCCAATACCTCCATAATCTTTAATCTGAACGCCGGAAAAAAAACGAATTGCATCGGCAACAGAATAACTGTTTAGCTGTTGCAGTTCTTTCCCTTTCAGCGTTTGAGCAGGAATAATTTCTTTGTAGCGATTGGCAACTACCTTTACTTCGCCGATGTGCTGAACGCTGTCTAATTTACTCTGTGAAAATGCACTAATTGATATTGCAAATAGTGTAAGCCCACAAAAGAACCTAACAAAATACATAAAAAGCCATTTTAATTTTTTCAATCAAAACAGACTTCGAAGACCAATAGTATCGGGATAAACCTGGAGCAAAATCAGCGATTCTGCCTCTGTTTGTCGCCGGCTTTTATTCCTCGAAAGCCATCAACTAAAATCTTGGCAGGTCTTCTGACTTACTCCATCTTTGAAACTCCCTTCCCATCCGTCAGATGACGGACAGTGGTTTTGAGTATTGTTCAAAGACTTTGGCGGAGCTTACAGCAGCGGGTCTGTTCAGGATTTTCACCTGATTCCCTTTTCACCGTTTCTTCGATTATGAAAAATGCGGCACCAAAATCGGAGGCGAAGTTAGCATAAATATTTGAAGACTTTAAAATTTATTTTAAACGAATGATCATTTTTTTTCTAATAAGGTTGCCCTGTCACTCTATAGTCTTTGCTTCTTTTTCTGCCTTCCTTTGTTTCTAAATTTTAAAGCAGTCTCATAATCTACAGTCAAAAAGTTTTACATTTTTTCCGGGTGGGTTCAGCCATATAATCAGAGAATTATAAGATTTATTTCTTGTAATTTTTTTCAGCATATGAAAAGAATATTACTACAAAAGTGACTAGCAAAAAGGAATATTTCGCCCAGAAGTTGATATCTCTTGTTTTTATAAAAAACTTATTTAAAATGTTGTGTCTGCAAAAATTTAGTTGTCAATGGATTGAAGTTATTTTTTTTTGCTCTGATTTTAGAAATTCAAAAGGTAACCGTCTACTTAATTTTTACCGACGATTCTCTTTCCACCAGATTTGTTTTTAAAATTACAGTTCGTGGAAAAGCGGATGTTTGAATTCTTTCAAAAAATAATTCAGCAGCTTTACGCCCCGTTTCAAAGGTTGGATGCGTAATGGAAGTGAGCGGTGGTTCTACTACAGTAGCATGAAAATCATCTGTAAAACCAACCAATCCAATATCATCGGGAATTTGATATCCTCGTTCCCTTATTTTTTTCATTGCGGCAAAGGCAACTGTGTCATTAATTCCAAAAACTGCATCTGGCGGGTTTTCCAAATCCAGTAAACGTTTCATTGCACTGCTGGCCGAGTCATAGCTTAGGTCACAGCTCTCAATCAATTCCTTTGCTATTGGTAAGCCAGAATCTTTCAAACCTGATAAATAGCCATCCAGTCTTTCTTTGGAAATATTCAGATGCGACGGCCCTGAAATAAAGGCAATTCTCCGGTAGCCCTGCCGGTAAAAATGCCGTGTTATCTTTTTTGCCGCTTCTTTATTGTCAACCGTTACCGACGATACCCTATTGGGCAAACAAACGCGGTCAAAAAATACCAATGGGATATTCTGGTTTAACAGTGTTTTAAAATGAGAAATGTCGGTCGTTTCGCTGCTCATACAAATAATCAATCCCTCCACCCGGGCTTTTAATAAATTTTTGATTGATTCTTTTTCTTTTTGCGAAGATTCGTTTGAACTTGCGATTAATATAAAATAGCCCTTTTCGTTCGCGTAACTTTCAATTCCTGAAATTATTGATGAGTAAAAATGGGTTACCAGATCGGGGACTATAACACCAATCATTCGTGTTTCCTGTTTTAGTAAGCCCATTGCCAAAGGATTCGGGCTGTAATTCTTTTCCATTGCGAGTTGTTTAACTTTTTTTTTCATCTCCCGGCTAATATCCGGATGATCTTTTAAAGCTCTGGAAACGGTGGAGATAGAGATGTTCAATTCTTTCGCGAGATCCTTTAATGAAGTATGACGATTTCCCATTTTTGACTGCTTTCAGCGTAAAAATTTCTGTTTTGTTTGAATGTAAATAATGTTCTAAAACATTTTTTTTAGAACGCAAAGCTTTCCGCAAAGCTTTGCACTAAAAAGGCAGCTTACGGCTGTTTTGACAAGATAATTAATTATGGGAAATTTACTTCAAAATTAACAGTAAATGAATTTTAGAAACGAAAGAAGTATAACAATGAAAGTAAAACTAAATGTTTATTCGTGTCAAATCCCAAAAAAGGTTCAGATAGTTTGAAGCTAATGATGATGATACCGGATTTTTATAGAGAACAATAACAAATGGATACAACAAAACAATTTGGGAATTCGGGGTTGGATTGCCCCAGGATAATTTACGGAACAAGTTATTTGGGAAACTTATACCGTGAGCTAACAACAGAAGAAAAGTTTTCAATCATAAAAGAATGGTTTCGGGTGAGCGATGACAGAGTGATGATTGACAGCGCTGGGAAGTATGGCGCAGGGCTTGCGCTGGAAGTAATTGGGGAAGGACTCAGGAAATTAAATGTGGCTCCGGATGATATTCTGATTAGCAATAAATTAGGTTGGTTCCGGGTGCCATTAACTAACGAAGAGCCAACATTTGAGCCTGGTGCCTGGGCAAATCTGAAACACGATGCGGTTCAGAAAATCAGCTACTCCGGAATTTTGGAATGTTGGGAGCAAGGGTGCGAGCTTTTAGGAGGGCGATATAAACCTCAGATTGTATCGGTACACGATCCGGATGAATATCTTGAAGTGGCAAAAGATGCCGCAGACAGGGAAGCACGTTTGAAGGATATTCTGGGAGCTTATAAAGCATTATTTGAACTAAAAGAGAAAGGTGAAGTAAAAGCGGTTGGAATAGGCTCCAAAGACTGGCTTGTGATAAAAGAACTGTATCAGAAAGTAAAGTTCGACTGGGTTATGTTTGCAAACAAATTTACCTTGTTTCACCACCCCAAACCTGTTGTTGAATTTATCGAACAATTGGGCAAAGATTCGGTGTGTATTATCAATTCGGCCATTTTTAATGCCGGTTTTATTACAGGTGGCGAATATTTTGACTATCGGATTGTAAACAGATCATTTCCAAAAGATAAGCATTTGTTTGACTGGAGGGATAAATTATTTGCCATTTGCGAAAAGCATAAAATTACACCCGGAGAAGCTTGTTTAAAGTTTTCATTTTCTGCTCCTCAGGTTTGTGCCGTTGCGCTTAATCCCAGCAAGCCCAAACGGATGGCAAGGAATAAGGAAATTTTGAAAATGGAACTTCCGGCAGAGTTTTGGCATGAACTAAAAAACGAATCTGTTATTGATCCGAACTATAGATATCTATAATTGATCCGAATATGATTGTTGGTGCTTGTCATTATTATTTAAGATATAACTCAGGTGAGTTGGGACTGGGCGATTGTGAAATTGTGTCGCTTCTCATAAAAATGTACATGGTGTTTACCAAATTTCAAAATTAGAGTTTAGAAATGAAAGCTATAGAGATTACAAAACCGGGAGAGATTAGCGTAGTTGAACGGGAAATACCACGAATGGGAAAAAAGGATGTTCTTTTAAAGCTGAACTACGTTGGTTTTTGCGGATCAGACAGAAGTACTTTTTTAGGGAAAAACCCTTTGGTTCAATATCCAAGAATTCCGGGACATGAAATATCAGCCGTTATTGAAGCTGTGGGAGAAAAGGTTCCGGCTACTTTCAAAAAAGGTCAGAATGTAACAGTGGTACCTTATACCAATTGTGGGCAGTGCAATTCATGTAAACAAAAGCGGTTTAATGCATGTCTGCATAATCAAACTCTTGGTGTACAGCGTGACGGAGCAATGACTGAATATATTGTGGTCCCTTGGGAGAAGGTTCTTGCAAATGCAGAACTAAGTGAGATTCAGCTTGCGCTTGTTGAACCAATTACCGTTGGATTTCATGCGGTTGACAACGGAAAGGTTAATGATTTGGATACGGTGTTGGTATTTGGTTGCGGGATGATTGGAAGTGGAGCAATAATAAGGGCAGCGCTCCGCGGAGCAACCGTTATTGCAGCAGATATTGATGATGTTAAACTGGAGGTGGCCAAAAAATTGGGAGCTGACTATGTGATCAATTCCAGAATTCAAAATTTGCATCAGGAACTGGAAAAAATTACGCATGGGAACGGGCCAACGGTGGTGATTGAAGCGGCTGGAAATCCTGAAACATACCGGGCGGCAATAGAAGAAGTTGCTTTTGCGGGGCGGGTTGTATGTATCGGTTACGCAGCAAGCGAAGTGTCTTTTGCAACTAAACTTTGGGTGCAAAAAGAATTGGTTATTACGGGTTCAAGAAATGCAAACTCCTCTGATTTTGAGGCTGTAATTAAGTACCTTAAAAATAATCAGCCTGATGAAAATATTTTTGTTTCAAAAACGGTAAGTCCGAACGATGCCCCCGGAGCCATGAAAGATTGGTCGGAGGCGCCCGGTGAAATTATGAAAATACTCGTTCAGTTTTAAAATTACCATTCTTTTGATAATGAGATAAAAAACAACGAAATTGCTGAATTGGAATTGGCTATAGACAAAGTCTGCAGGAGCAAACAACAAAATTATAATAACTAAAACTTAAAAAGATGAAACACAAAATGCTTTACTATCCGGTTATTTTTCTAGTGATATTACTGGCCGGATGCGGTTCCAAAAAAGAAGAAAAGAAGGAGGTGGATATTTATCAACCGACATGGGAATCTCTTGAAAAAGTTAATCCTGTTCCGGAGTGGTTTAAAGATGCCAAGTTTGGTATCTATTTTCATTGGGGTGTTTATTCTGTTCCTGCTTTTGCCAACGAATGGTATCCCAAAAATATGTATGGTGTTGACTCCCGGGTGAACAAACATCATAAAGAAGTTTATGGAGATCTTGCATCGGAATGGCCCTATCATTATTTTATTGAGGGAGCAAAAGACAAACAGGGCAATTGGGCTGAGTTTGCTCCAAAATTAAAATCGAATGGAGGAGAATTCGATCCGGCAGAATGGGCTCAATTATTTGCCGATGCCGGAGCAAAGTTTGCAGGGCCGGTTGCCGAGCACCACGATGGTTTTTCGATGTGGGCAAGCAAAGTAAATCCCTGGAATGCCAAAGATAAAGGCCCCCAAATGGATCTTGTAAAAGTTTTGGCTGATGCCATACGTGAAAAAGATATGAAATTGATTCTTTCAATGCATCATGCCTATAACATTACCGGTTTTTATGAACATGTTCCAAAAACAGATGATCCTGAACTTCAAAAATTATATGGGCAATTAGGCAAAGAAAAAAATGAACAGGTTTGGCTCGAAAAACACAAGGAGATTATTGACAATTACCAGCCAGATATAATTTGGCAGGATTTTAACCTTACCGAGATTACGGATTCCGTTTTGCTGCAGTTTGTAGCTTATTATTATAATTCAGCCAATAAATGGAACAAGGAAGTTGTAAACACCTATAAAGATGCTCTGAATACAGATGTTGCCGTATTGGACTATGAACGCGGAGGGCCTTTTGAACTCAAAGACTACTATTGGCTTACTGATGATGCCATTAGTCGTTCTAGTTGGTGTTATACGGAAGGAATTGGTTACTATTCAGCAACCGCAGTACTTCATAGTTTGTTTGACCGCATCAGTAAAAACGGGAACCTGCTACTGAATATTTCCCCCAAAGCCGATGGCAGCATTCCTCAAAAACAAAAAGATATTCTTTTAGCCATGGGAAATTGGCTTAAAAAATATGGAGAAGCAGTTTATTCTACACGGGCATGGGTGAAGTTTGGCGAAGGTCCAACAGAAATGGGATCAGGTCATCCTCATGGTGAAGGTGCCTCTTTTACTACTCCTGTAGAAGGAACGTCGGATGACATTCGGTTTACACGAAGTAAGGATAACAAAACATTGTATGCCATTGTACTCGGGTGGCCTGAAGACAATACTGTAACAGTTGAATCACTTGCTCAGGGGAATATTAATTTGGCCTCACTACAGTCGGTTTTTTTACTAAATCAAAATTCACCTGTGAATCTCGAACATTATCAGGAGAAGGATGGATTACGTGTTGTTTTACCTGCCAAGCCGGAAAATGAAATGGCATATGTGATTAAATTTAATTTTGAGGGAGAAATTCCTGGATGGAAAAAAATAGCGGAAGAATAGTCGAATACAACTTGTTAATTAATACCAAAGAATTATTTTATATTTTGTAAATCAAGTTTTCCGAAAACCTATAGTTAAGAATACACAGCATTATACTCTGAAAAGTTAAACTTAGTAAGTTTAAAAATAAAAACACCGTCCCAAGAACTTGTTTTGAGACGGTGTTTTTCATTTCTAATACCTGTCGTTTTCTCTGTCTGAATAACCACCGCCGCCACCGCGGCCCCGGTTATCGAATCTTCGGCCACCGCCGCCGCCACCGCGGCGATCATCGCGGCGTTGGAAGCCACCGCCACCACCTCTGTTTTGGAAACCACCTCTATGCTGGCCCCCAAAACCACGACCGCCAGAGCGGTTTTCTGTTCGCGGATTGGCTTGTTTAACAACAATCTGATTCCCATCCTGTTCACTTTCGTTGAGGGCGTTGATTGCTTCATTCGCTTCGTCGTCATTTGGCATTTCAACAAAGCCAAAACCTTTTGAGTTTCCGGTTTCTCTGTCAAAAATAACTTTGGCAGATGCTACTTCTCCAAACTGTGAGAAGAGTTCTTGTAAGTCGTCACCTGTTGTAGATGAACTTAACTTTGCAACAAATAAATTCATAAAAAATTGAACAAATAATAATAAAATAAATAATTAAATACTGAGAAGTTGTTTTCTCTACCAGATTAGACAATTACTGAACATTTTAGTTCTCAATGATTTTTATACATTGCAGTAAAAATTAAAAACAGTCAATTACTTTACCCAAATAGTAAAAACAATATTTTCTTCCATATACAAAATAACGCACATTTTAGCAGATAATCTAATTTATTTTGTATGATTTTAAATAATTACATTAAAAAACCTTCCCGAAGGAAGGCTCTGTAAGGTGAGATCAATTATTTTTTTATTAATAAATCTGATTCAAATTTATAAAATTTAACTTCAAAAAGAATTAATTACTTAAAGATTGAACTGTGAGCTTATTATTTTTTTGTCTTTTAATATGTTGATAACGGCATCTACGATCTGATCGTCCTCCAGCGATGCATAATTAAAGATAATGTCAAAATCATTGTTTTCAGCCTTTCTTCCAATAATTTTCTCAATAAATGAATCCCGTTTTTGATCCATTTCATTAATGTATTTCGCGGCTTCTGCCTGGCTTAGATCTTTGAGCTGCATTACTCTGTTGATTCGCCACTCTGTGGGCGCTTCAAGTCTTATGTTTAGTTTGTCAGGAACATTCCGAAGTATTACTCCTGCCGAACGGCCAACAATAATTTTTCGGCCCGAAGTAGCTAATTTACAAACCACTCCTTTGAAAATGTCAATTAGCTTTTTGTCTGAGATATCATAAATCGTTTCATTTGAAAAAGCACGGGCAACTTCTTTCATCATTCTTACCGCCTCTGCCTTGTCATCATAACTTCCGTTATTAATTTCAATTATCATATTTTCAACTACATCTGAAAATATTGTTTTATCAACCCAGCTCCATTCTGCGTCGGTTTTTGTTTCCGACATATAACTGTAGCCCGTTAATATCTTAGAGAGTTTTATTGCGATACGCTGCGCAGAACAACCTGCCTGACGCGAGATTGTTACTACGGGGCCGGGGAAATCCCCGGTTTCAAGGTTAAAACAGGAAAATGTATGTAAATAGTTGTTTAAGAACCTCTCCATTTTAAGGTTATTATTTAAGGTTAATCATTCGAAGTTACAATCAAATATTTTTTATTTAAGCATTATGTGTTATACAATACCTCTTTTTTTTAATGTTATTCAACAACTTTCCCGGACCTTTTTGGAAGGATTAATTTTAAATTTTAGTGTTTTCAGGTTAACTTTATACGATTTTGTTAAAAAGTAAACGGGGCTTAAGCCAGAGAAAGAGAAATGGTCTGGCTCCTTTTAATATAATAAATTATGAATCAGCCAATAAAAGTTGCAATATCTTCATTTGGATTATCAGGACAGGCATTTCACGGGCCTTCTTTAAAAGTAAACTCAGGTTTTGAAGTGCTTCAGGTTTTGGAACGCTCAAAAGAGTTATCTCAAAGTTTATTTCCAGATGCAGAAATAGTCCGTAATTTTCAGGAGATAGTTAATAACTCTGCCGTTGAACTTGTAATTGTAAATACTCCCGACTATTTACACTTTGAGATGGCAAAACAAGTGATAAACGCGGGCAAGCATCTTGTTGTTGAAAAGCCTGTGGCACAAAAAAGTGCAGAAGCTGCCGAATTGGTGCGGCTGGCAAAAGAAAAAGGTGTGGTATTTACAGTATATCAAAACCGACGTCTGGACGGTGATTTTTTAACTGTGAAGAAAATCCTGGAGCAGGGAAATCTGGGAAGGCTGGTGGAATTTGAATCGCATTTTGATAGATACAGGACTTATATAACACCTGACACGTGGAAAGAAGAAGGCGACGAGTATATCGGTGTTTTATATAACCTGGGTTCCCATATGGTCGATCAGGCGTATATTTTATTTGGCAAACCTTCGTCAGTAAATGCTAATTTAAAAATTGTGAGAACTGGTGGGAAAGTAGCTGACTATTACGACATAAGACTGGAATACGAAAATTTTACTGCAATTTTGAAATGTTCTTATTTGGTTATGGATCCCGGACCACGCTACAGTTTATATGGTGAATACGGAACTTTTCATAAATGGGGTATCGATCCGCAGGAAGATGTGCTACGAACAGGGAAGTTGCCGCAGGGACCGGATTGGGGCAAAGAAGCTGAAAGTGAATGGGGAAAAATAATCTATGAAAGAGATGGCTTAAAGTTTCTGGGGAAAGTAGAAACCATTCAGGGGGATTATCCTTTTTTTTATAAAAACCTGTATGATGCTATCAGAAAAGGAAAAGAATTGCTTGTAAAACCGGAGGAAACAGTAGAAGTTTTGGAAATTCTGGAAGCTTGTATGGAAAGTAACCGAAAAAAATCGGCAATCATACTTTAAAGATATTGAGAAATTTAAGGTGTCTCGTTTCAAATATCTTTATTTTTACCGGAACGATTTTACGGGCAACTGCAGATACACATTGCTTTAATATTCAACTCTTTTTTGTATCCAAACCTGCACGTTTCTTTTAATTCGGAGTCTGTTTGACAATTTATTACCTAATAGGTATCCATTGAAGATAACACTCCAAAAGTTTTTTTATGCAAATTTAAGAGTTGTATAGTCAGATAGCATCTTAACTTTAGAGTTGATGTTTTTCCTAAAATTGATTTGGCGGGAATTTATATGCCGGTCAATTAATTTCGTTATCTGATTTGATTTTGAAATACGAGGACGAATTAATTTAATTATGACGCAACCTAATACATTATTTCGCATCTACTAAAAAAACAACCTAATGAAACCGGCATTCGTCTTGTTACTCTTATCTTTTTTTTTAATTGTTAATTATGCCTTCGCGCAAAAAGAGGCTTCGGTTTGGTTAATAGGTTCACAAAAACAATTTAATTTTCAAACAGGTAGTTTTGCCCTGTCGGATTTTGATGGAAATGCTACAGCAAAGTCTGCTATTTGTGATAAGGGTGGGAACTTACTAATGTATACAAACGGGCGTCAAATCTGGAATAAAAACGATGATCTGCTTATTAATGGTGAAGAGCTAATACCACCTGCCGCGTTTACTAATAATGCTCCTGTTTTTATTCCTTATCCGGGAAAAGAAAGTAAATACATTCTTTTGTATGAAGAAGTGTATTACGAGATTATTTTGGGTGAATATCAGAATACTTTGTATTATGCCGAAATAGATGTTAACGCAAATAATGGGAGGGGAGAGGTTATTAAACAAAAAGTAAAGCTTCATAATAATTATCATTCGTGGGTTTCGGTGTGTGGCTATTGCAACAACAGTTATTTTTGGATTGTTGTCGACCAAAATACCAACGTCGTAGACGAAATAAAGACAGACAGAATTTTCTTTTACAAAGTTGGCGAAAACGGTGTAGAAACGGAACCAAGAATAAATGACAATGTATCTATTGGCAACTCTTCCGGCTACAGGTTCTCTCCGAATGGCGATAAATTGTTTTTTATGGTGGGTGGAAGCTACGACGAAGGTGAAAAAGTAGCTGATTTTAATTTTGAAACGGGTGATTTATACAATATCAGATTTCTCGACCTCAACTTGAATCATGCAAAAGAATTTTCACCCGATAGTAGATTTTTATACTTTTTTTCGGGCTCAGAACTTGTTCAGATTGATGTTCGATATACCAGTGTGGCAAAGATACAGGATTCAGCCAAAGTTGTTCTCCGGCTGCCATCAAGTGAAGATTTGCCCTATCCAGGGCAGGGATTACAATTGGCACCCGATGGAAAAATTTATTTTGATTACTACGACGTTCCCAACAATTCAAAAAAAATGGGAAGGATTAATGCACCAAACGAGAAAGGCGATGCATGTAGCATTGAATTAAACGTTTCATCGTTGGACTATAGTATTCCCCGCATGCCCGATTTTGTGACCAGCTTTTTTAGAGAAAAGATGGATGGATTTGTAGATGAGGTAGTTCCGGAAGCCGGTCCTAAACTGGAAATTTGTTCTCGGTCTTCAGAAGCAATTGGAATAGCTCAAATTACAGATTCCAGGTATCAGTGGCTTTATGATGATTATTTATCCAACCCATTTATTTCACAACCGGTTTTTAACGCACCTCTTAATTATAACGACCCTTTTACATTACCAATAGTACTAAGGACAACTGATAAAAATTGCTGGGTAAATTTCGACACAACTATGGTAACGGTAAATCCAATTCCTGAAAAGATACCAATAGATGGCAGTTGGTCGGTCTGTCCGTATGTTAAAGAGGTCGATTACTGGACCGAGAATAATCATAATGTTATTTATTGGTTGGCCGATGGTGGAGACATTGTCGCAAACCCTGCTGTAGAAAAGGTGAAAATTAACTGGGGAGATACGAATTTGGATGCATCAGTGAGTGTATATTCTGAGAATAGTTACGGTTGTTATTCCGACACAACAGTTTTTCCAGTTCGTATAAATGTTGAGCTACTTACCGAAACACCCAATGGGCCCGATGATATTTGTATAGCAAATGCAAAAAATATCATTTATGAAATCAAAAAAACGAATGGTTCCGTTTACGATTGGAATCCTATGGGAGGCGAAGTAATTTACGGACAGGGAACAAACAAAGTTCATGTTCAATGGACGGAATCGGGACAAAACCGGTTAACGGTGCACGAGACAAGTGTGACTATTGACACAGTTTGTTATGGAGAGTCGGAACCGCTCTATGTTAACGTGGTAAACGACAGCCTGGAAATTGACCTTCAAAATGTTAGTTTCAATAAGGATAATAATATTGTGGTTGACTATTATTCAGAAAGACTCAGAAGCAATAACCACTCTTTGATTTTATCTGTCAGCGAATTCGGAGAAATGTCTGATGAAATGGAAATAAAAGGAACTTTTAGTGGTCGATATATATTTAAACCTTCTGCCTATAATTTGAAACCTGAAATTTTTACATTGGGAGTTATCAATTCATGCAATGAAACTTTTACTTCCAATTCTCTGCAAACCGTTGTCCTTCGTGGCAATGAAATACAGCCGGAAGGAATAGTTCGTTTAAGCTGGAATAATAATAGATTTTGGAATGAAGCGAACATTAAAAATGAAATTTGGCACTCTGCTGATGGAAAAAGTAATTGGGAGTTGGTAAAAAATGTTGGTCAGGATACTGAATTTATGTACACCAGTAGCAGTATGTCTTTACTTCATTATTTTAAAATAAAGGAAACCAACACGGTAGCGGGGGTTGAGTCGTGGTCAAACACCATTGAAGTGGAAATAGAAGGAAATTTGATAATCCCAGATGTTTTTACGCCGAATGGAGATGGTATAAATGACAAATGGGAAATTGGAAATATCGACTTTTATCCGTTTCAAAAGGTCGTTATTTATAACCGTTATGGGCAAATTGTTTATACATGCGAAAGGGAGTATGTTCCATGGGATGGAAAAATTGACGGGAAAATTATTCAGGGAACCTATATGTATCAATTGATTTTCGATTCAAGTAACAAAAAATACGGTCAGGTAACAATTCTACGATGAGAAGAACAGGAATAATATTGTTTCTTTTAAGTTTGCATCTTTTGTTTAATAAGCTAAGGGCGCAGGATTTTCCGTATCACTATTTTAATCATATTTCTCCAATCATTAATAACCCTTCCCTGGCAGCACTTAATAGTAAAATAGAAGTAAATTCTGCCTCATATTCAATGTGGGCAGGTGGTTTTAAACCAGTTAATGATTATTTGGTGAGTTTTGCCATATCTCCAAATCCGAAAGATAACCTGCGAAGAAGTTATTTTCAGCCATATGTAGGCTTGGGTGCTGTTTTTCTTCATGAAGATATTGGTCCTTTTAATCAAAATATTCTACAACTTATTTATGCTTACCATATTCCAGTAACAAGAACTAATTTACTTTCATTTGGGGTGAATGTATTGGTTGAAAATTTGGAAATTAATGTAAATGAATTAACAGCCCGGCAAGCCGATGATCCCAGACTACTCTCCGGGAACAATAATTCAATTCGATTTGATGGAGGGTTTGGTGCTTCGTTAAGCGGGAGGGATTTTCGTGTTTCTTTATCTGTATTAAATCTTATGCCGGCTGATTATAAATTTAATAACAATTCGGTTAGCGATCTGGCGAATTATAGAAAGTTTTTTATATCGGGAAATTATAGGATTGTGTTGAATGATAAGTTTACTTTTCAGCCAAATTTAGTTTTGAGAAATACGGTGGAGGAAAAGATTGGATTTGATTCAATGGCTGATTTTAACTTGTATTTATTGTCAGTGGGAATGGGATACAGAACTGAAAGTTCAATTTTTGTATTTGCAAAAATACCTTTTCATAATTTCTTTTTTTCCTACACTTCAGAAAATCCTTTAAAATCAAATCATATGATCGGTAATGGACATATTTTTTCTGTTGGGTGGGTTTGGAAACAAACAGATCGGTAGATTATATCCATATTTGTGAACGAGTCATAGAATTTTTCAAAAAAAAAATTGAAACTCTTACCTTATCAAATAGGCCATTCTGATGTGAAACGAGGAATTTTTTTAAGGTTATGCAGAGTTGATTTATAGATTTTATCAAGCGGTTTTTTATCAGGTCTGGTTTTATAAAATACAAACCCTTAGGCTCATCCGAAAACTTGTCAATTACCTTTACCAAATTTTTAAAGAATTGGCACTAGGAAAAATATAACGATCTGTTTTCTTTCCCCTGTTTCTTCCAAAACATTGATTGATTCGTAGCGTTTCATAAATGGTAAAACAAAATAGTTTATGGAGAAAAAATATACAAATGCTCTTATTCATTCCAGTTCGCCTTATCTGTTACAACACGCGCACAATCCGGTGAATTGGCAGCCCTGGAACGATAAAATTACAGAACAGGCACAAAAAGAAGATAAGCTCATTCTTGTCAGTATTGGATATGCCGCATGTCACTGGTGTCATGTGATGGAACACGAGAGTTTTGAAGATGGAGGTGTAGCGGAGGTGATGAATGATAATTTTATTTGTGTGAAGGTTGATCGTGAAGAGCGCCCCGATGTAGATCATTATTACATGACAGCGGTACAGCTGATGCGACGGCAGGGAGGCTGGCCTCTAAATATAATAGCACTTCCGGATGGGCGCCCGGTATGGGGAGGGACTTATTTTCCGCGCGAAACATGGATGAATGATATTTCTGCAGTTGCCGGTTTTTATCGAAAAAACAGGGAAAAAATGATAGAATATGCAGAAAATCTTCAAAAGGGAATAGAACAGGTTTCGGTTATAGAAGAAAAAGAAAATATTTTGCCGAAAAATTTTAAAATGATTGAAAGTGTGGTAGGCGAGTGGAGCAAAAGATTTGATTTGGAACATGGCGGACGAATAGGTGCTCCCAAATTCCCGATGCCTGTAAACCTTGAATTTTTGCTGTATTTTGGATATGTAAAAAGTGATAAGCCAGTTCTGGATTATCTAAAACTTACCCTGGAAAAAATGGCGCGCGGTGGAATTTACGACCAGGCAGGTGGTGGTTTTGCACGTTACTCGGTTGACGAGTCTTGGAAGGTGCCGCACTTTGAAAAAATGTTGTACGACAACGGACAACTGTTAAGTATTTATTCAAAAGCTTATCAGTTATTTAAAAACGATGAGTTTAAATTAGTGGTAAAAGAAACAGTTGATTTTATTGAACGTGAACTGACAGATAAGTCGGGGGCTTTTTACTCATCTCTTGATGCCGACAGCGAAGGAGAGGAAGGGAAATTTTATGTATGGAATGCAAAGGAACTGGGAAAAATTATTGGCGATGATTTCAAGTTGTTTTCAAAATATTTTAATGTAAACACCAAAGGTTTCTGGGAACAGGGAAACAACATTTTATTACGCGATGGTTCTGATCCTGAATTTGTTTTAAAAAATGGCATGTCGGAAAGCGAACTTCAACAAAAAAAGAAAGTTTGGAAAGATAAACTGATGAATGCCCGCCGGAAGAGAGCTCGACCGGGGCTTGATGATAAAACCTTAAGCTCGTGGAACGCTCTGGTAACCCAAGGACTGCTGGATGCTTACAAAGCTTTTTCTGAAAGACGTTATTTGGAACTGGCCCTTAAAAATGCAACGTTTTTACAAAATAATATTTTGACACAGGACGGGAAATTATTTCATGTCTGGAAAAAAGGACAAAAGTCGGTTGCTGGATTTCTGGAAGATTATGCTTTATTGATTCAGGCTTTTCTTACGGTATTTGAGGTAACCAGCGACGAAAAGTGGTTGGAATTAAGCCAAACGTTGGTTGAAACCACATTTCAGCATTTTTTTGATGAAAAGAACGGAATGTTTTTCTTTTCAGAAAAAGACGCAGACTCGACTATTACAAATCATTTTCAAAGGGAAGATAATGTTATTCCTGCGGCTAATTCGGTTGTGGCAAATAATCTGTTTAAGTTGTATTTATTTCTTGGTAAACCGGAATATCTGAATATTGTTAAAAAGATGGTTCAAACTGTTGTTTCCAATTTTCGTAACTACCCGATGGCGTATGCTAACTGGGGAACTTTAATGCTTAGAATTTATGAGCCTCATTTTGAAGTTGTAGTTTGCGGACCAAATTCTGAGGCTTTGTTGAAAGAGATTCAAAAAGATTTCAATCCAAATCTGATTGGTTTATTTTCAGCCAAAGAGAGTGAGGTAGCGATTTTTAGTAAGCGGTTTAAAAATGGGGAAGACCTGATTTATGTTTGTAAGGCCGGAGTTTGTGATTTGCCTGTGAAATCTGTTACAGAGGCTAAAAAGTTACTGGAAACACACAAATGAAAAAGGTTGAGCTTTTAGTTGTAGGACAAGGCTTAGCCGGTACGATGCTTGCCTTTGAGATGTTAAAAAAAGGTTTAAGTTTTCATATTATTTCTTCGTCTGAAAAGAGTAAAGCCTCACTGGTTGCAGCGGGAATGGTAAATCCGTTGGTTTTTAAGCGCCTTACAAAAAGTTGGCTGGCGGATAAACTGGTTCCGGTAATGAAAGAAAGTTATCAAAACCTTGAGAATGTGCTGGGAGAGTGTCTCTTTTTTGAAAAAGATATTCTAAAACCTTTGTCGGCGCAGGAAAAACAACTTTGGCAGGAAAGAAAATCTTTGCCTGAGTTTTCAAGCTTTATTAGGGAAATAACGGATGTGGCGCCAGTGGAAAATATTTCTGATGCTGCTGGTTTTGGAATTGTTACTCATGCGGGTTATTTAAATTTGGTGAAATTTTTAAAATTGTCAGAACACTATTTTCGGTCAGAAAGCCTGTTGACGGAAATGGACTTTTTGTTTCAAAAGTTTGAGCCCCAATGTTCAAATTTTGAGGTTGGAGGAGTTGTGGCTGAAAAGATTGTATTCTGCGAGGGGGCATATCTTAGGCAAAATCCATTCTTTGATTTTGTAAAGCTAAAACCTGTAAAAGGAGAAGTGCTGCAAATTTTTGCTCCGGAACTTTCAGAAAAATATATTTTAAATAAAGGAGTATTTGTATTGCCGGTTGGTCATCATCGTTTTAAAGTTGGTTCAACATATGAGTGGCAGGATTTGACTGAAAAGCCAACCCAAAAGGGCAAAAAATCGATTGCAGAACGACTGGATAATTTAATCAGAGTTGATTACACTGTTGAAAATCACTGGGCTGGCATTCGTCCCGCAATTGCTGACAGACGGCCGGTTTTAGGTGAACATCCCAATTATAGTAAATTATTTATTTTTAACGGCCTTGGAACCAAAGGAGTGATGCTGGCACCATTCTTTGCAAAAGAAATGGTTCGGTACCTTTGTTCCGAAAATTACCAGCTATCAGAGGAAGTTCGGGTAACCAGGTTTGTGTGATTTTAATTTATTTGAAACTAGTTGTTGGTTGAATAGGTATATTTTGCCTCGCTTAAAATCTCCGATGGAATAGTAAATCCAATATCAGCAGCGGTTTTTGTGTTTAAAGCGATCACGTCAGTGCTAAAATATTTTATCTCTTCTTCGTCCGGATCTGCCCCCAGCAGCACATTCGCTATTCGTTCTCCTGTGCTTGATGCAAGTTTTTCATAATCAATAGAAATTGAAGCGAGTGCTCCATCTTCACAATGCTGGAAAGAGTCTCCTATTACCGGAATTTTGTCTTTGATTGCCAGACTGGTTAGTTCAGTCATACCATCGCTTACTGTGTTGTCGGCAGCCACCAAAATAGCATCAATATTACTGTTATTGGCTAGCGACCAGTATCCTTCGTAGACAGCATTTATTGATGGAATTCCAACTGAAGTAAAATTTAGATTATAGAACCGCATTAACGAAACTAACTGACTTTGTGCAAACGCAGAATTCGATTCATAAGGATTGTATAATCTTCCTGCATTTTTTAAATTGGGCATAATTCTTTTAACAAAAGAAAGATAATCGTTAAAGTTGGTGGCATCAGATAATCCGGTCAGATTTCCTCTTGTATTTAAAATTCCTGATGATTTGGGGTCGGTCACATAGGTGAAAACTAAAGGGATTTTTTCGGGAACATTATTCACTGCGGCTTGTGAAGCAGGTGTGGAAACGGAAAGAAAGACATCAACATCTGCATCAAGTATTTCCTGAACTAAATCAAACAAACGAGATGCATCATTGTCAGCATCTCTTTCAATAAACTGTATAAAATTGGTCTCTGACAAACCCAGCTCAGACAGTTTTTCTTTCATACCCTCAGTGATACTGGTTGCTACAGATGATTTATTGAAATAAAGGATTCCAATCCTGGCTGAAGACTTGGTTATTTTTATTTTGTCTCCTGCATTTATGGCATAGCGAAGACTTAAATCTCCAACATTTACAGCAAGTCTCAATTTAAGAGAGGCATCAATAAACCCAACATTTTGGCTGTTCCCGACAGAAGAATAGGTGGTTCCAAGTTTTGCAAAAAAAGTTTTTTCTCCGTTTATTTCAATTTTTAATAAATCATCGAGATCGAATTCAGACATTAAATCATTTGAAACATTGGAATGACAATTTCCAAAATTATCAATATATAATATTTGCCCTGTAATTGTCGTTCTGTTTTTATTGGGTTGAGAAATTTCAATCGTTTCCGGCGAATTTAAAATTTCGCCAAAATTGGATAAATGCTTATCTTCTAATAAAGCCACCGTTGCAGAAGAATAGAAATTTTCAATAGACATATTTTGATAGTTCCCGCCTTCCAAAACATCGCTGTTGGTAACGGAATAAAATTCTGACAGCTCACCGTTAAGCATTAATCTTGAAGCAACACCATTGTCTGGTATCAGGTATCGCCGGCCACTGTTATCTTTACAAACCATTCGTCCACTCCCTGCACCGGGTTCAACAATTACAACAAAGTAAGTATTGTCGGGATAACTTTTTGCAGCAACTTCAAGATGGTAGGTTGCTTCATACAAATCAAAGGATTTTGTTTTTATGTAGTCGATGTAGGCATTTTTGTAAATCTTGCGAATTGAACCCATCACATTGATAATAATATCACTGCTTTCAACATTGTCTGATATCAATACTACCGAAGGTGAGTCAACAAGCTCATTTTTTGTCAGATCTTCGCTACATGACAAAGTAAACAGAAGGGGCAGGGTAAGCAATAATATTTTTTTCATTTGTTTTTGGTTTTTCTGATTTAATGGTTGCTCGCCGGCAATTCTTTTTTTGCCCTAAAGCGATTTGGTTTTAAATAAAGGTCTGTACGGTAAGTAAAATTAGTTGTATTCTGAATAAGAAAGTATAGGTATAACGCTGATTTTTAAGTAACAGATTCTGAATAATTAAATTATCTGGTTGTACTGAACCTAAAAAGCGGGAAGATAGTGGCAACAAACAGAGTTGTTATTTTGGTCATTAAAGTCGGCAATATCGGCAGGCTTTAATTCTTGTTCGTCTTCAATAAAGGATAAGCCTACATTAAAAGAGCAATCCCGGCGTCCATTCCGGGATTGCTAACTAACTTTTCTTATTATTAAAATCCGTTTTTGTAATAAAAAAGATAGGGTTTGTAATGATTCAAAGATAGGGTGTCTTTTTATTCCTGCAATAAATGCGAACCTGAATCGAATGGTAAAAAAAACTGATTTTAAAGTTCAAAAAAACCTATGCGGTATGATATAATAATTTTTGATGTTTTAATTCATTAGCTTCATTTGGAGATAAGTGAAAATAAGCGCGTACATCCTTGCTCGTTGTTCATTGGTTGAAGCGGCTGCATGTCCACCCTCTATATTTTCAAAATAATAAATTTTATAGCCCATGTCGCTCATTTTTGCTACCATTTTACGTGCGTGTCCCGGATGAACACGGTCGTCGCGGGTTGAGGTAGTAAAAAATACTTCCGGGTAATTCATCCCTTTTTTTACATTTTGATAGGGAGAGTACTTGCTGATATACTCCCATTCTTCCGGAATATCAGGGTTTCCGTATTCCGCCATCCAACTAGCCCCGGCTAGTAGTTTGTTGTATCTTTTCATATCAAGTAAAGGAACGGCACAAACAACCGCTTGATACAGATCCGGTCGTTGGGTAAAGGCAACGCCAACTAAAAGTCCGCCGTTGCTTCCGCCAAAAATACCAAGCTTTTTGGGAGATGTAATTTTTCTGGAAACCAGATCTCCAGCAACAGCATGAAAATCGTCATACACCCGCTGGCGATTAGCTTTTAATCCCGCCTGATGCCACTTGGGGCCAAATTCTCCGCCGCCACGAATATTTGCCAAAACATATACCCCTCCTTTTTCAAGCCATGCAGTGCCGGTAGTTGCTGAATAACTCGGTAGCTCAGGCACTTCAAAACCTCCATATGCGTATAAAAGAGTTGGATTATTTCCGTCTGGTTTCATATTCTTTGGGCCAACAACAAAATATGGAATTTTTGTTCCGTCTTTTGATGTTGTTTCAAATTGCTGGACTTTATATTTTTTAGTAGGGAAGAACGTAGGAAGCGATTTTACTTTGTTGTATTCTCCTGCTGCTGCGTCTCCGTAATATAAAGTTGCCGGTTCAAGAAAGTTTTCAAAATAAAAGAAAAAGTTATCACTGTTTTCGTCGGAGGCAGCCAAAGAAATATTTCCGGGTTCAGGAACATTTATTTTTTGTTTACGCCACGAACCGTCCCATTTATATGCATACAATTCACCTTTTACATTGTTAAGCATATTTACCAGTAACATATTTTTTGTTGAAGAAAGACCTGCCACGCTGGAACGCTCACCGGGTTCAACCAAAAGATAGAAGTCCGGTTTTCCGCGAAGTAAATCGTTGTATTTAGCGGTAATTACCGAGCCTTGTTTATAAAACTGATCATTTACTTCCCAGTCCGATTTCAAGCGTAGAATAACCATATCATTTACGATTCCCGCTAACTCAATATCGTCGGGTAGTTCAAGTTCAACCAGCTTTCCTTTTTCAAGAACATAGTACTGTGCCGTGTAAAAGGTCATGTATCTCATAATAAGTTGGTAGGTTTTATCCTGTGTTGGAATTGTATATCCCCAAACCCCCATATTATCTTTTTCACCTTCAAAAACCAGTTTTGCATCTTTTAACTCCGTTCCACGTTTCCATATTTTCACCTGACGCGGATATCCTGACGTTGTGACTCCGTCACCAAAATCAGTCGAAACCATCAGTGTGTTTTTATCAATCCAGCTTGCGTTTCCTTTTGCCTCGGGAATATAAAAACCGTTTTCGACAAAAGATTTGGTTTGGACATCAAATTCTTTTATAACAACGGCATCTCCACCACCTTTTGAGAGACTTATAAGGAATTTATCATAGTCAGAATAAAGCCCCGAAGCACCTTTAAATACCCATTTTATGTTGTCTTTCCCGGAAAGATCGTCGATGTCAAGAATTGTTTCCCACCCGGGAGCTTTACTTAAATAGCTCTCGATAGTGGTCCTTCTCCAGATACCTCTTTTATGTTCCTTATCCTGCCAGAAATTGTAAATGAAATTACCAAAGATTGTTGGCTCGGGAATACGGTCTGTTGAATTGTATATTTCAAGGTTTTTATTATAAATCCCTTCATAATCATGATGTTCTGTTAAAACATCCAGCGTTTTTTTATTCCATTCTTCCACCCAGTTGAGTGCCTTTTCATTTTCAACGTCTTCGAGCCACAGGTAGGAATCGTTTTGTGCAAAACTTAGTTGTGTCATAATAACAAATAAAATTAAGCTGTACTTTTTCATTATCACAGAGTTTAAATAAAATGTAACATTTGGTATTATATATAGTTGAATGAAAAGTTATTTTGTTACAATGAACAAAAGATTTTATTATTTAGCCTGAATTTGCAATTAGTATATGGGATGGAAATCCATAAGTCTAAAGCATTTTTTATACACAGGGTTTTTGTGTGAAATTATTTATTGCTTGATTGCCAGAAAAGTATATGTTTACAGGATAAAATATGGATAATTATTTATTACGTTATTTTTGTATGGGAACATTATTCCGTATATTCAACATATTTGTGGCTTAAAAATAGAATTTGCTGAAATGTGGATATTTTTTTGTTTTTTTGAAAAAAATGGTAATGTGAAGATTCTTGACGGGTTGAATTTGAAAAAAATTATATGGCAACATTGATCTTCTTTTTTGCCGTTTCCATAGTTGTTTCATTTTTATGTTCAATTTGGGAGGCAGTTTTATTAAGCGTAACACCTTCGTACGTTAGCCGCATGGAAAATGAGAAACCGGCGGTTGGGAAATTATTAAATCAATTTAAGGTTGACATTGATAAACCACTGTCTGCTATTCTTACTTTAAATACCATAGCGCATACCGTGGGGGCTATTGGAGTAGGGGTGCAGGCAGGAAAAGTATTTGGTACGCATCATCTCGACTTATATTTTTTTGAAATTACTTATGAATCACTTATTGCGGGAGCAATGACACTGGCAATCCTGGTGCTTTCAGAGATTATCCCAAAAACATTGGGCGCAAGTTACTGGAAGTTAATCACTCCTTTTACGGTTCGCTCTTTAAGAGTTTTACTGTTTATTTTGGCACCGTTTGTTTGGATGAGTAAATGGATAACACGCCTTGTGAAAACAGAAAAAGGGCGCAGCGTTTTTAGCCGGGCTGATTTTGCTGCTATGGCTGATGCCGGTTTAAAAAGTGGCGCGTTGGATAAGGATGAAAAGTCAATTATTCAGAATTTATTACGGCTGGAGAATCTGAAAGTGAAGGATATAATGACTCCGCGTTCAGTAGTATTGATTTTGGATGAGGAGATGACGCTTACTGAAATATACACCGAAATTCGGCCATTGCAATTTTCACGCATCCCTGTGTACAAAGATCAACCGGACAATATTACAGGGCTCATTCTAAAAGACAAAATCCTTGAGAATCTTGCTGAGGATCAACATTCGAAGAAAGCCTCTGAGATTAAACGGGATATTTTGTTTGTGGAAGATGAATTTTCAGTGTCCAAACTTATGGATACGCTCATATTACGACGTCAGCACCTGGCGATGGTAGCCGATAAATATGGAACTGTAGTTGGTTTAGTTACCATGGAAGATTTATTTGAAACACTGCTCGGGATGGAGATCGTTGATGAATCGGACAAAGTTGAAGATCTCCAGAAGTATGCCCGGGAAAATTGGGAAAAACGAGCAGAAAAGAATCGCTTCGAAGACAATAATTAGATTTCTTTTTGCCGGTTTATGTAAACCGAAAATCTCTTTGTTTGTTGGTATTTACGATTTAATGAATAATTCAGGACTTTAAATTGTAACACTAAAAAGTAATCTCTAAAATCATAAAACCAATGAAAAAGTTTTTGATACTCCTTGTTTTACTACCAGCTGCATTATTTGCTCAAAATGATAAAGATACGACGAGGTTATGGAAAACCGGAGGTGTTTTCACCTTTAATTTCTCACAGGTTTCTTTAACCAATTGGGTTGCCGGGGGAAAGAGTTCGGCTTCGGGTATTTTTATGGTAAATACATTTGCCAATTACAAAAAAGATAAATTGAGTTGGGATAATTCTATTGATTTAAGTTATGGGTTTTTGAAAGAAAAAGATAATGAAGTTGTAAAGTCCGATGATAAAATTGATTTCTCGTCAAAGTTAGGTTTTGCAGCTTCCAAACGATGGAACTACTCGGGATTGCTAAATTTTAAATCCCAGTTTGCTCCTGGTTATAATTACCCCAATACTGATGACGCTATTTCCCGGTTTATGGCGCCCGGATACCTTAATCTTGCTTTGGGTATGGATTATAAAACAGAGAATATGTCGGTTTTGTTATCACCGGTAACCGGAAAATTTACTTTTGTTACCGATGATGTACTTGCCAACGCAGGCGCTTTTGGAGTTGATCCCGGAAAAAAGTCACGCAGCGAACTCGGTGCCTTTGTAAAATTTGAAGGAAAAACACCGTTGGTAAAAAATGTGGATTTACAAACCAAACTTGATATGTTTTCAAATTACCTGAATAATCCGCAAAATATTGATGTAGACTGGAAGGTGATGGTGAACATGAAAATCAATGAATATCTTTCAGCCAATTTGGTTTCGCATATCATTTATGACGATGATGTTGATATTTCAGTTGATAACGACGGAGATGGAACAATTGATGAAACCGGGCCACGTATCCAGTTTATGGAAATGTTCGGACTTGGGTTATCCTATAAATTTTAGAATTTTAAAATCTTCAATTTCCCGTCAGAGCTCTTTTATAAAAATATCTTTGTATTTCATAAAAAGCTCGTCGCCGGTGTGCAGTTGCAGGCAAATGTGGCCTTTTTTTCCTACTTCCCGATTTTTATGAAATTCGTCGTTGAGAATTTCTGCTGAATCAAAATCAGTAATTAATACTTCGTTGAGCCAGGCTTTTATTGAATTTCCGCTGGCAACGATTCGCAAATCATTCCAGGTTTCTTTTTGGTCCGAATATTTCATCGGAACCTCTTTCTTTCTCATTTCTTTATTCACCCACTCACCTTTTGGAATATCCGGATATATCCACCGATGTACGCCACGGGTTTCGTCCCACATAAATCCTGTTCGCCATGGCAACGGAGGGTGAATATCAATTTGTGGGCCATCCAGCCAGAAATTTTTTTCATCGTATCTGCTGCGTATTTGAATACCACTGTTTCCCGAACTCGATTGAAAAGCTGCAAATTTCAGTTTTAGTTCAAAATTGTCATATTCTTTTTTCGTCATCAGCCATACATAGTCGTGATTTTTATTTCCGATTGAATTGACAACAATTACGTTGTTCTCTACTTTCCAGAAATTTTGTTTTATATCTTCCGGTTTTGCTTTAACCTCCCAAAGATTAAGGCTATTTCCGTTAAAAAGCGGAACAAATCCAGCTGAAGGTTGTGCCATTGTTTGGATGGCAAATAAAAGTACTATTTCAATTGTAAGTGCTGTTTTTTTCATTTCGGCGGTAAGGTTATTCAAGGATAAAAATAATAAAAAAACTCCCGCAAAATGCGAGAGTTACGATTTAATGGAATAGCTTCGATTTCAATAAAAAAACTATTCAACCATTTTTTCAATATCTTCTTCTGAGTCGGGAACAACAAGGTCGTCCGATTCATTTCTTACTTTTTCAAAATCGAGTGCTTTTCGTGCAGATTTTACAACAATTCCAATCACAAATTTCAAAACAAAATGTTCCGCAGGTTCCGGCAAATAAGGAATGTCAATTTTGTCATTGGCCAACCGGGTCAACCTTCTTACCAATCTTTTTGCTTCACCGTCGTCAATTCCTTTATCGGCACTTCGAATCAGATCATAAAATTCATTTGGCAAGTGGTCGTATAAAAATGTATCAATCTTTAAAATGATTTTGATAAAGATTTTTTCTTCACCGGTTTCATTAATTAAAGGAACATTAATTTTTTTATTTAACCGTTGAGCGAGATCTTTAATCTCTTCTTCAGTCATTTTATTCCTTTTTATAGGTTCGGCATAAAAGTCGTTTAATAACGCTTTAAATTCGTCTGTTGTTAATGTAGCTAGTGCTGTCGGCATGATAAAGCTTTTTAGGTTAATAAATTGATTTAATTAGTTATATATATGGTTTCAGGCCTGGAACAACGATTCGAGTAAATCTCTGGTTTCGGCATTGTAAACTCCATCGATAGTAAGATTGGGTTTACGGGTTTGTAACTCTTTTATCCCCGATTCCGTTTTTGAGCCAAAAGCACCGTCTGAAGTCCCCACATCTATCTTTAACAATTTTAATGCATCCTGAAGCGCTACAACTGCGACTCCCCGGCTTCCTTTTGTTAGAGTCGGGGCAGGAATATCCAGTCCTTTTACCGGAGCAAGACGTTGATAAGAGAGCACTGTGTTAAGCCGGTAAGCGGATACCGAAACCCTGTTTCCCTGGTTTCCCCCAAGACAGTACACTCTTTTTTTGTCGGCCGAAATTCCAAGAAAAATACCTACATGGCCTTTCCACGATTGCGGACTTTCGCGCCAAAAGACAACGATATCGCCCGGTTCAGGAGCAGTTACTTTTTCGCCGATATTTAACCACGAACGTGCATTGGCTTTTCCCGAGTATTGTAACCCGGCTTTCCAGGCAACCCAATTTACAAAGGTGCTGCACCACGGAATTTCATCGTTAGTGATTCCTTTAATTCCGACCTCTTTTGCGTATTTTAATACTTCAGGATTATCCTGATCTCCGACAATCTCCTCGGTTCCTAACTCATTAAAAGCAATTTTTAAAAGAGCTTCCATAATACGATTCTCATTATATTTTTATTGAACTTATACTCCCTGTTTTTCAACTTCTATACGTATAAGATTGACGACTGAAATTTTAAAATACCGGAAGAATAAATTTTAGATTTAACGGATTTCGAGATACAATTTACGGAAATAAAAGGTGAAAGTCAATAAAATAATACGTTTTTGTCTTTATTGATAATGGGTTAGTTCAGGCAATCTTCAATTTTGTTTTTTAACAGCAGATTAAGAAGATTTTGAGCGGCTCTTTTTTGCAGTTCTGCTGCTGCGCTGTCGGAATACCAGGCATAATGTCCGGTACAGATTGTACGCGAATGATCAACCAGTTCGTGCTGTGCCTCGCTGACAGGTTCATTTTCAAAAACATCAAGTCCGGCGCTGTGAATTTTTCTATCTTTTAATGCTTTCAGTAAAGCAGCCTCATCAACGGTTTCACCACGGGAGGTATTAATGATAACCGGTTTTCTTTTCATTAGTTGGAAAGCATTATCGTCTAAAATGTGGGAGGTTTCCGGCGTTAAGTTACAATGGAGACTGATTATATCAGATTTTTTAAAAAGTTCATTGAGTTTTACCTTGTGTACAAAATGTTTCTGAAAGTATTCAGTTGATTTGTAGGGATCGGCTCCAATTATATTTTTGAACAGAGGCAATGCTTTTTTACTTAGTTCTGTTCCTATTCTGCCCAGTCCTATGATTCCAAGTGTTTTATTATGAAGTTCAAAAATGTCTTCTACCGGTGGTGCCGCAAATTGCTGAGTGAGTTGCTTGTGTGTATTCCAAAGGGCGCGGGTGCAAGAAAACATCAGAGCCAGCGCATGTTCCGAAACCGAATGACTGGCATAACCCTGAACATTGGCGACTTTTACTTTATGTTTTGAACAGGCCTCAATATCAATGTTGTCGTATCCCACACCATAACGAACCACAGCTTTCAGGTTTTTCAATTCTGAAAGAAATTCTTCGTCGATAATTGTGTGCCGCACCAAAATCCCGTCGGCGTTTTTGGCAAACCTTATTTTTTCTGCTCTCTCACCTTTATAGGACGGATGAATCTTTAATTCAAATCCATGCCTTTCAAAAAGTTCTTTTTCAGAAGCATATGATTTATAACCAGAGTCGAGGATGACAATATTCATTTAAATTGCTTTTAAATTCCATTATAGGCAGAGAATCCTCCGTCCACGGGAACAGTAATTCCTGTAATAAACGATGATTTTTCAGAAAGTAACCAAAAAACGGTAGAAACAAGATCGACGGGATCTCCAAGTTTCCCTTGTGGTGTATGTGACACAATTCGCTGTCCACGTGGTGTTAAATTACCGCTTTTGTCATCAAAAAGCAGAAAGCGGTTTTGTTCGGTTAAAATAAACCCGGGGGCAATCGCGTTTACCCGGATATTCGATTTTGAAAGATGTACTGCCAGCCACTGTGTAAAATTAGTGATGGCAGCTTTTCCGGCGCTGTATGCCGGCGACTTGCTTAAAGGTTGTATCGCTCCCATCGAGCTGATATTGATAATGTTTCCACTTTTTTGTTTTGCCATGCTTTCTCCCAAAATTTTTATAGGATAAACACTTCCCGGAAAATTCAGGTCGGTGGTGTAGCGAAAATCGTTGAGATCGAGCCCAAAAAAAGAATCTTCCAAAGGTGTTTCTGCGAATAAAAATTCTGATTTGGAAGAAGCGCCCGGAGCGGCTCCTCCTGCAACGTTGATTAAGGCATCGATTGTAATTTTCTTTTTATCCAGGTGTTGGGCAACCTCTTGTAAGGAATGTACATCGAGCACATTGCATACCATTTGCAAATGCTCTGTCCCAAATGAAGCGAGTTGCTCAAACGATTTGTTGAGTTTTTCTTTGTTTCTGCCCAGTGCAATTATCCGGGCTCCTTTTTTTGCAAGAGCCTCCGAAATGGCAAAGCCAATTACACCGCTGGCACCGGTAACTATTATTGTTCTGTTTTTTACTGAAAACATAAGTAATTAACTTATTTCAACCGATTTTAAATTTTGCGAATCCTTATTCAAAGTAATTTTTATAACCCTAACCGGTTCATTTGATTTTTTTGCCGGCAACTGAATTTTTAGATTGCCGCCGGTTTTTGTAAACCTGAGTTTTTTCCCATTTAAAAACTTGCATGATTTTATCTCAGCAGGAAAAGGAAACGGCAATGCGACTTCGTTTTTGTTATATTTCAACAAATGAATATAGATGTTATTTCCTTTTCTGGTTGAAGCCATCCATTCGTTTGGTTTGTATGGGCCGCCTGTTGTTCCGTAAACCGATTCACCGTATTTTTCAAGCCAGTTACCAATTTCCTTTAAGCGCTTAGCCTGCCGTGATTCAATTTGGCCGTCAGGAGTTGGACCAACATTCAAAAGTAAATTTCCGCCACCACCCACAGTTTTTAAAAGTGTAAACAAACACTCCTCCAGGCTTTTCATTTTATCGTCTGGTTTCCAGGCCCACTGTTGGCAGATGGTAATACAAGATTCCCACGGATTTTCTATGTCATACGTACCAACTCGTTGTTCAGGTGTGGCAAAATCACCAGCAAAATCATCGGAAATGGTAATCCCTTCCATTCCTTTTCTGCCCTTGTCGACCCTGTTGTTGATGAGTACATTTTTATCAAACCCTTTCAGATAGCTGTATAAATCAAGCCCCATTTCATGTGTCCACGGTTCTTCCCATTCGCCGTCGAACCAGAGAATATTTGTATGATATTTTTCAATCAGTTCTTTGGTTTGGCCTTTGATGTATGGAATAAATTTTTCCATGTCTCCCGTTTCCTTTTGGGTTTTTCCTCCCGGGCTGCCCAGAGGATAATTGGGGTGTCGCCAATCACAAATGGAATAGTAAGTGCCAAACACAATTCCATACTTATCACAGGCATCTTTCAAGGCCTTTAAGATGTCTCTTTTGTGTGGTGTTGCTTCAATGTCATAATCCGAGTATTCAGAGGGCCATAAACTAAATCCATCATGATGCCGTGTGGTAATTACAAAATATTTCATGCCGGCTTCCTTCAGGGTTTTTATCCATTTATCAGCACTAAAATTTATCGGGTTGAATTCTTTGTAAAGCTTATCATATTCTTCAACGGAAACCTCCCGTCCGCGTGACCATCCAATTTCTGTTCCTTTTAAACTGACCGGGCCCCAGTGTACAAACATTCCAAATTTTAACTCCTGAAAATCTTTTACCGATGCCAGTTTTTTTTCAGCGTGTTGTGCGAACAACGGAAGCATAATAAACAAAAAGAGAAATGTGCAGACCGGTTTCATCACTTTTTATTTTGTTTTGTTTATTTCAATCAGTTTCATAGAGTGGCTTTTTAAGGGTAATTCCAGCAAAACAACCCCATTTTTATCCGTTGTAAATTTGTTTTTGTTTGTCGGATTGAGCTCTCCAGCATTTTTTATTGCTGAAAGGTTATCTCCAGCATTCTTTTTCGGGCTTCCTGCCTTCATCCACGCCGAATAAGTATTATTATTTTCTTTGTCGAGGGCTGTTTCTATTATGTTGTACCTTGTATTGGGTTCAAGTCCGTTTAGTGTAATATGCATTTCATCATTTACTCCTGGCGGATTTTCATCTTCTTCGTAATTATAGGCAATAAATGAAATGGTTTCCTTTCCTTTGCCAGTGGCAATAATTCCAAACTGATTGTCTTTTTTTGAGCGAATAACTTCAATACGATTGCTCTTTAATTTGGCCAGCATTTCAAAACCGGTTTGGATGGGTTTGGGAATATCTTCGCCTGTGGTAAGTTCACGTTGTCCGAGGAAATAGCTTTCAGCATCTGCTTCGCCACAAAATCCCCAATACAACAACAGCGAAGTTGGAAAATTATAGTTGTCTTCAATTTGATACAGCGAGTTAACCAGTTTTACTAAAAACAGTGCCGACTCTTCATTATTACGGTATCTTAAATCCGGGTAATCGGCCACTGTCCGGTAATAATTTGACGACATTCCCCACTCGTTCAGGTGGAATTCCACATTATTTAACTCCGGGTATTTTGAAATCATGCGCTGTAACCACAAAACCGATTGAGAAAAACGTTGCACCTGCGGTTGGATATGTGGCTCATTATTTAACCAGGATCCCGATAGTCCGTAGATATGGTAGGATATAAAGTCGATTTTTGTGCCTTTTTCCCCCGATACAAAATTGGTTCCGCGGGTAACATGTTCCAAAAAAGGGCGCAGGAAAAACTCATGATAACACGCCGGCCCTCCAACCTTCAGTTCCGGGTCGACAGAAGTAACGGCATCAACAAATATATCGTACATCTTAAAGAAAACGTCCATCTGGTCAACCGGCCATCCATCGGGTTCATTCCAAACTTCAAAATACCAGGTACGAACTTCCTCTGTGCCAAAAACATTGATGAAATTTTGCGTGGCAGCTTTCATTAAGTCCGACCATTTTTGCCAGTCTCGCGGACCTGTATTTCGCATGGTCATGCCTTCATCATTTCCCGAAGAAATATTTTTTTCATCAATTTCCAGTTCTTTTGGAATATAATCGTACTCTACAATTGGTTTTAACCCTCTTTCTACATACGCTGCAAAGACCTTGTTTACGTTGGAAAAATCATACAAAGACTTCCCGTTTCTATCTTCGGAGTACACATTTTGACCGCGAATGACTCCATGTGCTAAATCCTGGGTGAAAGTATGGTGAGAACGCATATAAACATGCGAATTCTTGTTTTCCATACGGTTAAGCAAAATCTGGCCTGATGGCTGCAATGCATGATAAAACAGATGGTCAGAGCCTGCTGCTTTCCAAAAATCAGTGTTTTTCCCAACTATTTTCTGTGTATTGATTGTAAAATAATTTGGCTGGCCGGAAATAAACGACAGTGTAAATAAAAGATTGGCGATAACCAAAGAGAGTTTTTTCATATTTTATTATTTTAAATTTTCCAAAATTTTATCGGCCACTTGATTTGCCAGTGCTTCATAACCTTCCGGAGTAAAATGAACATTGTTCGGAAGCTGCAATTTTTCCATTTTAGGAAGTACAAAGGCATATAAATCATCAATGGGAATGTTACTCTTTTTCATAATTGTTTTAGCCACCTCGTTGTATTTTTCGGGCATTCCCGGTTTTCGAAGTGGCCCGTTTGTTTTATCAGGATAAGGTGTTGTCGTCGCAAATATAAGTTTTGCGTCTGTAGCTTTTAGTTTTTTTACGATCTCTTTTAGGTTTTTCCGGTATTGTTTTATATCTGCCTGGTGAGGATGGGCTGGATTACTGCTGTTTTTGCGGGTAACAGGGTCAACATGTTTGATATCGTGCAAACCAAAATTGAAATGGATGATGTCCCATTTTGTGTTGCCAAGCCAGCGTTCAATATTTTCTACACCCTTAGTTGTTCCTTCGCAGTTTTCTGCTTTTCCGTCTTCAAATACCGGGCGAAAAACAGAGGCCGTATCCTTTAATCTTTCTTTAACAAAAGGAGTATATCCGATGGAAATGGAATCTCCAAGGATTAATACTTTGGGCAGTTGATTGTTCCTTAATATTCCGGGAATTCGTCTTATCGTTACAACAGGAAGTACAGACAATGTAAGCTTCAGAAAATTTCTTCTTGATTTCATTTTAGAGTTCATTAGATTTGCAGTATAAGTATTTTGCGAATCTAATAAATCAGTTTTTACAATGATAATTATTTGAGGCAAATCTGTTATTTTGGTATTCTGAATCTGCTAAATCGACAATAAAATGAAAATAAGTAAATCACTCCCTGTTTTTTTCTCCGTTATATTTTTTATGGCTTGTTCAACTGAAGAGGTAAAATGGCCGGAACTTACCAATGAAGCCAAACCCTGGACCCGCTGGTGGTGGATGGGAAACGCAGTAGATGAACAAAACCTGACCCGCGAGTTAGATGAAATGAACAGCGTTGGAATTGGAGGTGTGGAAATTACCCCGATTTATGGAGTGAAAGGAGAGGAGGACAGGTTTATTGAATATTTATCGCCGGAATTTACCAATGCCTTGAATTCGACGATCGAAGAAGCCAATCGTTTGGGAATGGGCGTTGATCTTCCTCCCGGAAGTGGCTGGCGTTGCGGCGGCCCATTTGTTCCCGAAGAAAAAGGATTGTGGGCTTTGCGTGTACATAAGAAGGAAGTTAAAAACGATGAAAAGGTGACAATCCCTTCAGATGTTGTTATTGCTTCAGCTTCGTTTGTGGATGAGGATAAAAATGTTAAGGTTTTTAATCCTGCTGCTGATTTTACAACACCGGCAAACGGGACAGTTTATTTTGCTATCAGAATAAAAAATGGTGATAAAGTAAAGCGTCCTTCTGATGGCGGAGAAGGCTGGGCAATCGATACTTTCAATGAAGAAATTACTGATTGGTATCTTGACGAGTTCTGGAAAAGGTTGGGTATTGATGAAG
This sequence comes from Maribellus maritimus, assembly GCF_022267315.1. Taxonomy (GTDB): domain Bacteria; phylum Bacteroidota; class Bacteroidia; order Bacteroidales; family Prolixibacteraceae; genus Draconibacterium; species Draconibacterium maritimum. Next base: position 87,326 of record NZ_JAIKLE010000028.1, read on the forward strand.
CAACAATTCGTTGTTTTTTTCACGATTCGTTTGAATATACCGGCGATTTTACCACCCATTTTACCGAAGAATTTAAAAAACGGCGTGGGTACGATTTGGCTGAATATTTATATGTTTTGGCCGGTGATTGCAACGATGCGGAAACGGTGGCGCGGATAAAATCGGATTACCGCGAAACGCTGGCCGATTTGGTTTTGGAGTCTTTTATTCAACCCATGACAGAATGGGCGCATGAACATAACAGTCTGAACCGTAATCAGGCACACGGTTCCCCCGGTAATATTTTAGATCTGTACGCTGCCTGCGACATTCCCGAAACCGAAATTTTCAGGGAAGTAGAACCCGGAACAGTGGATGTTTTTGTAAATAAATATGCTTCGTCGGCTGCACACGTTACCGGACAAAAACTGGTTTCATCGGAAAGTTTTACCTGGCTTGAAGAGCACTGGACAGTAACCACTTCCGACATGGTGCGGGCTACCAACCGGTTTTTTATGGCCGGAATTAACCACATGTTTTTTCACGGAACCTGCTATTCGCCTGACGATGCTAAATGGCCTGGCTGGCTGTTTTATGCATCAACACAGGTGAACAACCGGAATCCGTTGTGGCGCGAACTCCCCGCTTTGTTTTCATACATTGGCCGGAGCCAGTCGGTTTTGCAAAGTGTACAACCTGTAAACGATCTTTTAATTTACTGGCCATACTACGATGTGGCTGCAGAGGAAGGACGTTTGTTTAATCATTTGGGGGTTAATAAAGATGCAGGATGGTTTAAAAATCATCCCATTTCGCCGCTTTCTGAAAATTTGATGAATGCAGGTTATACATTTGATTATGTTTCTGACAAACAATTGCTGAATTGTGAATTGGCTGGAAGTGAAATAAAAACCACGGGAGGCGCAAATTACAAAGCTATTATAGTTCCAAAAACAAAATATATTCCTTTGGAAACCATGCAAAAACTGGTTGATTTTGTGGCTGCCGGAGGAACTGTAATTTTTGAAAAGACACTGCCTGAAAGTGTGCCTGGAATGTTTAATCTGGCAGAAAGGGAAGACGAGTTAAATCAACTAAAATCTGAAATCCTGGCCGGCGAAAACATTGGCAACCCTTTGGAATTGTTAAAAACAAAAGGTATTCAGGCAGAATCTTCCCTGGCTGAAAATGGATTGCATTTCCTGAAAATGAAAAAAAACAATGAAGACTGGTACATGGTTTTTAATTGCGGTTTGAAACCTGCGGATACCTGGGTTGATTTGAATGCCGATGCAAAAACCTATGTTTTTTTGAACCCGATGAATGGTAAAATTTCAACAGCAGCAACAAAGAACGGAGCAGTTCATATTCAGCTAGATCCGGAAGAGTCGGTTTTTATTAAATGTTCATCAGGGCAAGTGGATGCACCTGCGTTTGTGTACAAGATTCCCGAAAATAAACCGCAAGAAATAAATGGGCTTTGGAAAATCGAATTTGTTGAAGGCGGGCCGGTTTATCCCGGAAACATCAGTACCGATAAATTACAGTCATGGACAAAACTAGGCGACCAGGAAACCCGCCGTTTTGCCGGAACCGCGAAATATGAAATTGAATTCGACCTTGAAAGAACGAGTAGTTCAGGTGTGTTGGATTTGGGAGAGGTTAAAGATTGTGTCCGCATAAAACTAAATGGTAAAGATTACGGAACATTACTGGGGCCTTCATTTTATGTGAAAGTCGATAATTTGCAATCAGGAAAAAACCAACTGGAAGTAGAAGTAACCAATGTGGCAGCCAACCGGATTCGCGATTTGGATATCCATGGTGTTGAATGGCGCCATTTTTACGACATCAATTTGGTGAATATCGATTACATGCCTTTTGACGCTTCCATTTGGGAAATTAAAGACGCCGGATTGCTGGGGCCGGTAACTTTGGCTGATTTGTAGATTTAGTTTTTTATGGACATTTTAGACCTTCAAGGTTTTTAAAACCTTGAAGGTCTAACTATAACCAACCTTTGGAAAAGATAAAATCCCGATTTATGTTGCCAAACACCTTATTTACAAGGTTACCTTTCCGGGTTTAACGGATTGTACTAACAGAAACAAACCTGAAAATAACTAACAAATAAAACCAAAGAATCATGAACCCGCCACTCAAA
>NZ_JAIKLE010000029.1 GCF_022267315.1 Maribellus maritimus
GAGAGAAATACGCGTTAGCAACAGTAGTTAATTGGCTCGGAAAGAATAGAGTAATTTATTTGAACTCTATTCTGGATGTGCTTATGTGGGGAATGAACGCTAACGGTTACCTGTATGTGGCGTAGCCGACTGCGGGCTACTTCCCTGTCAAACCGAGATGTAGTTGATGCGGGAGATGAACCTACAATTACCCACAAAACCGGCTATGACATATACAGATTGTTACCTGCTGGGTTTTATTATCTTTCATAGAACTACTTCATTTTCAATTTTAGCACTGTCCCGATTTTGTTTTCGGGTTGGCAAAAAAGCGTTGGAAGACAGACAAGCTCTTTTGCAATTTTTGGTCTTAGGATAGGCTTGTGCGAATTGCAAATGTGCTTGGCTGTGTGTGCTGGCTATTTCATCTTTTTCATTTGTAATCTTTTTCTTTCCAGTTCTATTACCTTATGTAATTTCTTTTGCAATAATTCTTTTGGTGGCAATTCAACCAAATATTCTGCTACTCTTATTCCAGATTCTTCAAGTTGTAATAATTCAATTTGTTCTTTTGAACCTTCAGCACAAAGTATTAACCCAATCGGAGAATCTTCTCCTTTTTCTGTCTCAAATTTCTCCAGGTAGCGAAGGTATAATTCCATTTGCCCCTTGTATTGTGCTTTAAACCTGTCAAGTTTCAGGTCAATTGCAACAAGACGTTTTAGTTTCCGATGATAAAACAACAAATCAAGCTTAAAACTGTCGCCATCAATTAACATTCTTTTCTGACGCTCAACGAATGTAAAACCTTGTCCTAATTCAAGGATGAATTTTTCAAGCTCTCGTAATATCGCATCTTCTAATGATTTTTCGCTGTAGTTATCTTCTAATCCCAGAAAGTTTAGAAAATACGGGTCACGAAAAACGAGGTCTGGACTTAGTTTGTTTTCGTCCCGCAATTCTTTGAGTTCCTTTTTTATTAGTTCTTCAGGCTTTTTCGAGATTGCTGTTCTTTCAAATAACATCGAATCAATCTTTTCATTCAATGTGCGAGTATTCCAGTTCTCAATTCTGGTCATTTGAATGTAAAACTCCCGCTTAAGTTCATCGTCTAAATAGATTACAGTTCGAAAATGAGTCCAACTTAATTGTCTACTCAATGCGTAGAGAATTTCTTTATCGGGAAAAGTCTCCGCAAAGCGTAGACAATGTCGAAGATGTTGTTCACTCCAACCTTTTCCGAATTCTTGAGTCAATTCCTTCGAAAGCGTTTTTACAACTTCTTTCCCATATTCTGCCCGTTTGTTTTCAAGAATTTCATTATTAACTCGATGTCCTATATTCCAGTACAAAATAGTTGTAGCAGCATTAACAGCAACCGCAACAGTTTGCCTTGCTTCTTCAATCAGTTGTTTGATTTCTGAAAACAGGTTGTTATTATGTGGTTTGATATTCATGATTCAAATATAATACTATCCTAAGTTTGTTTGTAAGGTAAATTACAGTTAGGATTGTATTGATTATTTTTCCTCGTTATAATATATTTTGTAATATTTCCTGCCGTCATTATCGATTCCCTGTTCTATAAGTTCTTTATTACCATGAATGTAAATGTGAAAATTTTTGTCCAGTTTGATTACACTCTTAAAGACTCGTGCCTGTTTTTTTACTGCGTTCGCTGAAATTTCAAAGCTGTCATCTACTTTAATGTCATTTTCTTGTTGATACAATTCATTGAAATTTTTAAATGACTCAATTATGTTATTATCCTGCAATACCTCACTTTCAAATGTTTGTTTGTTAAAATTGTCCTTTGACTTAAAAAATTCAACAGAGCGATTTAGTAGGTCAATTTGGTCAGTCCGTGTAATATCAAATTCCTTTGTCAACTCTTTGGTTATGTAGTTTTTAGTAATGCTTAGGAACTGATTCGTTTGAAAAAACTCATTACTCAGAGGTTTAACTTTCAAAAAATCATCTTTCCAGTATTGGGCTTCTACAGACTTATTTGCATTGTCAATTATGAACAGTTTATATCCGTCATCGGCATTTGTATTAAGAATTAGACAGCCTTTGTCGATACCTTTTAGTTCAAATCCATATTCATGTTGTATGTCAAAATTTGTTTGACCAGGATTCATTTTTAAAAAAGGGACATCTTTTTCAGATTTAAAAATTCCAATTGCATCAACTATCTCATCGTCAATAATAACCTTGGAAAAATATGAAACATTTAATTTGCCCTCTTTTATTTTCGGATGCATTGATTGTTCATAAAGTAGCTTGGCAATATCTTGAGATGAGTTTATGAAAAGGCTATTGTCTGAAAATAACTTTCTAACAACTGTATAAATTTCATTCATTTCAAGTTCAATGGAGTGAGAGAATGAATAAAACTCTTCTGTTTTAATCGGCAATAAGAAATATTTTAACAGTAAATTTTTTGTTTCTTCGTCAATCGTTGTTTCTTCTACTGATAAAACAATTTTCTCATCTCGTAATTTATTTCCAACAGAATGTGTTATTAAGTTATCTATTTCTATCTCAGTGAAATCTATATTCGTCATGACTTTGGTGTGTATTGTTTATGTAGGTTTTGCATTTTACTCCATTCATACTTTTCTGTTTTCATTTTCTCGAATTCTTTAAATAATTGCCGCTTTATCGAAGAAAGTGGGACATTGAAGTATTCGTCTTTGGGATTAATTTTCACAATATCTACTACTAATTCAATATTTCCAATTCGTTTTTTAAAATAATTTGGAAATCCAAATCTTATTTTACAATTTCCTTCAACTGAAGGAAGGGAAAAATCGTAGATAATTTCCATTTCAGAAAGCACCATAAACTTATGGAGTGATTTGTCTTTTAAAAACGGAATATTGTGTAAGACTTCACCGTTGATATTTAACTCTCGTACTTTTGCCAATTCCAGCCAATTAATATCATTCGGTAAATTTTCATTAGGGTCAGGTCCGATATCTAAAAAAGTTGCTTTTGAGAAATCAAAAACATCATCACCTTCTGTCATATTTAAGAAGAAGTTTATTCTTTCCTCATTTGTAAAGTCCTTAAAAAGAATTCTCTGAATATCTTTTTTGGGATTCATATAATTTTTCTCTTTGAAATGTCTCTCTAAGGCTCTTGATACTTTTTCTGCTATTTCAGTAGTTTCTGGTGAAGTATGCACTATTTGAAGCTGAACCTTGTTGTCTTTTGTTTTTACCTTTTCAAATGCAACTTGTCCCTTGAATTCATTTTTCCCTCTAAACCAAGCTTTACTATAATTCGTCGTTTCGCATTTGAAGTCCAGTATTATTTTATCTGGATTATTCCCAACCATTTTAAAGTTTGGATTTCCAACCACTTTATATCTCGGGAAAGTTGTTTTAATAACTTCTTGTATATTGAAATTGTCAGGAATTGCTGAAATCAAGGTTTTTGTTGATTCCCATTCAAGAGTCCGATTAATCGTTTTTTCTCTATCTTCTTTTACTTGGAGACTTTCTTTCAAAAATTCAAACTCATTTGGACTAAGTAAGGAAGTTGTAAGAATAGGGAATGTACTATCTTCATCAGTATTATTAACAAAAACACCTTTCATTCTTAGCAGAAGTCGACGTTCTCTGTCTTTAATAGATTCATGTTGCAAAACTGCTCGCAGGGATTCACCAAAAGGTAGAAATCTATCAATATTATCGTTTATTTTTTCCATTAGTTCCGATAGTTTTGGTTATAATTCTCAACTGAAATTGTATTTGTAAAGGAAAATTCCTCAAACATCTGAATGGCATTACTCACAATATGCTCATGTAATAATTTGTTGAAATCAGGAAAGGCAATAATAGTTTTTGATTGATAATTAGCAGTAATGTTTTTTGCTAAGCCTAACAGTTTTACAAGTTCCTCTTCTTCAAATTTTTCTTTAGAACAGAGTATCAGAGTATTTTTATCATCCTCCAATTGTACTCTCATTGGTAGAATATTCGATGCTAAATATTGAACAGGCATAATTCTGCCGTTTTTGGGGGTGTCGTTATCACTATTTAATCCAGTATTGAAATATGTGAACTCAATGATTTTTGTTGGGTATTTTCTTTTCGAGAACTCAATTGCATTAAAGAAGAATTCAATCTTGTCGTTATCAACGAGGAATATTCCATCATGATAAAAATCTTTAGGAGCTTCAAGTTTTGATAGCTTGAATAATAGGTCATTTGAATCATTATCAACATTATTAAGCCAGAAAAGAATTCCTCTGTCAAAGATTGCTTCCAAGTCGGAATAACTATTATTGTTTTTTGCCCTAATTTCTGATTTCTTAAATGATTCAATAGCTTTCCCTAAATCAGTATAATGACTTTTAAATTTGGCTACAGGAGAATTAGGATACTTGTCCTTACTATATTTTACTGATATTAAGACATTTTCTAAGGTCTTTGAAATCAAAGGACTTTTGTAATGAAAATAAGCATCAATCCCATGAGATTTTTTCTCATGTTTTTCGGGGTCAATGCTTGGGATATCAAAGTTTCTGACTAGTTGATGCCAACCTATCAAAGCGAGAAATTCTGCAACTATTTCTTCGCCAATTTCACCTATTCGTTTTGAAAATTCACCCATAATATATCAGTTTAAAGTTTGTTTAGAATTTGGGACTGGGGCACTCTTTTGCAAATTTTGGTTTGTGTGCCGGCTTGTGCGATTTGCAAATGTGTGCAATGTGCGTGGGCTTTCCTAACTGTCCCGAAGGGCAGAAGCGGGAGGGCAAAACAAAATCTCTTCGGAGTAATCATTTTAATTTTGGTTTAGTTATTTCATTTAAAATCAGTTTGTTTGCTTTTTTTCAACCTTGCAGGTAACGGTCACTTGTAAGTTGTCGTTGCGGATTTCGGAGCTCGTTCCTGTCCGGCAGGACGGAACGATGTTGCGAGAATCCAGCGAACGACGTACCACCAACCAAGACATATGATTCTATTTATGTGTTTGAAAAAGAGCAAGTTGCAGAAATAATTTTGCAGACAGGTAACGATTTAGAAACGAGCGAACTTCTGTTTGTTTCTTCTTTTTGCTCAATATAACAAAGAGCGACTTTTGCTTATAAAGATACGAGATTTTCCAATTTGTTCGATTGATTTAATAAATTTATAATCATAACAAGAGACAGCAGTTCAAGCCTATCAATCTCTATTGAATCTGTGGAGTCGGCAAAGGTGTTGTCGTTATTAATATGTAAACTATTTTGTGTCGAAGAACATGGCCTTACCGTTAAAAAGCCCTGACGAACTAAAATCTTTCAAAAGAAATATCTTACATAGACGAAATTTAATGCACCCTATACGAGAATGGCAACATTACCCAGAAAGGAAAAATCGTTAGTTCTGTCTTCCCCTTAAAATTAACATTTGGACGGATTTCAATTTCGAACTGATAGAGTAAATGAAGCCTTAGACTGTGTTCGTTTGATGGACGATGAATTAAGAGGAAATAAAAAAGGGGTTATTGGCTGGATTACAGTATTTCTTTCTCTTCTGTGCTATAAGTAAATTTCTAACTGCAATAATATATTGTAACAAGATCATAAAAATAAACAATCCCGCTGCAAGTGATCGGGGTATCTTTAAGGAATTAGTTTTTAACTCGTAGCAAGTGAGGGGAGCTAACCCCGAAAAGATTGGAGAAGAGTATCTTAATCAATTTGAACTCCATGCCTTTAGTCTTTTACGTATTTCATCCACTAAAGGCTTGTTGTTTTGAAAAATGAAGTTTGAAGCGACAAGTTGCTTCAATTTGTTTGCAGCATCTCTTTTTGTTAGAATATTTGCTTCCACAAGTTTATCAAAGATCCAAATCATTCCATGATATTCAATGTCTTTATTTTTTGCACAATTACGTACTGTTTTATCACTACTTAATACGCAGGCGTTCAGTTTATTCGCAATATGCAAGACGGATTTATCAGTTTCTGATAATGATTTTGGATAATTTTCAGAATGGATTTCAATAAAGTCCTGTTCCTTGAGATTGTGAATAATAAGCTTTTCTACCGATTGATAGGCATTTAAAACTTGCTGTTGCTTCTCAAACAGTTCAAAATAAACTGCAGATGTTGTATGTATTTCTATTTCGAGTTTGAAGAATAGAGCAACAAGATCTAAATCACATAGGTCTATAAATATACACGCATCTGTGACAGCTATCTTTATTTTCATCTTTCAGGCTAACATTTGGCGCGATCAAAACATTGGCTGATGCTCTTTTTTAAACTCAGCAACAGATTTATTGGTTAAGGAGGCTGCCTTAGAAATAGATACCTGCTCTTCTATTAGCGCGCGGAATAAAAGCTGTTCAAAACGGTTGCTTTTTTCAACTCCCTCATATTCAAAAGGTTCATCTACTCTCCAATTCATTTGTCTGAATAAGAAAAAGAATTGTTTTGTATAGTGTTCATTTGTAATACGACAATCTTTAGCTCGCATTGCTATTGCCTGCATGGAAATACCATATTGTTTTTTTATGTTGCCTAATTCATTTATAGATAATTTACTTCTATGATTGCCTAATTCTGCTTTTAAAGTTTTTTCAGGTAATAACATTGCTCCGGCAAATTGGTGGCACAGTATTTCTCTTTGTCGCGCCGTAATGTCTTCAAACTTTAAAAGTAGATGTGCTAATTCGTGAAGCAAAGTAAACCGTATTCTGTCTGGCTTATTAGCTTTTCTTTCATTATAAGCTACTACAGGAAGTTCAATATCATTATTATACTTCACAAATGTTTGCAATCCATCAAAATCTTCTGCAACATTCAATTTAACTACTTTGATTTTATGGTCTTCCAATAATTCTACCACATTGAAGATTGGACCAGTTCCCAAATCCCATTCACTTCTTATTCGTTCGGCAGCTTTACTTACTTGCATGCTATCTTTAACCACCGGAAAATCTTTCAATGGATTCTCAAATTCATTGGATAGACCTAAAATTTCTTCTAATTCTAAATAACGGGAGAGATATTCTTTAGTGGTCTCATTAATGATAGAGACTTCCTTTTGAGGCATTTTACTCAATTTCCTATATTCAATTTCACTCAGCTCAATTTTAGTTGTCCTGAAAAAATAATCAGGGCTAACTTTTAAGGCTTTGCTAAGCATCTGAATTTTCTCTGCATCAGGAATAACCTCTCCTTTTTCATAGCGGTGTAAGGCCTGACGCGACAAGTTTCCGCCTAATTCGTCAGCCAAATCTTGCAATGAAAAACCATTCATCAAACGGGCTGACTTAAATCGTTCCGCAAATATCGCTTTTGTTTCCATTGTAAATTTGTTTTTGTTATGCAAAGATACAAATAATGGTTGACAACAACAAAGATAAAGCTGTGAATCCATAGTCCAATTTTGTAACTATGACAAAATTTCACTTGCCATAAACGTCAATAAATAAGTTAATTTGTCATGTTTTTTGCGTTGGACACTGTAATTGACATAACTTGGTTGACAGATTTTGTTAATGGCATATATTTTGTAACTATTACAAATGTAGCAAGAGCATGTTTAATTTAAATATTTTCAAATGAATAAAAGTAAACATTTAGAAGAGGTAATTAAAACTCATCAGATTACCAAGGAAAAGGCTCTTTTAGACAAGCACATCCAAAAGAAAAATGAAGTCAAAGATGCTTTAGAAGAAAAGTACGGAACAGACATTTACCCTCCGTTTAATTCAGGTTCTTACGCAAAGAACACTGCGATTAACACTAAATTCGATTTTGATTTAGTTTCTCCTTTTAAACGCAATGCTTTTAGTTCTAGCGGGACATTAGAACAAATGTATAATGACGTCTATGATTTTCTTTACGATAAGTATAAGAATGAAGCAGAGGTGAAAAAGCAGAAAGTTTCCATTGGTATGGAATTTTACGCTGACAGTGACGGAGATGTTATCAAAATTGATGTAGTTCCCGGAAGAGAACTCAACCAAGATCAGTACAGTGATGACGAGAATCTCAACTTATATGTATATTATAAGTACGGTAACTTTGACGCAGGAAGTGAAAGAATTAAAACAAATGTGAAAACTCAAATCAATAACATCAAAGACAGAGCTACTAATGAGAAAGATTCCATTAGAAAAATTATCCGTCTACTGAAAGTCTGGAAAAACAATAAAGGTAATTACCCTACTAAGTCATTTTTTTTAGAATTAATAACAATCAAAGCATTTGACAACAACGAGATTACAGGAAATCTTTGGGAAAAGCTGAAAGTTGTGTTAGAATTTATTAGAGACAATGTCACCAAGGAAAACTTTACACTTAAGGATCCAGGAAATAGCTCTAATGACTTAGCTGATACTTTGACAACTTATGAGAAACAGCAACTGTCATCCGACATGGAGAATATGCTGAACCGGATAGGAGAAAATGATGAGAATCTGAAAACATATTTTCCGGAGAACCAAAAGTTTAAAGAAGAGGTTTCAAATAAAAATGAATATGGAACAAATTCAGGAATCCCGATTCCTCCTCCAAAACTAAATTTTGGGTAATAGTAATGAAAGGCAGGACCACTGAAATCAATACAATAATTGGAAACATTCCAGATGTAACAATTATCGAACCTTTTGAATTGAAAGATGGACTAACCAAGGGATGTATTTCCGTATTTGTTGAAGGTTTAACAGAAGCTATTCAATTCTTTGTAGAGATTTCTGAACAATACCCTTTCAAATGGCACGATTCCGAAACCATAAAATTCTTTAATAGTGAATTGCTGGATTATAAGCACATTATGGAAGACGGTTCAGCCTGTATACACACTGCGCATAGTCCTGTTTTGTCGAAAAAACTAAATTACGACATAGAGTCTGTTAAGGCATGGATTAAGAAATACTACATAAACAGAGAGTTAGACACCCACTATGAGCATTTAATAGTACCGAGACGAAAATTTAAGGATGCTTGTTTTGCATATTTCTTTAACGAGGTTGATTATCAATTTTCTAAAAATCAATATGGCTATTTGGACTATTCCACTATAAATATGGGGCATTTTCATAAGGATAGATGTACAAGTTCTATAATCCAATCCTTTAGGAATAAAGACAATAAAGAGCTTGTCGAGGCAAAATGGAATTTTCAAATAAAGTCTCTGGAAAAGCACATTGGAGTATACATATTCATAGAAAATACTCCGTCAAAAAATAACCGCTGGATTTTCGAAAAATGGGGAGATTTTGCAGACATTTTACCACCTGACTTTTTGAAGTTTCTTCATTTTGTTGAAGGACAGTTTAGAAAAAACGAAGGGGCTCATTTGCCATTAATGATTGGCTATAAGATCACCGAAAGCGAAATACATTGGCAGGCCGTTATGTTGGAAATAGGGAATTTCCCAATTTACGGAGAGAAGGTAAACCAACAATGGGTTTCTCAACTAGACAAAGAGCGTATAATTGATTGGGCGATGACCAGAGATTGTTCTTATAAGTACTTCTTTGGAAGAGGAAAGTTATGTGATAGAATTACTGAAAGCAAGATACTTATGATAGGTGTTGGTGCGATAGGAAGTATTGTTGCGAAAACATTTGTTCGTACAGGTTGCACAAAACTTGATTTTATAGATTTTGATGTAAAAGAACCTGAAAATATATGCAGATCTGAATACTCTTTCACAACAGGATTGAATAACAAAACGGATGATCTTATTTTTGAGCTGTTCCGGATATCTCCTTTTTTCGAACCAATAAAAGGAGGATATGAATTTTCTGAAACGTTTAATTATTTCATCAAGTCTAATTTATCCGACAACCAACTAAAATCTGAAATAGAAAAATATTTAAATAGTTACGACATCATTATCGATTGCACCGCAGATAATGATTTGCTTTATATATTAAGTCGACTCAACATAACGTCTTCGCTAATAAATTTATCAATTTCTAATCATGCTAAACATTTGATTTGTGCTACGGAGCAAAATAGATACGAGTTTATCACTACTCAATTTAATGGAAGCGTTTTAGAATTCGATACCGAAGATTTACACAACCCAACCGGATGTTGGAGCCCAACATTTAAAGCATCATATAATGATATTAATACGCTTGTCCAATTTTCAATAAAGCACATTAATTTAAAGATGGGGGAAAAAAAACAATTAAGAAATTTTGTAATCGAAACAGAAGATCAAAATGGATTTAATATTAAACTAAAAGAATTTTGATGCTGAAGGTAGAGGAAATAGGTTTAAGTCTGGAAATTGAAGATATGCTTCTCAATAGTTTGCTGGTAGAAGGGAAAAAGCATTATCCGAATGAGTTTGGAGGATTCCTTATTGGGAATTATTCTAATAACAATAAACATTTGAAATTAACAGATTCAATCCTGCCTACTAAATACAAATCCTCCAGACGTAATTTCGAAAGAACCACAGAAGGAATTGAAGAACAGTTGAAAAAAATGTATTATGAGAAACCATCGAAGTTTTATGTCGGGGAATGGCATACCCATCCCAACAATAGTACTATTCCGAGCTCAACCGATATCTCGGCGATTTACACAATCGTAAATATGCGGGATTCGTGTATAAAAAATCCAATTTTACTAATAATTGGATATACCAAAAGCCAAGTCGATTTCGGCTTCTATGTATATTTTAATAATAAGTTATACAGATATGAATAGCATTGACTTAAAGCAATTATTTAACGGCCTGCAGAAACAAATGTCTGCTTTGCTTAATACAAACAGGGAATTTATTGAACATCCAGGTTCAAAGGGTGATGCTTTGGAAAATGCTTGGATTGAGTGGTTAAGAAAATATCTCCCTAACAGATATTCTATTGATAAAGCGATTGTAATAGACCATAAGGGAAACACAAGCCAGCAAATGGATATAGTCATTTACGATAATTGGTATACACCATTTATTTTCAATCAAAATGGCTTTTACTATATCCCGGCAGAAGGTGTTTATGCCGTTTTCGAAGTAAAACCGGATATACAGGGTAATGTTGGAGATAAAACCTATATTGAATATGCAGGAGAAAAGATAGAGAGCGTAAGGATACTAAAACGAGAAGCGGCAAGCTTTATTAATGGTGGCATCAAATACACACCAAGGCCTTTGACAAAAATTGTCGGGGGAATTTTATGCAGCACCAATTCTTTTACGCACAAAAACAACGATACCATAACAGGACACCTAAAAGCATTACATAATTTAAAAAGTATTGACTTAGGCTGCGTTGCAGATTATGGGAGTTTCTATGTCGATTACAATCCGAATGAAGAAATTATGACTGTTGGTCAGGATGCTTACCTGGAATTCTACGCAAAACGAAAGTTCAACAAGATTAAGTTCAGTGATGCGAATCATTCCTTTGTAACTTTCTTTATGCAACTGACAAGATACTTGCAACAAGCAATAGGTACAATACCGGCAATCAACTTAAATGCATATCTTGAAAACATTGGGGAAGAAATTGATGAGCAAATATGAAATTAGTTAAAAACCCTAAGAGACCCGAATGGGTAAGTGGTTGCATTTAAGGTAATTACATTTTTTTTGAAATGTTTTTATTTTTAGTTCGAACACAGAAAAGCCCTGTAATTATAACTATTACGGGGCTTTTGTGAATTTTTGGTGAACCCTACAGTATAAAATTCGAACCATTTAATGGCAGAACTAAAGCAATTAGGAGATCTTTCGGTTTTATAAAATCAGTTGGGGAATCCTAATTCATAAGTAATTTCACTTACGTTTTACTCGGATCAAATATTTTATCTTTAGCCAAATCACTCTTTTTGCGATGAACATGTTTCAACGCCGACTTCCCTGTTTCTTTTTTTACCAAATCACCGAAATAATTAGAAGATAGGTTTAATTGTTCAGAAAGTTCGCTTCATAGGAGAAAAAAGTGTAATCTTTCAGGTGCTGATTCAGTGAAATCCCGTAAATCAAGTTAGGATGGAATATCAGGACATAGCCTTTTGGTTGAAAATATTCGTCTTTGCGATAAACACCTGAAATTTGCCTAGGCCCGATAAATACCAAAGTATCCTCTCCATAACTATATTTGCTGCATCTATAGGTCAAATTACTACACTTTATTTCTTTCAAAAATATACAGTATAATCCTAAATTCATATAGATATGCTGTATTGGTTTTGATTTTGAAAACTCAATAATACTTATCTATGGATGTAAAGTTTCCATTCCGTGTAGCACATTATAATGAGAAACATTATCCAGTTTTATAATATCGTTCATATAAATCTTTCTGTTTGAAAAAATTAAGCAAATATATCATGCTCATTTCGAATATTTTATTCATTAGTATTCAATCAGTAAAAATGGTATGAATACCTGTAATTTGTATAATAAAGAGACTATTCCTTTTACTGAACTTTGTAGCGTAAATAAAATTAATTCTTAGTCTCGATAATTAATTCCGATATTAGAATACCCCTCTTAAATTTTGGTACTTATTGGGTATTCAAGGCAAGAATAGAAAATTAGATTCAAAATTAACCAGTTTACAGAACCGGAAACATTCATTTTTAAAAGAGATAAATTATGGACAAGAATGTATCATCACGTCGCATGTTTTTGAAGAAACTCGCATTGTCCGGTGGCGCAATTACCCTAGCGAAGTATTCAAGTCTGGCAAATGACTTAAACTTCTATCACGATAAATCACCGGTCTTTTTTACAACTGAAATTAGCAATGAAAGTTTGCTGAACATCTATTCCAAAGTTTCAGAAGCACACAGTTTATCTGGGAAAATAGCTGTTAAACTCCATTCGGGCGAACCTGGAGGTCACCATTTTGCATCTCCGTCATTAATAAAAAATCTGGTGCAGTCGGTAAACGGGACTATCGTGGAATGCAACACGGCATATCAAGGGAAAAGGTTTGAAACAAAGAACCATAAACAGGTTATTAAAGATCATGGCTTTGCTTCAATTGCTCCTTTCGAAATTTTAGATGAAAACGGTTCGATTACTCTTGAAGTCCCCAAAGGGAAGAATATTAAAGATAATTATGTCGGGGCCGGTTTCGCACACTATGATTCTTTCCTTATTCTTTCACACTTCAAAGGACATGCTATGGCCGGTTTTGGCGGTGCTATAAAAAATATGGCCATTGGAATCGCTTCCTCTAAGGGCAAGATGTGGATACATACAGCCGGATTAAGCAAAAGCACTGATGATTTCGAACAATGTTTTAAAACAGAACAGGATCGCTTTTTGGAGTCTATGGCAGAAGCTGCTTTGTCAGTTGATGCCGCTTTATCAGGCAGGCTCATATATATTAATCTGATGAATAATCTTTCTATCGATTGCGATTGTGATAGTAATCCGGCACCACCCGAACTGAGTGATATTGGCATACTAGCGTCTCTCGACCCGGTTGCTTTGGATAAAGCCTGCGTTGATTTGATTCTTGCAGCCGATAAGGAGAAAAGCGCCGGCCTGCGTCAGCGCTTCGAAGAAAAAAACGGGCACTATTTGCTTGATTACGCCGAAAGCATCGGTTTAGGAAATCAATCGTATAAAATGATTTTAATGGATGATTAATTATGAAAACAAGAACATTAGGAAAAAGCGGACTGGAAGTATCTGCACTAGGATTAGGTTGCATGGGGTTAAGTTTCGGCTATGGACCGGCAACCAATAAGCAAGATGCAATTAAACTAATTCAAAAAGCGTATGAATTAGGTGTAACTTTTTTTGATACCGCTGAAGTTTACGGGCCTTTTACTAATGAGGAATTATTGGGCGAAGCGGTGGAACCTTTCCGAAATCAAGTGGTTGTTGCAACTAAATTTGGTTTTAAAGAAGGAACGACAAGTAAAGGGATGGATAGTCGTCCTGAAAATATTCGCGCAGTAGCTGAGGCATCATTGAAAAGACTGAAGACTGATTGCATTGATTTGTTCTACCAACATCGGGTCGATCCGAACGTACCGATAGAAGATGTTGCAGGAACGGTAAAAGACTTGATTCAGGAAGGAAAGGTAAAACATTTCGGTATGTCGGAAGCCGGAGCTAAAGTTATTCGAAAAGCACATGCCGTTCATCCGGTAACTGCTCTGCAGAGTGAGTATTCGTTGTGGTGGCGCGAGACGGAAACTGAGATTTTACCCACACTTGAAGAGCTTGGAATCGGTTTTGTGCCTTTTAGCCCGCTTGGTAAAGGATTTTTAACCGGGGCAATCAACGAAAATACGCAGTTTGACAGCACTGACTTCCGGAATTCTGTTCCTCGGTTCTCTGAGGAAAACAGAAAGGCAAATCAGGTTTTGGTTGATTTGTTGAAATCGATTGCCACAGAGAAAGAGGCCACGCCTGCGCAAATTGCATTAGCCTGGTTGCTGGCTCAGAAGCCATGGATTGTCCCAATTCCCGGAACAACAAAACAACATCGTTTACAGGAAAATATCGGAGCTGCATCAATTGAACTTACAGCTAATGATATGGAGGCTATTGAAATAGCTGCGTTGAAGATAAAAGTTCAGGGTGACCGTTATTCTGTTACTTCTCAGAAAATGGTTAATCGTTAATCAATCAGTCGGTTTTAATTTAAAATTAATATAAAATGGAAAATATAGAAGGAAAAGTAGTCGTAATAACAGGGGCAAGTAGCGGATTTGGAAAAATCACGGCCGAGTATCTTTCAGAACGTGGAGCCCTCGTAGTTCTTGGTGCACGAAGTACAAAAAAAATAGAAGCAATCGCTAATGAGATTATAAGTAAGGGTGGTAAAGCTGTTGCTATAACCACTGACGTAACAGATAAGAATCAGGTGAAAAAACTGGTGGATACCGCTGTAACAGAATTTGGAAAAATAGATGTATTGCTTAATAATGCGGGAATTATGCCGTTATCGCCTTTAGAATATCTAAAGATCGAAGATTGGGATCAGTGTATCGACATCAACATAAAGGGAGTACTCTATGGTATTGCTGCCGCTTTGCCCTATATGAAAGAGCAAAAGTCCGGACAAATTATCAGTGTTTCGTCGGTAGCAGGTCACACCATAAATCCCGGAGGTGCAATTTATTCTGCAACGAAATTTTCGGTGCGAGTAATTTCAGAAGCATTGCGGCAAGAGGTAAAACCATATAATATCCGGACAGCGGTAATTTCCCCCGGAGCTGTTGATACAGGCCTGCCAGAAAGTGTAACTGCCGGAGATGTGGCTGAGGGCATCAAACAATTCTATGCCGAATATGCGATTCCTGCAGACTCTTTTGCCAGAGCAGTCGCTTTTGCCATGAGCCAGCCAGAAGATGTTGATGTGAATGAGATTGTGTTCCGGCCAACAAAGCAACAGCGTTAGTGGATGATAATTTTACTAAAGCACAGGACATGAAAATACTGATATTAGGAGCAGCAGGTCAAATTGGCCGTCTGCTCACTAAAGATTTATTGGAACAAACCGATTACGATCTGGTGCTTTATGCCCGTAATGCATCAAAAAGATTAAAAGATGCCAAGTCCAACCGAGTTTCGGTCGTGAACGGCGATTTTACCAACTATGATGCCCTTGTTACCGCCATGAGTGGTGTTGACGCCATTTACTTAAACGACATGAACAGTAGAAACGGTGTTCAAACCATTGCTAAAGCAATGAAAACTACCGGGCTTAAACGGATTCTAGTAGCATCAATACTGGGCATATACGACGAAGTTCCGGGGGCTTTCGGAAAATGGAACGAAAAAATGGTGGGTAAAGCAGGAATTCAAAGTCACAAAGAAACCGTGACACTCTTTGAAAATCCTGATATGGATTACACGATTTTACGACTTACCTGGCTATACAATCAGGAAGGTAACCGAAACTATCATCTGACTTTTAAAGGAGAACCTTTTGAAGGAGCCCAGTTAACCCGGCAAGCCGTGTCACAGTTAATTGTTGATATTTTGCAGGATAAATCGGGTAAGTTTTTAAAATCCAGCTTAGGGGTTGCTGAGCCCAATACCAATTGGGCTAAACCTTCATTTTATTGAAAATTCAATTGTAAAATATTGAATTTTCAATGATAATCAAAAATATAATAAAAATGAGTACATCAAATAAAACATGGTTAATTACAGGGTGCTCAAGCGGGCTTGGACGTGCTTTTGCGCAGGAAGTATTAAAAAGTGGATTCAATGCAGTGGTAACTGCACGCAACCCTAAAGATATTCAGGACATTGTTGAAGATTATCCGGGAACAGCTTTGGGATTAGCATTGGATGTGACCAATAAGGAACAGATCAAGGCCGTGATAGAACAGGCGGAAGCAAAATTTGGGTACATCGATGTATTGTTGAATAATGCGGGTCATGGATATCGCGCAGCGGTTGAAGAAGGTGATGAAAGCCGGGTAAACGAACTATTCAATACCAATTTTTTTGGTACTGTAAATATGATAAAAGCGGTGTTGCCCAGAATGCGTAAACAAAAATCAGGTACTATTTTCAATGTATCCTCTATCGCAGGACGTTATTCGAATCCAGGGTCGGGTTATTATTCGGCTACTAAATTTGCGGTGGAAGGCATGTCTGATGCACTTAGTAAAGAAGTTGCACCATTAGGCATTCGGGTAATCGTGGTCGAGCCGGGTGCTTTCCGCACCGATTTTGCTGGTCGTTCTCTTGTGGGGACTCCAGCAGAAATTTCAGACTATAAAGAAACCGCTGGTAAGCGTAGAAAAGAAAACGACCACACACACGGAACTCAGCCGGGTGACCCGAAGAAAGCTGCGCAAGCCATTATCAAAATAGCAGAAAGTGAAGTTACTCCATTCCGCTTATTGTTAGGAACAGATGCCATACAGCTGACCCATTCCGAATTAGAACATCAGATTAAAGAATTGGACGAATGGAAAGAAATCAGTTTTAGCACAGATTATTAGTCATATTGGAACACGGAAAGCATTATGGAAAAGGAGTCATCACTAAAAAAAACTCCGTTCATCGACTGTCAAAATAATAGGCGAAAAAGACAATAAAATATGAAGAAGAGATTGACCAGGACAAGCATGTCTATCGATGTGTTTGTCCTGGTTATTTTGGGGGGACTAATGGCTTTTACATCGTTGTCAACAGATATTTACCTTCCTGCCATGCCACAGATGCATAAGGATTTGCAGGGAGACATAGAGCTGACGATTACTGGGTTTCTAATTGGATTTGCGATTGCGCAAATATTTTGGGGCCCAATTAGCGACCAGTTCGGAAGGAAAATTCCTCTCGTTATCGGTTTAGCCTTGTTTATCATTGGCTCCGTTGGTTGCGCCATTTCACAAACCATTACCGGAATTATGATTGCCCGGGTTGTACAGGCATTTGGCGCTTGTGTAGGGCCAATGCTTTCGAGGGCTATGGTGCGCGACATGTTTGATCGCATAAAAGCTGCCGAGATGCTGTCAACTTTGATGATTTTGATGGCGCTGGCACCCATTGCAGGGCCTCTTTTAGGCGGACAATTACTAAAATTTAGTTCCTGGCACAGTATCTTTTGGTTGCTGGCAGTCATTGGGGTAATAATGCTGATTTCTTTAGTGAAGTTACCGGAAACATTATCTAAGGAAAACCACAGGAATACTTCGGTATGGGATGCTTTTAGAAGCTACGGTATCTTGTTTAGAAACAGAAAGTTCATGGCATATGTTCTATGTGTAACATTTTTTTACGTTGGAGCCTACTCGTTCATTGCCGGTTCTCCCGCGGTTTACATCACCTATTTTGGTGTAAGACCACAAAATTATGGTTGGTTATTCGCCATAAATATTTTAGGAATTATGGGACTGAGCTTTGCAAATCGCATTTTGGTTAGAAAATACAATTTAGATTTTTTACTAAAAGTTTCTACGGCAATAGCCATGTCAGCAGGAATTGTCTTGGCAATTTTCGTAAAATGGCATATCGGAGGAATTTATGGAGTTGTCATTCCTGTATTTTTCTTCTTTTCCATGAACGGCATTATTGCAGCCTCTACCACTGCTGCTGCATTAGATAAAGTACCAGAAATGGCAGGTGCGGCATCGGCTTTACTTGGGGCTTTACAATATGGTAGCGGGATTGTATCGACTCTTTTGTTGAGTTGGCTGGGCGATGGTTCCGGTAACCCTTGGAATATGAGTTGGATTATCGCCGTGTTTGCTATTTTCTCTGCATTAACCATTTTTGCAAAAGGTATATTGCAGTTAGCTACTAAAGTGAAGAAGTGAGAGAATACAAGGTACGTGACAAATAAATAAATTGACAATTACTATTATCTAATCCTCCCGGTTCAGAATGGGTTGAAAAAGGAGAAATTAAAAATGGCACAACTATTTTTTACAAAAAATCCCTTTGCTTGAATTTGGTTTGTAAATGAGTTTAGTTCAGTGTTGCCCTAAATTCATTCGGTGTAAAACCAGTCTCACTCTTAAACATTCTACTGAAATGTTGAGGATATTTGAAACCCAACTCAAACGCTATTTCACTCACTGATTTATTTTTATTGAATATTTTGTTTTTGGCCAGCTCAATAATTTTGTATTGGATGTATTCCTTTGCTGATTTCCCTGTTTCCTTTTTTATCATATCACCAAAATAGTTGGCCGACAAATGAAGTTCTCCGGCAAAATAAGCAACAGAAGGCAAGCCAATTGCCTGGGGTTTATCCGACAAAAAATAACCATTTAAAAGTTCCTCAAACTTTTCCAAAGTTCCTTTAATGACATTTTCCCGAGTAATGAACTGTCGATCGTAAAAACGTTCACAGTAGTTCAGAAATAACTCAATATTCGAGGTGATAAGTTTTTTACTGTGTTTGTCAACACCTTGCTGTAATTCGTGCCTTATTTTCGAAAAACAGTCCAAAACAATATGTCTTTCCCGTTCGGATAAATGCAATGCTTCATTAGCACTGTAACTGAAAAAGTGATATTCATGGATACTTTTGGCAAGATTTGTTCCCTGTATCAGGTCTGGATGAAAAACCAAAGCATACCCTTTGGGTTGATAAACCTTACCATCGGTTTCTATTTCCATGACTTGACCAGGAGATACAAAGACCAAAGTACCTTCTTGGTAATCATAGTAATTACGGCCGTATTTTAAGTCACCGCATTTTACTTCTTTCAAGAAGATACAATACAGCCCATAATTAATCCTGACATTCTCGTCTTTACCCCAGCTTCTTGGGTTTGCGTTCGAAAAATTAATGACGCTAACCAGTGGATGGAGTGTTTCATGATTGTTCAAGGCATTGTATGAACTTACAGTATCAAATTGATGCATCTTATCCATAACTGTACTATTATTTAGATACAAAAATAATCATTCCCCCCAAAGCATACATCATCTTAAAGCTGATATCCGTAAAAATGGTAGGCAATACAGTAATTTGTATACAAATATTTATGCGAATAGTCCATAATTTTGTGATAATGAAAACTATAATAGCATGAAACATGAAAATTTCACGAGGAAAGCAGGATATTTGAACAATGCCTCCCAAAGTCGAATTAGCAGATCAAAATTGTGGAACATTTTTTTTCAGCTTATCATAGTGCTTGTTTTTTTCGCTTGTGCGACAAATGATTCAAAAAATACGATTGGCGAGAATCCTTTGGTTATTCGCGAACAGGGAAGTTTTGCAGTTGGAGGAACTGTTAAAAAAAATCCAGGAATTTTCAACACAATTACACGCACACCGGAAGGGCAAACTTTTCATGGAGACCACGCTTATGTTTTTTATCAAATTCCGGCACAAGCCCGAAAATATCCTTTGGTAATGTGGCATGGAATCGGTCAGTTTTCGAAAACCTTCGAAACAACGCCTGATGGACGCGAGGGCTATCAGAATATATTTTTAAGAAGAAAGTTTGGTGTTTATCTGATTGATCAACCGAGACGCGGAAATGCAGGACGAAGTATGGAGGAAGCAACAATTGCACCAACTCCTGATGAACAGTTTTGGTTTAATACTTTTCGTGTTGGTGAATGGCCCGATTTTTTCCCGGGTGTACAGTTTTCAAAAGATCCTGAGGCTCTCAATCAGTATTTTCGGCAGATGGTACCCAATATTGGCCCCATTGATTATGATGTGAATGTAAATGCCGTATCTGCATTGTTCGATAAAATCGGAGAAGGTATTCTTCTTACACATTCACATGCGGGAGGGATGGGCTGGTTGACTGCAATTAAGAATCAGAACATAAAAGCAGTAGTTTCCTATGAGCCAGGCAGCGGATTCGTTTTCCCGGAAGGGGAAGTGCCTGAGCCGATTGAAAACTCAGCTGGTCCGTTGGTAGCAACCGGTGTTCCTATGGAAGAATTTATGAAACTCACAGAGATCCCCATTATCATATATTATGGCGATTTCATTCCTGAGAAACCTGATCCAAATCCAGGAACGGATGGCTGGCGTGCCCGTTTGGAAATGGCCAGGATTTGGAGAGATGCCGTTAACAAACACGGAGGTGATGTAACAGTTATTCATCTTCCTGAAATAGGAATTAAAGGAAACACACACTTCCCATTTTCAGATTTAAACAATGTGGAAATAGCTGATCTTATGGAAGACTGGCTAATTGAAAAAGGGCTTGATAAACAAAGCAAGATAAAATGAAGATGAAAACAGTAAAGTTAAATAATGGAGTAGAAATGCCAATCCTCGGATTTGGAGTATTTCAAATCGCTAATCAGGAAGAATGCGAAAACAGCGTGCTAAACGCGATAGAAACCGGATACCGCTTGATTGATACTGCCTCTTCGTATATGAACGAAATTGCGGTTGGGAATGCAATAAAAAAAAGCGGTGTAACAAGGGAAGATTTTTTTGTAACCTCAAAACTATGGGTTCAACATACCGGGTACGAAAACACAAAAATATCTTTTGAGAGTTCATTGAAAAAGCTTCAACTGGATTACCTCGACTTGTACCTGATTCATCAACCTTACGGTGATGTGCACGGATCGTGGAGAGCCATGGAAGAGCTTTACAAAGAAGGCAAAGTAAGAGCCATTGGTGTGAGTAATTTTCAACCCGATAGACTAATGGATATCATCACTTTTAATGAAATTGCTCCCGCTGTAAACCAGGTCGAAACGCATCCGTTCAATCAACAAATCGAAAATCAAAAATTCCTTATAGACAATGGCGTTCAGATAGAATCCTGGGGGCCTTTTGCTGAAGGAAGGAACAACCTGTTTACCAATGAACTTTTATCTGAAATTGGTAAAAAATATAATAAATCAGTTGCACAGGTGGTGCTCCGTTGGTTAACACAAAGAGGGGTAATTGTGATACCTAAGTCAGTCAGAAAAGAAAGAATGGCTGAAAACTTCAATGTGTTTGATTTTGAACTTAGCAGTGACGATATGGAAGCTATCGCTACGCTTGATACAAAAACCTCCAGCTTTTTCGATCATCGTGACCCGGAAATTATCAAATGGATGGGCAGTCGCAAGCTCGATCTTTAGTCGGTTTATAATCTTGTATTGCATGGCTTTTATAAGAAATATATTATGGTCAACATGGCAAAGAAACATTATTCAGGATCGCGAAAGAATAGTAATAATCCGCCTTTTTTCAGCAATGTCACAATTCTGTTTCTGTTAACCGGACTATTGCTATTAAGTTGTTCGGATAAATATATCGACAAAACAATTGATAATCAAGAGAGTAAAGACAATATTGAAAAACCCGATGAGATGTATAGTCATCTTACGACAAATAGTTATGTTCGGGATATAGTGAATCATCCTGCATTTGAAGGCTTTGGAAAGTTGTTGTTACCTCATGATGATAATTCTGGATACTATAATACCAGCTTGAATAACGTTGGAACCCTTATGCCTTATCATGGACATGTAGTACCGGAAGATGTTGTTGAGGCTCTTAATCGCATGATAGACGATGTAAATGAGGGGAGCAATATATTTTATGATTTCTATACCGAAGAACAAAAACAAAGTAATCCTTCTAAGGAAAATACCGGGTTGTTCTTTTTTAGAGGGAATCCAGGCGCCCCATTTACCATTATTTGTCCGGGTGGTGGTTTTTCATACGTAGGCTCACTGCACGAGGGGTTCCCACTGGCAAAGGTGGTAAGTGATAAGGGATATAATGCATTTGTTATTCGGTATCGGATTGGCGGTGAGCAAATAGCTTCTGAGGATTTGGCTGCGGCAATTTCCTATATATTCAGAAATGCTGCTGAATTGGGTATTGATACTGTTGATTACTCATTACTGGGAGGCTCTGCAGGAGCCAGAATGGTTGGAGACATCGCATTAAGAGGTGTAGCTGCTTATGGCGGTGATAATTTGCCAAAACCAGCAACGGCTATAATTGCTTATACCGGTCAATCCACCTACTCAAGTAGTTTTTCTCCAACATTCATTACGGTGGCTGCCAATGATGGGATCGTGAATATCAATACAGTAGAGAACCGTGTTGCGAATTTACGTAACGCAGGTGTTGAAGTTGAATATCAACGATACGAAAGAGCCGGACATGGTTTTGGAATAGGAACAGGAAGCGATGCTGAGGGTTGGCTGGATTTGGCTATTGATTTTTGGGAACGTCATATGGATAGAGGGGAAGTACAAAGTAGTCTTCAGAAAATAAATTATTTATGGAATGAAGGAAATGTTCCGGCAACTACCATTTATACCGTAAACAATTCCAATTATTTCGATCCACCTGAATTTCGCCCTAGCATGGTTTATTATCCGGTTAAAGTGGGTTTGACACCCAAAGGGGCGGTGCTTATTTGTCCCGGTGGTGCTTTTCAATTTCGTTCCGAAAATGAAGGTGCACCTGTAGCTGAATATTTAAGCGCACTTGGGTATCAGTGTTTTGTGGTGAATTATCGATTACGCCCATATACCATGCAGGAAGGAGCTTTGGATTTAGCCCGTGCAATTAGAATTGTGCGAAGTCATGTCAATGAGTTAGGAATTAACGAAGACGATATTGCGATTGCGGGATTTTCCGCCGGTGGCATATTGTGTGGTGAAGTGCTTCTAAATTTTGATGGAAATGTTAATGGAAGTGTCCTTGACTCGGATTACATGCCGGATGCATTGGATAACATTCGGGCAGATGCATGTGCTGTTGGAATGATATACTCTTTTTATGGAAGATTAAGTGTTGCATCTACAGATGTAGAAAAGTTTAAATCATCTGATTTACCTCCAACCTATTTTCTTTATGGTACAAGAGATCCTTTTGTTCACCAATTTGAATTATGTGTGGCTGCATTGCAGGAGGCTAATGTTTCAGCTGAATCCCATGTTTTGCGAGATTGGCCTCATGGTTTTGGCGCGGCTGATGGTCAATGGATAATCGAATTTGATAAATGGCTTTCACAAGTAATAACAAACAATTAGTAATTGATGATTTTAATTGATTCACCTAGTATAAATATTTAATCAAATAACTTATTGAAAATGAAAAATATAATAATGAAAAATATAATTAGTACAATAATTATGACAACAAGCATAATTGCTTCGGCTCAAAATAAAACAGACAATCCTTTTGGTCTTGTTTACAAGGATGCTATTACTGTAAATGTGCCCGGGACAGTGAATATTCACCCGGTAAACTACAAACTGAACGGAATTGATATTTCGGCCAATGTTTACACTCCGACAAATTACGATCCGGAAAAGAAGTATTTGGCAGTGGTGGTGGCTCACCCTAACGGTGGCGTTAAAGAACAGGTGGCCGGACTATATGCACAGCGTCTGGCAGAGTTGGGTTACATCACAATTGCTGCCGATGCGTCATACCAGGGCGCCAGCGGCGGAGAGCCCCGGCATACAGATAAACCCCAAAACCGCGTTGGTGACATTCATGGAATGATTGACTTTATTTCCCAATATCCGGGTGCTGATGCAGACCATTTGGGTGCCTTAGGAATTTGTGGTGGCGGTGGTTATACACTAAAAGCAGTTCAATCGGATAAGCGAATTAAGGCTGTTGCTACTTTGAGTATGTTTAATTCTGGTGAAGTAAGACGTAATGGCTTTCAAAATTCCCAATTAAACACTATTCAGGAACGCATGAAACAAGCTTCGGATGCCCGTGCACAAGAAGCGGCAGGCGGTAAAATTATCTATTCGGGCGTGGCGAGCATAACAGATGAAGAAATCGCTAAAACCCCAACTGATTTGTATCGCGAAGGATTTGAATATTATTATAGAACTCACAAGCATCCAAATTCAACTTTTTTGTACACAACAAGTAGCTTAATGGATTTAATGACCTGGGACGCAACAGACCAAATTGAATTAATCAACCAGCCTTTACTGATGATGGCCGGTAGCAAAGCAGATACAAAGTATATGACCGATGAGGCATTTGCGAAAGCTATCAATGCTAAAAACAAGGAATTGTTTTTGATTGACGGAGCAACGCACATTAAAACCTATTATGTTCCTGAATATGTCAATCAGGCGATGAATAAGCTCGATGAGTTCTTTGGAAGATATTTGGAAACAACTACTAATCAATAAAATTATACGACTATGAAAACAAAAATCATCGGACTATTTGCACTACTTCTTTGCGTACAGTGGTCTTTCGCTCAAAATACTGATGCGGAACAGAAAATTATTCAGCTATCAAAAGACAAATGGCAATGGATGGCGGATAAAAATGTTGATGAACTGAGTAAGCTCTTTCACCCAAAAGCCGAATTTGTTCACATGGGGGGACATTGGGGAACTGAGCAGGAACTCGGTATCATCAAAAGTGGTGGTATTTGGTACAAAAAAGCTGACATACACGAGGTTTCGGTGAATATCATCGATAATACTGCTATTCTTCTGAATCGAATTGACCTGTTGGCAGAAGTTGGTGGAAACGAGGTTACCAATCCGTTTGAAGTTACCGAAGTGTATATAAAACAAGATGGAAAATGGATGTTAGGCTCACTTTCGTTCACACGATTACTAACACCAGGAGATCATTAATTTATCTAAAACCACACAGCAATGAACAAATCAGAAGATAATAAATCAAACCGGGGTCTTAACCGCCGGAGATTCTTTAAAACCGGAGCGGTAATTGCCGGAGGATCTATGCTCGCATCAGCCACCGGGACAAATAAAGTATTTGGGCGAAACATTTCTGATAGCGAGTTAAACCGAAATGCCGGAACATCCAAACTAAGTCGTCGCACACTTGGCGGACAGTTGGAAGTTTCAAGTATAGGTCTTGGTGTTCAGAATATGAGCCGGACGTATCAGACAACTATTCCAACTCGTTCCGAAATGCTCAAAATTATTCGTGCAGCCTTTGACAATGGCGTAACCTTGTTTGATGCGGCTGAAGCTTATGGCCCATTTGAAGTTGAACGTATTTTAGGTGAAGGTGTGAAAGGTTTTCGTGATGAAGTTGTCATCGAAACAAAATTCGGTTGGAACATCGATCAGGAAACCGGGCAACGTTTACCGGGACTCAATAGCAAACCAAAGCACATTAAGCTAGTTGTGGAAGGAATGCTGAAACGCTTACAAACCGACCGAATTGATTTGTTGTATCAACATCGTGTTGATCCTGAAGTGCCAATCGAAGATGTTGTTGGGGCTATAAAAGACCTGATTAAAGAAGGAAAAGTATTGCATTACGGGCTGTCGGAACCGGGGTTGCAAACGGTCAGAAGAGCGCACAAAGAGCATCCTGTAACTGCCATTCAAAATGAACATTCATTATTATATCATGACTCTGACAAGGATGTTATTCCACTTTGCGAAGAATTGGGTATTGGATTTGTTCCATGGAGCCCGCTTGGTGTTGGATTCCTGACAGGTGCAATTGATGCACACACACGTTTTGCCCAAGGCGACATTCGTGGTATGGAGTCTCGGTTTTCTCCTGAAAGCATAACCAATAACCTGGCACTTGTTAGTTTACTTCAGAAGTGGGGCAATAAAAAACAAGCAACACCAGGTCAGGTTTCACTGGCATGGTTATTAGAACAAAAACCATGGATAGTCCCGATTCCTGGTACAACTCAAATGGCACACATGCTGGAAAACATTGGTGCCGACTCGATTAAATTCACTGCTGAAGAATGGCAACAATTCAACAAGGAACTAGAAACTGTTCAAATTTTAGGAGAACGGTTGCCGGAATTTGTATTACAATTTTCCAAGGTTGAAGCTCCGCCAAAGCTTTAATGCTGCATTATTCCTAATTAATCCGATTGAGGATAAACTTATAACGAAAATGAAATGAAATCAACATTATCCATATTAATGGTCCTTTTGATAGCTTTTTCTATAAATGCGCAAGAGACAAAAAGAACTGAGGTAAAAATCAAATCAGGTATACTGAGAGGTGTAACAGAAGGCGATGTCTCTATATTTAAAGGAATACCTTTTGCGGCCCCACCCGTTGGCGAATTTCGCTGGCGTCCGCCACAACCGGTAAAACCCTGGAAAGGTGTTCGAGACGCGAGTGAGTTTGGACCGAATTGTGCACAAGGAGGCTGGGGAGCAGCTCCCGGAACCATCCAGGCAGGCTCTTCAGAAGATTGTCTCTACTTGAATTTGTGGAAACCTGCTGACGCCCGATCTGGTTCTAAATTGCCAGTTATGGTTTGGATTCATGGCGGCGGGTTCACTGGTGGTTCAGGTTCAGGTACGTCAGGAGATAAGTTCGTCAAACAAGGCGTTATACTGGTAACGATCAACTACCGGCTTGGACGATTGGGACATTTTGCATTTCCGGCACTAACTAAAGAGCACCCGGAAGAGCCAAAAGGTAGTTACGCTTTTATGGATCAGATTGCAGCTTTACGATGGGTGAAGGATAATATCGCTGTATTCGGAGGTGATCCCAATAATGTGACCATTTTCGGACAATCTGCAGGTGGAGTATCTGTTCATTCATTATTAACCATTCCGGTTGCAAATGGCCTATACCAGAAAGCAATTGGTGAATCGAGTGGTGGCAGAGACGGTGTTCTTACCGGAAGACCAATTAACAAAGAAAATGCAGATCCTCTTTATCCGGTTTCAGCAGAAACGATTGGGGTAAACTTTGCAAAAAAACATGGGATTGAAGGTACAGATGCAGCTGCTTTGGCAAAACTTCGTGTACTACCAGTTGAAGAAATAGTAGACGGAGGACAGGAAACAGACGGACCGGGCGGGCCACGTATTTATTCAGGACCGATTCTGGATGGTACACTCGTTGTTGAAACTTCGGAGAGCGCGTATAACGCTGGCCGACAGGCTAAGGTTCCGCTTATTATAGGAAATTGCAGCGCTGAAATTGGTGGTGCTTTTGTAAGCACGGCCACCACAAAGGAAGAATTGTTTTCACAATTCGGCGAACTGGAAGCAGAAGCAAAAGCCGCCTACGATCCTGATGGGAACAAAGAATTTGCTGAGGTACAAACATTGTTTAACACTGACTGGGTGTGGGCTGAGCCTGCAAGGTTTACTGCAAGAGCTTTTATTGCTGTTGGGGAACCGAGCTACGTTTACCATTTTGGACTTGTTCCTGCGGCCATGAAACAGTGGGCGAGGTATGGTGCCGGTCACGGAACCGAAGTTGGATTTGTATTCGGTAACCTGATGAACCGTGATGGATCTCCTGTAGCCCCGGAAGAAAAAGAAGTTGCAAAAATGATGAATGCCTACTGGACAAATTTTGCCAAAACCGGCGATCCGAATGGGGAAGGACTACCAGTTTGGCCGCTTTATAATACGCAGGATGAAAACATCCTAGATGTCCAGCCTGACGGGAAGCCGGTTGGCAATCCCGATCCGAGAAAAGCCAGGCTGGATGTAATTGAAAAGGCATTTAAGGATAGAGCTAAAATACAATCCCGAGGTGGAATCTAAGCGAAAGAATATTAGTTACCAACAACAGTTACAATGAACAGATTACTAGTCAAAATATTTATAGGATTCACTATTATTAGTTTTTTGAGCGGTAGTTTAAATGCTCAGGATATGTCAGAAACTAATAAGACCTTAAGCGCAAAGCAGGAAAGTATAATTCCCATTGCAGCACTAACTGCGCAGGGTAAGTTACAACGATTAAAACCGGCGTTGAACGCAGGCTTAGATGCCGGCCTCACCGTTAACGAAATTAAAGAGATAATGGTTCATCTTTATGCCTATTGTGGATTTCCACGCAGTATTCGCGGGTTACAGACTTTCATGGGAGTGCTTGAAGAACGGGAAGCAAAGGGGATAAAGGATGAATCGGGACCTAATGCATCTTCATTAAATGACGACCGCAGCAAATATGACCGTGGTAAAGCAAACCTCGAAACACTTATCGGAAGACCATTGTCCGAAACTCAAACCGGTTATGCTGCATTCGCACCGGTTATCGAGATTTTTCTGAAAGAACATCTTTTCGCCGATCTTTTCGACCGCGATATTTTAACTTATGCAGAACGCGAACTGGTAACAGTTTCGGTAATTAGTGCCATTGGAGGCGCAGAACCGATGTTACAAAGTCACTTATCAATTTGTTTGAATATAGGTTACACGTCGGAACAATTAATCGAATTTGTAAGTGTGCTTAAATCAAAAGTGGGTAAAAAAGAAGCGAAAGCTGCGCAGGCTGTTCTCAATGAAATTCTTAAGAACAGGTAATTGTAATTTTTGTAAAAAATCTAAAATGAACAATATGAAACATACTTTTAAATACATCTCAATCCTTTTAATAATTGTAATTTCTGCATGTAACTCGGGAAATAATTCAAGTGAAACCAGTAAGCAAAACGAATCAATATTTCCAAAAGGAGAAAAAATTGCCAGTAATAATTTCTCGGGAACTGTGTGGGTTCAAATGATGGGAGCTAACGACAGTACCCTGTACGCAAGGTTTGGAAATGTAACCTTCGAGCCCAAAGCAAGGACAAACTGGCATTCTCACCCTGGAGGTCAGGTTCTTTTTATCACCAAAGGCAAAGGATATTACCAGGCTTTAGGCCAGCCAGCCCAATTATTAAATAAAGGAGATGTCGTTGAAATTCCAAGAGATGTTGTACACTGGCATGGAGCAGCACCTGACAGCGAATTTGCGCACATCGCAATCAGTTTGAATTCTGATGAAGGAAACGTAGTTTGGTTAGGGCCTGTGACAGATGAGGAGTATAAAGATTTAAACATAAATAATTAATAAAATAAAAAGTAAAAGTTGTTAGTCGCAGGCCATTTCTCAGGTCTGGGTTTCAATTTTGCTTATTGGCAAGGTTTGTCCCAAAGGAAATAGAGGGAGCAAGAAAAAGATGACAAATTGGACATTGTTAAGTCCTCTCTTAATGATTTTTAAGCTGTTTTACAGAGAATAGGTATAAGTAGAAACTTCAACTACAAACGAACGAAGAATTACATAAGAAAATGATTACTCTTCACGGTATTCAGGCTAAAATTTCAAAGAAACTGCTCAGTCTATTTAATGTTGCTCGTGCTGATACCATCAATCTTATTTTTACTCAATTAAAAAACTGTTAATAAAAGATATTAGTTTTCATAATTGGGCAAAAACGTTTAGCTGTTTAGTTAACAAATGAAATATGGTTAAATACGTTACCAAACTGCGCAAAGAAATGGACGACGCTATCGATCGTATTGAATCATCGGATTCCAATATCCTGAAAAAATCGCTGGAAGCCTCTCATGTACTTGCGGAGGCGTTCGACCAGTTAAAGACATTTTTTCTTTCCTATAAATTTATGGATGAAGAGGAAGAAATCAATTTTTTCAAAGAAATCAAGCCCAAAATCTGCTACCGCCTAATTTATTATCGAAAACTATATAATATCGAAATGAACCGCCCTGTTGCAGGTACTTGCAGGCAGAAAGAATACTTATGTGGAGAACTGGATTCTATTAATAAATACACGAATAAACGGCTGGATTTTATACGTTATTATCGCTCTGGAGCTACTCATCTGGATTCACTTTATTTCTTACGCGGAAAAATGGACAATGAACAATATTTAGAAACATTTTATTATGAACTTGACCCTAATTTCTCAACCAATTGTGATTTTATCGTAGCCAAGATATTGGCCAATGACATTTTACAAGCCTATCTAATGCAAGAATTATCTCTTTTGGATAATAAGTTATACTTGCCTATATCTCATTCATTTCCTAAAATTAAACTAACGTGGCAAGGGACTAAAACAGAACTGATGGAACAGCTTTATTCCTGGGATAGTGATAGTACCTTCGGAGATGTGCCACTCACGCAATTATCTGATTACGTCCAAAATGTTTTCAATGTTCGGCTCGATAAGAACCTATCACGTGCATTCAGTGAGATGAAAACCCGGAATATTCCTGCTCCCTTTTTAGATAAGCTAAAAGCTGCCCTGCTCCGGCGGATGGGAAGAAAGAAATAAATAACCAATACCGAGTATCCTTCTATTTTTTCATGGTTGTTTTCTTCAGAAACTGCTCAGTAAATCTTTGAGTATTAACCTGTCGTAAATTATTTCAAAAAAAGTGGTACCGACTTCCTTATTATCTGTATGGATAGTCAATAATTTTGCAGTAATTCAATGAGTTACTGTAATGTTTATAGACAAAGAATATTTTGAGAACTGGATGCATCGTATTTTGTCACGACTGGATGATGTTGTTGACAAACTGGATGATTCAGAGGAGGACGTTCCTTTATTTGAAGGCGAAAAATTACTGGATAACTTTGATGTCTGTAGAATGCTTAATGTCAGCAAACGAACATTACAACGTTACCGTTCGTCAGGCGAACTGCCATTTCAAATGATATATCATAAGACTTTTTATAAAGAATCCGATGTTATGAAATTCATTGAGACCCATTTCAGCCGTTTTCATACACGGCGTAACCGGAAAGATAAAAAATAAGTTATTTGTTTTGCATTATCCGCTTTGTTGCTAAACGGTGCGGATATGGAGATAAAAAGAAAAGTGCCGGTATCAAATTAATTAAAGTACCAGCTCTTTTCGTTCTATGCTATACTTTCAAACTTTTAGAAACGATGGGAGTATCCTGTTTCGCTGAATAACCAATCCCGGGGATAATAATTCTTCCGTCTGAAGCTTCTGCAATTTTCTGTAAATGTTCCGGTACTTTAGGTGGCTCTTCCGGGTTATTCTTTTCCGGTGGGAGTAGCTGTTTGCTTACAGTACCATTAACCGGAGCCGGAATTTGCCCTTCAGTTTCTCCGGTTGATTTCAGTGACTGCTGAATTTTCCTTTCCAGCTTTACCAGTTCCGATTTTAATTCAACCAATTCAGGTTCCCTTCGCCAGGTACTTTCCACCACTTCTTTGAGCACAGGAATATCTTTAGACAGTTTTTCGTTATCTGTCCTATAACGCTCTAACAGCCGGGGCATATTTTCTACCAAAGCATGCAGAAAATTTTGTGAGGCCAGCTTTGGGTCAACGGCCATCTGCCCGTTGTTGTATTGATAAAATATTTCACCGTCGCCACGAACAGAAAAGCGGTTCTGTATAAAGTCAAGACCGTCTTTATTGGTGGTTTCACTTTTTACATAAAGAGTGAAGCCATACAAGTTACCAATCGGCTCGTGTGCGCCATGTGTTTTGGCTGTACTGGCAATCTCATTTAGTTTTTTACCAATTACCTTGAAATCACTGCCAGTGACGCCGTCCAACTGTACCGGGTTACGGTAAGAACCGTCTTCGTCGGTCTGGACGCGGGATTTAAAGTTTTCCACGTCTTTGGAGATACGTTCAATAAATCCTTTATTCCTTTCCACTGTTTGTGTAATGTTCTCCAGCTTGTACCGGCTCGATGACTTCCCCCTGACAAATGCCTGGCGTTCGCTTTCCAACGCAGCTATCTTCTTTTCCAACCTTGCTTTTTCCAGCAGTTCTGTATTGCCAGACAAAATGGCCACATACTCTGAAAAGTTCATGCCGCTTTTTTCATCCATTGCTCCTTCGTCGATGGTACGGCATCCCAGACTGTTATTTTTTAGTTGACGGATAAATAGCTGTTTGTTATGCAGCAGGCCAAACTTATAGGCATCCAGTGATTTTTCCACGGCATAAAGAATAACATCTACCTGGTTCCCGGCAACCGTTTTGGCTATCTCATTGCCCCTCCTTACCGCCCGTCCATCGCGCTGTTCCAAATCCGACGGACGCCATGGGCAATCCAAATGATGGACCGCTACGGCGCGTTTCTGGGCGTTTACACCTGTTCCCAGCATTTCTGTGGAGCCAAACATCACCCGGATTCTACCGTTGTTCATATCGGCTATCATCATCTTCCGGGCTTTTTCTGTTTTGGCTTCCTGTATAAAGCGGATTTCGTGTGCCGGAATGTTATGGTTTTCCACCAGTTTGCGCTTAATTTCGCTGTAAGCATTCCATTCCCCCGGTTTATAGGTTCCCAAGTCACTGAACACAAACTGTGTCCCTTTATGTCCGTTGTATTTCCTGTAATAGCCATCAATCATTCGGGCACAATGGCTTGCTTTGTTGTCGATATGGTCCTCAAAGCGGGAATCGACCATACGCATATCCAGTGACATTTTTCTGGCATAATCTGTTGCAATCAGCATTTTTGCCTTTTCTTCCCGCTCATTCAGTGGGGCACGAAACAACAATGTTGCATCGCCTGTTTTGGCAAATTGTACCAGCCGGTTTATAAAATCAACCTGGTCCGGTGTCGGCGGAATGTTGTGTAGGATTTCATTCTTTTTAGGGCGGTCAATACCAATATCGGCAGCCGTCCGGTAATCGGTAATCTCGGCGTAGAACTGTGCCAGTTCCGGCACTTTAATAAAATAACGGAAACGTTCTTTTTGTACGATTTCATTGGTTACCGAAAATTCGTAGTCGATACTTTTCTTTGCAAAAATTGCTGCCCATGCATCGAATGTTTTAATGTTCTGCCGTTCCAGTTCCTTTGGCCGCAGGTATTTAAACAACAGGTACAATTCCGTTAATGAATTTGAAATGGTGGTCCCGGAAAGAAAGGTTGCACCCAAATCCCTGCCGTTGCGCTCTTGTATAGTACGAAGTGCAAAAAGCATATTCAATGCCCGCTGACTGCCTTCGGGATTGCCCAGACCGGCTACCCGGTCATGCCGGGTGTTAAAAGTCAGGTTCTTGAATTTATGCGATTCATCCACGTACAAATGGTCAATCCCCATCAGACGAAAATCCACTGCATCGTCTTTCCGGTTTTCAATGTTGAAAGTAATCTGTTTGAGTTTGGCTTCCAGGTTCAGTTTACGTTTCACACATCCTTTCAGCATGGCACGCGAAACTTCTTTCCCCTGTCCTTTTAGGACTTCAAGGTTTTCCTCCACGCTGTCGAGTTCTGCCTGTAAAATATCGCGCTGTACCTCCGGCGACTGCGGAATCATACCAAACTGTTCATGTGTAAGGATTACAGCATCCCAGTTGTTGTTTTTTATCTCGTTGAAAATCCGTTGTCGGTTTTTTGGCGTAAAATCCTCCTTGCCCGGATAAAGTACACGCGCGTTAGGATAAGCCGTACAGAATGTTTTGGCAATCTCATGAATGTTGGCTTTTAGTCCTGTTATCATTGGTTTGTTGACCAGCCCAAGTCGTTTTTTTTCATACGCCCCGCAGCACATGATAAGCGTTTTTCCGCCACCGACCTCATGGTCACAAATACCACCCCCGTTGAGTTTATCCATCCAGATAGCATCTTTCTGGCTTTGATAAAGGGTGCTAATGCCCAACCCTCTTAGGTCAAGCCCAGGAAAATTTTGGTGCGAGCCGTCGTAAGCCGGGCGGACAAAACAGTTAAAGGTGCGGTTGTACAAACTAGCCAGCCGGTCTTTGAACTCGGGCGACTGTTCCCTGAGCCAGTCGGAGAAACCGTTTCGCATTTCATCGATACGGGTATTGGCAAGCTGGATGGCTTCCCCGTCCCGTACTTTTACTTCCTCGCCGTCCACTAGGATTGTTTTTGTAATGTTTGGCGAAGTATTCTGCAAAGCATGCTTCATCAGGGCAAGCCCGTTAAAAGTGCGGCTTTCCGATTTTACAGCATACTGGTCGGTAATCTTTATATTGGAATCATTGGATTGAACGCTGAACTCATCACGGCTGGAAGCGTAGTGGATGTTCACTTCGGTATCGAAAAGGTGTGAAGCATATTTGTTATAAACTCCTGTCGGAATCCAGCGTTCGCCAAAATTAAAATCAAGGTCGTCGAAAGCAATTGGTTTTGGGGTGGCTTCTTGCAGAGCGTGTAAGGATTCTTCCGCCTCACGGTGTCCGGGATTACGTTCCAGGAAACGTTCCACTTCTTCGGCTTTTGAAATAACATTACCCGAAATAAATTTATCAGCCACCTCGTACCCGCCAGTCATGGGATTGAAATAAATTGTCTCTTTCAGTTCTTTTTTCAGGTCATCGGCGGTGTTTCCGGTCAATGATGCCATATAACCCAGGTCTACTCTGGCATATTTGTTTAGTGAAGCTGCCAGCGCCTCGTGAGGGGTATCAACCGTAGTAAGTTCATTTGTATTGAACGCCACCGGACGGTTGAAAATATCGGCTTTTACCGCTTTCCCGTCGATGTAGCGTTCCAGCGATAATATTTCGATTCCCCTTGCGTCCAGTTTAATCAGGTCAAGGTTTTTCTTGTCATTGAGCAATCCGAACCGAAAGGAAAAATTGTCGTACAGATTGTTCAGCATTTCACGAAGGGCGGGATTGGCTTCCAGCCGTTCGGCTTCGTTGCGGTACAGGTGATGATAAGTGTCGCGTATTTCTATGTATAGAGATACTTTTTGCTTTTGAACGGTACTTATATCCAACGGATAGAACATCGGCTGCAAGCCTTCGATATTTCTTAAATGCCCAATACGGTTGGTCTCGTCAGATACCAGTGAATCTTCCCGGTAATGAGGTAACAATTCGCCTTTGAACGGTACTGGTTTCATCGCTTCCTCACGTTCGAGATGCTCCTGCTTCTGTTTTAAGTCCCCAGGCTGTTCTTCTTTTCCTGTAACGTTTACAGGATGTACTTTTCTGTTTTTAAGGGATTCTTTTTCCTGCTGCCTTCTCCTTTGCATTCCTTCATAATGCAACCGCTCGCGCCATTCCATGAAAGGAATTTCCTGCTGCTCCTGTTTTTGGGGCTGTTGGTTCCTTCTCCGGTTTGAACGTTTCTGCCCGTTTCTCTCTTCTTCTGAAATGCCAAACAAATCGTACAAACTGATTAACGGTTCCTGCGTAACAGCTTGCCGGGATTTCGCCCCGTTAGCCGGTTCTTTCTGAATGACCCTATCGTTCACATTGAAAAGCGTACCCTGCTCTGAATATATCGGTTGTTGTTTAGGTGGTTCAGGTTTATTTTCTATCGTAGGTTTTACCGCTCCGGTTTGATTATCGTTGGGGAACCAATTATCCTCGATAGCTTGCCAAAATGGATCGAGTTCATTGAAATTTGATTCAAGCGCCGGTTTGATTTTTACGGTGGCTGCTACCTGTTCTTCCAGTGTGTCCTGGGCATGGGATTGATAACGCTGCAAATCTAAATGTCGGGAGAAATCTTCTTTCAGTATTTGCCGGAGGTCTTTGGCAATTCCTTCAATGCCGCCTTTATGGGTGAACACCATTGCAGGTTTGCCGTAAGGATCGGTATCGACTTTGGCATCGGTGTGGACTACTCTGTCGAAGGTTTTAAAACTGTTGCTGACCGAAATTCCATTGGACAGTATCCTTGATTCAATAAATGCCTGTTTTATAGGGTTAGAAACGGACAGGTCTTTTTGTTCCCGTTTTTGCAGGACAATCAGGTCACTGCCAACCTCTGTTCCCGCAAATTCGGAAAACAGGTTGTTTGGGAGTCGGATAACTGAGACAGGCTCGCAATTAGTCATCAGGTATTCCCGCACCGGTCGGTTTGTCGTGGCATTTAATACTCCCTGAGAGGTAATGAAAGCCACTAGTCCTCCCGGACGTACCATATCTACTGATTTCAGGAAAAAGTAATTGTGAATGGAGCGTGAGGCAATCTTTTTTGCAGGGGCGCTGTCGGAGAATAAAACCGGGTCGAACACTGCCACATCCCCGAAGGGGATATTACTTGCTGCTACATCGTAATAACCGGCATATTTTTTTTCAATATTTTCAAAACCCTCTACTCTTACCTTATCTTCAGGGTGAAGGTGTTTGAGTATCATTCCGGTAATCGGGTCTTTCTCAAAGTAGGTAACTTCGGTATCGGGGAAAAGTTGTTTAAAAGCCTGGGCAAATACACCTGTTCCTGCGCTCGGGTCAAGCAAGCTGCTCAGTTTGATTCCGCTATCACTAAGTGCTCCGGCCAAAGCATTTACTACTTCTGGTGGTGTGTAGAATGCTGTAAGTATAGAATCTTTCAGACCGTCGAAACAGCGTTTGTATTCTTTTTCATCACGAGTATTTTCACGTAAAACCTCATGCAATTCATTTATCAGGGGATTGGCTGAACCGTTAGCGGGATGAGGGTCGAGGATTTCCTTTATTGCGCCGAAGCCGGAATAGCTTGCAAGTGTTTCTTTTTCCACGGCTGTTGCCTGCCTGTTCTCACGTTCAAGGATAAACGCCGTTTTTATCGCATCGATATTTGCCCGCAGGTGCACCTTTTTATTGTACGCCATCTTCGAGCAGTATTTCTACGGTTCCCGTCAGTTCAGTATATAATTCATCGTATTGCGAAGTGCTTTCAAAATCATCCGTAAGGGTATATTTATCCAGCACTTCACTGCATTGAGTTAACATTTGAAGCGCAATCTCCTTTGCCCTTTCCTCAGGTATTTCTCCTGAAAACTCGTTCCAAAGAATGTGAACAAGGGTGT
The DNA here is from genome assembly GCF_022267315.1 of Maribellus maritimus. GTDB lineage: Bacteria > Bacteroidota > Bacteroidia > Bacteroidales > Prolixibacteraceae > Draconibacterium > Draconibacterium maritimum. Next base: position 36,799 of record NZ_JAIKLE010000029.1, read on the forward strand.
TGTAAGCGGAAAAATGCAGGCCCTGGTAAAGTACTTCAGAAGCCAGTTCTTCGGCTTCAATGTGTGTCTGTCCGTTTTTAACCGCATTGCTGTATGTTTCTGCCGCGGCATCTGCACGTTCTTTTATAAAAGTTGTGTCTGCAGTGCGTTCGGGGTGGTTTTCTTTGACGTAAGAAAGGAGGGAGAACCCGTAATAGGATAATTCCTGCCTGGTTTTATTTTTTGTGTTTTTCATGATACGGATATTTAGTGGTTGAAAAAAGGAAGGTATATCAGGCAAAAGCGCCCCGGGTTCCCACCCGGAGCGCACCACTAAAATATCTGTCACTACAAACAATAAACAAAGAAAAGTTATGCCTATTGAAGAAAGCAGCGGTATATTCAGTGGTAAATATAACCATTACCGATTGAACTTGTCTTCTGTTATTTCATCCGGAACTGTTTAAAACAGAATTCAGATTTTAATCCCGCTTTTCTTTTCAGCGGGCCTGCGTGCTTCTTGCTTAAACTGGTTTTCCGTAGGCTTTTGCTGTCCCTGTTTTAGTGGCTCTTTTACATTTTGGGTCGCTTCATTTGTTTTGCCTTCGTTGTTGACAGCAACCTGCGTTTTGCTTTCTTCTGCGGGTTTCACTTCTGCCCCCTGTTTCTTGGCCTTGTCGGGATTCCATTTGAAAAAATCGAATTTCATTTTTTCAGGATTAGGTTTTACCCACGCGTTGAATGGTTCCCCTTTGTCGTCTTTCAGCATCCCCCTGATGTAAGTGGCCTGGCCTGCTTTAAGGTATTCCTGTTGTTTTTCAGTGAGTTCAACGCCAAGCAGTTTTTGTGGGATAAAGAGTTGTTTTTGTTTTTCGGATTCCCCTTCCGGTGCATTTTCTTTCTGCTGGTGGCGGACTTCCTTATTCTCTTTTGCATAGCGGTTACGGTCGAGCCCTTCATACGAAAAATCAAACTTTTTGTCCGAAGCATTAATTTGAATATATCCATCAAAGAACCGGCCTATCCGGGACACCATTTTTTCTACCATTACCTTTTCTCCTGCTCCAAGCCTGAGTTGCTGGTCTTCAGAAAGGTCTGCCCCTTTTATTTTATTGGGAATGGAGATGTTCTCCACAGGTAGGGCTTCGAGTTTGTTGGTAAGCCGGTCGAGTGAAACAAAAGCCGGTATTTTCTGTCCGGCGGTAGGTTCCAGTTCAATTACCCTGCCAGCGTTCAAGGATTGCCGCAAATTCTCCTTATCCTGTTCGTTGAGAAGTACGCCGTGAAAAGGGGCATCCAGGGTAGGCTTTTCCTGCCAGTAATGCGGTATGATTTTTAGCGAGCCATCGGCTTGCTCTTCCAACGATACACGTCCTTTGGTGGGAACCCGGATACCTGTTTCCAGTTCAGGGTTTAGGGGAATCATTTGCGGTGATTTGTGTCCGTAGGACATGGCTTTGAGATGAGGTTCCAAATCGGCAGCGTTGATCCCGTATTTTTGAAGTTCCTGCCGGTCTATTCTACTGACATCCATCGGCTGGAAAGTACTTTGAGTAGTTTCATCACCGCCACTTTGTGTTCGTTGCGCGTTCTGTTTCTGTACCTTTTCAAGATACTCTACTGGATTTACACGGTGTAGTTCCAGTTCGTGAGGGTCGAGGTCGATTTTGACAAGTTTATCCAGCATTTTTTCTGTCATGAGGAAAAATCCTGTGTGTGAGGGCTGCTGCGCTTGTTCCACCATCTTTTTGAAGAAGGCCTCCAGCATGGGCTCGTTCGTGTTCACAGCAAAAAGGTTGCTTTGGTTTTTTGTAGACGGTTCCTCTGTCTGGATATTGCCTTTTTCATCCATACCGGTAACGGCTTTTACTTTGCCGTCATTTGCGTCTTTGACGAGTAATACTTTTTTGTCGTCGTTACTGATTTTTTCGTCCATTTTACGAATGTTTTAGTTGTTGCACCACTATTGATGCATGGACGAAAATAGGACTAACGGGTTATCAGATAAAGGGATATACGAAGTGTGGCAGCTTGAGGAACTGTGCTGGTGGTTTGTGGCGTTTCCTGACACTTTGTGACAATACACACAAGGGATTTAAATATCCTGATCTTCTTGTGTTAGTTTTGATAAATCAATAAATCCATCATTTTCTTTTCTCCAGCGTTTTCGAACATAGTTTTCGAAGGAATCACCATCAAGTTCCAAATTGTCTGCATGATCTGATACAATTACTTGTGGTGTTATTCCATATTCCTCATCAGTTTTTTTTATAAAATAAATGATTTGATTAAATAAATTTGTAACGGCATTTAAATCAACATCTGAATTTTGAAGAGCTCCTTCTATTTCTTTCAATTTCTTTGGATTAAACTCAACTCTATCATTATCAACAATAGTTGGGAAGTATACTTGGCTTGGTTGGTCTAAAAATAATATAGATGGAATCAGACACTTGCTACCTAATGAACAGAAATATTTTTGAAGACTCAAGAAAAGACATATGTGAGAATAAAGCCAATTGGCACCACTCCCCATAGACCTAAGATATACTTTCTTTCCATTTACTTCTGATTCTCCTGTTTTTAGATGATATAGTTCAAAGTTAGCAATGTCAAAATTCAAATTTATTGGTTGATATGATTTTTCAAAATCAAGCTTGTTCCCAAGCTCATTCATTGTTTTATTAATAAAAATTTCAGCTTCTCTTAATTTGTCATTTATGTTATAATCATTTTTGAGCTTCTTCTCTAACCTTTCTATATCAGAGCTTAATTGTTCAATATTCAAATCCTTAATCCGATTTTTTCGATCAAGTGACCACTCTAAAAGATTTTCTATTGAAAGGCGTATCTTAAACCCTTGTTCTTCCAACGATTTATTTTTTTCTAACTCGGCATTCACTTTCAATATTTTATTTATCTCGTCACGAATATGTCTCAGACTACTATCTATTGCAGCTAACTCATTTTCACACTTCTGTTTCTCTGGTAAGAAAGAGTCTATCATTAATGGAGCTTTACGTAATTCTGAATTTAGCCAGTCAATAGCATCAGTCAGTTTGTTAATCTGTTTATTAGTATGTTGATTTTCTTGTAAACAAAAAGGACAGTGAGAATCTTCTTTTATCGCTTCAGATATAGGATTTATCATATCTATCGTTTCACTGTACTTTCTTGCATAGTTAATTGACGAGTTAATATTTTCCAGTTTTAATACAATTTTTCTTCGAGATGCCAGAAGCTCATTTCTTTGCGCTTCAAATTTCGCATACTGTTCTCTGAAGATATTTGAATTATCGTCAACCTTAATTGAATCAATTTCCTGAATTTTATCTAAATACAATTTGGGGGCTTCCAACATATTTTGCGCCGAATAACCTTTTAATAAAGGATTTCCCGCAACCATATAATATTCGTCTAATAATTCTTCTAATTCTACAATTCTTTTCTTTTTTTCATCTTGATAAAGATTGGCATCCCTTACCTTCCTTTCGTATTCTTGCTTTTTGTCATTAATCTGTTGTTTTAATGTGAAGTAATCTTGATCAACATATCCTGTGAATATTTTGAATTCATCAATTGTCCTTTCTCTTTTTTCCTTCTCATCAAAACGATAAAATAGAGAATGCTTATTTGCAATAAGATTCTGATGCTGTAGAATGTAAGATATCATATTTCGGACGGAGGGACGTCCTTTTTTTACTTTATAATTCAATGCTTGATTATCTTCATCTGTTGAAGAAATATTTAACCCAAAATATCTTCCTAGTTCTTCCTTAAAAGTTTTTAAAGGCAAGTAATAATCTTGGTGAAAGTACTCCGAATTTAAAGTTTCCAATGATGGGAAATTCGGGTCAATCTTAAAAAAAACATAAGTGCTCTTTTCCTCTTGATTCCTTGCTAATATTAAGCTTGTATTGTTGATTTCAAAGACGACAAAATATAACTTAGCATTATCTGTAATTATCCCTTCAGGAATCGAATTCTCGGAGTTTCCAAAACAAAAGTCAAATATCTCAATTATTGCACTTTTCCCAGTTGAAGAACGTCCTGTAATTATATTCAATCCTTCTTTTAAATCGATATAATGACACTTATCATTTTTGTCTAATAACCCAATATACTTAATATAGCTTTTCATAATCCTTTTATTCCAAATGCATAATATGTGTTTATCACGTCCAGCTTAAACATTTTAGGCAACTTTGAAGCAATGTTGATCGCTTTATTTAAAGAACTATCTGTATATAAAACATCTCTATTGACAACCTTTACGCTTAAGTTGGTTTCATTTATTTCAATGTATTTACAATCTAAAGCATATTGGAGGCAATCATTCGTAATTTGATAGAATTGTTTAAATCTATCATGAAATCCAGCCATTACTTTTTTATTAGAAACTAATCTCGTCAAATTTGATTTAGTTGTAATACTTTTTATCTCGTCTAATACAATTGGATCAAGGACTATGGGCAATATAAAATAAGCAAGAAAAATATCCTTTTCTCTTGACTTATAGTTCTTATAAAAGGCTATAATAACAGGGGTCAAAGAGAATATATTGTTATGTATGGTAAAAATATTATCAGTAAACTTGCTCATAACGAATCACATTTTTTCAACAGCCAACTAAAATTATCTTCTTCTTCTGCTAAAATATGTAACATTCCATTATGAAAATAGGCAGGGACAGAATTGTAAATATAAAAAGTACCTTCATCTGAAGACATCATGTGATCATAAAAATTCTGGGAATGGAATATTCTTTTTACATCGGAGTCACAATTTCTGCATGCTTTTCGATACTCAACCTTATGCCTACTGAAAAGAGAATCTTCATATTCGACTAATGAATCAGAGATTTTTTTTGACACCTGTATTTCTTTTATTATTAGCCATTTTGTTTGCACATAATCTGTTATGGCATCTAAAATAACACCTTCGTACTCGATTTGTCTAATTTTATTTACAAAAAGATTTTCATTATACTCTATATGTTTCAAATCTTTTAATTTGATTTTAGATGGAAATTGTGTTGTTGTATCAATTAAAGATTGGGCAATTAAATTTACTTCTCGTGTGAATTCTTCATATGAGATTTTCCAATTATTGTCAATTACTTTAGGAGAAACAACATATCCTAACATTGAACGTATAAATTCTTCCTGACGAATATTAGGAATCGCCTTTGCATAAGTTTCTTTAATTGAATTATAAACTTTTATATCGTTTAAGGCATTATTATCAATCACAAACTTTTCTAAAACGACTTTCAATTTCAGTGACTTTGATTCATCCAAAACAACATTTACAAGCTTTTCTGTTTTTGTATTTTTTGTCGATCGTTTCCTTGCATATTTGGTTGAAATATCTTTTAATATTGCTAATTTGTCTTTAGTACTTTTTTCATTCCATCCAAACCAAGCGCTTGTTGACTTCACTTTTTGGGTTGTCAATAACACCAGAGAAGAGAAGGAATGTAAAGGGAATTCATCTTTAAGCCAGTTGTTTAATGTATTCCAAACATTGTGGTCCGCATCTGTCAGGTCGCTTTTATAAAATTTGGATTCAATTTGTGATGTATCTTTTCCTCCCAAAATTGAAACATCTCCAAATGTTTCAATATATACTGATTCTCCTTCTTGTAACTCAAAACACTTTTTTAGGGCTACAAGAAATTGATAGATAAATCCTTTTAATGTCGGAGTAGAATTATTTTTCTGTTTTACCATAATCACAAACTATTTTTAGTTTGCAACTTCAATTACTGTTGTTTTAACAAAGATATAATTTTTGAAGAATATCAATAACCTCCGATTAATCAAATAGTTCCGTGTTGTATCCAATGACGTATTTAAGGTAAATAGAAAGTTCCAATATGCATTTTCTCCGCATATTACTGATTTTACGGTTTACCCTTTTACGAGAGGCTCACGGATTAACCGATTATTATGGATTCAACTACGATGTTAAAAATCACAAAATGATTTCGGTTGGTGATATTATTGAACAGAGTAGTCCGGAACGGATAAATCGCTTCCTGAAATCACACTTTAAAAATCCAGAAGATTGTTATAACACTGCCCCAACTCTTGACTGGGTGACAACAATTAATTTCACAACTTCCGATGTTTGTTTTACTGATGCCCAACATAAATTGGGACCTTATGTTTGTCGAACGCCGGAAGTTACAGTTCCCTTGCCAGAATTAAAGGGAATGTTTTTGCTAGCCCGTAAAAATTAATGGTTACAATTTTCTATTATTCCTTTCTCGGCAACAAATAACAAAGCGCCGGGTCATTACTAATCCTTTCCAGTTCATCTGTAACAATCTGCTTTGTTTCTTCCTTTATGCGGTTATAATTGTCCTGAATCATTTCCTTCATGCGGTTAACACCGCTTTCGTCCACAAAATTGGTGATAATCGGAATCTGGTTGTATCCTTTGGTCTCGGAGACAACCTTCGCACTGTCCACCACAATTTCGGCGTGAAAAATTTTTTGTTCGATGCGTTCATTAAAATTGTCGGCAACCGCCCCGACAAACATTCCTTGTGTAAGCGTGGAGATTTTGCTGGCCGGGATAAGGCTGTCCAACTGGGTACTGAAAGAAGTTGATTTATCGTTTCGGTTAATAGTCATCGACTGGCGTTTCTGTAAAACCTTACCGAAACGTTCAGACAGGTTTTTAGCTGTATCGCCCACAACCTGGCCAGAGAAAATATTACCTACGGTATTCATTACTACGGCAGCTTCTTTATCGCCGTAATCGCGTTTTAACTGCGAAAAATCCTGAAATCCTAATAAGACTGCTACTTTGTTGCTCCGGGCTGTGGCAATCAGATTATCCAGCCCTTTGAAATAAATGGTCGGCAACTCGTCAATGATAACCGAGCTTTTTAGCTGCCCTTTTTTATTGATAAGTTTTACGATACGGCTGTTGTACAAACCCAATGCTGCACCGTAAATATTCTGACGGTCGGGATTGTTCCCTACAACCAATACTTTCGGGTCATCGGGATTATTGATGTCCAGCGTAAATTCGTCGCCTGACATTACCCAATATAATTGCGGCGATATCATCCTCGAAAGTGGAATTTTAGCCGATGCTATTTGCCCCTGTAACTGGTCTTGCGCTCCCGACATCCAGGCATCCATAAAAGGAGAAAGATAGTTCTCCAGTTCGGGGTAGCTTGTTAGAATTGGAAATATATCTTCATACCGCTTATTCAGAAACTCGATGGCGTGGGGAAAGGTGCAATACCGGCCATCCTTATATATGCGCAAATACCAGATGATAGCAGCAAACAGGATAATCGGTGATTCTACAAAAAAGTCGCCCTGCTTTTGCACCCATGTACGGTTCAGGTTCAGCATGATGGTATAAGCGCTTTCGTATGCATCAGATATATCGCTCATAAACGAAGGATTAATCGGATTACATCGGTGCGAACGTGCCGGGTCATCGAAATTGATTACATAAAACGTCGGTACTTTTTTGTATCTGCGTTGATTTTTCAACAAGTGGTTATATGCAATCGTCGAAAGGTCGGGAAACTTAAAATCGTAGATATACTGCGAATACCCTTTTTCTATCTGCTGCTTTATAAACTGGTTGATTACCGCGTAACTTTTCCCTGAGCCGGGAGTTCCCAATACAATACCTGCCCGGAAGGGATTTACAACATTAATCCAGCCGTTGTTCCATTTCTTTTTGTAATAGAATCTTGTCGGTAGGTTCACAGAGTATTCATTTTCAACCAGCCGTGTTTCCTGCATAAACGATTCGTTTTCGGTATTGAAAACATCATCCATCATATTGTTCTTCAAAAGACGGCTCATCCAAACACCACCAGCTAACAGGCAAAGATAACCGCCAGCCAATGTAAAAATGTAGAAAGCTGTTTTGGCAACTAACGGTATCGGCAAATCCAGCAACCACCAGTTGAGAACGAAAAGGACAAAGCCAATAAAAAGGGAAGCGATAATTTTGTCCCATGTGATTTTTTCCTTCTTAACTCCTTTTGTTCCGAGGCAGGATAAAGCCAGGAATATTATTGTGAAAAATTTCGTGTAAAGGATGTTCTCAAAAAGTTTTGCAGTGCGGTTGAAATTCAGAAGTATTTTATCAACTACACCAATATTGATGCCCCATTCGACCATAGCCTGGTAACAAAACCAATAGATGTTTATAACTACAAATAAAATACTCAAAGCCCGCATAAAGTCCATGACCTTTGCCAGTGCCCTTAAATCGTCTTCCTGTTGCATATTGTTTCGTTTTTTGATGTTTGGAAGGCGAAAGTAGGCAGCATGTTATGGGGAAACACTTAAATTGAAAAAGCTGGCAGCTTATGGCGTAGTATTGGTTGCATGTGACCTTGATATATAGGGATTTGTATCTACTATCTTATATGATAGCTTTTAGACTCCAAAAATAGAAACTCATAATAGATTTTTATTTTTAATAGCGCCAATTTTAACAGTCAGTTTTACAATTTTCTTCCATAACGGCGTTTTCTACTTGAAAGGTTGAATGGCTTATTTTAAATTCATGTTCGAGCCGATGTTGTAGATTATTAATAAAATTGTCACCAACAACATCAGGCATTACCAAGTGGGCTGTCAGTGCTACCTTTGTGGTACTCATGGCCCAAATGTGTAGGTCGTGGACGTTTGTCACTCCCTCCTGACTTTCTAGAAACCCCCGGACAACTTCTATTTTAATATGTTTGGGGACTGCATCAAGCGCCAACTCTAAAGAATCACTAAATAAATTCCAAGTTCCCCATAAAATAACAACAATAATTACAAAACTGGTGACAGGGTCAATCCATCGTAAGCCTGTCAGATTAATTAACAAACCGGCAACTACAACGCCAAGTGAAACACCGGCATCTGCAGCCATGTGCAGGAAAGCACCTTTAATGTTCAGGTCGTCTTTCTGACCTTTCATAAAAAGAAGTGCGGTTGCAGTATTAATTATGACACCTATGGCTGCTACAATTATGACCTGCGTACCAGCCACTGGCTCAGGGGTCTTAAATTTCCCAATAGCATCCCAGCCTATTAACACAACAGCTCCGAATAAAAGCAACGCATTTAATATGGAAACCAAGATGGTCGTTTTACGTAATCCATAGGTATATTTCCCTTTGGGTTTAATGGTTGCCAGCCATGCTGCTGTCCAAGCAAATACAAGCCCCAGAACATCGCTTGCGTTGTGACCGGCATCAGCCAGTAATGCCGATGAATTGGCAATTAACCCGTAAAAAATTTCAACTGCAACAAATACAATATTTAATCCTATTCCTAACGCAAAGGATTTACTGTGCGAAATGCCGGAAGTCTGGTGATGATATGTATGTTCATGTGTCATAAATCCTTAATTATTTACCGATATAAATTTAGTATATATACAGAACTTGTTTACAAATTGGAAAAATGTGGCAACCCTGAAGCTGCCACATTTCTGTTTACTTCCCGCTGTTTTTTAAACCATCTTTTACCCTGTAAACCTGATTTACATCGGATACCCAGATTAAGCCGTCTCCGGGATATATGGTTTTACCACATTCTGAAATAATGTTTACAACAAGTGCGACATCATTCTTATTGACAACCAGCTCAAGTTTAGCTACCTCGCTGTCGGTGATGGAAAACTTTTGCGATACAAAAGCTTTTTCATCCTGCAGTTTTCCGGTTCCTTCGGCAGACGAAATCGTCATATTCTCAAAACCAGCTTCTTTTAAATGATGGACAATTTCGTTCACTTTATTGGGACGAATAAAGGCTTTTATTTCTTTCATAATTCAATCGTTTTAATGTTCGTGTTCTGTTTCTTCCTTGTTCATATCAGCCAGTAAATAATATGCTGCATTGAGAACAACTTTAGTATTTTCAGGTAGTGGATTCAGGAGTTTAATCTCGGTATAATTACCTTCCTGCACTCCTGTAACTACCTCAATCATTTTGAATGCCAGGCTATGCCCGTCAGTTTCAGCAGTATGATTGTGTTCTTTATCAGCTTCATGTTCGATGTGGTTTGAGGATGTACCATGACCTGCTTCTTCATGTTCTTCGCCAGTAACGGTTTCATCCAAAACAAAGATATATGATTTCGTCCCCTCAGTAACAACTGCGTCATTGGGAAGTGACTGTACGTAGTTTTGGTCGGTGTGTATGTGCCCCGAAACATACATTCCAGGAATTAGATTCTCCTGATTTTTATCCAATTTGGCGTGAATGTGTACAGCTCGTGTGTTGGGCTCAAATTCTTTACCGATAGCAAAAATAGTCGCCGTGAGTTCCTCTCCCGGTCGGTTTGCCACGCTAAAATCTACTTTTTGGCCTTCTTTCAATAAGTGAATATCATTTTCATATACCATAAAATCCGCATGAATCTCCTTGTTATCGGTAATATTAAAAAGTTGGTCTTTTGCATCAACGTAAGTTCCCAGTTTGATGTTCACATCATTAACATATCCACTAATGGGAGAAAGAATGGAAATGGTACTGGAAATTGTACCTTTTTTCACGATTTCGGAAGACAAATTCAGCAACCTCAACCTAGACTTAAGTCCTTCATATTTTGCTTTTATAGTACTGTATTCCGATTTAACCTGCTGAAAGTCCTTTCCTGCACCAACTTGATTGTCGAACAATTCTTTTTGGCGGTTAAACTCCTGTTCCAGAAATTCAAGTTTGCTAGCTGTTTCAACAAAATCTTCTTGTAATGCAATGTAATCAGGATGTTCAAGAATAGACAACACTTGTCCTTTATTCACTTTATCACCGTGAAACACTTTAATTTCTTTTACATTTCCACCAATTATCGCACTAACTTCAGCACTGGCTGCCGGTGGAACTTCAAGCTGCCCATTTGTTTTAACGAGTGTGGTAAGGTTTCGCATTTCAAATACTCCCATTCTAATTCCCAAAGCCTCCTGTTGGCGTTCGTTTAATATAACCACCCCTTCCGACTCTTCGTGTCCAGAATGCCCTTCTATTTCAGGCGATTGTCTTTTATTGCTATTACACGACAATAGTGTTACTAAAGCAATAAGCATTAAAAATATTTTCGTTTTCATATTTATTTATATTTTCTATTGACCTATTATGTATTTTAATTGTTCCTTAATCTCGTAATATTCAGTCAGACGAGATAAGTATTCCCTACGGGTATTAATGGCCGATTCCATATTTTGGATAAACTGAACGTAATCGAGACTACCTAAACGGTATCCCAGGTTGGCCGCTGTAATTTGTTCGTCGGCCAGCGGTAACGCATCGGTTTTGTAGTAGTTGAGTACCTCTTTAATCGACTTGTAGCGATTAAAGAGTTCTCTGTAAACGGCGTTAATTTCCAGTTCCTTCTGCTGGTAACGTAATTCCGAAATCTTATAATTAATGCGCGAAGCTTTGTTTTTTCCTGCCTGGGAGAAGAACAACAGGGGCACAGATATTCCGGCCTGCCAACCATAAAACCCTGATTGCCCGTCAACGGACTGCATGGTGTAGCCTAAATCAATTTTGGGAAAAAGATTGGCCTTTTCAGCCTTCCGCTCTGCATTGGACACCTTAACTTGATTTTCGTAAAGATTCAAAATAGGTGCTTTCTTCAATGAGGCTGTAGGTTGAAGGGATAACAAATCACTTATCCAGTCGCTTTCCGGCACGGCAATATCAATATCCTGCGAAAACAACAGATACTGGTTAAGCTGCTGCAATGACGCATCGTACCGACTTTGAGCCTGTTTGATATTTACCATGAGCTCCTGATATTTTGCTGTCGCTGAAAGAAATTCAACCTTTGATGTGGCCTGCGTTTTATAGCGTAATTCCGCAGCTTTCAAAAAATTGGTATAAATACTATCTAACTGTAAATACAACTGCAACTGTTTTTTTGACGACAATGCCGAGAACCAAGCCAGACTCACATCTCGTTCCAACGTTTTTTCGGTGAGCTGTTGTTGTGATTCTGCCAGTCCGATTCTGGAACCTGCCAATCCTATTTTTGCGGGAATCGCAAATAGGTCAATTTCTGTTTGTGAGATTCCGACATTATTTTGAATACCAAGGGCACCATTTCCAACTTCTTCCTTACCTATAGAAATGGAAGTTTTACCCAAATCGTAACCAGTCGCTTTGAGAAACTTTTGCCTTTCAACTTCCATTGAAGATGCTTTTATAGAAGGATAATTCTCTTTTGCAGTATTAATTGCCTGTTCAAGTGTAATTGTAATTCCATCTTGCGCTTTTGCAACATTGCTTAGCCCGATACTTCCAAACAAAATCACAAGTGCGATGACAGTTGTGTTTAATTGCGGCATTTTAATATAACGTTTGCCCGATTCAACCATTTTATAAAGTACAGGTAAAACTATCAATGTCAGAAGGGTGGAAGTCAGCATGCCGCCAATTACTACGGTTGCCAATGGACGTTGCACTTCAGCACCTGCTGAAGTTGAAATTGCCATAGGTAAAAAGCCTAAAATATCAGTGGATGCAGTTAAAAATATCGGTCGAATCCGCCGAATTGAACCTTGCTTAATGATTTCGGCTAATGAAAGTTTGCCTTCCTCTTTCAATTCATTGAACCCACTAATCAGAACCAGCCCGTTTAAAACGGCTACGCCAAACAAAACAATAAAACCAACACCAGCTGAAATACTGAAAGGCATACCACGAAGGTAGAGCGAAATAATTCCGCCGACAGCCGCAAATGGAATGGCAATATATATCATCAGGGTTTGTTTAAATGATTTGATAGCAAAAAACACCAACATAAATATTAAGGCCAAGGCAAGGGGAACAACCAGTGTAAGTCGTTTACTTGCCCGTTCGAGGTTTTCAAATGCACCACCATAACGAATATAGTAACCAGAGGGTAATTTCAGTTTCTCATCCAATTTTTGCTGAATCTCAGTTACCAATGATTTTACATCACGGCCTTCTACGTTAATCCCCACATACGTTCGTCGGTTTGTATTGTCGCGGCTAATTTGCATAGGACCGGGTCGATAACTAATGTCGGCAACTTCTTTCAGAGGAACTTGTCCTCCGTTGGGCGTGTCAACAAATAAACTCCGTATATCATCAATGCTTTGGCGGTGCGCTTCGTCAAGCCGAACCACCAGATCGAACATGCGTTCACCTTCATAAATTACACCAGCCACACCACCACTAAAAGCAGTTTCAACCACGGTATTCAAATCCTTTATTTTTAACCCGTATTGCCCTAACTTCGTCCGGTTATAGTTAACCGTTATCTGGGGAAGCCCACGGGTAGCTTCGGCTTTAATTCCCGCAATACCGGGAATCCCTGCAATTAACCCAGATATTTCTTCGGCTTTATCGGCTAAAACATCCAGGTCATCGCCATACAACTTGATGGCTACATCTTCCCTAATCCCGGTAAGTAATTCATTAAAGCGCATTTCAATTGGTTGGGAAAATTCGTAATTGATACCTGGGAAAATGCTGACTTCGTCCCTGATTTTATCAACCAATTTTTCTTTTGTTTCTGCTTTTGTCCATTCATCAATTGGTTTAAGCAGAATAAATACATCACCAATATCAATTGGCATAGGGTCGGTTGGAACATCGGCAACCCCAATACGGGTTTGAGCCGATTCTACTTCATCGGGAAATTTCTCCAATAGCAGTTTTTCAATCTTTGTTGATGCATTGGTAACTTCGCTTAGGGCAGTCCCTGGTTTCAGAAACATATGCATGGCTAAATCCCCTTCATCCAATTGTGGGATAAATTCAGCTCCCATCCTGCTAAATAAAAATCCTCCGGCTATTAATAAGATTGCCGCAATTCCAATTATAAGCTTCCCTTTTTGCAATGCCCATGTTATTATGGGTGTATAAACCTTTTCTATTTTACTAATTGCCCGTTCACCCCAGGTTTTTTTATCGGTTTTTGGAGCACGAAGGAATATTGAAGCCATCATAGGTATATAGGTGAGGCATAACAAGATGACCCCAAGAATAGCAAAACCGAATGTCATAGCCATTGGGATAAACATCTTGCCTTCAACCCCCTGAAGGGCTAAAACAGGAATAAATACAATTAGAATAATGATTTGACCAAAGAAAGCCGAGTTCATCATTTTACTTGCAGAATTAAACGCTATCTCGTTTCGTTCAGGCAAACCCAATTTTTTTCCGATAAATTCTTTTCTGTGTAGGTGGAAAATCATGCTTTCTACAATAATAACAGCACCGTCAATTAATATTCCAAAATCGATAGCACCTAAACTCATTAAGTTAGCCCAGACACCAAAGATTTTCATCATGATAAATGAAAAGAGCAAGGCGAGCGGTATAGTGGATGCAACCAGTAGTCCTCCACGCATGTTTCCAAGGAATATCACCAGCACAAAAATCACAATTAGCGCCCCTAGTGAAAGGTTTTCTGCAACCGTTGAGGTCGTACTTTTAATTAGTTTACTCCGGTCGAGAAAAGGTTTAATTTTTACCCCTTCCGGCATCGATTTCTCGATTAATGCTAAACGTTCCTTAACATCTTTAATAACATTATTTGAATTTTCACCTTTTAGCATCATCACAATACCGCCCACAGCTTCACCTTTTCCGTCTTTGGTAAAAGCACCGTAACGAACAAAACTCCCAAAGCGCACTTCAGCAACATCGCGAATAAATACTGGCTGATTGTTGACTGTGGCTACAGGGGTATTTCGAATATCATCGAGGGAACGCATTAAACCTTCTCCACGAATAAAATTAGCCTGGTAGTTTTTTTCAATGTAAGCACCCCCTGTGTTTTGATTGTTATCTTCCAATGCTTCAAAAATATCGGACATGGTTAGGTTCATGCTGCGAAGCTTATCCGGGTTTAGGGCTATTTCGTATTGTTTCCCACGTCCACCAAAGGAGTTTACCTCCACCACACCGGGGAGCATTGCCATTTGTCGTTTGATAATCCACTCCTGCATTGTCCTCAAGTCCATGTCGTTGTATATGGTATCGTATCCGGGCTGTACTTCTAGGGTATATTGAAGAATTTCACCCAAACCAGTACTGATAGGTGCCATAAATGGCTCAGCAAAACCTTCAGGGATTTTTTCCTTTATTTCTGCCAGGGATTCGCTTACCAGCTGACGTGGCAGATATGTTCCCATATTGTCTTTAAAAACAATGGTAACAACCGACAACCCAAATCTTGAAACCGAACGTATTTCGGTAACACCTGGAAGATTGGCAACAGCTAACTCTACCTGATAAGTAACGAATTTCTCAATATCTTCCGTACCTAGGTTAGGAGCTGTAGTAATTACCTGAACCTGATTGTTGGTAATATCGGGATTGGCATCTAGCGGCACTTTGGTCATCGACCAAAGTCCTCCTATAATTAGCCCTATGGTCATTAAACTAATAAGGGCTTTATTTTTTATTGAAAATGAAATTATATTGTTTATCATCTCCTACTGATTTTTATTTGCTACTGCAATCGATTTTTTATTAGATTCATAATATTTATTGAATGTGTCTTGATTTTTAAAGTACACCAATTCGGGCTTTCCCTTTTGCTCAAGACCGATTAACGCATTTGCTTTATTTATTGAATCGCCAGAAAAAGCATCAGGCACAATTGCAACTTCTTTAAAGTGTCGTTGCAAATGATTAAAATCTTTTTCACTACAAAATGAATAAACCTTTTCGTTGTACTGATATCTCTGTGTCTTGTGTTTTTGCAAGAGATTGTTTCCCATACATGTCCATTCATCCGGGACTTTTTTACCAAACCATGCCCATTGGTGGTAGAGCAAACGGGTATCACACCCATAAGTGTAAAATACAAGAACTGAAATAGTGACAAGTAACAACGTGCTAAATATAAGTGTCAGACTTCTGTTAAACTTCCTATCTTTAATTCGTTGTATTTCCCTTAATTGCTCTTTGCTTAATTTTTTTCCTTTCATTGCTAAAAAGATTAGGTTAAACAATGTTCCGCAATATTGTATCTTAGATATACTATTACATCTAAAAATAAATTAGATGAAGATTTACTAATCGTTCATCCTTTCAAAAAGTTTTAGATTATATCTTAGGAGGTCTCCACAGAAAAATAGGGGCAGATAATACAGAACTGTCAATATATGTAATAGAAGTTCCTATTAATTTTGTAAAGTGTGAAAAGTAATGGTAATTGGCCGGATGGCTTATTGTTTGGCAACAGTTGCAAGTACAAAATGGGGAGCAGCTGTCAATATGTTCCAAATGCATATCCGCTATTTCAACAGATACATTGCCTGATTTATTTTCAGTATGTACATCGTCACATGGGAGTATAATTAGCCCCAGGATATAAATCGACAATATTGCTGAAAAGAGTTTCATATTCAATTGTAACTAACAACGACAAAAATAGACAAAAGTTCGTGCAACCAAATTGCAAATATCATTTTTTGCAATTTGAACATATTCCTTTAACAACCATATTTACACTTTTTAGCGAGAAATTGGGAGGAAGACTAATTTCAGGAATGGACAATTCGTGAAGACAATAAGTGCTCTCACACTTTGTGCATAGAAAGTGTACATGAAGGTCTTCCGGTTGGCATTCACACGATTCATGACATAACGCATATTTTACAGAACCTGTTCCATCATCTATCCCGTGAATTAGTTTCTTTGCTTCGAAAGTCTTTAAAGTACGGTACAACGTTGCTTTATCTGCCTTTTCGAATTTTTGTTCCAATTCAGACAGACTTATCGCTGTCTTCTGGTCAGTCAAAACCTGCAATACCAACTGGCGCATTGCGGTTGGTTTTATATTTCTGGACTTTAAATTTTTATCAATCACATCTCCCAATTTGATATTATACTACAAGACATTTTACGGTGAAAAATAGTCACGTAAATTTTGTGCCAAAAAATACTTTTTCAAAATCGTCCAATAAAATAAATATTTGTAATTAAAATAACTAACGACAAACTATTCTATATTAATACCTTTCTAATAAGCCTGTGATGAAATAGCCTTTTGCTACTCCACTACCCAATAAACTTTCAACCTATCTACTTCCTGCCGGTGTTTTGCCAGATTTTGTGTTTTCAGTTTGTTAACGTTAAGTAGTTTCCATTGCACAGAAGGAAAATCCCTGAAATCAGAGTAAGCTGATTTTTCCCATTGCGGGTCGCCTTCTTCAAAACTAATAAGGAATGCTTTGTCTTCTTCGCTCAGCATTGCGTTAATAAATGCGATAAGCTTTTCCCGTGCGGTTTCGTAGTTCTCATAAGTAAAAGGAATGTCTGTCATACCGCGAAACTGGTTTTCCAGGGCTTCCTGCTGGTTTATCGCGTGGGGTGCTAAAGATTCAATAAACGGTTTGTCGCTTCCTAGCAGGGCAAACATAAAACCTCGTTTCAAATTGTCGATTTTATCAGGTTCCATATAATTGTAGTCGAACAAATCGCGCGGATGCTGGCGGCTGAGGGCTGCTGCAATTTTTCCACCATACAACTGTCCAACGGGCACGATTCGTGCTTTGCAGTACATCCCAAACTCTGCCTGCGCTTTATTGCATAATGGCATTTCAATTGTGGCCCCGATAATGCCCCGTTTAATCCCGTTTACTTCAATTTTTACCGTGCTCCGTCCCAATGTGCATAAAAGCTTATTGGGTACCGGACGAATATTAATGTTCGGCACAGCCCGTTGCAACTGCTGACTGATTGCAGCCAGCTTTTTGTTGATTTTTGCCAGGCTTTCGTCCCGCGGACCAAGCGGAATATAAGTTAAATCCACATCCACAGAATAACGCGGAAGGTCTTTGATAAACAGGTTTATGGCCGTACCACCATGAACCGCAAAATCTTCCTCGCGGTAGATTATAGGTAATATGCGGAGTAAAAGCCTGACCTGTTCTTTATAGAGGTTATTCATAATTTTTCAGTTCTTCAGGTATTACTATCTGGTATTTGCTGTCGTAAACACCGTTCGGTATAATTTCCCGTTTCCCGCTCCCTGTATCTATTTTCTGCAAATCCAGGTCGCTGAACCAGGCATGAGCGGCTTTTTCTGCCATATACAGGAACAGACGTTTCATTTTTACTGATGTATTCTGTTCCAGCAAGGCCTGTACCGTGCCGGGGCGAAGCGCAGTTAATTGTTCCATCACATAATACAAGTCCATGAGGTTGTACTGCCGCGGAGCAAGGTTCAGGCATTCCATAAAAGCCCGTTCCGGGGTGGAAACCAGTATTTCAAATGCCCCCTGCATCATCGGGGTTATACCGGTATCTGTATCAAAGTACTCAGAGGTAACCAATAATAAGTCCACACCCCAGTTATGTTTTTTGAGCCAGGATGGAACCCACTCATCTTTCGGATGTCCAACATATACAACAGGCCTTCCCATTGGAACAAAATGCGTATAACCGGCCAGTTCCAGTGCCGTTAAGCCGCCAACATAAAAGTGTTTGTGAGTTTGTTTATTCATGGAAGATAGTGCACCATATATGCCCGGATTTTCGCCAGTACGTGCCATCACACCAGCGCCGATGGGTCTTAGCCATTCCGAATCTCGATACCGCCGTTGTAGATCATAAGATATACCGTTTTCTCTCATCCACGATGAAAAGAACAGGCTTCCCGAAGGCAACTTCTGTAGTAATTGGTTTATTTTTATTGGCGTAAATGTACTCATAGTACAAATATACTCAAAAATATAAACCAAAATAGTATCCGGTTGGAATATATCATTTATGTCTGCCTTCCATATCTCCGTTTTTTCTTTTTACGCTTTTTGCGAAGTTGTTGCTGATTTTCAATATATGATTCCGGTTCCGGTGAAAAAATTGAGAACAGGCTGCTGATGGCGGATTCAATATGCTTGGCCTGATTGTTAGCCTGTGAAAACGGTTCAGCCGGAGGCGAGAACGGTTCTTTTTCGCCCGCCTGTTTTGTGTGTCCTTTGACTGCCGGGGACTCTCTAAACAGGTCATTAAATACATTGGCAGAAAACTCTTTGCCCAGCCTGGAACCGTTCAGTACACAACGGCTTTGATGGTCGATAAAAGTTACCCCGGTAATCCGCCCTGTATTATTTCGCCGGAGATATAAGTCAATATCCTTTTCCAGTAACTTTTGGCGTAGTTCCGTTTCACTTCCGGCTTCTCCCATTGCCTTGGCAACCAATGGGCGCAGTCTTTCCCGGTATCCCTTTTCTTTTATCAGGATGGCGGATTTCTCCATCCGCTCTTCGAGAGCAGTGAATCCAACTGTTTTTCCGAAAGCAGATGATTTGATCGGCATGCCGGCTTTGTTCCCTTCGCTGGCCAGTGCCGAATAAAGCAATCCCCGGTAAGGCTTTCCATTCCTCGTTCCCTGCACTTCTTCCACACCGATCTTGTAAAGAGATAACAGTGCCCGGTATTCTCCCATGGTCTGGAACCGGTAGATCGAAACAGCCGGCTTAATGACCGAACCGATTTGATTTTTCAAATCGCCTTTTGCCACATCGACGGGCTTAAACTGTCCTTGTTCCAGTTGTTTTTGTCCTTTGGCGCGGTGCAGGCCGTATTTCTTTTCCAGTTTTTCAGTCGCAGCTACACTTCGTAAATTGCGTTTGCTGTCATTAATTTTTTTACCCTCGCTATCCACCTGTAGCGAAACGATATGGATATGTTCCCGCCCGATATCGGAGTGTTTGAAGATAAGGTATGGTTGAGCGCCGTAGCCCATCTGCTGCAGATACTCACTCCCGATGTCTGCCAGTTGTTCATTTGTCAAATTATCATCCGGGTGTGGGTTGAGCGATATATGAATGACCGGTTTTTCTGTCCAGTAATGCGATGGTAACCAGCGGTTAAAAGCTTCGGTACACGCTGCCACCCTAAAACGGCCATCTTCCGGTTCCGGGATGATATTCGATGCAAGCACTTTTCCTAAGCCTTCGTTTACCTTCTCCTGGTTGTAGGCAAGTGCGCCGTAAATGTCTTTTCCGGTGGTTATTTTGGCAATCATACAAGGCTATTTCTGTAAATATTTTTCCTCAAACTCTTTTGTCAAGGCGATGATTTGCTGCCCGATTATTGCTAATTCAGTGGTCAGTTTTTCAAGTTTAAAGAGCACTGCGAGGGCTTTTTTATGCGAGAAATTGCTGTGCAATTCTTTTACAACTTGGTTGTAATTGGTTCCCACTCCCCGGAACTGTGCATAAAAAGTGGTCAGTTTAGCCACGTATTCGAGTGCCGCCCGGTCTGTTTTCACCACATGGAACGGCTGGCCGAATACCCTTGCTTTGATAAAAACAGCTTTTGCTTTTACCCCCGATTGTTCGAATAATGCCAGGAAACGGGCATATTCCCGGGCGTTAAAGCGTACCATGACGCACTCTGTTACGGGGTCGCTTTTGGCAGGGCGTCCCCCTTTTCGCCTTCGGCCTTTTGTATTTTCCTGTTTCATCTGTCGGATATTTTAGTGTTTCAAAAATCCGATACCATAATGCAGTCATTGTTACTGTCCTTATCAAAAAGCAGCGACTTCGGAGCCTCCTTTTCTCCCCTTGCGGGCAAGCGGTTTTGGGTTACGTGAAATGAAATGAGTAACTCAAAACACAGCTTGCTATTTGCCACTTTGCAAATACAATCTGTCCGCAATCCGGACAGATAAATTGACGGGCTGCAAAAATGATGGATAGCAGTCTGACCTGTTACCGGTATCGAACCGGAGGCAAAGTTATCGGTCTTTGTAACCGACTGTACAACATATATCTACGCCAAAAGATGTCATTCCGACGCCACAAGATGCCACCTGCCGCAAGGCCTGTTTAAACGGGATTTTATTGGCTTTTATTTGCATGAGGTTTTAAAAATATGACTGATTATGCAACTGATTGATGGTAGGATAAAATGGCTGAAAAATTTATTGAACAGCAGGATGTATGAGAGGCTTGTTAAAGGTCCCTTCATAAAGTTATCCGGCCAGTTGAATAATAAACAACCGGATGTGTGGACAATCATACGGACAGTTATTAAAATATTCAAACGGCCAATCGTTCAAAGAACCAAACAGGTCATGTGGCCTGACAGATGTTTTTATGCCCGGTTATCTGTCTATTTACCCAATCAGTCTGCAAATCAGAGGTATAATCAACTGTATGTATAACTTATTAAATGATTAAAAATGGAAAAGAAAAATTTGTGTATTGCCTTCTCCACTCAAAAAGGAGGGGCAGGAAAAACAACCCTGACCGTACTGGCAGCTTCATACCTGCATTACGTGAAAGGGTACGATGTGGCAGTAGTGGATTGCGATTACCCGCAGTACAGCATTGCCGAAATGCGGGAGCGCGATTTGAAAATGGCCACGGACGACGATTATTATAAGTCGCTGGCTTACGAACAGTTCACCCGGCTGCAAAAGAAAATGTACCCGGTGGTAAAGAGCCTTCCCGAAAAAGCCCCGGAAACTGCCGAAGCGTTAATGGCTAAAGGGAAATATGACATTATCTTTTTTGATTTACCAGGAACGGTCAATAAGGAAGGGGTGATTTATACCTTATCACAAATGGATTATATTTTTTCACCAATCAGTGCTGACAGGGTTGTACTTGAAAGCACGCTCCGTTTTGCTTCCCGACTGAATGACAACATTATCACTACCGGGAAGTCCAGGATTAAAGGCCTATACATGGTTTGGAATTTGGTGGATGGCCGGGAGAAAACAGAATTATACGAAGTCTATGAACAGGTTATTGCAGAACTTCACCTTCCACTTCTAAAAACCTTTCTGCCTGACAGCAAGCGTTTTCGCCGCGAGCTTCCTACATCTCACAAAGCCCTGTTCCGTTCGACCATGTTCCCCGCCAACAATGCGTTGCTGAAAGGAAGTAACCTCGATACCCTTATGGAAGAAATTTTGGAAATCATCAAAATATAAGACTATGGCCAAAACAATCAAAAAAGAGGATATAAACGAAAAAGCAATTATTGCTTCTTTCCTTCAGGACGTACCGTTAGACCATGAATCACTGATGAGTGAGAATAATGAAATTTCTGGTAAACCACCCGCCCCAAAGACGGAAACGTCTAAAGACGAAACCCGACGCAGACGTGGCAAAGAACAGGATTATGAAACGCTTTTTGTCAAAGAGTCTTCTATTACTGCCCGAACAGGCAAAATGGTTTATATCCGCCGGGATTTTCATGATACGATTCAGACCATATGCCGTGTAATCGGGAGCAACAAAGTTTCGCTATCCGGTTACATCGACAACATACTGGTTCATCATTTTGAAACTTATGGTGGTGAGATTACTCGTCTGTACGAAGAAAAGCATAAGGGAATAAACATCACTAAGATTTCAGAATAAAAATTTCGGTAGCAACTCAAATTCCAGTAACAGATGATAACCATTACACTCAATACAGTATTGTCACTGCTGGTCGCTTTTGCCATACTTTACGCGCTCTGGACGATGCACTTTTTCATTTCTGAAAACCGGCGTTTTCGGAAAGAAAACAGGGAGGCAATGTTCCGGGAACAGGACAAGAAAAAGAACAAAGGTGATATTGTCGGTAAAAGCCAGTTTGTCCTCAAGGAACGCATCCCTGTGACACAAACGGCCATAGAAGCTGACAACGAAAAAGATAAGCGGAAAGAAAATATATTTGCCCTGTCAGATGTACCCAAAGAACATTCCCGGATAATTCCAGCGGACGAACTGGACGACGTTTTCGGCGAAGTTCCTCCCGGCGAAGCCAACCCGCCACTCGACATTGACTGTCCGATGCCGGAAGAACCGGAACTGGCAGATGAAGAGGAAGAATACGAGGCCTTACAGGTTTCAGGCCGCTTGTTGGCCGAGGGAATCAGTTTTGAACAAATGGGCGAAGCCTACCGCACCGTGGTACACAATCCAATTATTACTGAAGAGAAGAAAGAAGAAACAGGACGAGTTCTTCTGCACCTGAAACATACCGACATGTTTGAAGCAATGGTTTCAGGTGAACCCGAAAGGGAGGACAGGGTCGGCGGATTAATGGATTCGTACCTGAAAGCTTTTCATCAGCGGAAAGCTGAACGGTCGGGAGAAGATAAGACTCCTGCGGTCCCTGTTCCCCGAGGGTTTGACGTCCGCAAGTATGTCTAACAAATTAAAAAATCAAAGATGAAAAAGCACGATTACGGATAGGCAAGGTTGCATTTCACACGACCGCTAAAATATCCGAAAACAAACAATTTATTTAACCGGTGCGGGGCTATAAACGCCTTGCACTATAAACAAAGAAATCAGCATGAAAGAAATGAGTATGAAAAATAAAAAAATTCTGACGTCGGCAGCTTTTATCCTGGCTGCCGTTTCAACCGCCTTCGCACAGGGCGACGGCACTGCCGGTATTACGGAGGCCACCGATATGGTGACCTCGTACTTTGATCCGGGAACAAAACTGATATACGCCATCGGCGCCGTGGTAGGGCTTATCGGAGGCATAAAAGTTTACAACAAGTTCAGCTCAGGAGACCCGGACACCAGCAAAACTGCAGCAAGCTGGTTCGGGGCGTGTATTTTCCTTATTGTTGCAGCCACCATCCTGCGTTCCTTCTTCCTTTAATAAACTACAAAGAGATCATTATGGAGTACAATATCAATAAAGGAATCGGCAAAAGCGTGGAATTTAAGGGCCTGAAGTCCCAGTACCTGTTCATCTTTGCAGCCGGGTTGCTTGCTGTGTTCGTGGTGTTTGTCATCCTCTACATGGCAGGCGTCAGCCAGTGGGTTTGTATCGGGTTCGGGGTGATTGCCGCTTCGGTGTTGGTATGGTTGACCTTCAACCTGAATGCCCGTTACGGAGAATCAGGTCTGATGAAGCTCATGGCCAAAAAACAGCATCCCCGTTACCTGATTAACCGGAAAGTTCCCCACAGCCTTTTCCAAAAAGTGAGAAAGGAGAATGCAGTATGAGGAATATCCTAAAAGCAACGACTATCGAAAGCAAGTTCCCACTGCTAAGTGTGGAGCATGACTGTATTGTCAGCAAGGAAGCCGATATAACGGTAGTTTTCCGTGTAAGCCTGCCGGAACTATTTACGGTAACTTCGCCCGAATACGAAGCCATTCATTCTGCCTGGGCCAAAGCGGTCAAAGTACTTCCCGATTATAGTGTAGTACATAAGCAAGATTGGTTTGTCCGTGAAACTTACCAACCTAAATCAGACAACGGAGAAATGAGTTTCCTCTCCCGAAGCTACGAACGTCATTTTAATGAACGTCCCTACCTGAACCATGAATGCTTCCTCTACCTGACCAAAACGACCAAAGAGCGGATGCGGATGCAAAGCAACTTTTCATCCCTCTGCCGGGGCAATATCATCTCCAAAGAAGTCAATAAAGACAATACGGTCAGGTTCCTGGAGGCTGTAGGACAGTTTGAGCGGATTATCAACGACAGCGGTTTTATTAGCCTTGTCCGGCTTAAGACCGATGAGATTGTCGGAACACCGGAAAATGCCGGGTTAATAGAGAAATACTTTTCACTTTCACTCGATAATACTACCTGTCTGGAAGATTTGGAACTGGGGGCAGATGGCCTCCGGATTGGAGAAAAACATGTCTGTCTACATACCTTGTCAGATGTGGAAGATTTACCCGGAAAGGTGAGTACTGATATGCGTTACGAAAAACTATCCACCGACCGGAGCGACTGCCTTTTGTCGTTTGCCGCTCCTGTTGGACTTTTGCTTGCTTGTGACCATGTGTATAACCAGTATTTGTTTTTGGGTGACAGTACAGAAAACCTGCGGAAGTTTGAAAAGAGTGCCCGAAACATGCAGTCGCTATCACGGTATAGCCGGGGCAATGCCATTAACAAGGAATGGATTGACCTTTACCTGAACCAGGCCCACTCGCACGGGTTGACTTCTATTCGCGCACACTTTAATGTGATGGCATGGAGCGAGGATGAGCAGGAACTAAAGCATATCCGTAACGAAGTTGGTTCTCAACTGGCATTAATGGAGTGTAAGCCCCGTCACAATACCGTGGACGCAGCTACCCTTTACTGGGCGGCAATGCCGGGCAATGCAGGCGATTTTCCTTCCGAAGAATGCTTTTATACCTTCATCGAACAGGCGCTTTGCTTTTTTACCGAAGAAACCAATTATCGCTCGTCACCATCGCCTTTTGGGATTAAGATGTGTGATCGTATAAGCGGAAAACCCATCCATCTGGACATTTCTGATTTACCGATGAAAAAGGGGATTATCACCAACAGGAATAAATTCGTGCTGGGGCCAAGCGGAAGCGGAAAATCGTTCTTTATGAACCATCTGGTAAGGCAGTACTTTGAACAGGGGACCCATGTTGTGCTTGTGGATACCGGGAACAGCTATCAGGGATTGTGTGAAATGATTCACCGGAAAACCAAGGGAGAGGACGGCGTTTATTTCACTTACACCGAAGAACACCCGATTTCATTCAATCCATTTTTTACGGACGATTATATGTTCGATGTGGAAAAGAAAGACAGCATCAAAACTCTGCTCCTGACCCTGTGGAAAAGTGAAGACGACAAAGTATCCAAAACCGAAAGCGGAGAACTGGGCAGCGCGGTATCGGCTTACATCCGCCGGATTCAGGAAAACCGGAATATCACACCCAGTTTTAATACGTTCTACGAATACATGCGCGATGACTACCGCCGTGAACTGGAAGAACGGGAAATCAAGGTTGGTCGGGATGATTTTAATATCGACAATATGCTAACCACCCTGAGGCAGTACTACCGGGGCGGACGCTTTGATTTTCTGCTGAACTCGGATAAAAATATCGACCTGTTGTCAAAACGCTTTATCGTATTCGAGATAGATGCCATAAAGGAAAACCGCGAGCTTTTTCCCGTGGTGACCATCATCATCATGGAGGCTTTTATCAATAAAATGCGCCGTTTGAAAGGCGTTCGGAAACAATTGATAGTGGAAGAGGCATGGAAGGCAATTGCTTCGGCTAATATGGCTGAATACCTGCGATATATGTATAAAACCGTCCGTAAGTATTTTGGCGAAGCCATTGTGGTTACGCAGGAAGTGGACGATATTATTTCCAGCCCTGTGGTCAAGGAAAGTATCATCAATAATTCGGATTGCAAGATACTGCTTGACCAACGCAAGTACATGAACAAGTTTGACCAGATACAGGCTTTGCTGGGACTGACGGAAAAAGAAAAATCGCAAATACTCTCCATTAACATGAGTAATGCACCCAGCCGCCGGTATAAAGAAGTATGGATAGGATTGGGAGGTGTTCAAAGTGCGGTCTATGCTACAGAAGTTTCGATGAGTGAATACATGACTTACACCACCGAAGAATCGGAAAAAATGGAAGTGATGCAGCTTGCAGGAAAACTGGACGGTGACATCGAACTGGCCATTAAACAACTTACAGAAAGCAAACAGCAATAACAGGCAGCCCATGTATTCAGAAACTACCGGGACCAATCCATTGGAAGCAAAAACTGAATTTGCAATGGACGATATAACCGGGCGATGGAAAAGCCGCGAAGGTGCGCCGGATATCCGGATATACAGAAACAGTGATAAGAAAAATGGCTGCTTCTTTATGGAGTTTGCTTTCAAAGCCGGAGAAATGTTCCGGTGTCCTGTCAAAAAACATCAGGGTATCCGGTATGTCAACCTTTACGGAGTGATGAGCCTGTCCTACAATACCGACAATGACGTACTGCAACTTTCCGCCTACGGAAAATATTACAGGGTTGAGGATTAGTATCCTGCAGGAACTAATCCCAGCCCTTTCAACCCAAAGTATCGATAAACAAAAAAGAAAGAATATGAAACGAATCTTTATAATTACGTGCATAGCACTGATTGGCTTTTCCTTCCAGTCCAAAGCACAGTGGGCGGTAATCGACCCGTCCAATCTTGTACAGAATATCCAGCAGGTGGTCAAATCTTCGTCCACCCTGACCAATATGATAAAGAATGTGCAGGAAACAGTTAAAATTTATGAGCAGGGTAAAGAATACTATGAAGCCTTAAAGTCGGTAAATAACCTGGTTAAAGATGCCCGCAAGGTAAAACTGACTATCGAAATGATTAGCGAAATCAGCGACATCTATATCACGGGTTTTAACAAGATGGTTGCCGACCCAAATTTTACGGTGGACGAGCTGGCCGCTATTTCATTAGGATATGCCCGTCTGATGGAAGAAGGGGGTGCATTGGTTACGGAACTGAAAAACATCGTAACCAGTAGTAACGGGCTTTCGATGACGGACAAGGAGCGCATGGAAGTGATTGACCAGATTTATAACCGGATGCTCGGATACCGTAATCTGACAAGGTATTACACGCAGAAAAGCATCTCTGTTTCGTTTATCCGGGCCAAAGCAAAAGCCGATACTGACAGGGTGCTGGCGCTTTACGGCAGTCCTTCGGAAAGATATTGGTAATAGGTAAAAACTTGCAAATTATGGATTTTGATAACCTGCACCAGGTTCTGAGGAACCTCTACGAAGATATGATTCCTCTTTGCGGCGACATGATTGGCGTGGCAAAGGGGCTGGCCGGACTGGGAGCTTTGTTTTATGTGGCATACCGGGTATGGCAGGCTCTGGCACGGGCTGAACCCATCGATGTATTCCCGCTGCTCCGCCCGTTTGCCATCGGGCTGTGCATCCTTTTTTTTCCAACCATTGTTTTGGGGACTATCAATGCAGTGATGAGCCCGATTGTGACGGGTACGCATAGTATTTTGGAAACCCAGACTTTTGATATGGAGGCTTACCAGCTACAAAAAGAAGAACTGGAATACGAAGCGCGTGTCCGGGAAGGGAAAGCATGGCTGGTGGATGACGAAGCCTACGACCAGAAACTGAAAGACCTCGGAATCTGGGACACCCCTGAAATCATCGGGATGTGGAGTGAAAGGTTTTGGTACGACATTAAAATGTGGTTCCGTCAGGTGGTAAGAGATTTACTGGAATTGCTATTCAATGCCGCAGCACTGATAATTGACACTTTGCGGACTTTCTTTTTGGTGGTGTTGTCCATTTTGGGTCCTGTTGCGTTTGCTTTTTCCGTTTACGACGGGTTTCAGGCAACGCTTACCCAGTGGCTTGCCCGCTACATCAGCGTTTACCTTTGGCTGCCGGTTTCCGATCTTTTTTCGGCGGTACTGGCACGCATTCAGGTACTGATGCTGGAAGCAGATATCAAACTGCTGGAAGACCCCAATTATATCCCTGACGGTTCCAACGGGATTTACATTGTGTTTATGCTCATTGGTATTATCGGGTACTTTACGGTTCCGACTGTGGCCAACTGGATTATCCAGTCGGGCGGCATGGGTAGCGCCAATCACGCCATTAACAAGACCGCAGGAAAAGCAGGAAGCTATGCCGCTGGCATGGCTGGGGGCGCTGCCGGGAATATAGGCGGCCGTCTCGTTGGGCGATAATCATAACAATCAAAAAAACAAAAGAATTATGGAATTTAAAAGTTTGAAAAACATAGAAACATCATTCCGGCAAATCCGATTTTTCGCCCTGGTATTTCTTTGTCTCTGTACCGGGATAACCATTTATTCGGTGTGGAATGCTTTCAGTTATGCCGAAGCGCAGCGGCAGAGAATATATGTACTCGACCAGGGGAAATCGCTTATGCTGGCGCTCTCCCAGGACATGGACCAGAACCGGCCGGTGGAGGCGCGTGACCATGTGACCCGCTTTCATGAACTGTTCTTTACCCTTTCGCCCGACCGGGAGGCCATTGAAACAAATATCACCCGCGCACTCTTCCTTGCCGACAAAAGTGCTTATAACTATTATCAGGACATGCAGGAAAAAGGGTACTTCAACCGGGTGGTCGCAGGGAATATCCAGCAGGTAATACAGGTGGACAGCGTGGCGTGTAACTTTTCCGGTTATCCATATACCGCTGTTACCTACGCGCGGCAAAGGATTATTCGGTCAAGCAATGTAACTGAACGCTCTCTTGTTACCCGCTGCAACCTGATTAACTCGGTCAGGAGCGATAATAATCCTCACGGGTTTACCATTGAGAAATTCGAAATCATTGAAAACAAAGACATCCGGGTTTTGGACCGGTAAAATGTTATGGCAAAAAACCAAAAAAGAATCACTGGTATCGGGGAACAGTTGGAAAACCATCTCCGACTGTGGTGCTGGAGGATTCCTCCCGGTAAAAGGATTACCGTAATACTGACCTTTCTTTCCCTTTTTGCGGGGCTTTCTCTCTACATCACTTTTTCATCCCTGTTCAGTTTCGGGGATAAAGAAAGGGAGAAGTTCAATTTCAAGCATATCGAAGGCTTGCAACTGGAATTAAAGGACAAAAGGATTAAGCCCGAAAGTTTACAACGAATAAATAAATTTCAATATGAAAGAAACAGAGATTAATAACGGGGGAAAACCGACGGTGGAAGAAAAAAAGCCGCTTTCGCCCCAGCAGTTACAAAAAAGGAAGAAAATGGTGATTTTTCCCCTTTTCTTCCTACTGTTTGCTGTCAGTATGTGGTTCATTTTTGCACCGTCAGGCGACAAAACGGAAGAGACCGGGGATGTTTTTAATACCAACCTTCCCACACCAAAGAAAAGCGGGATTATCGCCGATAAGCGGGACGCTTACCGGCAGGAGGCTATGAGGGAAAAAGAGCAGGAAAAAATGCGTTCCCTGCAGGATTTTGCTTTTATGTTAGGCGATGAAACGCCGGAAGAAAAAATATTGTCAGCTGAAACAGGACTACAGGATGTCACTGTATTTTCGGGGAACAAGGTCAACTCTTCATCTTTTAGAAACACTTCGGAAACCAGCCGGACCAGCGCGTTCCGCTCATCAACCAGTCAGTACCAGAATATCGACCGGCAATTGGGAAGCTTCTATAAAGAAACTGAACCTGAAAAAAATAGTCAGGAACAAGCGGCACTGGAAGAACGCATCGGGGAACTGGAGCGACAGCTTCAGGAGAAAAACGAAGCGGAAGAGCAACTTGCACTGGTAGAAAAATCCTATGAGATTGCTGCCAGGTACATGCCTGCTGATAAATCAGCGACAGAAACAGTAGCTGCACCTGTACGAAATTCTTCGGAAACAGAAAAGGAAACTGCGTCTATTCCGGTATCGCAGGTGTCCGCCAAAGTGGTTTCGCTTCTCGCTGCTCCCGTACCTGATTCTGTATTTATGAGAGAATATGCAAAACCCCGCAACCTGGGTTTTCATACGGTTGCCGGAAAGGAGACAGAATCGACAAAGAACACTATTAGTGCCTGCGTTGATAAAACGGTAACTATTACCAGCGGTCAGGAAGTTCAGGTACGCATCCTGGAGCCAATACATGCCGGGAAAATACTGGTCCCGGAAAATACGCTTGTGTCCGGTTCTGCCCGGATTTCGGGAGAACGGATGAACATCTCGATAACTCATATCCAGTATGCCGGGAACATCATTCCGGTTAAAATGGAGGTTTTCGATATGGACGGTAATCCGGGAATTTCGGTGCCGGGTTCGGAAGAACTCAACGCCGTAAAGGAAGTCGCTGCTAATATGGGCACATCAATGGGAAGCAGTATTACCATTACCGACGATGCCGGTTCGCAACTGCTGGCAGATTTAGGACGGAGTGTCGTTCAGGGAGCCTCACAATACGCGGGTAAAAAGATGCGGGCAGTAAGGGTTACCCTTAAAGCCGGGCACAAGGTATTACTGCTCCCATCCGGGCAGTAAACGAGATTTTTCACCACTAAAATATCCAAAACAAACAAGTTCAATTAAAACAATCAGAGTATGAAGAAAATTATTTTGATGCTTGCTTTTGCAGCAATGCTATTTGCGGTTAAAGCACAGGAAAAACCCACAACCGGGGATTATTACAACGGACTGACACGGCCGCTGACTTTCGATCGGATGATTCCACCTTATGCGCTGGAAGTAACTTTTAACAAAACGGTTCACCTAATTTTCCCGTCGACTATCCGGTATGTGGATTTAGGTTCATCGGATTTATTGGCTGCCAAAGCCGACGGCGCAGAGAATGTACTGCGCGTAAAAGCTGCCATTCGTAATTTTTCACAGGAAAGCAACCTTGCCGTGATTACCGAGGACGGGGCGTATTATACTTTCAATGTAAAATATGCCAATGAGCCGGGGAAGCTTTCTGTGGAAATGGCTGATTTTATCCATGACGGGGAGGCAGTGAACCGGCCCAATAACTCGCTGGATATTTACCTGAAGGAACTAGGGCAGGAATCACCTTTGCTGGTCAGGCTGATAATGAAATCGGTTTACAAAAACGATAAACGGGAAATCAAACATATCGGTTCCAAACGTTTCGGGATTCAATACACACTTAAAGGATTGTATGCCCACAATGGATTATTATACTTCCATACACAACTGAAGAACACTTCACACGTGCCTTTTTCGGTAGATTACATTACGTTTAAAATTGTGGATAGAAAGGTAGCCAAACGCACCGCCATTCAGGAACAGGTGATATATCCCCTCCGCGCTTACAACAATGTTCAGGAAATAGGGGGTAAAACTACCGAACGCACAGTTTTTACACTACCTAAATTTACTATCCCCGATGATAAACATTTGTTAGTGGAATTACATGAAAAGCAAGGCGGTCGGCACCAGTCATTTTTTGTGGAGAATGCAGATTTGGTTCGTGCTAAAGTGATTAACGAATTGAAAGTGAAATAATGAGAGCGGCCATAATTTTAATAGTAGTAGTGTTGTGCTTTGTCCTCAGTGACAGGGCACACGCCCAGCGTGCCCTGCCGGGGATGCAGGGTTTGCAAATAACCGGAGGAATGGTTGATGGGATTTATTCAACCGATAACAACAATGAATCAGGGTATTACTTTGGTACAGCGATGGCAACCTATGGTAAAAACGCCAACAAATGGGTTTTTGGAGCGGAGTATTTAAGACGGAATTACGCTTATGAAAGCGGGATTATCCCGGTGGAACAGTTTACCGGCGAAGGTGGTTTTTACTATAATTTTCTGTCAAGCCCAGGCAAAACAGTTTGCTTTTCTATTGGAGCTTCTGCATTGGCAGGATATGAAACCGTAAATCGTGGAGAAAAACTACTCAACGACGGGGCCACCCTTCAAAATGATGATGGGTTCGTTTATGGCGGTGCGATTACGCTGGAAATGGAGAGTTACCTAACCGACCGGATTGTATTGCTTTTGACAGGTCGGGAACGGATGCTCCGGGGAACAACAACCGGGCATTTTCATGCGCAGTTCGGAATAGGATTGAAATTCATAATCAATTAGCCCTATGAAAGAGAACGATGAATGGTACACTCCAGCGGAGATTATCCGCTCGTTGGGCGATTTTGATTTAGACCCGGCTACTTCTGTGGAAGCCTACCGGTTAAATCAATCGGCAAAGCATATTTATACTTTAGAAGAAGACGGACTGAAACAGCCTTGGAATGGCAGGGTCTGGCTGAACCCTCCTTACTCCAATCCTCTTGCAAAAAGGTTCCTTGAAAAGATGGCAGAGCATAACAACGGTATTGCCCTGGTCTTTTCCAAAATTGAGGCGAAATGGTTTCACGATGTGGTACTTGGCCACGCAACGGCTGTAAAATTTCTCTACGAAAGAACCCGTTTTTTCCGGCCTGACGGGACAAAGGGCATGCAGCCCCGGAACGGGTCGATGCTTGTGGCCTATGGCATTGAGAATGCTGTGATACTAATGAACAACACGCTGAGAGGCAAATTTGTATTCCTTTAAAAATATTCAAATGGAAAAAATAAAAAGAACACTTATAATAGTGACAAGACTGGCAGCATTGGCGCTGCTGGTCGGTGCCTGTAATGACACGCTGGAAGTATTTCAGGCGTATAGTTTTGATTTGGTTACCATGCCGGTACAGGAAGCCTTCGAGAAGGCGAAATGGCAGAAATACGCTGTACTTTAGCTCGGGAAGGCGAATATAAAAATGCGGAGTTTTTTATCCGTATGTTCCAACCGGACGGCGAAGGCGAGTTGAAAATGGATAACGGCACGGTATTCCTGCCAAACGATTTGTACCCGCTCAAAAAAACAGAATTCAGGTTGTATTATACCTCACACTGTTCCGACCAGCAAACAATCGATGTTTATATTCAGGATAATTTTGGTCAGGTGGTGCAGAAAACATTCAGCTTTCAAAATAAAAACACTGACCAATAGATTCTAAACAAATTAAAGCGGAGAGGTGATTCGGATTATTGGTAATTCAATCACCTCTTTTTTTGCAAGAAAGCGCTACTCGTTCAGGGTAGTTTTACATTTTAAAGAACGGGTAGAAACATTGGTCACAATGTTTTTATGTGAGGTATTAATATCTTGCAGGTAGAACCTATGATGCTAAAAAAAGATTAAAAACGTGAGATTCAATCAGTTTTATGTTTAATTTTATACACAAAACCATAACTAATGACTCTACAACCGACAAATACTAAATATAAAATAGAAAGACCTTATAATAAAAATTTATATGAGTTTTTTTCGTGTATGCAGATTAGTTATCGGTCATTTTAAAACTAAACTAAACCACATATAATGCTATTAGAAAAAAAATATTTAAAACTTGGTGAAACATATTTGAAATTTGATTTTGAATATAATGAGTCAAACATTCTTTTAATTAAGGAAATAATTTTAACCAATTTCTCCGAATTAACACAACTCAAGAGTTTAAAAAGAGATGACCTTAAAATCTCAATAGAATTTGACGAAGGTTCCTTAAAAACACGAATAAAATTTTGGGGTGCGCTGATAACAATTTATATTGGAATTGGACAATATGGGTCATTCCGAGCAGGATTGAGAGAAATAGAAAAAGATATGCGTACTCTGTCTGAAAACATTATTGAAAGAATTGACCATAATCCAAATATTAATTCAGAAAATATTATCAGAACCGAAAAAAGAACTGGCTTAACCGGTAAGCTTAAAAGAATTCTTAATCGCCTTGAATATTTGTATGGAAATACACATGATTTATCCCCTAACCAATGGCAAGAAGAAATATTTAATTTAAAACAAGAAATTTCTAATATCCTGACTCTTTTAGAAGCTCAAGAGCAAGAACAATTCTTAAACGAGATTCCAAATGAGTTGAGAGAAAATTTACCTCAACCAGAGAATAGGAAGGTAAATTTTTATATGAGCAAGTATGCGATAAAGCCTGAAGATATTGTTGAATTTATAGATGAATAGTAATATGAAACTCGTCTCAAGAAATCATTTAGAAGATTGGGCAAAAAGGATAGACTCAAAAGGAGATTTACCATATTTAATTTCAAGACTTGTGAGAGCAACAACTCCTATGAGCACACAATCCGATATTCCTTCTGGTAGCACTGCTTATATAGGTGGCTGGGATGGTATTGTAACTTGTGAAGAAGATACAGCATATGTTCCCAAAGGGACTTCATTGTGGGAATTTGGAACGGAAGCAGATAACAAGGGTAAAGCTGATGATGACTACGACAAAAGAACTGCTAACTCCTTAGGATATTCTAAACAAGAATGTGTTTTTATTTTTGCTACTCCTCGATATTGGAAAAAAAAGGACAAATGGATTGAGGACAAGAAAGCCCAAGGAATTTGGAAAGATGTAAAAGTATATGATTCTTCTATTTTAGAACAATGGTTGGATATTGCGTTGTCAGTTTCAAGATGGTTTTCAAGTTTAATTGGAAACTATCCTTTTGATGGCTTAATGACAGCGGATGAATTTTGGGAGGAGTATTCAATCGGTCCCAATGGATTGGTATTAGCACCGGAAGTCATTACTTCGGGAAGAGAATTTGAAAAACAACAATTATTAAATATCCTTAAAGGTCAAGCCAGTATTAAAGCCATAAAGGCCTCGACTAAAAATGAAGCAATTGCATTTATAATAGCATCTGCAAAACAGTTTGACAAAGAAGAATCTGAAAGATTTTTTTCAAAGTCATTGATTATTGATACAGAAGGTAACTTTCGTGGCATTAGAATTAATACAGCAACAGCCTTAAACCTAATTCCAAGATTCGAAGAAACACAACCTTTGTATTCTGCTGTTTCAAAAGGACATCATGTACTAGTTCCATTAGGGGCAGATGATAACTTCAATCAAGAGATAATAGTATTACCAACTATTGATAGAGATGGACAAATAAATTCATTAATAAAAAGTGGTATTTCTAAAGATGATGCTGAAAAGTTTTCAAGAGAATCAGGGAGGAATATAACAATACTGAAAAAACTAATAGGATTCCCACATTCAAAAGCTAAATGGCTCGAAACCGAAGAAATTCGAGAAATAATACCTGCACTTATTTTAGGGAGATGGAATGAGACCTATGAAGGAGACATAGAACTTATTGAAATTTTATCCAGCCAAAAATATTCTGACTATTTGGCTATTTTAAATAAATGGAAAAACTTTGAAGAATCCCCCATCCTTCAAATTGGTGAAACTTGGCGATTAGTTTCTCCATTAGATTTATGGACAACTCTTTCAACATCTCTAACACAAATTAATCTACAACAATTACAGGAGTGCTTTTCATTAGCATATAAAGATGGTAATCCGCTTATAGAACCAGAAAACAAAGATGATTTTATAAGTTTTTACAATAAAAAACGGCGATTTTCTAATTGGGCAAGGGAAGGACTTACTCAGTCATTAATATTAGTTGGCCGATTTGGTGACGGATTAAATATGCCAAACCAATCAAATCATCAATTGTGGGTTGATAAAATAATTCATGAATTATTATTTGACTCAAATGGTGATTTATGGATTTCTGTTGACCATGAACTTCCACTAATTTCGGAAGCTTCACCCTTGAGTTTTTTAAAGGCAGTAAAAAATTCTCTTTCTAAAGAATATCCTGAGATTATGGATATGTTCAAAGAAACTGACGATTATTTTGGTTCATCAAGTAGCCACACCGGCCTATTATGGGCATTAGAAGGTTTAGCATGGGTGCCGGAATATTTAAGAGATGTTGGATTAGTATTACTTAAACTTGCAAGATTAGACCCTGGTGGCAATTTATCAAATCGCCCAATCAATAGTATAACAGAAATATTTAAAACTTGGCACTATCAAACTTTAGCTCCATTTGAGGAGAGAATGGAAGTTTTAAAATATATTACAGATAAAGAGAAAGATAAAGGATGGACGTTATTAATGCGAATGTTACCCGAAAGCCATGGAACGGCATTCCCTACACACAAAATGCGATGGAGAATCTTTGATAAGAATACTAATTTAAATTATACATATCCAGAAATTTGGGATACACATACTTTTGTATTAACTCTATTGTTTGATTTGTTTGATTATGACGAATTTAAATTCTCCCAACTTTTAGATGATTCGGTTAATTTATCCCCAAAAGATAGAAATAGAGTATTAGAATGGGCAGAAAATAATTATTCTAAAGTATACCAAAAACAATATGAGACATGGCATACACTTAGAAAATTGCTTAGTCATCATAGGACATATCCAGATACAGATTGGGCACTGGAAGAAAAAGAATTAGAAAAATATGAGCAACTTTATAATAAACTAACGCCAAAAGATGCAATTAATAAGAATATCTGGCTCTTTAATGATTATTATCCAGCTCTTCCTGAGGGATTAAAAGATGATGCGACAGATTCTGAAAAGAAATATGAACAAAGACAAAATAGAATAAATCAATTAAGAATTGAAGCAGTTAAAACCATTATTGATGAAATAGGTTTAAAAAGGAGTGTTGAATTGCGTAACTCAGTAAAAGAGTCGTCTACTTTAGGTGAAGCATTTTCAGAAGTGATTAAAGATGAAGGTGATGTTTTAACTGTTTGCGAGTGCCTACAAGACTCTACTAATACAATTAGATTTATTCATGGATTTGTATTCAGAAAAGCGATAACGGAAGGTTTAGATTGGATAAAACAGTTAGTAATAAAATTGCTAGCCAAAGGATTTGGTCCAAAACCGATTTCACATATTTTAATCCCCTTAAATCAAAATTCAGAATTATGGACGTACATATTAACTCTTGGAGATGAAATTCAAGCAGAATATTGGCAAAATGTGAATCCACATTTTTACCATATTCCTGATGAGGATAAAATTTATGGTATAGAAATGCTGATTAAATACAATAGATATTATTCAGCAATTGATATTAGTGCCCATTTCTTAAATATAATATCTACTGAACTCTTGTGTGCATTATTAAAAAAAGCAGCTACGGAAGATTCAAAAGAGCCTTTTAAAAATATTGGTTATGAGATTGAGAAGACTTTTAAAGAACTTGATAATAGAACAGATTTAGACAAATCAATTTTAATAAATCTGGAATGGCTTTACCTTCCTATACTTGATTCTTATGGCAATAAAAGAAGCCCTATCATTTTACAAGAAGAATTAGCTAAGAATCCTGAGTTTTTCGTCGAGGTTATTAAGTGGGTTTATGTTCCAAAAGACAAAAAAAAGATAGAAGAAGAAAGAAAAGATATCTCGGATGAGATAATACAAAATAGAGCTAAACAGGCATATCATTTACTTCATTCATGGAAAAAGATACCAGGGATGAAATCTGATAATTCTATTGATAAAACAGAATTACTTGAATGGATTATAAAAGCTAGAGAAATAGCTAAAAAAGCTAGTAGATTGGAAGTTGCAGATATTCACATTGGTCAGGTTTTAGCTCAGTTTCCTGAAAACATTCCGGAATGGCCTCTAGAAGTGATTTTTGAAGTTATTGAGGAGATTAATTCTGAAAGTATGAAAAGAAATTATTCTTCAGCCCTTTTTAATAAAAGAGGTTCATCCACAAGGGGACCTTTTGAAGGTGGAAATATTGAAAGAGGACATGCAAAATACTTTGAGAACTTGGCGAATGACTATAAAAATAAATTTCCTAATGTATCAGAAATATTTAAACGTTTGTCAGAAGGCTATTTAATCGATGCTAGACGAATGGATGAACAGGCAGAAAGAGACAAACTGGAATATTAAGCAACAAATTAAGAAAATAGGAAGCAAAAGGAAAAAAGGAACCTCTAACAACAAAAGCTAATATTTGTTTCATTTTGCCAACTTTTCGAAGGACGTTAGACTGTTACGCACGGTTTTATAGGAGACTTTTGATTCTATTTGTTCCAGATAGTTAGCTTTTTATAAATTAAAATAATAGCATTCGACCAAAAAAAGGGCTACAAAAGCCCTTCATCAGCAAAGCTCATGTAACCTTCACCTGTTATAATTAAGTGGTCTAAGAGTAATAGACCAACGGCTTTACAGCCTTCTTTCAGTTTTTGAGTAATTGTTATATCTGCCTGGCTGGGTTTCCGGCTGCCACTTGGATGATTGTGAGAAAGCATTACCGAGGAACAGTTCGCTTTCAAGGCTGTTTGCAGAATAATCCGTATATCAACCACAGTACCGTCGAGCCCGCCTTTGCTAACACAGCTTATTCCCAATACCCGGTTGGCACGGTTTAGGAACAATACGTTCACTTCCTCGTGGTGTTCCATACAATCTTTATGCGCCTCGGCAAATATCTGCGAAGCATCTTCTGAACATTTAACGACAAAACGTTCTGAAGCTTTTACGTTGTCTTTATACGACACTGTAATTTCCGGAATGGAGAAATAATTAACTTTCATAATGCAAAAATTTTAA
The DNA here is from genome assembly GCF_022267315.1 of Maribellus maritimus. Classification (GTDB taxonomy): domain Bacteria; phylum Bacteroidota; class Bacteroidia; order Bacteroidales; family Prolixibacteraceae; genus Draconibacterium; species Draconibacterium maritimum. The sequence continues at coordinate 75,482 of NZ_JAIKLE010000029.1, forward strand.
TGGTTCAACACTAATTTTTTGCTTTCACCATCACAGGTAATCAATGACTTCGCGCAAGGTTTTTGCAAATAATACTACCCGCAAGTGTGGAGATTGTTTGTAAAACCCGGAGGGCATGACCTTGCAGCTTGTCAGTGATTTAACTGTATTTTTGCCGAAAAATTAGAGGAGAGAAACTAATTTAAACCGTAAATACAGTACCGATAATATTATGGTTGATTTGAAGAATTGAAGAACAAGTCCTATGGGGTTAGACACTTTAATTACTGTTATTATAAAATAGAAAATCATCCTATTTTTATACTCAATATCCCATCATACTAATAATGAGAAAAAAATACAATAACAAGCAAATAGAAGATTGGGCGACTATAGCCGTCAAAGACTGTTTGTCGATGACAGATACCCTTAGCCAATTTATAAAAGAGAATGATAAAACTCCTTCATGGGATGGTGAAGTTTTAATCTATAAAAGCAATAGAACTGATAAAAAGGATATTATCGGTAAAGTTACGGTTCAGGTTAAAGGAGAAATGGCCGATAATATCAATAGAGAAGAATGCTCTTTCTCTGTTGATATGACTGACCTGGTTAATTATAAAAACGATGGGGGGACTATTTATTTTGTCGTGTTAATAGATAAAAAGAATCCAAGCAAAAGAAAGGTCTTTTATGACACATTAACACCCTTAAAGATTGATTATTACATAAAAGGGCATAAAAATCAGAATTCGCGGGTCATAAAACTAAAAAGGCTTCCTGTGGATAAATATTCAATTCAAACAATTTTTTATAATTTTTATCAGGACAGTAAAAAACAACATAGTTTCAGTAATATACCTCCAATTAAATTGAGAACATTGTCATCAAGTAATGACATTGTAGAAATTACATCAAGTCTGACTATTTTTTCACCTAATAAGAAGCTTTCATCTCCTATACAGACATTTTTAAATAATGAAGTCTATTGGTATGCGAAAATTGCAAATAGCCCTATTCTTCACCCTATTGAATTGGTTTCTGAAATGAAAGTGGTTTCCAAAGATGGATTTCCTCCAATCTTTGTTAATGGGGATAGATACGACAACTATATGTCCGAAACACAAACAAAAGATGATATTACCATCCAGTTTGGAGAAAGTACGACGCTAGTTTTTATAAAGAATGGAAAGGGAGCCAGACTGGATTACAGACTGACTGGTATGCTGAGAAATAGGATAAAGGATCTTAATTTTATAATAAGCATAATAGAAACTGGAGTAATTGTTTTTGGGGAAAATAAAAAGGTGAATTTAGGACAAATACACGCTAACACCCCTTTTGACATCATTTCTGCCAAAAAGCAATTAGAGTCATATAAGCGTATTGAGCAATTTTGGAAATCATTGCAAGTTAAGGTGGATTTTGATATCGGGAATATTGATTCTAACTCGAGTTTAGAGGAGTTGTATCTATTAATGAAATCAATTAATGGCAAGCAAGCCATTCACATTAATCTAGATGGAGAACATACCGGATATTTACTTCATAAAAGTATGTCAAACTTCCAAATTTTACTTTTTTTGGATGCCGTTGACAAAAAGAAGTCCTTATACAAAGTGTATAACTTTTTTGATTATAAGGGGATTTTTAAAGTTGCGAGAGGTAATACAGAATACATCGCGTCCCACTACTCAGTATTATCTCCAGATGATTATATCGAATTGTCAAATATTGATCTTTCAAAAATGCTTCCGTCATATAAAATACTGACTGATAGAAATGTAAACATATTTGAAGCTGCAAATTATGATTTACTAAATCTATTATTTGCTTATGACAAACATACTGACCATCCTATTGAGATTCATAACACAGCCAAGGAGATAGCTTCTTGGCTTCTAAATGAAAGTGCAGATAATTTACATGCTGAAATAAAAATGATTAATTATCTACAAACAATAAAACGAGAAAGAGAGCTCTCCGCAGAGGAAAACAAAAGACTATATGAAATTTCAGAAAATGAAAATAGTAGTTTAATGTTCAAGTTGGGAGCTAATTTATTGCTTGAAAACCATAAAGTAGCAAGAATACAATTTGAACAGCTTTGCGAGCAAGACCAAGAAGCATTTCGATCTTTTCCTATCTATAAGTTTTGGAAATAATTGGTTTTTAACCTAAAAAGTTAAAGGGAGAAACCATCATTAAAGGGCTTTTTGTTACTTTTTCTCCGCTCAGGTGACCGGCTCATGGAAAAAGTAACAGGCGGTAAAATCCGCCTGTCTGTTTACTTCATCTGTTTTGTTTTAATCCAATCCGAAATAGCAGGCTAAACGCTGTTCTTTTGACTTGGGAAATATCCAACCTGCGATTTTTTCCCCCTTAAAAGTCAATCGGTTGTTAAACCGTCCGCCCATTGCTTTGAGTTCGTCTTTAATTGGCTTGGTATTTCCGAAAACAGCGACCGCTTTGGCTGAATATTCCACCATGGTACAATTGGCTTTATCTTCCATGGGGGTATCAGACGGTGTTCCATTCGGCTTATTAATGTGTATGTTATCTTCGTTCCCTGCGATGTATGCGAATTCCTCAATTGTTCTGGAACGATCATATACAGGCACTTTTTCAATTATCCACCCGTGATATTTGCTTTCTCCCAGATAGTAACCTGCACCCATGCTGTATTTTTCCCGGTGTTCGTAATCCTTATTGAATTCCGAGAGGTAAGCCGTTTCTTCGAAATTGGGGGCATGTTTGCGCATCTCCGAAAAAATGTCCCTTTTGTGTGTAGAAAAACCTAAAATGACGGTGCGCTGTGTGCTGCTTGCAAAGTAGTCGGTTTGCATATCGCTTTCATCCTGCTTCAACCTTGCCACAATAACAGCCTGTGCAGCTTCGGGGAATATATCGGTGAAGCGTCTGCGACCGACCTGTTTTACTTCGCTAATCCTTATCCGCTCTATTTCGGCTTCGTCCTCCTCTGCTTTGGCTTTCGATTGTGCTTCCTGAAGGAGTATAGCCACTTCAAACGCATCCATAAATTCCGGTTTTACATCATCGTAATACCTGCCAATGCCGAATTTTTTTGATAAGGGGTTTATTATGTCGGTCCTGTCCAAAGCTTTGGTGTCGGTATTGATTAGATGATACATAAATCCCCGGTTGTTGATGTGTTCCACTTTGTAAACCACATACCGGGATTCGCTCATCGCATAACCATAACCGATAACAACCTGATTTTCTTTTACCACCTGTACTTCGGTATCGGTGGTAGTTTTTCCGAATAGTGAATAATACTTTGCCATTGTTTTTACTATTAAAAGATTAATGAAACCAGCAAAGCCAGAATGATTATGAGAACGACAAGGGAGACAAGACAGGAAGCCAGTTGTTTAATAACTGCCCAACCGAGGTATAAACCCAAGAGCACCCAGATAAACCCTGTTCCCCAAACATAGAAACCCAATGCTATCAGAGCGATTTTCACAACCAGTTTTATGTTGGTTGGAAGGTAGGTAGATCGTTGTTTCCTATTTTTTACTGTGCTTCTCATAATTTCTGACCTTTTTTTTATGCCGTATCGGAGCCGGTGAGGAGTGACCGTGTTTCAGGGGCATGGGAAAGTAGTGTTTAGCCGATGTCAAATTTTTTGTGGGAAATACACTCATCAGAAAGGAAAGAGGAAGATTTTCCGCAAAACCGTCAGGCTTGAATTTGCGTCGGCGTTAAGAACACGGAAATACTTTCGCACCTGAATGCGGTTGCTCTGAACCGCCATCGGCATACTGTTGCAAGAGGGAAGAAATTATACAGGGAGAAGTGCAGTAAAAACTAAACTGTTTCAATTCGTGGTTTAATGGTATAACCGCATAAGCAAGCGGGATTTATCCGACTTCATTTAAATCATTCTTTTTCAGAAATGAAGATTTCTCCAATTTGTAATGAACTAATTTTTAGGATATGATAGCGAATAAATCGGAAAACGATGGTGGAAGCAGAATTTCACCGGAACGGGCAATCAAACTTTTGAAAGAAGATGGAATAGATGTTACCATTGAGCAGGCGAAGGTTATACTTGATTTTATGTACGAAATGGCAGAAATTATTGTGGACCAATTCCTCGATTCCCCACAATAATTTCACGATGAAATAACTGACAGGTTGAAAAATACATCACTCAGCCTGAGAGGACAATAAACCGCCACCGGTGTGACAAATGCTGCCAACTTGCTTTAAATCAGCAGGAGTACCTGTTGTTTTGCTTTATTTTGGGTGAAGGAAGAAAAACTTAAAAAAACAATAGCAATGGAAATCGTAAATATAGATGCAGAAACATTTGAAAGAATGCTCACGAAGTTTGAAACCTTCGCCACAAAAATGGAGCAACTTTACCGGCAACATAGTACCCACGATATAGGCGAATGGCTGGACAACCAGGATGTTTGCCTGTTGTTGAATATCTCGCCAAGGACACTACAAACACTCAGGGACAACGGAACGCTTGCTTTTTCACGTATCAGCCATAAAATCTATTACAAAGCGGAAGACGTGGGAAAGATTCTGCCGATAATAGAGGGTAAACGCCAACAGCATGCCCGTAAACGAAGAATGGCCGTAAAAAAAGTATGATTGTGAATTTTTAAAAATCAGGATTATGGGCAACCAGTTAATTACATCGGAAAATGATGAAAGGGTAAAATCATTCTTTCAAACATTGGAACGTATTTCCCGGCTAATGGGAGATATGTTCGCTTCCCGAAAACCTGAATTAAACGGGGAAAGTTTTTACACTGACGAGGAATTGTCGAAGAAATTGAAAATCAGCCGCCGGAGTTTACAGGACTACCGAAATGAGGGACGAATTTCTTATGTAAAATTGGGAGGGAAAATACTTTATCGGTCTTCTGACGTTGAGAAAATGTTGCATGACGGGTATCGGGAGCGATTTAAAAAATAGAACATATCGGTTCCTGTTCTCCTTTTTTCTTGTGGAAGATGTTCCTATCAATTTGTACCCGGGAGAATGTTGTAACAAAAATGGCAGGCTATAATTATTACAGCCCGCCATTTTCCATCTCTGAAAGATTGACCAGAATTACCTGTCAGTGCTCATTTTCGGCAGTTTCCGCTTTCCCAATTAATCTTCTTCGTGTTATCAGTTTATCCATATCTTCCGAGATTTTATCATCAGTTACTTTGGCATAAACCTGCGTGGTTGAAATATTGGTATGTCCCATCATTTTGCTGATACTTTCGATAGGAACGCCGGATGAAAGCATTAATGTCCCGAACGAATGCCGTGCCATATGGTAACTGAGGTTTTTCGACCTTCCCATGATAAAGCCTATTTGATGTACTTCGGGCCAAATCATATCACGTTTTGGCAAAGGAAAAACAGGTTGCGTATCATCGCTTGCATTGTAAAGCGCGAGTATTTGCAAAGCTGCCGGGTGCAGCGGTATAAAAGCTTCCACTTTGGTTTTTGCCCTGTTTATGCGGATAAATACCCGTCCTTCTGCTGTTTTTCCGATATGGCGTGGGTACAGATTCCGAATATCAACATATGATAGCCCGGTAAATACAGAAAAGATAAATGCCCTTCTTATCAATTCCTTGCGCTGGTCAGGCATGGGGTTTCCCATAAGCCATTGGAGCTCATTTCTGCTGATATGCCTGAGTTGGGGTGGGGCTTTCTTTTCATATTTAACATCTTCTATGGGGTTTGCCCTTAGTATCCCCTGGTCAACAGCAATGTAGATAAGCCGGTTCAGCCAGCGAAGGCAATGGTTTATATGGCTTGACTGGTATCCCAAATCCTGCTTCAGAAAGTCTTTGAACGAGTTACCAAACCGTTCTGTAATATCGGTAAACAAAATATCGTTCATCCCCAGCGAAGCAACAAAATCGCTAAGGTTCTTGTGGGTAAGCTTCGATTGATGGTAAGAGGACTTAGAATTAATAACCTTGGAACGTACCCTCAGCCGTTCCCGTTCCACTTCTCCTGCCTGTAACAGGTTTACCGCTACCATATCCGGTTTTGTGATGGTATTTTTGAGCAATACGGCACTGATAACGCCCTGTTCTTTGATGATGTCTTCATAAGCATGCTCCACCCGTTGCTGGAATTCCTTTAAAAGGTTGTTATCCCTGATAACCGCAATTTCCTGTTGCTTACTGTCCCAATCTTCTGGACGGCAATAAATACCGGTGGTTACTGTACTGTTCTTACCGTCGATACTGATACGGCACATAATGGCCGTAGTTCCGTCCGCTTTTACTTTGCTGCGGTTGATATAAAATAATATTGAAAATGTACTGCGCATAACGATTCGTTTTTAATGTTAGAATTAAAGTTTAAGTGATAAATCCTGTGTTGCTACTATAAAGCTGTCCATGTCTTCGAAAAGCTTTTTTGGGGTTACACGGGCATAAATTTGTGTCGTTTTTATGTCCTTATGTCCAAGCATCCGGCTGATGGTTTCTATCGGTACACCGGCTTCGAGCGTAATGAGCGAGGCGAACGAGTGCCTGCCCATGTGGTAGGTCAGTTTGTCTTTCATGCCGGTAAGCACACGTAGCCCTTGCAGGTTTTGGCGTAGTGACGTGTAGTTGATATGAGGGAAAAGTGTTTCCCTTGTTTCATCCTTGTACTTTTCTATCAGCTCAATGGCTTCAGGCAATAGTTTTACACGGCTAAGCCTACCGTTCTTTTGTCGGTAATATTTAAGCCACAGGTCGTTGTTATTGTCTGTTTGCAGGTTTTCTTTGGAAACAGAAACAGTGTCAGTATAGGCAGTTCCGGTATAACAGGCGAACAGGAACAAGTCCCGGGTAAGGATATGGGAATATTGGGTGTCGGGGATTATCAGGTCGCGGATTTTTTCAAAATTTTCCTTGCTAAGCGATTTAGGCGTACTTAGTTTTTGCTTTGGGATACTGAAGTGGGCAAAATAATGTTTGTCCGAATGTCCTTCCTTGTACGCAATTTTACAAATCTTTTTCAGGATACACAGGTAGTGGCGCAGCGTTTCGTTGCCCAGTTTCTTGTCCAGGACAATAAAATCCTGATAGTCGCGGATAAACTGTTCGGAAAGTTGCCCAAAGGCAAGGTCGGTTACGTTGAATTCTTTTTTGATGAATTCTGCCACGGTTTGACGGGTGTAGAGGTAATGGGCAATTGTTTTTGGAGAGCGGTCAACCCCGATGCGTTTGCGAAACCTTTCGATAAAACAGTCCATGAGTTGCAGCAAAGTCATTTGCGTCCCCATGTTCCCCTGGAACATATTTTTTATGTCTGTGGCATCAAAAAACTGTTTGCGCCCCGCAAGTGTATCGTATGCCGAATGGACTACAAGTAGAAGTTTTTCCAGTTTTGCATTTACCGATACGGCCTCATGGCTTTTGCCGTTCAGTCGGCTTTCTCGTGGGTTCCACAGTCTGGGGTTGCAGGATAGTTTACAACTGAACTGTGCCATGGAGCGGTTTAGGGTGATGCGCCCCATAATGGCTGCTTTGCCCCCTTTGTCGGGGCTGCTCTTTTTGAGGTAGAGCAATACCTTGAATCTTTCAATTTTCATACGCTTATTTTTATGGGTAAAATTACCCGTTATATAAGCGCCCTTTGTTATGCAAAATACTGTGAATCAGTGAATAATATTCCGGTTTTCATTTCAGCAACCTGCTACTGGTTACCAATCTGGTGTTTGGTAACTGCCGGTTAACGCTTTGGTAACTGAAAGACTGCAATATTCTGCCGAAATCTGTTAACCCACGAAATGCAAAAAGAAGAAAATATACTCATTTTAAACTTGTTACGTTCTATCTGCACTACTCTGTTTTGACCTGCTTTTGCTTTGTTTTTTAACAAACCCCGCAATGCAATTTACAATTTGTTATGGGCTGAACTTTATTCATTTAGATATCGTTTTACTTTCTTTTCCACCGATTCCTCAAGTGTCAGTAAAAATACCGCAGCCCAAAGTCGGTCGTTACTATTATTAAAATCAAAGTCTTTGTTGTTAGATAAGAATCCTGCAACGATGGATGGAGACAAACTTCCCGAAATTTCAATCGCACCGTAAAAGTCCTTATAATACTCATTATTTTTTCCAAGGTCATGAATAAATTTCACAAAGTCTCCAGTATTATTTAAGTCAATTGAAACAAAGTTTTCAGGATTATACAAGGTCGTATCTCTCGTTTTTACAATTCTTGAAGTCGTTGATTTAAACCATATTTTATTGAATACTGTCGAGTCAATACTGAATAGAAAGTTATATTTCATTTCTTCGTCAAAAGCCCATTCCAAATTACCATTAGCTGCATTTTCGTGAAGTAAGTCAAGATATTGGTGATAGGCTTTTTCAATCTCTTTTGATTTAGTTTTTGATAGTACTAAACTGTCAACAACCGAAACAATTTTGACCAATTCTTTTTTCTCTTTTTTGTCAAAGAATTTCTCAATTTGCTTTGAATCTAAATCATTTTGTCCAATACATGAATTAGCAAAAATCGTGATTGTTGAAAATATTAAAATTAGTTTATGCATCTCTGTTTTAGTTTGTCTAGTCCTAGAATACGGCTACAGGTTAAACATTGTATTAAGCAACATCATTAAACACCGTATTTGGTGTTTTATACCTTAAAGATAGATGAA
>NZ_JAIKLE010000002.1 GCF_022267315.1 Maribellus maritimus
TCTCAAGTTCTTTTAAATCCTCTTTTATATTGAATTTGCTTTGTCTTCCCATGCTTCAAAGATAATAAAGCGACACTATATACTCAAATTGGTATTACAACACGGGTAGTAAGAATTTCACATTCCGAAGAAACTTGTAGAATTTCATTTGAAAGAATTTCCTCCTTTAAAAAGTCAAAAGCTCCTTTCCGCAGATTAATTCCATATTCCAGGTAGGCTTTGAGGCAGGCCAGAAAATTTGCCCATCCTTCGGTATTTCCTTTTAACCAGTTAATTCCTTCAGGAGTGTTCTCTTTCTCTTTCCCTTTCTCGGTTGCGGTTACCAGGGTGTTGTTTTCCGATTTTTCTGAAAGTTCAATATTTACTTCTGTTTTTTCCGAGCCACTGTCCCAGAAAAAAGTGATTGATTTGTCCGTTTCAGTTTTGCCAACGTCAACCGGGAAACCTTCCTCAAATTCGGGGAAATACCAGGTTATTGTTTTCCCTTCCTCCATTCTTCCAGAGCCTTTGGAGATAAAATAGTTACTCATCTTTTCCGGATTTACAATAGCTTCAAAAACATCGTTTGCCGGTTTTTGAATTTGAATGCGTGCTGTTATCTCAAGTTGATTTGAATTCATGTTTTTATTTTTTGAATTGTAGTCCGTTTTCTTTTAGAATATCTCTCAGTTTTGAAATCACGTTTTTCCCAACGCCATGAAGTTCCAGAATTTCATTTTCAGAAAAATTACTTAATTCTTCAACCGAAGTAATATCGTGCTTTTCCAGAGCCCGCCGGGCGGGAGCTGAGAGATGAGACAAAAATCCAACTTTGGGTTTCCGTTCTTTTTCGCATTGCGGGCAAGTAGGACAATCGCTGCTTTTGTAATAGCGATGCCCTTTTTCACAAATCCGCAACGTTTTATCAACATTTTGCATTATGCCTTTTCAGCGCAATTAAACATCCACTTCACACCAAATTTATCAGTGCAGGCGCCATAATAATCGCCCCAGAACATGTCCTGAAGTTCTTGTTCCACAGCGCCTCCTGCCGAAAGTGCTTTAAATAACTTCCGCGTTTCCTCGCGGGTGTCCGGTTGAAGGTTTATATAAATGTTGGTTCCCATAATAACTTTGAAACCCATTTGCTCCGGTGCATCAGAACCCATTAACATATGTCCGCCTAAAATCGGCAAACTCACATGCATAACCATGTTTTCAACCCCATCGGGTATGGGAGGCATGCCGTCCGCAGGGGGGACATCTTTAAAACGCATAATTCCTTGTCCGTCGAATTCAGTTCCAAAAACCGATTTGTAAAATAAAAATGCTTCCTCGGTGTTTCCGGGAAAATTGAGATAAACATTTACTGTTGCCATAATTATAAATTTTTATTGTTCGCAGATTGTTTTTAGTTTTTCCAGCGCTTTAGGCCATGTTTCCGTAAAATAGGAACTCATATTTTCATCCAGTTTGGTTTTGGTTATCATATCAACTTTCAGAAGCGTTTTGCCATTTTGATCAGTGAAAGTATAGTTTTCCAGTCCGCCACTCCATGGTTCCACTTCCGGGCCGGACGTTTTTTCTACTCCATTTTCCAATAAACCGAGGTGTTCAATGCTAACAAACTGGTTCGGGATGTTTTCTTTTATCCGGCTTACCATACCTCCTTCATTTCCATTTTCATCGATCCCGATAAAAAGAATTTTCGATTCCTTTTCCCATGAACCTTTATAATGTGAAGTAGGGTTGAATATTTTCGTCCATTCACGGTAAGTTTTATGCGCCAGCATAATTTTGTAAACCTTTTCGGGTTTAGCGTCAATTAATATTTCAAAATGTATATTCTCCATTGTTCCCGATGCTTCTACATATTTTTTAAAATTATTCAGAATGGCCTGCCACCCTTTTTTTTGCATTTCAATTGGATTTTCATTTTCCGCCTCAAAAACCTCTTTAACATGGGTTTCGTCGCCTTCTCCCCTGAAAGTTATTTTAACTTTCCGTTCATCATCAAGTGTTTCTTCAATTTGTTCTTTTTCCTTAACAAAATTATATGTGCCACTAAAATCGAAACCAAAACTTCCGTCTTTTGCTTCCATTCGCCAAACAAATTTTCCTCCTTCGCGAATGTCATTTTTTGCCCACGGACAGAACCAGTCATCTGATGCAAAATTCCAGTTAATAATGTGATTTGGCTGTGTCCAAAAATCCCATACTTTCTGAACAGGTGCTTCAATTTTTGTTGAAACTGTGATGAATGTTTTTTCTTTTTTCTGCATTGCTATTTTTTTCTAATCGTCGTTTCTCTTTTATTAAAACAAAATTACTTTCGTTCAAAAAAATTATAGATGTGTAAAAACGACAAATTTTAGGTAAATTACGACAATTTAGTCTTTTAATGTTTTGAAATGAAAAAAATATCAATTTTAGTAGCTGAAAATACAGTCATTCAGTCTATTGCTGATCCGCAATACTGTTTTGAAACCGTAAACTATTTTTTAAATGTAAAAGGAAAACCTTCGATGTTTGATGTTCAGTTGGTTGGAGTATCCAACGGTATTCGCTTAAATAAAGGACGCTACAGCATCCATCCTGATAAATTGATTGATGAGGTTTACAAAACAGATTTAATTATTATTCCTGCTTTGTTTGGCGACATAAATGAGGCTTTGGAATCAAATAAAAATTTTATTCCGTGGATTGTAAAACAATACAAATCGGGAGCAGAAGTCGCTTCGTTGTGCGTAGGGGCATTTTTACTGGCGTCAACAGGGTTGCTTAAAGGCAAAAAATGTTCAACACATTGGGGATTTATAGATGACTTTAGTAAAATGTTTCCCGATGTGAATGTGCAACCCGGGAGTATTATTACCGAAGAGAGCGGAATTTATACCAGCGGAGGTGCAAATTCATACTGGAATCTTTTATTGCACCTGGTGGAGAAATATACCAATCGTGAAACGGCACTGCTGATTTCAAAATATTTTGCCATTGAAATTGGTAGGAGCAGCCAGTCGTTTTTTGCCATGTTTAAAGGCCAGAAACAGCACAACGACGAGGACATTAAAAAAGCACAGGAATTTATTGAGAGAAATATTGAAGAGAAAATTACGGTTGAAGAGCTTGCTGAAAAACTAGCTGTTGGCCGCCGAAGTCTTGAACGGAGATTTAAAAAGGCGACAAACAATTCTGTGCACGAATATATTCAGCGGGTAAAAATTGAAGCCGCCAAACGAAATATGGAAACCAGCCGTAAAAATATCAATGAGGTGATGTTTGAAGTGGGCTACACGGATACAAAGGCATTTCGAACAACCTTTAAGAAGATTACGGGAATCACACCTGTTGAATACCGGAACAGATATAATAAAATTGAAACAGAAAGCATTCAGGTGGAGTAATTTATTAAGTTTTAATCATAGAATTTCAGGTTTTGTTGCAAACGCTCCATCATGGTAACAATTCGTTGTGTTTTGGTTTTTATGGTTTTGGCAGCATAAATCCAGTCGATGTAGGCTTTTTGTTCTCCTTCAGAAAAGTTGAAAAAACGTTCTGCAATTTCTTTTGGTTCATTCAGCAAACATTCCTGAATCTCATGGGGTATTTTATATGGAAGATCATCGGCAAAGAGAATGATATGCACAAAATTACCCGCTTCTTTTTTGATTTCTTTTCTGATTTGCGCTTTTACCGGTAAAAAAAGTTTACCGTTTCCCATGGGCATAAGTTTGTAGTTTTTCAGTTCAAAGCCATCGATTGAACCCTTTACTTTTACCCAGCCAAACGGATTGTTTTTGTTTTGTAGTATTTCCGGAATTTCCGCATAAGTCCAGCCGCCTTTGCCTGGATACTTTTGCAGGAGATATTCTTTGTCAACCAGTGGGCTTTCAACCGAATTCATAAAAGTAATAACCGAGCTTTATCGGATTTTGTTTTCTTCAACTCTTAACTTTACTATTCTGGTAATCAAATTAAATGGTATTGGCTGATTCAAAGGAAACTGCACCGAACCTTTTCCTTGTTTGTACTGCGAAAGTTCCCGGGCAAATTTTGCATGTCCGCTTGGAGTTGCATAAAAACCTACATGTTTTTTGTAGCCCGCAAAATAAACAAGCGGCTTGCCAGATGTTTTGTATGCCGGCATTCCGTAGCTTATACTTTCTTCTGCTTTCGGGGCAATTTCGAGGATCGTTTTCCGCAGCCTTTTTAGTATTTTCTGAATATCTTCAGGAAATTCCGAAATATAATCGTCAACACTTTCAGATTTATTCTTCATCGGTCGACTGCACTTTTGTTTTAATTTTTGTGAAGTATTCCATCACCTTCTTTTGAAGTTCATTTTTTAGAACAACATCTCCCGGATATAGCTTTTTCCGAAACTCGTTGTAAAGTTCAATTTCTTTTTCCAAAGAGCGTATTATCGAGGAAACTTCATATTCCGGAACCGTTTTTTTCAGACTCTCGAAATCGGTTGTGTCAAAGTTAAATTCAATCTTTCGCAGACCTTTTGGAAGCTGGCTGTTTTTTATTTGTAACAAAGGAGATATTACATTCATTCTCAAATAAGAAATGGAATCGAGTGCTTCAAAATATTCACCCCGGCCAATTTTTAATGTGATGTAATGAACCCAAATCCAGAAACGATCTTCAATCCATTGAAAATCGAGTTTGGGCCAGCTGGCTTCTGTGGTTTTTATTATTTCGGAAAGAATATTCCCTCTTTCCCAGAGTATGACCGGATTTTCAACGCGTTCTTTGAATTCTTCGGCGGTAACAAATTTAATATCAACATGCAAAAGAGGGGTCTCAAACAGACAAATCAATACCCGTGGTTCCCCAACATGTTCACCTGTAAATCCGTCGATAAACTGGCCCATTTTTGATGCATATTCAAGCATTTTTTCCTTCTGCCCCGAAATTTTTTCTTTGGTAACTAAAACCAGATCCAAATCTGAAAATTCATCCAGTTCGTTGGTGATGTATGAACCGCCGGCTGCAAGCCCTAAAACCTGAGAATCGGTTTTTAGTTTTTCGACCGCTTTTTCGGCAAATTGTTTTTGTATCATTTTTTAACTAAAAAGTGTTATCCAAATGGGTATCATAGCAGCAATTGCAACTGAAGCAGTTTGCCAGTTGTAGTTGGTAACATATAAGCCACACATCAAATATAAAGGATTTTCTAATTCAGATATTATTTTCCCGTGACCCGAAGACCCCTGAAAAATTATTCGTTCGCCCTGTTTATTCACCAGACTCCATTTTGTGTTCCATATATTGTCAAATTTCCATAGGAATTTGTTATCGTCTATAGTAATGGTTGCCCGGTTCATCCAGGTATTGTATACAATTTTTCCGACGACTGTATTTTTTTCCCGATCAATAATTTTTGTATTCTGTTTAAAAAATCCTTGTGAAAGAAATGTATATTTTTCACCTAAAATAGTTGCTTCATAAGCGTTGGAAAACGTCCGGTTTATAAGATATCCTATTGGTTTTCCGCTCTCAAAAAGTTTATAGGTACACGAAAATAAATTTTTGCTCCACGTAATTTTCATAACTGTTCAGGTTTTGGATTTTATTGTTTTGATTTCAATGAGTTCAAGATGGATTCGATTTCATTTATGATTTCAAAGTTATTTCTTGAAGTGTTTTCAATAACAAAGTCAGTGTTAAAATTTTTATCCAGAAATTGTTTGTTAATTTTTTCCATTTGTTTGTCGGAAATATTTACATGAATGGATTGGTCGCGGGTTTTCACTCTGGTAAGGCAAATTTGAGGATCAGCCTTAATTTTTATTGTTATTACCTCAAAATCAACTTTTAATTTGTTTAGCATGGTTTCAAAAGCGGCACTTAATCCAAGAGATTCAAATACCAATTTTTGTTTTTTCTGCATTTCTTTGCGAATGCCATTTTCGATAGCTAAAAAAACTTCCTGAATATAAGCATCATCATCCGGTTTTCTTTTCCTGATTATATTTTTTGCCCAATCTTCCACGCGTATAAAAGGAATATGAAAATGCTTGTCAAACAGATTTCCAATAAAAGATTTGCCGCTTCCTTTTTGGCCAATAAGAAGAAAAATGGTTTTTTCGGGCATTGTGTCTGAATGTTAAAAAGAGCTTTGTTGATTTCAGGTTTAAAAGTAAAAAATTTATTTTACAACCCGGTGATAATTGAATTTAACTTCTGATTTTTCTCCGTGACTATCAATCACCACATACATGTTTATTTCATCGTCACTAATTCGTTCAAAAGTAAAACCATCAAAAAAAACTTTGCCCGGATTAACTTTTACCAGTTTAAAATCAACGGTTTCATCTTTTTCTTCCCAGCCTTTTAAATCGGAATGAAAGTGTTTTAACCGAAGAACAAGTGTTTCCTTTTCTTCAACAAGTGTACAAATTTCATAGAAATTCACCTTATCGTTTACAAGCAGCCGGAAAACGCACATCATTGAACCGCCAAGAGGGGGAGACCATATTTCTTCCGCAATCCCGCCAAAAGCTTCTCCTTTCCAGTGTCCCTGAATCCAGGCGACATCATGGAGTGTTGCATTTGGAGAACCAACAGAAGTATCGTAAAACATGGTATTTGGAAATTTTTCCTGTGCATTAATTTGGAGTACAAAAAAGGCGAAGGAAAACAAAAAAAAGTATATTTTTTTCATTCGGAAATTTTTCTAATCAAACATTAAAATCAGTGATTTGGTTTTTGCTCAAATTTATAAAAAGTGGGAAAAATTTATGAGATACTACTTATTTTCTTTTTTCCTGTTCTTCTTGTTTTGCCGATAAATGATATAAACAATAATCAATAAAACCGGAACCACAATAAATAGAATGATATTCAGAAGGTTAAGTTCAACGGGTTCGGGGTTTGCTCCGGGTAAAGTGGTTGGACCCTGTGAATATACCGTTGCCCAAAGGACTATAAAATTTATGGCTAACAGAATTTTTTTAATCATGTTAAATTGTTTAAATGTGCTTTTAAGTAGAAGAACTATCTGCAGGATTTTGTTCAATTTAACACCCAACAAAAATAGATTTAACTTAGCAGGATTAATACAACATTCTAGCTTTTATTGTATTTGGTATCTTTTTTAGTTCTTTTAAAATGGTATCACTTATTTTACTCTCCGTATCAATAATTACATAACCAATGTCGGCATCGGTTTGCAGATATTGGGACGCAATATTTATCTCTTTTGATGTAAAAACATCGTTTATTTCTTTTAAAATTCCGGGTACATTTTTATGAATATGCAGGAAGCGCTGTTTTTCCCGGTTTGGAAGCAGCGAGACCTGCGGAAAATTAACTGCCCCAATAGTTGAGCCATTATCGCTGTAGCGGATTAGTTTTTCTGTAACTTCCATTCCAATGTTTTCCTGGGCTTCTGATGTGCTTCCTCCAATATGTGGCGTTAAAATTACATTGTCGAATTTCTGCAACTCAGAAACAAATTTTTCGTTGTTCGAAGCCGGTTCTTTTGGAAAAACATCGGCAGCGGCACCTGAAAGATGACCTGATTTTAACGCTTCCGCCAGCGCGGGGTAGTCAATAACTGTTCCGCGGGAAGCATTGATAAGCAGCGCTCCTTTTTTCATTTTTGCGATCTGGACAGTTGAAATCATTTTCCGTGTGTTTTCGGTTTGCGGAACGTGGAGGGTGAGCACATCCGAAATTTGCAGGAGTTCGTTTAAAGATGAACAGGCAGCCGCTTTTCCAAGACTCAGCTTTTTTTCAATATCGTAATAATACACATTCATTCCCAGCGATTCGGCCAAAATAGAAACTTGTGAACCAATGTGTCCGTAACCTACAATCCCCAGATTTTTATCGCGCACTTCGTAGGCATTTTTTGCTGTTTTTTGCCATTCGCCCCGGTGTGCAGCAGCATTTTTTTCCGGAATACCACGCATTAATAAAATGGCCTCGGCAATTACCAGTTCAGCAACTGAACGAGTGTTTGAAAACGGAGCGTTGAAAACCGGAATTCCCAGTTTTTTTGCCGCCGGTAAGTTCACCTGGTTGGTGCCAATGCTAAAACAACCTATGGCAAAAAGTTTTTTGGCTTTTTTTAGGATTTTTTCTGAAAGTTGGGTTCTCGAACGAATGCCAATCATGTGTACATCCTTAATTTTCTGAATCAATTCCTCTTCGTCGAGCGCTGTTTTCTGGTATTCCACGTTAGAATAACCAGACGCTTTTAAACTTTCTACCGAAGAACTGTGGATGCCTTCGAGCAAAAGAACTTTGATGTATTTTTTGTCGAGCGAAAACTTTTTTGCCATGGTTTGATTTTTTCTCAAAAATACAATTGGAATAATGGATTTCAACAGATTTATCTATTTTATTTTGATATTTGAAGTTGTTTTATCCACGTTTTAAGCGTGTTGGTCTGACGTGGGCACGGAGGGAAATTCTATTAAAACAGAAAAGGAGTAACCTCTGTTGAGATTACCCCTTGCTTAACTTTTAAAAAACCAGACTATAACTCTTTTATTTTTATAACACGGAATATTGTTAGTCCGCCATGATCCTGTAACCCGATATGGCCTTTTTTAGCCATTCCGTAATGTTCTGCATCTTTCCACTTTCCGGCTGCTTTTTGTGCTTTCCATTCATCGCTCCACAGCTCGTATTCCACTACTTTTTTCCCATTCAGCCAGTGTTCAACATGTGGATTTTGAACAACAATTCGTGTTGTGTTCCATTCTCCAACAGGTTTTACTTCTGCTCCTTCAGCCGCCTGCATTGAATAGTTGGAAGCAGTATATTGGTGGTCCGCAATTTTGGTTGGCCAGCCCTTTCCATCAATTAGCTGGTATTCCGGTCCCGACTCGTAAATCTTTTCGGTGACACCTTTTTTAACGTGGTAGAAAATTCCTGAATTGCTTTGAGGTGAAATCTTCCATTCAACATAAAGCTCAAAATTTTCATATTCTTTTTTTGTAATGATATCTCCGCCATGATCGGAGCCAACACCCGAATTGTGTAACTCTCCATCGATAATTTTCCAACCGGTCACTTCGCCACCGTTAAACTTCTCCCATTTGACAATACTTTTTCCATCAAAAAGCATCTCCCATTCTTCATCAGTCTTTGGCTCGTTCTGTGTTACACCACTCTGTTCCTGTTCGTTTGTTTTTTTAGCAGTGGAAGAACAGGAAAATGCAGTTGCAACAGTAAGAATCAAGACCCAACTCCATAAATCTCTCATTGTATTTTAGTCTTTCAATTGAAAAATAGGAACTGACATTATTTGTATTATAAACGGTTTATCGTTTTGTCTGTCAGTTCCCTTGCTGTTTAATTAACTAAAGGGTTGGATCAAAGGTTCCTCCCCATTCTGCATTTTGTTCGATGTTACTATTCAGATCAATAACCGATTGTTGAATCGGAAAGAAATAATATTTTTCCGGAAGTGAAGTCACCTTTACCCCTGTAAAAGGTATTTGCCATGTGATATATTTAAAATCAGTTTCGGTGAGTTCATTGTTGTCGGCGAGCGTTTTTGCTGTTGCAATTGGCATTTCTGAACCATCTTCATTAATAGCAATAGCTTCTACACCATGTTTGGTTTTTCCATCCAAACGGTCAAGCATTCTCAATCGGCGTAAATCCCAGAAATATTTTCCTTCAAAACAGAATTCAATGTTTCTTTCAGTAAGAATTGCTTCTCTTATTTCCTCGCGTGTTGTTGCTGTAATTCCGTAATTACCATCATCCCCAGGTTCTATTCCTGCTCTTTCACGAATTTCTTTCAGAATTGTAAGAGCAACATCCTGATGCCCTGTTTCGTTAGCTGTTTCTGCATAGTTCAACATTACCTCGGCAAAACGCATTACAATAAAATCTATGTCGTATTGTTGTACTTCTGATTGTAATAAGGACAGGTCGCTGGCTTTACGAATAAAGAATCCACTGTAGGAATTGAGGTTGGTGGAATTTGTATTTGCTGCGGGGTTTGTTCCAAAGTCATCTAAAACATCGGCAACGCCCAGAGCCGTGTATTGTCTGTTTCCGGTTTTGTTTGAAACTTCATAAATGGAACCATTCCAAACAACAGATTTATCAAATCTGGGGTCACGGTTCTCCCAGTAGTTCTGTAAGAATTCCTCGGTGGTTTTGTAGTATTCTCCAGTGGGATCGTTATATCGCTTTCCGTCTTTCATCGGGAATTCCTGAATAAACTCCCATGTTGGACAAGCCCACGCATTTCCACGGCTTTCTGAACCGGGGCGAACACCATAATCCCAGTTGGTTGTTTTATTGGGATATGTATTTATTACAGAGAATACGACCTCCGGGCCACGCTCTACCAGAAAGATATCTTCATAATTCTGTGTTAACGCGTATCCAAGGTTTTTAAGTTTGGTGTATGCTGCTTCACTGGCAGTGTAAGCGTCGTCCCAATAACTGTTGTCCCATGGATTACCCGGGTTAAACTGTGGTGATGCTTTGTAGAGAAGAACTTTGGCTTTAAACGCAGAGGCAAAACAGCCGTCAATTTTTCCATAGTCGGTAGATGAGGCCGAAATTTTCTCAGGAAGAAGACTAATTGCATCATCTAAATCTTCGGTTATAAACCCGAAGCATTCGCTGGTTGAATTTCTTTCTACATATAAATCGTCTGTGTCTTTATCCTGTGGAATAGTTATATATGGAACCCCTCCATGATACATTACCATTTGAAAATATACATAAGCCCGTAGGAATTTAGCCTGGCCAATCACATTGTCTTTTACTTCCTGTGAAAGCTCACTATCTGTTACATTTAGAATAGCTTCATTAATTAAACGAATGGTTGTATAATCCCATGATTTGTATTCTCCATTAGTGATGGTAACCCTGTCAGGATAAAAATGAATTCCCGAGAGTTGTTGCGTTTTTTCATCAAGCTCAGGGTCCCAGTTTCCAAAAACTTCAGCATACACATTTGCCATGTATGCTTCTACTAACGATTCATCGTCCCATACAAGATCTGCTTTGTAGTCATCTATGTTCTCAATATCGAGTGTGTCACAACTGCTTATAATAAACAGTGTTAATACGCTAAATATTAAATATTTTAATTTTTTCATTTTAGTATCTTTTTTAAAATTTAATATCAAGACCAAAAGTGAATGATTTCATTAACGGGTAAGAGTCGTAAGTATCCTGTTCCGGATCATGGAATTCAGTCATTGCTGAAAGTACAAACAGGTTGGTGCCGTTAAAAAATACCTGGGCTGAACTAATTTTGAATCCGGAAATCCAGCTTTGCGGAATAGCATAACCAATATTCAGGTTTTTTAAACGTAAGTAGGCCCCGTTTTTAATCCAGAATGATTGGTTTCCTGTTCCCGATTCATACCAACTACTTCCGATAACACGGGGATATTTTGCATCCGGGTTATCAGGAGTCCAAACATCATCTGCCCAGATTGGGTAGTAAGGCCTAACAGTTCCTCCATACTGACGGATACCACCCATTCCTGCCTCGTAACCACCAAGGTTACTGATCATCCGGTCATACATTCCAACGCCCTGAAAGTGCGCATCTACTGTAATTCCTTTCCAGGTAACACTTCCTCCAAAACCATAGTTAATTCTTGGTGCTCCATTGTCTGATAAAACCTGGATATCGTTGCTGTCGATTTTTCCATCAGGGCCGGGAGAATAACCGTCGCCTCTTACATCTTCAAAGTACAAACTTCCAAGGTAAGGATCTCTTCCAAACTGGGTGAACCCTGCTCCCAGGAGCTCATCCAATTGCTCTTGCGTACGGATAATTCCAATTGTTTTATATCCTGTAAGTCTGTTTAATGGTTTTCCAATGGCTGAAAATTCTTCCAGATTTCCTCCCGGAGAGCGTAAAGCCGTTTGGTCTAGCACATCCCACTGGTCTTTGGAAAAGCCAACATTCCCATAGATTGTGTAATCCAGTTTACCTCCCAATGTTTTGTTTCTCCACATCGCATTAATCTCAAAACCTCTCCACGATCTTGCTGCGTAATTTTCAGGGGCTAAATCCCGGCCATAAGTGTCAGGGATGGTAACAATACGGGATCCCAAAATATCTTCTTCCTTTTTGTAGAAAGCTTCGATTGACCCGGATAACTTATTATTCAAAACAGTAAAATCAATACCTCCATTGTAAGTAGTCGAAGTAGCCCATGTAAGGTATGGATTAGGGGTTGGGCTCGGTGCTATTCCCAGATTTAAGTTATCACCCCATATATAAGAATTTCCTGATTGGTAAACATACATGTATGAGAAAGGACTTATTTCTTCGTTCTTGTCGTTCAAGTCATTTCCTGTGGTTCCATACGATGCTCTTATTTTCAGGTTGTCCAGCCATCCGGAAAAATTATCCATGAATGATTCTTCACTAATTCGCCATCCTGCTGATACTGAGGGAAAGAAACCCCATCTTTTTCCATCAGGGAATAATGTATTCCCATCGTAACGAAAGGAGAATTCACCAATATATTTTTGGTCGTAGGTGTAATTGAAGCGTCCTATCCATGACAAACGTCCGTCGGTAATTTCCGATGCATCTCCCCATCTTCTTTCTGCATCGGTGGAATAAACAAACATTTGATCATAGCTAGTTGTTGGATCGTCCCCTCCTGTAGTTAAGGGACTCTCACCTTTTGCCTCAACCAATTCACCTCCGTTTGATGCCTGCTCCCAAACTACGGTTGCAGCAATGTCGTGTTTCCCAAATGTATTGTTGTAGTTTAAAAACCAGTTAAGTTGTTCACTCCATAACGTGCGAACATTATAACTTAAAAATTCCTGGTTTTGTGAGAAAGTGAATATATTCATATTTTCGGGGTCTGGTGCTGCCGGAATAAAGCGGTTGTCATCAGGAGACGCAGCTCCCCACACATAGTTGTGCTGATAGGTTAAGTATTTCTTCCGCATGTAATCATTGCTAATGTAGTTCCCAACTACTTTGGTACTTAAGCCGGGAATAAAGTCGCTTAAATCAATATCAAAAGAGAGGATGGCATTGACTTCCCGCTTTCTTGTTTTTATGTAACGATCTCCAATTACCTGATCAATTACGTTCCATGCCTGCCAGCTCCCCATAGGGGTTTGTACCGGAAAGTTTGTTACTTCATTGGCTGGTGTCCCATCTTCATACAGATAAAACGGATATGTTTTTGGCCAGTTAAATGTACAGCGGTAAAGGTCTCCAATGGTTTGTTCGTCATCCCCGGAGAAGGGCCAGTAAAATCGTTTTTGGTTTTGCAGGTTTGCTGACAGATTCATATTCATTTTGATCTTATCAGTAATTTGTGCTGTAACGTTTGAACGCAAATTAAATTTATCGTTTTCCAGATTTTTATACGAGCCTTCCTCTCCAATGTAGCTTCCCAATGCGTAGTAAGTAACTTTGTCACTTCCTCCCGATACACTCATTGAGTGTTTTTGGTTCCATGGTGTTTGCCAAATGTAATCGTTTACATTGTAGTTTTTATTTTCGAAATAGGCGAACTCTTTATCTCCATTGGGCAGAGGGAGTCCCTGGTATTCGGCGACCCTGTTTTGGTAGATTAACTCGTCGGTGGCAGTTGTTTTATCCGAGAAAAGTTCCTGGGTAGGAGTCATAAAAGTATAAGATCCCTGATAGTTGAACATTGGTTTTTGTTTTGTTCCACTTTTGGTTACGACCAGAACAACACCGTTGCCTGCCTGCGAACCATAAATTGATGCGGTTGCAGCATCTTTAAGGAAACTTAGTTGATCGATTTCATTTACTTCAAGAGCATCAAATGCTTCCTTATCGCGGACAATTCCATCAATAACAAAAAGGGGTTCACCAAAACCACCCCGAATACGTATGTTGGAAGTTGCTCCCATCAACCCTGAGTTCCCTGTGATATTTACACCAGGAGCTCGACCTGCCAGCGTATTGGAAACATTAGTAGTAGAAATATTACTCAATTCTTCCATTTTTACCGCAGTAATTGCACCGGTCATATTTACCTTCTTTTGTGTACCATACCCGATAGCCACAACTTCGTCGATCCCGATTGTTTCTTCTTCAAGAACTACATCAATCTGGCTTTGTCCTTCAACTGCAATTTCTTTTGATTTCATTCCTACAAATGAAAAAAGAAGGACAGCGTTATCCGGTACATTTGTAAGTGTATAAACACCATCTGCATTGGTAACAGTTCCCTGAGATGTTCCTTTTAAAAACACCGTAACCCCGGGAAGTGGAAACATTTGCGGGTCAGTAACTTTCCCGCTCACGGTTTTTGATTGTTCTGAGAAATTTTCGCCCTGGAATGTGGTAAGTACAATCTGACGATCTTTGATGAGGTAATTTACATCGGTTTCAGAGAAAAGATCACCTAATATATTGTCGATGGTTTTCTCTCTTACATTGATGTTCACTTTTCGTTCAACATTCACCATTTTGTGGTTAAACAGGAAATAGAATTCACTGTTGTTTTCAATTTCATCCAGTACATCAATAATTTTTGCATTGTCCATTTTTAGCGTTAGCCGCGTTCGTTGCGAGTAAGCAGAAACAGCCCATACCTGGGTAAGACCTAAAAACAAAAAAAAGATACTAAGTCTCATGATTTTCCACATTTTAGTTTTGACGCCGTTATGGATGGCATCCCGAATCCATTTTTTTTTCATAAATTTGAAACTTTAAGTAGTTAAACAACTTATTATTACTACACTGCTTAAATTTTGCAAGAGAGTGTTTGCGGCACTCTTTTGCTTTTTTTATTTAAAGGCAGACTGCCTTTTTTTATCGAGTTTTAATATTACTTTTCTCTTTTTATAAGTATTGTCGTTCGTGGTTTCCCGTGGTTTTTCCTCGAATGTTATTGGTGCCGTAAGGCTTAGTAACTTTAGAACTTCATCAAGAGGTTCGTCGATAAAAGTTGCCCGAAGTACATAGTCGAGAATTTCCGGATCCTCTATTATAATCTCAGCATTGTACCAACGTCCCAATCTTTCTGAAACCTGCCTCATTTTCTCATGGCGGAATATCAGTTTTCCTTCTGTCCACCCTATATATTGTAACGCTTCTGCATTGTTCTTTTGAACCGTTTTGTTTTGCGTATTTAATGTAAAAATCTGGTTTGGTTTTAGGGTGTCGTATACCTTCCCCTCGGGGGAAAGAATTTCCACTTTGCCGCTGTTTAGAATCACCTCTTCTTTTTTATCTTCTCGATAAGCAATTACATTAAACCTGGTTCCTAAAACTTTAATATTTAAGTTTTGTGTGCGAACAATAAAAGGATTTGATTGGTCGGGAACGATGTTAAAAAAAGCTTCACCTGTCACGGAAACGTGTCGTTCTCCAGAAAACGAAACCGGAAATCTTAAATTTGAGCCACTGTTCAGAAAACCGGTTGAACCATCAGGTAACTCAAATTTTGTGCGAACGCCTAATGGGCACTGAATTTCAGCATAAGCAGTATCTGCGCCATTTTTGTTTTTCTGAAGATATAATAACGTTAAAACTGAAAGTACCAGCGGAATAACAAGGATGGCAGCAATACGTTGAAAAACAGTTGTAAATCTGCTTTTTTGTTTTGTTTTTTCTTCTAGTTGAATTTGTCTTTTTAGCTTGTATAGCAGGTGGTCTATATTATTTTCCGGTAATGGCTCGTTAAAATAGCTGTTCCAATGTTCTTCAAGATGTTCTTTAAGTTTTGGCCTGTAGGATTTATCTTCAAAAACAGTCTTTACATTTCTGTAATCCTTTTTTGAATAGGTTCCTTTAAAGTAACGATGTAATATTTCAGGATTAAAATCCATTTGTTCGTTTTATCATTTATAAGATGTAATAGGGCAGATGATTGAAAATCCCCTAGTCAAAAAGAAAAAAAATGTAAAAAAATGTAACTTTTTGTGAATTTAGCAGGAGTAATTTTGACAATGAGTAGCTGCTCTCTGGGGGCTTTTTAAGAAAATTGTTTTTGTTAATTGTTTGATTATGAGTTTTTTTATTGATATTTTGAAATTGCTGTGCTGAGACACTCTTTTCTCTGATGGCAAAAAAATTAGTTCAAGATAAAAAGCAATATTGCTGAAATATTCTCTATGCCGAGTTCTTTTTTTATATTTTTAAGTGCTTCGCTTAAATGATTTTCAACGGTTTTTGGGGAAATTTTTAATTGTCTGGCAATTTCCTTTAGAGAAAGATCCTCTTTTTTCTTTTTAATCAATATTTCTTTCTGCCGTGGGGGAAGTTGATTGATAACAGTTTCTACTTTATCGAGCAGCATCTGATAATTAAGCCGCTCGTCCACATCATTTGTAAAATCAATAGCTTCTTCGATAATATGATGTTTGTATTCCTGCTGTTTTGTGGTACGTTCAAAATGCTCGAGTATTTGGTGGTAAGCAATTTTGAAAAGATAGGCCTTAAAGGATAATTCAGGTTTTAGATTTTTTCGCGTTCGCCATACTGTCAGAAATACCTCCTGCACAATTTCTTCTGCCTCTTCTTTCATTTTTAAATAACCGAAAACAAAGCCATAAAGCCTGTTCCCGTAAATGGAAAAAAGCTCATCGAAGGCAGTAGGAGCACCATGTTTTAAGGCCTTAACCAATTTATCTACATCCTTTTCATCCTGAATCTTCAATTTGTAATATGGCTTTTGAAATGTTAAAAGAAACCAAATTTAAATTACTTTTTGTAAAAATGAATCATCAAAATTATTAGAGAACCAAAAAATAATATTGTTTTCAGATGGGATTGAAACGATTTAGCATTTTTTCTTTTATCTGACGGAATGGTATTGATTCTGTTTTTATGCCAATATCATATCTACTCCGGCATTTTTTAGTTCTTTTTGAAAAGCAGAATCCAGCTCATTGTTGGTGGCGACATGTTGAATATCTTTTGGAAAGCAAATATTGGTTAGTTCGGTTTGACCAAATTTGCTTGAATCAGAAACAATAAAAACATCTCTGGCTTTTTGAATGATGTAACTCGAAATTTCAGCCCTGAATAAGTCGCGAATGGTAAAACCTGCATCATTGGAATATCCATCAATTCCAATAAATGCTTTATCAATATTTATCTGGTCGATACATGCTTTTGTAATTTTTCCAACAAGCGTTTCGCTGTCGTGTTGGTAAACCCCGCCCAATATAATTATATTGGCCTGTTCATTTTTGCGAAATTGACGAGCAATATAAACATTGGTGGTTATTATGGTTACTCTTTTTATTTTTAGAAGTTCTCGCGCCAGCAGTACATTTACAGAGCCTGATTCAATTAAAATCGTTTCACCTTCGCTTACATAAGAAGCAACTTTTTTGGCAATACGAAGTTTTTTCTCGTAGTTTACTCCCAGCCGGTTGGTTAAATCGTCAGCGTCTTTTAAAACTGCACCACCGTGCACGCGTTTTAACAAACCTTCAGCCTCCAGGTAATTTAAATCCTGCCGGATGGTAACCGATGAAACTTTTAATTTTTCAGTCAGTTCGTTTACTGAAGTCTGGTCATTTTTCCCCAGTATTTTTAGTATTTTGTTTTGTCGTTCGTTAAGCATTTATTCTAATGTTAGTGCAGCCGCGCCAATTACACCTGCGTCGGCACCAATGTTGGAAATAACTATTTTTATCGGATCAAAAATCATATCTCGGGCAAGTTCATAGAACGTTGCTTTTATTTTGTGAAGATAAAAGTCGCCCCAATTAGTCAATCCTCCCCCCAGAACAATAAGTGGCGGATTTAAAGTCTGAAAAATATTATAAATTCCCAAACCTACATAATATGCACTATCGGAAATTATTTCTTTTGAAACCGGATCGTCCATATCCAGGCCTTTCTTCAGATATTGTCCGCTTAACTTTGAAATATCAAAATGGGGAGGAATATTGAGTTTGCTTTTTTTCCCTTCTTTTATTTTTTTATGATAAAGGAAGGGCAGTGCCATTCCGCAAGCCAGGGCCATAAGGCAACCTTTGTTTCCGCAAGTGCAAGTGAGTTCGGTGTGTGGCTCAACAATGGTGTGCCCAACCTCACCTGCTGTCCCGGTAGCCCCGCGGAACAGTTTTTTATTGATTACTATTCCGGCACCAATTCCAGTGCTTATGGTAAGAAACACCATATCATCGTATCCTTTTCCGGCACCAAATTTATAAGCTCCAAAAGCCTGCGCATTGGCATCGTTGTCCAAAATCACCGGAATTTTAAAATACTTCTGCATCGCGTCTCGTAAGGGGTAATTTTTAAATCCTTTCAGATTGGAAGTGGTAATAATTACACCGTCGCGAAAACGAATGTGTCCTGCGCAACCCATCCCGATTCCCACCAAATCGGTTTCCTGAAGTTGGTTTCGCTGAATGAGTTCTTTGATTTGTTGGGCTACGAGCTTTACAAGACCGTCTTCCTTTAAATTGACATGTGCACAGGTATTGATTTTGTCAATAATTTTTCCTTTGGTGTTTACCAGGGCGATGGCGCATTTTGTACCGCCAATATCAACTCCGCAAAGCAGTTTTTCCATTGGTTTAAAAGTTTAGTGAATGTTCAGTTCGTGCGATTATATCATCTTGAGTATCCGGTGATAATGTAGTAAAAAAAGCAGAATAACCCGCCACACGTACAATCAGGTCGCGGTATTTTTCGGGATTCTTTTTGGCTGCCAAAAGTGTTTCCCTGGAAACAATATTATACTGCACATGCCATCCTTTTAAATCGGTAAAAAAAGTTCTGATTACCGAAATCAGTTTTTCTTTGTCAGTATCTTTTTGGATAGTTGCCGGAGATAATTTCTGATTTAACAATACACCTCCCATAATTTTTTTAGTCGGAAGTTTCGCTACCGATTTAAAAACTGCTGTTGGTCCGAGAATATCGGTTCCTGACGAGGGCGAACTTCCTTCAGCTACCGGTGTAAATGCTTTTCTTCCGTCGGGTGTTGCCGGAACAACTGCTCCGTTTGGAACATTCGCTGAAATGCTTGATGTGCCTGCATAATAACGACATCCAATGGGACCCCGGTTGTAGCGCGTGGTATGGTATTTTTCAATTTCTTCAATAAATTCGAGGTAAGCATCTTTAAGTAAAATATCTACATAATCGTCGTCGTTTCCGTATTTGGGCGCAAAATTTAACAGAAGTTGTCGTGTCTTTTCTCCTTCAATACCTTCGAAGTTGGTTTCAATGGTATGTAATAATTGCTCTTTTGAAATCCGTTTTTCCTCAAAAACCAGTTTTTTGATGGCAGCCAGCGAATTTCCGAGGTTGGCAATCCCTACTTGTAATCCGGAAACAAAATCGTATTTCGAGCCGCCTTCCTTAATTGTTTTTCCACGCGGAATACAACGGTCAACAAAGGCCGAGCACAAAATATCCGGCACATTTTCTTCCAGCGCCGTATCCACAGCAGCATCAATTTCAATCGTTTTTTTTGCGTAAAATTTTATCTGGTGTTGCCAGGCTTTATACAGGTCATCGAATGTTTCAAAATCCAGAAAATTTCCGGTTCCCTTACAGAAGGTTTTTCCCGTTTGTTTATCCAGACCATCATACATTGAAGCCAGGAAAACGCGCATGAAATTTAAAAAACTCATGCCGGTGCAACGGTAACCCCATTTGCCGGGAACAGCAATTTCAATACAACCAATTGCGGAGTAATTCATGGCATCTTCTTCTTCAACACCGAGATTTAGAAGACCGGGAATCACAATTTCATCGTTGTTAAAGGAAGGCATACCAAAACCTTTTTCAATGATCCGCATGCATTCCATCATAAATATCTGGTTGATATTTTTATGAAAACGAACCGAAAGGTTGGGCTGCGTTAGTTTCATTTTTCCAACCGAGTCAAGAATTAAAAAGCTAAGTTCGTTGACCGCATCTTTTCCTTCAGTTGTCTGTCCGCCGATGGTTACATTCTGGTAAAGCGGGCCACCAGCCGAAAATCGTGTATGCGACCATGGGCGGATTTTATTGATTGACAGCAATTTTATCCAGGTGTTTTCCAACAACTCCGAAGCAAATTCTTCTGTAATTTTTCCGGTTATTTTATCGTGGTAATAGAAAGGGAACAGGTATTGATCCATTCGTCCCAGCGATACACTGTGGCCGTTACTTTCAATTTGTAAAACCAACTGCACAAAATAGGCGAGCTGCAATGCCTGATAAAAATCTGTCGGTGGATTTTCTGTAATAGCAGCACAGTTTTCCGCTATCTTTTTTAGTTCTTCCGATTTTTTTTCATCTGCCTCAAGCAAAAACATTGAAGTGGCTAAATAATGGAATCTTTTTATAAATGACTGAAAGGCTTTTATTGAAATTGAGAGAGCATTATAAAAATGATCTTTTTTAACGCCTTCCAATTTTGTACGGTCTGTTTTTTTATGATAATGTCTTATTTCTTCAAGATAGCCTTTTAATCCTATCTTTAGTATTTTGTAGAAGTCAACAGCAATGTGTGCATCGCCCGAAGTAAGGTTTCCCGTCGCTTTTATGATAGCTGAATCCTGCAAATCGCGTAATTCCTGCGACATGAGTGCACGTCCCCGGTCCCAAAGTACTTTCCCTTTCCACCACTTTGCAATTTCGTTTAGTTCCTTTTTATGTTCATCTGTGATAAAAAATGCATCGCCCGGACGTTTGTCCAGCTCATCCATTTCGTTTGGAAGCCAGTCGACAGCATATTCCGGAAAAATGGGAGCTGCGCGGTGTTGCGACGACTGATTTCCCACAATCAACTCTCCGTCGTCGATAAAAATTGTCATTTCTTTCAGCGTTTTTTCTAAAGCCAATGCACGTTTAATTATTACCGGCTGGTCTTCGTTATCCTGATAAATCTGGGTATAAAACTTTGCCCGTTCGGTACAAACCGATGGTTTTGAGCTTATCACTTTTTCGCGAAGATTTGCAATCCTTTGGGTTACCTGAGTTGATTTAATTTCTGTTTGCATTTTAACCTCCAATTTTTGTCCGAAACCCTTTTGATTCTGCGTATTTCATATATGATTCCAGTTCGTCATCTTCTGTCTTTTTTGTATTTTTCATTAGATAGGGAATGCCAAGCATCTTGTATTTTTCGACACCAAAAGTGTGATAGGGCAGAAAGTTTATCTCCCTGGCATTTTTTAACGATGAAACAAAATCT
This sequence comes from Maribellus maritimus, assembly GCF_022267315.1. Lineage (GTDB taxonomy): Bacteria > Bacteroidota > Bacteroidia > Bacteroidales > Prolixibacteraceae > Draconibacterium > Draconibacterium maritimum. Next base: position 21,090 of record NZ_JAIKLE010000002.1, read on the forward strand.
ATCATTTTAGTCATTTCTTTTTCTGAATGATTAAAGCCCGGAATTACCGGAATACGGATAATGTATTTTGCTCCTGAGTTGTCCAGTTTTAACATGTTGGTCATTACCAGAGAAACATTACCTCCCGTGTATTTTTTAAATTTTTCTTTGTTTGTGTGCTTTAAGTCTGCTAAAAATGTGTCAACCAGAGTCAGATGTCGCTCTATTTTGTCCCATTTTACATGCAATGTGGTTTCTACATTCACATTAATTTTTTTCTCTTTCAGTAATTGTAAAAGATTGGTCAAACTTTCTCCCTGTGCAAATGGTTCACCTCCGGAAAGCGTTACACCGCCATTTTTACCGAAAAAAAGAATGTCTTTTTCTATTTCAACAAGAATTTCGGCTGCTGTTTTGTTTTCGCCGGAAATGGTTAGCGCTTTTGAAAGGCAGGTGTTTTTAAGTTTTTCAGGATTTTCGATTAAATCGCGGTTAATCTGAATTCCATCCTTTGTTTTTGAAATGGCTTTTTTTTCCGCCAGAATACAATCACCAAAATTTTTGCAGAATTTTTTTTTATACAAAACGCTGTAATCAAAGGACTGACTTTCAGGATTACTACACCACCAGCAACTCAGCGGACAACCTTTGTAAAAGATGACAGTCCGGATGCCATTCCCGTCGTGGGTAGAAAATCGCTGAACATTAAAAATCATGGTTAGTTGTATATTAATTTGTTTCAAAATTATAAATTATTTTCAAATGAAAGTTTATTTACTTTCGTTTAAAAATAAAATATTGTTGAATAACATGATTTTTCAGGTGGCAAAAGGGGAAACCTGTGGGGGCGAATTAATTCTTATCGTTCTGCATACAACTGTGCCATCATGCCCATTCCCATCTGTGCAATCACCCGGTAATCGCTTTGCTGGAGTTCTACACCACCGCGATTATCCTGAGCAACACCTTTAAGGAATCCATCAGGAGTAAGGTAGTTCTCCAGGGTTTTCCAACATTTTTCGGCAATCGAGCGGTATGATTCAGATAAAAATCCGTTGTTTATCCCGGTGAGAATTGCAGCGGAAATTCCTGCAGAACCTGAGGTGTCGGGCAAGCTGTTTGGCTCGTGCATAAAACAGTTCCACAGTCCGTCTTTGCGCTGCATGGAAACAGCAATTTTTACAGCTTCTTCAAATTTATCGATAATTTCGTCCACTTTCATTTCATCCATCAGTTCTGATATTGTGCGTGAAAATCCCAGCAGAGTCCAGGCTGCACCCCGCGCCCAGTTGGGGTAAGTGTATCTTCCTTCGGTGTAGTATCGCAAATTCAGTTTATTATCATTTATCAATACATACCGGTGTTTTAATTGTTCCAATGCATTTTCCTTTAAGGCTTTATTCTGCCAGATTTTTCCAATTACGGCCATCGGATAGGCAACGGTGTAACAACCTTCGGCCGAAACCATTGTTCCATCGATGACCATTCCGTTTTCTTTTTTCATTTCCTGCCACCCTTTTACAACCGTTTTTAAAATTGGGTGTTCCGGATGCAAACGGGCCAAAGTAGCAAATGGAATGGTTGATTCAATACCATTAACACGGTTGTCGTTGGGTTTACTTCGGGCGTTTTCGTATACCAGGTTTTGCTTTTTATCAAAATATAAATCGAGATGTTGCTGAATTGCTTTGAGCGCCCTTTTATTATTTTTTTTGCTGAAAATTTGCCATAATCCATCGAGTACGGTGCCTTCGCGCCAGCCAAAAGCCTGAGTCGAATTTATTGAAAGAAAACAGTTCAAAAAGTCGTCGATGGTTCCTGTATTGTTTTGTGAAGAAAGCAAATGAGGCAGAAAAGCTGTGTTGTTCACTTTTGAATCGGGTTGGTTAAAATACCAAAACGGAGTAGAACTTTCAAGGGTAATTTTTATTCCCTGCCTGTTTATTTCAGGAATATATTTTTTATTGATTTTTACTTCATACGGAACAAGAACAGAGGAAAACTGAATGTCAACCGTTCCCAGTTTTTCTTTGGAATTGGCAAGTTGGAGGTGAAGCTGTTTTTTATCCCAGATTTCCTGTGCTACTGAAACCCGGAACCACAAGTTTCCGTCAGGTATTTTTTTATCCGGCTTTACGATAACAGAATCACCGGGAAGCAAACCGGCAGCCGACCATCCAAATGGGATTCTCTGTCCGTCGGGAAGTTCGGGAGACTTAAAATTTAATTGTTTAAGAACAATCCGCGTAGTCTCTTTATTTTGAGAAAACATTGACATCGCCGGCAAGGGTGAAAGTAAAATTCCAAAACTGCCTAATTGCGCTGTATGTATAAAGTCTCGTCGTTTCATGTTTTTTTACTTATTAAAACTTTCCCAATTTTGTCCGAAATAAGCTTTTAAGGTTTTGTTTCTGAGTTGCTTGTTGTTGGTTTCCTCGGCGCGATTATATAAATCGGTGAAAATGTAGAACTGCAGCCAGTAACCAAACCTGTATTTCTCGTTTAAACTTTTTGGGTGCATCAGTTGGGCGTACCATTTATAATTAATATTGGAAACCCTGGCTGCTTCGATTGCCAATTCAGCCTGTTGCCACATTTGGCTGGCTGCCTTTTCAAAAAGTTGATTTAGATTTTCGGGTTTGACTTCCGCCGGGTTATAAATCTCAAATGAAGTTTTTACTCCCAGTTCATTTAAGTTGAATGATTTTTCAAAAATAGTATCGCCATTCAAATCATATTTCACAAAGTCGAGAAATCCGTCATTGTTGGTATCTTCGTATCCAACGGTAGCAAATTTTTCTGGTATTTTCTGGTCTCTTTTGTATTGGCCTGCATATAATCCTCCCCATCCCTGATAGGAATCAGCATCCTGATCGATTCGCCAGTATCCGTTTTCTGCACCGTATAAATGAATCCGGTTATCAAACCCTATATATAATTTTCCCTGTCCGGAATTATCGGTGTCCCATTCTCCGCGGTCGCCAGTGGCGTCGGCTTGCGGATTATTATCGATTCCTCCTTTTTGCATTCCGATTTTGAAGGGATTCCCCGGCTGATAAAATTCAACGCGTTCCCATCGTTCACAATCGTCGTCTTCATCAAATGTAAACCAGCATTGTTCCCATATTCCTTCATTGTAAACCTTGTTCCAGGCTGAGTCGTGGTCGGTATAAACCAGTTCGTTCATTTTTCGCCAGCGAACATCATAAAATAATAAATCGGCAGCAGGCAAGCCGCGCATTTTGTCAAACTGGTGAATTTGCTCGGTGTAAGAAAAACCTTCGCCGTTAAACCGGATACTCAGATCAAAATCAAATTCGTTGGACGGACCATTGTCGTTATCCAAATCAAACGACATATAAACATGATCTATTTTACCGGTAGGGTAGGTGTCAATTTCGTCGTCTTCATTTTCTTTTTTGAACTCGCAACTGTCTTCCAGTCGAATCGCCATTTCAGTCAAGCCATCATCATCAATATCGTAAAACAGAAAAGGGTTTTCCCAACTGTAACGCAAATCGCTGAAACGGTAACTGTGAACGTGAGCTTTTTGGAAAAGCGTTTGTCCGTGGTAATCTTCGTAAAAGTTGGCTGCCCCATAATGCTCCCAGCAACGCAGTACCATTTCTTTCCAATTTACATAATTGAAGGTTTCGTCTTGTTCCGGATCGATAATCCACATGTAATTGCTGCTCCATTCCCAGTAATTTTTTATATGTGGATTACTGTTTTCTACTACCACCTGCATGTCTGCAACTCCGTCGGAATTGTTATCCACCCAGTCAAGGCTGATGTCGCCGGGGCCGGCAAAAATGCCGTCGTTGTTCCTGTCAATTATCAGGCAATCACTGTCTAAATCTCCTTCCCAGTCGCTTGGCTGCATGTCGTCATCATCGTCGATCCAGAAAACAGGAATGGTATCAAAAACAGTTGATTTTATCAAATCGGGGTCGCCATCGTTATCTAAATCTATTCTTTGAGGCGCTGACGTAAAATCAGGTTTGAATGAACGAATTAATGATTTTTTTATTTGAATTGGTTGACTGAGAATTGTTGAAACACAAAATAAAAGGCTTATTATAATGACTGTTTTTTTCATAGAATTCACATTAAAAAGGATAAAATTTATTTTTTGGACACATATAAGTTTTAGTTTCTTATGATTTCTTTTTCCAATAGTTGAATTGCAACAAAAAGCACGCCGGCGGAACCTCTAAATGTTCCCGATCCACGGGGTTGATTATCAATGGTGTACCATTCGTAAAAACCGTCATTTTTCATCACCCGGTCGGTCATCGGAACCAACTGTTCGAAGGCTTCACTAAAAAAACCGTATTTAATCAGTTGCTGAATCATTCTTCCACCAAACCAGGTCCAGTCGCCACCATTTTGATAACTGTATTCCGGATTCATAATTTTGTTGGCAAAAAATCCTTCGGGATATGCCGGATAAAGTGTTAATCCAATCGATACTGCACCTGCTTTTTTTACCAGGGCAACCATTTGTTTTAATGAACTTTTAATTTCATTTTTTGAAAGTAAACCTGCTTCAATTGCTGTGGCAGTTCCTCCAAAATAGTATATTTCATCTTCGTTAAAATCATCCGGGAAAGGCGATTTGTTAAGATAAATATGAGGCTTGAATTTTTGTTTCTTTTTGTCCCATAGATATTTTCTGCAATTTTGTGTCAGTTCTTTTTTTAGTTGTCCCCATTTTTTCTCTTTCTGAGCTTGGATTTCCAGAAGGTTGTCCAAGGCAATTAACAACATGGCATTATCGTAGATATCGATGGCTCGGTGGGTGTTTTCGTCAATATCAACACCCCATCCGTGTTCGGGCTGCACATCTCCCAGTCGGCCGTTGTGGCTCCCCAAATTAAACCGTATTCTTCAGAGAAACGGTGATTTAATAAAAATTCAATGGCCCAATCTATTCTTTCCAGAACGGTTTTGTTTCCTATCTTTTCAGAAAGAACAGATGAATCGCCTGTAACTTTTATATATTTATAAACAGCCTGAATCAGAGAAGATTCCTGATCGGTTTCTACCGTATTTTTATGCCCTACATAACGCGACTCCAGTTCAGAAGTAATATAATCGTAGTCAACATACGCCTTTTCCTTTGGAACAAATCCATCGATAATATTTCCGTCATCTCCCTGCATTTTGAAGAATACCAGTAAGTTTTCTTTTAAATCTTCGGAAGAATATACTTCCGAAGCCAGTTCAATAAATGTATTGTAGTCGCGAATCCAGACTTCGCTGTACCCATCTCCCGCATTAAATCCGGTTTTAATGATTTCAAGAGCTTTGGATTTTGTATAAGAAATCGATGCTGTAGCGTTTATTTTATCAGCCAGTTTTTTCCTTTCGGAAGATTGTTTTGCGTTACAGGATAATAAAGTGAGGACAAATAACAGGAATGCGAAGTAGCTTTTCATACTGTAGTATTTATTGTTTTAGGCTGTTGCATCTACTAAAATACATTTTTTAATTTATTGAGACAGAAACATGATTTTTCAAAATAGTTAAAAAATAGACAGGTCGTATTAGTTTTCCACTGACTCCAATATCAATACCCAGTCGGTTTCTTGTTGAGAAGAAGGGGAATTGGGTGGAATAAACGTTATCAATCCGGAATTTGGTTTGGTTTCGGTTTGAGAATATTTGTTGTTTCCGGGATTAAACCATTTTGCTTTAACCGATTCTCCTTTTATATGCCCCATCCTGATTGCTACCGGCCGGCCAGTGGGAATATATATCAGCGCATAGTTGTTTCCGCGGGTTGCAGCGATGTGATCTGTGTCCAAACCCGGGTTTGATGCAATCATATTCTGATCGGGAATACGCTCAAAAAAAGGAAACGATTTTATCAAATTTTTCAGATAGCCCATTTGAGTTGAACTAACCGCCTGAATTGCATTTTTCCAGATAATATTTTTGTTTTCATTCTCTTTTACAAAATTCCAAATTCCGTGATGTCCGTAGGTGTGTCCAAAACTACCGGAAAAAACAGACCAGTATGCTGCCCGGCGTGCATAAAAATCAGTTTTCTCTTTGTTGTTATTTTCTCCAAGAAACGGATAGCTTGATTCCAAATCAATTACAGGCGTGTTTTTATAGTTGTTATAATCGTTCTGAATCATCTTCCAATTTAAAATATTTGTTCCGTGCCCGGATTGAATTGCGTTAAAATCGATCCACTTTTCACCAGGAAAATCATCTGTTGAATGACGTTTCCCTACCGGATGGAAAGTCATCAGCATTTTGCTGTAGTCCTCACTTCCGGTTAAACCCGTTGCCAGACCTTTTGCCAGCGAACGCCAGATTGCTTTAGCTTCTTTCGTGCAAGCCGAACGATCGCCTCCTAAAATCCAAATTATATTTGTATAATTCTTGTAACGCTCTCCAACAAATTTTCCGTAAATAAATGCGTTATCAACATCAAAGATTGAATTTACAATACCATCGCGAAATTCTGTTGTGACATATTCGCCCCAGGTTGGTAACAAGCCAATATAAAGTCCTTTTGATTCAGCAAGTTTAATTGTTTTATCTATATAGTCCCAGTAATCATTATTTTTTCCCGGAATGGTGTCAGGTTTTTCCGGATCGCCGTTTATAAGCGGCTTTTGTCCATACTGGTTGGTTGCATCAATGGTATGAAAATCATTTTCAGACAGAATGGTACACTGAATTACATTAAATCCTTTTGAACTTCTGTCTTCAAAATACAGCGATGCTTCTTCTGTGTTTAGTTTAAGGAATATTTCCCATGCCGTATCTGCCAGCCAAAAAAACGGGGTTCCGTCATCATAACATAAATATCTGTTATTGTCTGCAACCTTTAATTTTTGAAGTTTATTTTGTGCAAAAAGATTGTTGGGAAGAAAGATAATTTGAATGAGGAACAGAAGGAGAAATTTGTAGATGTGCTTCATGTTGAAAGAAATAAAAGGAAAACACCCGGTTTAACCGGGTGTTATGTCTTTTCAATCTGTTTAAATAAGAATTAATAGCCCGGATTTTGAACCATGTTGGGGTTTAAGTCAAGCTCTTGTGTTGGAATTGGCCACAGTACATTGTGTTCGTCAATTTGGACTGCCGGGTTTTCGCGTCCAAATTTGTTGGCTGTCCAGTAATTTTCCATTTCGTCAACATAAATTCCCCAACGTCGCATATCGTAAAATACATGACCGTATTCAGTTGCCAGTTCCCTGATTCGTTCTTCGCGGATATACTGTCTCAGGTCGCTTTGTGAACCAGCTATACCAGCCGGTACATCGGGCATTGAAACGGATGGCCTGCTACGGACCCTATTTACATATTTTGTTGCTTCATCCAAATTATTTAGTTCCATTTGAGCCTCAGCGTAAAGCAATAATACATCAGCAAAACGTAAAACAACCATGTTCATGTCACTTTGTGCAAATCCTTCTTCGTAAACAATCATTTTCAGGTTGCCGTAATTTGATTCCATTGGACTTGCAGCGGTAAAGGTATTTTCCGGCCATTTTTCATCTACATAGGGATTGCCCTCGTATGCAACGGTCCATTTTAAGCGCGGGTCGCGGTGTGCAAAGGCGTCTTCCGGATCAAATTCAGGGTCGTCGGACGAGAATGTAAAATAGTCCTGACTTTCACCACTTCCTGTCCATGTGCTTGTTACTTTGTAGCCATTTTTTGTTTCGTATAAGTCAACCAGATAATCGGTTGGTTCGATATAATTCCATCCATTTCCTCCAACATCCAGTCCGGCAGCACCGGTGGCGCAGTATGAAACAAAAGAATTTCCGTACTGATCGCCGATTCCGCTCATATACTGCCACTCAAAAATAGATTCAATACCATTTTCACCTTCCGGCCAAAACTGATCAATAAAACCGGTTGCTCCGGGTGTTAATTCGAAATTATTAGAGTCGATAACTTTTTTTAACTCGGTAGAGGCATTTTCCCATTGTTCTTCAGCACAATAAATTTTACCGAGTAAGGATTGTGCTGCTTCCTTACTTGCCCTTCCCATTTCTGCTGGTGAGTTGCGATACTTTGTAATAGAAGGTAGAAGATTCTGGGCTTCTTTTAAATCGCTTATCATTTGTTCCGTAATGGCAGTTTTGGTATCACGCTCTGGGTAATATGTTTCTGTTGTAACCGGCTCGGTAATAAGAGGCATACCTCCCCAAATATCACTTAAATAAAAGTAGTAAATAGCTCTCAGGAACAAAGCTTCGCCTTTTATCTGGTCTTTTAGCCCGGCAGTGGTAAATATTCCATCTTCTGCTTCTTCAAGTCGGTACAACACTTCATTTGCCCGCGCTATGCCTATCCACCAATAGCTGAACCAGGCACGAACATCGCCGGGAACACCGTCGGGAGTATAGCCATTGCCACCCCAGTCGAATTGACCAAACCTACCACTTCCACGGGTTGCAACAGGAGTAGCGATATCAACCATTGGAAAAAATTCCATTTTTTGCCGCCAGATATTATTAATTCCGTACACTCCATTTATGGATTGAATAAAATCGTCTTCACTTTTATAGAATGTCTCTGTTGTGAGCTGATCTTTAGGCAATGTTTCGAGAAAACTCTCTTTGCAGCCGGTTGAATTCAGAAGCAACAGAGCAAATAATGCGAAATATAAAATTTTTGTCTTCATCGTTTCAAATTTTTTAGGTTAGAAAGTTATGGTTACACCTGCCTGGAATGTTCGAGCCTGGGGAGTATTGGAGCCTCCTCTGGTGTAAACCATGTCAATGTATCCGGTGCTGTCGGATCGCTTTTGTCTGACTCCTATTTCCGGGTCAAATCCAACATAATCAGTAAACGTTAACAGGTTTGTTCCGGAGAGAAATACCCTGATTTTATTGATCGGGATTCCCGAAAGAAGTTGGTTGGGAAGCGTATATCCAATTTGCAGGTTTTTAACCCTCAGGTAACTTGCATCCATGAGCCAGCGGGTATTACAAACATTGTTAATTCCCCGGATTCCACTGCCTATCGCCGGATAATAACTGTCGTCTCCCTCTTGTGTCCATCTGTTATCGTATACTTCCTGATACATATTTGTGTAATCATAGAGTGTTCCGAAATCCATCGCGAATTCAGGTGTCACCATTATATTTTTACCAAATTCACCCTGAAGCTGAATGCTCATATCCAGGTTCTTCCATTCGAGATTGACATTTCCTCCATAGTAAAATTCAGGGATAGAATTACCCAGAAACTTTCTGTCATCTTCGTCAATTGTTCCACTGTTATCCAGGTCTTTATACTTAAAATCGCCGGGTCGCGCTCCATCAAGTGTCGGGCTGGCGGCTATATCTGCTTCCGACTGATAAATGCCTTCAACAACATAACCGTAATAGGAGTTTATGGACTGCCCCTCTTCCGTTCTGGTGTATAAGTCGATGATGGGGGCAACATCTCCCATGTCGACTACCTTATTTTTTACATGCGTAATGTTGAACGAAATATCGTATTTCAATTCATGCGATCTGTTGATGTATTGGGCTGTGAATTCCCATCCTGAGTTGTCTACTCCTCCAATATTTACATAAGGATCGCTGCTGTAACCGGTGGTTGAAGGAAGCGGAAGAATTAAAAGCATATCCGTTGTCTTCCTTTTAAATACGTCCAAAGTCATATTAAACTGATTGTTGAACAAACCTAAGTCGAGGGCAATATTTGTTGTGGTTGTCTTTTCCCATGTAATATCTTCGTTGTATGCGCCGCTGACAGTGGCACCGGAATTTAGCGCCTGTTCTTCGCCAAACACATAACCAGCACCAAACGAAATAGAACTTAACCATTTGTAGGATGGAATATTTGAATTCCCCAACGAACCAATACCGGCTCTTAATTTCATATTGCTGATGACTGAATTATCTTTTAAAAAGCTTTCTTCAGAGATTCTCCATCCAAAAGATGCCGACGGAAAAACTCCCCATCGGTTTTTAGGCGCAAAAACGGAAGAGCCGTCCCTTCTCACGTTCATTTGAAGCAGGTATTTGTTGTCGAAGGAATAGTTAATTCTTCCGAATTGAGAGGAAAGGGATCCTTCACCTGAAGAGCCGGAGTTGTTGTAGTCTTCACTTCCTGCGTTGATAGCAACAAGACTATTTCGGGGGAAGGTATTTCTGTATGCGCTCATATAAGCTGATTCTGACTTTTGGGCCGAAATACCTGCCAAAATATCAAAATGGTGTTTTTTGTAATCTTTTACATAAGTGAGAAGATTTTGCCATTCCCATATTGAACTTGTATTATCGTAAACAGTTAAGGATGCCGGGCTTTGATGCCTGTACGGTGCAGAATGATCGGTGTCCTCCGGGCGGTAGGTAAACCATTCCGGGCGGAAATCTTCCCGGTAACTGTCATAACCGGAAATATTAAATACGGTTTTAAACTTTAACCCGTCCCACAGTTTTAGTTCAGAATATAAATTTACAGTTGTTGAATTGGCTTTTGCACTATTGTCGACACTGTTGTACGACATTACCGGGGTATTATTTTGGAGTTGATCTTCACCTGTACCTTCCCTCGGTGTCCCGGGTAATCCATCCTCATTGTACAACGGTATTGTCGGTGGAGTAAACATTGCTCCGTTGATATCAGCAGAATGATTGCTTGACCAGGTTTTGTAATGATAGGTTCTCAGACCGGCGCTAAATCTTTCTGTTACAAACTCAATGTTACTTCGGGCACTTGCTCTCTGATAGTTTTCCCCTATCATGATGCCGTCCTGATTGTAGTAGTTGATATTTACAGCGTACTGAAGATTTTTTGAGCCACCCGTTGCCGACAGGTTATAATCCTGTACCGGAGCACTTCTGAAAATATAATCAAACCAATCTGTATTTGTGGTTTGCAATTCAGGAGCCTGATCGCCAACCCAATATTGTGTTCCTGTTCTTGCCAGGGTTGATTCATTCATTTTTCTGCACCAGTCTTCCGAGTCGAGTAACTTTGGAATATTTGTTGCTTGCTGTGTTCCGTATTTTACATTTACATTTACCTTCAATTCCTGGTTTCTTTTTCCGGTTTTTGTGGTAATAAGAATAACACCGTTTGCTGCTCTGGCTCCGTAAATTGAAGCAGAAGCTGCATCTTTTAACACGGTAATGGTTTCCACATCGTTGGGAGATACCTGGTTGATATCGCCCTGGAATCCATCGATAATTACCAATGGGTCAACACCTGAATAAACTGAACCTACTCCACGGATTCTTAGGACAGATCCCGCTCCGGCACTTCCTGATGATTGTGAAACATGTAATCCGGGTAAACGGCCCGAAATAGCGGTGCTCACACTTGATGAGTTTACTTTTACCAATTCACTGCCGTCAGCAGAAGAAACAGACCCGGTAACATCCCTTTTTTTCATGGTTCCATAACCTATGGCAACTACTTCTTCAAGACCGATTACTCCTTCTTCCAAAACAACGTCAATTTGTCGCTTTCCTTCAACCGGAATTTCCTGACTTTGCATTCCAACAAAAGAAAACAACAATATGGCATCATTGGCATTTACTGAAAGTGAATATTCTCCGTTCGTGTTCGTAACTGTTCCGTTGCCGGTTCCTTTTTCTAAAACGGTAACCCCCGGAAGCGGCATTCCATTTTTGTCTTTTACTGTCCCGTTAACAGGTTTTTGTTGTTCGCCTCTAATAATAGCATCACCAAAATTACTTTCTTTTTGACGTACGATTATATAGCGGTCAACAATTTTATAGTCCAGTGAGGTGCCGCTCAGAACCTGGTCAAGGATTTCCATAACAGTTGCATCCTCAACGTTTACAGAAACATTTTCTATTTTTTTTAAATCTTCCCGCTGATAAAAGAAGTAAAATTCGCTTTTATTTTCTATCTCTTTAAATAAGTCGACGATGTTATTATTGTTGAATGAGATATCCAATCTGGTATTTTGTGAATACGTGGAGGCACTCACACTCACCAGGCCAAGAAGAAATATCGCAAAAGTCAATTTCATTTTTAATAAAAGTTTTTTTAAAGGCCGTTCAAAAACAGCCCGGTTTGATCGTTTTTTCATAAATTTGAATGTTTTAAATGATTATTACAACTTGTTTTAATCGCTAAGCGGTGGGTATGTGGGGCATATCCGCCGTTTTTTTTGATTTATTTATTGGTTTTTTCGGATTCACATAGGCTTATCATTTATTGAAATGGTTATTATATCTTTTTCTCCCAGTTTATTCTGATATTTTATTTTTACAGGTAAAAGAATTCCGATGGCTTTGATGATTTGGTCAAAGGGTTTATTTTTTAGCACCGTACCCGAAAAACGTAAATCTTCAGCTTCGGCACTTGTGAAATTTATTTTCACATTGTACCAGCGCTCCAATCTGAAAGCAATATCAAACAGCCGTTCCTCGTCAAATTCAATTTTTCCTTCGGGCCAACTCGTATAGAAATCGGTATTAACTTTTTTAATTTTTATGTTATCTAAATCATCGGGAATCGTAATTTGTTCTTTGGGTTTAATCCGGGTTATCTCTTTTCCCGTATGACTGTTAATTTTTACAGCCCCTTCAATCAATGTTATCTGACTGGAACGTTCTTCTGCGTATGAGACCACATTAAATGAAGTCCCCAAAACTTCAATTTCACTTTTTTTTAGCTTTACCTTGAAAGGTATATCGCTGGGTTTAACATTAAAAAAAGCTTCGCCGTTAAGAAATACCTCACGGCTTTCTGCGCCAAAAGAATTCGGATATTTTAAAGTGGTGCCGGAATTTAGCCAAACATGGGTGCCATCGTATAAAGTTATTTCCGACATTTGTCCGAGAGGAACTTTTAATTCCGCATAAACCAGGGGGATAGGTTGTGAGGTTAAGTTGGTTTTGATTAATACACCGGCCAAAAATGCAACAATTAAAATGGCTGCATATTTAAGTACCGATTTTAATAAATGTACTTTCCGAAGTGTAAAATGCCCGGAGACTTTTTCCCATGAGCGACTTTGAGAAACACCTTGCAACGGAAGACTTTTTTTTAATCCCCGATGAATTTTTTCAATTTCAGCAAAAGTTTTTTGATTTTCTTTTTCTTTAAGGAGCTGATTCAAAACTTTTTCCTCTTCAGGGCTGAGTTCTTCAAATATTTTTCCGGTGGAAAGTTCCCAAAATTTATCCTGTTCTTTCATCCTGTTTTTTTAGTTGCTGAATTAACGGGATGGAGCTTTATGCCATCCCATTGCCAACCCAGAACTATGAATAAACTATTTTTTGCTATCTATTAAAAGGACGGGAAAAGTGAAAAAGAGGGTGACGCAATTATTTATTTTTTTTAACTATTCATATTTTTTCTTTGCTAAGAATTTCTTTTTCAGATGTGTGGAGAAAATAGAAAAAGTAAAAATCTTTAGGATCGAGGTTTTCTTTAAAAAAACGGTAAGCTCTTCTGATTTGAGTTTTTACGGTGTTTTTTGTGATGTTTAGTTTTTTTGCAATTTCGTTGTATGTTAACGAATCAAAAACAGCAAGTTCAATTATTTTTTTTCGTTGATCAGGAAGTTCTTGAATTAAATCATACAGCTTTACATACTGTTTTTGCTCATCAAAATACTCTTCGTTTGCAGGTTCCGGTATATTTTCAATTGATTCAGTAATTGGTCTTTTTTTGCGGTAATAATCAACAATACTGTTTCGAAGTATAAAAAAGATATAGTGTTTTACGGATGAATTTATGTTGATTTTTGCACGGTTTTCCCAGATCTTTATAAAACAATCCGAGACCAATTCTTCTGCAACACTTATATTCGCTGCAGATTTTTGCGTATAAAGACACATCTGTTTGAAATATTTGTCGTGCAGTTTTTTTAGTGCCTTTTTATCACCTTGTTTTATATGTTCCCAGAGGTGTTTATCTTCCAAAGTTTATGCAAATGTTCCGGCAAATATAACGCTTTGATGCTAAAAGGAAAGTTGGTTTTAAAAAGAATCAGTTTAATTCTTTTCCATGGAATAGAGCGTCGTTTAACTTTTTTAGTTGAAATTATGTAAATAAAGAAAACTATACCAATCACTGTTTTGTAACTGAATCGTATGTTTGGGATTATTCCCGGTAATTTATTCAACCAATTTCTTGTGACTTATCGCGGGGTTTCCGCACAACTTTAAAGATTTTCTTTTTTCTAAATACTAAAAAAATAAGAAATTTTTAAAATGACGGTGCGATTGTTTAAACTCATGTTTCTCCAACCGGAGTTTCCTGAAGTATCAAATCGTCCTTCGTTGTAAGCTAGGTACAGGAAACTGCCGGGCCGGTATTCCCAACTCATCAGGCAGCTTAGCAAATATTCGTTGTAAATTTCTTTTTGCTGGTAGAATGTTGTTCCCAGAATTCCCTGGGCATGTACTCTCAGGTAAAAATCTTTGGTGAACATCCATGTTGAGTTGGAGGAAAGTTTAAAATAACGTCCGTCTTTGTGGTCGCTTGTTGTGAAAGTTTCAGTGTAATCTCCAATTAACGTTGTAAGAAAATTCCGGGTTAAACGGCCTTCTCCCTCAAGTGTTAATTTTCTTTGCCGGGCCACGTATTTTTGATTAAAATTGTAATAAGTGTCATTTGTAAAGCCAAATACACCGGCAAAGCTGGCACCTTTATTTATCGGGCGTGTAGAATAACTCAGCGTTAGCAGATTCCCGGAATATTGACCCGTAAGTTCGGTAGCTGTAAAACGTTTGTAGTCTGCCACAATAATCATTTCATTGATCATGTTTATAGTAAGGTCGCCTCCAACTTTGTAGTTGTTTGAAGTACGGCTTCCATCTGAAATTACCGGATTCCCTTCGTTGTTTGTTGTAACGGAGCCAAACATTACATCGGGAACAAAATCAGGAAAATTTTCTAGTACATTGTTGATGTATTCCGAAGTAAATAAATCCCTGTCAAATTCAAGAGTGGCGTTGGCAGTTATTCTTCTCAGGTTGTATTTATTTATTCTCGGACTTAACTTGTACGTTCCCGTTACTTTATCCCAACCACGGTATGTTTCTTTCTGAATATATCCTACACGATTTATTTCAAAATCGGGTTCGATTCTTTCTCCAATAAAGATTAGTCCCATTAAATCGCCTGTTCTGGTGTAATTGAGGTTGTAAGCCATGTTTTGTTTTGTTTGTTTTTCGGTTTGTCCGGTGGCCACCTGAAAATCGACAAAATCGTTTCCGCTGAGAACAAAACTGCCGTCAACGCCAAAAATACGGTTGTAATTATCTGCTTCTTCTTTTGTTGCTGCCAGAATACCAATATTGCTTGAACCTAAAATGTCTTTCTTCACCCGCATTACACCAAAAGTGGCTTTTTCTGAATTTTGAAGTGCACTTTTAAACACCGATTGCCCGGTTACATTTCCCAAAACTCCAAATTCAACTCCGTGATCTAGTTTTCCGGTCATTTTTACTCCACCCAGAATATCACCTTTTGCGCCTATTCGGCGACTGTAAAAAAGCTCAAGCGGAGTATTAAATACATTTATGCGTTCAGTAAAAAACGGACGAAGTTCAGCAAACCGGGTGGGAAACCGTGTAAGGTTAATTTCAAAAACATCAGCATCGACCTGTGCAAAGTCGGGGTTAAAGGTAAAATCGGCAGTAAGGTTGGGAGTTGGACTAAAGCGGATATCACCACCTAAATTTAATGTTTTAAACGGTGAAACATTTAAGGCTTCTGTTGAACTTACTGTTCCATATGGTCGTAATTCAAAAGTTCTTCCTGAACTGATATTTTTTATTCCTACTATTTGCCCCAGTTGCGACATGCGTGTATTGTTTTCCCATTCGGGTAAATGTGGTTTCCATTGGCTGCGTGATGCCTCCCTGGCCATAGTGCGCATAATGTTAAAACCCCAGGTTTGCTGTTCTCTTGAAGAATATCGCATGTTAAAGAAGGGAATTTTTACTTCAACATACCAACCTTTGTCATCGACTTTTCCTTCTGAATACCAAATACCGTTCCAGTTGCGATCGCGTTTTACATCGTCGTAACGAAGTTCGTCGCCCTGAACACCAGTAGGCGAAATAACAAATTTATACCCGGTTCTGTCATCGTTGTAGCTATCGATAAAAAGTTGAAGGTTGTCTGCTCCGTATGTACCCCGAGGAGCCAGGTAGGCAACAATTTTATCAGGCACAGCATCCCAGCACCATACCCCAACATATAAATTTTCATCGTCATATAAAATGGCAAATTCTGTTTCATCGCTTGTGGGAATCAAAGGATAGGGATCTTTTTCAATAAAGTTCGTTTTATGTTCGGCGGTTTTCCAGGCTGGTTCATCCAGATTTCCATCAATCATAATATTATCTTCAGAACTCAGCCGATACGCCCGGATAGTATAATTAACATTGGTTGTGTCGTAAACAGTTGCCCGAATCGAATCGAAATATTCTGGCGGGTATTGGCTTATATCAACTACACGCTGGGCCGGTAAATCTTGAGATGAAAAGAGAATCCCGGACAGCCAAAAGAATAAAAAGGCCAGAGGATTTTTATTCTTTGTTAAAAAGAAAACGGTAATGCGCATAAAAAGAAATTAGTCAGGTTTTAAAATTATTTGTTGTTTTTGTTTGAATTATTTTTTCACAGGAATATTTTAAATTTTAGTCATTATTTGTCCTGAAGACAGACCGTTCATGTGCTAAATTCTGAGTTTTGTTGTCTTCCTTTCTCGCAATATGAAAAGGAATTTATACATGGAGGGACTTGAACTAAGCAGTAATTTTTTATTCGATTCAGCTTGCCTATGGTTTTTGTGTGAAAACCAGTTTTCAACTCTTGATAAGCCACATTATGGTTCATTATTTTCATTAATGACATTCTGTTGTTTATTATTATGGTTTAGTCTGTTTACTAAATTTTTTAGTATAACATATTCAATCTTACTAAAATATAAAGATAAATGTATAAATCTCTTTTTCCTGTTTTAAAAATTAACACGTTTAAAAACAATGTGCCTGATTTTGCCGGAATATCACTGTACACGATAATTTAATCAGGGCTGTTGTTTTATTAAGGCAAGTCAGGAAAGCAAACAAATTCAACAAGATTAGATGTTGCGCTTAACTTGTTTTATGCAATTTGTCTATATTTACAGAAACCAATGAAACCTGGTGAAAATGCAACGAAGAGATTTTATAAAAACCACAAGCCTGGCAACTACAGCCATTGGAGTGGCTGGTGCGCCGGCTTTTTCGCAAAAAAATCTTCCTGTGAAAAATAAATTACCCCGTTGGAAAGGATTTAATCTGCTGGATTATTTTTCACCCAATATGAACGGAGGAGGGAGACCTAAAACTACCGAAGAATATTTTAAATGGATGTCTGATTGGGGATTTGATTTTGTGCGTTTGCCGATGGCTTATCCACGCTTTCTGAATTTTGATCAAAGTAGGGACATTACTCCCGAAGACATTTTGAATATCAATGAAAAAGAGGTGGACAATGTGGACGCATTGGTAGATGCTGCAAATAGAAATGGTTTACATGTAAGTTTAAATTTACATCGGGCTCCTGGTTTTTGCGTAAATGCTGGTTTTAATGAACCTTATAATTTGTGGGAAGACAAGGAAGCACAGGAGGCGTTTTACTTTCATTGGGGAATGTGGGCCAAACGTTTTGCTTCAAAAACAACCGACCAGATTAGTTTTGATTTGGTAAATGAGCCATGTACCCGCGAAGATATGAATAACCAATTCTCGAAACGTGGCGCCATTCCCGGGCAGCTCTATCGGGAAGTGGCTCTGAAAGCCTTAAAGATTATTCGAAGTCACAATCCAAATCATCGGGTAATTGCCGATGGTAACAATGTTGGAAGTGATGTAATTCCCGAGCTTTTTGATTTGGATATTGGCCAAAGTTGCAGGGGGTATTATCCTCATTATATTTCTCATTATAGGGCACCCTGGGTATTTGAAAATCCTGATGATGCTCCAAAACCGGTTTGGCCCGGAGAAATTGACGGAAAGCAATTTAGCAGAAAAAAACTGAAGGAGTTTTATGCGCCCTGGATTGATGCTGTAAAAAACGGGGTTGGTGTTCACTGCGGAGAGTGTGGCTGCTGGCAGGAAACTCCGCACGATGTTTTCCTGGCATGGTTTGGAGATGTTCTTGATGTGCTAACAGAAAATGGAATTGGGTATGCACTTTGGGAATTTAACGGGACTTTTGGATTATTAAATTCCGGAAGAAAAGATGTCAACTATGAAGATTGGTTCGGACATAAGCTTGATCGTAAAATGCTGAATTTGTTGATGAAATATTAAATTTTTGTATTCTACTAAAACAAGATGTATTGGTTTCACTTAATATAAATCTGTAAAAAATGAAAAAAATAGCCTTACTCATAATATTTGCAATGGTGATGCAGGTTGCCTGGTCACAGGAAGAAGCAAATTATGATGAAAGCAAAGTGCCGGATTTTGAATTGCCCGACCCTCTGAAAACTTTTAACGGGAAAAAAATCAGGAATTCAAAAAAATGGATAAAAAAAGGGCGTCAGGAACTGCTCGATTTTTTTACTGAAAATGTTTATGGTGAAGTTCCGGATGAGTTAAAGATTGCTTCAGCCCAAATTGTAGAACAGAGTGAAAATGCTTTGAATGGGAAAGCAAAACGCCGGCAGGTGGAACTGACATTTCAAAAAGGAAATCGAAACTTACATTTTTTTATTTTGATGTATCTTCCCAAAAATATTGAAAAAGCTCCCGTATTTTTAGGATACAATTTTTATGGAAATCATACAGTTACCGAAGATGTAAATGTAATTATTTCCGAAGCCTGGAGCCGGGATAATCCTTCTTTTGGAATTATCAATAACCAGTTAACGGAACAATCGCGTGGTGTACGCACAAACCGATGGGCTATTGACAAGATGATAGATGCCGGAATTGGTCTTGCAACCATTTATTACGGGGAAGTGGATCCCGATAAAGATGATTTTTCAGACGGGGTTCATCCGTTTTTTTATGTCGACAATCAGCAGCAACCTGCTGCATCGGAGTGGGGGAGTATTTCGGCGTGGTCGTGGGGACTGAGCCGGGCATTGGATTATTTTGAAACATACAGCGAAGTAGATGAAAATAAAGTGATTGTATTTGGCCATTCCCGATTGGGAAAAACGTCGTTGTGGGCAGGTGCCAGCGACGAACGTTTTGCCGGTGTTATTTCAAATTGTTCGGGGTGCGGAGGAGCGGCTCTTGCGAAGCGGAAGTTTGGAGAAACCGTTGGCCGGATAAATTCCAGTTTCCCGCACTGGTTTTGCAAGAATTTTAGAAATTTCAATAACAACGAAGAAGCCCTTCCTGTTGATCAGCATGAACTTCTGGCATTAATAGCACCACGCCCCTTATATGTTGCCAGTGCTGAAGAAGACCAGTGGGCGGATCCAAAAGGCGAATTTTTGTCTGCATTTTATGCCTCGAAGGTTTATGATTTGTTTGACAAAAAAGGAATCCCATCAGATAAAATGCCCGCTGTTAATGAGCCCATCCAAAATACCGTTTCCTATCACATTCGAACAGGGAAACACGATGTGACGGATTTTGACTGGGAACAATACATCAATTGGGCAAAGGAACAGGTTCTTAAATAAAACAGTTTTTTGATGGAGAGCGGTTTAAAAATAGGCATCGCATTTTTGATTCTGTTTATAATGGGCTGTGGTTCAGAAGAAGCTTTTCAGCCAACTGTAAATGTCTCAACAAAAGGGGAGCAGTTCTATATTAACGGAAAGCCAACTTTTAAAGGGCGTACATGGAATGGAGTTTCTGTGGAAGGATTACTGCCAAATTCGCGAATGGTTCAGGGTGTATTTGACGATTTGAATCCTGAAACGTTAAATAAATGGAAATATCCTGATACAAAAGAATGGGATCCCGACAGAAATACCGATGAATTTATTATGGCTATGCCTGATTGGAGAAAACATGGTTTAATTGCTTTTACAATTAATTTTCAGGGAGGAAGCCCGGAAGGATATTCAAGTGTTCAACCCTGGGAAAACAATGCTTTTGAACCAGATGGAACTTTGCGGACAGACTTTGCCCAACGAATGGAAAAAATTGTGGAAAAGGCCGATGAACTGGGAATGGTGGTTATTCTGGGAATTTTTTATTTTGGTCAGGACGAACGTTTACAGGATGAAAATGCCGTTAAAAATGCTGTGGGGAATGTTGTTGAATGGATTCAAAATAAGGCTTTTACAAATGTTTTGATTGAGGTGGCCAATGAATGTAACAACCGGAAATACGACCATGACATTATAAAACAGGATCGAATTTCGGAATTGATACTTCTGATTAAGGAAAAAGCTCCTGAATTGCTTGTTTCAACTAGTTTTAACGGAAATACGATTCCACCCGACGAAGTGGTTAAAGTGTGCGATTTTGTGCTTATTCACGGGAACGGAGTGCATTCACCTTCCGGAATTACAAAAATGGTGGAAGAAGTTCGAAATTTGCCATCCTA
The DNA here is from genome assembly GCF_022267315.1 of Maribellus maritimus. Lineage (GTDB taxonomy): Bacteria > Bacteroidota > Bacteroidia > Bacteroidales > Prolixibacteraceae > Draconibacterium > Draconibacterium maritimum. The sequence continues at coordinate 41,559 of NZ_JAIKLE010000002.1, forward strand.
CCATCCGATGCCAATTGTTTTTAACGAAGATGATCATTTTGATTTTGACCGGGCCGAAAATAATTTTGCCGCGGCTACAAAAGCCCATGCCTCCTGGGGATATTTCGATTTTAGAATGAAAGGAGAAGGTTTTGATGAGGGTTACCAAAGTGTGCCGGTGAATTGGAGCATCAGCTCGGAGCGAAAGACCGCTTTTTTTAACAAGGTAAAAGAGATTTTTATCGACTAAATAAACCTCATAGAAATACAACCAATTTGAAACCTCAAACAATTGTTTTAAATTGAAGGCGAAACAAAATTAAATCATAATAGAATGAAACAACTAGGTATTGTCTTTTTTGTAGTTTTTGCGCTTTATTCGTGCATCACCACACCCGAATCCAAAACCAAATCACTTTTTAACGGAAAGGATTTGACAGGTTGGCATGTAGATGTGCCAGCTATGGATGAAAATCCGGATACTATAAACCCGTTTATAATCCGTGATGGTTTGCTTGTAAGTTTGGGAACACCGGGCGGACATCTGATTACCGATTCTGTCTTTCAAAACTATCGTTTGGTAGTGGAATATCGGTTTGCCGGAGAGCCGGGCAACTGTGGTGTTTTGGTTCACGCTTCAACACCGCGTGCGTTGTATGGAATGTTTCCAAAATCCCTCGAAGTTCAGGGTATGCATGAAAATGCCGGTGATTTCTGGTGTATTGTTGAAGACATTAGCACTCCGGATACGGAAGAACGCCGTGGTCCAAAAGAAGAGTGGGGAATTACTGAGGGAAAAAAACGCCGGATATTAAATCTGACAGACGGCTCTGAAAAACCACTGGGAGAGTGGAATACAATGGTTATTGAATGTGTTGGTGATGAAATAAAAGTTTGGGTAAACGATGATCTTGTAAATTATGGTTTTGACTGTACCGCCACAAAGGGGCAGATCGCAGTTCAGGCAGAAGGTTCTGAAGTGGAATTCAGAAAGCTGGAAATTACACCCATTTCAGAATTAACAAAATCAGAATAATTCGGATAAAACGTAACCCATTCTAACCAAATCATATGAAATTTCTGCTTTATTTGAGTGCCTTTTTTTTATTGATTTCATGTGAGACAAAAACAAAAAGTGAAGTCGAAATCAAAGGTGAATTAAAACAGTGGCACAAAATAACATTATTTGTTCCCGGGCCTGAAACCTCGGAATGGAACCGAGAAAATCCTTTTCTGGATTATAAACTCGATGTTACATTTTCAAATGGATCTGTTTCATACAAAGTCCCCGGTTTTTTTGCTGCTGATGGAAATGCCGCCGAAACCTCGGCTGAAAGAGGAAATATCTGGAAAGTATGTTTCAGACCGGATTTTACAGGTGAGTGGAGTTATAAAATTTCCTTCAGGAAAGGTAAAGATATTGTTGTTTTAGAGGAACAAAATGATGGAGAGTCGCTTGCTGCTGATGGAGTAGATGGAGCTTTTGTAATAGCAGAATCAGATAAATCAGCAGACGATTTTAGAAAAAAAGGCAGAATTGTGAATGGAGGAAAAGGATATTTCAGGTTTCAGGATTCGGAGGAGATATGGATAAAAAATGGTGCAGACAGTCCTGAAAATTTCCTTGCCTATGCCGACTTTGATCAAACCTATCGTTATAGTCTGAAAACTGAAACCCGCGAAGGGGAAGCGGATCCCAAAAAAGATTTACATAAATATGAACCGCATATTCGCGATTGGAATGAAGGAGATCCTTCATGGCAAAACGGCAAAGGAAAAGGCATTATTGGAGCTTTGAATTATTTGCATGCTAAAGGCGTTAATTCTGTATATATGTTAACGATGAACATTCTGGGTGATGGGAAGGATGTTTGGCCGTACAACAACCATAATGGAAGATATCGTTTTGATTGCAGCAAACTCGACCAGTGGGAAATGGTTTTCGACCACATGGATAGCCTTGGCATGATGATGCATTTTGTCTTACAGGAAACTGAAAATGAGGTTTTGCTTGATGCCGGTTATACCGATGTACAAAGAAAGCTATACATAAGGGAGTTGACGGCGCGTTTTGGTCATCATTTAGGAATAACCTGGAATATTGGTGAAGAAAATGGCCCTGCAGGGTTTTCTCCGATCGGACAAACAGATGCGCAGAAAAAAGACATGGTAAATTATCTGAAGAAAATAAATCCCTATCCTTCAGTAGTTGTTTTGCATACCCATTCAAACGATGCCAAACAAGATGAGTATTTAACACCGATGCTGGGATTTGAAAATCTCGACGGGCCCTCTATGCAGATTGGGGATCCGCTTCGTGTTCACGAAAGAATCCTTAAATGGGTGCAGGAATCGGAAAAATCAGGTAAACGCTGGCTGGTAAATCTTGATGAGATTGGTCAGCACTGGAAAGGTGTGATGCCTGATTCTTACGATTTAGCGCACGATACAATTCGGCAAAGCTGTTTATGGGGAACTTTGCTTGCCGGAGGAGCCGGTGTAGAGTGGTACTTTGGCTATCGTTATCCGCATACCGACTTAAGCTGTGAAGATTTTCGGAGTCGTGAGCAGTGGTGGAAGCAGTCAACTGTTGCAACACAGTTTGTACAACAATTTCCGCTGGAGGAGATGGTGGAAAACGATGCGTTAATAGATGTTGATGGTGCTTATTGTTTGGCTCAACCCGGTGAGTTGTATATCATTTATCTCCCGATAGCAGGAAAAACAACTAAAGTTAATTTTCAAAGTGATGGAAATTTTAAAGTTCAGTGGTTTAATCCGAGGGAAGGTGGAAGGCTAAAAAATGGCAGTGTTGATAAAGTTGCCGGAAGCGGTTTTCATGATTTGGGAAATCCACCGGAAGATGCAGAAAAAGACTGGATAGTGATTGTTCAAAAATAGAGTAATAATTATGAGTGAAAAAGTTCTGTTGTTGGTTTGTGTGGTATTGTTATTTACTCAGTGCAAAAAAGAGAATAAATTAAATTTTAATCCGAACGGGACAAATTGGCCCGTCTATCTTGGTGGAAATAACAGCAGTCAGTTTTCGCCATTAAAACAAATCACTCCCCAAAATGTAAAAAATCTTTATCCGGTATGGGAATATCATTCAGAAAAAGGCCGTCCTGGTGAAAATACTCAGATTCAGTGTAATCCTATTGTTATTGATGGTATTTTGTTTGCTACTTCGCCAAAGTTAAAGGTGTTTGCTTTAAACGCCGCAACAGGAGAAGAACTTTGGACTTTTGATGCAGCCGGCGACGAAGGTTTTTCGAGTAATGTAAATCGCGGTGTAACTTTTTGGACTGATGGTCCGGACAAAAGGATTCTGTTTACAGCAGGCTCGAATCTTTATGCGCTGAATGCTGAAAACGGTAAACCTGTTTCCTCTTTTGGAGAGAACGGCGTTGTTTCAATAAAAACAGGGTTGGGTAAAAATACGGAAGATAAATATGTAGTTGCCACATCTCCCGGAATAATTTATAAGGATTTATTGATAATTGGTTCCCGTGTGTCAGAAAATACCGGAGCCGCCCCGGGGTTTATTCGTGCGTTTAATGTGAAAACAGGGAATTTGGAATGGGTTTTTAACACGATTCCGCAACCGGGTGAGTTTGGTTATGAAACCTGGCCGGAAGAAGCCTGGAAAGAAGCCGGAGGTGCAAACTCCTGGGCGGGAATGAGTCTGGATGAAAAGCGCGGTATTGTGTATGTTCCAACGGGCTCCGCTGCCTTTGACTTTTGGGGTGGAAACAGGAAAGGCGAAAATCTGTTTGCCAATTGTGTGCTCGCACTTGATGCTGCCAGCGGAAAGCGAATATGGCACTTCCAAACGGTTCATCACGATGTTTGGGATCGCGATTTGCCGGCTCCACCTAATCTGGTAACAGTAAATCACAATGGGAAAGCAATCGATGCGGTGGCACAAATAACCAAGTCTGGTTTTGTATTTTTGCTTGACCGGAGAAACGGAACGCCACTGTTTCCGGTAGAGGAACAACCTTTTCCTTCGTCTGATTTGAAAGGAGAAGAAACATGGCCAACACAGCCAGTTCCAACCAAACCTCCAGCTTTTTCGCCACAATCGTTAACGTTGGATAACATTACCGATATCTCTCCGGAGTCATATACTTTTGCAGAAAACATTGTAAAGAATTTGCGAACAGGAAAGCAATTTATCCCGCCAAGTAAAGAAGGAACGGTTATTTTTCCCGGCTTCGATGGCGGCGGCGAATGGGGGGGAGCTGCTTTTGATCCTGAATCGTCGGTTTTATATGTAAATGGCAGTATAATGCCATGGATTTTGACAATGATCGAATCGGATTCGAAACAAACAAACGATCATCCGGGCGCAAGAACTTATCAGGTTAATTGTGCCATGTGTCACGGACAAAACATGGAAGGAAAACAAGCCGCCAATTATCCTTCGTTAATTGATGTCGGAAGCAAGCTAAAAAGAGATTCTATTTTGACATTGATAAATACCGGAAAGGGATTTATGCCTTCTTACAAACATTTATCCGAAGAGGAAAAAGAAGCACTTGTTGCTTATCTATTAAAAGAACCCGAACCACATGATGATTCGCATTTGTTGGGTTTAGAAAATAATAAAGACAAAGTTCCATACACCCACACCGGTTATAACCGGTTTTTAGATCCCGACGGTTATCCGGCTGTAAAACCTCCGTGGGGAAATCTTTCAGCAATTGATTTAAACAGCGGAGAGATTTTGTGGCAGGTTCCACTTGGCGAATTTGAAGAGTTAACTCAAAAAGGAATTCCCAAAACGGGTACGGAAAATTACGGTGGGCCTGTTGTTACTGCGGGAGGAGTAATTTTTATTGCCGCTTCAAAAGATGAATATTTCAGAGCCTTTGATAAAAAGACTGGTGATGAAATCTGGAAGTATAAATTGCCGGCAGGAGGTTACGCTACTCCAAGTGTGTACGAAATTGAAGGAACCCAATATGTGGTAATTGCATGTGGCGGAGGAAAAATGGGAACAAAGTCGGGTGATAGTTATATTGCCTTTGGATTAAAAAAAGACAACTGATATAATAGGTTCAATATGATGAAGATTTTTTTTCTTCTGATAAGCATTGGGGGAATCTTTTTGATTTCCTGTTCAGATAAAAAAGAAAAGGATTATAAATATAAACCGGTGATTGTTGGCGATTGGTGGGAAATTACCGGAAATCCTGATTTAGGTGAATATACAAGTGAAAATCAGGAGCCTGTAGATTTTGGTGTATGGCAGGCAGAAGACGGAACCTGGCAATTGTGGTCATGCATCCGGAAAACCAATTGTGGCGGTCGCACCCGTTTGTTTTATGGCTGGGAAGGAAAAAGTCTTACTGATACAATGTGGACACCACTAGGTATTGTAATGGAGGCCGATACAACCGTAGGTGTGCAAAAAGGCGGTTTACAGGCGCCTCATGTCATTCAGAAAGATGGAATGTATTATATGTTGTATGGCGGATGGGCACAGATTTGCCTGGCAAAAAGTTCAGATGGAAAAACATTTGAACGGGTGATCAATGATTCGGGAACTACTGAAATATTCTCCGGGCCTTTTATCAACACAAGGGATGCAATGACCGTTAAAATTAGCGACAAATATTATTGCTATTATACCGGGCATTTACTTGATGCCAAACCCGATGAAATTTCAGCGGCAATTTTTTGTCGTACATCTGCCGATCTGATTTCCTGGAGCGAACCAACTATGGTTTCGGCCGGGGGAAGCGTAAAAGACATGGATTCCTGGGGAGGCGGTGATGCCGAATGTCCGTTTGTTGTTCCCATAGATGACAAGTTTGTTTTATTCCGGAATGTTGAATACGGGCGAAACAATTTAAATGTGCAGTATTGTTCCGAAAATCCCCTGGAGTTTGGAATCGATACGGATAGTTTAATGCTTAGCCGGCTTCCGATTGCAGCCCCTGAAATTGTAAAGCTTGGAGACGACTATTTTATTTTTGCACTGAAAGAAACTCTTGACGGAATCAGGGCTGCCAGACTGGAATTTGAAATGATTTCAAGTGAACAGTAAAAAACACTTACTTAACGCCGGCTTCTGATTTCTTCTCGCAAGATATCGTTTATTGAAACTGTAGCTCCGCGTAGTAAGTATACACTCGTACCTTCCTCTCGCGCATTTTTGGTGCTTATTTTTCCAATAAGCTTAACCTCTTCAAAAAATTCTCTTTCGCGTTTTCTTTCCGGATCATCGTCTGTTTTTATCTGAACCAGAATAACATTTACAATTTCAAATTCATCAAAAGGGTACCAGTTTATATAATCTGCACTTAGGGAAAGAGCCTCGGTGTTTTTTTGAGAAGAATAGTAGTTTATGGCTCCGGCTTGCCCGTAATTGTCGCAATGAATAATGGTGCGGTCCTTATCTTCGATAAGCATAAAAGTTGAATCCACAATATGGGCAAGCTCTTTCCAGCCAAGCATGTCAGCATAGTCCTGTGGCAAATTATGAATTTTACCGTCCTCCCACCTGGTCGTTCCGTATTTGTCGAACAGTTCTTTTTTTTCCATAATTTGTTTCGGAGAATAAACAGGCAGCATAAGCGGGGCAACTGGTATAAAAATGAGTGCCGGCAACAGGACAACCGGAATCCGGAGATAGCGCTTCCATCCAACTGACATCAGGTATTCAAAGTATACCGCACCAAAACCGATGAAAACCGGGTATAAACCGATGGCGTAATATCCTTTTGCTTTAAGGTAGGTAAAAATGAGTAGTGTAAATATAAAAGAGTAAAAAAACACTCTGTATATTCTGTGTTTTTTTAAAGTAAAAAAAGAGACAAAAGCAAGCAGTATAACTAAAAGCGCGCCCGGGAAAAAATAAAGTTGTTCTAACAGAAAGTCACTTCGGTTTACATTTACCAGTTGAGTTTCGGCTAAAGTTCGCATGTGCTTAACAACAGGCATCCCGTTTTGAAATTGCCAGATAATATTAGGTGAAATGAGCAACAAAGCAAGCAGAGCTGCAAACCAGAGGTGTTTATTTTTGAAAATGGTCCGTTGTTTTGTCAATAATAGTGCAGGCAATAATCCAAGCAATAAAAATCCGATGTTATATTTATTCAGAAATCCGATAGCAAATACTAACGCTGAAAAATAGAGCCATCGGTTTTTATCGGTTTTAAAATATTTTAATAAAGTATAAAACAGTAATGTCCAGCAAAGAAAGTCGAGTGAGTTCGGCTGGTATAATGTATTAATTCGGATAAAAACTGAGAACAGGATACTTACGGTAGCTAATATCTGAGCAAAAATTCCTCCGTCCAGTTCCTCCACAATTTTCCATACAACCCAAATAACCATTGCGCCAAAAAGAGCCGGGAAGAACTTCACCCAGAATACACTTTCCCCAAACAAAAGGATGATTTTTGAAAGCAATCCTGTAAGCGGAGGAACAGAGGTGTAACCCCAGGCCAAGTGTTTTCCCAGATCGATGTGCAGAAATTCATCCCGGTGGAGTTCATAAACCGGATTGATGGCGAAGTACTGTAATATAAATTTAAGTAAGATAAAACCAAGTAAAATAAGATGTTGTTTCTTCATTGAGAACCAAATTTTGTTGCCGCTTAAAATATCATATCGAAAGATAAATTTTTCGCCGCCTCAATGCAAAGTTTTATGTCGTGTAGTCCGATGCGAACTTTAAACAATCCGTTTTCTTCGATAAACCGGTTTACTTTTTCGTGAAGTTCAGAAACATTGGTACTGGCGATGTTTTGAGCTGAGTCGTAGCCTGTTCCAATTAGTATAAAAGCAAAGGTGTGATTTACCCAGCGAATACGGCAAAGGTCAGTAAAACGCGCCAGTTTTAAAATCCACTCCTCTGAAACTCCGGTTTCCATACTCAGCTTTTTTCTCTTTGCGGGGGTTAAACTGTATTCAAAAAATTGCAAAGTGTTATTTAGCCCCTTTTCCTTCAATGTTAAAACTATTTTTGCTGGTATTCCGGGAAAGTCTTTTAGTTTACAAGGTGGCTTCAGGTAACTTTTTATCTCTCGTGTAAGAATAGTCAGGTAGTTTTCATCTACTTCGTATTGTTTTGAAAAATCCTGTAATTTCCTTTTGGTTTTTGTCCTTTCAAGGTACTCTTCAAGATTTACGACACCGGAACTTTTTATTCTTTCAAAATGCTTATCGATATCGTGTTTTAGTACCAATCGGCTTGGAAGTAAGTCCGCAGATTTTAAAATAGTCATGTATTTATTCAGGTCAATATTTTGAAGGTTAATGTAATATCCCATTTGTAACAGATGAAATTTTTTTTAATGTCTTTTAGTCAACCTACTGCTTTTTGTATGATCTTATCAAACCGGCTATTCATACAAACGCTAATATCGGTAGTTATAAACTTTCCGTCAAAGAACAGGCTGAAAATTGTAGCCGGAGTTGGTGCATTCTGTGCCTGTTCCATTGTTTCCAGTTTTATTATTTTAAGAGGAATATTTCTTTTTTCTGCTGTTTCTGTTAGCGATGTTTTTACATGATATTCTGAAAACGGACATCGGTTAGAGTAATAGGCAACCAATCCCTGCTTGTGTTCTGTTTCTCCTTTAACAGCTGTATTATTAAATTTTGGATTTTGGGCTTTGCTATTTAACTTTTTAACCAGCAAACTGAATCCGTAGGGCAATTTTTCAACTGTCTCAAAGCCTTGTTTTAACAGCCATTTGGTGTCGCTCATAAAGTGAAATTTTTTAGTTCCAACAATGGTTACCAGTCCTTCTTTGTTTTGGCTGCTGGCATCTTCCATTGCTAAACGAAGCAGTTCTTTCCCGTAACCGTTGCCTTTATATTTTCCCGATACCCAAAAACAATTCACCAGCAGGTAATTTGGCGCATAAACCGGTGCCCAACCATTTTCTGCCGGACCATATTCTATAAACACTTTTGCGCGGGCGTCAATTCTGCGGAAAACATAAGCGTTTGCAAATTCTTTTTTTAGCCATTCTTTTTTTGCATGGTAACTTTCACTGCATTTTTTGTCCGAAAAAGCACAACAAATGTGTTCTTCTGCAATATTTTCGGTTGTGAGTTGAATGATTTTCTCCATTGGTTAGTTGTTTTCCCAACGTTCCAGCCGTTTAAGACCACGGGTAAATATCCATGAAATAAATTTAGAATGTCCTCCTTCAACCATTTTTTGTTTACAGTGGGCCTGGAATTCATGAACCGTTCCTGTAAAAGTAAATTCACCGCTCAGGTAACAATAGCTACAATATTTCGGGCTTTTTGATTCGTCTTTTTCAGTTCCCCCTCCATTGGGATCTTTGCTGAGTGGCATCCCGCAACTCTGGCACATTTTGTATTGTTTTTCCATAATGTTTCGTTTTATTATTCGTTCTGATTGGTGAATTAAAATTACAGCTTTAAAACATCATTAGGCAGTAAGCCGGATTAAGTATTTATAAGTCAACTATCCACGGTGTTTCAATTCGGTGCTATTTCTTTCTGCAAGGTAGAAATCTAAATATTAATTAATTATTTTTGTAAGAGACCGGTTTTCATTAATTTAGTTTATTTACTAAGCCAAAAATAACAACTATTAAATTTATTTCTATGAAAAAAATATTGTATACATGTTTATTTGTGCTGTTTATTTCGGGAAGCATTTATGCACAGGAAAGGGTTATACATGGTATTGTAACTACATTAGACAGCATACCTTTAATTGGTGTTGAAATTGATGTAAGAACCACCGGACAAACTGTTCTAACTGATTCTCTCGGAAATTTTTCAGTTGCAGCAGACATGAAAGACAAACTTAAATTCAAAGCTAATGGTTTCTATTCTACGACTGTAAAGTTGGATGGTAAGGCTAAATTCTTAGCTGTAAACCTGAAGTTAAAGCCAGGAGATAAGCAAAGAGAGTACGCCGTTGGTTATGGTCATGTTTCAGAGGAGGAGCTTACCAGTGCAATAACCAATTTAAATAAAAACGATGCCCGATTTGCCCGGTTTAATGATATTTTTGATGTGATAAGAAGCATGGGGGTTGATGTTTCGAATGGGGAAATTCGTATCCGGGGAGATAAAAGCTTCCAGGGAAGTAATGCTGCACTTGTGGTTGTGGATGGAGTGATTGTAGATTATGACTTTCTAAAAACCATTAAACCCATTTATGTGAAAAGTATAGATATAATAAGAGATGGAGCTTCGGCCGTCTATGGTTCCAGAGGAGCAAACGGTGTCGTAGTGATTAAAACGTTAGATGGAAAATAATCTTTGGTATTGATTCGGGCGATGCGGAAAAATTTTTCAGCTGGCTAAAAGCTGTATTTTTCTGGTTTGTCTAACCGCAAAATATTTTTGCAAAAATAAGCTGTATATGTTTTCTGTTTTATTGTTTTTATAGATTTTTTTTACGGGAAAGGGAATCATAATATTTGAGGTTGGCTTTACTGTTCAATACTTTACTATTTCTTATCGTTTATTCAAGATATATTTTGAGATGTATACATTGTTTGTACCAGATAGTACATGTTTGGAGTTTTTTAGCAAAACAAATTCATTGGATTGTGTGAATATTTTTTTTGCTCTCTTTATTATTTTTTTCCCCGGAAAGAGCAAGTCATTCTCAGCTGTGAAAATGTGAATGGGGGTTTTAATTCGTTGAGCTTTATTTTTGGAAATCAAAGGGATCGGTGAAAAATCCATTGTGTAATGTAAAAATAGATTTGATAAAAAAGTTTCGGCAAAATCACGTTTTTCCGAAAACTGTTCACCTGAAAATTGTTCCAAATATTTTATCTTTTTCTGCTTTTTGTATCGTTTCACTGGACGAAATACTTTAAAAAAAATTTTCAGAGGATTTCCTTTAATGATTCCTGAGGGAGAGATTAAAAAAGCTTTGGCTATTCTCTTTTCTTCAAAAATGAGTGTTTGCCATACAACAAAACCACCAAAAGAAATTCCCACTAAAAAGGCATTTTTAACACCTAATCTCGAAAGAATTTCATACATCCATTTTCCATAAGAGTTGTCATTCATATTTAACCGGAACTCTTCACTTAAATTTGGTTGACCGGGAATATCAACCGCATAAATCCGAAAATTTTGAGTCAAATCAATCATTGTCTCAATAGCTGCCGGGGCGCAACTGTTAGAGTCGTGCAGTAAAACCAACGGTTGTTCTCCTTTTGGCCCGGTAATTACTATATTGGTGTCGCCGTAAGAGGTTTCTATTTGCATAAATTCATATCGGATAGGCAGTTCGTCCAGTTTCTGGTGATAAAGTTTTTGGTTTTCTTCTTTTGCTTCCGGATTGCTAAAAAATGTATTCATCAGCTCTGCTTTTCAAGGCTCCTCGTTTTGTTGATAACGGAAAGTATCTTTACCATTAACACTAGCGAATTTTTCACCTCGTCGGTTTGGTTGAGTGTTCCGGCCAGGTAAACATCCAGTTTGGGGCAATAGTACATAAATGAGCTTGTGCTGCCGGAATGCCCGATGATTGTTAAATCGGGCAAAGTAGGAAACAGTTTTTTGAAAGAGACTTTTCGCAATCCTAAACCATACTCCATTCCACGAGTTTCGGGTACCCAGTTTTGCATCGTTTCCATGGTTTTTGCTGAAACTATTTTTCCTGTAAACAACGCATGTTGAAATATATTCAGATCATTTGATGTTGAAACTAAACCACCACCGGCCCAGTCTGCACTGAGGCTGGTTAATGTGCTTGCCTCAAAATCGCCGGCATATAATTCCGATATTTTTCCGGTTGCTTTTATTGGTTTAGAGCGTAAATTCATGTATGTGTTCTGCATTTTCAACGGTTCAAAAAAATGTTTTTGGAAAAAATCGTGCAGTGGCATTTCGCTGATATTCTGAATGATTAGTCCCAATAGCACATATTCCGTATCGGTGTAACGATAGTCGGTTCCGGGAGCAAACAGGGGTTGCATCTTCTTTTTTACAAAATCAATGGTTTCTGCAGGTTCCCAGAATTTACCCGTGTCGGCAAACATCTGTTCCATTATATTTGGAGTTCCATCGGCAGTTTCGCCTTCAAAGTAATCGGGTAAACCTGAAGTGTGCTGTAACAATTGAGCAATGGTGATTTCGCTGGAATAGTCTTTTCCTTCAAAAATGTGAATGTTTTTCAGTATTGAATCCGGTAAATAAACGGAAATTTTATCTCCAAATTTAAGTTTTCCCTGTTCAACCAAAACCGAAATGGCTGTTGCGGTAAATGTCTTTCCAATACTCGCCGTATAAAACGGGTTTGTATCCGAAACAGCTTCTCCGTTTTGAAATTTACCACCGGCAAAATTCCAGTCGATCTTCAGTGACGGTGAGTATACCGACAAAAATGTATTTTGCACATTATCTTTTTTTAGCTCCTTTTGAAAAAGTTTTTCCGTTTTATCGTGCGCTTCATCTAATCTAAGTTCAGAGGAACAACCCTTACTTAAAAAGACAATAATAATAAACACAATTGGATAAAATGTTGATTTGTATCTTGTTGGATTCATTTTTGAACATTTAAAATTAGCTCTCTTTTATTTTTACAGCAATACCCGATATACTGGTACTTCCCGGGAAAGAGGTAGGTTTCGACAAATTTATTTTCATTACGGCGGATGCTCCAAGTTTTGCGGCTTTCTTTTTCAAATATTTCGTAGCCGCTTCAACATCACCGGGCACTTCTGCAGCAATTGGCCCTAAAATTTCATACTTTTGTTCCGGTTCATCTGAATATATTTCAATTGTTTCAGGCTGTGTTTCAATGTATAACTGACTTCCAGTTTGAGGGTAGAATGCATAGTAACATCCCGGTGTTGACATCAAAAGTAAAATATAAGCGAATGATATTATTAATTTTTTCATGATTCTTAATTTTTAAAGTGAATATTAATTGATGTATTTTACGGCTGTTCCTTTAGCTTCAACACCGTTTCCAATATATCCCTGCTCGATTGAGAGCCGAAGGTTGATAATTCCGTCTGCTCCAATTTTAGCCGCCTCTTTTTTTAGGTATTTAACAGAGGCATTTGCACCATTAAAATCTTCCACCCTCGAAACAACATCACCGATAATTACATATTCTCTTCCTATCTTAGAGGTGGAGAAAACTTCTATATTTTTGGTTTCGTTTGGCAGATATTGTTGAGAGTTATCATTCGTCAGAATATGAGTAGCTGAACAACTGGCGAGCATTACGCCAATAATTAATATGATTAAAGTTTTTGTTTTCATTACTTTTTTTAGATTTTTGTTTGCCACTAAAACGTTCGTTTTCAGTATATCCATTTTTTTAGAAAGCATAACCGATGGAAAATTCTCCGAGAAAACCATTCATAAAAGCATAATCATCGCGGAATACATTGATGGCATCTATGGCGGCCTGACTTGAATTGTTTACTTTTAACTCGTCGTATGCATAACCGTAGCCCAGAGCAAAGTTTAGGGTAAAACCACTTTTCCATATCCAGCGTTTTCCAACATTCAAACCAACCGTGCATTCCGGCAGGGAAAAGTCGAATTTACCTGTTTCCAGTGTTCCGTCACCGTTAATTTTACGGTAGCGACCAAATGCGCCTGCATAAAATGAATTAAGCCCTCCACCAAAGTGATAGCGGTAATTCAAAATAACTGCTTTCCCGTTGGCGTCGATGCTGGCGTCGGAATATGTTTTAGGGATGGTTTCTAAATCTCCCCTTAAAACCAGTCCGTGGTTTTCGCCAAATAAATGCTCAACATTGGCCGAATAAAATCCAAATGCAACACCACCCGGACAAACATTAAGAGCGGTTCGAGCCGGACTTTTCCATTTTTCTGAATCTTTTTTCTCATGGCTTTGGGCGCTTGCAGTTCCGATAAATAAAAGCAACATAGTAGCAACGGTTAAAAAAGCTAACTTTTTTATTTTTCTGAACACTGTTTTTGTTTTTGCTTCTGTTTTCATTTTGTTTAATTTTTAAAATTTAAATTGTCGTTTTCTGTTTTGTTGTTCAATTGTTTTGATGATACAAAGATGTGAAGCAAAGAAGAGTAAATCGTCCGAAATTGTAAATCCGAACGTGTTGGTGAAATTCCGTACTTGGTGAGATATAAGATTTTGGGAATTCAGTAATTAGAGATCACTGTTTCGACTGTTTTAGCCAACCTCCTGGTGTGGTACCTTCTATTTTTTTAAAGTAAGCGTTAAAAACGGTTTTTGAATTAAACCCGCTCTCGTATGCCATTCCCAAAATGGTGAGGTGCGAATTTTTTTTATCAACGGCAATTTGTTTGAAATGTGAAAGGCGAAACTGGTTAACGAATTCGTTAAAATTCATTCCTGTTTTTTCGTTGATTAAATAAGACAATTTATTGGGATGCAACTGCAAGTTTTCAGCCATGCTGCCTAAACTAAGTTGTGCATCGAGATATGGTTTTTCTGTTTCCATAAAATTTAACACCATTTTCATCTGGCTCTCAAGTTCTGCCCAACTGGTTTTGGTTTCAGCTGATTTTTTTACGGGATTTTCTGTTTCTTCCTGAAAATTAAAATTGGAGAAGTGAAGTTGGTGAAACTCATCAAACCCCCGCAGTTTTTCTAATGATGGATCTTGTCTAAAGTTAATGATCTGCCCGCGTTTTTGAGCAATATATTTTTTGAGCAGCTCAAACGCTTCTTTTTTGTGATTTGAATTGGCAAGAACAAAAAGTTCATAGGGAACCATCTGGCTTTTGTCTTCCGCTACTTTTTCCCAGCTTTTTAATGTTTCCTCCGGAAAGCTGTTTTTTTCTTTATTTAAAACCTCAAAATACAATGTTTTTATTGGAGCATTCTCATGTCCGGCAATAAACTGGTCAAAAGATTCACGACGATTTAGCCATATCAGGCACAATGTTTTTAACTCATAGGCTAATACAAAATCAGGGTTTATATAGAGTGCTTTTTCAACCAGTTCAAGTGCTTCCCCGAATTTTTTTCGGTAATAGTTAATATGCGCCAGTGTGTAATAATGGTTGGCCGAAATGGGGTCGACATCCATGGCCCGTTTTATATATTTTTCAGCTTGAGGCCAGTTTCCGTGGGCAATAAAGAGTTCTGCCATAGCCTCCAACCCATCGGTATATTTGGGGTGTTGAGCCAGGGTTTCCACCAATTGATTGTAAGTTGCCTGAAAATCCCAGTCCATCCAAAATGTCCTACCCACGAACGACATACCATATTCAGGAAGTGACTTATCGAGGTCAGCAGCAATCATAAAATTCTGAATGGCTTTTGAAAAGCCTTCTTCGGCAGGCATATATCCCCACGCAGCCAGCAAACCATAACTTTGAACCAATCCATAATAGGCACGGGCAAATTGAGGATCCTGAGCAACCGACGCTTCATAATATTTGGTTGCTTCCCGAATGGAATCGGCATCCCATTTTAGCTGGTGAAAATGGCCTTTCAGGTATAATTCGTAAGCCAGCATGTTTTTTGTGGGTTGGCTTACCAGTTGTTCCTGAATGTCAAAATGGCCAAAATTTTCGCGTATTCGATTGGCAATAAGTAAACTAATTTCATCCTGAAGCGCAAAAATATCTTCCATTTCACGGTCAAAATTCTTCGACCAAAAATGGGTACCGTCTTTTGCATTAATTAACTGTGCCGTTATGCGTACCCGGTTTTTAAACTTTCGCACACTGCCCTCCAACACCGAAGAAACACCAAGTTGACTGGCGATCTCACGCACGTCATCATTTCGTCCTTTGAAGGCAAACGACGATGTTCGTGCAATCACCTTCAGCCCCTCAATTTTTGTGAGTGCATTAATTATTTCCTCCGTAATACCGTCGCTAAAATATTCATTCTCATTATCAGTACTCATGTTTACAAAGGGAAGTACCGCTATTGATTTACCGGTATGAACTTTAGTATAGCCAGGTTCCAAATTCTTCTATTTATTGATAAATAAATTTGCAATAAACAATATAACAAAATTACTTTCTTTTCGGTTGAATGTTTTTATCATTTGCTTTGATAAATATTAAAAACAGCAAATTTTTTGTGATACCGAAAGGCAAAACCGATTAAGCCTGGCAGAGTTATGTCTTTCCTGATATTATTGAAAGAGTACATTTAATCGCCGAAATTTAATAGTTTTTGACATTTCTTTTATTTCCAATTCAAAAATACTCAAAGAAATATTTAAGGTGCCCCGGGGGCCTTTTATTCCACTTAATTTTTCTGAGTTCTAAATTTCAGAAAGACAGTTTATTTTGTTAAAAAGGATAAAGTAGAGTTTCGATATTGTTTTCCGTATTTTTTATTGATTTTGCTACGGTAACATAATCCGGTTCGTTAAATAAACTTCCTGCCATTTGAAAGTTAATTTTTAATGTTTCAATGGCATCATCAAGATGTCCCAGTTGTTGATAAGTCCATTTATTTTTGCTTTGAGCTACAGGCAACAAAAAGTTGAGTGCCTTTTTAATACTTCTGCCATCCTGGGTTTCAAAATTCCATAAATCAACATTCTTTTTTTCTCCCATTTTGGCCAGGTGAATAAAGCCACGCAAATTCATTGTGCTGTATCCCAGCGATTTTGTTCTTTCCAGTTCGTGTGGTTGGCTTCCGTCGGGTTCAATTTGTAGTGCTATTCGTTTATTTTTTACCTGTTCTAATCGGGTTTTTGCCAACTTGGTTTTGCCCAACATCAATTCTATTCCAACCACCTGCACATCGTACCAGGTTCCGTGGTTATTAAAATAGTCGTCTTCATCAATTCCTTTTTTGCTGGATACCAACCAATTGTGGTACTCTTCGAACCAATTGTGCAGTTGTGTTTTTGTTTCATTTTGTAAATAACCGGTTGCTTCCAAAATTTGAAAAGGAGTAATCAGCCGGTTTATTCCTGACCAGTCGATGATTCCAATACCACGACCTTCTGTTCTGCCTGGAATTCCCTGTGCATATTCGAGATTGGGATTCATTAAAGTTTCCGGATTTATAAACCATGTTTCAATCAACTTTATCGCTTTTTCGGCATATTTCTTTTCATCGGAAAAATAAAATGCCCATCCCAGTGTTTCTATATTTGAAAATAATTTTGCCGCAGAAGTTCTGTCCACATTATCTCCCCGGGTTTCCGGGTTTACTTCGCCGTCGCGTCTGATGTAGGGCAGTCCGTCAGTTTTTTTCGGATCGGGCCACCAATACGGCCCCATACTCAGGTAATCGTGTTTGTCTCCGCTGGGAGGTGTACGCTTTTTGTCCATCACCGAAAAAGGGCCTTCGTTCAAGGCACTTTCCGCTTTTTGAATTAAAATATTGTAAGCTCTTGTATACTTTTGTTCTCCTTTTTTTAAATCATTTTTAACTTTTTCAATCTTGTCAAAATCAACATAAATCCCGTTGATTTGAACTTCTTTTTGACAGGAAAGGAAAATTATTATTAAAAAAATAGATAAAAGAGAGTAGATTTTCATTATCAGTTGGTTTAGTTATTATTTGCTGAGATTTTTTTAGAAGGTAACAAAATTTGCTTCATTTTCGATAAAATGAATGGGAATACCTGATACAAAAGTTTTCAGCCACTCCGCGCAATATTCCATTCCGGCTTCTTCCGATTTTATGTGTCCCAAAAAAATTACAGCTTTATTTTTGCCTAGTTCTTTGGCATCGTTAGCATATAAATAGGTTTCCCATTCAGTCGCCTCACCAGCCAAAATTACTTCAACTTCGGGGTTTCTCATCATTTGAATTTGACGTTGTCCACCAGGAGCCCCTGCCAAAAAAGCCAGATTGGTAAATTTTAATTCCGGGTTTCCAATCACGCGAATCGATTGCATCCCGAAAATACTTTTTAACGACTGTGCATAATCTTTTACGGTTTGCTCCGGCAATTTGAAAAAGGTGAGTGATCCATCAACGGAATGAGGTCTTAGTCCCAGTTTGTTAATCATTCCTACAGAAATGCCATCGGGCTGAGTCATGTGAATATGATCGTGAAAGCGAAAAATAACCAGCTTATTTTTTTGGATATAGTCCATTTTCTCCTTAAAAACAGGATCATCCTGTAAAGTTTCTGTCCCATCAAGGTGGCTGTAAAATATGGGTTCATGAGTGATGATAAAATTATAACCTAAATCTACTGCTTTTTTCAGGGTATTCATATCGGCAAACATACAGGTAATAATACCTTTTAGTGGTGTTTGCGGGTTCCCGACCTTATACACATCCACAGTTTCACTAAGCCAGTCGCAGGTAACATTTTTCTTTATCAGAGATACAACATCATCCGGTGTTTTTGGTGTATGGTTTTGGGCTCCCAAAAATAAGGGTGCAAGCAGTAAAAGTGCTAAAGTCGCTTTTATTTTCATTCGTTTACGGTTTGATTTTTTAAAAATAGTGGTTTTTTGAACGACATCAAAAGAACGGTAGAGATTTTAAGTGCATGTTTTTATTTTAAAAAAATGTACTTAACTATCTCATAAACAACAAATTTTTGATAAATTTAACACAAAAACCGGATTTTGATGAAACCAAGCCCTTTTGTTACAATTGTGCTATCGTTTTGTTTTTTATTTTCTTCAACGCAGGCACAAGAAAAATGGATTACTGACGCCGAAACGCAGTTTAAAATCAAAATCCCCGAAACTTTTACACAAAAACAAACGCGCGATGGAACCGACAAGGTTTTTACTTTAATGAGTCCAGACGAAAATGTTTTTATACGTGTACGTGCTTTAAAAGCAGAAAGTCAGTTAACGTCGGATTTACTGCAAAAGGTTTTCGAACAGAATATGATCAGGGGTGCACAACGTATTATGAATAAAGACGGAGATTTACACGGCATCCCGGCCCGCGCTTCGGCATATACTTGGAAAATTGATGAAAGTGATGCAATACTGGCGGTATATTATATCATTCAAAATGGTTTTGCCTATGTTGTCTGGGCTGCAGTACCCGAAAACCTGGCTCA
Source organism: Maribellus maritimus (assembly GCF_022267315.1). Lineage (GTDB taxonomy): Bacteria > Bacteroidota > Bacteroidia > Bacteroidales > Prolixibacteraceae > Draconibacterium > Draconibacterium maritimum. Next base: position 60,485 of record NZ_JAIKLE010000002.1, read on the forward strand.
TGAATATTCCGATACTGCTGATGGTATTATTGATAGCTTCGAGCTTTTAAGTACCCCTTCTTCAAATGCCTTTGCAGGCTTAAGCAGTGCAGAAAAAAGTAGTCGGGTAACCTTGCTTGACTGCAAAATGGGAACACAGGTCGACCAAAATTACCGGGTTTTGTTCTATAGTACAAACTTTACTACCGGCTGTGAAAAAATTTATATTGGGTTTTCCTACTCGGGAAATGCTTTTTCCAATCCTTTGTTAGTAAAATGGTACAGCCGTTCACTTCAGCAACTGATGAATGAATCGTCCTTAAATACGCCAAATGAAAATGGTGGCCATGGTAATGCATTTATCACAAACAACGGAGCACCCTGGCTAAAAGGAGACTATTATGTGGAAATCTGGCATGATGGAAAAATGCTGAATTCACAGGATTTTATAATACGATAAAGGTTCTTTCGAACTTATACAAATCAAATGATAATGAAGAAAAATATCGCACTGTTTTTAATTCTGGCAGGAATAATCGGATTTGTCTGGTCGCAAAATCAAAAAAAGAAATACTGTATTCTGGAGGAACGAATTTCAAATCACAATCCCGTTATCCGGAAAATAAATGCGCAGACCGGGAATGAATATTTATTTTCTTTTTGGGGAAATGATGAAGAGACCGGTTTGCAGCAATGGGCTGAAATGCAACTCGAATACAGAATTGAAACGCAGTCAGGGATGTTGGTTGAAGAAAAGGCAATTTCTGCAAGCGAATCAGAGGAGAAAGGAGGCATTCGCAGGGCAGGCAATGGCGACGATGTGCAGTATACTGCACATCGATCCGAAGACATAATCATTAATGCCTCGTTGTCTGAGGGTGACTATTTTGATATCGAGGTGTACGAAAACCTGCCTGAAAAAATCTATTGGTTTCCGGTTTTGTTTATAGTTGTATTTATAACAGGGCTGATACTTTTTCTAAAAGCGCGAAACACAGCTGCTAACGCCAAAATTAAATCATCGAAAAAGAGAATAAAATGACTGCCACTCAAAACCTAAAAAAACTTGTTTTTCTGTTGTTTGCGTTGCTGGCTTTTGAAATGGTAACCGGCCAGGCAAAAAACGTAAATGAGTATATAACACAGCTGAATGACAAGGCAAACCGGGTAAATCAAATGGCGAACGCCAAGCAGGTTATTGAGGCCATGAATTTACTGAATGAAACACGCCGTGATTTTGATACCTATCTGAATTATTATTTTGAAAATGAAATGCGTGCAGCGAAGGCGGAAAGTTCCGGGTTTAGTCCTCAACTGAATATTCAGTTTAGTTCGGTATTAACGGCATCGTATTGGGAAAGCCGTGTAGAGCAGGCGCAGCGTTCAATCAATCTTGCAGAAGAGGCTTTTTCAGAAAGAAACCATCAGCGAACACTGGATGCGCAAGACCAGGTTTGGTCATATCTGAAAACAGTTTACGGCGTAGGAAAAACAATTAAGGACGTGTATGAAAATGTTCAGACCATGGAACTTTACGATGCAGTAAAAAGTGCCAAAGAAGGAATTGACGATTTTATAGAGAATTATACCGAAATTGAAAATGCCCGTTTACAAATTATTAATACTGAATTATACGAAACGCAGGTTCGGGGGCTAATAAGACGAGGTAAAATAATGGAAGAACGCAGTTGGCAGTTTGCCAGTTTTATGCGTGCCTACGAACAGGATGTTACTGATTTTTATTCTCTTGTCCAGCGTTTCAATCAAAAAGTAAATCAAATCCAAAACGAGGTAGTTGTTGATTGGTCAAGCCCCGGATACTCATGGAATAAACAAACCTGGTTAAGTAAGATAAATGGCTTTGCACAGGATTTTAAAGCCGGTAACCTGGATTATTCAGCACTAAAACAAAAAATTGAAAGTGTTAATGAGAAGGCTGAAACAGAAAAAAATAAGGTGTACCAAAATATTCATAATTCAGGTGTAAACGATGCTTTTGAGCGTGGGAACAAACTGGAAAATGAGTTTAATGATTTTTACAATTTGTCGATTGATATTTTGGATGAATGTTATTTGTTTGCTCAAAACAGACAAGAGGAGCAAAGGGCAAATGAGCCACAGATATCAACTACTAATACAGGGAATAGTTCGCCTGCAGATATTTACGGGATTGATAAAAATAAATATTTAAACAGGTTACGTCAAGCCGGAACAGAATTTCAAAATGGAGAAATATCACAAACCGAATTTGTTAAAACAAAATGGAGAAATATTTTACATGATTATAATTCCGAATGCCAGCTTTTTGCAGGAGCTTTTAAAACCAGAGAGAAGGCAGATGACGCTTCTGTAGCATGGCAAAATTTCTCTGATGAGATGTTAAATGTATTACACGGATACATAGACGGGGAGCCAGCACAAATTGTTAAAAGTACGGGTGATGTTGGAGGTGAACAGCAGTCGGGAAAAAGTTCCGGCGCAGCAAAAGCATCCTCCGTTGATCTTTTCGCCGGGGCAGGTAAAACTTCCAAAACATCAGAAGGAAATTCGGGAGCGGCTCAAACAACAAGCCCCCGGAAGGCAAATACTACTTCTTCAAACACAGCAGCAAACACTTCAAATATACCCGAAAAAGTAAGTTCAGCGGTGAATAAAATGCCGGTAACGGGGGCCAGTTCAAAAGCACGAATTCCGGTGTATAAATTGATGGAAAACGACAAGCTTGTTTTTAAACAAACCGGGGGTTCATTTTTTAAGTTTTATGTGCGTTGGGTTGGTGTTAGTTTTGGCGAAGTTTTGTTTGAAGAAACCAAACAAATTGTTTATTCAACTGCAGAACTTATGGCTAAACGGCCAGAAAAAGCGATGTTTCTCGATTTTCAGGTAAACCAGTATTCCGATGTGCATTGTTACATGGAAGCTTGGGTTTTACCCGGTGGCGTGCCCATTCCTGCCGACTGGAATATAACAGATAACACCAATTCTTCGACGGCAGCAACCAATTCAAATAATTTTTATGATTTGATAAAAAAGGCCGATGAGGCTTTTAACCGGAAATACTGGAATGAAAGTAATGGTGCTCGTGCGAGCTCAAATCCCAAACAGGAATCCCTTGATTTTCTTCGGAAATGTGAACCGATTATCGCACGCGAAAGCAATTTCAATACCAAATTTACGATGGTTAAAATGCTTTCGGGAAAATATGCTGAGTACGCCAAAAGAGTTTTTGCGTATACAGCAAAAGCTGACTTTTTACAACTTGGCGGAGGTTTATTGTCAAAATACGGAAGTCAGGTGAATTCGGAAAAGGATTCAAAATTAAAATCGAATGCATATAAAACAGTTGCTGAAGGCTGGCGCAGTTTAGCACAGGCAGCAACCTGGGGCGAACATCAGTATAATAAAATGTATTGCGACAAAGAATCAAAAAAATATTACGATTATGCTTTGCGTGAGGACAGAAATAATACACAGCTTCAGAAAACCGTTGAAAAAATTAATGCGCCTCAAAAATCCATCCCGGCTAAAGTAGCTCAAACCCCGGCTATTCCTGAAGAGAAATGGTCGGTAGCCGAAAACATGAGAAATGTAATGGCAGGTACCGATATCGATGAAGCCATTTTAAAGGAGGAGCAACCCAATTATCTTGAGGTTGGAATATTAAAACTAAATGTTGGCTCCGGCGACGTATGGATTATGGTTTCCGGAACAGGTGAATGGCAGAAAATAACAGATAATTCGGTGGTTGTTTATCCGGGCGATAAAATAAAAACCGGCGAAAATGTGCAAAATGTATCATTTACCTACAGCCACGATAATTCGTATGTAGCGATTAAACCGGGCGCTGTAGTTACCATTTACGAAGAGCAATTGTGTATTCAAAAAGGCGATGTTTATGTAAATGTAAGTAAAAGGGGAGACAAATTTCTGGTTATAACGCCCACCGCAGTAACAGGACCCAGAGGTACCGAATTTACCGTTAATGTATCCTCTTCCGGAGAAACTAATGTGCATTTGTATGACGGAGCGATTGAACTCAGAAACAGTTTGGAAATATCGTATTTGGTTCCCGGAGAAACTGCCAGCATAAATTCAGAGGCTGCTGAAATAACAACCCGGGGTTTTAATATTCAGCAGCACAAACAAAAAAACTGGAATCAAATTGAAATAAAAATCAATCAGCAACAATTTTCAAATCCTTTTGCGAATGTAAGTGGAGGAGGAAAAATTGTTGGCGGGAAATAGTATGTAACCTAATATTAAATAAAATGAAAAGCTTTAAACGTCTATTCTCAATGGCCTGCATTTTACTTATTACTGGAAATCTGGTCGCTCAAAACGCATGGTTTGAAGATGCAGAGATGCAATTTAAAATTAAGGTTCCTTCAAATTACCGGCAAAATCAGGTGTTTGATGGCACCGACAAAGTTTTAACATTGATGAGCCCGGATGAAAATGTGATGGTTCGTGTGCGTGCCATGCCGGCAACCGACCAGTTTACAACCGAAATCTTACAACGTGTTTTTGAACAAAACATCATTCAGGGAGCACAACGGATTATGAATGAAGATGGGGATTTACACGGAATTCCAGCCCGTGCTTCGGCCTATACATGGAAGGTGGATAGAGATGAAGCTGTTCTGGGGACTTATTATATCGTTCAAAATGGTTTTGCTTACATTATCTGGACTGCCGTACCCCGGAATCTGGTCAGCCAGCGTTCAGCCGAAGCAGATGGAATTATTGATAGTTTTGAGTTATTGGATCCACAGAGTAAAAACAGAGGAGGCGGTTTGTTGAGCGGTTTAGCCAACAGGGAATCTGATAAAGCAGAAGCTCAGCATGAAGTTACAACAACACCCATTGCGTCGTCTTCAAAAGTTGCCGGATATGTTGAGTTGGTCTCTGATGATGCTTGTGTGGAACACCTTTTCCCGGAAAATTATGTAAAAACTTCGGCGGAGGCAGGACAATCGATTTGGGAAGATGGCTCAGGCGTAAAAATGATTGTTCAAACCATTTTTAAACAAGGCTCTTTTGAAAGTTTCATGCAATCGCATACCCAAACTATCAGCGAACAGGGAGCCGATGTTTTAAAAAAGCAATTTACTACGGTGAATGGAAACCGAATCTATGATTATGACTACGAATACAACAGTACACTTTTTAATTATGTAGCAGTTGAGGGGAACGATGTGTTTTATTTACTTGGATTTGTGGGTGATAAACTAAAACAAAGTCGTATAAATAAACACGCTCAAATTGCACAGAATTCATTAAAAGTTTTACCCTGCGGGGAACGGTAAATCCGGTTCTATTCTGTAAATTATATTGCCCGATTTTAAAAAAGATGGTGAAATATCAACGATAAATTTAGCCCAGATAAACAATAAAAGCGTGTTTTTTGTAATTTGAGCTAAATTCGTTGATATAATGAAGAGGATTAAACTTCGGGGGAAAGAGCTCAAACGTATTGGATATGTTAGCGATCAGGTCATTGCATTGGCGATAAATCTGGTCAGCAAGCACTGCAAACGTTCTGATAAAGTGGAGGTGCTGGATTTGCTCAAGAAGATAAATTTATCGCCGGAAAAATATTTAGATGAGCCTCAATTTGGAGAGCTTGCCAGTTTGCTTGCAAAAAGAACTTCTGTCAAAAAGAAGAAACCAAAATTGAATAAAGCTGCGCTGGAATTTAAGGTTTACGGCGAGGAGAATATCGATCCGGCAGCGCTGGATCAGATGACAACGGCTATGAAACTCCCCGTTACCATAAAAGGCGCATTAATGCCCGATGCTCACGTCGGTTACGGATTGCCCATTGGCGGAGTGCTGGCCACTTATAATTCGGTAATTCCCTATGGTGTTGGAATGGACATCGGTTGCCGGATGTGTTTGTCGGTTTCTCCGTTTTCTTCCAAAAAGATTGATAGTGAACGTGACAGAATCAAAAAAATATTGCTGAACGAAACCCGGTTTGGATTGGCAGAATTTAACGATTTGGAAGATGTAGAAATCCTTGAACGGAAAGAATTTAAAGAGATAAAGTTTCTGAAAACCCTTCAAAAAAAGTTTGCAGCTCAACTGGGCACGTCGGGGCATGGGAACCATTTTGTAGACGTGGGCTTTGTAGAAATCTCGGATTTTTCTCAAGAAGTAAAGCTGCAACCCGGCAGTTACTTTGCCGTTTTAAGCCATTCAGGTTCCCGGAATTTTGGCTCGGAAGTGTGTAAGCATTACACCCGCATTGCAAAAGATAAACTGGAACTCACTGGTGAAGCAGCGCATTTGGCGTGGTTGGATTTGGATTCTGAAGAAGGGCAGGAATATTGGGCAGCAATGCAACTGGCAGGCGATTATTCACATACTAACCATCGGATAATTCATAAACGGCTGGCAAAAGCTTTGGGTGAAAAACCGCTAGTCCTAATAGAAAACCATCACAATTTTGCCTGGAAAGAAAAACTGGAGACCGGCGAAGAGATTGTTATTCATCGAAAAGGAGCAACACCAGCAGGAATTGGTGATATTGGGATAATACCCGGAACAATGGCGTCTCCTGCTTTTATTGTCTCCGGCAAAGGAAATGAAGATGCATTACAATCTGCTGCTCACGGTGCAGGGCGTTTAATGTCACGTAACCAGGCAAAAAGAACTTTTACAGAGAGCCAAATGAAAAAATACCTTCAGGAAAAAGGCGTTGAATTACTGGGGGGTGGTACCGACGAATCACCATTTGCATATAAAGACATCTGGGAAGTTATGAAAAACCAAAAGGATTTAGTAAATGTGTTGGGGACTTTTCATCCCAAAATTGTCAGAATGGAATAAATGTCGATTCCCTGATAATAACAAAATCTTTTGAACTTTTCGGGTTTCGAATAGTTTTACTTCCGGATTTCAAATACAAATTCCTTCAGTTTAAATTAACAAGAATTATATGTCAGCTTCTTTAAACTTTAGGAAATATTGATTTTCAATCCATGTTTTTAACTTACTTTGTATGGCGAACTTTTAAACAATTCATGAAACAAAGCAGAAAAAGAGGAAACAAAGCAAAAAAAAGTAATGCCGGATTACTACAGCTTTTAAAACCCTACAAGGGAATGATTTTTCTGCTCATTGTTTTTGCTTTAATAAGTAATGCGGCGAATCTGGTTATCCCAAGAATTATCTCACATGGTATTGATTCTTACTCTGAGGGGAATTATGTTTTGAAGACTATTTTAACTGAATTTTCGATTGCGGCAGGGATAATCTTCTTTTTTACAATGCTGCAAACAGTAGTTCAAACATTTGCATCTGAAAAAGTGGGTTTTGATTTAAGAAAAAATTTGTCCGACAAGATTTCAAGGCAAAGTTATGCTTTTATCCAGGATGCCAATCCCTCAAAACTGCTTACGAATCTTACATCCGACATGGATTCGGTTAAAATGTTTGTTTCCGTTGGTGTTTCGTCCATTGTTTCTTCAACGGTAATGATTATCGGCACATCGGTTTTTTTATTGATTATAAATTGGCGACTGGCAATTCCGGTGCTTTTTGTCATTCCTTTGGTAGGAATTACCTTTTTTATCATTTTAAAAAAAGTGCGTGTATTGTTTGTGCGGAGCCGTGAAGTTATCGATTGGCTGAACAGAGTAATTAATGAAAGTATTCTGGGCGCGGCTATTATTCGTGTGATTAATTCGCAACAACTGGAATACCGAAAATTTTTAAAAGCCAGTGCCGAATCCCGTGATATTGGAATTTCAATAGTTACACTTTTTGCTACATTAATTCCACTGATAAATTTTTTTGGAAACCTGGCTACATTAACCATTCTTGTGCTTGGAGGGCACCTGGTTATTTCAGGAAATATGTCGCTTGGCGATTTTGCTGCTTTTACAAGTTATGTTGCGATTCTTATTTTCCCGATTATTGTAATTGGCTTTATCAGTAACATGATTGCACAGGCTTCTGCTTCGTATGAAAGAATTGAATCGGTTTTAAAAGCCGAAGAAACAGCAGACACCGGAACTGTTGATAAATTTTTGGAAGGAAATATTGAAATTAAAAATGTATCGGTTTTTTATGATGGTAAACCCGCCTTAAAAAATGTGTCGTTTTCAATAAAATCAGGATCGAGCACAGCGATTATCGGGCCAACGGCAGCGGGGAAATCACAACTTTTATATTTGTTTACAAGTCTTATACAGCCCCGGGAAGGTACAGTTGAATTTGACGGAATAGATATCACGGAATTTAAGAAAGAGACATTTCACCGTCAGGTTGGGTTTGTTTTTCAGGATAGTGTAATGTTTAATATGAGTTTGCGCGAAAATATTGCTTTTAGTGATATCGTTACTGATGAATCTCTGGAAAAGGCAATTGAAACTGCAGAATTAAAGGATTTTATCGGAACACTTTCAAAAGGATTAGATACAATTGTTTCGGAAAGGGGAACCAGTCTTTCCGGCGGACAAAAGCAGCGGATTATGCTGGCCCGGGCACTGGCTTTGAATCCAAAGATATTGTTGCTCGATGATTTTACAGCACGTGTAGACCAACAAACAGAACAAAAGATTCTCAAAAATGTACAGGAAAATTATCCGGATTTAACTTTGATATCGGTGACACAAAAAATTAGTCCTGTAAAAGATTTTGACCAGATACTTCTTTTGATGGAGGGAGAGTTGGTTGCAGCAGGAAAGCACAAGAACTTGCGGGCCACTTCTCCTGAATATGTGCAGATTTATGAATCACAAAAAAGTACCAGCCACTATGAGTTACAATCTTGATACCCTGCAGGAGGAGAAAAAGGAAAAAAAGCGGCTGGGGTTTGCATCGGTAAAGAGCCTTGTCGCGCACATGGTTGAGGAAAAGAAGATTTTGCTTGTTGCTTTTGTGGCTATGGTTATTGCTGCTTTACTTAATCTGGCCGGGCCAATTTTAATCGGCTATGCGGTCGACAACTATATCCAAACCGGAAAGTACCATGGATTGGTAATTTTTGGCAGTATTTTACTGGGAACCTATATTGTTGCGTTGGTCGCCGGTTATTTGCAAACCCGTTTGATGGGCGGAGTGGGGCAGCGAATGTTGTACACACTCCGAAATTCAGTTTTTGAAAAATTACAGGATTTACCTTACGACTTTTTTAACCAGAATAAAACCGGCGATTTAATATCGAGGATAAATAACGATACGGACAAAATTAACCAGTTTTTTTCGCAGTCGCTGATGCAGTTTTTACGGGTAATTCTTATTATGGTCGGGGCAGGTATTTTTCTGGTTTCAATTTTTTGGAAGCTCGGACTTGCAGCGCTTTCACCGGCTATTATTATTTGGATTTTTACCAAACTGATATCGCCGTGGGTAAAAAAGAAAAATGCAGAAAGTTTAAAAAGTGTCGGAAATCTGAGTTCAGAAGTTCAGGAGAGTCTGAATAACTTTAAAGTTGTTGTGGCATTTAATCGGCGCGATTACTTCCGGCAGCGTTTTGCTTTTGTAAACCGAAAAAATTATTCTGCCGCCGTGAGAGCGGGGATTGCAAACAATATATTTTTGCCGGTTTACACTTTGTTTTCGAACCTCGGTTTAATGATCGTTTTAACGTTAGGAATTTATTTTATCTCTGTTGGTCAGTTTACAGTAGGCTTATTAATCAGTTTTGTGGCTTATGTAAATAGTTTTTATAATCCGTTAAGGCAACTTGCTTCCTTGTGGGCAAATTTTCAAACAGCACTTGCTGCGTGGGATCGTATTCGAAGAATTCTTGACCTGGAAAATAATTTGCCAAGGGTTGGTTCAAAAAGTGTTGATGATACAGCAACCCTGGTTTCTTTCCGGGATGTTTCATTTTCTTATCCAAATGGAAACGAAGTTTTGCATAATATTAACTTCAACCTGAGAAAAGGAAAAACCTATGCTTTTGTTGGGCCAACCGGTGGAGGAAAAACAACAACCGCATCACTAATTTCTCGTTTGTATGATCCGACAAAAGGTACGGTTTTGCTTGATGGTAAAGATATCCGATCATTTTCTGCTGCCGAAAGGGTGAAACGAATCGGATTTATTTTACAGGATCCTTATCTTTTTAGCGGAACCATTCGCGACAATATTTTGTATGGAAATGAAGAATACAAAAACATCAGGAACAAAGAACTGGAAAAGATTTTCCACGACACCGGGCTGGAGACTTTGTTACAACGTTTTGAAAGGGGACTTGATACAAAAGTAAATGATGCAGGCGATGGGATTAGTCTCGGGCAAAAACAGCTAATCGCTTTTATGCGTGCTGTTTTGCGAAAACCCGATCTGCTTATTCTTGATGAGGCAACTGCAAACATCGATACGGTTACTGAACAACTGCTGGATGAAATTATTCGGAAATTACCCACCGAAACCACAAAAGTAATTATAGCACACCGGTTAAACACCATTGCCAATGCCGATGTAATTTACTTTGTAAACACAGGTAATGTTACCCGCGCCGGCTCGCTGAAAGATGCTGTTGACATGTTAATGAAGGGGAAAATGGCCAGCTGAAAAATTTGTCAATCCGAAATTTTGAAATCGAATGATACCGGAGGTTGTTTTACATTATTTCTATTTTGCGTAAAACACCGTTATACCATGTGCCTTACTCAGGCTCGCCTGGTCACCGTTAGTTGTAAACAGGTAAATATTTAAGTCGTAATTATCAAAGAATTGTTTGGATATATCCACAACAGATTGAAAACCCGAGTTTAAAGAGTAAAGAAATGCGAGGCTGTGTTTGTCCGTGTCCCAGTGCCGGTCCTCTGGTTTACCCGAATCATCGACTGGTAAATTAAACGGCGAGTTTGAGACAATTGTGTCGTTCAAACCAAATGATTTTAATTTTGCGAAAAATGCTTCAGCATATTGCGTATTTTCTTCACCGTTAAAAATTACATTACCGTATAACAAATTTTTGGGAGTTGGATATACATTTTCTATCGAACAAGAGAAATAATCGTTTTCCGGAATACTTAGTTTCACCTGGTCTTTACTGACTGAAAAGGTAGATTGAATAGTAAAATCTGCCGTTTTAACCAAGAATGTGTACTCACCCTCCTTTAATTGATCTTCTGGAATAAAGAAATCTCCGCTTGATATACACAGGTTATCTGTTTGGTCTGGAGTTGGAAAATATGGGCATTTCCCTTCATCTATTTTATCACGGAGGTAAATATCAATGTTTTTTCTTCGGTTGTCAACTTTTATGTCAAAAACCAGTTCGTATTGGTTTTCCAGACGCTGTGCTTCATAGAATTCAAAAATAAATCCTCTTCCCTGTTCACCAAAAATCTGATGATCCCAATACAAACTCAGCCCCTCGGAATCCGAAAGATTTCTGTTGAAATCTATTTCTTTTCCGCACCCCAAAAGCAGAATAGCAATAAAAAGTGAAAACGAAGTTTTTGATTTCATTTGGTCTTTTTTACCAGACGTTTTGTGTTTTGAGAAAGTTGCTTTTAATGGAAAATAAACTAAATGAAAGAATACAAATCCCTTTCGTCTTATGCGTGTCATTCCGGCAGAGGTAATTTATTTTACAAATGATCCCAGTTGATTAACACGTTCCAGAGTAGTGATGAATCGTGATGATTTAAATATCGGTTTAGCGGATTAAAAGTAAAAAACACAACATTTCCTTTTCCGAGTGGGACATTAAAAATAGCGCCCTGGCCGACAATAGCGTCTTCATTTTTTACCATTCCCGATAAAACATACTTTGGCTCTTTCTCTTTTTTTACCTCAGTTGTATCACTTTTTTCAGTTTTCGTTTTATTCAGTTCTTTTTCTTCCATCTTTTTTTGCCCCAATATTTTACCTGTATATTCCACTTCATCTTTTAGCGGTTTTGTTCCGTATTGAAGCACCATTAAATCGCGATCATATTTTTCGGTAGCTAAAAGTTTCCCATTCCCTTTAAAAAGGTGGAAAATATCCGGGTAACCATATAAAATCGGGCTTTTTGCATTTCGGGCTTTTGCGCTTACAATCGACCCCGGGTGAAACAAGCCACCGGGTGAAAAGCTGCTCACTTCCTTTCCTATTCCTGCGTCGGCGATAATGGCTGCAGAATTTGCCAGCGGTACCAAAATTCCACCATCTCTTACAAATGTTTTTAGGTTATTTAGCCCGTCAAGTCCGGGGCCGCCTGTCATATCTTCCGTCGAATCAGGGTATCCGTGTGAAGGGAATTCTGCTGTTTTTGTGTAGGGCATTGGACCAAACCGGTCGTCCAACCCATTTACAAAATAAGATAAATCACCTCCCTGGTGTGGAATAATAATAACATCGAAACGACTTTTTAATTTCCCATTTTTTAAGTCATCTTTGTCTATTGAAGTGAAAGGAATCCCTTTTTGTTCCATGGTAAAGCGGACCCAACCTTCAGCCTGTGTATTTGTCCAGCTGTGGAAAACGGCAATCTTGGGAAGCTGAATACCTCTCGAATTTTCGCCGGTTATATTTTTTGCAAGAAGATCGATGCCATACTTTTCAGCCCAGTCATTTGCCTGTTTTGAGGTGAGTCCTTTCAAAATTAAAGAACCGGTCTGTAAAGTATCTGTTCCGGCAATAGTCACAGAATCCAGAATTTCGGATTCAAAATCATTGTATTGATTTGCGGCGGCATAAAGACCGGAAAGCACCGGAGCCTGGGCTTTATAATTTATAATAAAATCAGAACCATCACCCGTAACTTTTCCTGAATAAACGATATTTTTGTTCAACAGCGAAAGTTCATCTGTTGAGTATTTCAATGAATCAGATTTTTGAAGATCCACACCGTACATATAACCTAAAGTCCAGGCAATTGCATCATAAGGCGGAAATTTTGCATCGGCACGGTATTTTTGTTCGGTAAGCAAATCATAGGCAAAACGACTGTATGGCTGATCAAGCAGAACTACATATTCTCTTTTCAAATTGTTTACTTTGTGAACTTCTATTCCCTGTCTGCGGAGCTGATTGACCAAATAGGCAGCCATAACCGGATCGCGCTGTTTCTCAGGAATCACAAACATCTTTGTTTCATTGATTTTCGAGAAGTTGGTCCCGTTTACACTTTTTTGATAGAAATTCCGGAGCAGCATGTTTTTATTGTTTGCAGCGTATTGTAGCGAAGCCAGAACACCGGTTTCGGTGTAGTTGATATTGTTTCGGGCCGACCAGTACAATTTTCCTGTTGATGGATCCGGTCGATACCACTCGCGCGAAGTGACCAGATCGCCCGCAAATTTAGCTTTCGAAATATCGCGTAAATAGGTGTTCGCGCCTGCATTTCCGAAAGTTTCAAAAAAACGTCCGACAGAATTATGGTTATTGGCCACCCATATTCCGTAGCCCGGCCACCATCCGTCGTAAAAAGCCCATTCAAAAACACCCGGTAATCCCTGGGCTGAAAAAATTGTTAATTCATGATTGGCAATGGTTTGCCATTCACCTACTGTGATCGGATCAATATTCTCGTTGTATGGCCCAGTTCCGGTTGAAATGTAAAGTAAAGGAACCGATTCGTGTAAATCGAGCATTACATTCGGATGCCAATCAAAATAGATTTTAAAAATAGCTTTTGTTATTTCCTGCGAAATCTGTAATCCGTCCCGATTATTATCGTGGTAAACATATTTACCCCAGTAGGGTGCAACTCTTCTAAAACCATCATCGTATTCCTTTCTGTCTTTGGTATAACGGTAGTACCAGTCCACCTGTTTGTCGCGGCCATCGGGTTCTGAAACAGGATTTATAAGCACAATACAATTTTCAAGAATATTGCTGTAGTCTTCCGATTTATCTGCTATAAGACGATAGCTCAGTTCCATCAGTGCTTCAGGAGAACCCATTTCTCCCGAATGCATGGCGCCATTTAAAAAATAAATGGTTTTTCCTTCTTTTATAAGTTTTTCAGCTGTTTTGCTATCGGTGTTTCTTGGATCTGCAAGCCTGGCCATTATATCTTTATAACGCTTCAGTTTTTTTATGTTTTTTTCACTTGAAATTGTAATCAGATTTATCGGCCTTCCTTCCTCACTGGTTGCTATCTGTTCCATCTTTACTTTGGATGACACTTCCGAAAGTTTTCTGAAATATCCGTAGATTTCTTCGGAATGATGCATGACGCCCGGCGCACCGATGATAGAACCAAAATGATCAAGCGGTGACGGAATCCCTTTTTGTAAAGGCATCTTTGCCAGCATTGGAGGGAGAAAGCGCTCATCTGTGGTATATTCCTTTATTTTGTTTTCGTAGCTTGTATCGTACGATTGCGCTGATAACACAATTACGCTGCACATAAAAATAAACAAAGGAAGAATTCTGTTGACCAGGAAATTGTTGCTTTTCATAAGTTGAATTTTATACCGATATAAACTTTAAATATAGAAAGATGTTTACTTATCAATTAAAATTATCATAATAAAAATGAAGTAGTTGCCTATTTTGCCGGAAGCATATTTCTTATTGCAGTAATTTTCCAGGTGTTATTCTCAAAAACAACAATAAACGTACTCCACATTTTTCGTTTTGTGCCGTCAGTATTCCTGATTTCATAACGGGTATCAACGATGGCGCTCTCTGAGTTTAAAAATCGTATTTTGTCAATTGCAACCGTTCTTTCTCCGGGATTGCCGCCCGAACTTTGCATCATCCCTTTTGTTGCCATGTCAACACCAATTCTCCATTCTCCTGATGATACCAGTTGATCTACATCTGCGGTCAGAATACTTTGTAGTAAACTCGTGTCTTTGTTTTCTCTTGAATAGGTGTATTTTTGAATTAAGGCATTAATTGTTGTTACATGTTCTTTATCGTTTTTTTGGGCATTTTGAGCGGTACCTAAAACTATACATGTGAGTGTAAAAAGGATAAAAAGCGTAGATTTTTTCATTGCTGCCAGTTTTGTTTTAATGATGATGAGAATGTTGGTAATGTTCCCTGATTAGATTACGGCCGAAATCTCCGTCAAAATCCCGCCACACCGAATGAATATGGTTGGCGTTATTTTGTGTATTGTCAAACTCAATTAAAAATGTTTTTCCCTGAACGCGGTAATAATGAGGTTTACCGGACTGTGTTCCTCCGGCCCAGCCAAACCTGATTTCCCCCAGCTCTTCACTTTGTATCTTTTGCATTCGTTCCTTTGCCAGTTCTTCCGGAAGGATTGCCAGGTATTCGTTTATTAAATTCAAAAGCAATTCCTGGTTGGTTTTTTTTAGCTCTTTTAGTTTAATTCCAACCGGGTTTAGGGGCTCCACTTCTGCGTCATTGCGGGTAACAATATCATAAGGCGGATGCTCACTAAATATTGCTTTCTGTTTTTCCTGAATGGAGTTTATTAATTGTAATCCCAAATCTTCTTCCAAAAAAAGTGTCCGTGTTCCTTTTCGTTTTCCTC
This sequence comes from Maribellus maritimus, assembly GCF_022267315.1. Lineage (GTDB taxonomy): Bacteria > Bacteroidota > Bacteroidia > Bacteroidales > Prolixibacteraceae > Draconibacterium > Draconibacterium maritimum. The sequence goes on from NZ_JAIKLE010000002.1 coordinate 75,873, forward strand.
TTTTTACAGTAGCTGGATTAGCACCCATAAACCGAGGTGCAATTTCTGTTTTTCCATTTATAACCGCAAAATTTAACGAAAGATGGTGCCCCTGAAAATACCAGGACCACAAACTGTCCTTTTCCGGATTTCCGTAAAATGCGATATAATATTTTTCCGGATCGCGGGTATGCGAGTTCCCTGAAATTTCAGCAAGCACATCCTCAAGGCTAATGATTTGTTTTGTTTTGGAATAACCGGTTTCGCTGAGAGAAGAGTGAAGGAATTCAAAAAATAATTGTTTCTGGTCCCGATTTAATTCTCCCAGTGAAATTCCTGCCCGCGGAAACATCGTCGCGGGAAAATAGTGCCATTCACTTTTTGAATCATCATTGAAAGCGTGCAGTAGTTTATCTTTCTGTTCACCGGTTAAAGAATTCAGAAAGGATAAAGCTGGTTCTGAACAATTCGTTTTGAAAGCAGACATGAGAATGAATAAAATGATAAATAATATAAATTTTGTTTTCACTTCTTATGTGTTTTACTTCTTTGTCAGACGGTGCAATGTTTTTAAAACAAAGCAGTTGCCCTTATGTTTAGAATGGCGTTTTGTTTCGAAACTTTACTATGCGGATAAACATTTTGTTAAAACTTATGTTTGGATAAAATGAAATTAGTTTGAATTCAAACTAATTTGGTAATTTTGCCACATGTTTGGTTCTGAAGAAGAAAATAGCAGGAGGTCGGTCGGCAAGCATATCGGATTTTTGTCGAGGGCTGCGCATCGATACCTGAAACATAGTTTTAAAGATTATTCTATCGGGCATGCACAAGTACTGACCCTGCATTTTATTAGCAGAAATAACGGGCTAAACCAGAATGAATTGGGGCATTATTTAAATCTTGACAAATCTTCAGTAACCTCACAACTAAATATTCTGGAGAAGAATGGTTATGTTATCCGAAAGCCCGATAAGAATGATTTCAGAGGACGAAGAATATTTATTACAGAAAAGACCAAAGCACTGCAACCTGAACTTTATGAACGTTTTTCTGAATGGAGCAAAATTTTGCTTGATGGATTTACAAAGGAGGAGATTGAATCCATCTATTCCTTTTTAGGAAAAATGATTACTAACGCAAATAAAGCATTTGGGGAGTTTAACACCAATGAGAAGGAGAAGTAAAAATCTTACTGAAGGCAATATAAAAAAGCAACTTTACACACTTACCTGGCCCATGTTATTTGGAATGACGGGGATGGTGATATTTAATTTGGTTGATACTTATTTTGTAGGGAGACTCGGCGTGAATCAGCTAGCTGCGATGAGTTTTAGTTTCCCTATTGTAATGTTTGTAAACAGTTTATCGCAGGGCATTGGAATTGGGACAAGTTCATTGGTGTCGCGAAATATTATCAGCGAAAGCCGCGGGAATGTGAGACGTATGGCCAGTCGCGCTGTATTGTTAGGTGTAATTGTTGTGGCTGTTTTTGTTACTATCGGGTTAAATACCATGCGGCCGGTTTTTAGTTCGTTGGGAGCAGGTGATGCCATTCTCGATTATGTAATAGACTATATGGGCGTGTGGTATTTTGGTGTTCCTTTTGTTGTTATTCCGATGATCGGAAATAACATTGTAAGGGCAACCGGGGATACCTTTCTGCCGGGAATGTTAATGGTTTCGTCGGCTGTTGTAAATATTATTCTTGATCCAATGCTTATTTTTGGCTTTGGTCCCATTCCGGCTATGGGAATAAAAGGGGCGGCGCTGGCAACTGTTATTGGAAGAAGCGTTGGATTGGTTTTTATTTTGTTTGTTCTTATTCGCAGAGAGAACCTTCTTACCGTTAGGTTTGGAAGAATAAAAGAGATATTGGAGACCTGGAAAAATGTTTTGTATATCGCAGGGCCGGCTGCTATAGGAATGCTGATTACGCCTGTTTCAATTGGTTTTATTACCAAGATAATTGCCGGATTTGGGAAAGAAGCAGTGGCTGCATTTGGTGTAGCATCACGTGTTGAAATGTTTGCTTTGATGGTAATTGTTTCGTTGGGTTCAGTTCTTATTATTTTTATCGGACAAAATATCAGTAAAAATCAATTTGCACGAATTTTCCATTCTCTTAATTATTCTATGAAGTTTTCAATGCTTTGGGGAATGTTGGTATTTGTATTGTTTATTGTTTTAGGAAAACCAATTGCATCCGTATTTACTGATGACCCGATGGTGATTGATATTGCGAGAAAATACTTCTACATTGTCGGTTCCAGTTACGGATTTCAGGGTTTACTTATGTTGAGTGCGAGTAGTTTTAACGGGATAAATAAACCTTATCCGTCGGCTATTTTTTCCATAGTAAGAATGGTTGTATTGTACGCTCCGCTGGCTTGGGTGGGCGCAAAAATTATAGGAATATCGGGTGTTTTCTGGGCCGGTTTTATTGCTAATATCGTTGTAGGAGTTCTGTCATTTCGCTATTTGCACAAAACGGTTCATAAATTGAAATTTGCAACTAAAGCTAGAGAATAATAGGATAGTCTTATATTTTTCTAAAGACTTGCGCATATCCCGGGCAGCCCGGTTTCCGGCAGTGGATTTGAAGCAATTTTTTTGAGAAGAAGCAGATAATACTACTTCCGTAATGTTTTTACTTTTTGTTTTTATAATGATCAAACCAACTTAGAATAGAGGCAACTTTATAAACCAAACCACTCGGTTTACTTGTTATTCCGTGATAAGCTCCCGGAATGCGCACCAAAGCTGTTTCTACTTCTTCAAGTTTAAGGGCAGTATAAAATTGTTCAGCTTCCCCGATTGGTGTTCGGAGGTCGTTTTCACCGGTTAATAACATGGTAGGAGTTTTTACATTTGGCACAAGCGAAAGCGGAGACCTTCTAAAATATTCGTCAGGAACGTCCCAGGGTTTTCCTCCAAACATGTAGTCAGTTGCCCAAATAGGAATATCGGAATACAGTGCTTCACTAACCCAATTGATTACTGGTTTTGCTGAAACGGCAGCTTTAAACCGATCGGTTTTTCCAACAATCCAGGCCGTTAAGATTCCACCGCCACTTCCGCCGGTAACAAAAAGATTGTTTTTATCAATAAACCCTTTTTCGATAACAGCATCCACTCCCGACATTAAATCATCATAATCGTGATTGGGGTAATCGTGGTGAATGGCATTTCCAAATTCTTGTCCATAGCCGGTACTTCCCCTCGGATTGGAATAAAGTACCACATAACCGGCAGCAGCAAATAACTGTATCTCGGCAGCGAATGATGTTCCATACATTGCAAAGGGACCACCGTGTATTTCCAGAATCAACGGATACTTTTTTGAGGGGTCAAAATCGGGGGGTGTTACAATCCATCCTTGTATTTTTTTGTTGTCGAAAGAAGAATTCCACCATATTTCTTCTACGTTTCCAACTTTGCGAAACGAGAAAAGATCGTCATTTAATTTTGTAAGACGACTTTTCTTTCCATCTTTCCACATTCCCAAATCAGCCGGATGTTCTGTTGAGCCAATGGTAAATGCAAAGCTGTTATTTTTCGATACACTGTATGAACCGGCGTTGTACGGACGACCAAGAGAAAGCCCTCCCATTCCGTTCACAAGTGTTTCTGTTTTACTGTTTGTCAAATCAACAAAACCAATTTTGTCGTCTCCCTTGTCGGCATATTGAAAATAAATTCCTTTGCCATCATTTTTCCAGTGGATATTGCTGATATCGCGATCCAGCTTGGGAGCCAACAATTTCGAACCGGAACCGTCAGCTTTCATTACATAGAGATTGGTTACCTGGTAACCCTGAAATGAATCATCAAAACCAAGATAAGCAATCTGTTTGCCATCCGGTGAAACAGAAGGCGCATCATCCGGCCCAAATCGACTGGTCAGTGCAACTATTTCTCCGGTTTCGAGATGAAGCTGATATATTTCTGTATTCAAAGGTTCCAGCTCATGGTTTTTATGCAGATTGGCCGAGAAATAAATTTGCTTCGAATCTGCCGACCAAACCGGACTCGAATGGTTGTGTGCCGAAAAAGTCCACTGACGTGCAGTTCCACCGTCCATGGTAATGGTGAAAATTTGTTTTTTTCCACTTTTTAAATAGCCTCTTCCATCGGCTCTGTAATTTATATCATCGATATAAACCGGCGGTTCGTTCCATTTTGCTCCCTCTGGCTTAGACGGAATATTTAATAAGTTATCTTTTTTTGCAGGTACAAATTTTGTAAAAGCCAGTTGCCAGTCGTCGGGCGACCAGTTAATTTCTCCGGGTGCGTATTTTGTATTCGTCAATGCAACAATTTCCCTGGTATCCAAATACATCACATAAAGCTTTACTTTTTTGTCCTGTTGGTTGGAAAGAAAAGCGATTTTACTTCCGTCGTGCGACCATTTGGGAGCGTAATCCGATTGGTTCCCCTGTGTCAGCGGTCTGTTATTGCTTCCGTCTCTATTGATAATCCAGAGGTTTGAGTGGTATTGATCCGTCATGATATCCATAAAATTACGGACATAGATAATTTTGTTACCGTCAGGCGATATTTGTGGATCGCTGATAAATTCCATATCAAAAACATCCGTAATTTTAAGGTTACTGCTTAACGGAGACTCTGATTGGGAAAACACACTGGATGAGACAAGGGTAAAAATAACAAGGAGAGGAAGCGCAATTTTTTTCATAAGGAATATTGTTGCAGTTATTAAATTTACAATATAACACACAACATGTTAAATTGCTCAAATTAGCTCAATAATTAAATTCCCGGGAAGAATTTTTCAAATTACTTTTCTTCCAAATGGTGTTAATGCGAGTGATGCCATTTTAAAATGTTGTTTGGCCCAAGGAATTCCGATAATGGTTATTCCTAACAGTATCCCAAAAAAGAAGTGGGTGAGGGTAATCCAGATTCCACCTATGAAAAGCCAAAGAACATTCATAATGGTTGAAAGGCAACCGGGGGCGTAATCCATATATTCAATCTTTTGTCCGAAGGGCCACAATGCCAGAATACCCAGCTTAAATGATTGTAATCCAAAAGGAATTCCAATAATGGTAATACAAAGCAACAAACCTGCTACAATGTATTCAATAAAAATGGCAAAACCGCCAAAAATCAGCCAGATAAGGTTTCCAAGAATTTTCATTTTATTCGTTTTTTGTAAATGTAGCTTTTTCTTTTAAATCATGGATAAAGTCTGCTTTCATCCAGTAAATATTTGAATTTCCATTCTCAGGTGAATTATGGAACTTTTGAAATATATTCCATGTAAGTTTTTCTTTTATTGAAGAATCCACACGGGCTGACATAAAAAAGAAATGGTTGCCATCGGGCGAAAAACTTGCGGAGTATTCGAGCCTGCTTGAAGTGTTTACTTTTTTACCCATATTTAACGGCTCACTCCAGCCTTTTTCTGCTTCGTAAAAGCTAATGTAATAATCGGTTGAACCATAAGAATCAGTCATTCCAAAAACGGGGATAATAATAAAACTTTCGTCTTTTGCAATGGTAGCGTTGAAACGGGCTACTCCGGCATTAATTTGTTCAGGTAGCTTTTCATGGTTTTGGTATTTCCCGTTTTTGAATTCCGATTTATAAATAAATCCACGCTGGTTTTTAGGGTCTTCGCGCGTGAAATAAAGATTACCATTTTCAGAAACAGAGGGGAAGAACTCTGACTTTTCGGTATTTATTGTCGAATCAAGTTTGTATGGTTCGGCCCAGAAATCATTTGCGCGTTCAGCCACCCATATGTCAGTAATAAAACGGTTGGTTTCGTCAAATTCATTTCCTTTATTGGATACAAAAAACAGTTTTTTCCCGTCGGGAGAAATAAAAGGTTCGATAAAAATAAACCTGGGATCGCTGGCAAAAGGAACAACTTCCGGATTGCTCCATCCCTCCTCTGTTTCCTTACAGTAAAAGATGGTTGAGTAAGCTGAATTTCCAATATTGAGTCCAAAATAAATTTCTTTTCCGTCGGGAGTAAAAGTAATATCACGTGCTGAAATGCCTGTGTTAATAATTCCAGGAGCAAAAAGTTCGGGCTGTTTATCCGGAAGTTCCTGCCCCAGATAGGGGCCTGAGAGTTTTTGAAAAGATTCAGTGCAGCCAAACAACACAGCTGCAGAAATGAATAAAATAAATCTCGTCATTTTATTTTGATTTGAAAAAAAGCATTAGTCCGAGAAAAAGAACTCCCAGGATAAGAGCCATTAAAATAAGCAAGATTTTATTACCTGAACTTTCTGAATGTGTGATTGATTGATTTTTGCCAAACCGGCTTTGTGCTTCCTTTTTTCTGGCAGCCGTTTCAAATGACAACCCCAGCGAAGAGCCAATCGCAACTCCGATGGCAATTCCCATAGCGATGTTATCCATCGACACGCCAATTGCTACACCTATTCCAAGTCCGACTGCGATTCCTGAAGCCATATTTTTCCTTCCGGCGCGGTTTTTTCTCCGGCTTTGGAACACCGGTTCCGATACATCGGCCCGGTTTTGCTTTATCAATATAATTATCAGAAAAAGCAGGAGAAAGGCAACTACTGCAAGTCCAACAAAAAGATAAGACTGATCCATTTTTATTCTTATAAGTAGCTATTTGCAAAGGATAATTACACAAATCGATACAAGTAGGATCTCTTTTATTATCTTAATATTTAATCTTTAATGCGAATATTTTTTAGATACGCCTCTGAACTTCAACTGTGCTTTTTTATTATATTTTTACTTCATACAATTTTTTATTGAAGACAATAGCAAATTCGATTTGACAAGTGACATCATTTTTTTAGACGAAAACAGACTTTGTTATTTTTTCAGTGAAGGGAGAAAAAATTAGAGGAGACTAATGATTAAGTGGAAAAATCTTTTAATCGTTCATAAACTGGTAATAAGTTATTCTCTTATTATTTTGGTATTCTTAGCTGCCGGCTTTTTTATCTGGATTGGAATAAACCGTTATAAAAAGGAACTTTCTTTTACCACCAGTGCATACATCCCTTTGGTTGAGAATACCAACAAGATCGAGCGACTCACCAATCAATCAATGAGTTATTTATGGAGGTTTATGTCTTACAACGACATCGAATATTACAATACAAGTAAAAGCACACTTTCAGAACTTTCCCATTCATTGGAAGAAACCGAACGGATTATAAACTTGTCGCCCGAACTCTCGCAATTGAAATCGAGACTTATGAGGATTAAAAATTGGCGAAATGAATTGGACATAATTGTTGATGAAACAGCCGAAATACAAGAAAAATTACAAAGAAATAAGGAAGTGCTACAGGAAATATCAGTGGAGCTTTCTGAAGAATCGGAAAATATAATATCGAAAGAGGAAATGTTAATGTACACTTTTATCCGAAATGATTCTGTGTCACGCAAAACCCTTGAAGTGAAACACCGCGAAATTCGCCGGATAAATTTGTTTGTGCGAAAAGGAAATAGTAGTATGATTACAGCTCTTGAGGCTATTTCTTCAAAAAAAACTGAACATTTAAAAAGTACGATCAACGAATTTCAGTACATTTTTAATCTAATTGAGGCGGTTGATACTTTTTTTGTTGAAGCTTATCAAATAGAAGCGATGCAACAATTCAAGAATTATTACAAGGCATTTCAAGATGAGTTGTACAGTTTACAGAAAAACCTGGAAGCAAATAAGGCACTTTCAGTAAGGCAAACCGAAACAGCCAATGTGGTTATTTATGAAGCACGCGCAATGGGAGATGACGGAATCCGTTTGTCGAGCGACGTATTTGAAAGAAATTATTTGGGTTTTTACCGCCTTACATTGATTTTTGTTTTAGGGTTAGTAATTGCTTTAATTTTAGCGACTATTTTTTCCGTCATCATTACCAGTTCGATAACAGTACCGCTCGCAAAAAGTGTAAAATTTGCCGAGGAGATAGCTTCAGGCAATTTAAATGTAACAGTACAGATTGAAAATGAAGATGAAGTCGGAATTCTGGCGAGATCACTGGAAAATATGGGAGTGAAGCTGAAAGAGAATTTGGATAATCTCCAACGGGTAGAAAGAAAAATGTTGACTGTTTCTATTGACACCGAAGAAGCAGAACGAAAAAGACTGGCTCAGGATTTACACGACAGTTTGGGACCTTTGTTGTCGACCATAAAACTGTTTATTAACGCACTTAAAGATCCGTTGGTTTCCCATAAAAAAAGAACTTATTTAATTAACAATGCTGAAAACATTATAGAGGAGGCAATTTTATCTGCAAAAAATGTTGCACATAATCTTTTGCCGAATTTACTATCGGATTTTGGTTTGGATGTAGCGGTGAAATCATTTTGTGACCAGATTCAGCAAGTAACAAATATTAAGATTGATTATTCATCAAAAGATTATTCTTCTAATTTTAATCGCAAAGTTGAAACAATGCTTTTTTGGGTTTTGAAAGAATTGTTGAACAATACAGTTAAGCATTCAGGAGCAAATAAGATTTATATATCGATGTACTTTGAAAAAGACTTTTTTCATATAAACTACTCAGATAATGGAAAAGGATTTTATATGGATAAAGAAAATTTATCAGAAAGCTCCACCAAACTTGGGTTGACAAATATATTCAACCGGGTAAAATATATTGGTGGAAATATACATTTTGAGAGCGAGGAAGGGGTTCTTGTTAAGATATGGCTTGATAAAAAGAAATTAGAATAATGTTTCTGCTGTTTCATTCAGCCGGTTAATTTTGACCTTTATCTTAACAATTGGGCAATAAATATAAACATTAGTAATTTGATGTACAGCTATGAATAAAAATGTACAAATAGCCATTGTTGATGACCACCAGATTTTTCGAACGGGAATGGAAGTAATAATAAATGGTATTCCAAACTTTAATATAACAGGATCTTTTCCCGATGGTGGATCATTGTTGCAGGGATTAAAAATAAGTCAGCCGGATTTGATTTTTATGGATATAAAACTACCCGATTACAGCGGAATTGATTTAACCCGTACCATCAAACAAAAGTATCCATCTGTAAAAATCATTGCTCTTACCATGTTTGGAGAAATTGAATATTTTAACAAGATGGGCGATGCAGGCGCCGATGGTTTTCTAATGAAAAATACAGACATTCCGGAACTGGAAAAAGCAATAAAAAATGTACTTAACGGCGAAGCTTATTTTGCAAAAGAATTTCTGGGGTATTTAAATCTAAAAACAAAGAGTGTTGGGCAGCCTTTGGTTCAGGTTCATTTATCAGAAAGAGAAAAAGAAGTGCTAAAGCTAATTTGTGACGGAGACAGTAATAATGAAATTGCGGAGAAACTTTTCATAAGTACCCATACGGTTGACGGGCACAGAAGAAATCTTATTCAGAAAACCGGAGTTAAAAATACCCCTAACCTTGTAATGTTTGCTTTGAAAAACGGATTGATTGAATAGAAGCAGCTTTTTCATCCAACCGGGGATCTATACTGAGGCTGTTTTCGATGCATTAATTTTCTAACTCCCCATTATTGGTGATTTGTCGTTATTTTTTCGAGGGGAAGAATTTCTTTTTGATATAATTATATGAAGTTTGTTATCTATTTGACAAAATCATATAACGGAATTCCACTGTTTTAATTTTAGTTGTTCATCTTTTGGATGTGAATTTGATTTCATTTGTATACATATTAAGTGTTTGGTTGGAAGTGTTTTAGTGTTTTTGCTTGTCTGTTTATTATTAAAATAACACACTGGCGTAAATCCGTCCTTTTTACGATATCCCAATAACAGGGGATGTTTCAGGCTCTTATTTCCTGTATTTTTGTAGTCTTTAATAATTATTACAGAGGTATGATAAATGTTTTAAAATACAGGGGAAGGATAATTTCAGCTTTGTTGTTCGTTTTTATAATTTATTCTTGTCAGGATAGCCTGGAGTCGACTCAGACATTAAAATCCAGTTTTGCAATTGTTATCGATCAGGAAACGTATGATCAGGTTGAACCATCCTTGCAGGCTTATAAAAATATGCTGGAAGGCGAAGGAATGAATGTAGTTATACTGAACGATGAATGGGAGACGGCGGACGACATAAGAAAAGAGCTCAAATCTTTATACGACGGGGAGCCTAAATTGGAAGGGGCTGTGTTTATTGGTGATGTGCCTATTCCCCACATAATGAATGCCCAACATCTTACTACTGCATATAAAAGAAATCAGGAGAGGTATCCGCTTCACATTGCGGCTGTTCCTTCCGACCGGTTTTACGATGATTTTGATCTGGTATTTGATTTTATTGAAAAGGATAGTATACGTACCAATAATTATTATTACAACCTTTCGGCAGATTCTCCGCAATATATTCACTCTGATATTTACTCGGGAAGAATAAAACCCAGCATAAAAGAAGGCGAAAATAAATATGATCTCATCCGGCAATATTTGGAAAAAGTGGTTGCGGTTAGAAATACCGAACTCGACTTTATGATGAGTTTTACGGGGCATGGTTACAACAGTGAAGACATGAATGCCTGGACCGGAGAAAAAATTGCCCTGCGGGAGCAGTTCCCAAAACTTTATACTCCGCAGGGAAGAATTGAATTTCTGGAGTTTGGAATGGATGAATTTATGAAACCTTTTCTTCTGAACCGTTTACAGGATCCTGAACTGGACATTGCTTTGTTGCATGAACACGGTGCAGACGACCTTCAGTTAATTAGCGGAACACCGGATGTTTCAAGTGTTCCCTTGTCTATTGAAAATGTAAAAATGTATTTGCGGAGTAAACTCCGTGATGCCAAACGCAGAGGAAATGATCTTGAAGAAACCAAACAACGGTATATGGATACCTACGATGTACCTGAAGATTGGTTCGACGGAACTTTTACAAGAGAAATGGAAGAGAGAGATTCCCTTTACAATTACAACATGGACATTTATCTCGATGACATTTATAACATTAAGCCCGAAGCTAAATTTATTATGTTCGACGCCTGTTTTAACGGTTCATTTCACCAGGAAAGATACATTGCGGGAGAATATGTCTTTGGAAGCGGCTCAACCATGGTTGCCCATGCAAATACTGTGAATGCACTTCAGGATAAATGGCCCGATGAAATGTTGGGGCTTTTGGGACTGGGAGTCAGAGTTGGAAACTGGGCAAAGCAGATCAATACGCTGGAAACACACCTGATTGGAGATCCTACTTATTATTTTAAGTCGGGCAGCGATTTGAACTACAACCAGGTTATTCTGGCCGGAAATGAAAATGAGGAAGTGTGGCGGGAGTTGATTCAATCCGAATACCCTGATTTACAATGCCTCGCTATCAGCAATCTTTTTAGCCCAGATGATCAGGAATTTGCTTCGCAGCTTAAGCAAATCTATCTGAATTCGAATTCCTTTGTTGTAAGGATGGAATGCCTGAAACAATTGTACAAGTACAACGATACCAATTTTAAAGACGTACTTAAAAAAGCCATTGAAGATCCTTATGAATACATCAGGCGAATTGCGGCAAGTATGATTGGAGATACCGGTGATAACCAAATGGTAGGTCCGCTTTTAAATTCCATTTTTAACGATAAATATTCGAAAAGAACAATGACCAATGCTTACGGATCGCTCGATTTTATGGATCCGGAGGAAGTCAAAGTTCAGTTGCCCGAGATCGCGTTAAAATATTCGTACATGTCCAATTCATCTGAATTGAAAGATGAACTGTTGAAACGTGTCAACAGGCAGCAGAAGGGGGTAGTAGAAGAGTTTGATTATATTAAAGATGAAGAGGGAGTACCAAGGTATAAGATGTTGAATATTACCACCCTGCGAAATTACCATTATCACTATATGATCCCGGATTATCTTATCCTGCTGGACGAAGATATCGAAGACAGTTTAAAAATTGCTTTGATTGAAGCCCTGGGATGGTATGTGAATTCGGTATACAATGATTTGATAATTGAAAAATGCAATGAGCTTATTGCCGCCGAACATTTTTCAACGGACATAAAAAATGAAGCAAAAAGGACAATCAGCAGGTTAAAAGTTTATCAATAAATATTCAGCTTTTTATCGCTTTGTTTCAACAATATAAATAAAAACAATTACCAGTGGCAAATAAATTTTATAGCACTTTAAGGAGTAAGCTATTCCGTCGGATATTTCCTTTACTGATAATACTGAATCTATTTCAGCTTAAGGCTTATTCCCAAAAAGAACTGACTTCCTGTTTGTTAGGACACATTACAAATGCAAATACCAACGAAGATGTAGTGGGGTGTGCAGTCGTAATTCCCGAGTTAAATTTATGGGCAGTAGCAAACGACAAAGGGGTTTACAAAATTGATAACATCCCGGTCGGAGGAGAATATACCATTACTACTTCCTGCCTTGGAATGGAACAATTTGAAAAGAAATTTGCATTCACCGAAAGCAAAGATTATACACTGGATATTTCATTGAATGAAAACAGCATTCAACTTGAAAATATAAATGTTTTAGCCGAAGAAAAAAGTGGACTGGGAAGTTCATCAAACATCCGTGAAACGGCAATCGAACACTTGCAGCCTTCTTCTTTAAAAGATGTTATGCAACTTCTTCCGGGACAAATCAGTTCCAATCCCGACCTTTCAGGTCCGGCCAGGATTTCGATACGTGATATAGAGGATGATGATGGTTATTATGATGAGAATAGTTCTTTGGGAACCGCCATTATTGTTGATGGGGCACCTGTAAGTAACAATGCCGAATTGCAGTCGAGAGACAATATTAGGTACGGGCTGGATGTCCGGCAAATTTCAACCGATAACATTGAATCGGTAGAGGTTATTCGTGGCATTGCGTCGGTGGCCTATGGCGATATGACCTCCGGAGCAGTAATTGTCAGGACTAAATCGGGTGCTACTCCGATAAATGCAAAAGTTACGATAAACCCTAACATAAAAAAAGTTTACCTGGGAAAGGGTTACAGGCTGCAAAAGAACCGGGGCGCAATTAATTTCGATATTGATTATACCAGTTCCATCGATGACAAAATAACTCCCTATAAAGGTTTCGATCGGGTGTCCGGACAATTAGGGTATTCCAATACGTTTATGAAAGCTACTACGCCTTTTTCATTGAATGTGAAAGGGAAATATACCCAAACCATTGATTCCGAAAAAACCGATCCCGACCTTCTTACTTCCGACGAGGAATATAAGGCTTCGGAGTATGGCTACAAACTGAATTTGTTTGGAAAATGGGCGCTTAAAAAGAAGTTGATTTCGAACCTGAATTATAATTTCAGTACAAACCTCCGGAAACAGGAAACCTATTCCAAAGATATTGTAACACTCGGATACATTCAACCCATTTCCAATGCCCGTACCGATACTTTAATGGAAGGTGTTTATGCGGCCTCAGAGTATTATTCGGAAATGACCATCAAAGGCCGGCCTTTCGATGTTTATGCAAAGATTGTGGCCGATGCAGTCTTTCAAAAGGATCATATCTTAAACCGTATAACATACGGTTTCGATTATAAATCGAATGGCAATAATGGTGAAGGGAAAATTTTCGACGAATTAAAACCTCCACGTGCAAGTGGAAGTAGTGCAACACGACCCAGACCTTACAACGAAATTCCGGCTTTAACGCAATATTCTTTGTTTCTGGAAGATAATTTATCCCTTCCGGTTACCACTAAAAGTATGTTATTTATCCAGGCTGGTGTCCGGTACAACAATTATCAGCCGGATGGATTATTTACAAGTGAAATAAAAACATCCGTTGAACCGCGTGTGAATGTCAAGTACAATTTTATGCGTTCGGCCGATAAAGATCTATCTGTTTTTGGTGGATATGGCATCCAGTCAAAATCTCCCACAATTGGTTACCTCTATCCGGACAAAGCTTATTTCGACCTAAACAGCTTTAATTACTTTGCAGAAAATCCCGATGAACGTTTATTGCTGGTGAGCACAAGGGTTTTAGATACAGAATATGACAATGTTGATCCCATAAATGTGACAAAATTTGAGGCCGGATTTGAAGGCAGAATAAAAAATTTCAACTTTCATGTTACCGGCTATTCTGAGAAATCGACCAACGGTTTAAATTTTACGAACCAAACCGAATTTTTGAGGTTTAATTTCTGGGATATTTCCGATCCCAACATCATTTTTAATCAAGGAGAACAACCCATTGTTGATTTTTCAAACCCGACAGAAGTCGATACGTTTATTGCAAGTTATTCAAGTCCGCGAAACAACCAGGTAATGATTAAAAAAGGGGTGGAGTATCGGCTTGATTTTGGTGAGTTGAAATACATAAAAACCTCGTTAAATATTAACGGTGGTTATTTATATACTAAGAACTATAGCGGCTCTGAAAGTTATTTATTGCCTTATGGTAACGGAGCAACACAATTGCCTTATGTGGCAGTCTATCCTTCGGGGAACGGTACCGAACGCCAACGCTTTAATACAAATTTTATTGGAATTACGCATATTCCAAAACTCGGGCTGATTTTTACAACTACTCTGCAGGTTATCTGGAAAAATACTACGAAATATTTTTTGGGGGGCGCACAACCCTGGGAGTACACAAACCCTTCCGGCGATGAATATTTGGTAAAAGCGCCGATTGCATTAATTAGTAAAGACGGTGTTCGAACAGAGATACCCAAAGAGGAAATCCTGGCATATGAATATGATTATTATTTGACTAAATACAATGACCAGTATTTTAATACGGAAAAACAACCTGTACACTACCAGTTAAACCTGAAAGTGACCAGCGAAATTGGGTCAAAAGCCAAATTCTCCTTTTTTGCTAACAATCTTACCATGCACAATCCAAAATATAAATCTAAAAGAACGAATGAAACAATTGTTTTAAATGACCGGGAGATCCCAATTTATTTCGGACTAGAGTTAACATTTTTATTATAAATCATATTTCAAAAATTTATTACTATGAAAAAAATCGGAATGCTTTTATTGCTGTTATTTGCAATAGTTATTATTTCTTGTGACGAAGAAGAAGTTCCTCTTTATCAGCTAACGGTTACAGTAAATTATCCGGATAATTATAATTCAGAGGGAGCCGACGGTGCTATGGTTGCATTATCGGAAGAAGGCAGCAGTAATGCCGATACAGTTCAGGCTGATGCCTCGGGGGTGGCTGTTTTTACAGGTTTGAGAACAGGTATTTATACTGTTTCTTCTACAAAATCGATGAGCGCTTCTGAAACTGAATCAGAAACCGGTATTTCAGAAGAAGTGTTATTAACAGCGGTTGAAAATAATGTGTCGGTTTTAGCTGATGACGAAGTTACAATAACACTGGCCGGAGCAGTTCTCGGAGACCTGGTGTTTAAAGAAGTTTATTATGCCGGTTCTTCAACACCTGAGGACGGAAGTTATTTCTCTGATCAGTATTACGAAATTTACAACAACTCAACAGACGTAATCTATGCCGATAATTTGTGTATTGGCGTAGTTGACGGATGGTCATTTAGTCCTGCGATATCTCCCTGGTTAGAAGAATATCCTAGCAAATCGGCTGTTCAAAGTTTTTGGTACATCCCCGGAGCCGGAGAAGAGTACCCAATTAATCCAGGGGAAAGTATCATTATTGCCCAGGACGGAATCAACCATAAAACAGATGAATTAGGAAACCCAAATTCACCAGTTGATATGAGCAATGCGGACTGGGAAACTTTTGTGGCCCGCGACGACAACAGAGACATTGATGCACCTGGTGTTCCTAATTTAACCCTTGGGTATGCAACCTATATGGGATTCGACTGGTTAACATCGGTTTTTGGAGGTGCTTATGTCATTTTCCGTATTGATGGCGACATTGATTCTTATGTGGAAGCGAACAAGGCTACAAAACCAGGCTCTACGTCTGCAACCGAGTATGTTTTAATTGACAACGAGATGGTGATTGATGGATTCCAGGCATATGGTGATGATTCAGAAACGTCGATGCCTAAATTGCATGCTACAATCGACGCTGGTTTTACTTTTGACCCGAATGGTACTTATACCGGAAAATGTGTTCGCAGAAAAGTAAAAACAGTTATTGACGGACGACCAGTTTATCAGGATACAAATAACTCAACAGATGATTTCCTGAATGATCAGGAATGTCAACCTGGAGTAAATTAAATAGCGTAATTTATAACCATGGCAGGTAACTTACCTGCTATGGTTTATATGGTTTTAACTATAGATTTAAAATGAGATGAGTCTTAAAACATTAATAGTACTTTTATTTGTTGTTGCCATCATCAGAAAATCTTCTGCTCAGGACACAACTGTCATTATTCATTCTGCCAACCGCTTAAGGCTTGAAAATCAGTGGTTGAATACAAATAATGCTGCAGGCCAGGTTTTTAATCCGTTTACATCGGATGGCGATTTTGTTTTGGGATATACATCGAAGAAGGGTGACCTGAAGTTGTCACAACTTTCCCCCGACGAGCAAATCTATAGTTTTAACACAAACAAATCGGTTAGGTTAAATGATTTTGTTTTTTCAGGATATGTTGGCTATCAAAATGTAGAGCAGGAAGAAGTTGGGTGGACAGCCAGAATGAATCCGGTTACGTTGAATCCATACATGTTGGCCGACAGCCTTTTCGGTTTATACAAAAAAGATTATGTCTTTCTGGGAGGTGGCTTTGGGTATCAGATTTCCGACCGTTTGATTGCCGGCATTCATGCTGATTACTCAGTGGGTAATGGTGCACGAATAAAGGATCCGAGACCCCAAAACCATGTTTTTGAATTGGAAGTTTTTCCTTCTGTAATCTATGCTTTCGATAACTTAAAACTGGGGGCAAACCTCCGCTTTCTTACCGGAAGGGAAAAGACTAAATATACCACGTTAAGAAACAGTACAACGTATCGGTTTTTCCGTATGTTTGGGCTTGGCAAAGCACCGAGGGCTGTTAACGGTTGGTCGTACACCAGAAACTATTATTTAACTGGACTTGGAGGAGAATTACAGGCACAATATTCTTTGGGGAAAATCAAAATCCTTTCTTCTTTGGGATATTTTAATCAGGTTGAAGAATCGGAAGATGGTTCTGCAAATCCCCGAAAATTTGATGCCGGTGATTTTCATGAAAATAAGTACAGCTTTTATACGGTTGTTAATTATGGCAGAAAGTTACTCCATTCTGCGTTAGTCCGAGTCGATTTTTTAGATGCCGAAGGTATTGAATTTTTACAGGAAGAATATGCCGTCAACGATGTGACATATTATCGTACGATTGCTGAGCGAACCAATTATTCGCTTCAGCAAATTACTCCTTCTTTTTCCTATACCTTGGCAAAACCGTATAATCAATATTCCAACAGTTGGGAAATAGGTCTGGATGTTTCAATGGATCATTTTAATGCAGAATATCTGCTTGAGGCAGAAGAGACCTATACAAATATTGAAGGAAGTATCGACTTGGCAAAATACTTTTATTTTAACAATAATATGCTGGTTTTTTCAGCCTCCGGAACCTTAAATTATAATCTCGAAAATTCTTTAAGACAGCTTCGAACGTATACCGCTTCTCAGGAAGTAGCTATTTGGGAAAACATTATTGAACCGGATTTTATTTTGACCACAAGCAACGTTTACGACTTAGGAGCCAGTATTCGGTATGGACAAAGTTTGGCGATTGTAAAAGATGTGAAGAATTTAATTTATTTGGAATTAGGAGTAAATTACAGTTCAGGAAATAATGATTTATGGCCCCAGTCGAAAGATTTTGAAAAATATTGTTTAAAAATTGGCTTAAACTATTGAATGTGTCTGCTTTAACAAAAAGTATATCTGGGGGAATAAATTTGCACAACCGAAATTAAATATACGTTATCGCCCAAAGCATATTTCTATTATTGAATAAAAACAACTACATAATAAGGCATATTGTACGCTTTTTTTCTTTTTCCGGGTGGCGAGGTACAGTAATAAAAAGAAATGAAATTTTTAAAGTGTCAGAGAATAAAACATTAAATAATGAAATTAAATCTTAAAAACTTATTTGCAGGATTTTTATTAATTTTTCTTTTTACATCCTGCAACGAGCAAAAAAAAGGGATTGCCATTGTTACAGATACGAAAAGCTATGTGAATGCGCAAGACGAAATTGATGCCTATGTTAACGTACTGAAAAACGAGGGATTGGTTCCTACGTTGCTTATAAAAGACTATTCCAGTCCGGATACCTTGAGAAAAGAGCTTATAAAGCTTTATCAATCCTCAACACCTATTGAAGGCGCTGTTTTTATTGGCGACATACCTATTGTTATGTCGGTGGATGCTCAGCACATGACCAGTGCATTTAAAATGGACCAGAAAAAATACGGAATGTATGAGGCCTGTGTTGCAACCGACCGGTTTTATGACGATTTTGATCTTGTTTTTGACTACATAGAACAAGATTCGGCCAATGCTTTAAAATACTATTATTCGTTAAATTACCAATCAGCACAATCCATTTCCCCTGATATTTATTCAGGAAGGATTAAGATGCCGGAGGGGAAGAATAAATATGAATTACTAAAAAAATATTTGAAAAAAGTGGTTGCCCAGCATTCCGCAGAGAATAAGGTTGATGAATTTTTCTTTTTCTCAGGACACGGATACATTTCAGAATCTTTGGTTGCACGCCTCGATGAACAAACGGCCCTTTATGAACAATTACCGGGGAATCCGGCTGTTTCTTACCTCGACCATACCATGAAACCTATCATGAAGTTTCCGTATATGGCAGAACTGCAACGCGAAGATTTGGATATCGGTTTATTGCATCATCACGGAGGAGAGGAAACGGAATACCTCAGCGGAGATGTATTAGTTGACACCTACAGAGCGCAACTAAAACAGCTTAAGAAGCATTTGAGGGATGAAGTTTATTATGAGCAGAAATACGGGGATAACGACATTAAGGGACTGAAAGCTTACTTCAAAGAACATGATGGCATACCGGGAACATGGTTTGATGGGGCATTCGATCCTGAAACCATTAAAGAAGACAGTATATTTTCTGCTGACATGAATCTTACGGTGGACGATTTTCCTATATACAATTACAATCCGAATGTGCGGTTTGCCATTTTTGATGCCTGCTACAACGGCTCTTTTAACAAGGATAAATATCTGGCAGGAGCGTATATTTTCGGTGATGGAAAAACCGTTGCGGCACAGGGTAATTCCATCAACGTTATTCAGGATAAGTGGTCCAGCGAGATGTTGGGGCTATTGTCGTTGGGCTTGCGCGTTGGGGAGTGGAATAAACAGGTCTGCTTTCTTGAAACACACTTAATTGGCGACCCAACCTTTCGTTTTACATCAATTGATCCTTCGCTGGATGTGCAGGACTTATTGGATAATCAGGCCGAAAATGTACAACTCTGGAAGCGGATGTTGTCTTCTCAATATCCCGATGTCCAGTGTCTGGCATTAAGAATGCTTTATGAAAACGAGTATGAAGATATTTCGCAGTTATTACTTGATACCTATAAAACATCAGGTTCTTTTAATGTGAGGACCGAAGCATTTATGTTATCGTCGAAGCTTAATGACGAAAATTTTATGCGTTTATTAAAACTTGCCTTGTTTGATGATTATGAATTTATCCAGCGTTTTGCTGTTAAATTTGCCGGAAATTCAGGGAGTGATGAACTTATTCCCGATATGATTAAACTGGCTTTCATCAATTTTCCGTCAAGGGTCGAGTTCAACTATCAGAATGCTATTCTGTTTTTCGATAATGAAAAATTGCTTGCTGAATTTGATAGACAAGCCGGTGATATAAGCTTTCTTGTAAAACATGATGAGGCAATTCCTCATATCAGGGAATTTTTTGAGGCCTCCGGGAGACGTTTTAATAGTGTCAAAGAAACATTAACCAGCAAGGAAAGCTCGGAGAGAAAAACATATAACACTATAAGAAACCTGCGCAATTACAATTATCATCAAGGAGTTGACACCTTCCTTTCTTTTATCGAAAACAGCGACAACCTGGAACACAAGGTGATGATGGTCGAGGCTTTGGGATGGTTTACTCATTCTGTGAAAGCGGAAAAAATTATTGATTTTTGCAAAAAATTGGCAGCTGATGAAAACGAACCTGATGTGTTGAGACAAGAAGCCGAAAAGACTGTACTGCGGCTAAGTTAAACATGCAAATTTTAAAAGATTACATAATCTTTTAATTATGAAGAATCAACGATTCGGATAAATAATATTTTGAATTAGGCATAAAATAAATAGGTGATAAACCTATTTTGATGCCTAATTCAACTTAACTAAATGTGCAGTATCGGTCAGTTTATTGTATGTATGGATTATACATAAAATTAATTATCTAACAAAACATGCCAGAACAAACACAATTTAAATTCAAAAGAATAAAATCTTTCACAACAAAAATTACGATGAAAATGCTCATTGTAATTTTATTTGTTTTTATCTATACCGATGATATTTATTCTCAACCGGACACAAAAAAAAGTTTCGACTCAAAACATCAGCCGGGTGTAACAAAAGCTGAAGAAGCTTCTCTTCCCGCAATATCTTTAAAAGAAGGTAAAGCTTTTGTAAAAGGCAAAGTATTTGGATATGTCCCTGCTGCAGGCAACAGTGTAAGAGTATTGTATTCGAATCCAATAATGAATGAAAGTGAAACATTTGATGTTGACATTTCAGAGAATGGTGAGTTTTTTATGAATGTCCCGCTCCTTTCAAATGCTACCTGCCTTTTTATGTCGGATTATTACAGAGAATATATTTTATTGTCGCCCGGCGATACGTGTTCTGTTCACATTCATGCAGATAAAATTGAAAATATAAATGGGTTTGATGCTATAAAAAGAAGCAACATCGATGACAAATATGTTCGTTTTGATGGAGCTTTTGCAACAGTAAATAATGAGTTGAATGATATACGTTTTTGGTCAAAAAGTATAAAATTTTTTCGCTATAAAAATGACTACCAAAATCCAACTCAATACAAAACAGATATATTATCTGATTTGGAAAAATCGCTGGAAGAATTGTTAACCTCAAACATATCAGAACAAACAAAAGAATTAATTACAATAAATCTTCAGCAATCAGTAATTCTTCTTTTACTGAATAATAATACTATAGTGGGAAATCATTTCGATAAGGGGGATTTATCAACATCTGCTGTCGACACCGGTTACTTTACATTTTTGGAAGAGATGAATTTAAATTCCAATTATTCTTTTTACGGACGTTTTTTTTCTAATGTAATTTCTAATTGCCGGCAAATAGAAAGGTTTCTAACGCCTTTAAACGAATTAATGGATAAAAGCGACATGCCTCCGAAACCACTGGCTTACGAAATGATAAAAAGACAAAAAGATTATTTGGCCCGTGTTTTAAAGGAAGACAATGGCCCAGCATTCGATTTGCTGGAAGTGATGTCTTTTTCATCAAAAATAAAAAGTCAACTGACATTGGAAGAATGGGAAATGGAAAGGTTAAAACAATTAAAAGTCCCTTTGTATTATGATTATTCAATCAGAAAAAACGAGTTATTATCAATTCGTTTACAGGAAATCCGCGAAAAATCAACTTCTGTTATTCTTGATGTTTCAGCAAAGCCAAAAGAAAATTATTTTGAAGACATAATTTCTTTGTATGAAGGGAAAACAATTATGGTTAACTATTGGTCGCTTGGGTGCTGGGGGGCTCTCAATGCATTAGATGTTATTGAACCATTAAAAACGAAATATAAAAATAAAGATGTGGCTTTTATTTATCTGACTGATGATTCTTTTTTATACCAGGTCTGGGAGAATAAAGCGCTCCAGGTTGACGGGATTCATTATCGGTTAAATAAAAAGCAAATCGATTATATTCTTTCAAAGTTTGAAATGAGGGACGTAACACCTAGTTTTCTTGTTTTTGATAAAAAAGGGCAATCTGTATTTAAATCAGAGGGATATTCAGAAAACGTGATTAAGAATATTTTTGATACCATTGATAAGGAGTTATAAAATATAAATGTTCAAAATTAAGTACTTCTGAGGATTATTTTAATTGACAGTGAGCGTCTCCCGAATCGTTAAATTTATAATCAACGAAAGTTTTGAGAATCAAAACAGTCATTTAAGCATTCAATAATTAACCTGATTGGAAACAAATTTATTTGAAACTCTCTTTTTTTCCTTGGTTGTTAAGTGTCTGGACCAAAATAGAATCTGAGAAGCACTGCCACTGTACTTAGGTTCCTCTTACTTATTTTTCTTTTGGGAGAGTGAATTTCTTTATTTTCATATTAATTTTGTTGACGTTTTTTTTGAACTAAAATTTCTGAAAAATGATTCAGCAAAACGAAATAACACTCTCTGGTTACCAAAGAGGGTATCATCTTATAACTTCACTAATTGAAAAGAATTTACCACAACTTCCTGAAAAAGGGCTTTTACACATTTTAGTAAAACACACATCGGCAGGAATAACCATAAATGAAAATGCCGATTCCACAGTCAGGGGAGATTTTGAGCGGTTTATCAATAAAATGATCCCGGAAAACGATCCTTCTTATGTTCACACTTATGAGGGAGCGGATGATATGCCTGCGCATCTAAAATCGTCGGTTATTGGAGCTGAAATAACTATTCCTATTACCAACAACCGATTAAATCTTGGTACCTGGCAGGGAATATACTTTTGCGAGTTCAGAGATTATGGTGGCTCAAGGAAATTGGTTTTAACCGTTTTTAGTTAAAAATCCACTAATTATCCAAAATAGTAAAACTGTTTTTAAACAATATTGAAAAGGCTTTTTCCTGAGATTTGATATTTTTTCTCTGGTTTACACAGCCTAATTTCATGCCAACAAAAAAATCAAAATAATTTTATGCAACGTAACTTATTTTTAGGAGTTGAAGCCATAGGTCAGGCTGCTATCGACGCGGGAATTTCGGGTATATATGCTTACCCGGGCACCCCTTCAACTGAAATAACCGAATATATTCAGAACAATAAAGTTGCTGTTGAAAGAGATATTCACCGAGAATGGTCGGCAAATGAGAAAACGGCTTTGGAAGAAGCTTTGGGAATGTCGTATGCCGGGAAGCGTTCAATGGCATGTATGAAACATGTAGGCTTGAATGTGGCCGCCGATGTTTTTATGAATGCAGCGATAACAGGAATTCACGGAGGTTTGGTGATTACGGTGGCCGACGATCCGTCGCAACATTCTTCACAAAATGAGCAGGACTCCCGCTTTTACGGGAAGTTTGCAATGATTCCCGTTTTTGAGCCTTCAAATCAACAGGAAGCATACGATATGACCAGAGAAGCTTTTGAATTTTCAGAAAAAACAAAATTGCCGGTAATGATACGCATAACAACCCGACTGGCGCATTCACGCGCCGGTGTTGTTCAAAAGGAAATTTTGCCTGAGAATGAATTAAAGCTTCCTGAGAATTTAATGCAATTTATGCTTTTGCCTGCTTACGGAAGGAAATATTACCAGAATCTGTTGGATAAACAAGGTTGGCTGACGGAGCTTTCTGAGAAGTCAGAATTTAATACGTTTACAGAGGGCAAAGATAAAGGCCTTGGAATCGTTACATGCGGAATTGCACACAATTATCTGATGGAAAATTACCCTGAAGGAAAGTGTCCATATCCCGTAGTAAAAATTAGTCAGTACCCGGTGCCGGAAAAATGGTTAAAAAAACTGGAAAACGAATGTGATGAATTATTGGTAATTGAAGAAGGATATCCTCTGGTCGAGGAACTTTTAAAAGATTATTTTGAAAAAGGAACAAAGGTTTGCGGCCGTTTGAGCGGAGTGCTCCCAAGAAGAGGAGAGCTAAATCCTGATCATGTGGCGAAAGCGTTAGGGAAAGAAAAAGCTGAGACTTTCAAAGTGCCTGATAATCTTGCAAATCGTCCGCCATCGCTTTGTGCCGGATGTGGGCATCAGGATACATATTTTGCTTTGAATGAGGTTATTGAAGAAATTGGAGACGGCCGTGTTTTTTCTGATATTGGTTGTTATACGCTCGGAGCTTTGCCACCTTATAATACGATTAATACATGTGTTGACATGGGGGCTTCAATAACCATGGCAAAAGGAGCGTCGGATGCCGGTTTAAAACCTGTTTTTGCAGTTATCGGCGATTCTACGTTTACACATTCAGGGATTACCGGTTTACTCGACTGTGTGGTTGAAAATACCAATGTAAATATTATCATTGTCGATAACGAAGCTGTTGCTATGACTGGCGGACAGGATTCTTCTGCAAAAGGTAAAATTGAAAAAATATGTGAAGGAATTGGAGTTCAGCCGGAACATATCCGTTTATTTATTCCTCTGAAAAAGAATCACGATGAAATTGTTGAGATAATAAAAGAAGAAATGGAGTATGACGGAGTTTCTGTGATTATCGGACGAAGAGAATGTATTCAAAAAATTGCAAGGACAAAAAAAATAAACAAAGCCAAAAAACAAGCATAAAATGAAAACCGATATAATTTTGGCCGGAGTTGGCGGCCAGGGAATATTATCTATTGCTGCTACGTTAGGTGCAGCGGCATTAAACGAAAACTATTATTTAAAACAGGCCGAAACCCACGGAATGAGTCAACGGGGCGGGGCAGTGGTTTCTCACCTGCGTATTTCGGATAAGCCCATATATTCCGATTTAATTCCAATGGGAGAGGCGGATATTATTTTGTCAGTTGAACCACTGGAATCGCTTCGTTATTTGCCTTATCTTTCCCAAGGGGGAAGTTTGGTAACCAACACAACTGAATTTAAGAATATTCCAAATTATCCTGAGTTGGATAAAACATTTGAAGAGTTAAGAAAGAAATTTAAGATTGTACAAATAGATGCCGACAAAATAGCGCGTGACATTGGTAATCCCAAAGCTTCGAATATGGTGATGTTGGGTGCTGCTTCTCCTTTTATAAATATTCACGATGAAATTATTGTTGAAGGAATTCAAACAATTTTTAAACAAAAAGGTGAAAATATTGTTTGTTTAAATACGAAAGCATTTGAAGCTGGAAAGAAATTTACAGGTCAGTAAAAGGAAAATGTTTTGGGCTTCATGCTCAAAATAGTGTGTTTGGGGGTTAATTAGCCGTGCATTAAGGTGCACGGCTATCTTTTTGTGTCGGTATTATTCGTTTACTTCCCAGCCAAAATCAACATAATGCCAATTGAAATCTTCGCCTGAAATGTTTATTTTAACGAATCCTTCCTCCATTCCATACCGTTGTCCTCTCCACCAATTTGATGAAACAGCGCCACCAGTCAGGTAATGAATTCCATTGTAGTTAATATCTTCGAGAAAATGCAGATGTCCCTGCAGAACCAATTTAACATTATATTGCTCAAGGATTTTGATAATTTCAAGTGCATTTGTTACAACCGAGCCTTTTTCAAATGCTTCAGTAGGACCGGCCATAATTTGTTTGCCAACGCTTAACAAAGGAATATGTGTACTAACAATAACCGGCGTTTCTTTTCCTGTTTGAGCCAAATCCTGTTTTAACCATTCTACCTGAACCGAATCAATATGTCCGTAATAATGCCTGTCTTCTGTAAAGCCAATTCCATCGAGAACAATAAAATGCCAGTTTTTATGGTCGAAGGAATAATATCTCTTTCCAATACGGTCTTCGTACATTTTTTTACCGTATTTTTCGTGAGAAGGATCTACTCCGCTTCTTTCATAAAGGCCAAAAACTTCGTGGTTTCCCATTGTATTGTATACCGGAGCTTCTATTTTTTCTGCGGTTTTTTCATACAAATTATACAATGTATCGCTTCTGCCATAAGTTTGCCCCAATGCATCCATAATATTATCGCCGCCGGTTAAAACAAAATCAGGTGCAATTTTATTGATGGAATCAATGGCCTGCAAAAATCCTTCTGTTGCATTTCGCTCTTCAGTTATATGAATATCGGTTGCAAATACAAAAGTGAAATCGTTGCTTTTTTCTTCTGTTGAATTTGGTTTTGGTTGCTGACAAGCAATTACAGTAATCAGTAAGATTGAAATAAGAGTTAAATTTTTCATGTTTTTTATTTTGAGTGAAAATAGATTGAATACAATAAATTATGATTTAGAAAGAATTAAGATACGATTAAAAATTCTGTTATAATAATGTAATTTTTGTCAGGAAAAAGAAATTTCAAAATAATTTCTTTTGTATTTTTATCTAAAAATTTGATATGAGAATAACCGTAGATCAATTGGAGCAGGAGGAACTGGAGGAGATAGATGTTTTTTCGTGGCCGGTTTGGGAACACGAAGAAGAAAAATTTGAATGGTACTACGATAAAACAGAAACATGTTATATTGTATCAGGTGAGGCAACAATTATTTCCGAGTTTGAGAATATTACAATAAAATCGGGCGATTTTGTTGTATTTCCGGCAGGACTGGAGTGTATTTGGGATATCCATTCAGCTGTAAGTAAACATTATACGTTCGAGTAATTACATGATTCTTTGGTGGTCAAAAAAAAATCCGGATTTGTAGTTTTATAAATCCGGAATTTTTTTTCAAGCCATTCTGTTGATACCACATTTTCAAAAGAAAATATGGTTGTCTAAAGCATGAAAAGTTATTTTATTGTCAGTGTATCGCCGTCAACAGTAACGGAATATGATTTCAGATTCGTTGCCGCAGGCCCTTGGGTTACTGCTCCTGTAGTGCTAAATGCTGAGCCATGGCACGGACAAACAACTGCGGTATCAGTGGAATTATATTCAACAGTGCATCCCTGATGTGTACAAACTTTTGATAAAGCAACATATTGTGTATTGCTGACCCTGATAACAATTATGTCGCCTTTGTAAGCAAATCCACCAACGTTTTGCAGGTCAGCATAAGTACTACTGGTTAAGTCAATAGTAGTTCCTTTGTCTTTGTCATCCATGTCGTCGATAACATCGTCATTTCCATCGCTACAAGCGTTAAATAAGGCTGGCGCTGCCAGCAAAACACTGCCGCCAACTGCAAACTTCTTAATAAATTCTTTTCTTTCCATATTAGTAGTATTTAATTCTAAATTGTCGAATCAGGTTAAATCCAAAATAAACATGTCCGTCTCCCCAGTCTCCGTTTGTGTGTGTATATAAATACTGACCAAACATTTGCTGTGAATTGGAAACAATCAATTGAAACAAATGTCCACCAGTATCCAAATCTACTCCTAACGATAAAGGTTTGGTATTTGAATAATCGTCGTTAAAACTATGCAGGTATTCAAGGTTAACCGACACCTTTTTTGAAACTTTAACTGAACCTCCGAGGCCGAGAGTAAAAAGAGAATAACTTGTATTTTCAGAATTGAGGTACCCTGTGTTCAGATATCCGGGAGAAATTTGTAGTCCGAAATTTTGTATTGTTTTTGCTAAATGCAACTGAACAGCACCTGAAAATTTGTCTGAAAAATCATCATTAGAATCAGGAAAATAGTTTTTTAGGGTTGGAATTGCTCCCTCAGCGGTGGCTGTAATTGTGAAAGGAAAATCGCTGCTTTGCTGCACAAATCTGAATTTTGCAAACCCATCGTATGTTTTTAAATAAGTGCTCCTTCCTATTCCAAGGTTAAAGTTTTCTCCAAAACCATATTCAAAACCCAGTCTCATTGTAGCGAGGTCGAGCCCAAAGAGCTCATAGAGACCTCCACTTATGTCGCCAAAACGGTGTTGGATAGAAAGATTTAGTTTTCCTTTTTCAACTAAATTTGCCGACTGGGCATTGACAAACCTGGTGCCCTTAAAAATATTATCTTGCGATTCCTCTTCTTCCTGGGCATAACTTACTCCGATTCCCAGAATGCACAACAAAATTGTGGTTGTTAACAAATGTTTCATATAAAAAATTATTGTTTTACTAGTTTAAACACTTTTTTGTCTGAATTTGTTTTGACCTCAATAAAATAAATTCCTCTCGTTAACTTCTGAATATTCAGGTTTATATCATTGAGATTATGTGTAATTGTTTTTTGCTGAATTTTTCCGCTCAGATCGTAAAGCGCAATCTCTGTAGGCGAACTTTTGCTTTTATCAAATTCGAGTATTACAAAATCACGAGCGGGATTGGGATACATTTTTGAACCTGTAAAACTTAAGCTATTGGTTGATGTTGGCAGGAAAATATCGGTGAAATTGGTGTTGTGGGTAAACACTAGAGTTGTGTCGCCCATAACATCATTTAATTCTAACCTCCATGCATGATCGGTTGGTGGAACATCGTATTCGCCATTTTCATTAAAGTCTGCATAAAAATCAACGTTGTACGACATGCTGTCTTTGATTCCCAAAATTTCAATCTCAAAATCTTCTTCCACTACTACATTGGCTGAGGCAATTTCTTCACCTGAATCTTTCTCTGTCACTCCAAGCCACAAATCTTGTCCAACGTGCGGAGTCATGCCCATAAACTTTACGGTTAATTTATTCATCCACATAATGTCAGTAAAATTGGTATTGTGGGTGAACGTCACAGTTGTATCTCCTTCGACATCATTTAGTTCTATCCTCCAGGCATGATCAGTAGGCGGCGCATCATACATGTTGTTTTTATTAAAATCTGCGAAAAAATCAATATTGTAAGACATGCCATTCTCTATTCCGTATACATAAATCATAAAATCGGATGTGTCAATAAGTGTCGTTACTCTGTCGAGTTCCATCTCCGCACCGGCTGCTTTCACAGCCATCGAAAGCATTTGGCCAACATGTGGTGTCATATTCATAAATTGTACGATTAGCTTATTCATC
This sequence comes from Maribellus maritimus, assembly GCF_022267315.1. Lineage (GTDB taxonomy): Bacteria > Bacteroidota > Bacteroidia > Bacteroidales > Prolixibacteraceae > Draconibacterium > Draconibacterium maritimum. The sequence goes on from NZ_JAIKLE010000002.1 coordinate 104,634, forward strand.
CACATGATGTCGGTAAAGTTGGTATTGTGGGTGAACATTAGTGCTGTATCGCTCATTACACTATCCAGTTCCATTTGCCAGGCGTGGTCAGCCGGCGGTGCGTCGTACATTCCGTTCCCGTTATGATCTGCATAGAAGTTCACATAATAAGAGTGATACATTTCCAATCCTGAAACGTTCAAATCAAAACTAACAGAGACTGTATCCATGGTTCTGGCCACTTCTTTTCCGGTTTCTTTGTCAATCACAGCAAGCCAAAGGTTTTGCCCAACGTGTGGGGTCATGGCCGAAAAATTCATGGTAAGCATATAATTCGTCGAATCACTCATCATTCCGTCATTTACCATAATTTTACCAATCATTCCCAGGCCGACATGCGGGTTGCATTGATAATCATAGGTTCCGGCTGTAGAAAAAACATGGCTGTATGTCCAGCCGTTTCCGGGACTATTTCCAAACGATTCGGGATTTGATGGATAAGTCTCTTGCGTTCCGTTTACATTGTGATACCCCTCGATATTTGTCCATTCAACTGTGTCTCCAACCTCAATGGTTAATTCGTCGGGTGTAAATTTGTTATTCGAAACTTCAATTGCATGCTTTTGTTGTCCAATCGACTGCTGAAATAAAAACAACAGCGCTACAAGTATAAACGATTCTTTCATCGTTGTAAAAAGTTTTATTAAAGTAAAAATTGTTTTCATGTGCGATAAGATTTAATGATTATAAAATAATTTAAGATGTATAATTCCTTTATGGAAGGAAAATTTTTACTTCGGCTTTTTATTTGTTTTAATTCCGAAAGGAAAATAAAGCGGACATACGTGAAACAAGCTTGTAAAAACAAAAATTCCGGCCAGCACAAGCAATACAATTCCCAAAGTCCCTGTAATGGTGCTTGTGGTATAAAGAACAACAATTATTGCAGCAATTACCAGTCTGATAATTCTGTCTGCATTTCCCATATTTTTTTTCATAACTATTATATTTTGAGTTATCAATTAAACGAAATATACTAAATGAAGTACAGGAAAGCAGTGACCGGGGTCACCATTAAATGATTTTTATTCCATCCGCATTTTGTGAAATTTTGTTTTCGTTCTCCATTTTTTTCAAAATACGGGTTACAACTTCACGCGCAGTACCCAAATCGTTGGCTATTTTTCTGTGCGAAATATTGATCTGATTTTTATTGGTTAAACTGATTTTTGCCCGCAAATATTCCATCAGCCTTTTGTCCAGTTTTTCAAAAAGAACCTGGTTGATCATATTTATTAGTTCGCTGTACCTGGTGTTGTATTGAAGAAAAAACAGGGTATTCATTTCGGGGTATTCTTTCATCCATTGAAAAACTTTTTCAACAGGTAGTAAAAGAATGGTTGACTCTTCTTCGGTTGAAGCATAAACCTTGCTGGGGTTGTTTTGCAAACAGGCATCAAAAGACATAATACAGCTTTCTCCCGGTTTGATGTAATACAGCAGTAATTCTTTTTCATCATATCGGGTGTAAACTTTTACCAATCCGTTCATTACAAAAGGAATAGCCTTGATATACTGGCCTTCGCGCATTACTTCCAGCTCTGCAGGAATTTCTTTTTTTATCCCGTGATTTTTTATCTCAGAAACCAGTTTTGAAGTCAGTTGAGCAAAAATTTCATTTTCTGTTTTCATAATCGTAATACATGTCGATTCGGTCTATGCAATTTACTTCAAACAAGAGTAATAATCAAATCATACAGGATTTTCGGTTTTCAATTCGTAATTTAGGATTCGCTTTGTTTACGGAAAGAATTTAAACGATTATATTTAAGCTTAAAATCGTTCATGAATGCGTAAATTTGTTGAGCAAAACAACGAATGTGGCTAAACAATAAAAATTTTGTTTTGTTTTTTTGAGTATCGATAATTAGTTAATGAAAATATAGATGATTGATAAATTTTCGTCATTAGGGAATCAGGAGTTGGAAGCTATAGAAGATCTCTATCAAACTTACCTTAGAAATCCGGAAGAAATAGACAAAAGCTGGCAACAGTTTTTTTCAGGCTTTGAATTTGGTCGGAAAAATTATGAAGAAAAAACTGGAGCAATTCCTTCAGAAAAAATGAATAAGGAGTTTGCCATTTTGAATTTGATTCATGGTTATCGTCAGCGGGGACATTTGTTTACCAAGACAAATCCGGTTCGGGCAAGAAGAACCTATTCACCAACCTTGGATATAAAGAATTTTGGATTGGAGGAGAAGGATCTTGAAACAACTTTTCAGGCAGGAAACGACATTGGCATTGGTCCGGCCAAATTAAAAGATATTGTTGCTCATTTGGAAGACACTTATTGTCGCTCAATTGGTGTTGAGTATGTATATATGCGCAATCCCGAGGTAATCCAGTGGCTCAGGGAAAGGATGGAGAGCACAAAGAATTCGCAGGAGTTTACTGAGGAAAACAGAAGACATATATTTTACCATTTAAAACTTGCGGTTGGTTTTGAGAATTTTATTCACAAAAAATTTGTTGGTCAAAAGCGTTTTTCGCTGGAAGGTGCTGAGACTTTAATTCCTTCGCTCGATGCTGTTATTGAACGTGGAGCGGAACTGGGAATTGAAGAATTTGTATTGGGAATGGCACACCGTGGAAGGTTAAATGTTTTGTCAAATATTTTGGAAAAACCATACGAGAATATTTTCAAAGAATTTTACGGGAAGGAATATGAGGATGATATTTCGCAAGGTGATGTAAAATACCATTTGGGCTATGAAAATGAAGTAGAGACAGATTTTGGCAAAAAAGTAAAGTTAAAGCTAATGCCAAATCCATCGCACCTGGAGACGGTTGGACCGATTGTGGAAGGAATGACCCGCTCACGGATTGATTCGGTGTATAACGGAGATTTTTCAAAAGCCGCTCCGATTATTATACATGGCGATGCTGCCATTGCTGCGCAGGGTGTTGTTTACGAAACGATTCAAATGTCGCAGTTAAACGGGTATAAAACGGGGGGCACTATTCATTTGGTTATTAACAATCAGGTTGGTTTTACAACTCCTTACCTCGAAGCCCGTTCAAGTACGTATTGTACCGATGTGGCCAAAGTTACGCGTTCACCCGTTTTTCATGTTAACGGCGATGATGTTGAATCATTGATTTTTACCATAAAACTTGCCTTGGAATTTCGACAGAAATTTTATACCGATGTTTTTATCGATATTCTTTGTTACCGCAAGTACGGACATAATGAAGGAGATGAACCTCGTTTTACGCAGCCCATGCTGTATAAGGCAATTTCGAAACATCCGAACCCTCGTGATATTTATTCAGAAAAGCTGGATAAACTGGGAATTATGTCGAAGGAAGAGTCGAGAAAGAAAATAAAAGAATTTGACCAGTTTTTGGAGGAAAAATACAAGGCATCAGAACAGATTGATAAACTGAAAATCAGGAAGTTTTTAATCAATGAGTATGAGCCTTACAAAATGCCTAAAGAAGAAGTTTTTGGGCAAAAGACCGCTACGGATATAAAAAAAGATGTTTTACTGGAGGTAGCTCAAAAAATAAATTCGTTGCCCAAAGGTTCAAAGTTCTTCAAAAAAGTTGATCGCATTTTGTCTGATCGGAAGCTGATGCTCTCAGATAATCGCCTCGATTGGGCAATGGGGGAATTGCTCGCATACGGAACTTTGGTTTCCGAAGGTCATCCGGTTCGCTTATCAGGGCAGGATACAGAGCGTGGGACTTTTGCCCACCGTCACGCTGCTTTTGTGGTAGAAGGAACAGATGAAAAGTATTTTCCGCTAAAATATATAGCCGAAAAACAGGCGCCTTTTCACGTTTATAATTCCTTACTGTCTGAGTATGCAGCCATGGGATTTGAATACGGGTATTCGCTGGCACAGCCCAATGGCTTAACCATTTGGGAAGCTCAATTTGGCGATTTTCATAATGTGGCGCAGGTAATCGTTGATCAGTACATTACTTCAGCATTTGAAAAATGGGGGTTGATGAACGGATTGGTTCTGTTGTTGCCACATGGCTACGAAGGACAAGGGCCGGAACATTCAAGTGCCAGAATTGAACGTTTCCTTCAGCAGGCTGCAAATCATAACATTCAAGTTGTAATTCCTACAACACCTGCAAACATGTTTCACTTGCTACGTCGGCAGGTGAAAATGAAAACAAGGGTGCCTCTTATTGTTTTTACACCTAAAAGTTTATTACGTCATCCGCAGGTGGTTTCAAAAATTGAAGATTTAGCAACGGGGGCTTTTGATGAAATAATTGACGATCCGGTGGCTGAACCTGATTTGGTTGAAAAGGTGGTGTTTACTACTGGTCGTTTGTATTACGATTTGGCAAAAGCAAAAGTGGAAAAAGGGAGCAGCAATGTTGCAGTAGTAAGAATGGAGCAGATACATCCGATTCCGCATAAGCAGATCGATGAGATTTTGAAAAAGTATAAAAAGGCTTCGGAATTGATTTGGGCACAGGATGAACCTGAAAACATGGGGGCGTGGCCTTTCATCGAGCGTAAGCTCAAAGATTTGAATCTTACGCCGGTAACACGAAAAGAAAGTGGAAGCCCGGCAGTTGGATTGATGGAAATCCACAAACAAAGTCTGGAGAAATTGTTGGAAACGGTTTTTCAGGAAAAAAAAGTAATAGCTTGAAATAAAAAGACCAAAAATGATAGTAGAAATTAAAGTTCCCAGTCCGGGAGAATCGATAACAGAAGTTGAAGTAGGAACCTGGCTGGTTGAGAATGGTTCGGTAGTGTCGAAAGATCAGGAAATTGCCGAAATAGAATCGGATAAAGCAACATTAACCGTTGTTGCCGAAGAAGGTGGTAAAATCGAATTCAAAGCCGAGGAAGGCGATACGCTGGAAGTGGGGACGGTTGTGTGTACTATTGATACCAGTGTTGCTCCAGCTGAAGGCGAAAAGCAGGAAAAGGAAACAAAGGAGCCTGAGAAAAAAGAAGAAGCAAAACCAAAGGAAGAAGAGAAAAATCAGGAACCGGCGAAAGAGGTTAAAGTCTCTGATGAGCATGATAAAGTTAAAGTAACATCGGTTGCCAGGGAGATGATGAAAGACCTCGATCTCTCGGTTGATGATATTGTTACAGGGTTAAGAAGAATTGGAAAAAAAGAAGTTGAGGCAGTTGCCAGTATGCCAAAATCAGACAGTAGAACAAGTTTGCCGCAACCCAAAGAAGCGTCTCGTGACGAAGAGCGGCAAAAAATGACGAGTCTGCGCCGGAAGTTGAGCCAACGTCTCGTTGCGGTAAAAAACGAAACGGCAATGCTCACAACTTTCAACGAGATTGACATGAGTTTTGTGATGGACTTGCGTAAAAAGTATCAGGACCAGTTTGTAAAAAAACATGGTTTTAAAGTTGGGTTTATGTCATTTTTTACCAAAGCAGTTGCTCAGGCTATGGATTTTCACCCCATGGTAAACGCACAAATAGACGGAGAAGAAATTTTATCGCCTCAGTATGTCGATGTGGGGATTGCGGTTTCGACCCCCAAAGGGCTGATGGTACCAATTGTGCGAAATGCCGAAAGTAAATCAATTCCTCAGATTGAGCTGGAAATAAAAGAGCTGGCAACAAAAGCCCGCAACAAGAAAATATCAGTAGAAGAACTTACCGGAGGAACGTTTACAATTACTAACGGTGGAGTTTTTGGCTCACTGTTGTCGACTCCAATTATTAATCCACCTCAGTCGGCTATATTGGGTATGCATAACATTGTTGAACGACCAGTTGCCGTAAACGGACAAGTAGTTATCCGTCCGATGATGTACGTGGCGCTTTCATATGATCACCGGATTATTGATGGAAAAGATTCCGTTGGTTTCTTGGTGAAAGTAAAAGAATTTATTGAAAATCCGGAGCGCATGTTAACCGGAGGGCATGAACCGGAAAAGTTACTGCTGGATATTTAGATTTTTAAATTAATTTTCTACCATTATAACCTAAAACCTAACAAATGAACCGAAGAAATTTTATCCGGAAATCGTCTATAACCACAGTAGGTATGGCTACTGTGGCACACCTGCATGCATTTCAGGCAGACCAAAAGCTAAAGATAGGACTAATTGGTTGCGGTTGGTATGGTATGGTAATAACCACAGCCGCTTTAAAAACGGGTAACGTCGAAGTAATTGCTGTTTGCGACGTTGACTCTGCGCATTTAAAAACAAGCTCCCGTGAAATTGCCAAAATACAAGGCAGCAGTCCAAAGGAGTTTAGGGAATACCAGGAATTACTTGATATTCCCGGATTGCAAGCAGTTTTTATCGGCACGCCACCTCACTGGCATGCGTTACAGTTTATTGCTGCCTGTGAAAAAGGATTGGATATTTATTGTGAAAAACCACTTGCTTACGATGTGCGTGAAGGTCAGGCAATGGTAAAAGCAGCTCAAAAGGCAGGTAATATCGTTCAAATAGGATTTCAACGTCGGCAAAGCAAAGCCTTTCAAAAAGCCAAACAATTGATTCGCGATGGTCGATTGGGGAAAATTCACCAGATTGGTGCACAAATTCATTATAGTCCGTCAGTACCTGATACAACCATCCAAACACCACCAGAAACTCTCGATTGGGACGCCTGGTGTGGTCCTGCACCTCAACTCGATTATCGGCCAAGCATCGCACATAAAGCGTGGAGACTGGAAAAAGAATACGGAAACGGACATCTTGTAGATTGGGGAATTCATCACATCGATATTATCCGCACAATTATGGATTTTGATATGCCGGGCGTTTTTGATACTAGAGGCAGTTTGGAAATATTAAAGGGTGAAATTACTACTCCTGATACTTTGATTGCAACCATGGAATTTGAACAATGTCCTGTGATTTGGCAACACCGTCTATGGGGAACAGGCGATTTAAATAAAGAGTTTAACAACGGTATTTTTATTTATGGTGAAGAAGGTACTTTATTTGCATCTGACAATAAGCTGGTCATCACATCAACAGATAAAAAAGAGCAGGAAGTAATGGATATTCCCACTCCGGAAATGCAGGATAATCACGTCGCCGGTTTTGTAAATGCGGTGTTGACGAAGGAAAAGAGACAACTGGCGTGCACTATTGAAGATGCATTTCAATCTACTGCAACTGTTCAACTTGCAATGGCTTCGTATTATTCAGGTGCGCCACTACAGTGGGACGCTGCAGAGATGAAGGTGAAAGGAAACGAGCAGGCTGCTAAATTGCTTGCACGAAAGTATCGGGGAAACTACCAAAGACCAGAAGTATAGTTGACTATCTTCTGCTGATGCTAACCTCCTGCAATTTTTTAATTGTGGATAATACTCTTTTTGTATGGAAAGAGTTATCCCAATCTTGTTTCTTTTAGTTAATCTGAAACAGTTTGTTTTTTGCCCTCTGCATTAACAAATTATTAAATACTTTAATGTCTTTTATTAGCTGAAATTTCTTTATATTGAAGTAAAGAAAATTAAAACAATTATGGAAGAATTCCACATAAACATATTGAATATTTCAGCCGTTCTGCTTTCGGCTTACCTGGGGGGCGTATTGATTCGCAAAATCGGTTACCCTGCAATTCTTGGGGAACTACTCATTGGAATTGTACTTGGACCTGCGGTTTTTGGTTTACTGGAATATACCGAGTCGATTAAAGTTTTGGCTGAGATTGGCATCGTTCTTCTTATGGTATACATCGGGATGGAAATCGACTTCCACGACTTAAAAAAGGCATCATGGCCTGGTTTACTGGCTGCTTTGGGTGGTTTCTTTGTTCCTTTTGTTTTAGGATATTTTACTGTTATTTGGTATGGTGGTACACCCATGTCCGGACTTTTTGTAGCAATTGCAATAGGAGTAACTTCATTGGCCACCAAGAGTCGAATTCTTATTGATTTGAAACTGCTTAACACGCGGATTGCTTTGGTTATGATGGCTGGTGCTCTAATCTCCGACACACTTGCCCTGGTTATTTTTTCGGGAATTACCAATTTTGCTGAGTCAAGTTCTGTCAATCTTCGGGAACTGTTTCTCATAAGCGGAAAAATTATTTTGTTTTTTGGTGTTACCATATCAGTAGGTATTTTCCTTCTCCCACGGCTTGGACGGTACCTCGTAAAATCGACATTAAACAATAGCACCGCTTATTTTACTATGATTTTAATTGTAACCTTCGGATATTGTGAATTGGCTGAACTCGCGGGAATGCACAGTATTTTGGGGGCATTTATGGCTGGTTTATTTTTAAAAGATAACCTGTTTCCCAAAAATATTACAAAAGAACTGAACAAAGCATTTTATGATGTTTCCATTGGTTTTATGGCACCTATCTTTTTTGTTTCAGCCGGTTTTTTTGTTGATCCTACCGTATTCAAAACCGATTTACTGTTGTTATTCATAATTACAACATTGGCCATAGTAGGCAAAATAGCAGGTACAGCGCTATTTTATTTGCCCTCAGGAAATGGTTGGCGAGAGGGAATAACCATTGGAACAGGTATGAATGGGCGTGGTGCTGTTGAAATTATTATTGCAGGTATCGGTCTTGAAATGGGCATTATAGATAAGACAATATTTTCAATTTTGGTTTTTATGGCCATTTTTACAACGCTTACAGTTCCGGTTCTGTTAAACTGGACAAGCAAATGGCTAAGAAGACGCGGTGAATTGGTTTACCTGGAAAAACGTAATGGTTTGCTTATTTTGGGCGTTAATCCGGTGAGTCTGCTTATGGCGAAATATATTTCAAAAAAAATGCCGGTAACCTTGGTTGACAATAATCGGGAAATGGTTGCCCTTGCGGAGAAAATGAACTTTAAATGTATTTATGGAAATGCCTTGGATGAAGATATAATAGCCGAATCAAATCCGGAGAATATTGATACTTTCGTCGGTCTAACTCCAAACAGCCAGGTGAATTTGCTGGTTGGCCGCCTTATGCATGAATCATTTTTAATACCTAATATGTATGTAGCAGTTGCAACAACAAAATCCGGAGTTGGAATCGATGTTTTGAAAAAATTTAGTGTAAGCACTTTATTTGCAAAGCCCGTTAGACTCGATACCTGGTTTCATCTGATTGAAGACCTAAAAGTGAAGGAAACATCTCAAGTTGTTGTTAAAGAGACTTCATGTAGTCTTTGGGTTGAAAAGTATGCAGATAATAATATACTTCCTTTGCTTGTAGAAACTCAGGATGAAACACTAAGACTGTTTCATTCAGATGGTCAATTAATGGCAGGCGAAAAAGTTATTTTTCTCAGGAGTGGGGAGTAGGTCATATATTAACTTTTTCGCTCTGGTGGTTTAAAGATTTTGACGATTATTTGAAGCTCTGACAGAAGTATATCCTATTCAATATTTCAATTTGATCAGAAAAATGATAACAGGGGAAGGGTCTGTGATTTTTGCATTATCGAATGATGATATGATTATTTCGTATGATTCGTATACAAAAAGAATTCGAAAACAAAGTGCAGCAGGGGAGAGTTGAAAGATTTGGGTGTTCAAAAACGGTAAAGGTTGGTTCCTTATATGATAACTCGAATTGAAAGGAATTGGTGCAATTTCGACTTTCGAAATTTTTATGGTGGGAAAAAGCAATCGATACCATTGGCGAATATTGAAAAAAAGACTCAATTTATAACTCATATGGAAAACGGCGTTCAATAATTCGTAAATTGGCTGGGCGAACTTTTTTGTATATTATTTCCCCAAAAGGTTTATAACTTATCGAGAAATGGCGTAATACAGAAATAAAATAAAAACAAAAGAATTATTACAAACGCTTTAAACTATGAAAATATCGAGAAAACGGTTTATTAAGGCATTGAGTATTACCGGATTTTTAGGCGGTGTAAATTTCCCTTATACAATATTGGCTGCCGATGCCGGAAATGCCGGCATAAAGGAGAAAAAGAGTAAAGGTTTAACCGTGTTGTTTCAGGGAGACTCAATCACTGATGGAAACCGCACACGGAATAATGATTGGAATCATGTAATGGGGCATGGCTATGCTTATCTTGTTGCAAGCCGTCTTTGGTTCGATTATATCAGCGAAGATTTAATGTTTTATAACCGGGGTGTCAGTGGAGATAAGATAAAGAATTTGGATGACCGCTGGAAAGAAGATACACTTGATCTCCATCCTGATGTGCTGAGTATTTTAATCGGGGTGAACGATGTGTCCCAGATTATTAAAAATGAAAATTCAATAGAAAATTGGAAGAAAACCTATATCAACGTTCTTGAAAAAACAAAAGATGCTCTTCCTGATACACAAATCGCGCTTTGCGAGCCTTTTGTACTCCCATACAATTGGGACGAAGAAAAAACAGAACTTTTCCATGAAGTTATTTCTAAAATGCAAAAGATTGTCAAACAACTCGCTGAAAAATATAATGCTGTTTTTATTGAATTGCAGCAGCCTTTTAAAGATGCCTGTAAAAAAGTTCCCGCAAGTTATTGGGTTTGGGATGGAATTCATCCTATGCCGGCAGGGCATGAGTTGATTGCCCGCCTTTGGATAAAAGCGATGAAAAAGAGACTCAATTTTATAGAAGAATGACTTAAAATAGTATAAGCAGGTATAAAATAGCTTTTAAAATATATTCTTACCCAGGCTTCCCGATTGTTTTTCAATGTTATACATTTATATAAAGCGTATTAAATATAAATGGTATAAATTGTTTTTTGTATCTTAATGGACAAATCTTAATTATTTTTTTTGATATCACAAAATATCTGGAGAGATTACACAGTGAAAAAACTGTGTTTTTAAATTACGAAGAATTCAGAACAATAATGACCAAAACGGATAAGTCTGAAATGAACAAATCACTACATATATGACGGAAAAAATTCAATTTGAGCTAAATGGAAAAAAAGTAGCTTTGGAATTAGATACTGACCAGACACTACTTTGGGTGATTAGAACAGAATTGGGCCTTACCGGAACAAAATACGGTTGCGGAGAGGGGTATTGCGGTGCCTGTACAGTTTTGATTGACAACGAAGCTGTTCGATCCTGTGCAACCAAAATTGGAGAAGTATCTGGTAAAAAAGTGGTAACCATTGAAGGCTTGGCCAAAGGGAAAGAACTTCATCCGGTACAGAAAGCATTTGTAGAACACGATGCTCTTCAGTGTGGCTACTGTACGCCAGGAATGATAATGAATGCGGTAGGGCTGTTAAATCAAAATTCAAACCCCTCAAAAGAAGACATCATTTGGGGTATGGAAGACAACTTGTGCCGATGTGGGGCACATAACCGGATTGTTGAAGCCATTCAAACAGCTGCTGACAAGATGAAAGGCAGCAGTTAAAAAGAGCTTAAAGTGTTTGTTGAAATTTTAAAGAAAACGAAATGGATGAATTAAAAGATTTTAAAGAATACTTGAAAACACATGTTCCCGATGTCAAAAGAAGGGCATTTTTAAAATGGATGGGTGGCGGACTTTATGTTTTTTTCAACCCCGGTGTTGCTTTTAACGCTTTGGGAGGAGAAGGAGAACAGCGGCAAAGTGTACCCGATGACTTTAACGCTTTTCTTCGAATTCACGAAGATGGAACGGTCACCTGTTTTGTTGGAAAAATTGATATGGGGCAGGGAGCCATTACATCATTTCCTCAAATGGTTGCCGACGAACTTGATGTTGAATACGATAAGGTGAAAATGGTTTTGGGTGATACAGATTTATGTCCCTGGGATATGGGCACCTTTGGATCGATGTCGGTGCGTATTCTAGGTCCGTCAGTAAGAGCTGCGGCTGCTGAAGCTCGGGGAGTATTGCTTCAAATGGCCGCTGAAAAATTGGGCGTTGAACCAGAAGAGCTTTCAGTTGAAAGTGGTGTGATTTTTAATAAAAATAATAAGAAACAAAAGGTTACTTACCCGGAGTTAACAAAAGGGCAGAAGATTGCCCGTTACATGGACAAAAAACCCGAAGTAAAAGAATATTCGGAATTAAGAGTGATGGGAACACCAAAACTCCATCAGGATGCGGTGGACAAAGTTACCGGTAAAGCATTGTACTCAGGAGACATTCGGAAACCAGAGATGGTTTATGCACGTATAGTCCGGCCACCGTCGCACGCTGCCAAACTGGTATCTGCCGACACATCAGATGCAGAAAAGATAGAAGGTGTCGAAATTGTAAAAGATGGTGATTTAGTCGCCGTATTACATAAAAATCCGGAAATAGCGGATAAGGCAAGAAAGCTAATAAAAGCGGAGTTTGAAATTGAAAAGGAGAAAGATATTAATAACGCTAATGTGTTTGAATACCTTCTTGCGAATGCGCCGGAAGGAAACAGTAATATTGACAAGGGCGATCTTCAGGAAGGCAGAAAGCAGTCGACTTCAGTTTTCGAAAATGAATATCACGATGGTTATGTTGCTCATTCACCCATGGAGGCGCACACTGCAATGGCATACATGGAAGGCGATAAAATGATTGTTCGTGCGGGCACACAAACGCCTTTCCCGGCTAAAAGTAATATTGCCCGTGTGCTTGGGGTGGAAGAAGAAAAAGTGCGGGTGCAGCCACCGTTTCTGGGAGGAGGATTTGGAGGAAAATCTTCTCATCAGCAAGCTATAGAAGCAGCTCGTTTGGCGAAAATCACAAAAAAACCGGTTATGGTTGACTGGAATCGGAAAGAAGAATTTTTTTATGATGAATTTCGCCCGGCTGCTATCATAAAAGTGAATTCGGGAATTGACGGTAACGGAAAAATAACGTTTTGGGATTATCATGTGTATTATGCAGGTGACAGGGGAGCAGAAACCATGTATAATGTTCCGCACCAAAAGCGAACGGTTTACGGACGTGGTTGGCGCGCGCCGGGAATACATCCTTTCCCAACCGGAGCCTGGCGTGGTCCGGGTAATAGTACCAATACTTTTGGGCGCGAGGTTCAGGTTGATATTATGGCCGCCAAAGCAAGTATCGACCCTGTGGAGTTTCGCCTGAAAAATCTTACGGATAAGAGAGCTATTGATGTACTGGAAGAAGTGGCAAAAATGGCTGACTGGAAACCGACTAAATCTCCGAGCGGGAGAGGATTTGGTGTATCTATTGGTTTTGATGCCGGAACCTACGTGGCGCATATCGTACAGATTGATGTAAATAAAGAGACAGGAGAGATAAAAGTAAATAAAGTCTGGTGTGCACAGGAAATGGGATTTTGTGTCAATCCACAGGGAGCAACCATTCAAATGGAAGGCTGTATAAATATGGGGCTGGGGTACGCTTTGAAGGAAACGGTTGAATTTGAAGGAGGCAAAGTAAAAACCAACAATTTCGATTCTTATGAAATTCCTCGTTTTTCGTGGATTCCAGAGATTCAAACAAAAATTTTGGACCGACACGAACCTCCTCAGGGAGGTGGTGAGCCTGCCATTGTTTGTATGGGAGCTGTTATCGCTAATGCTGTTTATGATGCAACCGGAGCACGGCTTTACGAAATGGCAATGACACCGGAACGTGTGCTTGAAGCTCTGAAAAAAGTATAGCCATAATAAGATATCCGGCGAAAGGTTATCTCTAAAAATCAAGACAATATTAGAATGTCATCCTGAAACAATTTCAGGATGACGGAGGAACTTACTTTTTACGTGAGCTTTTTTATACTCGTGCTTTGTGCCTGTGTTTCAAAAAAAGAGATTTGGCACGTGACCTTTTTCCGCACTGGGGAAAGCTTTCCCCGATTCCCTTACGCCGTTTTTTATCATCATTTTTAATCATAAGCGGTAAGAATATCATTTTTTTAGTTTATAATTTTGAGATTGAGGTGTAATGTGTTTATTTTTAACATGTTGGGGTGATGTTGACTGAGCTGTGAAATTGCTTAAGCAACAAAGACAGATTCCTATCCGTAACAAAAGGATTTATTTGGTTTATGGTAATTGATTTGTGTTATAGGATATACAACAAAATATTAAATAAGAAGGAAATAAACTAAAATAAATTATGGAGTATAAAGTAAAAATTGAACAAAAAAAATGGCTTACGCATGATGTAATTCAATTATTGTTGAAACGGCCGGCAGATTTCAGCTACAAGGAAGGGCAGGCTATTGAAGCGACGATTGACTCCAAAGAATACAAAGATGCCTGGTCTCCTTTTACGCTTACAAGTTTAAACAAAGATGAAGATTTACAACTTACAATAAAGGTTTATCCTAAACATAACGGAGTTACACTGGCTCTTTCAAAGTTAAAAGAAGGCGATAGTTTTCTGATTACCGAACCGTGGGATTCATTTAAAAATAAAGGTTCGGGAGTATTTATTGCCGGAGGAACAGGCGTAACTCCCTTTATTGCTTTGTTGCGACAAATGGAAGTGGATGGGAATATCGACGGAAGTACACTGATATTTTCCAATAAATCAGAAAAAGATATTTTTCTTTTTGATGAATTTAAACGAATGCTGGGGGATAACTTTATCAATGTGCTAACCCGTGAAAAAAATGAAAAATATTTACACGGAAGAATAAATAAACGTTTTCTGAAAGAGCAGTTTTCTAATTTCAACCAACCGTTTTATTTATGCGGGCCCGACAACTTTGCAGATGATATTAAACTTCACCTTAAAGAGTTAGGAGCAGGTGATGATTTGGTGAACGTGAGTTTATAGAATTTTTTTCACAACATCAATTTCTGTTTTTCGATAAAGGTTCTAATTCAATCTTTCGGATAAACAATTCTGCACTTTCCGATTGGATTTGAATTTTGCCCTTTGCCGGTTTTACATCCGTTGCCCTGTTAACCAGTTTTCCATTCAAAAAAATGGTGATCTGATTTCCATCCGCAATACATTCCAGTTGATTCCATTCTCCTAAAGGTTTTTCAGCATCGTTTTCACCCCGGAATCCAAGCGTATCCTTCCATTTAGGGTCACGTTGCATCCAGTTAATACGGCCAGAAGAGATACTTTCTTTCTTCCCGTCGGGTTGAAAGATAAACGAATTCCCTTGTTTTTCATCTGCTACTGTTGATGTGACATTAAAATTATCGGTACCATCGCCAACAACAATTATGTCTCCGGTTCCGCCTTCAATCATTTGACATTCGATAGAGTACATCCATATGCCACCTGATGCACCGTCTTCACCCACTGAATGAATAAGCAGACCACTGTCGCGGGCTTTTTCTGCCCTCGGAGGGTGATTGGTTTTTCCCCATTTGAATTCAACAAGTACCCGATAATTGTCATATTCTTTGTTTGTAGTAATACATCCCCATTCTTCCCCGGAAATATGGATCATTCTATCTTTTACAGAAAAAACATTTTTCGGATCATTATTTTTGCCTCGTTCTTTCAAAAAAGTATACCAGCCGTCTAAATTTTTCCCGTTAAAAAGTTGAATCGTTTTATTATTTGAATTCTGTTTTTCCGGGTTTTCAGATGCATAACTTTTATCAGAAACAGCAACTGCAAAAAGGATACAAAGCGTAAAAGAGAATAGATTTTTCATATCAATGTTTTTTAAAAAGGAGAATTACATTTTATTTATTTCGTTGTAAACCGATTCCACAAGCCGACTTTCATTTTCTGCAAACGCTGATTTTACTTCTTCCTGCGTTTTTCCTTCTGCAACCATATTTTTAATTTTTTGTTGAAGGGCTGTAATTTCAATCAAGTGTTTTTCAATATCGGCGCGTGTTTTAATTTCAGAATGCCCGGAGCAGAATTTTTCAGCATCAATGGTAGCAAGGAGCTTTTTTGTAGTTTTTACGTGTTCAAAAGAATTTCCTCCTTTATAGGAATGAATCAGTTGGGGGCGCTCAAAAAATACCTGGTCGCCAATAAAAGCCGTTTTTTCTTCCGGAAAATATACAACAATGTCGCCTGTTGTATGCCCAATCCCAAAGTAATAAAGTTCAATGGTTTTGCCTCCTAAATAAAGTTGCATTTTATCATTGAACGTAATTTCCGGAACAAATGGCATCATTTCGTCGCCTGACCAGTTGGACGCTGAACCATCGCGTTGTGGTAAAAGAAATTCTTTCCGGCAGTTTTCGTGTGCTATAATGGTAACTTCTTTTGGGAAAAATTGATTCCCGTTTATGTGGTCGCCATCGCTATGTGTATTTATCAGTATCGTAACCGGATTGTCGGTCAATTTTTTTACAGCTGAAAAAATGCCATCAACCGAAGTTTTATCCATTTTTGAGTCTATAATTACCACCTGGTTGTCGCCAATATACATACCACCGTTGGCACCTCTACCGCCTGATACCTGATAAAGGTTATCAGAAATTTTGTCTAATGTTACCGTTGAATTTTCCTGATTTTGAGCGCATAAAAATAGAACGGAAAATGTATAAATGGTTAGCAATGATATTTTTTTCATGTCGGTTTTTATTATGTTAGATTTTGAAAATGTAAGATACAAAATTTTGTTTTTTAGAATGTCTACTTTTACACTTTAACTTAGCAATCGGTGGGTAAAAATAAAAAGAGGCTGAATTGCAAAACAGCCTCTTTTCCAAGAAATTATTAATGTATCAAATCTTACAAATCTTTTTTTGCAAGGTAGAAGTCAACCATTTCATAATCACTTTTTTCGCGTTCTTCCATTTCTGCCACTGTTTTTGGCGGTGGAACAATAACTTTTTCACCCGGTTTCCAGTCAAGCGGACACGCAACACCATGTTTGTCGGTTGTTTGAAGAGCAGTAAGTACCCTTACGATTTCATCCATATTTCTACCAACGTTTAACGGGTAGTACATAATTAAACGGATTTTCCCGGTAGGGTCAATAAAAAATACGGCACGAACTGCTGCTGTTTCACTTTCATTTGGCTGGAGCATTCCGTACAATTGAGACACTTTCATATCAATATCCGCGATAATCGGAAAATCGAATAAAACACCTGTGTTTTTCTTAACGTTATTTACCCAGGCTACATGAGCGTGAATACTGTCGATACTTAAACCAATAAGTTTGGTATTTAATGCCCTGAATTCGTCGCCGCGAACAGCAAAACCACTCATTTCGGTAGTACATACCGGAGTAAAATCAGCAGGATGAGAAAACAAAATCGTCCAGCTATCTTTGATGTACTCTGAAAATTGAATTGGACCATGTGTTGTGTTGGCTTTAAAATCGGGAGCCATGTCACCAATTCTTGGCATTTGTGCTACATTTTGTTCTTCCATAATGGTTTTATTTAAATATTTTATATTAAAATTTTCTTCGATAGTAGAACAAGAATAAAGAGAATAAGTTCAAAAGAACATAAGTTATTTTCAATTTCTGTATCGATTTTTTTTATGGTAAATAGACTTGGTTTAATCAGTAACGTACGGGTATTTTTTCTGATTTTATGGAAAGATATAAATATGCTAATTTCTTGGACAGTGAACTGTAAAATTCCAACTTGTTCCACTGGTTCCGTCACAATTCGGATTTACTCTTACTGTAACTGTTGATGAACGCCCGTTTAAATTTAAAGGTATACTGCCATCTGCACCAACACAACCGGAATTAAATATAGTTTGTCCGCCCTGAGTAACAATGATTTGATCTTTTATGTCATAGGTGTCGTAGTCAAATACAAAGGTTCCGAAAGATTGTCCCAGGTTAATGTTATGTACTTCAGGGGCATCTCCGCCAGCTTCCTGTTTGTCGTTGCAGTTACTTTGATGAACAACAGCTTGCTGAGTTTGGGTACCTGAACCAGAACTAGTGGATGTTCCGCTAAAGGGGTTATTTCCGCTTGCTGCACTAATAATATCTATTGTAGCAGATAACAAGCCGTTCCAGTCTATATCCGGTTTTTTTCTTTCGGGTACACAGCCTGTTCGGCTGCTGTTCCATTTATAACCGGGGAGGCATTCACAGTAATATTGATTTGATGTCGGGTCGTAAACAGCTTCGGTGTTGGGATACAATGAACAATCTTCATTTTGAAATTGCTCGGTTGTTATTTTTTCACAATGTAGATTATCATCTGCCCACTGATAGCCGGCAATACAATCACAGTAAACCTCCTGCGCAACAGGGTCCCAAACAGGTTCTGTGTTTGGGTACGAAGTACAATCGGAATTGGCAAGGGCATCTTCCCAATCCGGAATACAACCTGTTCCTTCTTTGTTCCATACATAACCGGGAAGACATTCGCAAATAACTTCCTGTAATCTGTCATCCCAAACCGGGCGTGAATTAAAATATCCCGAGCAGTCAGAATTGGTGATCTGCAGCGCTTGCCCTTCCACACACCCTGTCCCTTCTTTATTCCACACATAACCTGGTTTACACTCACAAATGGCTTCATTTGAAGCATAATCCCAAATAGCTTGCGTGTTGGAATACTGGGAACAGTCGGAATTTTCAAGAATTAGCTTGATGTCGGGGACACATTTTTTTTGTGTTTCGTCCCATGTATAATAGTCACTGCATGTGCAAACGACCATTTCGTTAACTGCATCCCAAACTGCTGTAGCATAGGGATCTCCTGCACAATCGGAGTTTTTTATTCGCTCGTCAATATCGATGGCAGTTGTGTCCGGGCCAGGTGGAGACGGTATGCTGTCCTGTGTCGTAGTGGTTCTTATGCTGTCTTGACTAACAGATGATGTAGTATCCTGATCCTGGTCTTCGTAGGGTTGATTAAGTTCTACGCGGTATGTGTTGTCTTTTAGTCCGGGCTCAACGCGAATGTCGGTACTCACCGGATTTCCATCGGGTGTTGTGGCGGAGACAGTCATGTTCGTGTTGTTATTCAGCATCATTAAAATATAATATGAAAAATAGCCGCTGGCTGATGTAATGATTTTATGATCGGAATCACCTGAATAAAACATTGAATTTAAGCCAACCTGTAATTTTGCTCCGCTAACAGGAATTCCGTTGCCGTTATTTACAGTTCCGTAAATATTTACCGGAACATTTTCTTCCAGGTTTCTGATAATTCTGTCGAGCTGGTTCAGGTTGTCATGATGTTTACTCAGATAATAGTTTTTTATCATTGAGGTTAAAATATCATGGGTGGCTATGTTATAATACTTTAATTCATTCCATGTATACTCCAGTTCGTTGGAATTGAGTAATCTTGCAAGCCAGCTAAATCCGATTTTATCCATGTAGAACTGTTCAACTTTTTGTTTGTTGCATGTATTGATAGTTGCATAGGAATATTGGAAAAGTTGCTGTATTCTGTTTATTCTTTTTTGAACTTCATCGGTATAGATTTTCCAGCCGTATTCCTTTTGAAAAGATTTTACAATAAACTCCAGGTCGGTTGCTTTTTGACTGTGTCCGTTGCTTCTTAACCATTGAATGGTGGAAAAGATGTCATCCCTTCCTGAATGCAGTTTGTCTTTTTTGCCCTGTATCCATTTGTTGTTCAAATAAAAATATAAATCAGTAGCATAATCTTCGCTTTGATAGGTGTTGTTGTACACCGGATTATAGACATTCTGATTTAATGGACAAACTCTTCCGGCATTTGGAAATTGCTGAATAAAAGATGTTCTCTTGTTTTTGTTGGCTGACGCATAAGTTCCTCCATCAGCATTAATACAACCTTGGTTCAGATTTTTTTCAAATACATTTTCCAATCCTTTTGCAGCTGAAAGAACACCTTTTCCCAACGTGAAAATGGGTGTGATTAAATCGCCGATTATCGGTACTTTTCCGCCAAATGACTCACCCAGTTCAAGCAACATTTCAATTTTATATACCGGGTCATCCGAACTCATCGCTGATGCAACCGTTGAAAAAGCACTTATCGGATCGGCCAGCTTGTCGTATCCTACGGAGAGGACTTTGTCGAGATCGTCAATGAGGTAAAAATAGTCTGATTTTATTCCATATTTTTTTAAAATCGCCGTAACCTCCGATTCATAATCTTCGTTGTCCGGCGCTAAGCCGGAAATTCCTTCTGCCGCATCTAAAAGTGCTTTTATTTTTTCTTTTCCGGCTGAAAAAAGGCCGGAACATTGGTCGTAAATTTCAAATGATTCTTTATCGATATAGCTTGAAGCATAATTTATTAACCCTTGTTTTACCCATCCTTTCATTTCATCTTTTAAAAGACCGCTCCTTGTTAACGAAGGATCGTCTTTTACTTTTTGCTGGATTTTTTGGTAAGTGTCGTTTGCCTGATTTATAAAATTTGGATCAGAAGGGTTTATTCCAAAAGGTTCAAGCGGTTCTAATATGATTGAAAAATAGGTTTCTTTCGTTACCCAGGCTTCTGCACTTTGAACTGATGTAGTTAATTTACTGGTAATCTCATCCTCGATTTCTTCTTTTAATGCCTTCGATAGTTGGTCTTGATCTACAGTTATTTGTGAGGAAGAAAATTGGGCTATCAAAATGAAATGAATGATAATTATGAGGAAATTCCGAAACATTATTCATGGGTTTAAAAATAAAATCTAAGTCCAAGATAAAACGCAGTCATGTTGAAGTCTTCATAGTTTTCCAGAATTTCGGTCAGCCAGAATTCAGTTCCCAGTTCCAACATTACAGTTTCGCTGCCAATTTTAACTCTTCCCAGGAAATTAACAGAATTGTTTTTTCCTGTTCTTCCGAGTATTGTTTTATCGGTTTCTGTAGAAACCATTTTTGTATTTATCTCGGCACCGGCTTCTGCCATAATCATCATTCCGCTGTAGTTTAAACGATATCCTAAGAAAACAGGGATTCGTCCGAAATAGTAAAACTGTGAATCGTCGTCTCCGCTGTTTTCAAGTGTTGCCAGATAGGCATTAAAATGAACCCCTGTACCAAAATATATTTCATTTCCAAACAGCTGTTCCATACCTATTTCTATTCCGGGTACAAGGTCATTTTCGAGTAACAAGGCCTCTCCAAGATTCGAAAATTTAATGTCGAGCAAAAGAGATGTGTTATTAAATTTTATTGGAGTATCTGCCGTTTGATTTTGTACATTTTTAATACCGGGAGCAGTAGTGTGTTGTGGGGGAACAGCGGTAACTGTATTGTTTTTACTGTCCGAGTTTACAGGTTGTGATTCAGCTTTAATCTGATTTGTTATTTCTCCCGGGTCACATTGGGCCGTTGAATAGTTTTCGTCGATCCATTTTTGTGCTACCTGGCGAAAAGGAAATCCCCCTTTTATGGGAACGTAATTTGGCGATCGTTTATCAGCATCAACGACTTTTACTGTATTGTCTGTTTTGTCGCAAACAACCGTAAATGTTTTTTGTGCATATCCGTTTAAGGAGAAAGAAAGAAGAAAAATGATAAAACCAAATTGTATTAGCTGTTGAGTAAAATATTGTTTCATACTGTCGAGGTTAGATTAAATTCTGGTTTTTGTACAAATTTAACTTTCTCGAAGGCGGCTTAAAATACCTACTACTAGGTATATTTTTTAGGAACTAATAATTCAGATCAAGATTTTTGAGTGCATAATTTACTAAACCGGTATTACTTTTTATTCCCAGCTTTTTGTGTATGTTTTTACGGTGAGTATCAATGGTAAATTTGCTTAGCTTTAGTTCGGTTGCCATTTGTAAGGTAGTTCTTCCCTTTGCAATCAAACCAAGGATTTCTTTTTCGCGGCGGGTGAGGGCAAGTTCGTTTTCATCGGGAGTATTGGAAAACCACGAATTAAAGTTTTCCGGCAGGCTTTTGCTAAAATATTTTTTGCCGTGTAATAAACTTTTTAACGCCAGCAGAAGCTCTTGCTTGTCTGCTTCCTTCGTTACAAAACCTTTCGCCCCGGCCTCCAGCATCTCAAATACATCAGCACTCTGGTCAAACATCGTTAATGCAAGTACCGGAATATTTGGATAATTTTTAGTTAGTATTTTTGTAGCAGCAATTCCATCCATAACAGGCATTCGAATATCCGTCACAATTACATTTGGAAGAGGACCTTTTTCAACTGCTTTGACAAGTTCCAGCCCGTTTGCGGCTTCAATTACGATTTTAACATCAATTTGATTGGATAAAATTGATTTTATACCATCTATAAATAACTTGTGATCGTCGGCAATCGCTACTTTAATTTTCATAAAGGAATATTTAAAATGACTGTGGTTCCGTTTCCCGGAGTTGAATCAACAACAATGTTACCGTCAATATTTTCAATCCTTTTTTCAATATTTGTCAGGCCAAGGCCTATTTTTACTTCGTTTAAACTGAACCCCTTTCCGTTGTCTTCAACCATAATATTTAGCCGGTTATCATCTTCCGAGAACTGAATAATTGCTTCAGTAGCTTCAGCGTGTTTGATAATGTTGGTAAGCAATTCCTGAACACTTCTGAAAACCTGAATTTCGATATTGTTTTTTATGCGTTTGTTTACATTGATGTTGATAACATCGATTTGCAGTTTTTCTGAAATTGAAATTTCTCTTGCAATTGTTTTTATTGAAGGAATCAATCCCTGATTGATTAAAGCTCCAAAATTTTTATTGTGAGCTATTTTTCGCACTTCTTTGTAAGTTTCATCGGAAAGTGATTTTAATTTTTCAATTAATTCTTCCTTTCCGTTACTTTTCGATGTTTTGAGTTCTTCAATGTATAATTTCAGCGTTGCAATTTTGCTTCCCAGGTTGTCGTGTAAATCGTCGGCTATCCGACTGCGTTCTTCCTCCTGCGCCGAAATAATCGCATCGATTCCGTTTAATTCCTGAGTTTTTAAAATTTGGGTAATTTCCTGTTGTTTGATTTTTAGGTTTTGTTCGGCGACAATTCTTTTGCGTGTTGAGCTCTTTAGCAAAAGATAGACAATAAAGATAGTAGCCGCTAAAATTCCGAGAACGATAAAAAGTAAATTTCTGTTTCTGTTTTTCTTGACCTCAACTTCCAGATTTTTGGTTTGCAGTTCAAATATTTCTTTTTCTTTCTTTTCTGTTTCGTATTTTGTTTGAATTTCGGTGAAAATTTTTTTGTTTTCAGCATTCAAAATACTGTCGTTTAGTTGTTGTGATTTTTCAGAATATACCAAAGCTTTTGCAGGTTGACTGAGTTTGTTATAACAATCTTTGAGTTGGTTGTATGCAAATACCAGCTGTTTACCTTTTACAATCCCGGCTACCTGTTTGTAGTAGGAAATGGCAGTTTTATAATCACCGTTTTTCATGCTTAAATATCCGAGGTTTCCGAGCGTAACCTCAATCCCGGCTTTTAGGTTGAGCTCATTTTTTAACTGGATGGTTTTTTCCAGATAACCTTTTGCTTTTGCAGGGGCCGTATCTAAATAAATACTACCCAGATTGTTGTAAATAATAGATAGTGAGCGTTTATTTCCTTTTTTTTCGGCGAGTTCTTCTGCCTCCAGATTGTACCCAATGGCTTTAAGTGTATCTCCGTTTTTATAATGTTGTGCCGCCAGATTAGGAAGAGTAATCAGTTGAAAAGAAAACAGGTTTTGTGTTTCAAACACATCCAGTGCTCGTTTATTGTAATCAATTGCCTGTTCAAAATTTTCAAGTTCGGCCAGCGCAGTTGAAATGTTGCTGTAACATTTTGCAGCATTTAGCTTGTCTCCGTTTTCTTCAAAATATGCAGCACTTTCTGTGAGTGTTTTTATGGTGCCGTTGTAATCGCCCTGCCGGAGTTGCACTGCTCCTAAACTAATGTTTATGATGGCCACTCTTTTATCATCATTCAGTTTGCTTAATGTTTCTTTTGCTTTAATGAAATAATAGACAGCAGAATCCATGTCTGCCATAAAAAAATAAAACCTTCCCAGTTGATTGCTGGCTTCGGCTTTTAATGAGTCGTTATTATTAAATTGCTCTGCCTTTTTTGCAAACTCTTTTCCTTTTTGAAGATCAATTCCCTCATAAAGTTTTGAGAGTTCAAGATTTATTTTTGCGGTCTCAAATTTATCAGTTGTTGAGTTTAAAAGTGAATTTAAACTATCGATTGTGGAGTTTTGTGCGTGGCTGTGAATAACAAAAAGACAAAATAGTATAGGGAAAATTAGCTTCAATTTGTTTTTCTTTTAAAAATACAAAATAATTAACACGGAGTAATAACTGCGGATTCTGCTGTAAATTAAACATACGATAAATTACCACGTAACTTGTAAAGTATGATTTAAGTACACCGGGTTTACAGCATATTCGGCAGTCTCTTCGTAGTTCATACTGTTGGAATATTTATATTCCTTTGTATCTCCGGTAAGCGGATCTTCTCCTTTAACGGTAATGGTGTAATTTACCTTATCTTCCAGATTTGCAAATTTATAGGTGAAAATATATGCAAAATTGGCATATCCTTCCTCGTCTGTCGTCGCCTCCTTATCGAAAATACCATTAATGGTGCCGCTACAATATTCTTTATATATGTTAATTTCAACATGCGCGCCCCAATAATCTTCACCTTTGCTGTTTTTGATATGAATTGCTGGTGAGAATGATTTTTCAAACGAAGGTTGTTCTGTTTCTTTGCATTTATTTTCACTATCTTCCGAAATTAAATCACAAGCACTAAAAAATAGAATAATGAAACATAAAAATAACTTTTTCCGCTGCTGTGTGTTGACGTCTGGATAATTTTTTAAGGTAAGCATAGTTAATTAATTTGATTTTTATTTTTTTGATTGAAAGTTGTTCCAATTTTATTTTCTCAAAGGAACAGGGTATTTTATTGTTAACAAAGGTAAAGGGATCGCATTGTCGCAGAAATACCTAATGTTAGGTATATTGGATACTAAACTGTTCTGCAAGATGGATTTAAATGTGTGTGTTATCAATTATTTTTTTTAGTTTTTAGTTTAGATGTTAATTTTGTAGCTGGCTTTAAAATATTTTATTGTTGGGAGTCAAAATAGTAGTTAACAATTAATTGTTAATTGTTTATTGAAAAATTGGGGCAACAACTTGATTATTTATTAAAAAAGTATTTTCTTTGCAAGCCGTTTGAATAACGTGTTTGTTTTGATCACAAAGAAATAAAAAGGAAATGTCACGAGTTTGTCAAATAACAGGGAAAAAAGCATTGGTGGGAAATAATGTATCTCACTCAAAAAGAAGAACTAAAAGAACGTTCGATGTAAACCTGTTTAAAAAGAAATTTTATTTACCGGACGAAAATCGCTGGGTAAATTTAACAGTTTCTGCTGCAGGAATCCGCACAATAAATAAAAACGGAGTAAAATCTGCATTGCAGAACGCAGTTGAGAAAGGTTATATTGATAAATATTAAAGATATTTAGAAATGGCAAAAAAAGGAAAAGGTAACAGGATTCAGGTTATTCTGGAGTGTACAGAGCACAAAGATAGTGGTGTGCCAGGAACTTCAAGGTACATTACTACCAAAAACAGGAAAAATACACCTGAACGTATGGAGTTGAAAAAATACAACCCGATATTAAAAAAGGTTACAGTTCATAAAGAAATAAAATAGGATAAGTTATGGCAAAGAAAGCGGTTGCTACATTACAAAAAGGAGCTGGTAAAGGTTATGCCAAAGTAATTAAAATGGTGAAATCGGAAAAAACCGGTGCATATTCTTTTAAAGAAGAAGTGGTTCCGAACGACGACGTAAAAAATTATTTTAAAAAATAATCCCGGAATCGGGAAAATGCCTACAGAACAGAAAAAGCTTTCATCAATGGTGGAAGCTTTTTTTGTATTTGTTTCAGGCTGACTTTCTAATTTAAAAATTATTATTTTTACTCCTCTAATATATAGAATATGGCCTTATTCGGAAGTTTCAGTAAAAATAAAAAAGAATCCCTTGATCAAGGGCTTTCAAAAACCAAAGAGAGTGTATTTAAAAAACTAAGCCGTGCGGTTGTTGGTAAATCAAAAGTCGACGACGAGGTACTGGATAACCTGGAAGAAGTTCTGATTACCTCTGATGTTGGTGTTGATACAACCCTGAAGATTATTGAACGAATTGAAGAGCGTGTGTCCAGGGATAAATATATGGGAGTTGGCGAACTCAACAATATTTTGAAAGAGGAAATTGCTGCTCTTTTGGAAGAAAATAACACCGAAGACGTTGATGATTTTGAATTGCCTGAAACCGAAGGTCCGTATGTAATTATGGTGGTTGGCGTAAATGGTGTGGGAAAAACAACAACCATAGGAAAACTGGCTTACAACTTTAAACAAGCAGGTAAGAAAGTGGTACTTGGAGCTGCCGATACATTCCGTGCTGCTGCGATTGAGCAATTGGAGGTTTGGGCCCAACGTGTTGATGTTCCTATTGTAAAACAAAAAATGGGATCCGATCCTGCATCAGTCGCCTATGATACGCTTTCTTCAGCAAAAGCAAGCGGCGCTGATGTTGTGATAATAGACACCGCCGGGCGACTGCATAATAAAATTAACCTGATGAATGAACTTTCGAAGATTAAAAAAGTGATGCAGAAAATTGTACCCGACGCACCTCACGAAGTTCTTTTGATTCTGGATGGTTCTACCGGACAAAACGCTTTTGAACAGGCTAAACAATTTACAAAAGCTACAGAAGTGACAGCAATGGCGCTGACAAAGCTTGACGGAACAGCAAAAGGAGGGGTTGTGATTGGGATTTCTGACCAGTTTAAAATTCCGGTAAAATATATCGGTATTGGTGAAAAAATGGAACACCTTCAGATTTTCAGGAGACAGGAATTTGTTGATTCGTTGTTCTCCTAGGAAGTAAATGCAAATGCCGAAACTTAACAAACCTGAAATAAAACAAAAAATTGAATCTGAAATTCAGAGAACAGAAAAGTTGATTTCTGAATATATCGAACTGACTCAACCTGTTGAACCGGAAAATGCCATCGGCCGTATTTCTCGAATGGACGCCATTAACAACAAAAGTGTTACGGAAGCGGCATTGAGAAAAGCCAGGGAAAAGATGGATAAACTAAAGTTTGCACTTTCAAAAATTAATGAAGAGAATTTTGGAATTTGTATTCGGTGTAAAGCACCCATTCCGGTTGGTCGTTTGTTAGTTATGCCACAATCGCAAACTTGTGTAAAGTGTAGTTATTAATCTTTCATTTTATTAGATTCAGGCAGTTTTTCAAGTGGTTTTTCTGTTACCATTTCCCAGCCTACTGAATTTGCGAGTTGACTGATAAACTCAATGGTTTCTTTTACCTGGTTTTCAGCAATCAAATACAAATCACTTTCGTCTACCTTTTCCCGAATAAAATCTTTTGATTTTTTTGAGATATCAGTCAAATCTTTTTCCGAAAGTTTGTTTACTATCCCTTTCTGAATGTCGTAGTATTCCAAATCAGTGTCAATACTAATGATTTGAGGATGAGGGAATTTTGATAGTCTTATTTTTTTGTTTGTTGAATCAACCTTAATATCAATCTGTGTTAAATCAAAGCCAACCATTACCCTGGCCTTTACAATAAGGATTACTTTCTTTTCCAGTTGCAAGAGGTTAAAGAATATATTCTTCCCGTTTCGGTGGGTGAATATCTCCGAAAACTCACCCTCAACAGTTACCAGTTTAAAAACCTGTTTTATCTGTTTTAGTAATACTGCTGACTGTTCCTTTAGTTGTTGCGTGTTTTTGTATTTGTAGTAATACATCGAAATTACCGCGCCTGCAGCAAGCCCCAGAATTACTCCCAGCAAAATAAGAGTCTCCATAGTATTCTATTTTCAACCCTAATTTATAACTTTTTAGAGAAACCCCGAATTATTTATCCGATGCAGCTGAATTCGAAGCCTCACCGGCTGATTGCTCAGGCTTTTCAGGTTCCGGTAAAAAATAAGTTGCTATTTTATAATCCGGTGGCTCCTGCATACTCATTGTGGCATTGACCGTGCAGGCCACAATGAGTTCTTCTTCCGGAAAAATGAGGATGGTAGCTCCACCACCAATAACAGAACCTGTTCTGGCATAAATTTTCCTTCCGTAATTATCCTCAAGAATCATCCAGCCGTTGCTGTTTTGGGCCAGAAATCCTGATTTTAATTCCGAAAGAGTAAAAATCCGGTTTTTTGTGTCTTCAGAAATATAATCTGAGAACAAAAAAGCGTTTCCTAATTTTACCAGATCTTCTGCATTTGACAATAAACCTTTTGAAGGAGCCTGTGAACGTAAATCAACGGAGGTGGCATTGATGAGTAATGCAACAATATTATGATCGTAAAAATCGCTCCTTCCTTTTATCGTTCCAAGGGGTTGATCAAAAACTGTATTTTCCAGGTGTAAAGTATCGATTACCAATTCCTGAACAATTTTTTCAAAATTTTTACCGGTTGCCTTTTCCATTACAGCGCCAAGAAGATTGTAATTCAATGAAGAAGCATACTGATAATATCCTGGTTCTGCCATCAAAGAGTCGTCCTTAAAGGAGTCAATTCCTTTTTGCAGATTAAGATTAAATTTGGTTTTGTATTCTTCACCGGCTCGTTCCGGGTGAATTCCGGAAGTGTTATTAACGAGGTTTTCCAGTGTGATTTTATATTTTTTTTCGGGGAATTCAGGCATGTAATACTGCACAGAAGAATCGGGATGAAGTGTCCCTTTTTCAACAAGTAACTGATAAGTAAGAGAGGTAAAAAGCTCAGTTAACGAACCAGTTCTAAATTTGGTATTGCGAGTCGCCGGAACATCCAAATCTTTTGATGCAAGCCCCATGGCTTCGGAGTAAATGATTTCTCCTCCCTTTGAAATGGCAATTGATCCTCCAGGGATAGAATTGCTTGTCAGGTAAAAGCTAAAATCTTTTCTGACCTTTTTTATCGCATCGATGTACTTTTTATTGTAAACGATGTCATTGTTATCTCTTTTACAATTGGTAAGACCAATTAAAATGGCCAGTAAAAAAACAACGAATTTCAATTTTTTTAATTCCATTTTGTTAGGTTTTCTGATTTTGCAAACAGGTGCAAAAATAGGGATTTCAATAAAATTTCAAATATTAAAAGATGTGAAATTTTTGGCTGGCTGAGAATTGTTGAAGCTACTCTTTTCAAAAAAATGAAAATAAGAGTATTTCGTCGGATAACTGAG
Organism: Maribellus maritimus; assembly: GCF_022267315.1. Classification (GTDB taxonomy): domain Bacteria; phylum Bacteroidota; class Bacteroidia; order Bacteroidales; family Prolixibacteraceae; genus Draconibacterium; species Draconibacterium maritimum. The sequence continues at coordinate 133,545 of NZ_JAIKLE010000002.1, forward strand.
AGATAAATCTTATGGAGGCCTGAATAAATTACAGGATACACGAAGTTTTGCTTAAATAAAATTCTTTTTATTCAACATATTGAAAAATGGCACTTTGTAGCTGTTGCTCACGGGAATAAGTTTGTTTTTTATTTTTATGGCGTTATTTTCAATGTAGTCGATTTTATCGATGGCAATGATATACGATTTGTGTACCCTGATAAATTTTTTTGGATCAAGAACTTCCTGAATTGTTTTGAAATTTAGCAAGGTCATTATTTTGCTATCCTCTGTGTGAATTTGAAGATAATCACGCATCCCTTCGATGTACAGAATTTTATTAAAATAGACTTTCACCGTTTTATTCCCTGATTTTATAAAAGTATAATCAGGAGCTGTTACAGTTTGATGAATTTCACCTGAAGTCTGGTGGTTTTTGTGGGAGGCCTCCCTCAGGAAACGGGCATATACTTTTTCCACAGCTTTTACAAAACGTTCAAAAGGAATGGGTTTCAAAAGATAATCCATCACGTCCAATTCGTAGGCTTTTAAAGCATATTCATCGTAGGCTGTGGTTAAAATTACATAGGGTGGATCTTTTATCGTCTCCAGAAGCTGGATACCTGTAAATTCGTCCATTTGTATATCGAGGAAAATAAGGTCGATTTTATTTTCACGAAGAAATGAAAATGTAGAGAGGGCATTGTCAAAAGTTCCCAGCAGATTTAAATAATCAATCTTATCAGCGTACCTTTTTATTTTTTTCAGGGCTAAAATTTCGTCGTCAACGGCAATACAATTCATTTTCATGATAAAGGTACTTTTAGGTAAACATCAAATTTATCCATATCGCGATTAATATCAAAAATGAAATTTTCTCCGTACATGAGTTTTAGTCTTTTTTTCACAATTTTCAGTCCGTTACCGCTACTGTTATCAGGTAATTTGAAATCATTTCGTTTGACATGGTTTGAGGTTTTTAATTCAATAAATTCATTTTCAACTTTGAATGAAATCTGGATGCCGGGTGATTTTACCTGTTTATTGCAGTGTTTTACCGCATTTTCGATAATCGGTATAAACAGAAGCGGCGGAATCAATTTGCCGGCAGAGGAGCCTGTTGTCTCAAATTTTAAAAATTTAGGATTTTCAAAACTTAGCTTGGCCAGTTCAAGATAATCCTCGATATAAGTTAGTTCCCTATCCAACCTGACTTTTTCTTCGGCAGATTCCTGTAACATGTAACGCATAATTTTTGAAAGCAGAAATATGGCATTTGAAGCTTTCTCTTTATCTTCGAAAATCAATGCATCAATGTTGTTCAAAACATTAAACAGAAAATGCGGATTTACCTGAGAGCGTAATATACCTAGTTCAGATTGTACTGTTTTTCTTTCCAGTTCCGATTGGTTGAGCTGTATTTTTGTAGAGTAACTAAACAATTTCAGTGCGGAGGCAGTTCCAACTATCATAAAATTGGAAAGAAGTGAGTAAAAGAGTTCTACGGTTAAAGCTTTCCGGCTTACCCAAAATCCAAGCCGCGGTTGTATTACGAAATTGATATATCTGGAAATAAGAATATTGATTGTAAAAGCAGTTAGTACGCCAATTAAAAGTACAGGAAGATTACGGTTTTTGATAAAAAAACGAGGAATCAAAAAACTGATAACAAAATAAACCGTGAAAACATCAAACGGCAAATAAATCATATTTATAAATGCATCTGTTTCAAAACCATACGACAAAATAAAAGGTATGGTATAAAATGCATAAATAAATATCCAAAAAAGAATGTGGTTTAAAATCCGATATTTAAAGATTTTCATTTAACCAATATTGTAACTATTACACAATGGTAAACTTTTTCTCTGAAAAAAATACTGACTTTCTGCCACTTATACAATTAATTCTGCAATTGTTGTTTGTAGATGATAAGTTTTCTTTTGCAGATTAAATCCTGTTTTTTGCCTACAAAAAAGTGCTAGATAGCAACACTGGTTTCCTCATTTTCTGAACGGGCGATGGTTACTGCGCCACAACTGTCGCTCCAAACATTAACAGAAGTACGAATCATATCCAGAATCCGGTCTACTGCCAGAATTAATCCTATTCCTTCCAGGGGCAGCCCTACTGCCGTTAATACAACAGTTATCATTACCAGTCCGGCCATTGGAATTCCGGCTGCACCAATTGATGCAAGCAATGCCGTAACTACGACCAAAGCCTGTTGTGCAATACTCAGTTCCACGCCGTAAACCTGTGCGATAAACATGGCCGCAATACACTCATAAAGTGCTGTACCATCCATATTTATTGTGGCTCCAAGCGGCAATGTAAAACTTGATATTTTATTTGATACTCCGCTGTTATTCTCTAAAGCATCCATTGTCAGCGGCAATGTTGCACTTGATGAAGATGTGGAGAATGCGGTTAGCAGCGGGGTAATCATATTTTTCATGTGGGCAAACGGCCTGGCTTTTCCTATAAAACGAACAATTAAAGGCAGGGAAACAAAAGCATGTATCATAAGAGCAACAAAAACACAAAGACTGTAAATGGCCAAACTTCCGGCAATACTTGCTAACTGATCAGAGTTTCGGGCAACTTCGCTTGCTACAATACCAAAAATTCCAAATGGTGTAAATTTTATGATGAACAAGGTTATTTTCATCATTACCTCAAAAACAGCATTAAAAAAAGTAGTCAGCGAATCTTTATATTTTCCTTCTACTTTGGTGATAAAAAAACCAAAAATTACTGCGAAGAAAATCACAGATAAAATAGAGCCCTGCGCCATTGCATCAACAATGTTGTCGGGAATCAAACGATAGAAAATATCTTTTACCGAACCTGCATTTTCAGCTAAACCTTCAACCGATTGGGTAAACCCCATTTCAACACCTACTCCGGGTTTTACAATATTTACAACAAACAAGCCGGTAACAATGGCAAGTGTACTTGTTCCCAAATAGTAGGTGAGTGTTTTCAGTCCCAGCCTGCCGAGGTTTTTTCCTTCGCCCATACTCGTAACACCACTAATTATAGAACTAAAAATAAGAGGTATAATAACCATCTTTAAAGCCCTGAGAAAAATATCGCCCATCCAGGCAACATATTTAACCCCATCGGGTACAAAATATCCAAAAAGCACAGAAAGGATTAATGCAATTAGTATTTGCCAATGAAGTTTTAATTTTTTTATTTTCACGTTTTGGTCTTTTATATTTTTAATCGGAAGTTGCTAATTTATCTCTTTTCATACAGATGCCAAATTTCTTTCTGTCCATTTTAGTAGTTCTTATTATTTGATAATGTACCGAGGGTAAAAAATAGCAACAAATTGGGATTTTAAGGATTTATTTTTATTGTTTACTTCGTAATCATAAAATTTAGTTTAATGAGTAAATACACATTATTTTCGGCACAAATGAAAATGGCCGACATCGTTTATCATAATTATTTATTAATACCGGTACTGGGAAGATTCGGTATAAAATACGGTTTTAGGAATAGAACGGTTGAAGAAGTATGTCGGCAATATAACATAAATACATGGTTTTTTCTTGAGATTGTGAATGCTTACCATAACCGGGATTATTTTCCAACAGAAAAACTGAGAGACTTTTCATTTTCCGATATCATAGCTTATTTGGTTAATACACATCGTTATTTTCAGAAAGTTAAAATACCTGAAATTCAGGTATTTATTGATAAGTTGATGAATTCTGCTCCGGAAGAGAACAGTAAAAACATCAAGTTACTTGATGATTTTTTTAAAAAATATGTAGAAGAAATTGATTTGCATTTTTCACACGAAGAGGAGGATGTTTTTCCATACATAGAGCAAATTGGACAGGCTATCGATTCCGGGAATGTAGCCGAAGAACTTATTGAAAGAATTATTAATGAGCCGATTGAGGAATACGAAAGACAACATGATAACCTCGAAATAAAACTTAATGATCTTAAAAACCTGATTATTAAATATCTGCCTCCGCACGATAACGTTGAATTGGTACAGAAATTACTTACTGAATTGTTCCGGGTTGAAATTGATTTGAATGACCATTCGCGTATTGAGGAGAAAGTGCTGGTTCCCAAAGTCAAATCTTTTGAACAAAGTATTCTGAAAAAAAGTGGCGTATCAAATTAAGAAAATGACTGTAATTATTGCAGTTTCGCAGGTTTTAACACGGCTTGGGATTAAAACATTCTTAAGCGTAATCGGTATAGAGCCGGAGTACAAGGAACTTGCTCATTTGGATGAGCTTGATTCGGTTATTCCGCCAGGTTCAAAATCGTATTTAATCATAGAACAGTCATTATTGGTAAAACCGGAATCGGAGTACCTTCTGAATATCGCAAAAAAATACAGTAAAAGTAAGATATTGATTATTGGTAACCGGGTGATTAAAAATTGTCCGTGCAGCCATTTTGTGCTTAATAGTGACAACCGGCAGGAAATACTTGAAAAATTCCAGGATTTTTTTAGCGAAAAAGACGATACTTCAACAGTAAACGGTGCCGAGGATATTTTAAGTGACCGGGAAACGGAAGTGCTGAAAGAAGTTGCAAAAGGATTGGCCAACAAGGAAATTGCAGATAAACTGTATATCAGCATCAATACGGTAATTACCCATCGGAAAAATATTACTGAAAAACTTGGGGTTAAAACTGTGTCAGCGCTTACGGTTTATGCTTTAATGAATAAACTAATAACACCCGAGGAAGCAATAAAATAGTTTTTATTTCCCAACCGCTATCATAATAAATGAGGATGTACAAATTATTGTTATATCAACTAACTATACTCAAAAAAGTTATTCCGGCGAAACAGAAAGGCCTGCCATATTTTTAAATATTTCCTGCAGCTTTTTGCAATTTTTTAGCTCTTCTTTTGCTTCCGGATAAACATATTTTTGCCGGTTAAGATAATTGTTGATTAACAAAATCTGAATGGGAGAGAGGTTTTGTAATTTTTCTGTTAGCAATGTTTGAATACTAAATTTACGCAATACTTTTTGTTGATCTGCTGTATTTAAAGCGATAGTTAATTCATTGGGATGTGTATTTTGAATGTCTGAAAAATAGGTTTTCCAATCGTTTGTATTTTTATCATTTTTAAATCCGGGATGTATGGTTTCATGAATATTCATCACAAGGCTGTTCTTCTTGTGGTAAACGATATTCCATAAGGTAAAGCAGGTAAAAGCTCCACCAGCTACCAGTGTTTCATTTTTGACAGAAATAGTGGCGCCGCTGGTCGCATCTGTTTTTTGTGCATTCAGTCGAACCAGTTTTTCTTCATCTGTTTCTTTGAGTTTTGAAAAGGGATTATTTAATACGGTAAAAAGCTGATAGTAGTCGTTTTTGTTAAATTTTTCATGCCCGATTTTTGTTAAAGGCTTTTTTTCAGGTATTGAAAGACCGAGGAAATTTCCGGTTATATCCCAGTAAAGAGTAAGTTCAGCGGGTTTACATTCTCCGGTGCTGCAAACTTCTGTAAATATGTTACGGCAATAAAAGAGCGGATTTTGTGCTCTGTCTACAACTAACATGGTACTGTCATCTGCAATTTCCTTATTTGTCGCCGGGAGCATTGAAAATTCATTTTTGTAAAAAGGAAATTGTTCTTTTTGTTGAGTTCCCTTTGTGTGAAATTCAGCAAAAAACAGAAGAGCCAATATGCTTAAAATAAGAATTTTCATTTTAAAGTGCATTTAGAAAAGTGAGTAAGGCATCGCGTTCCGATTTACTCAGTTTCATAAATTCATCTCTCGATTTTTCAGCTTCTCCACCATGCCACAAAATTGCTTCTGTTAAGTTGGCGGCTCTTCCATCGTGTAAAAAATGGGTATGTCCATTGGCAAGGTTCGTAAGCCCGATTCCCCACAGTGGTCTTGTTTTCCACTCTTTGCCATTTGCAAGATACTCGGGTCTGTTATCGGCCAGACCGTCGCCCATGTCGTGTAAAAGCATGTCGGTGTAGGGATATATTTTCTGATTACTTATTTCCGGGATACCTTCAAAGTGACCGGTGTTAAATGATGGAACATGACAGGCAGTGCAGTTTATTTTTTCGAACAATTTTCGACCCTGTACAACTTCCGGGTCATCAAAATTTCTTCCGGCCGGCACACCAAGTGTCATGGCGTAAAAAGTAACGTTTTCGAGGGTTTCCATATCAAGCTCAACCGCATGCTCGGCGTTGTCGCCATTGGTTTGGCCATAGGAACTTTCCACAGGTTTTACCGGATTTGTAACTCCCATATCTTCGTTGTAGGCTCCGGCCGACTGAACCAAAACACTGGGGGTTCCGGCTTTCCATCCAAAACGGCCAAGAGCGGTCGTTTCCGAAACAGGGTCCCATACATAATTTGGTTTTCCGGATATTCCGTCGCCATCCATATCATTCATATCTGCATTGGCAACTATATCATCCTCCGGGATTGCTTCCAGAAGTCCGAGTCCAAAAACAGGCATTCCAATTCGGGGAGATAACATTACATTTGCAGGTAAGGCTGTGTAAGGATTAATAATGGAATAAACCGGTTTTTTTAATGTTATTGCGGTGCCATCATCAAAAATCATTTCAATGTTTTCATATTCAATGGCCATTTCTGCTTCTTTAGCGTAACCATAATTGGCCTGATGTTGCAACTGGGTTCCAAATCCTTCGACCGGTGCCGGGCCATTGTTTTCATCCGTACCCGGTACACTTATTTTAAAGAAAAATCCACTGATATCATTAAGCTGGATTGGGAAGGCTGCACGACCGTCGCCCGGGTGACAGGAGATACAGGAATTGTTGTTGAAAATGGGGCCAAGTCCGCCGTTTACAGGTGAATCTCCGGAAACAAAAATATCTTCAAAAGCGGCGTCTCCTTTTAAATGTTTTTCAAGATTATTGGCAGTTAAATTTGGGGCCGGGCTTGAAATGGCGGTGCTGCTTTGCAGATAAACTGTTGTTTCTCCACCGGCTTTTTCTCCTTCAATTTTAGTTGGAACTGTTTCTACTTCTTTTGTACAAGATGCAAAAAAAACAATCAAAAAAATCAATAATAATCCTCTGCACATCGACCTCTTCATCATTCTATTTTAGTTATTAGTCGCTCCCTGGTTTATCCATTCTTTTAAAATTTTTATCTGGCTTGAAGGGATGTCAATATTTTCGGGGTGTCCGTTTTCAAGTTGAATAACAATTGCACTTTGGTTTGCTTTTCCCGGAGTCACATATCCGCCTTCTGTAAGTTGGTTGTAACTTACATTTTCATGAAGATTTGGCTCCTGCCTTCCTCCGTAGTGACATGCAGTGCATGTAATTTCCAGAAATGGGGCGATATCCTGCGAAAAAGAGATGATTTTGTTTTCTTCTTTACCGCAGGATAATAAAAGAAAAGCGACCATGAGTACGATTGTTATTTTTCTTTCCATCGAACAATTTATATTGATGCACAAAACAGGATTAACGCTTCCCTGTCTTCTTTTGCCAGGTTTCTAAAAAATTCACGTGAATCTTCAGCTTCTCCAAAATGCCAGAGAATAGCTTCTTCAAAATTACGGGCACGCAAATCATGAAACATATCCGTATGGTTGGCTGCTTTGTTCATTAATCCGCGTCCCCACAACGGAGGTGTGCGGTATGTACGAAATCTGCCCTGGTTTTCATCTCCCATGTCATGCATCAGAAGATCGGTGTATGGCCAGATTTTTTGGTTTGAATATTCGGGAATGTATTCGTAATCTCCTGTTGTCCATGAAGGTTTATGGCATTCTGCACATTTCCCTTCATAAAAAAGATTTTTGCCTTGCTGCACATCAGGATCACCGAGGTTTCGGGCGGCAGGAACAGCAAGTCCTCTGTGCCAGACCATAAAATCAAGCAAATCATCATAAGAGAGTTCTGCTTTCTGTGGGCCATGTAGTCCGGTGGTATCTATCCCGAGTTCGTGCTGTTTTTCTATCCATTGAGTAGTCGCATAAAGATTGGGACGGTCTTCCCTTGTAATATTTGAAATACTGTACAATGCGTTGTATCCAGGTCCGTTTTGTAAGGTAGCCCGACTGCAATGCCAGGTAAATTTTCCCAGGTGTTGTTTCCCGTCAAAGCTTTCGGTAATCCACGGTCCGTGCTGCCCCTTTATAACGCCATCCATCGCCTGTTGCCGTTCGTATTCATCAATTATACTTTCATCGGCAATGGCATCCAGTAAACCGGTTCCGTAGATTCCTATTGTTGCTTCGATGGAAACTTTATAGCCTGCCGGTAAATCCATAATACAATTTATAAGTTCGGCAGTTGGGTAAATCAATGTCCCTTCAATTGCCTTCCCTGCATTGTATGGCGTTCCGTCAGGATATTTATTCCCATATTCATCTACAAACTGATTCCATGTAATGTCAACTCCTTCGGCAGGAGGTACAAAAGGTGCAACAGCATGTGTTTGTAACATTACCGTAAATCCGGGCACAATCGATCCGTCAGGCATATGTACAAAGGCAATATATCCGTTTCCATGGTCAACCGAGAAATCGTCGACACGTTGTGCTCTTCCATATCCGGGATGACAAGAAATACAAGATGTTTTAATATAAACAGGCCCCAGACCTCCAAAAGGTACATCGGAATCTGAAACAAAAGTACCTTCAAAAAAAGCTTCTCCATTTAGAAAAGCATTCAAATCTGAAATAGCAGGCGACGGTTGTTCGAAACATTTTGATGTTTCGTTAAAAACAGTTCCGTTGATTCCTCCTGAATAATATTCCTCTGCGAGAACTTCATCTTCGGGTGTCCCAATGCTATCATCCTTTACACATGAAGCAAAAAGGAGAACAACGGTAAATAAAAAGATGTTTTTTATACAAGATAGTTTCATTTTTGGTTTGGTTTTTAATTTTACTGAAGGAGATTTTTGATTTTTTGCAAGGAGTTGAACAGTTCTGTGCAGGCAGCAATTGCTTCGGAAGTTCCGCTTTCATTGTCAAGATTATTTCTGAAAGGTTCTCCGATTGCATCGATTTTGGAAAGTGCTGTTGCAATGTTTGTTTTTATTTCAGTATCGAGCGCTGCATCTTCGCCGGCAACAAAAGCAGAAATGCTTGTTCCGCGGTTGTTTTCATCGGCTCCTCCCAGATAAGCATTTTCAATACTTCTGATATTATTCTTAAAATCAGTCAGCGAATTCCAACTGTACCATGATTCAACATCCAAAACATTTTTTGATTCAACCGGATCGGCGATTTTTGCATTCCCGACTTCATCTGCAATATCCATCGCTCCCTGAATAATTTCTTCAACAGCCGAGAACTGTGTATTGTAGCGACTTCCGGCAAGCCCGGCACTTTTTATTTCATCACCAAATGCGTCACCGGTTTCTATTTCTGCTTCTGCAAGGATGCTTTGTTTGTTTGCATTCAGATTGTCGGTGCCAACCCACCACGATTCAAGAGTAATACAGTCTTGTGCAAGAATAAGGGCTACAGCTTTTAAATAACTATATTCTGTTGCAGTTATATCGGCTCCGGTTCTTGCCTGTCCGTCCCTGAACAACAGGTATTCAACAGCATGAAAACCACGTAAAGAGGCTCCAAGATTATCGCGTACATAGCCGGCACTCATTTCTATTTCTCCACTTTCAACATCAGTTAAAACCTGGTCAAGTTGGTTTTTATCCAGGGGCCAGGTGTCGAGCAGCGGGTCAAGGTTATTAAATGCGGCAGGTCCAAATAGAAAAGCCTCACTTTTCTCCCAGTGTTCACGTGTATCTTTCCATGCATCGGCAGCAGCAACCACTTCATCATCGGTGATTCCGTCTTCAAAGGCTTCCAGTGCAGTTGTCAGCAGAATTGAATTGTCAGCCATGGAAGTATAGGTGGCAATTACCGTTTTATCCGTATAATCTGTTAGTATTTCAGTCAGAAGATTGTCTTGTTCCGAGCCTGTTATGTCGTTGTCATTATCACACGAATAACTAACAAACAAGAGCAAACTCAGCAACACTAAATTATTGATACATTTTTTCATCGTAATATATTTTAATGGTTAAATATTCCAGCGAATACAATGCCGATGCTAAAAGTATTTTCCTGGTTGTAAGGCGCTTCAAAAACACGCATATTGTACTCCGCTTTTATTCCGATTTCGGGGAGAGGAAAATAGTTTATCCCGGCTGTATACAAGTTTCTTTTGTAGCGTTTATCAGCAAGCATACCTTCAACAGTATTTTGCATTGAGTTGTAATAGGTATAATGGAGAAAAAGAAAAAGTTTGTCGTTTTGTGCAGGCACAAGTGAAAAAATATCATACCCGGCCTCCACCAACACCGACATAGCATTTTTCGCTACATCGGTGTGTGGCGAGGGCGCCGCATTGGGCAAATTTTTGTTGATTTTTGATATTTCTGCCGACTCCGACAAATTCCCGTAAATAAGATTTGTTCTGGCTAAAAAGTTGTGTGTTTTATATTCTGCTTCCGCCGAACCAATAAGCACTGTTCCGTTTGACTCTGCATACCGGTCGGCCTTTAAACTGTTTTGCGCACTGTTCCCCACGTAGCCACTAAGTGCCCAGCGTAGTCCGTTAACCGAATAATTGTCGATTCTGACTACTCCGGCCATATTGGTTGCCAGTTTATACTCATAAGGTGAAACACTCCCGCCGTTTACCCAGTTTGCCGAACCAAATGCATCAACATCTAAACCATTAATAATCTGGGCTTCATAGCGCCACATTCCAAGACGCCCGTAAACGCTGATACCGTTATCGTGCCAGGTTTGTGGGATAATTGTATTTTCTCCTTCCGGCCGCAAAACCGTAAAATATTCTGTTGGTAAATGTTGGTAATTTGTTATCCCAACCGGAACAATAACATGCCCGGCGCGAATATTAAATCGAGAACTAAAACTTTTTTCCAGCCAAAATTGCTCAAGAATGATTTCGCCACCCTTTTCAACTTCCTGTTCATATTCGCCAAATTCTTCTGCTTCTATTTCAACTTCCGAAGCTGTGCCTCCGTGTTCAAATTCAATTTCTGAACCCAGTTTCCAGTTATTGTCAAAAAGATATTCGAGTGAAAAAACAAGATGAGGAACATCGGTTTGAGCCCGTTTTTCATTTTCGGTAAAATTTTCAGGATAGGTGTAACGGTTAAAGTCTGCCGAATAGTTATATCGTTGATAGGTTATTTCTCCGTAGCCGCCAATTTTTAACCGCGGTTCTTTTTCTGTTTTTTGTTGGGCCGGAATTTCGGAACAAAAGAAAATCAATATAAAAAGGGCATAAAAATTTTTAATCATAGGAACATCTTTTAGGAAAAGTCAAAAGTAGAGATTGACCAGAGCCTTCACAATCCTCATTTTTTATGAAATTTCCCTACCCCTGAAAAATTCCATGAGAACAAATTATGTCTGAGCCTGGATTTGTTTATGAAAGTTCAATGATATTTTAAGTTGTTGATTGTTTGTTTTATACGACAGGTGGAGTTTGTGTCGGGATTTTTTTATTTTAGAACAATTGGTTTCTTTTACTCAGGTTTTTTGCAAAGTGCACTTTAGCTTATCCTGTTTTATGATGAAGTTGAAAAATTGCATTCCGAAGAATTATTAGAAACCGGCGATAGAAAATTTAACAGAAATACTTTCAAAACTGCTTTCACTAAAACCGGCAAAAACGCCAAAGTTACCTACAAAAAAGAGGTTATTTAAACTGTAACCCGCTTCCCAGTAATTATTCAGAGTTGGAGTGCTCAGATAGTTTAAATGAAAACTTTCGCTCCATGTACGTTTGTTAAAAAGCGATAAATAACGTATCAACAGGTATTCTGTCCGGAATTCAAAACCCGCATTGATATATTTATCACTGGTGCTGAATTCATAATCGTTCAGCAATTGAAAAGTGTGTGTGAAGTTTTTAAACGGAACAATAATTTCGGATATTTGAAAGTGTTTGAATTGAGAAAAATGCAACTGATTGGCGTTAAAAAAGTACCCCGTGCTCAACTGCCAGTCAATTCCGGAAGTAGGAGTGAGGTTGGCCTGGTGCCGGAATTTAAAATCAAGGCGGCTAAAGTCTGACGTTGAATTCACAATTCCTTTAACTCCTTGTTTGTAGGAAAGCAGAAAATCATAAAAATCAGAAATCATCAGGAAACCGGAATTTTGTAGCCAGGGTTTTCGCTGGTATTTTCGGTAGCTCAAACCAAGGGCATAAACCAAACTTTTCTGTTCCTGCAAAAAAGGGCTGTTTATATCCAATCCCTTTGGAATATTAGGCGAATATTCTTTTTTGTCGGACAAAGAGTAACTCGCATTATTTTCTAACGGAGAAAAGTGGTTGTAATCGACCAGGCCTTTTAGATAAAAACTTTTAAATGCTTTTTGGGCCATATTAAAACGGAAAAATCCGGTTTCGTACAGTCGCATATAATTTTCGCCAAAAAACCAGGAGCTGATTGAGTTTAGGTCGGGGTTAATCCCCTGGTCGTTAAATTTAAAATCCCGGCTTTCTTTTCCAAATGATATTTCCAGTTGATTGTTTTTTGCCAAAAGATTTTGAAAACGCGAATTTACCGACCAGAAAATGGCTTTGCGGTTAAAGGCATAACCCATTTCAGGTGTCACTCTGACATATTTCCCTGAATCCAAATCGGCAAAAAAACGAACGGATTGTTTGTATTTGTACCCGTCAACCGCATTGTAATCGGCATTTTCTGTTGCAAGTAATCCCGGATAACTGACCCGAACCATTGAATCTCTGTATAAATCAGGATATCCGGTAAAAATTTTCATTGCTACCGAATTTTTGAAGCCGGTTTTTGAATCGGCGGTTGAATCAGGTTTTTGTGTTTTCATTTTTACCAGTGAGTCACTCATGGCATAACTCTTAATTTCAGCCGGTGTTAAGGGAATTGTCCTGACGGAATCCCAGGCAAAAGTATCACTCGCAAGTGTGTCTTTTCTTTCTTCAATGTTGTAATTGCTGTTGTAGGAAGAAGCAAAAGTAGAATCCTGGTACTGCTCTTTTAAAATTTTGCGGTTTAAACGTGCAACTTTACGAACATCTTTATTACTTAATTCATCTTTTGAACTTAAGCGCGCAACTTCATCTCTTAGTTCAATTTCTTTTTTATTTACCTCTCTTTTTTGTGTGTTCGTTGGTTCTTTTGTTGCTGTTTGACTGGAAACCGGTTCGTTTTCTTCAACTGATTTGTATTGTAAAGTTGCTCCGTAATAAAATTCGCCTTTTAAGCCGAGCAGAGAAAAGTCGCCGTTAATAATATGTGAAACCGGCATCCAGTTTTCATTTCCAAGATTTTCGTATTGTTGTTTAATCCGGTAGTGAAAAAATTCGATTCGGGCATTAAAATCTATATTGTAAATACACCAGAGTTTATCTACAATGTATATGGTCCCGGAAACCAATTCGTCGCTTTTTCGTTTGGGCTCAACTTTTATTTTGAAAACATCAAATTTTCCAACCGTTATAAAGCCCTGGTATTCGTAATTATAGTGGTTTAACGCTGTTGCTGAAAGGGGTGAAATAACCTGATTTGGTCGCTCTTCATAAAAAGTAGACGTCATTAATCCCATCATCGGAGGTTCATCAAAACCAGTAAGCGATGTTTTTTTACTTATCACTTCCTGTTTATAACTTTCAGGATAATCATAAGTTATTTTGTTTTGCGATTCGATAACATAGGTTACATCCTCCTTAAAAGCATCTTTAAGTTTTTTATCATTTATCTCTATTCGGTTTTGATAAAGTTTAGGAATATTGGTAAATGTAAAATTGCTTTTTATATATAAATTGGCTTCATAATGTTTTATTTTTTCACGGAAATAGGCCGCATTTGCCATTGCTTTCCTGATAATATAATAGGCCGGGTCTTCTTTTCCCGGAAAAACTTTAATTTCTTTTATCTGATATTCCTGCTGCAGCAGTACGATGTCAAAAAGCAGAGAGTCGGAAGCCAACGTTATCTCTTTTTCAATTTGCTGATATCCAAGTGACCGAATTAAAAAATGATAAGTGCCTTTTTCAAGATTCAGACTGTAATTCCCATTGGCATTTGAAATGGTTCCTTCACGGGTTTCTGAAACAAAAATTGTGGCATAAGGTACGGCTTCATTTTGCTCGTTGACGATTTTTCCGTAAAGGTTTTGTCCCGAAATTACAGATGGAAAAAAAAGGCTCCCGCATATAAAAAAAAGAAGGGAAACTGTAAACTTGAATTTCTTCTGCAGGGTGTTTTCCGGCATGGTTTCAACTGTTTTTAATTGATGGTTGCGCGAATATAATGGCTTTTTGGAAAACGAAACGCCGGGCAAAAGTAAAATTAAGAAAGACAATGCGGAATTATGTTTTGTTAACGGTTTATCACAATTTTTTGGGTCTGTGTAAATCTTTTACTGTAAAGGGTTAAAATATGGATTCCTGTTGGCAACCCGCCAATATATAATTTATCTGCCGGATCAAAATTGTTTGTTAACAGAATGGTTTTTCCTGTAATATCGATAATCTTTATTTTATCAATCAACTGTACAGTGTTGCTGTTAAATTGCAGATAATCACTGGCCGGATTTGGAAAAATCATATAATCGGCAATTTTCTTTTCCGGAATGGTTTGAATGACACCATTTTTTAAAACCACATCTATATCCAGTTGCCCTCCGTTACTTCCCAATATAATGCAGGTTGAATCAGTTTCAGTATATCCTGGTTCATGAAACACATAAAATGTATAATCTTCGGCACCCTTTAATTCTGCCTCCACATCAAAATCAGAATAGATTTCATGAATGTCAAAAAGCTCAATAGAACTAAAACTTAAAATATCGTTGGCACGGTTGGTTACAGTAATCTTTATCGAGTCGGTATTTGATGTTCCCGTTATTTCTTCTTTTGAAACCAACATAAGTTTTGGGGCTATTTCCGAAGTAGTTGGCAGCGAAGCATTTTTCCATGAACTTATTCCTCCCTGCATGTCATAGACCTCGGCAAAACCTAAATTTTGCATTTTTGTAAATGTACCGCTGCTTCTGCCTCCTGACTGACAATGAATTAAATATGTTTTGTGTCTGGGGAGTGCATCAACTTGTTCTGTAAAATCAGAATCATAGTAATTTCGGTTTATCGAACCTTGCAGATGTCCAGCCTGCCATTGACTGGGAGTACGAACATCAATAATTACAAAATTCGGATTGGTTTCATTTGCTTGTATTAAACTGTCGCATTGCTGAACGGTAAGTTTTTTATAGATGTCGTAATTCTCCGAGGCCGACAAAGTTGCTGTTGAGAATAAACTAAATACAAATATAGCGGTGAAGCAGTTGGTAAAATTTTTCATGTATTCTTTGGTTTGTTTTTTTCAAAAGTAAAAATATTTGACAACAGTTTTGCTAATTGTTTTTGTGTTTTATTTGTTGTAAATCAGGTTCTTAGGTTTTATTTTGTTTTGTTTGTGAACTTTTGTTTTATTGGTTTATGCCTTGTTTTATTTTGGATTGTGTTTTGTTTGTTGTAATATTTTGATTTCAAAATGATTGTAGCGCAAATTTGAAAATTCCAGGGAATGAGGACTGTGATACGAGTTGTGAATTAAAACTTCTCGTTGAAATTTTATTTGTTAATAAATGTTACTACAAAAAAAATTAAATAAAAGTTTTGTAAATTGCAGCACAGTACAGGACAGCATAGTATGGGATAGTTCTGTATTTTGGATAATAATTCATAAAAACATTTTAAATAAACCAATAAAAATGACAAACAGATTAATAGGCAGACTACCTAAAGTCGGTATTCGTCCGGTTATCGACGGACGTGAAAGAGGAGTTCGGGAATCTCTTGAAGAACAAACCATGAATATGGCAAAAGCCGCTCAGAAACTTATTGAAGATAATTTACGGTTTCCGGGAGGTGAAAAAATTGAATGTGTTATTGCAGATACAACCATTGGCGGTGTTGCAGAGGCTGCAATGTGTGCCGACAAGTTTGAAAAAGAAGGAGTTGGTGTATCCTTAACAGTTACTCCATGCTGGTGTTACGGCACCGAGGTAATGGATGCCAGTCCTTTGATTCCTAAAGCGGTTTGGGGATTTAACGGAACAGAACGTCCGGGAGCGGTATATTTGGCAGCAGCTTTGGCTGGTTACACCCAGAAAGGCTTGCCGGCTTTTGGAATTTATGGACGGGATGTGCAGGATGCAGGAGACCAAAGCATACCTGAAGATGTAAAAGAAAAAATATTACGTTTTGTAAAATCAGCTCTTGCAGTTGCCCAAATGAAAGGCAAAACTTATTTGTCGCTGGGATATACTTCGATGGGAATTGCAGGTTCGATGGTGAATCCGGATTTTTTCCAGGACTATCTTGGAATGCGAACCGAATTTGTTGATATGACGGAAGTAAAACGTCGGATTGACGAAGAAATTTATGATAAGGAAGAATATGAAAAAGCCCTGAAATGGACCAGGGAAAATTGTATTGAAGGAGAAGACAATAACAATGTGCTTGTCCGGGGCGACCGCGAAAGAAAAGACTGGGAATGGGAGATTGTTGTTAAAATGACTTTGATTTTTAGGGATCTGATGATAGGGAATCCAAAACTCAAAGAAGCCGGATTTGGCGAAGAAGCGTTGGGAAGAAATGCTATTGCCGGAGGTTTTCAGGGACAGCGTCAGTGGACCGACTACTATCCTAACGGCGATTTTTCAGAAACAATTTTAAACAGTTCGTTTGACTGGAATGGGATTCGTGAGGCCTTTGTTTTTGCCACCGAAAATGACAGTTTAAATGCAGTACCCATGTTATTTGGGCACCTGTTAACAAATACAGCCCAGATTTTCTCTGATGTTCGTACCTACTGGAGTCCTGACGCAGTAAAAAGGGTGACAGGAAAAGAACTCACCGGTTTGGCAAAATTTGGAATTATCCACCTGATAAATTCCGGTTCTACAACAATGGATGCAACGGCTCAACAGAAAGATGAGCAGGGTAATCCGGTGATGAAACCGTTCTGGGACGTAACAGAAGAAGATGTGACCCGCTGTTTGGAGAATACGCGTTTTTGCCCTGCAAACAAAGGATATTTCAGAGGAGGCGGTTATTCCAGTCAGTTTAAAACCGAAGGAGAAATGCCCGTTACAATGTCGAGGATAAATCTTGTAAAAGGGCAGGGGCCGGTACTTCAGATTGCCGAAGGCTACACGGTTGATTTAGACGAAGACATTCACAAAGTATTGGATAAGCGTACCGATCCGACTTGGCCAACTACCTGGTTTGTTCCAAAACTGACCGGAAAAGGTGCGTTTAAAGATGTTTATTCGGTGATGGCAAACTGGGGAGCAAATCACGGTGCTATCAGTTACGGGCACATCGGTGCAGATCTGATTACCATGGCTTCAATTCTGCGTATTCCGGTTTGTATGCATAATGTAGACGAAGAATCTATTTTCAGGCCCAGTGCCTGGAACTCTTTTGGCGAGGACAAAGAAGGCGCTGATTACAGAGCCTGCGATAATTTTGGTCCCGTTTATAAATAGTTCATACGGTGTTACCCGGTGGTTCGCCGGGTAACAATTTTTTCAAAATGAAAATATTTAGTTTAATAACAATTGTTGTTTTTCTTTTTGGTTGTTCAAGTGCCGGAAAGAAAACAAATACATCCGCGGCAATGCAAAATTTTGAAAAGGGGAGTTACGGTTACGATTTGGAAACGCTGCAAAAAAATGGAAAACCGATTGAACTCATCAATAAAAGTGCGCGTATTTTACTTTCAGCAAAGTATCAGGGACGTGTAATGACAAGTACTTCTGCCGGAAAATCAGGAAAAAGTTACGGCTGGATAAATCATGATTTAATTTCTTCCGGTGAAGTTTTAAAACAATTCAATCCGGTGGGAGGCGAAGAACGTTTTTGGCTGGGACCTGAAGGAGGACAGTTTTCAATCTTCTTTCCGTCAGGGAAGGGCTTTGATTTTGAAGACTGGAATACTCCGGCGGGCATCGACACGGAAACATACGATGTTGTTGAAGCAAATGAAAAAGAGGCTGTTTTTTCAAAATCGATTGAACTGGTCAATTACAGCGATTTTCATTTTCAATTGGAGGTAAACAGGAAAATTAAAATTCTGGAAAATCCTGTTTTGGAAAATGAACTTAGCGTCAGTATTCCTGCTGATACAAAATGTGTTGGTTATCAAACGGTGAATACGGTAAAAAATACAGGTGATAAAGCCTGGGAAAAGGAAACCGGTCTTCTTTCGATATGGTTACTTGGCATGTTTAATCCATCTCCATCGGTAACTATTTTTATTCCTTACAAAACCAGTGCTGAATCAGATTATATTGTAAAAGACGATTACTTTGGAAAGATTCCGGAAGATCGTTTAAAAGTGAGAGACGGAATGATATTTTTTAGAGGAGACGGAAAAGCGCGTGGAAAAATTGGAATTCCTCCGCAACGGGCATTGCCTTATTTAGGTAGCTACGACGCAGAGAATAAAGTTTTAACCATTGTAAAAACCAATATTCCGGAAGCTGCCGTCGACTATGTAAATTCGGCCTGGGAGCTGCAGGATTTTCCTTTTAAAGGAGATGCCATTAACGCCTACAACGACGGACCTTTGGAAGACGGAAGCCAGTTGGGCCCGTTTTACGAATTGGAGTCATCGTCACCTGCTCTGGCCTTGCAGGCCGGCGAGCGTGCTGCACACACACAGCTTACCGTCCATTTTGAAGGAGAAGAAGAAGATTTAAATGGTATTTGCCGGCAGGTGTTTGGGATAACTGTTTCTGAAATTAAAAACGCTTTTTAAACAAAAATTATTTTGAATGATTTTGAGCTGCATATTGCCGAATTAGCCGGGCAAACCAAAGTACAACAATTGGTTTATTCCATAACCGAGGCAATCAGCACCGGGAAACTGAAAGTGGGCGATGCGTTGCCGTCTGTAAATCAGTTGAGTTTGGAAAGCGGCTTTTCCCGCGATACGGTTTTTAAAGCCTATAATATTCTTAAAAGAAGAAGTGTGGTTGAATCGGCGCCAACAAAAGGATATTATGTTGCCAACGAGTCATTTAAAGTTTTTATGCTGCTCGATGATTTTAGTGCTTTTAAAGAGCAGCTATACCAATCGTTTCGGACTGATCTGCCGGAGGCGTATTCAGTTGATTTGCTGTTTCACCATTACAATCATGAAGTTTTTCGGCAACTTGTTCAAAATAGTTTGGGACGATACAGTATGTATGTTATAATGAATATCGATCATAAAAGTGTTGACCCTATTTTGGAGAAGATCGATACCAACAAACTGTTGATAATCGATATGGGAAAACCGGATAACGATAAAATGAATTACCTGACCCAGAATTTTTACGAATCGGTTATTTCCTGTCTTGAACAGGGTGCTGACGCCATAAAAAAATATGAAGAACTGGTTTTAATTTATGAGGAGAACAATACACCACATCCTTCAGAAACAGCAAAAGCGATCAAAAAATTTTGTAAAAAGAATCAGGTTAAGTATGTGAAAAATGCTCATTTTGAAGTTTCAGAATTAAAAAAAGGGCAGGCGTACTTTGTAATCAGGGATGCTGATCTGGTTAAAATAATTAAAGAATGCCGGAAAAGAAATCTTGTACTGGGAAAGGATGTCGGAGTGCTTTCGTATAACGACACTCCAATGAAGGAGATTGTTGGAAACGGGATTTCGGTGATATCAACCGATTTTGAGGAAATGGGAAAGAGAGCCGCTGCATTTGTAAAAAACAAATTAAGAACCGAAATTGTACTTCCAACATATGTGAAATTACGAGATTCGCTATAAGAAATAAGTTTTTTACTAACCCAATTAAACCTGTTATCACATGAAAAACGTAAAGAATTATCTGCTTATTCTGCTTGCTTTCTTTTTTGCTTCATGTGCAAAACAAGGCCGTTTGCCCGAAACCGAACAATGGGATGTTTTTCAAATAAGTCTGTTTGCTTTTGTGGAGGGAAATCCTTTTATGAGTACAGAGATAAGTGCCGAGTTTGTAAATGGCGACAAACGTATTTTAGTTCCCGGTTTTTACGATGGCAACGACACTTTCAGAATTCGTTTTTCACCTCCTGTGCAGGGAGTATGGAAGTATAAAACGCAAAGCAACAACAATGATCTTTTGGGAAAAACCGGCGAATTCCTTTGTGTACCTCCAAGGGGAGAAAATCATGGGCCTGTAAAAGTTGTAAATACCTGGTATCTGCAATATGCCGACAGCACTCCTTTTTATTCGGTGGGAACAACTGCCTACCAGTGGACAAGTGTAAAACAGTCCGTTCAGGAACAAACGCTGAAAACACTGGCCAAAGTGCCGTTTAATAAAATTAGAATGTGCGTTTTTCCCAAATCATATATATACGGGAATGAAACTGAACCATGGAGATATCCTTTTGAACGAACAAATAACAGGAACAATTTTGAAAATCCGGATATTGAATTTTTTCAGAATTTTGATAAGCGTATAAAACAACTTTGCGATTTAGGTATTCAGGCTGATGTGATTCTGTTTCATCCCTACGATCGCTGGGGATACAGCAAAATGGGAAACGAAATGAACAAACGGTATGTCCGTTATATGATTGCCCGCATTTCTGCGTACCGGAACGTTTGGTGGTCGCTGGCCAATGAATGGGATATACCCGATATAAAAGAAACCATTGACTGGGAAGGAATAGGAACACTATTACAAAATGAGGATCCCCATCACCGGATGAGGGGAATACATAATTGGTATGGTTCTGAAGATCATTTTTATGATCATTCTCGCTCGTGGCTTACACATGTAAGTGCGCAAACCTCACAGTTTTACAATGCTGAAAAGTGGAGGAAGCGATACAAAAAACCACTGATGTTTGACGAAATGCGTTACGAGGGAGACGTTCCCAGCGACTGGGGCAATTTAAGCGGGGAAGAAATGGTCAGTTATTTTTGGATGGCCGGTTTAAGCGGAGGATATGGCACACATGGCGAAACATTTACAAACGACTCCGATACTTCCGAAGTAAGATGGTGGTCAAAAGGCGGAAACTGTGTTGGCGAAAGCCCGGAAAGAATAGTTTTTTTTCAATCAATATTGGAACAGGCACCTGTAACAGCTATGAAAC
This sequence comes from Maribellus maritimus, assembly GCF_022267315.1. Classification (GTDB taxonomy): domain Bacteria; phylum Bacteroidota; class Bacteroidia; order Bacteroidales; family Prolixibacteraceae; genus Draconibacterium; species Draconibacterium maritimum. The sequence goes on from NZ_JAIKLE010000002.1 coordinate 154,666, forward strand.
CTGAATTGAATGATAGGGGCGATCCCGAAAACCTGAACAACAATGTTTACATTTTTTCAAAGCAGGGAGCGTATTATCTTGCGTATGTTGCAGACTCCAATCAGAGCGTTGAAATAAGTTTACCCGGGGATTCATCGTACAAACTGGAGGTGATTGATACCTGGAACATGAAAACGCTGGAAGAAAATACAGTCGAATCCGGTACATTTAAATATGTAACAAAGCATCCTTACTGCGCATTAAAAATAACGGGCAATTGATAGTTTTATATTAACTTCTTGGTTATACAACACCGCTACCGGGTTTTATTGCACTGCTGCGCGATTTTATCACCTTGCCCATTTGGCTTTCTGCCAAAATCTTCTTTTACATGCTTCTTTTTTTTAAGGATAGCATCGTCCTATCCCGGGATATGATCGTTGTGTCCATGGATATGATCGTTATAGAGTGGGATATGATCATCCTATCCCTGTTTTTGGTGTCAAAAACCGCTTTTTTACGATGCAAAACCGGGATATCATCGCGCTATCCTCGGATATGATCATGCTATCCTTAGATATTGTCATGCTATCCAAGGATATAATCATTGTATCCCGAGACAGGATGGTTCTATTCTACTTGCCGACGCTTCCAAAACCGGCCAACGACAGGATATGTAAAGGTTTCTTACAAAAAAGATATCCCCCGTACCTAATTTTACAGGCCGGGAAGAAACTCCTTGTTTTTAAAACAAATGATTGTTATTTTTAATGCGCAAAAAAGCAGTAACACATGAACTAAAACTGTTTTCCACCCATAAATCCATTTAAAAATGAATCGTTCCAAAACACATTCCGTGACGCTTATCCAACGCTTTTCTGAAAACATATATTTCCTCAGAACTGGCTTAGCCACCCGAAATGATGTTGTAACCCAAAGTAACCATAAAGAGGTAAATGAAAGTATTGGCTTACATAGCCGTTGGGTGGCACAATAACGAATGAGAAATTCATATTAGATACATGAATTTATAATTATGACAAAGTTTACATATAATTGTCGCAATAATGACGTTACAACGACAATAGAGACTAAATACTTTTACTCAATAGTTTAATATTCACATGATATGGAAAATTCAGAGTTACCAAAAAGAGTAAGAGATTTTAGGATTAAAAAAGGATTATCACAGGAAGAGCTTGCAAATAAAACGGGATTAAGTCTCAGAACCATTCAAAGAATTGAAAATGGAGAATCTATACCGAGAGGAGATACTTTTAAAAAAATAGCTATTGCGCTTCAAGTTTCGCCTGAAGAAATCATAGATTGGCAGATTCAAGAAGATGACAACATTATAACATTACTTAATTTATCTCAATTAGGGTTCATATTTTTCCCCTGGATTGGAATAATAGTTCCAATGATTATATGGATTAACCAAAAAGATAAAATTAAAAACGTAGATTCTATCGGTAAAGTAATTTTAAATTACCAGATTTCCTGGAATATATTACTTTTTGGAATGCTAATAGCCTCATTTATAATAAGTCCATTAATAGTCATAATTTGGTATTTATATAATTTCATATTAGTTATTATAAACACAAGAAGATATATTAAGAAAAAACAAGTGATTTATAAACCAACTTTTAAAATTCTGCAATAAATTACAAACTTTGGAAGCAGATATTACATGGCGGGGGCTGGTGGTACGCCAACTGCGGATTCTCGTATCGCCGTTTAGTCCTCGCGATGAGCGCTTTTCGAAATATGCCCTGACAACATTTACCAACCGCCAGACTGTCTAACCTCTTTCCAGAAAAGAATGATTTGGGCAACTGATTTTTTTTAATAAAATATTGAAAACTCAGGGCTTAATTTTACTTTTTTGACATGCTGTCGTAGGACACAATTTTGCGTAAATAAGTGGGAAAATTCAAAACAGATTTATGATAAGTTATCTATTTCTTTTGCTTTAATAAATCCTAATACAAACTTTCCATTTATCATCTTTGTTCTTACATTGTTTGCAACTTTGTGATTAGATAAGCAATACGAATAAAGGAATGAAGCAAAAAGAATGATTTACTTTTATAGTAATTCAGTATTAATAAGATTACGATGATGAAAAAAACGCCTGCAATTGTCACAATTCTTCTAATAACAGCACAATCTGTTTTTTGTCAATTAACGTTAGAGAACGCTGCGAAGATTGACAGTGTAGCACAAAAATTACACAAAGAAGGAAAATTTAATGGTGGATTGTTAGTCGCAGAAGGAAATCAAATAATCTATGAAAACGCCTTTGGATTGGCTGACAGAAATTTGAACATCCCAAATTCTCATGAGATGCGTTTTTGGGATGCCAGTATCGGAAAAATGTTTACAGCCGTACTTATTCTTCAACTCGCAGAAGAGGATAAACTTTTTTTAACAGATCCGATTTCCAAACATCTACCCTGGTTCAGGCATGAGTTGGCAGATAGTATTTCAATCCATCAACTTCTGAGCCATCGTTCAGGATTCCAAAGTAGAATTTATGAGGAACGAGAAATAGCTGAACATGATGAAAAAAGTCAGAGAAGTATCCTTGAACATAAAATAGCTAAATCAGACCTGGCTTTTGAACCCGGAGCAGCCTTTTTATACAGCAATACCGGATATGTTTTATTATCGGAAGTGATAATGGCGCATCTGGGAAAAGATTATAACGCTATTTTGCAGGAGCATATTTTTAAACCACTCAAAATGAATGAAACATACTGGTCTGCACCTATTTATGGTCCAACTATGCCTGTATATTATTTAGAAGATGGAAATGCATTTCTTCCAGCCGATGAGCTTGATTTTACGGGTCCCGGCGGCGAAAAGACCACACTACGCGACTTGCATAAATTTATGTTGGCTGTCGGAACGGATCAATTGATTTCAAAAAAGTCATGGGCGCTTGCTTTTAAGGCTCACTCATTACCCGAAGAGGCCAAAAGCCAATGGGGGCCACATCAGAGTCCTTACGGGTATGGATTTAGCTTAATAGACTTACCTTATGCCAGCAATGAGATAGATGCAACGGTAAGCCATGGTGGTGCAGGTAAAGGAACTTCAAGTTACGCACTACGTTTTTTAGAAAAAAACCGAATCGTAATTTTGTGGAATAATGAGTATAAAAATCCGATGCTTTTTGAGCTGTATATGGTGTTGTCAGAATTAAGTAAATAAACCAATCATTATACATTGTAAAATGCGTGTAAAATGAGTAAGATTGCAAAAAAATTAAGGATACTCAAAATGAAACACGTAAATATCTTCCTGACCATTCTGATTTCTTTTTACTTTTATTCATGTTACGATAGTGAGAATGAATTTAACCTGATTGACCCTTCATTAACACAGATTGAAATGGAGGGAGAAGGTGGCGAAACAGAAATTTTATTCACCCATTCAAACTGGAAAATTGCCGGAATAATCAATCAAAATGGTGATGTAAAAATCTCAGGCGACAGCTATTCTATAGACGGCTCTTTGATTCGGGAAAACTACACGCTAAAATTAGATAGTTTAGGCAGAGTAGATGCATTCTGGACAAATAAGGGATTTAGTATTGTTCGTAATTCTTTTACTTCACTTAAAGTCGCTCTCAAAGAAAACAGTACGGGAGAAGATTTTAACTTCACAATAGTTCTTGAATCCGGAAATGAGTCGAAAGAAATTCAGGTAAAACAAAAAAAATCGCAAGGATATACATTTGATAGAATTGAATATAAGCTTGATGAAAGTGATGGTGACTCCATCTTTGTAAAGCAAGGTACCTCCTTTTCTTTTAATCTTCAATCGTCACAGGAATTTTCATTTCACCCCATCAATGGAATTGGCATTGATAAAACCTCATTTTTTAAAAGCGCCGAATATGATGCATTTGCCTGGACAGAATCTGATTCAATATTGGTTGAAATTCCGTCAGGAATTGAGAATGGCAAACTATATTTTAACGGAGATAAAACCATTTACACGGCTACTTCAATAAGAAATGACAGCAAGTATGGCAATTTACAGGAAACTGTAACTATACCATCAGGTAATTCAAAATTTTCGGTTGAAATACAATACAGGGAGAGAAATGTTTCGTATGCTTTGTATTTGGTAAACAACAGAACTGAAAAGGAAAAAATAATAAACGGGAAGTGGGTTGAATTCGCTCCTACAGGAAATTATACAATCAACCGGGGGAATTGAGTGGTGATACAAAACAATAAAACGCCGGGATAATTGTGTCTGGCATAGCGGCGTTTGTATAGTGCTTTGTTTTCGTTTTTTTTCTGCTGTCGTATCCTGCCAGGCACTGAGGCTTTTTGAAATATGAAAAAGTAAGCTGCAAATGACCTTTACCCGTAATATTGCAACAAGTGGACTAATCAGCGTTTACAAACAATGATTTTATATGAATTTTTAAATAAGGAATATATCAAATACAATCAGGAGAATGCCTCATGGAAAAACGGGCTTTTTCATGCTATCGTTGTTTTAATCATTTTTCTCTTGTTCCAGCCTTTCGGATTCAGGGATAAAGATATAGAACTAAAAATCCTACTATTTCCCGGTTTTTCTCTTATCGCATTTTCCTATAGTATTGTCAGGTTTTATATCATCAGGAAGATGCTTCAATCAAAAAAAACATGGGCACTGAAAGATGAAATTATAAGTCATATCGTAGGCATGTTTCCACTGGTGTTTATCATCCAACTATATTCTTATTGGATTACCGGTGACATGCCTTTTAATATCCACTGGTACTCAACCCTTTTTTATTATACAACCAGTCTGCTTACGGTAGTTGGTATTATCGAATACTTACATTACAGCAATAAATCGGCGGGTGTTCGGGTCGGAGATTTGTCTTCTCGAATTCAACAATATTCCCAACAAATAGAAACGGCTCAAAAAGAAAACACTCAGGAGAATCTGGCACTAACGTTGGAAAAAGGTCAATTTACTGTAAACAGAGAAAAACTTGTTTTTATTGAATCAAAAGGCAATTATTTAGATTTCCATTTGTGTAAAAGCGACGGAGTGACAACAAAGCTTACCAAAAGAGGTCGACTGCATCAGGTGGAAGCAGATTTAGAAAACTATCTGGAATTTTTCCGTTGTCACCGGGCCTTTATTGTAAATATGAAAAAGGCAAAACAAATGAAGGGAAACAGTAAAAATGCAAGACTTATTCTTGATGACGATGAGCTACAAGAAATTCCTGTTTCACGGACGTATTTTAAAACGCTGACGCAAAAGTTGGAGAAAATGACAACGCTATAGAATTTTAGGAACGAACACTATTTCATTCCACTTCATCACTTATTAGGACCATATATCCCTTATGCTTGGTGACACAGGTGTTTACCGCTATGTTTGTTTCAGTTTTGTCACTTGTATTATTGCTTTTTTTAAGAGTCTGTAAAACCGGAAAAATGAATTCATCAGAAAATAGTAAACAAAATGAAACTGGTAAGGCATATCACATTAGGCATACTTGGCCTATGCATTGTCATAGCCATTTTAGCAGGCTATAACGCGCTAAAAATGAAATCTCAGGTAAAAGAACTGTTTAAGTTGAATAAGACATTGAAAGCAGAAGGCTACTTTATGACAGGTTTTGAATTCCAATTGGTCGGTATGGGGTACTATATTGATAAACACCAATATCGGAAAGCGCAAACAAAGTTGTCTGATTATTATACAAAACTGAGGAACAGAGAAGGTTTGGTTAAAATTCCTGAATTCAAAAACAATCAGGAAGAAATCGATTTTTATCTTGATCTTCAGAACCCACGTACAGGAGCCTTTATTGATGAATCAGCTCCTTTTTGTGTTTACTATGAGGCTACGAAAAATGTTATCGAACATTTAGTGTCACTATCCGATTCAACAACAGCTCCCTTAAAGCTGCATTATCCGCTAACATTTCTGGACTCGATTAATACACCGGAAAACTTAATAGGACATTTGAATGACATATCTTACGTCGGTTGGTTAGCATCACATTTTCCACAGACAACCTTTCATTTTGCCCGGAATATTCTGGACGCAACCAGCGCTGATAACGCTTTGGAAGCACACAATTTGTATACTTTTTCACCGGAATGGAAACATACGATGCTAAAATGGATGTATGATTTTCAGGATACAACAAGTGGTATGTGGGGACCCAAAAATAAAAGAACCGGTGAGCTAAGAAAATATGATTTAAATAACACAAAATCAATCGTTAAAAGTTTCAGGGATAAGCAGGGGAACAATCTTTATGAAGAATTTCCTTTAAAATACGGCGATAAGCTTTTTAAATCGTCACTGGAACAATTGTCTGAGCCCTATCCGGATGAAGATGACCTGGCGGAGATACATGAATGGAACCTTCGACAGGCAAAAGGTTTTTCTATGTTGTTAAGGTACTTATGGAATGATGCCTCAACCGGAGACAAGAAAAATGCAGAGCAAATGATTGCCAGAAATATTGATATATGTTTTAAAAACTACTACGTAGCAGCCGAAGGAGCATTTAGCTATTATCCAAACTCAGAAAAGGCGTCACCCGATGGAATCACCAATTTAATTTTTGATGAAATTGGTGCTTTTTCTTATAAAAAGCAAAAGAAATTTTGGGGCGCTCCAGAAGCAAACATTAAAGATATGGGCGAAGTTATTCTTCACAATATGCATACATCTGATTTGAGTCCTGTACTAAATATTCCGGATGTTAATTCACTGAGGATTTATAACTGTAACCCCGATTATGAAAATCTTACCGATAGTGTATGGGCTGTTTTTTATCCGAAAGATACTTCGGTGTTGGATGTTATGGAAATAGTGCCAAATGTTCTTCACTGGGCAGAAACATCTTCGCTTTCTATGGGGAACTGGACATCTATGGCCAGGTTAAAAAAGACATATTCAAATTTTAACATAAAAAAACCGGTCATTTTGAGAAAAGAGCTTCCGGTAAAAGAAATAAATGAAAAATTAACAGAGTCTTCTGAATTATATTTTATTGGTTTTGATAAGCTTCAAATACCCAGATATTGTATTGGTTACAAAATTCTTAAGTAGAAGTAAAACGTACAAAAGTCAATATACTCCTTAAGCTTCAGCTGCAGGGGGAGGAACGTAAGCTGAGATTTATTATCTTTCATGCAAAAAAACAGTTCAATGCAACGCCTCGAAGCCTCGATAGTATGGTGGTAACACCTTGGCGGAAGCCCAAACACCTGGACAATAAAAGCGGTGTTTTCAAATTTTTGTAACGAGTATTACTGAAAAAAGTGCGAATAGAAAAAATTACCGATAATAAGAAGCAATTCCTTGATTTATTGTTATTAGCAGACGAGCAAGAAGATATGATTGACAGATATCTGGAACGTGGCGATATGTTTGCACTATACGATGATGATTTGAAAACCGTTTGTGTTGTTGTTGCAACTGACAAAGAAAGCTGCGAATTGAAAAACATCGCAACATATACAAAATATCAAGGCAAAGGGTATGCTAAGGCGCTGATAAAATTTATATCAGATTATTACAAAAATAGCTATAAAACGATGTTTGTAGGAACAGGTGAAACTCCGGCGGTTTTGTCATTTTACAAAAGTTGTGGATTTGAAAGATCTCATTTTATCAGAAATTTTTTTACCGATAATTATGACCACCCGATGTTTGAAGACGGAATACAACTGATTGATATGATTTATCTGAAGAAAAGATTATAAATGGCTGTTGCTGAGTGTCGAATAAGCGGCAGTTGAAGGGCGATTCCTTGCGGGCAAATGTCGTTCCATTATCTGTATCGGTCGGATAATCCCGGCAACTCGCAAGTGCTGAGACTTTATATCTTTATTGTTGTGCATTTTGAACAGACTAACCCGCTGAAAAAAAAGAAGTAAATGACAAACAAGTATAATACAACATCACAAGATTGGTTTAACCATATTGCACAGAATGTTACATCAAATGCATTAATACAATACGTTCTGAAAACAGATGATAAAATTGATTATCAATTGCTCCAAAAGTCAGTTTTGCTTTTAATACAGGCTGAACCGGTTTTGGGTTGTCTGTTTGTCGAAAAAGAGGAAATGCCTGAATGGACTCCGGCTCCGGTAAACGCAGATGATGTTTGTTGCCGGATAGAAACTGAAAATATTGAAAATGAGATTAATTCTGTGCTAAAAACAAAAATTAATGCATCAACACAGTTATCGGTAAAGATTTGCTTACTGGAAAACAAAAAGACAAATGCAATTGTGATAAAAATAAGTCATTCTGTTTGCGATGGTTCAGGTTCAAAATATTTGATAAATCAACTTGCCACCATTTATACCCGATTAGAAAAAGACAGTTCATTTGTTCCTGCTACGAAGGTTCCAGTAAGAGGCACTCAAAACTTCTATGACGCTTTGAAAATTAAAGATAAAGCAAGCTACTTCGAGCCGGAAAAAGCAGAATTGGTTTCAACCTGGGGATTTCCGACGAGCCGGGAAATGTTTAAAAAACAGACTTTTTCATATCAGCAGTTACGTTACAATGCCAATGACTTTCGAAAAATGAAACAATGCTCAAAAAAGCAAAAGGTAACCTTAAATACCTTGTTAATGGCAGCCTATTTTGATGCTTTACAAAGGTGTTTAAAACCTGACGACAACATAAAAGAGCTTCAGTTTATGATTGACCTTCGAAAGTATCTACCGTCAAATACAACTCAAAACGTATGTAACCTTTCCGCTATTTTAAATGCAGATTTGCCAACAAAAACGACTGATTTTTTAGAGCTGGTAAAACAAACAGATAAAGCAATTCGGAAAATTACGGATACAGATAATTTTGTTCACGGAACAATCGCTGGAGACCTGGCAGAAGAGGAAGGATATGAAACAATAAAAAATTTGATAAAATCGGATTGGGAAACCATTCAGAAAGCAGGAAACTGTACGCCAATGATTTCGAATCTTGGGATTTTTAATTCTAAGGCTATTTGCTTTGGTGAAGCCAGGATTAAAGATTTATGTTTAATTTCTCCGGCATTTTTTGCGCCAGCTTTTATGATTGGAATTATGACATACAATAATGTCTTGACGATTAATGCGAGTTATTATAGCCCGGGGATAAAACACAAACAGATAGCAGAGTTGTTGAAACAGATTGACAGTCGGATAAAAGAGGTGATGGGCTAAATGAGACACAGGGTGTAGTACTGTGCTGAAACAAAAGCAGATTTTTGCCCGGTATCCTCATTTCCCCCTTTTTTTAAGCCTCTAAAACTGTCCTTCCTCCCGTCGCTAAATTTTACAGGGCAGAAAGAAACTTCTTGGTTTTAAAACAAATGATTGTTATTTTTAATGCACGATAATTCGGTAACTCATGAACTAAACCTGTTGTGCCACCCATAAAATCCATCTCAAAATGAATCGTTTCAAAACACATTCCATGATGCTTATCCAACACATTTCCGGAAACATATATTTCTCAAAAGTTGGGTTATCCACCTGAAATGGTGTTATAAACCAAAGTAACCATAAAGAGATAGTCCAAAGTGTGGGGTTACAGATGTGTTAACGCTAATATTAAATAAAACAAAAACATCTAAAAATTAATTTACATTTTATGCATCTGCATATTTGCTTTAGGCTGCAGTAAAAGAGATATTCCTGTTGAAGAAGAAACCGATCCTTGCAATTTACTAGTTGACGGAGTTTACATGTTTCCTACTGAAAAACCCGATTCGTCTTTCACCAAAGAAGAAATAAAAGAATATTGGAATATTCCGGAAGATGTTCTTGGTTGTATTACAACTGAAGGATTAATTAAAAGTTGTTACAAGACAATTTACGGAGCTGTTATCGAAGCCTCAAACGGATACCAATCAGGATATAAATTGTTGAAAGGTTGGTGCAGGGGATTTGATGAGTTGGAGAGGCGGTATGACGCTCCTGCTGCGCTGATTTCATATTTCAAATCTGAGGAGCTTCCCCATACTCTCGATTATAATTTGTATGCAATTGAAATTGCCTCTGCACAGGACAGCATTTTGAAACGATTTACAAAAGAGCAAAAGATTGAAATGTTAAACATGGAGTTAAATTATCACGCAGAAAGAAGAGAAATTTTTAACAGAAATTCTATAATTCACGATGGAACAATAGTTTTTATGGGACGTCTTATGGTATTTGAAAGAAATGCGCAGTTTCTTCAGTCTCTTGAACGGAATGAGGAGTTAGTTCGCTTTATGGAAGGAACAGGTAAATACATTTTAAGTCTAGCTGGCGCCGATACAATAGTGCATTACGCTGAAGATTACCTATTTAAATTGAACTCCAATTAAATATAAATTGAAACACATGTTATTGGATTAAAATACTCGTGTTAACAAATTGCAAATTGTATTGCGGGGGACGTGGTGTGCGTTGTCTCTGCTGTTTTCTTGACCGTCAGCGTCTGTAGAACGAAGACGCCTTTCGAAATCCGCCTCGTCAACTTGTATCAACTGCTCTCTAAAACAACTTTTAACTATATTTAAAAATGGAATATTCAGAAGTAAACAGACTATCACGATTAACTGCCATTCTCATTCAATTTCAGACGAAGAGTATTGTTACAGCTTCCGAATTATCTCAAAAATTTCAAGTTAGTAAAAGGACAATTTACAGAGATATAAAAGCACTAGAGCAAGCAGGTGTTCCTATTTTAACCGAAGAAGGGAAAGGTTACATGTTAATGGAAGGATATAAAATTCCACCGGTAATGTTCAGCGAAAAACAGGCAAACGCCTTAATACTTGCAGAGCAGCTGGTGTTGAAAAATAAGGACGCTTCGTTTGTAAAGGATTATTCGGAAGCAATTGATAAAATCAAATCTATTTTAAGATATACCATCAAAGACAAAGCAAATTTACTTGCAAACAGAACTCAATTTGAAGAAATTGTAAATCAGGAAAGAAATAGCAATAATTTGTCTGATCTGCAATATGCATTGACCAATTACTACCTTGTTAAGGTGCAGTATATAAATAAGGAAGAGACTGTAACGAACAGGTTGTTAGAGCCATTTGCATTATTGAGTACAGAAAATTGGTATTTGATTGCCTGGTGTCGTTTGCGTGAGGAATTTCGGTTTTTTCGATTGGACAGAATTCAAAAAATCGAAATTCTGTCAGAAAACTTTGAACCTCACAGAATGACTTTACAGGAATATTTTGACAAATACCATTAATTTTTGCAGACCCTTGACATAGGGCTGTCACATGTCAGGTGTACGTTTGTATTAATAAATTCTATAAACAATTAAAATGACAAACGTAATTAACTGGTTTGAAATCCCGGCTATAGATTTCGCAAGAGCAATGAAGTTTTATTCTGATGTATTACAAGTTGAGATGGAAGAAATGCCTTCTCCTGATGGAAAAATGAAATACGGGAATTTCCCATATAAACCGGATGGCTCTGTTGTTAGCGGAGGGATCGTAAAAAAGGAAGGTTTTGTGCCGACTACAGAGGGGCCAATAATTTACTTTAACGGAGGAGATGATTTGGACATTCCTTTGTCCAGAGTTGAAGGAGCAGGCGGAAGAATAACGATGCCAAAAACTCCAATTGAAAAAATGTTCATGGCGGAGTTTATTGATACTGAAGGTAACAGAATGAGGTTTCATTCAATGAAATAGAAATGGATAAAAAGGAAAAAGATACATATTGTCCTAAAAGCCGAACAGACTGGCGAAATTGGTTAGAGGAAAATCATAAGTCAAAAAAGTCTGTTTGGCTTGTTTATTTTAAGTCATCAACAAAAATTGCTTCCGTTAGTTGGAGTGATGCTGTTGATGAAGCACTTTGTTTCGGCTGGATAGATAGTACGATAAAATCTATTGACAACGAAAGATATATGCAGTATTTCTCCAGGAGAAAACCAAACAGTGCATGGTCTAAAATTAACAAAGAGAAAGTTGTTAAACTCATACGGAACAATCAAATGACAAAAGCAGGTTTTGATAGTATAGAAACAGCTAAAAAGAATGGTTCCTGGACAATTTTAGACGGAGTTGAAGCACTGTTAGTTCCTGAGGATTTAAAAAAGGAATTATTAAATTACAAAAACGCCAAAGATTACTTTGATAATCTAAGTAAGTCGGATAAAAAAAATTTATTGCATTGGGTGATTTCTGCCAAAAGAACGGAAACACGACAAAAAAGAATTCTGGAAATCGCAAAAAATGCAAGCAAAAATCAGAAACCAAAACAATTCAGATAAAAACGACTTGCAACAAAAAATATACGTAATACGGGTGGTTTGGAAAAAATTAGGTTTCATATATTTATTCTAAATTGCAGTAGTTTTATCGTTTGGAGCTTCGAATCGGGCACGACGCATATTAATACAGACTGTCTTCTAAAAAACTCTTTGTATCAAATACGGATTTGGGAAGCTGACTTTAAAAAGAATAATATATTGAAATCTTAACGGCTTGATTTTATTTTTCAGACACATGTCGTTGTATGGAAATTTGAAAGCAAATGATAGTAAGGGAAAAAAATATTGGGATTACAGGGCTTTTGTCTGTTTTAAATCTGTTGGCAGCTTTATTCATATTTGGTTCCTTAAACCCTGAATTTAGTTTTACAAATGATTATATAAGTGAACTTGGAGCCAAAGGAGAACCAAACGCTCTGTATTTTAATCTGTTCGGTTTTATAACAGTCGGAATATTACTTTTTGTTTTTGGTTTGACTTATGGAAATTTGCTAAATGACAAACTTTTATCAGTTTTATTATCGCTATTCGGATTAGGATTTGCTTTTACAGCGATACCGATAGATATGCAATTATCCAGAACACCTGTTTCTAAAGCTCATATCGTTGCAATTTGTCTTGGATTAGCTTTTTGGTTGTTTGGTCTTTCGAGACTTGGATATAACAAAAAGTTAAAAAGAAAAGTAAGAATTCGTGCAAATTTGACGGCTGTGATTCTTGTGTTATCAATGATGGGCTTTGTGTTTGGACTTTGGTCGATGCCGATAACGCATCGACTGGTATTTGGAATTGTTTTCAGTTGGACTGCATGGACCTCAGTTGAATTAATTCTGAAAAAGAGAATCGAATAAAAAAACATACAGTCAGAAACACAAGGCATGGCTAAGTTTATGCGGATTGTGCACCGTGGAATACCGTGCCGGCGGAACATTGTGGCGAGTTGCAGCTCAATCTCCTAATAAAAGGCCACTGGGCTATTCTTAAAAGATGTTTTTGCAAATTAGACGGTGCCCACTAAAAACTGCCCCGGGGGCGAATAGAATCAGGGGTATAGCAGGTACTGCTATTTGTACCTGCCCCTTTGTTTTTTATATTTAGTTTTTTGCAGGAAAGATCCGTTGATATTCTTTTTGCCAAACTGCTTCCATTTCTTTTATTTTTTCCGGCATTTCTTTAGCCAGATTGTTGGTTTCCGTGCGATCTGTTGCCATGTTAAACAGCTCCCATTCACCGCCACTTAATGCCGAAATTTTCCAGTCGCCAATACGTAAGGCCCGTCCGCCTTCATGTTCCCAGAAAAGTGTATCGTGAGTTGTTGAAATTTCTTCTTTAAAAAGGGGGAGGATTGATTTTCCTTCTATCTGCGAAGTTTCCAAATTATTTATCATAGAGGGATATTCAGCTTCAGCCAGTTCCAGACAAGTGGGCAAAATATCGATAACATGCCCGACTCCCTGGTTGATGGTATTTTCTTTTCCTTTTAGCCCGGCTGGCCAGTGTACAATAAACGGTGTGCAGTTTCCGCCTTCAAACGATTCTTTTTTCCAGTAACGAAAAGGGGCGTTGATAGCTCCGGCCCATGCCACACCCAGATAGCCCCAGGTGAGTTCAGGTCCTGGCCGTTCAAAGGTATTGTAATCTATTTCTTCACCTTCACGGTTGTGTCCGGGGCGGTCGAAACCAGGTTGGTAACCCCGCTCGGGCGAAGCTCCGTTGTCGGCAAGGAAAAGAATAACTGTATTGTCGTATTCCCCGGTTTCTTTCAGCTTTTGAATCAGCCGTCCGATTCCCTGGTCTAATCGATCAACCATAGCAGCATGTGCTTCCATGTGTCTGGCTTCCCAGGCTTTATTTACACAATCAGTCCACAACTTTCCAGATTCGTTTGGGGCCAGCGGAGCAATTGCCGGATCGACTATTCCCTGTTCAATTAATCCTTTGTATCGGTTTTCACGGAGTTTGTCCCAGCCTTCGTCATACACCCCTTTATATTTTTCAATATCTTCAGGCAAAGCATGCAACGGCCAGTGTGGTGCAGTGTGTGCAACATACAAAAAGAAAGGTTTATCGTCTTTACTGTACGAATCAACCATCTCAATACTTTTGTCGGTAATAAAATCGGTGATATAAAAGTCGTCGGGGACATTTTTTATTTCTTCTTCGTTATGAACCAGGCTAAAGGGATCGTAATAATCAACTACTCCCCAAATTACCCCCCAGTATTCGTCAAAACCACGGTTGCTTGGGTAGGATTCCGGGGGAGCAAAAATGCCTGTGTCTTTTCGATGGGAAAGCCACAACAATTGTTCTTCCTTGTCGGGCAGAGCTTTGGTTCGCGAGAGGTGCCATTTCCCGGCCATTCCGGTATGGTAACCGTTTGTTTTTAATACTTCAGCAATAGTTGCTGCATTTCGTGAAAGCGTTTGTCCGTTTCTGTCAAGTCCAACCTGATGAGGATATTTGCCGGTCAACAGGGATGCGCGTGTAGGACAACACCGTGCCGCGTTATGAAATTGTGTAAACCGGACACCTCCGGCTGCCAGCCCGTCGAGGTTTGGAGTGTTTATCTCGCCGCCATAACAACCAATATCAGAATAGCCCAGATCGTCGGCCATAACGATGATAATATTTGGCTTTTTCTCCTCTTTTTTTTCTTCTGTGTTTGAGCTGCAGCCTGCAAAAATCAACGCAACAAAAACATACAACAAATTTTTCATGTTTTATTTTTTTAATTTCAGTTCCTGATTTATTTCTTTTCGGAACTGTTTTTTTCTTTGTACAGTTTTTGAATTTTATTCCAGGCCAGCACATGATTTGCCTGTGCCCATTCCTCATACATTTTTTCCATTTCATTTACCTTTTCCGGTTGTTGAGAAGCAATGTTGTGCATCTCCGACCGGTCGGTTTCCAAATCATATAATTCCCATTCTGTTTCACGTTCTTTATTCCATTTTGAAACCAGTTTATATTTTCCCAGTCGTACCGCTTTATTTCCCTCATGTTCCCAGAATATGGGTTCAGTATGAATAGGTTTATTTTCACCTTTTAAAAGCGGAACAAGGCTTTTTCCTGAAGTTGGCACAATTCTATTTCCCCGATATTCCTCAGGATAAGTCGTTTGGGCAACGTCAACAAATGTGGCCATAAGATCGGGCAAAAATCCGTATTCCGAAACGATTCGGCCTTCATTTTCTTTTGGAATTACTTTGGGCCAATGCGCAATAAATGGTGTTCCTATTCCTCCCTCGTGCACCCAGTGTTTGTATTCGCGGTAGGGGGTATTTGAAGCATTGGCCCATGCACCGCCATACGACAAGAAATAGCCTTCTTTTGTATCCAGTTGCTCTGCCGGTCCTCCTCCCAGTTCCCCGCCTTCAGCACAGGCGCCGTTGTCATTTAAAAAGATAATCAGCGTATTGTCTAATATATTTTGGTCTTTTAAATGACTAACAAGTTTTCCTATGTTCTGATCCATTTGGTCTATCATTGCCGAATAGATAGCTCGTCGCAGATCCATTTCTATTTTCTTTTCCTCGGACAAAGTGTTCCAATCGCGCCAATCCTGGGGAGACAAATCCCATTTCTCATCAATAATTCCCATCTCTTGCATTCTCTCATAACGGGCTTCCCGCAGTTTTGTCCAGCCTTCCATGTATTTTCCTTTGTATTTTTCAACCACTTTCCGGGGCGCATTTAAAGGCCAGTGCGGTGCAGTGTAAGCCAGGTATAAAAAGAAAGGCTTCTTACTATTCTCTGTTTTTGCTTCATCAATAAACTGAATGGCATAGTCGGTAAAAGCATCGGTTGTATAAAAATCGTCATCGCTAACCGAAACCGTATCGTTCATGTAAGTTATACCTCGTGGATAAACCGGTTTAAAGAAATTGCTTGCTCCGGGAATTAACCCGTAAAACTTATCAAACCCACGTTGTAAGGGCCATTTTGATTTATCGGATATTCCGAGGTGCCATTTGCCGGTCATCAATGTGGTATAACCGGCTTCTTTTAGCACTTCGGCAATTGTTACGCAGTTTTTATTCAAAAAACCACGGTATTCAGGAATTCCCAAATCGTGTTGAGCAAAGTCAGCGGGAGTGTTGGTCATGTGACCTATTCCGGTTTGATGCGGATAGCAACCCGTCATCAGGCTGGCGCGGGTTGGGCAGCAGCGTGCTCCGTTGTAAAACTGTGTAAGACGCAGCCCCTTGTTGGCCAGCGCATCTAAATTTGGGGTTTCCACTTCTCCTCCGAAACATCCCGGATCTGAATACCCCATGTCGTCGGAGAGAATAAGAATAATATTGGGTTTTGGCGACGATTCCGTATAATTTTTGTTTTTTTGTAAATCACATCCGCCTAATAATATAAGCACCAAATAAAAAAATATCTGTTTATTCATAACCCGACTTTTAACTCTTTTTTTTTTAATTATTCCTGATATAATACCGAATGTAGTTCATGTAATTTATCGACAGGAATTTTAATAAGCTCCCTGTCGTAGGTCATCAAACCATTTACTTCGCCTTCCACATCTGTGGTTTGTGTGTAAACTGCCGCAGAAAGTCCTTTGGTTTTTTTCATTTCAACAATCTGGTTGAATTTGTAAATATAGGCATCTAATAATTCCTTTTCTGAATGATAAGTCTGATAACCCCAGTTTCGCATCTCGGGATTCCACAAATTTGTCTCTATCGGATACCCGATTCCACCAAATTCACCAATAACAGAAGCTCTGTCCAACGAAGCAGGAGGTATGCGTACCTCAGTCTGGTAGGTATGAATATCATAAACATCACCACAATTTCGAAGCGCCCAGCCACTCACTGCATTTACTAAACGGGTGGGATCGTAGTCTTTTACCATTTTTGCAATTCTGCAGGTAGCATACTGGCCCCAACCTTCGTTGAAAGGCACCCACATTACAATACTTGGTGAATTGTAATGAGTATCAATCATTCTGCGAAGTTCCAGTTCAAACTGTTGCGCATCTTCATTTCGAACATTCAAATCGGGCCCGTTTGGCCTTACGTGTTGGACATGTTCCGGTCTTTCATTTCCTGTTTTTGGAATAACAACCATCCCGGAAGGCATATCCTGCCAAACCAGCATACCCAGTTTATCGCAGTGATAAAACCAGCGGTCAGGCTCAACTTTTATGTGTTTCCGAATCATATTGAATCCCATTTTTTTTGTCATTTCAATGTCGTATTTCATTGCTTCATCAGAAGGAGGTGTGTGTAATCCGTCAGGCCACCACCCCTGATCAAGCGGGCCATATTGAAAAACCGGTTGGTTATTTAGGAAAAGGTATTTTGTTCCTTTGTGATTTTCCAGACTAATTTTACGCATCCCAAAATAACTTTGCACTTCATCAATTTTTTCACCTGCCTTATTAAAAAGTTTTAAGTTCAAATCGTATAAATTAGGAGCATCGGTCGACCATAATTCAGGATTTGGGATATCGATTAAGCCTCTAATATTTGCCGGAATTTCAGTTTTTGCCACTTCTTTTCCCTGAAACGAAACCACCGTCTCAATTTTGTATTCCGGTTTTAATGATTTGTTTAATACAGGAGTTACCGCGATTGTTTTTTTATCGATATCGGGAACCAGCTTCGCCTCTTTCAAAAACGCTTCCGGAGAAACAGCTTCCATCCAGACCGTCTGCCAGATTCCGCTTACCGGAGTATACCAGATTCCCTCCTGAGGCATCTGTTGTTTCCCCCGCGGCTGTGAGCCAAAACTTGATGGATCATCCACACAAACAACCAATTCCTGTTCTCCTTTTCCGGTCAGATATTCTGTAATATCAAACGAAAAACGATCATAAGCTCCTTTGTGTGCACCCACAACAGCACCATTTATAAAAACAGTAGTTGAATAATCAACGGCTTCAAAGTTCAGAATTACATTTTTCTCACTCCAGTCCGTCGGAATTTCAAAAGTTCGTTTGTACCAAATCCGATCGTCTGGTTTAACCTCGCCCATTACTCCCGAAAGCGATGATTCCACACAGAAAGGCACTAATATTTCGCCTTGATATTTTTTTGGTTGTGCCTGGTTCTTTTTTAAAATGGAGTAGTTCCAAAGTCCATTTAAGTTTATCCAGTCTGAACGTTCAAATTGCGGACGTGGATATTCCTGCCACACATTTTCAGGCGTAATTTCTGCTGCCCAGCGGGTTTTCATTTTTTCGCCGGCCGGTTGCCATTTTTGAGCAAATGTTGTAACAAAGGTTACCAATAATAGTGTTGTAAGTTTAAATTTCATTTATTTTATTTTTGATTGATATTCAATTTGATTAAATACTTGATTTTATTCGACAAAAAAGAAACTTTCGTAATTTTCCCTGTAAATATTTCAGTTTTCAAAATGGTTCCCTTTTCGGGCATTGTTTAGCTCTTCAAATGAATCAATTGCCGTACCGGGATCGCCTTGCTTTGTCATCCATTCATCCAGTTTTTTTGAAAGCTTGTTTTGAATTGCTGTAAATCCCTCCCGGTTTGATAAATTATTCATTTCATTTGAGTCGCTTGTCATATCGTACAATTCTTCAGGCGGTCGTTTCTGATAGCGAGTCACCAAGTCCAGTATTTTTTGATCGCTTGAAGCTTCAAAAATCCAGGACGGCCAGTATTGATTTTCCGTCATTCTGGCCATCAAATGTTTTTCGATATAAAGATTTTCGTGGGCGAGATTTTTGATATAATGATATTTTCCATCGGTGATTGAACGAATGGGGTAGGGAGGCCCCTCCGGAACGTTGTTGTGCATAAAATAAGCAAACTCGCGGTGGGTATCCTTTTCTCCCAGCAGCACCGGGAGAAAGCTTGAACCATCGAAGCCCGCACTGGTTTTATAATCCAGCGCATCAAGCAAAGTTGGCAAGACGTCGTTGTACTGGATTAGCGCATTGGTACACGTACCGCTTTTCACTTTTCCGGGCCACCGCACAATCAACCCGGTATGGACGCCATTGTTCCAGTTGGTCCATTTGCAGCCCGGAATCTGTGAACCCTGTTCAGAAGTAAAAATTACAATTGTATTGTCTTCAATACCTTCTTCCTTTAAAAGGTCAAGCGTAGTACCTATCTGCTGGTCGAGTACTTCTATTTCTGCAAGGTATTTTGTGAATTCACTGCGCATTTCTTTGGTGTCGGCAACGTACTCCGGCAAATTCAGTTTTTCGGGATCAAAATGTGAGGGATCGCCCACCGTCCAGGGAATGTGGGGAACCACCAGCGCAGTAACCAGGCAAAATGGTTGTTTTCTGTTTTTGGTTATAAAGTCCCGCAAACCGGCTGCATCGTAACCGGCTGTTTTTGAAACACAGTCGCGTTCAACTCCATCAATCATTTCAAAAGGATAAACCTCGCGAGGGTTCGCATGTACCTTTCCGGCAATCCCTACACGGTATCCCAAGTCTCCCAAATACTGAACGATACTTGTTGTTCCGCTGCGCGCAATGGAATGATTCCAGCAAACGCCGCTGGTGGCGGGTTGCAAACCGGTATACAATTCGGCGCGGCACGGTACACACATCGACATGGTAACAAAGGCGCGGTTAAACGTCATCCCCTGTGAAGCCAGTTTGTCGATTTGTGGTGTTTTTACATTTGTTCCACCATAAAGCGGCAAATCACTGTATGTACAGTCATCTGCTATAATGATAAGAATATTGGGTGTTTTATCCAATCCTGAAATTTGCGGTTTGGGTTGACTCCAAAGAACCGGGCAAATTAATAACAGAAGTAGGGTCAGGTTTAGTTTCATTTTTTAATATTTCGAGTGTTCGATGTAAAAATATTCATTTTTGACGGATACAAGGAGACAAAACACCAATGAAAGCAAGAGTCGACCTTCATATGCGGTTATATTTGTTTTTTGTTAAGTTGAACATTATCTTTTTAATTTGCCAAAATCAAACACTCGGACCAGGCTTCTTTTTCAGTAAAAACTTTTAGTAAATACATTCCTTTTGTGAGGTTACCTAAGTTTATCTGACCGGAGTGCACAGGTTGTAAAGCTGTCATTGCCCTTCCGTTTAAATCGAACAACCGGAATTGTCCCTGTTCTTCTACTACTTTGCTGGAAAACCTGATGCTATTGGATACGGGATTAGGAAAAAAAAGATTAAAATCCGATGGTTGAGCAACAGTAGTGACGGCCGTTAGCAGGTCGTCAAAACTTTGTGTTATGCCCTTGCTCATGATCGATTTGATCTGGTTTGGGCTGAGAACTTCCCTGGTCCAAAAAAGTTCGTCGATGCTTCCGTAAAGAAAGGCCCTTTCTTCCGTTTTAAAAGCACCCAGCACAAATGGTCCGAGCGATTGTTCTGTGCCAAAATCGGCAATTCCTTTTAATTCTCCATTTACATAAATGCTCTTCATCCTTTTTTCGGCATCGTGAACAATAGCGATGTGGTACCAGGTTTCGGGATTAATCACCTCAAAACTTTGTGCCCTGATTCCGCTTTCGAAAGAAGCAGGCATATCGCCATTTAATATTTCCATCATTATCCTTCCGGGTGGTGTACCTCCGGCGGGGTCTTTTTGATGAAGGATGGTCATTCCGGCATTGGCAACATCGGTTGATTGATCCATTTTTACCCAAACCCCAAGCGTACTGTTTTCTGCGCCTGCATTTATTAGCGCATCCTGTAGAGTTACATATGCTGTATTGTTAAAATTTAGTGCTTTCCCGAATTTACCATCAGTATAGGTTTCAGTACCCTTTGTTAAATTGAATATAACATTTTCGGGTGATGCATCTGTCAGGTTTTCATCAAAATTAAACTCCATAAAAATTTTTGTCGGATCAGGAGGTAAAGTGGGGTTATTCTCTCCTGTTTCAACTTCCTGAATTTTATGAAAATCATCGATAAAGGCATAATTAAACTGGTTTTCTCCGGTTTCCGGATCATCTTCGATGGTGGTTGCAGCAATTAGATTATTCAGGAGCCAGGGCATTGTATTTCCATCGAAGTTTGGTCCCCAGCTGATTTGGTAAGAATAAGTAGCTATATTGAACGATTCATACTGCGTCAGGAGTTCGTACACTTCCCACAAATAGTGTTTTCTGTTCTCAAACCACGGACATCCGCTCAAAAAGTCGTCCCATTCTTCTTTGGGGCGGCGTTCATTTAAGGCATGGAAAATATATTGATGCACCAGCATATCAGCCGAATAATTGTATTTCGAAGCAAATTCTGAAGGAATAAGATCCCGGGTATGATCCTGCCACCAGAAAACCAGCGAGAATTCTGTCATCAGTATTTTCTGATCGTCTCTTATCCTGGCATCTGCATAGCTGTACATTGAAACAATGTCGTTATTGTTTTTGTGGTGAATGTGTAAATCAATTCCCTCAATCCACGGTGTTTCTTTTACAAAGTTCAACATTTGAAGCACACCGTCCGTATCGCGGTAGAAATCGTATAACCTGTTAAAAGCACCGAAATAGATTGGAATGTCTGCTTTTCCGTTTTTATATTCGTGAACCCGATTACACATGAATTGGTAAAACGGAGCCAACCTTGTGTTTCGTTCCAGGTCGTTCATCGATTCGATAAAGGGCTCGTTACCCACCACAATAATGTCGATTTTCCCCCAAACACGATCCAGAACGCGCTGGAGAAATTCATTATATGCGACAATTTCTGCACTTGTTGTATCAGGATAAGATTGGTTATGAAAATTCCATTTGATGTTGAGAATAGTTTTGTACCCGGCATTTTTCAGGTTTAAAAAGTCCTCGAGTTGATCGTCAACATCAGTTAAGCTACTCTGATTTTCATAATACTTGAAAAACTCAAAAAAGCCCCTTACCCAGGTGGTTTTTGTTCGGCCCAATTTGTCGACGTCCTCTGCATGAAACAGCGATTCGTTAAAGTTTATACCCATTTCCTGTGCATGTATCCATAACGATGTAAACATCAGGCAAAGCGCAAAAATCCCTTTTATAACTATATTTTTACTTTTCATCTCATTCTATTTATTTCTTCGGCTTTGTTAAATCTTGTTGTTGTATCTCTTTTGACTTGATAAATAAACAATAATCAATTATTTATTTAGCCAAACCATTCGACCAGAATAAGCAGGGCTGCATTTTTTTTATGCAGCCCCGCTAACAAACTAAACCAACTATTAATATCCTTCTCTCTGGTCCAATGCCGGATTGGCATCTACTTCTGCCAAAGGATAAGGGAAATAAACCTGTTTCGGCGAGGTGGTTAAACCACGTTCTTCCGCATATTCCAAAAATTTACCGTGGCGGATAAGATCTTCTCTGCGTTTTCCTTCCGAGAAAAATTCCCATCCACGTTCATCCAAAATCAAATTTCTGAAATTGTTTTGGTCGCCAACTTCGGCTAAAGTATAAGGAGTTACACCTGCCCTGTTGCGTATTTCATTTATCAAATTTATAGCTTCCTGGGTAGGGCCGTTTAATTCATTCAATGCTTCTGCACGACACAGCAAAATGTCGGCATAACGAATGTAAGGTACGTCGCAACCGCTAAAATTCCCGGTCTGGTCGTTATCAAAATATTTCAGACTTCGGCTGTTATCGGTATTTGCCGTTCTTAAATTAACAAGGTTGCCACCTGCGTTGTAATACATTTCCACAATAGCTTCTTTCCTTGCATCATTCGGATCAAAAGAATCTACAAATCCGTCACGTAAACTAAATTGTGTGGGCCAGTTAGCCATACTTGTTGTCCATTCAAACTCGGGAATATTATCCGCAGTTCTGAATCCGGGAGGGAAAGCTCCGTTTTGATAGTCGTTGTTGTAACCACCACTTTCGTTTCTCAACGACCATGTTACAATCATTTCCTTGTTTGCAGGATTGGTCTGGGGTTCATTTTCAACAAAAAAGGCAGCTCTGTAATCCGGAAACAATTCGTAGTAATTCAAATCCATAAGTACCTGTGTTGCATCCAAAACTTTATTCCACTGTTTGGTGTTCATCAGAAATTTTGTCAGCGTAGCATAGGCATGTCCTTTGGTCGCTCTTCCAACCTGAGTTTGCTCTGATGGTGCTAACAAATCCTGGGCAACCGCATTTAATTCTGTTTCAACAAAATCAAGAAATTCCTGTTCGGTTGGAAGTCCAAGCTCTTTTGGTTGGATGGTCAGATCGCTTGTTGTCCGGAGTGGCACCGGTCCAAAATATTTGTACATAAAAACATATTCGCAGGCACGGATAAACCTCGCTTCTGCTACCACCATTTTTTTGAAATCCTCATTAACTGCCGAGTCATCGATGTTATCGAGTAGTGTATTTGCATTTCGGATAGCTGTATA
Organism: Maribellus maritimus; assembly: GCF_022267315.1. Classification (GTDB taxonomy): domain Bacteria; phylum Bacteroidota; class Bacteroidia; order Bacteroidales; family Prolixibacteraceae; genus Draconibacterium; species Draconibacterium maritimum. The sequence goes on from NZ_JAIKLE010000002.1 coordinate 178,236, forward strand.
CGGGCGAGACCAGAGTAACCCCTCAAGATGATTGGTCGATGCATCCCAGTTGAAATCCATAAATGGTTTCATTTCGCGTTCTACGGCGCCAATACGCACCCTGCCCATGTCGGTAGTTACCTCGTTAATCAGAATTTCTGTTCGAATGCCGGAACCCGGTGTGTAGTTATTGTAGGCAGAAAATAATAATGCTTCTATTCCGTCTTCATTCTGCAAAGCGTTAGCCGGAGCAAATTCAGCTACAGGATATAATTCGAGTTGGTCTTCACAGGATACAATTGCCATCAAAAGTAGCAAGGTTCCGACTATCTGTTTTACTATTTTATTTTTCATGTCATCCATTTTTTAAAATTCAACATTCAGACCCACCATATAAGTTCGTGGGAGCGGATAAGCGTTAAAATCAATTGCTGCTGTGTTACTTCCACTGGCATTGGCGCCCGGATCGGTTCCCAGGTAATTGGTCACTGTAAACAGGTTCTGAGCTAAAACATAAATCGCCAGTTTGTTGAAAACGCTGATATTCTCTACCGGCACGTCGTATCCAAGGCGTACCGACTGCAAGCGGATATAAGAAGCATCTTCAACGGTTATCGTGTTGATCAAAGCCGTTGTTCCTCCGGAAGCGAGCGGATTGACAAAGGATGGATACTTGTTGGAAGGATTGCTCGGTGTCCAACGGTTTAATAGTGGTTCTGCTATGCGGTTTTGTCTGAAATTATTTGGGAACATTGAATTGGCCAGGTTGGCATTTAATTTATCAATTCCCTGTACGCCTTGCATTACAATGTCGAGTGAAAAATTTTTAAATTGAAGATTACTGGTAAGGCCCCATGTAAAATCAGGGATAGGTTTTCCGATGATGGTCCGGTCTTCTGCATTAATGGTTTTATCATCATTCAGATCGCGGAATTTCAGGTCGCCTGGCTGAACATTGTCATTGGTTACACTAAAGTCATCGCCTTCCTGCCAGATTCCATCAACAATATAACCATAGTAGGAATCCAGAGCTTCTCCTGGTGTAATGATTGAAAAATCAGGAATCTGTGATAGACCTCCACGGATGATATCTCCGCGATCGCCAATGTTGAGTACCTCGTTTTTTAATGTTGAAATGTTACCGGCAAGATTCCAGTAGAGATCGTTTGATCTGATGATATCCCAGCTTAGCGAAAGTTCAAAACCCTGGTTCCGAACGCCGCCCATATTTTGTACCTGACCGGAGAACCCCGTGTTTAATGGTTGAGGGATATAAACAAGTAAGTCGGTTGTTTCTTTGTTAAAGTAATCAAAAGAACCCGTTAGCCTGTTTTCCAAAATGCCAAAATCAAAACCAACATCGATTTGAACCGCTTTTTCCCAGGTCAAATCCGGATTGGCAATTCGTGATGGAGTAATTGTGCTGTAATAGCTGTCTCCGAAGGGAACCTGCGAACCGGTGGAGAATGTTTGATAAGTCAACTCGTTTCCGATAGTTGCATTCCCCGTACTACCAATGCTGAATCTTGGTTTTAGTTCACTTAGCCAACCGGCATCAGCCATAAAAATTTCGTTATGCATTTTCCAAGCGATTGCAGCCGATGGGAAATAACCAAATTTATTGTTTTCACCAAAACGCGAAGAACCGTCAGCCCTGATGGAAGCAGTGATTAAATATTTATCCATCAGTGAATAATTTACTCTGGTCAGATAGGAAATAAATTTAGCCTGTGTACGTCCACTCCCCAGGTTATTTAATAAGGGATCACCGGAGCCAATGGCATTGGTTCCCAAATCAGGAAGGGCATATCCTCGTCCGTCGCCTGCGAATGTTTTGGTTTGAAAATATTCGTAAGTTGTTCCCAATAAAGCATTCAGTCTGCTCTGTTCAAACTCTTTAGTATAATTTATGGTTCCTTCGGCAGAAACATAATCTTTTCGACCTGTTTGAATGGAAGCGATTCCTCCGGTACCTGCACCAGACACTGTAAAAGGCTGAATAAAAATATTTCTCCTTACATCCTGCACATCGCCACCCAGTTTTACCTGAGCTGATAATTCAGGCAAAATAAAGTATTCCAGATAGGTATTTCCAAAAAAGCGAAAAGTTTCAGCCGTCGCATCTTCACCATCAAGAATGGCCAGTGGATTATCCCCAACAAAAAACTCAGATTTTCTGTAACTTCCGTCTTCATTGTAAGAAGGAATTACGGGATCGTAATTCACAGCCGTGTAAATTGCACCTCCGTTTTCGTTGATTCCGAGACCCGTTGAGGCGAAATCGTCATGAATGTATGAACCATTAAAACTGACTCCTGCCCGTAGCTTTTTATTTTCGTCGTATGCGAGATTAAATCGCATGTTATATCTGTCGATGGCAGAGCCCTTCACCAATCCTTCCTGCTCGAAATAGTTTATTGATGTAAAATAGGTGAGGTTATTTGAACCTCCCGACATTGTAATGTTATGATTCTGTGTCCGTGCTGTTCTGTAAATCAGATCTTGCCAGTCGGTTCCGCCCCCTTCAATTTGATCGATCCGCTGCAATTCATCACCTCCACCTAAATCAATAATGGAATTCAATACATCTTTGTATTCCTGGGCAATTAAAACATCCAGCGGCTTGTATACCTGCTGGATACCATAGTAGCCATCATAACCCACACGAAGTTTTCCTTCTTTACCTTTTTTAGTAGTAATGATTACAACACCATTTGAACCTCTTGAACCATAGATTGCAGTTGCCGAAGCATCTTTCAGAATTTCAAGAGATGCAATATCTGACGGGTTTAACGAATTTAACGGGTTTCTTGGATTCTGGTTTCCTGTGAAACCAACTCCGCCGGTGCCGGCAACACTTCCATTGTTAACGATTATACCATCAATTACATAGAGCGGTTCGTTTCCTGCCTGGATAGAACCCGAGCCTCTGATGCTGATGCTTAATCCTCCACCTGGTTCGTTACTTTTTTGCGAAATTTGCACACCGGCAACACGCCCCTGTAAAGCCTGTTCAACAGAAGCATTTGCTCCCGGATTTAGTTCATCGGCTTTTACAGAAGTTACGGAGCCTGTTAAATCGCTCTTTTTTACAGTTCCATAACCAATTACGACCACTTGTTCCAATTCTTCAATATCCTGTTGAAGAATTACATTTATTGCTGATTGTCCGTTAACCGGAACAGTTTGTGACAGATAGCCAATAAAACTGAACATCAGGTTTCCGTTTGCGGGAGCAGTAATAGAATACTCTCCGTTGAAGTTCGTAGTGGTTCCCTGAGTTGTTCCTTCCACAATAATCGTCACACCGGGAAGCTGCTCTCCTGCATCGCTTTTTACCACCCCCGTTATCTTATTTTGTGCAAATAATGCTAACGGAAGGATAAACAAGACTAGAAATAATAATTTAAGCTTGTTCATAAATTCGATTAATTTGGTTTATACAATATTAAAATCTTTCATGTGTTACCTACTTGAAATTGATTCAGAAAAACTGGAATCTGAATTAACCAGATTTTCTATTTTTCTGAAAACATTTGAAATCCAATGTCTATCTTATTTGTTGTTGTATCAAAATCTGTAAATCTTTTTTCTCCGAAAAAATCAACAGGAAAGGCATTTTTCAAAGTCCCTGCTCCAATTGCTTTTGACCCTTTTTTTAATTTGAAATTTGAATTTCCGGGATTAACGAAATGTGGATTTCCTTCAAGATTATCAGCAGCCCAGTTTTCTGTGTTTAGCTCCTGAGCGGTTTTAAAATCGGCGGCTTTGTATGAGTATCTGCAAAGGCTTAAGGTTTCATTATTAAAAAACAAGTTGTTTTGAATTTCTGTCCATTTTTGTTCCCGTGCTGACGTAGGATCTGAACCTTCATAGGCGTCAGCAACAAAAAGTGCCGCGCCATAATTATTGGCAAAAATTGAATTAATAATGCGGTTTTGCGCCGGCACTCGTCCTAATTGGGAAATGGCTGCACCTTTCGACATTCCCCGGTTATTTACCACTGTGCAATGGCTCATTAACAGGGTTGATCCGCCGTTCATAACAATATTTCCGCCTTCCAGAAGTGTAAAGTTATTATTTAGTAAACTGTTTATAAAACGTAAGGTGCCGGTCTGTTTTAAGTCGGTTATAAACCATGCAATCCCTCCGTTTGCCTGCGCTTTATTGTTGCTGATATTACAATTGTAAAAACGGGTGTGATAACCGTTATCAGCGTTACAATTTACATATACCGCTCCACCGTTGAGGTTAGCCTCATTGTTTATTATATCGCAACCAACAAACAGGGGACTTGCTCCATTGGCGGCATATATTCCCCCACCATCTTTTATTGCATAGTTATTTGATATGGTACAGTTTACAAACCGAACTGATTCACCACCATTTTCAAGCCAGATTCCTGCACCGTTTCCTTCAGTTTTTTGGCCTGTATTTTTCCCGCCGGTTACGATTAATCCGTCAATTCGAAGGTATTCGGAGTTGACTATAGTGAGCACGTGAGCTGTTTTTCCCTGTCCATCAATTTTTGTTGTTGTCAACATTTTTCTGTCGGATAACTTTTTCTCAACCCCCTTGAATCCGCCATATATATAAAGAGCTGTTTTTCCTTCAATCTTCAGCATGTTTCCGTAGTTTCCCCCGGCAATCCAAATCTGAGATTTCGGCTTTGCCAGTTCAACTGCTTCTTGCAGAGATGTTAGAGCTGTTTTCCATGATTTCCCGTTACTGTTGTCTCCTTTTTCAGAAACATAAATTACCGGCATTTTTTCTGTTGCTGCCGATGGAAAGGGAACAACAGGAACCAACCGTTTTTTGTCATCCAGTTTCATTTGCAAAAGGGCAGCATTCTCACGCCATTGTGCCGCTGCTTCATCGTTGCCAAACATGGTTGCCCGGATGTTGCCATCAAAATCATCAAAAATCATATTGTGCCCACCGTGCGGAATGGCAATGTATGCCTCTGAATACGGACCGGTTATATTTTCTGCCATTGCTATCATACAATCATACCGGCCATCAGCGGTCCGGCGGTTTACATCTGTATTTCCAAATACATGGCCTTTTTTAGGGCTTTCACAATTCCATTCTGCTGCCATCAGGTAGTAGAGACCATTTTTGTAATACATATTTACACCTTCATAACCCACTTCCTTGCCGCTGGCATCTTTGGGAAACACAGGAGGGGCGGTGTCGGCAAATCCCATCATGTCGGGCTTTAGCTTTTTCATATTCCCCGGTCCCCAGATATACCAAACCGTCCCGTCAACATCTTTAAACAAAGTAGCATCGATTCCTTTGACCATTGCGCCTTCCTTTTTTACGTCCTCATATGGTCCTTCGGGTTTTCCTGTAGTGCTTTTTAATAATCCCGAACCATAGCCGCCGCTAACCGAATAGGTAATCCAAAAATTGTTATTGATATAGTGAATCTCCGGAGCCCAGATTCCACGAACCAAACGCCCGTTGGTTCTTTTTATCCTTCGTTGAGCTTCGTTACTGGCATCTTTCTCAAAAGTCCAAACAAAACCGTCATCACCAATTATTTGCCAGTCTTTTAAATCTGACGATTCCCAAACGCGGATACCCTCAGCTACTCCCCAGTTGTCGTCAGTTGTTCCGGTAAGATAATATTTGTTTTCGGGGCCTTTGCATACGGCAATGTCACGCAGGTGGTATTTAAAAAGAGGCCACACATTGGGCATAGTTGGTTCAATGCTGTCAATAGCATTTTCAAACATGGCCGATACCTGCGGATTTAATGTTTGGCTTTTTAATTCATTTTTTGAAAAGACAATTAAAATAAAAATCAGGAATAAGGTCGATTCTATCCGTTGCATAAGATTTAAGTTTGATGCAAGAATCGGAAATAATGTGTTTCTGGAACTGGAATTTAAGTTAAAAAAAAAGGAAAATGAGAAACTCGTATTTTTCTAATTAGTTCATATTTAAACCTTTAATCTTGTTTAGCAATTCTTTTCGATATTCTGTAGGTGTTTTTTTATACACTTTTTTAAATACCTTGCTAAAATAGTTTGGGTCGGTGAAGCCAACTTCGTAGGCAATGTCGGAAATATTAAGTGCGGAATCCGCCATTAATTCAATGGCCTTTTTAAAACGCAACGACTGGATATAATCGGAGCCAGACATGTTGAGCAATTTTTTAAGCTTTAAATAGACGAGGGTTTTACTTATCCCCAGTTTTTGGGCGAGTTCTTCTGTGTTAAGGGTTTCACTTTCAATATTCTCGTTGATTATTGCAGATACTTTTTCGATAAAATCTTTGTCCTTGTCCTGGAAATTCAGCCTTTCCAGATCGATATGCGCTCCGGTAACAACTTTTTCTTTTAGTTTTTTACGCATTTCGATAAAGTTGCGTACATGGAGGTCAAGTTCATTTAAATCAAATGGTTTTCTCACATAGGCTTCGGCACCCGCCTGCAATCCGGCTATTTTATCTTCGTGTGTGGTTTTTGCGGTGAGTAAAATTACGGCAATGTGACTGGTAGCTTCATCTTCCTTGATTTTTTCACAAAACTCTATTCCATTCATTTTCGGCATCATCACATCGCTGATAATTATATCGGGTTCTTCTTCTTTTACAATTGTTAATGCTTCTATTCCATTTTGAGCACATTTTACATCAAAATGTTCTGAATAATGCTCCATCAAAACTTCTGCCAGATCTACGGTGTCTTCTACAATTAGTAGTTTGAATTCCTTGTCATTGTTCGGTTTTTCTTTCACCGGAGCAGGGCTTGTAGTTACTTCTGAAATACTTTCCAAATCCAAATTATGTCTGATTGTATCTCTGTTGTTCTCGAGTTTGATATTTGAAATTCCCTGGTAATTCAGGGGCAGTTGAATTTTAAAACGGGTACCTTCATCCATTTTACTTTTTACTTCGATGGTGCCGTGAAGATATTCCACCAGGCTCTTAACCAGCGTGAGCCCTATTCCCGAACCACTTTTTTGTTCGTTTTGCCGGTAGTTCATGTAAAAAGGAGTAAACAAATTTTGTTTTTCTTCTTCGGAAATGCCCTTCCCGGTGTTCGAAATACAAATATTTAAATGCTTCTGGTTTTTATCGCTAATCTCGTCAGCTATTTTAGCTTCGCAAATTATTTTTCCATGAATGGGAGTATGTTTTAGTGCATTTGAAATCAGGTTTGCAATGATTTTTTCAATTTTATCAGGGTCGAACCAATATTCGTACTCGTCGCGGTTCGCTTTAAATTCGAAGTTCACCCGGTATTGGTCAAAAAGAGGCGTAAAAACCAGACAGGTTTCACGCAGGAAGTTAACGATATCGCCTTTCTGCAAAACAAGTTTGGCATGTTTGGTTTCAATTTTTCGAAAATCCATTAACTGGTTAAACAGAAATGAAAGCCGCTTTGAGCTTCGGCTAAGACGCTGGAAGCGTTGTTTTAGATCTTCTGAAATATCACTCCTGTCAAACAACTGATCGATACTTGAGATAATAATGGAAAGAGGAGTTTTAAATTCATGGGAAATGTAGGTGTAAAAATTCAGCCGCTGCTGACTTAATTCTTTAATTTTTTCCTTTTCAATTCGTTCCAGTTTTAGAGCTGCCTTTTCTTTTTCCTTGTCGATTGTGATTTTTCGGTACAGAAGGAAAATTCCTGCTATCAGGAAAAAGTAAAGTACAAATGCACCAAAAGACAGATAAAAAGGCGGTCGTATGCGTATAATAAGATTTTTGCTGTTTGCACTTTCAATGCCATCGTTGTTTTCGGCCTTTAGATGGAAAGTATATTTTCCGGGTAATAAATTAGTGTAATTGGCACTGGTTTTATTTCCCATTTCATTCCAGTTCTCATCAAAACCTTTCAGATAGTAGTAAAATTTGTTGTTCCCCGCTGATATGTGGTTTACTGCAACAAAGTCAATTGTAAATGATTTTTGGGAATAACTCAAAGTAATTTTATCGGTTTGATCGATCGGTTTTGTTAAAATCCCTTTTTCGGATATATGGACACTTTCATTCGCGAGTTTTAAATCAGTAAAAATCAGCTGTGGTTTTATTTTATTATCAATTATCTCAGAAGGATTAAAATAGCTTAACCCGTTTACATGACCAAAGTAAAGTGTACCATCAGCATCTTTATAATAAGACGCAAAATTGAATTGCATTTGCGACAATCCGTCGTTTCTGTTGTAGTTTCTAAATTCCCGGGTTTTGGGATTAAACATGGATAATCCCTGGTTGGTACTGAGCCAGATATTGTGATTTACTGCTTCCAGTATTCCGTAAACAGTATTATTGGGTAGTCCGTCTTCCATACTTAAATGTTGAAAATTTTTGGTGAGCGGGTCATAGATATTAACTCCTCCATCCACGGTTCCAAACCATATTTTCCCTTTGCTGTCTTCGTTTACAGCAATAATCTTATTGGTTGACAAAAACTCCGGCTCCCGGTAAAAACTGATGGAATCGTTTTTCTTATTGATAGATGCTATGCCGCCATGCCGGATACAAAACCACATATTTCCATGGTTATCCTCCAGGATGCTGTATATAAACAATTGCCCCAGTTCTTCTTGTTTGATAGGCTTTAGTTCTTGAGTGTCATAATCATAAAGGTATACGCCCCTGCGGGTTCCTACCCAAATATTTTCTTTTGAATCTTTATAAATACTGTAGACCGAATTTTCGGTAATGCTGTACTTGATATCCGGAAGAATGGAAATATTTCTGAATTTTCCTGTCCGGGGATTGTAAATGTCAATCCCTGTCATAAAATGTCCAAACCAGATGTATCCGTTCTTGTCTTCGCATATGGCATGGATGTTATTCGAGCTGAGACTGTTTTTCTCCTGATGCTGGTAGTAATCCAGAATTTCTTTCTTTTCAGTATTAAAAGTACATACGCCTCCGTCTTCTGTGGCAATCCATAAAATTCCTTTTGAATCTTTATACAGTTTATTTACCGCCTTTCCGCGAAGTTCATTTTGCCCGTCGCCCGGATAAATCGTAAAGAATCCCTTGAAATTGCCAAGATTGGTATAATTAATTCCGCCAAAATAAGTTCCAATCCACATAATATCTTCCTTGCTCCTGAGCACACAGTAGGTGGCATTATCATTTAAAGAATACTCAGACTTTTCCAGCGAGTGTTGAATATTAACGGTCTCTTTTGTTGCGGGATCCAGGATAAAGATTCCCAGTTCACTACAAATCCAGATATTCCCGTTTGAATCATCTTCAATGTCACGCACAACTTTAGTTTCAGCCTGGTCTGTTTCTGCAAGTCTTATTTTTAAAAAAGTTTTGTTTTTTGTATCAAACAGGTACAAACCACTGTTCTCGGTCCCTACCCAGTAATTACCGGCATGATCGATAAAAATTTTATTAATGACACTGGTCTGTAATCCGGGAGTGTTGGTTGTATTGAAGTATTCGATTAAAACTCCATCGGAATTTAATACATAGACCCCTGAATTTGTACCTGCGTAGAAGGTATTTTCAGCACTTTCAGCAATTGATGCAATTGGTTCATTTTGTAACGAAACGAATTTTACAACTACGTTTTGTTTTGGGTGGTATGCATAAATTCCCCGGTGGGTTCCAATTAATACCGTACCTTCTTTTGTTTCAAATAAAGTTATAACTCCTGGCAAGGGGTGTTCTTCAAATAATAAAGGTTCAAATTTGTCAAAACGGCGGTTGTATTCGATTACACCTCTGTCTGTTCCGGCAAACAGGCGATTATCTTTTGTAACTATAACATTTGTGAAAAAATTTGATGGGATACCAACATCATCTTCTTTATAGTAGCGTCTGATGTTGTAACTGTCGTATTTGTTTAAACCTTGTTTCGTAGCAAACCACACAATTCCGGATTGTTCCTGTGCAATATCATGAACGGTGTTGTACGTCAATCCGTCCTCGTTATTTAGTTTTTTGAATACATAACGGTTTTCAATTGCTTTGGCTGCAACCCCCCACAATAATAAAATTAAAATATATGTTACTCCCCTCCACATTCTTTTTCAAATATACTATTTGCCTGAAATTTGTATTGCCTGATTTTTTCTGTTGTTTTATTTTTTGTGAACCGGACTTGTTAACTGACTACTACAACTTGTCATATTTTCCCAAAATCATTAATAGATACATCCGGCAAAATAAACAAGAAATAAGTTTTTCCATTTTTTGTTGGATACAACTATGCAAGAGAGTAAAACTTTAAATTGTTAGCCTGCAATTTCAGTTATAATTACTGGAATTTGATTCAGTTTTAATTTAAAAGTCAGTTACATCCACCAGCTTGTTCAATTAGAATAATACAAGAATAATTGAAGATGCATCATTCCTGAGATTAAAATATTGTTACTGACCTACGTCTTCCTGTAAATAATGGGTATTGACAATGTTTTTAAAAAGCTAAATATTATCTGGTGATCAAGAATGGCAGGACGCATTAACGGAATGCAAAAATATAATCGAAAATTCGCCACACACTTTGCTGGATGATTATGCAAGTGTATTTGACCAGTCCGATCCGGCAAACCAGTGTAACGACGAATTAATTTGGGTAGTTGATGTTGATACTACGCCAACATGTTTGGAACGGGCAGGAGCCCAACATCCGGATAGTATTAACAGCAGGAAAACAAATAGTTTAGATGGAAAAATCAGCTTTTATAACGCACCCGATTCCAAATAACCCTTCAGGTGTGCCATGTGCGCATTCGTACCAATGATGGATGTATTGCGTCAGTGTGTGGTCCTGTTTTTTATTGTTTGAAGGGAATTGACAATCGTAATTTTAATGTTTTAAATGGTATCGCCTCCGGATTGCCCAGTCGAAGCAGAAATGAATAAGAATTTATTTGAGGGTGTAATCACTTTGAAAGGGGAGGGATACATCAATCAAAAGAAAACAAATTTTAAAGCGATACCATATTATACTTGGGAAAATCGAGGAGTAAGTGAAATATGCCTGCCTGTTATTGAAAATGAAACAAAGTTGAACAAACATAAAGAAAGCCCGTGAGAAGATTTTACCACACGGGAATACTTGGAAAACGGGTCATAATTTTACAAAAAACTCAATTGTGAGGGGTACAATCACTCTGTAATATCTTCTCTGAAAAATAAAAAGCGAATAATCATTCTTTAGCCAACAATTCCAGATCCATTATCTTTTCGAGCACCAAAGAAACCGCTCCGATAATTGTTGCCTGTTCGCCAAATGTAGATGGAACAATAGGCATATCGGTATTTGTATGTAATAAATATTTTGATTTTTTGGCTTGAACTAAATCAAAAAGAAATTGCTCGTTTAACGAGATTCCTCCCCCCAGATAAACTACTTCGGGATTTAAGAGGTTTGCAATAATTCCAATTCCTTTACACAGGTATTCGATAACCTCGTTATATATTTTTAAACACGACTTGTCGCCCATTTGGGCTGCTTTTGCTACTAGTTCAGCGGTTATCAGGTTTGGATTTCCGTTGCAAAGTTCATTTAATATTTGTGAAGAATCCTGGTTTGCCAAAGCATGTTTACCTAAAGCAGCAATACGGTGTCCTGATGCCAGCGCCTCCAAACAGCCATACATTCCGCATTTGCATTTTACACTGCTTTCGGTATCAACCGAAATGTGTCCAAATTCACCAGCAAAGCCAACATGTCCTTTCACAAGATTGCCTTCGATAACCAATCCTGAAGCAATACCGTACCCCAGATTTATTACCGCGAAGTTTTTCAAATTTTGTTTTGCACCTAATTTTAATTCTCCTAATGCCATCAGGCGTGTTGAATTATCGTAGAAAAAGGGAAGACCCAATCGATCTTCCAGTTCTTTTCTTAAATCAATTTTTGACCATCCAAAGTCAGGAGAAGACTCAATCATACCGGTTTTACTATCCACAAGTCCGGCCACCCCTATACCAACACCCCACACTTTGGAATTAGGTTCTTGTCTGCTTTTAAGTTTTTGTATAACGTTTGCGACTTTTTCAATTATACTGGAAAATCCCTTTTCTATTTCTGTCGGGACTTGTATTTCGTAAACAAATTTTGCGTTTAAATCTACAAGACCTCCTCTTATATAAGTAGCTCCAAGGTCGATACCAATAATATAATTACCTTCATTTTTGAACTTAACAATCATAGAAGGCCTGCCTCCGTTTGAGCTTCCAGTTCCTATATATTCTGCCAGATTATCTTTATAAACTAACTCATCAACTATTCTTGTAATTGTCGGGGGGGTGAGTTTTGTTGCTTTTGAAAGTTCGGAGCGGCTAATTTGCCCCTTTTGGTTTATCAGTTTTAAAAGTACCTTTTTGTTAGCAAGATGCAATAGTCCTGCATCCATCTTAGAGAATTCGTTCTTCATGTAAAATAATTTGCGACAAAGATATTAAAATAATATTATAATGTATGATTTCTTTGTTCATTTATAAACTTTGTATTTCATATTTCTCTCTTTTTGTAAGTTTTTTTAAATTAGTTTTAAAATAGTATATAAAATTATTGTTAAGAGCTATTTTGTATGATTTTTGTATTTTATTATTCTGTTATTCAGTTGTTTATCTCTGTTTTTGCTGCATTTTTTATTTTGTAAAATATTTTTTTTATCGTAAAAAAAACCTATTTGTATTGTTTTGTGAAATATTATATTTTATATTTGAAAATGATATTAAAAAGTATGATTGATGTATGGCTATCGAGTTTGAAATAGAAAAGTGGAAGATTGGCCAGCCAGGCTTTGGTTGTCGCGATGTGATAAGTTAGGACTCTCCGTTTTGGTGCTGAGGTTGATGTGGTTGGGGAAATGGTTGAAGAATAAGCGAATGTGCACTCTTATTCTTTAGAATAGAAGCATTCAGTATTTTTAAGATGAGTGCAGTAATCAATGGGATACTTTTCGATATAGGTTTCTTTAACATAGTCAAAAGTTTCGCGGTAGTTTAAAACAATTCGAGTACATAAGTAATTTTATAGTATATATTTAGAAATGTAGTTTTGATATTTGGTGCAGAAGGCAGGTTGTTCAGTGAAAATAAGTTGTAAGTTAAGTTAGACAAAGTCTGCAAATATGAATGAAAAAGTAAATTTAGTTGATTTGTCAATTATTGTTATTTATCTCGTTGGGATTTTGGCAATTGGTGTTTTGTCCACAAGGTTAAAGCGGATGACTAGTGAAGGCTATTTTTTAGCCGGACGAGGCTTGAGCTGGCCTGTTGTTGGAGCTGCTTTGTTTGCATCAAATATCTCAACTATTCATTTGGTGGGCTTGGCTGCGTCGGGTTATAATGAAGGTTTTGTTTGGGGAAATTTTGAGTGGCTTGCCTCGGTTTCTCTTATAATGTTGGGATTAATATTTGCACCTTTTTATTTTAGGAGTAAGATTTCAACTTTGCCCGAGTTTTTAGAAAAAAGATATGATTCGCGTTCCCGGACAGTGTTGGCTTTTATTGCAATTATTGGTGCTTTGTTTGTTCATATTGGTATGAGCTTGTATGCAGGAGCTGTAGTTTTTGAAACTTTCTTCGGAATTAATGTAGTAACTTCAATTTTGGTAATATCAACAGTTACTGCCATATATACGGTTCTTGGTGGGTTAAAAGCAGTTGTCGTTACAGAGACGGTGCAGTCTGCGGTGCTGATACTGGGGGCAATATTGCTGACCGGATTCGGACTTTATGCATTGTCAGATGCTGGCATTAACTCGATAACGGAATTAAAAGCAAATTTAAAGCCGGGTCAGCTTGATATGTTGCATACAAATGAAAGCATTAAAGCGCTTGGAGGAGATACAGGATTGACCTGGTACGCTTGTTTTTTAGGCTATCCGATTTTAGGTCTTTGGTATTGGTGTTCTGATCAAACTATTGTGCAACGTGTATTGGGAGCAAAGACTCAAAAAGATGCTCAAGCAGGGGCAATATTTGCCGGATTTTTAAAAATATTACCGGTTTTTATTTTGGTCTTTCCCGGAGTAATTGGATATGTGTTGTTTAAGGATGTCATAGGAACAAACTCCAATATGGCTCTGCCTGTAATGATCAACCAGTTGTTGCCAACCGGGTTAAAAGGGTTGATGGCAGCAACCTTAATGGCTGCCTTGATGAGCACAATTGCTGCGGCGCTTAACAGCTCTGCCACTTTGGTCGCTGTTGATATCGTGAAACGATTTAATCCCAGGATTTCAGATAGAAAACAAATTCGGATTGGCCGCTATTCCGCTGTTGTTGTTATGATATTGGCCATGGCGTGGTCTACGCAGGGCGATAAGTTTACAAGTATTTTTGAAGCGATTAATAAAATTGCTTCAGCTATAGCTCCACCGGTTGCTGTTGTTTTTCTTTTTGGCGTTTTTTCAAAAAGAGGAACCCGGCAGGCTGCGTTTGTTACACTAATAGTTGGTCTTCTGCTCGGAGTTGTTGCTTTTTGTGTCGATTTTGAGCCTATTAGTGGTTATATGTATATAACCAAAGGTTTGCAGATACCATTTATGATGCAGGCCTGGTGGTTGTTTGTAATTTGTACATTTATTTATTTTACAGTTAGTTATGCTAAACCAAGACCCGACAGCAAGGTGGTGAAAAAATATACATGGGAGCATCCGTTGGCAGTTATAAAAGGGAAAATCACAGAGTTAAGTGATGTGCGTATTTTTGTCATCGTTTTGATTGTTTCTCTGGTAACGTTGTACGTATTATTTTCATAGATAGAGTTTAGTTTATTAAGACAAGAGCAAGCCGGGTGGATTTTTATCTGTCCGGTACAGCTCCCCAAAAAGACAAATGTAAAAAAATGAGACAAGCCATAATGTCCTCACCGGGCAAAATAGAATATTTCAAAGTTAAGGCTCCGGGAGAACTTAAGCCCAACGAGCTTTTACTCAAAATTGAACGGATTGGAATATGCGGAAGTGATGTTCATGTGTTTCATGGCGAGCATCCGGCAACTCCGTATCCTGTAGTTCAGGGACATGAGTATTGTGCTATTGTAAAAGCTGTAGGGGAAGAAGTCTCCAAGGCAAAGCCGGGAATGAAAGTCACTGCCAGGCCCCAACAGGTTTGTGGTAAGTGTAATCCATGTAAAAGAGGACAGTACAATGCATGTCAGAATTTGAAAGTTGAAGGATTTCAGGCTCCCGGAGTAGCACAAGACTATTTTATTGTTTCTGAAGACAGGCTTGTCGTTCTGCCCGACTCATTTACTTTTGAAGAAGGTGCAATGGTTGAGCCAACTGCAGTTGGAGCACACGCAACAAGTCGACCAACAGGACTCAAAGGAAAGAACGTTGTGGTATCGGGGGCTGGTACCATCGGAAATTTGGTCGCTCAGTTTGCAAAAGCCCGCGGAGCAAAAGAGGTATTAATAACCGATGTAAGTGATTACCGGCTGGATAAGGCAAAAGAGTGTGGTATCGAATTAACACTCAATGTTAAAAATGCTTCCGTTGAAGATGAAATTAAATCATGTTTTGGCGATGAAGGATTTCAGGTGGGTTTTGAAGCCGCCGGAGTTCAAACTTCATTGGATTTATTGCTTGCGAATGTTGAAAAAGGAGGTGATGTTGTAATACTTGGAGTGTATGCAAAAAATCCGGAGGTGAATATGTATTATGTCGGAGAACACGAGTTGAATATTTATGGTTCGATGATGTACCGACACAAGGATTATGAAGAAGCTGTATCTATGATTGCTGAAGGAAAGATAAAAACAGAACCTCTTGTTTCAAAGCATTTTCCATTTAACGAGTTTTGGGAAGCATATAAATACATCGAGGATATGAGAGACAAAGCAATGAAAGTTATGATCGATCTTTAGTTAGCTCATATGAAACAAAAGAAAATGGATAATGGTTCCGGAAAATTACTTTGGGGATTGCTGCCTCGGGGCAAATTAAACGATGATGTACCCGAATTTCCTTTTTGTGTGTGGGGTGCTTATTATTTCTGGTTTCTATCTGATATAATGTAACTGACACATTTTTTTAAAAGGAACACCTAAAAGTTCCAGTTGCTTTCTTGTATTCGCTATAAAATTATTCAAGCCAAATTTTATTGACAGGCTGTTGCGAGAAGACAGAATATGAAGGGCTGTAAAGATTATTTCACGAGTGAAGTATCGCCCGAAATATTTGGAATGGGATATTTCTGTGTCCTCTTGTAGCTGTATGCGAAGCAGTTTTTCAAAAGGGGATAAAACTGGAGAATAAAGAGTTTGAAGTTTTCTCATTTTAAAAATGAAAAAAGTAAACTTCAATTATTCAAATTAAGGATTAAACCAACAATAATGAAACATTTTAATTTTCATCAGTCAACACAAATATTATTCGGCCGGGGACGGGTAAATGAATTAGGTGAAATTTCAAAAAAGTATGGAAATAAAGTACTTCTGGTGACAACACAGGCGAACCTGGCGGCATTTAAAGAACAATACACGAGGGTTATAAAAATTCTTGAAAATGCAGGAATCGAGGTTGCACATTACGATGGCGTAATTCCTAATCCAACCATTGAAACAATTGCTGCAGGGGCTGAAATGGCCAAAAAATTTGGAGCAGATGTTATTATCGGGTTAGGGGGAGGTTCCAGTATGGATTCCGCCAAAGCAATTTCAGTTGAAGCCACACATGAAGGCAGCAGTTGGGATTACCTCTTTTATAAATCACCTCAGCCCGATCCGAACAAATTATTGCCAGTAATTGCAGTTTCTACAACTTCCGGCACAGGTTCACAGGTTACACAGGTTGCTGTGGTAACCAATTCAAAATTACGTGATAAGTCAGCTTTATACAATAACATTTTGTATCCGGAGGTGTGTATTGTCGATCCGGAGTTAATGCTTACTATTCCGGAATTTGTTACGGCAACAACCGGATTTGATGTCTTGTGTCATGCTTTTGAAAGTACAATTAACCCGGGGACCGGGGCCTATGTCGATTTGTTGGCATGGGAAGCAATAACCATTGTTGTGGAATACTTGCCTCAGGTTTTGTCAGATTTAGATAATATTGAGGCACGTGAAAAAATGGCGTGGGCCGATACGTTGGCAGGGCTTTGTATTGCCAATGCTGGCGTAACACTTCCGCATGGCATGGGGATGGCAATTGGGGGAATGTATCCTCATGTTGCCCATGGTGAAGCATTGGCGATAGTATATCCTGTTTTTGCTGAATATACATGGAAGCATGCTATACCCCAATTTTCAAGAATAGCCAGAATACTAAATCCCGAACTGGAGACTCTTTCTGATGAGGAAGCTGCTGCGAAATCTCCGGTGGAAATCAGTAAGTTTTTAAAATGTTTAAACCTCAATAAAACATTAAGTGAAATAGGGATGCCCGAACATGAGATTCCAAAATTGGCGGACCAGTGTATGGTTTTACCAGACTACAAGGGAAACCCAAGGGTAGCCACCAAAAGTGAAATGATTGAACTTGTAAAACAATGTTTTTGAAAATGAAACCAATGAATATGAATAAATACCTTTTAATTTTTTAACCTTAAAAAATGAGTCTATGAAAAGAGCACTAATTTTAATCTATTTGGTTCTGTTTACTGCAATATGTGCATTTGCACAAAACCGGATGGTAAGTGGGACAGTTACTTCATCAGAAAATGGTGAAAGAATGGTAGCTGTCACCATTTCGGTAAAAGGAACTGGTTCAGGTACCATTACTGGGCAGGATGGTACATTCACATTAGAAGTTCCGGCCTCCGGAACTTTGGTTGCGTCTTTTATCGGGATGAAAACGGTTGAAGTTCCGCTTACAAATTCAAATGTTTACGACTTTGTTCTTGAACCTGAAAATGTAGGAATCGATGAAGTGGTTGTAACAGCTCTTGGCATCACCAGGGAGAAAAAAACACTTGGATATGCTGTACAAAATCTTTCCTCAGAGGAAATGAACATGGCGAATGATGCTAACATTGTAAACTCGCTTTCAGGAAAAGTTGCCGGGGTTCAGGTTACCAGCGGAGGGAGTACGATAGGGGCTTCTTCAAGGATAGTAATCAGAGGTAATGCCTCTTTTTCCGGTAATCAGCCTCTTTTTGTTGTCGACGGAACTCCTATCGACAACTCAACGACCAACCTCTCTGGTGCAGGTGGTGTGGACTGGGGAAACACCGCGTCAGACATAGATCCCAATAACATCGAGTCGATGACGGTACTTAAAGGTGCAAGTGCTTCGGCCTTGTATGGAAGCCGGGCGACCAACGGTGTTATTCTTATTACTACAAAAAAGGGAAATAAGGATAAGCGAAAAATCGGAGTCGATGTAATCTCATCGGTAATTTTCGACAAAGCCTCCTATTTTCCTAATCTTCAGAATGAATATGGGGGAGGCTGGGACGGCAGTGAATATATTTACAATAAATATAATGAGGAAAATGGCACGTCGCTGAGCTATAACGATTACGCAAAGCAGTTTTCGTATAACTATGTTGATGGTGATGGCGGTGGTGTTAATGACAGCTGGCCTATTAACTGGGGACCAAGATTGGATGCCGGACTTCTACTCGATCAATGGTCTACCGGCCCTGATAGTCCATGGGTATCTCGTCCTGATAATATAAAACAGTGGTTTGAAACCGGTGTAAATGTCGAAAATAGTGTGGCGTTATCTGCAAACGGTGAAAAAGCCTCTGGTAGAGTTACATTTACCAACCGGAACAGTACCGGGATTGTGAATAACACCGATCAAAAACAAAACTCTATTGCTGTTAACCTCAGACTTACGCCTTCTGAAAAGATAACAACAGTTGCAAATTTTACATATTTGAGAAAAGAGAGTGATAATATTCCCAATAATGGTTACAGTTGGGCAGATATTTTTGGATGGTTGCAGAGAGATTATCCAACACAGTATGTTAAAGATTTGTTTTATGAGAAAGGAAATGAAGACTATATATTTCCAAGTGGCGACAATCCCTTTTATACACAAAGAAACCTTACCGGATTTTCAAGAGACAGGGTTTACGGAAATGTCAGCGTAACCTACAATTTTACAAGCTGGTTATATGCAAATGCACGTGTTGGTGTTGATTTTTATAATGAGTACAGAAGTGATATTACCCAGTCGGGTACGGTGAATAATATCAGAAGGGGAAGAGGAGGTCAGTTTGCTGATACGCAAATTTACACAAAGGAAACAAATGGCGACTTCACGCTAAATTTTGACAAAGCTTTTGGAGATATTCGCATTGACGGACTTGTGGGGGCAAATTACAGGAACGACCAGTATAAAAATATGAACATGGCTGCGAATGATCTTACCGTTCCCGATTTATACACTATTTCGAATGTAAAAGGGAATCCCACCGTAAGTATGTATAAAAGTGAATACGAAACAAACAGCCTTTACTTTGCTGCGAATGCTTCTTATAAAGACTATCTTTTTCTTGGAATTACCGGTCGTAACGATTGGAGTTCTACCTTGCCGGCGGAAAACAGATCTTATTTTTATCCCTCTGCAAGTCTTGGTTTCAGTGTAACTGATGCCTTTTCGGTTGAATCTGATTTGCTGTCCTATGCAAAGTTGAGAGCAAGTATTGCTAAGGTGGGGGGAGATACCGGTCCTTACCAATTAGCCAGAACGTATAATGCGGGTAGTTATAATTCAATTTCTACATTCAGTCCCACAAGTACGATGCCTCCTGTTGCATTAAAACCGGAAGAAACTTCTTCTTACGAATTTGGTGTTGACATGCGTTTGTTGAACGATCGTATTTCTCTGGATTTTACTTATTATGATCAAACTACCGTTAATCAGATACTTTCTGTGGCAACGTCATCTGCAACAGGATATCAGGCAATGAGACTTAATGCCGGTGAGATTGAAAATAAAGGAGTTGAGTTAATGGTATCGGGCCGTGTCCTTGATTATACGTCTGGCTTAAAGTGGGATGTAACAGTAAACTGGGCCACAAACAAAAGTATGGTAAATTCGCTTTATGGTGATCTGGAATCATATCAAATCTCAAGTGGATTTGGTGGTGCTACATCTCTTGGTATTCCCGGAGAAGAGTGGGGAGTACTATGGGGACTTCCTTTTGTTCGAAACGACGATGGAGATGTTGTCGTTGATTCAAGAGGTATTCCAAAAACGACCAGTGTTGCCCAAAAACTGGGGACAGTTACGCCGGACTGGACCGGGGGTATCACAAATTCATTCAGGTACAAAGGAGTTAATTTGAGTTTTTTAATTGATGTCAGGGTTGGAGGAGATATATTTAGTACAACAGCCTGGCACTCTTACCCGACAGGAACGTACGCGGTTACAACAGCCAATCACGTACGTGAGGAAGGTTTGATTGTTAACGGCGTATTTGAAGATGGTACTCCCAACGATATTCGCGTTTCTGCACAGGATTACTACGGCGGAGCCTGGATGTGGAACAACCATGAATATTCTATACTTGATGGAACATATGTTAAGTTTCGCGAACTGGTTTTAGGCTACGATTTTAATCTGCAAAAAGTGAAATGGATACAAAAGTTCAATGTTTCACTTGTTGGAAGAAACCTGGCAATTTTATACAGGGATAAATCAACCAAAGATTTGGGCATTGATCCTGAAGTAGGTCTTGGTGGCGGAGAAGGTGGAGTAGGGTTTGAAAATTTCCAGATTCCTACTACACGAAGCTATGGTTTGAAAGTTAACGTGAATTTTTAATAACGGAATATAAATACTGAAATCATGAAGAATATAATTAGATCAAAAGTATTTTTATTGGCTGGTATAATCCTGTTCATTAGCGCTTGTACAAGCGAATTTGATGAAATGAATACCAGTCCTAATTCGGCAACAGTTGTACCCGGAACAAGTGTGTTGGGTGCATCAATGCTAACCTCAATGTATACTCTGTTTGGAACAAGGTTGGACTGCTATTATGCCGGAGCATATTCGGGATACATAAGCGCTGCCGATTATGAATACAGGGTAGACATCAATAACAGTATGTGGAAAAGCATGTACACTTCGATGACTTATTCAACCGACGCGATGAGTTTGGCACTTGAGGAAGAAAATGATAATCTTTATGCAGCTGCCTTAACATTCAGAGCATACAATGCGCATAAAACTTGTGATATGTGGGGAGACATTCCCTATTCCGAAGCAT
Source organism: Maribellus maritimus (assembly GCF_022267315.1). Taxonomy (GTDB): domain Bacteria; phylum Bacteroidota; class Bacteroidia; order Bacteroidales; family Prolixibacteraceae; genus Draconibacterium; species Draconibacterium maritimum. The sequence continues at coordinate 199,333 of NZ_JAIKLE010000002.1, forward strand.
TCCAGCTTGAAGATGGTGTTATTTATCCGGTATATGATTCTCAGGAAAAAGTATACAATACTATTCTTGAGGAGTTAAAAACTGCTGCTGATATGTTTGATCCAGAAGGAGACGATATTGGTGATGGCGATTTTTTGTTTGATGGCGATATTCAAAAATGGAAGAAATTTTGTAACTCACTTCGGTTAAGAGTCGCAATTCGCATGTCTTCAGCCGATGAAAGCGCTGCCGCTGCTGTTATTCAGGATGTTCTGGGAGATGCCGCAAAATATCCGATTATGACTGAGAATGAAGATAATGCTTATTGGTATTTTCCGGGAATTGCACCCGACGAAGAGATATGGTATGAATCTATGGGGACAGTTGGTGATGCAGCCAAACAATCCAACTGGAGGATGCAACAGCCAATAATTGATGCGCTTCAGAATAATAATGATCCCCGTTTACCAGTCTATGCCGACAAAAATGCGTACGGTGTTTACTCCGGCCACCGGTTTGGGCCGAATGATAAATCTGATACCTTGAATAATAGTTTTAATCGATCACACATCGGTGATTGGTTTATGAATGATCCTCAGGGTTTTGTTCCTTATATGAATTGCGCCGAGGTATATTTCTGTTTGGCCGAGGCATACGAAAGAGGTCTGGCCACTGGCGACGCGCAGGCTGCATATGAAACCGGGATAAAAAAATCCTGCGAAGAGAGCGGGCAAATTACTTCGGTTGCTGTTGCAACATTTTTAACTGAACCCGAAGTTGCCTGGGATGAAGGCAATACCTCAAATCTGGAAAAAATAGCATTACAAAAGTGGATATGTTTATTTAAACAGAGTGTGGAAGGTTGGTCTGAAGCCAGAAGAACAGATGTTCCTTTGCTAACTGGCGTCGCTTCTGATTACGCCGCATCGCACAATCGTCCTCCATTTAGAATGGCATACGCGGATGAGGAGAAATCATTAAACTCCAATTTCCCGTTTGATATTGAGGAAGAAGATATTTTCTATGGAACCCAGTTGTGGTGGGATAAAAGAACCGGTGTAGAATAGTTCTCTTTTAAAGAAAAGAAAGAAACAGCTGGACAGAAAGGTGTTCACCTGTTTCTTTTCTGTCAGCAAAACAGCAGAATCTTAAAGACGGCTGGTTTCGCCTATTTTACTTCGGAAGGCCAGGTACAGGTTTATGTTAGCATATTTTAAAAAGTTGGAATTAATGGTGTGGAATTAAGAATTCAGTATAAATCTTTAATAAATTTTAGGATGCAACGGATTACAAAATTTGAAATGATAAATAGTCAAAAAAAATGGAGAAATTTTTTCATTACGCTTTTGTCGGTGCTTCTGTTTTGTAATTTCTCCTTTGCTCAAAATCCAATTCTTTCTTGGGGTTTTGATGAGATGGAAAACCGTAAAACAAACGAGCAGCAAAGCGGGATTCAGGATACACTGGAAGGGAATTTTAACCTTGCAGCAGGAGTAAAAGGCAAGGGTTTGAAACTGGATGGGTTTACATCCCGCTTGATACACAACGATTCCGAATTACCGATTCCCGGCGAAGAAATAACCGTTGAAGCATGGGTGGCCCTGGGAAATTATCCATGGAACTGGTGTCCTGTGCTTACCACCGAAAGCAATGAAATAAAAGGCTACCGTTTAATGATAGGCCCGCACGGAGAGGCCTCTTTTCAAACTGCCATTGGCGAGCAATGGATTTCGTGCACAACCGAAAGATTAAGTATTCCTTTAAGAAAATGGATGCATATTGTTGGTGTGTACCGTGCCAATAAAGAGATGACTGTTTATATTAACGGTGAAAAAAGTGCAGAACTCCCGATTCAGGGAAAAATAAATTATTCCAGAGAAAAGAACTGTATTATCGGCATGGTTGCATATCCTGAAAAGCCTTCCGACATTCACCGGACTTGGGGAACACTGCCCCAATATTTTGGATTAAACGGAATAATAGATGAAGTAAAAATTTTTGATAAAGTAAAAACAAGCAACGATATTGCCAGTGATTTTGCCGGTTACGATACTAAAGCTCCTGAAATTGAACTGCACAAGCTTCCCTCGGTTGAAAACCAGTCCGGTCGTTTTGGAGCGTTTTATACCAAATTAAAATATTACGATGAGTGGGATAACCTGTGGCCGGTTGATCAGGATCCGGATATTGCGGTCTGTTTTGATAAACTGCCGGTAAATGTAATTTTTTGGCGGGGAATAAGATATGGCACTTCCTGGGTTTCTGAAAATAACAACTGGATGTCGGATCAAAGTGTTGAAGCCTGGGGAGTTGGTGATGCAGACAAGGAAGGCTGTTTTGAACATATGCAGGATCGCCATTGTCGTTTTTCTCATGTGAGAATTATTGAAAATACCGATGCCCGAGTTGTTGTTCACTGGAGATATGCACCTGTTAGCGCATACAACAATACCTGGAGAGTTGACCCAAAAACCGGTTGGGAGTGCTGGATTGATGAATATCATTATATATATCCCGATGCGGCAGGTATCCGAAAGGTATCATGGAAAAAGGGAACACTGGGTTACCCGCGCCAGTTTCAGGAATCGTTGCCATTGCTTCATCCCGGTCAGGTGGAGAGCGATTTACTCCAAAAGGATTATGTACACGTGGCCGATTATGAGGGCAATATTGCCCCGGTCTCTTATGTTGAAAATCCGGGAAGTATGGATACTGAATTTGCAAAGGATTACACCGTACAACAATACAATTTCAAATCGGAAAACAAACCCTTTATATGTTTTGAACCGGGCAACGAGATGATAGTGAGATGGAATAATCTGGCAAGATACAACCAACATGGCGGGTGTAACCATTTCCCGGTTGGCCAGGCGAGGTGCGACGGGCGTACCAGTACCACATCCGATCGCCCTTCCCATTGTGGCAGTTTTCCTATTTCATACCCGGTAATAAATGAAAAAGGCGATCGCAACTACTGGAATGGGCTGTATGGAATAAACGGAATGGATATGAAAGAAGTTGTAAAACTTGGCCGGTCCTGGGCTTATGCGCCTGATATAAAAATAGAAGGGAGAGATTTTGTTTCGTATGGTTACGATAAAAGTGAAAGATGCTACCAAATTGAAAGTAAAACATTAAAATCCAAAAAACTGGAGTTTAAACTGGTAGGAAAGAATGAAAATCCAATTTGTAATCCGGCGTTTTTTATAAAGAACTGGTCAGCAGAAAAGGCAGAGGTACTTGTTAACGGGAAACCAGCAAAGGATGCAAGAGTAGGAATTAACCATGAACTCGAAGGAGATAATCTGGTGGTTTTCTTGTTTCTTGAAAAAGATGAGACGGTTACAATAACAATTGTCCCGGTGAAATTATAGTTGTATTTTATTTGGCGCGGATGTGAGCGTTTGACGGGCTGCTATACCCAATACCTATAATTATAAATCGAATAAAATGAAAAACACTTATTTACTGTTTATTTTTATCACTGCTTTATCATCCAATTTATTCGCCGGAAATAAATCAACTCCCCCAAATATCATTTTAATTTTTTGCGACGATCTGGGATATGCTGATTTGTCGAGTTACGGTTCGTTATGGAACCAAACCCCGGAAGTGGATCAAATGGCTGTTGAAGGAGTCAGGTTTACTGATTTTTATGCTGGCGCTCCGGTTTGCTCACCGTCTCGTGCCGGTTTAATGACGGGCTGCTACGCTCGGAGGGTCGACCTGGATTTAGATCAAAATAATGCATGGGTGCTTTTCCCAAAAGCTAAAAAAGGCATCAATCCGGAAGAAACAATTTTGCCTGAAGCGCTTAAAAAAGCTGGTTATTCAACGGCAATTATTGGCAAGTGGCATTTGGGGGATCAACCGGAATTTTTACCGATAAATCATGGTTTCGATTATTGGTTCGGACTGCCTTATTCCAACGATATGGGGATTGAAAAAGAAAATATTCCGCTGTTACCCGTCATGCAAAATGAAAAGGTTATTGGTGTAATAAATCAGAAAAGTGAAAGCGAAATGTCGACACTCACGGAACGTTACACTGAAGAAGCGTTGAATTGGATAGGGAAAAATAAGAAAAAGCCTTTTTTTCTGTATCTGGCACATACCATGCCTCACAATCCGGTGGCCGCCCGGAAACAGTTCCACCGGAAAACAAATCATTCTAAAAAAGGATTTGGGGCATCGGTTGCTGAAATTAGCTGGTCAACAGGTGAAATTCTCAATTATTTAAAACAAGAAGGGCTTGCAAAAAATACACTGGTGATTTTTACTTCTGATAATGGCGGTCAACCCTATTGGGGAGCAAGCAACGGCATTTTGAAAGGAAACAAAGGGCAGACTTTTGAAGGTGGTATTCGTGTTCCGTGCATTGCATGGTGGCCGGGGAGAATAGAGCCCGGAACTACTTGTAACTCTACTGCTTCTGTACTCGATTTTTATTCAACATTTACTGCACTGGCAAATCTTAACATTAACGATAGTTTAAAAAGGGACGGTACAGATATTTCTGATTATCTGTTTAATCCCGCAAAAATAAGAGAAGCTCGTCCATTTTTTTACTGGCATGTGGGGTATCTTCAGGCGGTTCGCTACGGCGATTGGAAACTTAATTTACTTGGACGGTTTTCAAAAGAGGAGCAGCAAAATATTCTTAAAAGCACTTATGGACATACCGTTTTTCCCGACAATATTGAATTGTATAATTTGTGTTCAGATCCGGGGGAAAAAACAAATGTAGCCGATAAAAATCCTGAAATAGTAGCTCAAATTCAAAAACTAGCTGAAAAAGAAATAAGCGCGCTTGGGGAATGGACAAATAAAGGTCCCGAAGTCCGGAAGACCATTTATATTGATTCCCCGGAAATACTCTTAAAATAACAGATTGAGGTTTATGGTTAATTTAAATTCTAAGAAATAAAACATGAACAGATTAAAATATTCAATATTGGTGATTTCTGTTTTGTTTGTTTCTTGTTCAAAGAAACAGCCCAATGTTATTTTAATAATGACAGATGACCAGGGGTATGGTGACCTTGCCTGTCATGGAAATCCTTATGTAAAAACTCCTGCACTGGACAAACTTTACCAGGAAAGTGCACGCTTTACCGATTTCCATGTAGATCCATGTTGCTCACCAACCCGTGCGGCATTAATGACAGGATGCTATTCGTCGAGAGCCGGAGTGTGGAATACAATTGGAGGACGATCGCTTTTAAAGGAGGGTATGACTACAATTGCCGACGTTTTTGACAACAATGGATACGCGACAGGAATTTTTGGAAAATGGCACCTGGGCGAAAATTATCCTTTCAGACCCAACGATCGCGGATTCAGGGAATCAATAGTACACGGCGGCGGCGCAATAGGAGCTAACCCCGATTACTGGGGAAATGATTATGACGATGACACTTATATTCATAACGGGAACTACGAAAAGTTTGAAGGCTATTGCAATACCGTTTGGTTTAGCGAAGCAATTAAGTATATAAAAAATAACCGTAATAAACCATTCTTTTGTTACATCTCAACCAATGTACCTCATGCGCCCCTGAGAGTTGACGAGGAATATGTAAAACCTTATAAGAACCTTGTTTCCGATCGTTTGGCTCACTATTATGGAATGGTGACTAAATTGGACGAAGACCTTGGAAATCTGTTAACGACATTGAAAGAATGGGACCTCGAGAAAAATACAATACTGATATTTATGACGGATAACGGCCCCTGCCCATGGTTTGGTGGTATTGTTATTGATTTTGAAACAGGTTTTGTGAAAGAAGGCTATAGTGCAGGAATGAGAGGGGGCAAAATTTGGGGATATGAGAACGCCCACAGAGTGCCATTTTTTATTCGTTGGCCCGGGGCTAAAATAGGTGGGGGGAAAGAAATTAATGCGCTTTCAGCCCATATCGATTTAATGCCAACACTTATTGACTTGTGCGATCTAAAGAAACCTGAAAATCTGAAACACGATGGCAGAAGCCTGGTGCCTCTTTTAAACGAGGAAGTTAAAGAGTGGCCGGAAAGAACCCTTTTTATCCACAATCAAAGGGTTGAATATCCTGTTAAGGACAAGGAATATCAAGTGCTTACAGAGAAATGGAGGCTCGTGAAACGCGAAAAAGATGAATTATATGATATAAAATCCGATCCCCGGGAAAGAAACGATGTTGCGGCACAAAACCCCGATATTGTAAAAGATCTTTATGGCAGGTACGAAAAATGGTGGGAAGATATTTCTGTTGATTTTGATACATATGCTGAAATAGCGATTGGAACGGAACACGAAAATCCCGTGACTCTGAATGCTCACGATGCCCATACAAGAGACGGCAAAAAGATCTGGGTTGTTAATGTTGCTCGCGATGGCAAATATGAGATAAAGCTTAATCACTGGCCCGCAGAGTCGGGCAAAAGAATTGTTGAAAACACTTCTGGCGATATTGATTTGCCAATTGCCAGCGCAGATCTGACGGTCGGTAATATGAACAGAACAGCCAAGGTTACAGCAGAAATGAAAAGTGCAAATTTCAAGGTTGATTTGAAAGCCGGTACAACATGCCTGCAAGCATATTTTAACCTGAAAGAGCCAGGGAAAACGATACGAACAGATTGTGTTTATGTGGAATATCTGGGCGACCCCGATCCAACAGAATTGGCTAAATACAATGCATCAGTTCCGTTCGATGTTTTAAAGGAAAATTACCGTCAAAACGTAGTTTTATATGATTGAAAATGAGAATAATGATTTTGTTTGGTTCAATTTAACGATGGCACAAAATTTACTTAAAATATTAAATTCTAAATGAATCAGATTGACGTTTCAGGAATCGGATATTTTTGCCTCACTACTGTATTTATTCAATTTTGAAAAACAAATAAATACATTATGAAAAATATTATTTTGATTGGCATATTTCTTATTTTTTCATTAATGGGCCATAGTCAGGTTGCTGATGTTGCCGGTCTCTCGGTTTCTCCTGAACGATCAAGAGATTATGATGCTATTCATTATAAAATATCTTTGTCTGTTGATTTTGACAAAAAATATCTGGAAGGTCAGAACACAATCACTTTAGCTTCTTTAACGAACGGCCTTAAAACGATAAAACTTGATGCTGAATCAATATTGGTTACAGATGTTCTGAGTAATAAGGGTGTCCATCTTGATTTTTATCAAACGGAGGAAAATTTGTTTATTAAAACAGCCCGGTCTTATGGGTATAATGATACCATTACCTTTACAGTTAAATATCATTTGTCCGAACCTGTTCCCGGTTTGAGGTTTATTGAAGCCAAAGGTAACAGGCCTGAACAGGTATCGTCAGACTGTTTTCCAAACAAGGCGCGACAATGGATTCCCTGTTATGATTTCCCCAACGATAAGGCAACACAGGAAATGATAATTACCACCAACAGCAAATACAAAGTTCTGTCGAATGGCAGGTTTATTAGTAAAACTGAGAACAATAATGGTACTTCTACGTGGCACTGGCGGCAGGAAAACCCCAATTCTACCTATCTTATTAATTTAAGCATTGCCGATTATTTGGTGGTTAAAGATTCGTTGGAGAATCTACCGGTTAATTACTGGGTATATCCTTCAATGGCCAATGATGTAGAGAGGGTATTTGGAAAAACACCCTATATGATTGACTTTTTTAACCACTTGTATAATTATGAATACCCGTGGGCAAAATACGATCAGGTTGTTTCCGGCTACATAGGCGGAGGTGCAGAAGCAACTTCTGCTACTTTGTTGGGAGAAGGAATTGTAACCGATGGATACACGGAGCAGGACTATTACCGGGAATATGTAATCGCCCATGAAATTGCGCATCAGTGGTGGGGCGATCTTATCACATGCAGAAGTTGGGAACATACCTGGCTCAATGAAAGTTTTGGCACATATTCGGACCACTTGTATACAAGTTACGATAAAGGGAAAGATGAAGGAGATTATGATCTTCTGACAAAGAAAAACAATTATCTCGAAGAAGCTCATAACCGGTTTATGAGGCCAATTGTATACCTCAATTATAAACAACCAGGTGATAATTTTAATCGTCACACTTACGAAAAAGGAGCATGTACATTGCATCTTTTTAGGTATATTCTCGGGGATGATATATTCTTTAGAGTCATCAGCGCTTTTCTTCATAAGCATGAGTTTCAATCGGTAACCACGTCTGATTTTATAAAATGCGTAAAAGATGTTAGTGGGAAAAATATGGATTGGTTTTTTGACCAGTACTTCTATAAACCGGGGCATCCTGTTTTTACTATCAGTAAAATCTGGGATGAAGAAAATAAAGAACTTACCCTGACAATAATTCAGGAACAGGACAAATGGGAGAATGTACCTATTTATGCGATACCCGTGCGTTTAGGCATTTTTTCAGAAGGAAAAAAAGAAGTAAAGGAATACTGGATAAGGGAAAAAACAGAGGTTATTAAAATTCGTCTTGATAAGGAACCCGACATTGTCCGGTTTGATGATGGAAACTATATTTTAAAAGAATGGACATATAGAAAAAGTCAGAAAGAGCTGCTATTTCAGGCAACTAACGACGATATGATCGGCCGGATGTGGGCTGTAAACCAGTTGGCTGAATATGAAGATGAGCCTAAAACTCTGGACCTCTGGAAACAAATTGCGGAGGGAGATGTATTTTGGGCAGTAAGGTCGGCAGCCATTGAAATGATTGGTAAATATCATGGAGAAGACAACAATTATTTTCTTAAAAAATGTGCAGGTGATAACCGATCAAAAACAAGGGCAGCAGCCATAAAAGCAATGGGGGATTTAAAAGAATCATCGAATAAAGACTTTTTTAAAAAAACTTTCAAAACTGAAAACAGCTATGCTGTAAAAGCAGAAGCATTAATTGCAATTGGGAAATGTGGCGGTAAATCAGATATTTCCTTTTTGAAGGAAGCAGGGCTGCAAAAATCATATAGCAATGTTGTTGCGAAAGCTTCACAAAAGGCTATTCAAATAATTTCAGAAAACGAATAACAAATCGGAATGCTCATGTTAACTGCGATAAGAAAAAAACAGATAAAAAATTTTAAAACGATTACAGGGGTAATCCTGGTGCTTTTTATTTTTACACCGGGGAAAATTTATTCCCAGGTTAAAAAGGAGGGATTGTTTACTCAATTTGAAAATCGTTTGCAATGGGAAGATGAAGGAGAATTATTTTGGATCGACGCTTTCGGTCCCGATGCACTGCGGTTCAGGAGTACAAAAAGTCTTCGCATCTCCGACCAAAACTGGAACTTGCTTTCGCAACCCGATGTACAGCTTGAAATATCAATAACTGAAGATAAGGCGGTAGTAAGAAATGGCAAAATCAAGGCCGAAATAGAATCACGCAGAGGGCGGATTACCTACTTAAACGGTAAAGATGAGGTGCTGCTTCGTGAAGCTTATCATCATCATCACCCACAGTTTGCACGTCAGTATAAAAGCAAAGGGAGTGATCGTTTTGAAATGAAAGTGACCTTCGACGCAGAAAAAGACGAACATTTATACGGTATGGGGCAATATCCGAATGACTGTCTCGACCTGAAAGGAACCGTTTTGGAACTCGCACAAAAAAATACGCAAATCTCTATTCCTTTTTTGCTTTCGAGTAAGGGATATGGTTTTATCTGGAATAATCCCGCTATTGGCCGGGCGGAGTTATCGCTTACCCATACCAGTTTTTATGCTGAATATGCAAAGCAAATTGACTATGTTATTTTCCCGGGAGAAACACCTGCCGATTTGGTTACTCATTATTCCAACCTGACGGGGAAGTCACCCAAAATGCCGGAATATGCAACCGGTTTCTGGCAATCAAAGCTACGTTATTATTCACAAAACGATTTATTGTCGGTAGCTCGTGAATACAAAAAACGAAATTTGCCAATTTCGGTAATCGTAGCTGATTTTTACCACTGGCCGGTTACCGGTGACTGGAAATTTAATAATGATTTTTGGCCCGATCCTGCTGCTATGATAAAGGAACTGGATAGTATGGGAATAAAATTACTTGTTTCAGTTTGGCCTACACTTGCCGCTAAAAGTGAAAATTATGAAGAATTTATACGCAGCAATTTTACCATTCGCCCTGAATCAGGGAATAATCTCTTTTTAAAGGTAAACGATGACCTTACCTTTGTTGATGTAACACATCCGGGCGCCAGAAAAGCATTTTGGTCCAAACTGAAAGAAAATTACTGGGATTTGGGAGTTCGTATGTTTTGGATGGATGAAGCTGAACCCGAAATGGAACCTCTTGAATATTATAATGTCAGGTACTATGAGGGGAACGGCCTTGAGTTATCATGTTTGTATCCTTATTATTTCGCTAAAACCATTTACGACGGACAGATCGCCAGTGGGCAAACCGAAGTTATTAATCTTACCCGCAGCGGATGGATTGGAAGTCAACGTTTGGGAACTATCTTGTGGTCAGGCGATATAAAAGGAGATTTTCCTACTCTGAGACGTCAGGTAAAGGCAGGCTTAAACATCAGTTTGTGCGGAATACCCTGGTGGACTACTGACATTGGAGGTTTTTGGGCCAATCCACAATCGGAGGATTACAAAGAGGTGTTAATCCGATGGTTTCAGTACGGTACATTTTGCCCTGTAATGAGGATTCACGGGGTAAACAGTCCAATGAAAAAAATTGAGGGGCAACTTACCGGTACCGGCGGGCCAAACGAAGTATGGAGCTTCGGCGATGATGCATTTAAAATTATGTCTCACTACTTGGATGTGAGGGAGAGGTTACGCCCGTATGTACAAAAACATATGGATATTGCTTCAGAAAAAGGTATCCCGGTTATGCGTCCGCTTTTTTTTGATTTCCCTGAAGATGAAATGTGTTATATTGTAGAGGATCAGTACATGTTTGGTCCCGATATTCTGGTGGCTCCAGTGTTGGAAGAGAAATTAACTACCAGGCAAATCTATTTGCCAAAAGGTTCCCTATGGAAAGATGCGCTAACAGGGAAAAGTTACAAGGGTGGCCAAACAATTGATTATAAAGTTGAAATTGAAAATATACCTCTTTTTACCAGAAATAATTTTGACTTTAAGTTATAATGAAGAAATAAGTATAAATGAAAAAAATTATCATTGTGAATAGAATCTTAATTATCAAATTATTGTTGATTGCAGGAATTTCGGCAAATATAAATGCTCAGAATAATGGAATGTCGCAAAAAATTGACAAAAAGGATTTCAATCCTGCAACATTGCTATGGTACGATGCTCCCGCCAAAGAGTGGGAAGAAGCACTTCCTGTTGGAAACGGAAGGTTGGGAGCCATGGTTTTTGGAAAGTATGGAGAAGAACGTATTCAGCTAAATGAAGAGACATATTGGTCCGGTGGTCCTTATTCAACCGTTGTTGAGGGAGGCGCAGCGTATTTGCCGCAAATTCAAAAGTATATTTTTGAAGGTGAACCTATAAAAGCTCATAAATTATTTGGCCGTAAATTGATGGGATATCCTGTGGAACAGCAAAAATACCAGTCGCTGGCTAATCTCCATCTTTTTTTTGAAAACCAGGAAGAAGTGAGCCAATACAAACGATGGCTGGATTTAGAAACAGGAATTGTTTGTACCGAATATACAGTAGATGACATTACATATCGCAGGGAAGTGTTGTCTTCTGCACCCGATCAGGTAATATTGGTGCGTCTTACGGCAAGTAAACCGGGTAGTCTTACATTTAAAGCACAGTTAAGAGGTGTAAGAAACAGCGCCCACTCCAATTATGCTACCGACTATTTCAGGATGGATGGCGTTGGACAGGACGGGTTGATGGTAAACGGAAAATCAGCCGACTATATGGGAGTTGAAGGCAAAATCCGTTACAGGGCGCAATTAAAAGCCATTCCTGAAAGTGGAACGATAAAGGAAGAAGATAATTACCTCATTGTTGATAAAGCCGATGCAGTAACACTGATTATTGCAGCAGCAACTAATTTTATTAATTATAAAGATGTTAGTGCAGACCAAACAGCACGGGTATCAAATTATCTGGAGCAGGTAAAAGGGAAATCCTATGAGCAAATGATGTCTGCAGCGGTAGATGACTATCAGCAATATTTTAAAAGAGTTTCCTTGGAATTACCCAAAACAGCAAATTCATATCTTCCTACCGATAAACGAATGGCTCAAATTGCGGAAGATGCCGATCCCAGTCTGGCTTCGTTATCTTACAATTTCGGGCGTTATGTATTGATTAGCTCATCCCGGCCCGGAACCCAACCTGCTAACCTGCAGGGAATATGGAATAACGATATGAACCCTGCCTGGGATTCAAAATACACCACCAATATTAATACAGAAATGAACTATTGGCCTGCTGAAACAGCTAACCTTAGCGAACTTCTGGAACCGCTTACAACCATGGTTAAAGAATTAAGCGATCAGGGTGCGCAGGTGGCAAGAGAACATTATGGAGCAGGTGGTTGGGTGTTTCACCAGAATACCGATTTATGGCGTGTAGCTGCACCAATGGATGGCCCGTGCTGGGGAACTTTTACGGTTGGTGGTGCGTGGCTGACCAATGAGTTATATGAACATTATCTTTTTACCCGTGATAAAGAATTCCTGACAGAACTTTATCCGGTGATGAAAGGCGCTGTGCAGTTTTTCCTGGACTTTCTGGTGGAAGATCCTAATACAAAATGGCTGGTAACAAATCCGTCTACATCCCCCGAAAATCCGCCAGAAGCCCCCGGCTATAAATATTTCTTTGATGAAGTTACCTCCATGTATTATTTTACAACTATTTGTTATGGAGCGTCAATTGATATGCAAATTCTGAAAGATTTGTTTGGTTATTACATTGAGACTGAAAAAATACTTGGGCTTGATTCTCAATTGCTGGAAAAAGCCGAACAAACCAGGGCAAGGCTTGTGCCTCCGCAAATAGGCAAAGATGGAACTTTACAGGAATGGACGGAGGATATGGCTCAAATGGAGGATAAACACCGCCATTTTTCTCACATGTACGGTTTGTATCCGGGAAATGTAATTTCAGTAAATAGGACGCCGGAGTGGATTGATGGATGTAAAAAGGTGCTCAACCAAAGGGGAGACGGTGCTATGGGATTTTCACGGGCATGGAAAATGGCGCTTTGGGCAAGGTTGTACGACGGTGACAGGGCCAACAAAATTTTTAAAGGCTATCTTCAGGAACAATGTTACCCGCAACTATTTGCCAAATGTGGAAAGCCTTTACAAATTGACGGAACAATGGGCGTTGCCGCCGGAATTACAGAAATGCTCGTTCAGTCGCATGAAGGTTGTATTGATTTGCTTCCTGCATTGCCAGGCGAATGGGAGCAAGGAAGTTTTAAAGGTGTTTGTGCACGTGGTGGATTTGAACTGGATTTTACATGGGAAAATAATACAATTTCGAAACTGAAAATCTTATCGAAAGCAGGAGAAATTTGCAGAATAGATGATGGGAAAAATTTCAAAGTAACCAAAGACGGGAAAAAGATTGCATCGAAGGTAAATAAAGATGGTTCAATTGAATTTGAAACAATCAAAGGTGGTTTATATCAGCTTTCAGAAAAATAAGAAACCATTATACTTTTAAGTTCTTTTTTGAATTTCACGAACAAAAAATACAACTACAATAATTAGACATTGAAGATGAAAAAATTACTTGCATTCGTATTGGGATTTGCTTTTGTAACAGGATTTATTCCATACAGTTCAGCACAGCAAACAATACAAAAGAAACTAACTCTGGAGGATTTATATAAAAATAATGTGTTTCGCCAGAAAGGAATAAATGCGATCCGGTGGATGAAGGATAATACAGGATATTCTGTTCTGGAAACAAATAAAGAAATTGGAGCAAAAGACATTGTAAGGTACGATGCCAAAACCGGGGACAGTGAGGTGTTGGTATCTGCCGGAAATCTAATTCCAACCGGAGAAAAGGCCCCGTTGGAAATAAGTAATTATGCCTGGACCGAAGACAATAATAAACTCCTTATTTTTACCAATACGCGAAAAGTCTGGCGTTATCACACCCGTGGCGATTACTGGGTACTGGATTTACAAAACGGCGCTTTAACTCAGATTGGCGCTTCCATGGAACCGGCCCGTTTAATGTTTGCCAAATTTTCGCCCGATGGGAAAAATGTGGGCTTTGTATACAAAAACAACATTTATGTGCAATCGCTGGAAACAGGAGCTGTTGAGCAGTTAACTTTTGATGGAAACGACAGGATTATTAACGGAACTTTTGACTGGGTTTATGAAGAAGAGTTGAATTGCCGCGACGGATTCAGGTGGAGCCCCGACAGCAAAAAAATATCATTCTGGCAGATGGATACCAAGGGAATGGGTACATTTTACCTGATAAACAACATCGACTCAATTTATCCCAAAATTATTCCTTTGCCTTATCCAAAAGTAGGCACGACCAATTCTTCGGCCAAAATTGGTTCCATAACACTCGATGATAAATTGATTACCTGGATGGACATTCCGGGCGATCCGCGAAACAATTATCTGGCGCGTATGGATTGGGCGAATTCTTCTGATGAACTGATAATTCAGCAATTAAACCGCCAGCAGAATACCAATAAAGTATTTTTTGCAAATGCAGCAAACGGAACGGCAAAAGTAGTTTATACTGAAAAAGTGGAAACATGGCTTGATATTCACGACGACCTTACCTGGCTCAATAAAGGGAAAGAGTTTACCTGGTTTAGCGATCAGACCGGGTGGCTGCATCTTAACCGGGTTTCCAGGGAGAATGGAAAAATAACCCCAATCACTTCGGGAGATTTTGAAGTAGTCGGGTTATCAGGAATTGATCTTGACGATAAATGGGCATATTACATTGCTTCACCGGATAATGCGACACAGCGTTATCTTTTCAGAAACCGGATGGATGGAAAAGGAAAGCAGGAACGTTTGTCTCCAGCCAACCAAACCGGTCATCATTCTTATTCAATTTCCCCCGATTGTAAATATGCTATTCATACCTTTTCAAACCATAATACGCCAACCCGGTACGAAGTAATCACACTGCCCGATCATAAAGTTCTCCGTGTTTTGGAGGACAACAAAGAATTAAACAACAAACTGGCAGAGTATACCATTCCGGAAAAAGAATTTTTCAAAATAAAAACTGACGATGGATTGGAATTTGATGCCTGGATGATTAAGCCTGTTCATTTCAACCCGGAGAAAAAATATCCTCTTATATTTTACATTTATGGCGAACCTGCGGGTTCTACTGTTCAGGACAGCTGGAGCAGCAATTTGTGGGATCAGTTGCTGGCGCAGGAAGGTTACATTGTAATGAGTATCGATAACCGCGGGACAAATACGCCCCGTGGACGCGACTGGCGGAAATGTGTGTATAAAAAAATCGGGATTACTGCTCCTGAAGACCAGGCAGCATGTGCGCGTAAAATTCTGGAATGGGATTTTGTGGATCCTGATCGTATTGGCATCTGGGGTTGGAGCGGAGGTGGCTCAAATACATTAAATTGTATGTTCAGACATCCCGAAATTTATAAAACCGGAATTGCCATTGCGTTTATAAGTAATCAGTTATTGTATGATAACATATACCAGGAACGATACATGAATTTGCCGGAGAACAACGTGGAAGGTTATCGCGACGGGAGTCCGATTACCCACGCAAAAAAACTGGAAGGAAACCTGCTTCTGATTCATGGCTCCGGTGATGATAACTGCCATTATCAAAGTTGTGAAATGCTGGTAAATGAACTGATCAAACAGAATAAATATTTTTCGATGGTGGAATATCCAATGCGAACGCACAGCATAAACGAACGGGAAAATACATCGCTTCACTTGCGGATGACTATGCTAAACTATTTTAAAAAGAATTTACCATTGGGCGCAAAATAGATATTGACTAAACCAACTTAGATGACTACAAAACGAATTTCGAGAAAAGGTACACGTATAATAAAAGCCGGTGAAATAAAACAATATTATTCAATGAAACAGGCCATTGATGCAATGGAAAGGGCTTTTTCCCTTTTGTCGTCGGGAGATAGTTTTGTGCCTTTACGAAATGTTTTCAGGCTTCCTTCCAATGATTTGCTTATGCTTTTTAAGCCTGCTTATGTGGAAGATGACAAACAGGTTGCGATAAAATTTCTGACACAACGGGAAAACAGTTGTATTATGGGAATTCCCGTTATTCAGGGTGTTGTGTTTGTAATCGATTCAGTAACGGGAGAAATCCTGTCGATTATGGATGGCGAGTATATTACTGCACTGCGAACCGGTGCTGCTAGCGGCTTGGCTACCCGGCATTTTGCAAGTAAAGATGCTCAAACTTTGGCATTGTTTGGTTGCGGAGCACAGGGAAAAACACAAGTAGAAGCTGTTGTTTGTGAACGCAATATCAAAAAAGTTTTGGTTTTTGATAAAAACAGTAAAAGGGCAGAACGCTTTATAAATGAAATGGAGGAGAAGTTAAATCTGGAAATGATTTTTTGCAGAGATAATTCCGTTTTGCCGGAAGCTGAAATAATTTGTACTGCTACCAACTCTACCAAACCGTTGTTTCGGAGGGAGGAAGTTAAAAAGGGTGCACACATTAATGCAATCGGTTCTTTTCAGCCGCACATGCAGGAACTCGATCCTCTTTTAATAAAGGATGCAAAAGTATATGTCGATCAGGCAGAACCTTGTTTAAAGGAAAGTGGCGATTTTATAAAAGCAAAAGCGGAGGGTATAATTGACGATAATCCCATTGTTGGCGAGATTGGTGATTTTTATTTGAAAAAAATACCGGGAAGGGAGTCCGGTGATGAAATTACTTTGTTTAAAAGTGTAGGAGTTGCCATTCAGGATTATGCGGTTGCTGCTGATATTTATAAATTTTCCCTGGAAAAGGACTTTGGTCTCGAAATCAACCTTTTTGAATAATTAAACTGCTTGTGACAATGGAAAGATAATTATGACGAAGTCTTTTGGCTTTTTTCTGAATCAATAAAACCTTTCCTTTTACAATTGTTAATATATTATAGAAGAGAATAAAAACACACGGTTATGAAAAAACTACCAGGCATATTTAACGACGTGATTGGCCCTGTGATGCGGGGGCCGTCAAGTTCACACACCGCTGCATCGTGGCGAATTGCAAGAATTGCTTTGGATATTTTAAATGATCCACTGGAGAGAGCGCTTATCGAATTTGACCGCGATGGGGCCTGGGCTCCAAACTATAGAGAACAGGGAACAACAATGGGTATCGACGGCGGACTTCTGGGACTTGAAATAACCGATGAACGAATGAAGTTTGCCGAAAGATACGCACGGGAAGAAGGTATAAACATTGAATATAAGATAAGCTCTTTCCCAACGGATCATGCAAACACGGTGCGATTGACGCTTTGGGGGACTTCACAAAAAAGAGTGCAGATCGTTGCGGTTTCCCTGGGGGGAGGATCTTTTGAAATAAGGTCTGTTGAAGGATTTCCTGTGTTTTTGAATGGCGATTTGTTTGGAATTATCACATTTGCTTCCAATAATCCGGACTTTTCTGAAGATTTAGAATCTGTAACTCCGCCGGAAGTCGAGTTTTTAACGGAACAAAAAGAGGGTATAACTAAGGTCGAGTTTAAATCGTCGTATCCTTTTTCCACCGAATTTATAGCTCAACTGCAAAATCACCCGCATGTTGGTGAAATAGCCGTCATCAATCCAATAATGCCTGTAGTTTCGGGTCGGCAAACAGAAATGCCATTCTCCACCATTGAGTCATCAATTAATTATGCCGAAGAAAAAGGTTTGGATTTAGGGGATTTGGGTCTTGTTTACGAAAAATGTACCAGCGGGCTCACGGAGCAGGAGTTAGTTCATAAAATGAAGGAAATGATTCAAATCATTCATAAAAGTATCGATACCGGTTTAAACGGGACGGAGTATGCCGACCGGATTTTGCAGCAACAATCACACCTGGTTGGGAATGCAGTAAAAGACGGGAAAATTGCAGATTCTGTTATAACCCGTATAATTGCCAATGTATCGGCTCTTATGGAATCCAAAAGCGCCATGGAAGTGGTTGTTGCCGTGCCAACTGCCGGCTCCTGCGGAACTGTTGGAGGATCATTGCGGGCCGTTGCAGAAAATATTGGCTCTGCCAAAGAGGAATTGGTAAAAGCCTATTATGCTGCCGGTTTGGTAGGAGCTTACTTTGCACAGGGCCCCGGATTTTCAGCAGAAGAACACGGCTGCCAGGTGGAGTGCGGAGCTGCCTCAGGAATGGCTGCCGCTGCAATGGTACAGTTAATGGGAGGTACTGCCCGGCAAGCTATTGGAGCAGCTTCAATGGCCATTCAAAATATGATTGGATTAGTTTGCGATCCGGTAGCAGACAGGGTAGAAGTACCTTGTTTGGGAAAGAATATAAGTGCAGCTGTTAATGCATATTCATCTGCAATTATGGCAGTTTCAGGATATAATCCGGTCATTCCTTTAAGCCAGGTTATCCAAACCGTTTCAAGGGTGAGTAAAACAATGCCCAGCTGTAATAAATGTACCGGAAAAGGAGGATTGGCGATTACGGAAACGGCCATTAATTTAAAAAACAAGCTAAAAGAACTATCAATTACCGGGAGTCTAAAAAATGCTGATTTGTCAATTGATGTAAAAAGAGATTAATCAGCATTTTTGTCGTCAGCAGAAATATAATTGCAGATTGTAATTTCCTCCGGAATATACCGGAAATAGAAATTCTGCAAAAAGTTTTTATAGCTATTTATAATTTAATGTTTAGTCTGTCATTGACGGAGGAAGTGCATTTTTGCCGGTTCCCCATTTTTTATTGGGCTCCGGGCCCATTTGGAAAACAAGTTCACCACCACTTGTAATCTCTTCCTGCGTAATCCATGTACGATTGAACGTTTCTCCGTTGAGTACTGCTGATTGTATATATTTATTTGTTTCTGAATTATTTTCTGCTGTAATTGTAAAACTTTTACCATTGCCGACATCTAAAGTGGCTTTCCCAAACAAAGGACTCCCAACGGTGTAAACAGGCAGGCCGGGAGTTACTGCATAAAATCCCATAGAACTTAAAACATACCATGATGACAACGACCCCATGTCTTCGTTTCCACACAAACCTCCCGGGCCGCTTCTGTAAAGTTCTTCGCAAACCTGACGCACGCGCTGTTGTGTTTTCCAGGGTTGACTTGCATAATTATATAAGTAAGCTACATGGTGAGATGGCTGGTTTCCGTGAACGTATTGCCCGATTGTTCCAACAACACCCACATATTTGGGAGGGGTAATAACCGGACTCATTTCAAAAAAGGTATCCAGTTTTTTTACAAAAGCTTTTTCTCCTCCAAATAAATCAATTAAACCTTTTATGTCATGTTGAACAGACCAAATGTATTGCCAGGCATTTGATTCCGTATAATACCGGTTAGGACGCCGTCCGACCAAAAGCGGATCAAAATATTTGTAATAGGAATGTTTTCCCGCCTTAACAATTTCCTGTTCCTTTCCGTTTAATGCCTCCAACCAGGTTCCGTCGGCATGTTTCGGACGCATAAACTGGCTTTCAGGATCCCACACATTGGTATAGTTCTTTGCTCTCTTCATAAACATTTCGTAATCATCTTTTTTGCCCAGTTCTTTGGCTAGCTGCGCAATACACCAATCGTCATAAGCAAGTTCAAGCGTATTGGGTACTGATTCGGTAACTTTGTCAACCGGAGTATAGCCCAATTCTTTATAATAGTCTAAACCTGAACGGCCAGCATGGGCGGGAACCGGAGCTTGCGGGTTCTCCAGTGCTTTTTTGCGCATTGCGGTGTAAAGCTTTTTTACGTCATAGTCGCGATAGCCTTTTGTATAGGCATCCACAATTACAGGAATCAAATGGTCGCCAACCATCGATTCGCCAAAAATATTCAAAAAATGTTGGGCTGGTAACCACTGATAGTTTTCAACCTTGGCGACAATCGATTTTATAAAATCATTTACATGCTCAGGAGCCGTTAAAGTAAGCAGAGGATGTTGCGAGCGATAGGTATCCCAACAGGAAAATGAGCCGTAAAAATCAAATCCTTTGGCTTCATGAATTTTTCCGTCTGAACCGACATATTTTCCGTCAACATCTTGCGAAATGTACTGCGCCAGAAAAGAGTGATACATTGAGGTATAAAAAATTTCTTTTTGGTCATCGGTTGCTCCATCAATTTCAATTCGTGAAAGCTCATTGTTCCAGGTTTTTTCTGCACTACCTTTTACTGCGTCAAAATTCCAGTCTTCTATTTCTGATTGAAGATTTTTTCTTGCACCTTCCACACTGGTGTATGAAATGCCAACTTTTATAAGAATCTGCTCGTTTTCTTCTGTCTTATAGCTAACAAACGCCCCAATTTTATCTCCGTTTTCGGCATTTTTGTATGGGAAAATACTTCCGCCCGATTCAGGTGTAACATACGATGCATCAAAAGTTCCGTAGTAGTGGAAAGGTTTGCTAAATTCCGCTACAAAATAAACTTTGCCTAGCCCGGAGCTTCTTTCTCCTTCAATACGATTATTATCTGCGATTTTTAATTTTGATATTTCTCCCGAAGTCATATCTCCAATCTGGTGGCCTAAATCAAGAATAATTTTGGCATTGTCTGCTTTGGGAAAAGTATATCTGTGAAAACCTGTGCGTTGGGTTGCTGTTAGTTCTGCCTTTATTTTATAATCTTCCAAAAATACTGAGTAATATCCGGGAGAGGCGGTTTCATTGTCATGACTAAATCTCGAACGATAACCGGAATCCGGATTTTGTTTTGTTCCGGGAATAATTTGTAGTTTATCACCAACAACAGGCATCAGTAAAATATCACCGCCGTTTACCATACCAACTCCACTCCAATGAGTGTGGCTAAATCCCATGATTGAGTTATCAGAATAAACATAGCCGGCACAGTAGGTCCACCCTTTTGTATCCGTGTCCGGACTTAAATGAACCATAGCATAGGGGAGAGATGCTCCCGGGAACGTATGCCCGAAAAAGTCGGTGCCTAGAAATGGATTTACATAATCAGAAGTTTTTTTCTCTTTATTCACTGGAATTGAGTTTGCACAAACAGCGTAAAGCGAAAAAAACAATCCAAGTAATAATAAACGTAGTTGCATGATGTTGAGTTTTAGTTATTGTTTACAGAATGTAATAAAAAGAATCTTAACCTTTTTGGCGAAATTATATTTTAATTTTTTATTGATGGGTTAAAAGATAATGTAATTTGATTAATATAAGCGAAGTTTTTATCTTTTATTAATTATTATTTTGTTATAGTGAGTTCTGTACAAAGTTTGCAGTAATTTTCTTTTTCAAAAAAATTTTATGAAATTATTAAATCGATTTAGCAAGTATTTTGGATTTTTATCGTTTGTCTTGATCTTATTAACATCATGCAATGGTGCTAAGAATGAGGAAACCTACCGCATAGAAAATATTAATTCCGGCTGGAAGATGCAGTCTGATGAAATGCTTGGTGGTGTGGGAGATGAAATCATTTCAGAAAGTGGTTTTGATGATAGTTCCTGGTACAAAGCCAATGTACCCGGAACTGTTTTGGGAAGTATGGCATCAAATGGTGTAATTGAAGACCCATATTTTGGAATTAATATGCAAAAAGTAGATCCCGAACAGTTTAAAGTTCCGTGGTGGTTTCGTACATCGTTTCAGATAGATTCAGAAGATATAGGTAAAATAATCAGCTTACGGTTTAATGGAATTAACTACCGTGCTGATTTATGGATAAACGGGAAAAAAGTGGTTGGAAAGGACAGATTTGCCGGAACGTACCGCATGTTTACTTTTGATATCAGCGATTTCGTGCAGAAGGGTGAAAATACAATGGCACTTAAAATGTGGCAACATGCCGATGGTGAATATTCCATCGGATTTGTTGACTGGAATCCCTTACCCCGCGACCGTAACCTGGGTATTTTCAGAGAGGTTTTTCTTGAAGTAAATGAAGGCGTAAAAATCAGGAGTCCGTTTATCTATTCTAAAGTAAACAAAGAAACACTTAAAGATGCTGACTTATATGTTCAAACGGAACTGGTAAACAGTTCTGAAAAATTGATAACCGGAACGCTACGTGTTGATTATGAGTTGGGTGTCGTAGAAAAAGAAATTGTGCTGGAACCTGGAAAAACCGTTAATGTAAAATTTGAGCCACAGGAATTCAACCAACTTGCTGTAAAAGATGTAAATCTTTGGTGGCCCAATGGTATGGGCGCTCCAAATTTATACCCGTTGTCTGTGGAGTTTATATCAGACAATAGAATAATTGATAAGGTTGAAAAGAAATATGGAATAAGAGAAATCAACAGTTATCTGAACAAAGATAAAAACCGGGCTTTTGAAGTGAATGGAAGGTTTGTTCTTATTAAAGGTGGCGGATGGACGGATGACGTATTGCTGCAGGATACACCCAAATCGGTCGAAGCTCAGTTGAGATATGTTCGCCATATGAACATGAACAGTATCCGGTGTGAAGGCTTTTGGGGAAAGGATGAGACGTTATATGACCTCTGCGATGAATACGGTATTTTGGTAATGATAGGTTGGAATTGTCATTGGGAGTGGGAGGAATATCTGTTAAAACCAACTCATGAAAAATATGGTGGGGCAACCAGTGACGAAGACATCAATTTAATGGAAGCTAGTTGGAAGGACCAAATGTTGTGGTTGCGAAACCACCCAAGTATATACGTATGGATGCTGGGGAGCGATAAACTACCGGCGCCAAAACTGGAGCGAAAGTACATTGAATTGTTTAAGGAATACGATCCTTCCAGAACGTATGTAACTTCTGCCGGTGGAGCAGGAACTGAAGATAATAAGATCGTTGCTGAGGTTCCCCTTGTTAGCGATATAAGCGGACCAACCGGGATGAAAATGCTGGGGCCTTATGCATATACACCACCGGTTTACTGGTTTACCGACTCGATGCTTGGCGGTGGTTATGGTTTTAATACCGAAACTTGCCCCGGACCAAGTATTCCTCCTTTGGCTTCATTAAAAAAGATGCTACCGGAAGAAAGCCTTTGGCCAATCGATAAAAAATACTGGGAATACCATACTGGAAGAAACCAGTTTAAAACACTTGACAGGTTTCGCAAAGCGATGGATGAGCGGTATGGAAAATCAAACAGTGTTGAAGAATTTGCATTTAAATGCCAGGTAAGCAACTATGAGCTGATGCGCCCTATGTTCGAAGCATTTGTAGCACACAAACCCAAAAGTACTGGTCTGGTACAGTGGATGCTAAACTCTGCGTGGCCCGAATTGTACTGGCAGCTTTATGATACTTACCTGCAACCCAACGGTTCTTTTTACGGAGTTCGTAAGGCCTGTAATCCGATTCACGCCATTTATCGCTATGGATTTGATGATATTTATATTGCTAACGAAGATTTAAATGATGCAAATAATCTGACTGTTAAAATCAAGGTACTTGATACTAAATCAAAAGAAATTTTTAGTGATGAATGGGAAGGAAGTGTAAAAACAAACATTTCAAAGTTTATCTACAAATTACCTGAAATTGAGAATCGGACTCCGGTGTATTTTCTCGACTTGAGAGTGTTTGATGAAAACAATATTGAAGTGGACAACAGCATTTACTGGCTTTCTCTTAAAAAGGATGAACTGGATTATGAAGCAGCCAAAAAATTAGAGTGGCCGTTTTTCACTCCTCCCAAAGCTTATGCCGATTTTACAGGTCTGGACGAGCTTCCCGCTATTGAGTTAAATTACGAATATACCTTTCTGAAGGACAATCAGTTTGGGATGGTAAATTTGAAAGTGAAAAATCCATCGGATGCGATTGCCTTTTTTGTGTACTTCGATGTAACCGACCCGGAAACGAATAAACCTGTTTTACCGGTGTACTGGGACGATAATTATATTACGTTATTACCTGGAGAAGAGCGTGAATACCAGGCAAAATACTTCCTTTCCGATGCGAGCGATAACAAGCCTGAACTAAAAGTAAAGGCATGGAATGTGGATGCAATAGTTTTAAAGTAGCTTGGTTAATTTTTACCAAAAAGAAAATAGTATAAAAGGGCAGGAATACTTTTGTGTATTGTGAATGTGCTGGTATAGAACTGCTTAATTGTTGGGGATATGATTTAATTGTCTTGTTATGAAAAAAAAAGACCTGTTGGTTGTTCTGATAATGTTGGTGTTTTTTGCGATTTCATTTCTCACTAATATTTTAGGTGCACTAAACCAAAAAGTGTCCGTGAGTTTTACGCTTACAGAAACTCTTGCCGGACTACTACCCTTTGCTTTTTTTATTGCTTATGGGGTAATGTCAATTCCCTTTGGTTCTCTTGTAGAGAAGTATGGCGAAAAAAGAATAATGATTCTGGCCTTTTTAATGGCCTTCGCAGCCTCATTGGTATTTGCTGTTTTTCCTGTTTTCGATGTGTTTATTGTTTCTTTATTTACTATCGGAGCCGGAATGGCTGCTTTGCAAGTGGTGATAAATCCGCTGCTGCGTGTCTCGGGAGGTGAAGCTAATTACGCTTTTTATTCCGTGTTGGGGCAATTGGTTTTCGGCCTGGCTTCTTTTATTAGTCCACAAATGTATACCTATTTTGTTGTTAATATCGACGAACGAAACCTGGATAAGCCGTTGATTGATTTGATGTCTCAACTTGTTCCGGAAAACATGTCCTGGGTTTCTGTGTACTGGGCTTTCGCAGTTATTGCCATTTTGATGGGGGGAATCATATTTTTTGTGAATTTTCCGAAAGTTGAATTACAGGAAGACGAAAAAGTGGGTTCCAAAGACAGTTTCTTAGAGCTTATAAAAAACAAATATGTCATCCTTTACTTTCTTGGTATTTTTATGTATGTAGGTTCTGAACAGGGGATATCATATTGGTTGTCGAAATTTTTGAATATATACCATAATATCGATCCCGATCTTGAAGGCGCCGATGCGGTCTCTTACTTCTGGGGACTAATGACAGTTGGCGGAATTTTAGGTTTGGTACTCATGAAATTGTTCGATAGTAAACAAATTTTGCGCTGGTTTACGGTTTTAGCTGTCATTTGTGTGGCAGCAGGTTTGTTTGGCAATGTTAACATTGCATTGTGGGCTCTGCCTGTTTCCGGTTTTTTTCTTTCAGTCATGTATCCGACAATTGTTTCGCTGGGGTTAAATTCAGTAGCTAAACATCATGGTTCATTTGCAGGCATTTTAATGACTGGAATTGCCGGAGGTGCAGTTGTTCAGATAGTAATAGGGGCTGTCAGCGATTTTTCTTCGCTGCGCGTGGGAATGATGTTGATATTTTTAACCCTGGGCTATATTTTAAGTATAAGTTTTTGGGCCAAACCACTTGTAAATAATAAAACCGTAAGCCTGAGAGAATTATTTACCCGAAAAATTTGAAATATTTAATTGGCTGTTTATTAGTTTGTTATTATGTGATAGAAATCCAGATTAATATTATAGAAATTTAACTAATCCAAAAAAATTATGAGCAAAAACGAAAGATTTCCTAAGTGGATGTATATTATTTTACCTGCTCTCGCCATGATGTTAGGGTGGGGACTTCGAGGACATATCGGAGGAGGCCCGTTTGGGGCAATGATTCCCGGAGCAATGGTTGCTTTAAGTATTGGTCTTTTACTTGAACTTCCGGCAGCAGCAACTTCCGTATTACTTGTTTTTGCCGTATTTGGAATTGGTATTGGTGGGGAAATGACCTACGGCCAAACCCTTGGCTTTCTTCGCAGTCCGGATACCGTTATGTGGGGAACTGCAGGAACTACCCTGAAAGGTGCCATGTGGGGATTATTGGGAGGTGCTGTTTTGGCGTTGGGATTTGTCTACAAAGAAATTTCTAAAAAAAGAATTATAGTTGCCCTTTTATTAGTGATTCTGGGAATGTTTTTAGGATTTAAACTGATAAACGATCCTATGATTCTTTATTTCTCTGATCCTGAAAAGCCTCGTGCAGAATCATGGGCTGGCCTTTTATTTGGCGCTATTTTCCTCTTAATCTATCTGAAGCTAAAAATTCAGGCTTCTTCTTTTAAGATCATTTTCCGCTTTGCTTTATGGGGAATGATTGGCGGTGCATTGGGTTTTGGGTTGGGCGGTTTATGGCTTTATTTGGGAAGTCGGTTGCCTGGGGTAGTATTTACCAGTTGGTGGAAGGCTATGGAGTTTTCATTTGGCTTGCTTTTGGGGGCTTTTTTAGGATATGCAGCCTGGCTAAGCCGGGGAGAAGTCATTCTTAAAGGATTGAAAGAAAAGGAACCCAATGAAAAAAAATTTCCGGCGTGGAAAGAGATAAGTATTGGGTTAGGAACAGGACTTTTTATTTTCTGGTTACTGCCTAACACAATTGAATGGTTAGGAAATACATCTATTGTCAATAATATGACTGGTGGAACAATCAGCGCAGAAATTGCAAGGATCGCAGATAATTATACCGTTACAGGGCTGATATTTGTATTGGTATTGATGCGTTTTCCAAAAGCTGCCTGGCAAATTGGGATTACACTTACATTTTGTCATACAGCTATCGACTTATTTCGCGATTTTTATCCGGATATAAATCCGTGGTTGCCTTTTAATCTTCGTTTCTTCTACATTTTTATTTTTACGATGGCAGTTGCTTTGTTAACCCATTTTTTCAGCAAAAGAAAAATGGTGATAGTTAACCTGTTTTATCTGTTGATTTGGTCATGTATCTCAATTTCTTTTTTGCGGATGTTTGTCGATTCCGCAAAATTAGATATTGAAGGTTTAACCTTTTGTCAGGTTGTCTGTGGAAAATATATCGTGGATATCTTTTTTGCCGCTTCTGCCATTGCGCTGACCTGGGTTTTAAAAAAGAAAATAAAATTCGGAACTAATTGATATAATAATCCGAACGAGAGTTTACCTGTTCATTCAGTATCCTTCCGTTCATAACAAATAATATTTATCCATTATGAAGGTAAAGAATAGTTTTATTGGAGTGCTTCTCCTGATGGTCGTTCAACTTGTTTTGCAGAGTTGTCAAAATAGTCAACCAACTGATACACCAAAGTTTGGAAAAGACAATGCAAAAGAGATAATCTCTGCTATGACGACCGAGGAAAAAATAGGTCTGACTGTTGGTGACGGAAAATTTCTTCCCAAAGAAAAACCTGAAAAAATAGAACAGGGGACAGGAGTTATAATCGCCAATCAGGAAGCAAATGTTGTCATTCCACGTCTTGGAGTAAAGAAAACTGTGCTTACCGACGGACCTTCGGGAATAAACCGTGATCCGCATCCTGAAGGAGCAACAGAATACACGTACACTACTTCTTTTCCAACTTCTACCTGTATTGCGTCAGCCTGGAACACAGAGTTGACCAAAAAAATAGGAGAGGCTTTTGGGGATGAATTACTGGAATACGGTTACGATGTTATTTTGATGCCAGCAATGAATCTTCACCGAGATCCAAAGTGTGGACGAAACTTTGAATATTATTCCGAAGATCCTTTGCTTTCAGGAAAATTGGCAGCTTCAATGGTTCAGGGACTTCAATCTAAGGGAATTGGATCTACGTTAAAACATTTTGTAGGAAATAACCAGGAAACCAATCGCAGAACATACAATGCGGTGATTAGCCGGCGGGCGCTTAGAGAAATTTATCTGCGTGGCTTCGAAATTGCTGTAAAAGAGGGACATCCTGAGGCAATAATGACTTCTTATAATAAAGTTAACGGTTTTTATACAGCAGAGAATCCTGAATTACTGCAAGACATTGTACGACAGGAATGGGGATATAAAGGAATTTTTATGACCGATTTTGATGGGTATGGAAGTGCGGTGGCAAAAGTAAGAGCTGGTAACAATATGCTTATGGGAGGAAATATGGACGAAGTAAGGGAGTTGACACAGGCAATTAAAGATAAAACACTGGACGAAAGTACGCTTGACGAAAACCTTGTGTTTAATATGCAATTGAAGCAAAAATCACCTTCAGAAAAAGGGTATGTACCAACCATGAAGCCTGATTTGGAAGCGCATGCAAAAATTGCAAGAGAGGCAGCAGGTGAAGGAATGGTACTTCTTAAAAATGAAAATAATACGCTGCCATTAAAAGAAAAAAATACCATAGCTGTTTTTGGTAAAACTGGTTATCATCTGATTGAGGCCGGAACAGGAAGTGGAGGAATCAGAAGTAACAAATACGCAATTTCTGTAAATGAAGGTTTGAAAGAAGCTGGGTTTAGCATCTTACCTGAGATGGAGAAAAATTACCTGGATTATATCGAAAAAATCAAGCGGGAAAATCTGGTTCCTGATTATTTTAACAATCCAAAAATGCGGGCAGACAATGGCATAACTGATGATCAGGCACCGCCACATTTCAAAAAGAGATTGGTTGCTTTTAGTAAGGAACAACCGCTTTCAAAAGCAGATATTGTAAAATACGAACCCAAATCTGAAGTTGCTTTAATAACACTTGGCAGAAGCGGTGGTGAAAATTATGAAAATGGATATCTGCCTATCACGCAGGTTGAGCTTGATTTACTTAAAAATGTGTGCGAAATATACCATGCCAACGGTAAAAAGGTTATTGTAGTACTCAATGTAGGTGGTGTATGGGAAACAGTAACCTGGAGAGATTATCCCGATGCCATTTTAATGGCTTGGCAACCCGGACAGGAAGGTGGTCGCGCAGTAGCCGATATTCTCACAGGAAAAGTAAATCCATCAGGGAAGTTAACAGATTCATTTCCGTTAAAATATGAAGATGTTCCTTCGGCTTCTACTTTTCCGGGATTACCTCCGGAGGATCCAATAAATTCTTTTTATAAAGAGGGTATTTATGTAGGATACCGGTATTACGATTCTTTTGATGTCCCGGTAGCTTACGAGTTTGGCTATGGCCTTTCCTATACCACCTTTGAATATTCAGATTTAGCTTTAAGCAGTACACAATTTTCCGGCAGTTTACAAGTCAGCATAACCGTTAAAAACACAGGAAATGTGGCCGGAAAAGAGGTGGTTCAACTGTATTTGGCAGCTCCCACCATTGAAATGGAAAAACCGGATAAGGAATTAAAAGGATTTGCTAAAACGAAACTTCTGCAACCAGGAGAAAGCCAGGAACTTTCTTTTGAACTGGCTCCGCTTTCACTGGCATCTTTTAGAAGTGGTATTAGTGCCTGGATGGCTGATAAAGGTGATTATGAAGTGCGTATTGGAGCGTCTTCCAGAGATATTCGTTTAAAAGCTTCATTTAATTTATCGAATGATATTGTGGTAGAAAAAGTGCACGATGTGCTTTATCCTAATTTCGCTATGGAGGAATTGAGCCGAAATAATAGTAAATAGAATTTAGATTGCAAATCATGAAAAACAGATTTTTTGTCCTTTGGTTTATTTGGTCTTTGTTAGGGGCTGTGTTAATATACGCCTTACTGAGTCTCGATTCAGACCAGACAATAATGTCGGTTATTTCAATGGTTTTAAGCATTTCTCCTATTTTGGGTTTAATGCTGGCTCTAGGTTCTCCAAAAGCGTTGCAACAATTTAATTCCTGGCTACAGAAGGATAAAAGCTCAATTTACTATACTGCTGGAGGAATAACGCTATTATTTGCCATTCCGGGATTATTGACGTTAACTTTTGATCCTTATTTTACTGCAATTTTTGCATGTATAGTTTTGGCTGTATTTGGTTCATTGAAACATATAAAAAGTAACCACTTTCAGTTCGGGTGGATTGACCTTGCCCTTTGGATTATTCTTTGGATTCCATTTGATCTTCGCTGGTCAACGAAAATGCATCCGTTACTGGATTATAACTGGTGGTCAATAACCATTTCGGTTATCGCTGTTATAGGTTGGTATGGATATAGGAATGCTGATATCGGCTACCGTCTGGTACCCAAAATTAAAGATTTGTATATCGCACTTCTTGCCCTTTTAGGGATAATGGTATTGGTTGTTCCTCCCGGATTAATAACAGGATTTCTGACTTTCGCTTTTCCCAAAACACTTGACGTTCCAAAACTTGCTGCTCATTTTATCGGCCTTTTTTTAACTGTTGCTTTGCCTGAAGAGCTGTTTTTTAGAGGTATACTTTTTAAAGGACTTGAGAAGGCAACTTCAAAAAAATGGATTCCATGGGTAGTGTCTTCACTTGCTTTTGGATTAATGCACTGGAATAATGTTAGTACATTACCAACACAGATAACTTATTTTTCCTTAGCCACAATTGCCGGACTTGGCTATGCCTGGGCATACAAAAAGAGTGGCAATAATTTATTGGCCGCCATTCTTACTCATACGTTAGTCGATTGGGTTTGGAAACTGGTTCTCGCAGGTTAACAGAATAAATCTTTAAATATCTAAAATGTTAAAAATCAAAAATTGTAAAGTGTTCTTCAAAATTGTCTCTGTATTTTTTTTAACAGGGGCTTTATGGTGTTGTTCTCCCATGTCAAAAGAAAAACAGCCCGTTGATTATGTAAATACTTTGTTGGGAACTTCTTCATCACGCTGGATGCTTTATCCGGGGCCAAGTATGCCCTTTGGTATGGTTAAACTGAGTCCAGATAATACCGATGAGACACATTATCAGTTGGGAGCCGGATACGAATATAAAATAAATAGTATTTCCGGTTTTGGGCATGTGCATTCATGGATGATGGGAAGTTTTACAACCATGCCAACTACCGGAGAGTTAAAAATAAACCCCGGAACATCAGATGATCCGGATGCCGGATATCGCTCACGTATAAACAATGATAACACTGTTGCCACAGCCGGTTATTATTCTACTGTTTTGGAAGATTATAATATTCTTGCTGAACTTACTGCAACCACTCGGGCCGGATTTCAGCGGTATACGTTTCCAAAAGGAGAAAATGGCCGGGTTCTTTTTGATTTAAAAGTTGCTGAAGAAGAGCCTTCAAAAAATATAAAAGCTGAAATCCGAAAAGTAAGTGATACCGAAATAGAAGGATTTGTGCAGCGCGAAGCAGGTGAATGGAATGAATATACGCTTCATTTCGCAGCTCGGTTTAACCGTCCTTTTAAATCTATGGGCGGATGGAAAGGAACAAAAATTCTTGAAGATACCGAAGATATACAAGTCTCTGAAGACATGGATTTGGGCGCTTTTCTTGGATTTGATTTGGCAGATGATCAGGTTGTGTTGTTAAAAACAGCCATTTCATATGTAAGTACAGAACAAGCCTGGTTGAACCTGAATACCGAAATGGATCCTTTTGGTTGGGATTTTGATAAAGCACACGATAATGCGAGAAATGTTTGGAATGCATTGCTGAAAAAAATTAAGGTTGAAGGCGGTTCTGAAACAGATAAATTAAAGTTTTATACCAACTTATATCGGGCGTATTGCTCCCGTTCCATTTTTAGTGATGTGAACGGAAAATATGTGGATATGTGTGAAAAGGTGCAGCAGGCGCCAAATCCGGATAGTCCGATTTATGGTTGCGATGCTTTTTGGGGGTCGGCATGGAATTTAAATCAATTGTGGAGTTTGTTAACACCCGATTATACAGAACAATGGGTGAACTCATTGCTGGAGTTATATGACGATGGTGGTTGGCTGGCCGACGCGCCCGGTGGACTTGAATATTCAAGTATAATGGTTGCAGCACATCAGGTGCCTTTTATTGTAATGGCCTGGCAAAAAGGAATTCGTGGTTTTGATGCTGAAAAAGCATATAAAGCCATGAAAGAAATTCAAATGATTCCGGGAAAGCCACATGAGTGTGGTGGTTATGTTGGGAACAGGAATTTGCAAACCTATATGGATATTGGTTTTGTACCTGCAATCGAAGGCCCTGTTTCAAATACACTGGAATATGCATACGATGACTGGTGTGTGGCTCAAATGGCAAAAGCCTTGGGCAAAACTGAGGATTACAAATACTTTATGCAACGCTCTCAATATTATCGGAATGTTTTTGATCCTTCTAATGGATACATGCGGGCTAAATATGCAAGTGGCCCCTGGACCGAAGATTTTTCCGTAAGTACCGGCGCAGGAGATCAAGGGCAGGATTTTGGTTATGGTTCTAAAAATTATGTGGAAGCAAATGCCTGGCAGTTTAGTTGGTATGTGCCTCAGGATGTTCCGGCTTTAATTGATTTGATGGGATTGGATGAGTTTAACTTACGGCTTGAGCACGGATTTAAAAATTCCTATCCTCATTTCACCAGCGAATTTGTAAATATCGGGAATCAACCCAATATGGAAGCTCCCTGGTTGTTTAATTATTCACGCAAGCCCTGGTTAACACAGTTTTGGGTAAGAGAAGTATTGGATAATTATTTTGGTACAGGTCCGGTTGATGGTTACCACGGCGACGAAGATCAGGGGCAAATGGGCGCTTTTTATGTAATGAGTGCTATGGGATTGTTTGAAATGGATGGCGGTTCTTCTGTTGATCCGGTATATGAAATTTCGAGTCCTGTTTTCAAGAAAATTACCATTCAACTTGATCAGGATTATTATAAAGGAAAAGAATTTGTAATTGAAGCAAATAATTTTTCTGCGGAAAATAAATACATCCAATCGGCCAAATTAAACGGAAAAGAGCTTTCCAATTTCTGGTTCCGTCACGAAGAATTGGCAAAAGGAGGTAAGCTTGAACTGGTTATGGGGCCTGAGCCTAACAAAGAGTGGGCAGTAAACAGTGAATATCCTCTTAAAGAAGAGGTGCCGGTGATTGTGACTACTCCGTATGTGAGCAATTTAGATAGGGTATTTAAAACGGAATGTACAGTAAATATGGTTTGTGATACCAAAGGCGCTGAAATCCGTTATACGGTGGATGACTCTGAACCAACCAGGAATTCTTCACTCTATACAAATGGTTTGGTGGTAAATAAAAACACCATTGTAAAAATGAAAGCTTTTAAAGGGGAAGAGGCCAGTCTCATCGCTACTGCTGTTTTCAAAAAAATGGGAGAAATAAAAAAGGTGAGCATGAATGAGGTAAAATCCGGAATTTCATATAAATATACGCATGGAATATATCGAATGGTTCATGATTTTCTGGATGTTCCTCCGTTAAAAAAGGGAGTTGTTCCAAATTTTACAATGGAACCCAGGGAGAAAGAACAATTCTTTTCGTTTGATTTTGAAGGATATATCAATATAAAACAGGCGGGTGAATATACTTTTTATCTGGCTACAAACGATGGCGGACGAATGTATATCGATGATAATATGATTATTAATAACGATGGTTTGCATCCGGTGGTGGAAGTAGGGAAAAAAGTTGAGCTAAAAGCAGGTCTTCACCCTATTTCTGTGAAATATTTCCAGGAGGGTGGTTTGAACGGATTAAAAGTTTCTTATGAAGGTCCGGGTGTAGATAAACAGGAAATTCCGCCGAAAGTACTGTTTCATAAAAAATAATTTTAATAGTGTGAGAAAAATAAGTTCAAAAAATAACAAGAATAACATTGATTAAAATAATCTTGGAGATAAGAGTTTTCACCCCAATGCTACTTTTTTGTTTTCTGTTAATACAAATGCCGGTTAATGCATTAAGCAGTGAAAATTGTATTAACGATGCCGTTATTGTTATCCGCAGTCAAAATATACACTCTGAAATTGTAGCTGCGCAGGTATTAAGCGAAGAGGTTGAAAAACGTACCGGATTAAAATGGACTATAGATACAAAGCAGGGGAATTATAAAAATGCTATTTTTTTATCATCCGGTAATAGCTTTAAATCTAATGGTCTTAACCCGGAAGGATATAATCTAAAGATAAATATGGAAGACGGTGGCTGTCGTATTTCTATTTCTGCATTGGATGCCCGGGGAGTGTTATTTGGAGTGGGGAAATTTCTTCGATTGATGGAATGGAGTAAAGGGGAAGTTAGTATTCCAGTCCATTTGGATATAACGAGGTCTCCACAGTACCCGATTCGCGGTCACCAGATTGGTTACAGGGCAACAGCTAATTCCTATGATGCCTGGACTCCTGAAATATATGAACAATATATTCGGGATTTGGCTATGTTCGGAACCAACAGTATCGAAAATATTCCTTTACATGCAGGTGATGAATCGATGATGAAAGTTACTCCTGAGAAAATGAATATTATCATCAGTCAAATTTGCGATAAGTATGATCTTGATTACTGGGCTTGGGTGCCTGCCGGTTTTGATTTATCGGATGAAACAAAAAGAAAGCAGGCCATTTCGAAACAGAAGAAATTTTTTGATGAAACACCGCGGCTGGATGGTGTCTTTCTACCCGGTGGAGATCCCGGGAGTAATCACCCAAAATTGATAATGCCATATTTGACCGAGCTCTACAAATACCTGGTAGTAAAACATCCAAAAGCCAAATTATGGCTCTCGCTTCAGGATTTTGACGAGGAAAAAATTGATTATGTATTTGAATATATAGATGCGAATATGCCGGAATGGTTAGGTGGTTTGGTTCTTGGTCCGGCCACTCCTCCAATTGCTGAAATGAGAAAAAGACTACCGGAAAAATATCGTTTGCGTGATTATCCGGATGTAACACATTCCTGCAGAAGCCAGTACGATGTAGGCTGGTGGGATTCTGCTTTAGCCCGCACATTGGGAAGGGAATGTCCAAATCCTCAACCGCTTTATTATTCAACAATACATAATTGGTCGGCTCCTTATACCGATGGATTTATTTCGTATTCTGATGGAATGCACGATGATTTAAATAAAGTGTTGTGGAGTGCTAAAGGATGGGATCAGCAAGCTGATATCCGCGAAATTTTAAAAGATTATGGTCGTTACTTTTTTCGATCTGATTTAGCCGAATCAGTAGCCGATGGTATTCTTGCACTGGAAGATAATTGGGTAGGTGCGCTGGTTCAAAAAGGCTCGGTTGAAACAACACTCCGTTTTTGGGAATATTTGAACCAAATGGCGCCTGAGTTAGAAGCTAATTGGCGATGGCAATTGTTTATGTTGAGAGCCAGGTATGATGCCTATATCCGAAACCGGGTGATATACGAGCGCAGCTTGGAGGAACAGGTGAATGAAGTCCTTGGCAAAGCATCAGAAACAGGCGCAGAGAAGGCAATAAAAAAATCGGAAGAAATTCTGAATCTTGCCATAACTGAGCCGGTAGCTTCTGATTTAAAAGCGGAAATCGAAAAATCAGCACAATTTCTTTATGATTCCATGGGATACCAAACCAGTGTGAAAAAATATCATGCAGTTGGCTTAAATCGGGGAGCCATTATCGATTACCTCGATATGCCTATGAATAACCGCCTTTGGTTGGAGGACGAGTTTGCCCGAATTTCAAAATTACCTTCTGAAGCAGAAAAGATAAAGCAACTGGATGTTATTCGTAACTGGGAAAAACCAGGTGAAGGAAGTTTTTACGATGATTTGGGAACCTTGGATCGTTCCACTCACGTGGTGCGTGGAGAGGGACTTGATACGGATCCGTTGATGAAACGGAATCCAAATCCGGGCTATTGGTATTGGGATGAAGGATTTAATCGATTGCGGCTTTCATGGCTGGTAAGCATGGACGAGCCAATTGCAGCAGTGTATGATAATATTGATGCTTCTGCTGAATATGATGTGTGGGTGACCGGCTATCGCGTTGCACAAATAAAGGTGAATGGAACCTGGGTGGATCCTTTTGTTTTTAGCGATGAAAAAGGTGCTGTGGTGAAATATCACGTACCTGCAGAGGCAGTTAGGAGCGGTAAAATTGTCTTGAATTGGGGAGATCCCGAGCTAACAGAGCTTTGGTTGATTAAAAAATAAGTGTTACGGACAAGAGGTAACAATGATTCTATAATATTGAAAAAGGATAAGAAAGAATCTTTTCTCTCCCTGGATGAGTACAACGGGCATTGAAGTTTCCGGACATAGTGACGTAGAGCATACAAAAGATATTGTTATCCAAAAATAGAAACCAACTGAATGAGTTTGATGCGAAAGAATAGAATAAAAATGACAAAGATAATTTTGGTAATAGTTCTTCTGCCTTTTTTTATAAATGGTTGTAAAGTTTCCATAAATTCAGAAAAAGATTATTCTAAATATGTTGACCCTTTTATTGGAACAGGAGAACATGGACATACCTACCCGGGGGCTGCAACTCCTTTTGGAATGGTTCAACTAAGTCCTGATACGCGCATGCAAAATTGGGATGGTTCTTCGGGATATCATTACTCCGATAAAACAATCCTCGGTTTTAGCCACACTCATTTAAGCGGGACGGGTGAATCGGAATTTTGTGATGTGCTGCTTATGCCAACAGTTGGTGAAATTCAAATGGTTCCCGGTGATGAGGATAACAGCAAAACGGGCTATCGTTCAGCTTTTAGTCATGCCAGTGAAGAGGCCTCAGCCGGTTATTATAAGGTACATCTTGATGATTATAACATAACTGCAGAATTAACTGCAACCGAACGAACTGGTTTTCATTCCTATACTTTTCCGGAATCAGAGGCCGCCAATATTATTATAGATCTGAAGCACAGAAGCAACATCGTTAATTCGAATTTGCAGATTATCAATGATTCAACGATTTCAGGACTCACCCTGTCAACCGGCTGGGCTGTCGATCAGTATATCTATTTTTATGCAAAGTTTTCAAAACCATTCAGGAAGTTTGGCGTTGCTGTTGATGATACAATTGTTGATCAGATAAAGGAAGCCGAAGGGAAAAATGTAAAGGCCTTTGTAAGTTTTAACACAAAAAAAGACGAAAATATTTTGGTAAAGGTTGGTATTTCTGCCGTAAGTGTCGAAGGAGCAAAGAAGAACCTTGAGGCTGAAAATCCGGGGTGGGATTTTTCTGAAATTAAAGATGAGGCTAAAAGGAAATGGAATAAATATCTTTCTAAAATAGAAGTTGAAGGAGGAAGTCTTAAGGAACGCAGGATTTTTTACACTTCTTTATACCATACAGCTCTGGCCCCGAATCTGTTCATGGATATTGACGGTAAATTTCGCGGAGTTGATCACAAAGTTCATCAGGCAAAGGGGTTTACAAATTATACGGTTTTCTCGTTGTGGGATGTATTCCGAACTCAAATGCCACTTCTTACGATTATTGAAACGTCGAGGATGAATGATTTTATTCAAACTTTTCTGGAAATGTATCACATCAGCGGAAGATTACCGCGTTGGGAAATACATGGCACTCTTTCCGGACATATGATTGGCAATCATGCACTTCCTTTAATTCTGGACGCTTATAACAAAGGGATAAGAAATTATGATGTGAACCTGGCATTTGAGGGAATGAAAAAATCAATGGAAAATATTCCCTATTACAATAATTATGGTTTTATTCCTGCCGATATTGAAGGTGTAGGTGGTTCTGTTGCGCAAGCGATGGAATATGCTTATAATGACTGGTGTGTTTCGGAAATGGCCAGGATTTTGGAAAAGAATGACGATTACCTGCTTTATCAGCAGCGGGCACAGTTTTATAAAAATTTATTTGATTCATCCACCGGATTTATGCGGGCAAAAAACAGCGATTATACATGGGTGTCTCCGTTTGATCCAGCTGAACCCAGTGGGCATTATGTTGAAGGAAATGCTTATCAGTACAGTGCTTTTGTTCCGCAGGACGTTAATGGATTGATTAAACTGTTAGGTGGAGATACTAAATTTGTGGAATGGCTTGATACTTTGTTTACGCACACAAGTAGTTATGACAAAAACGTAGTGGATGCAAGTGGCCTGATTGGTCAGTATGCACATGGAAACGAACCAAGTCATGAAATTGCGTATCTCTATAATTATGTGGGTGCGGCACCCAAAACACAAAAATATGTAAAAGAAATTCTCAGTTCCCTTTACGATGATACGCCTGAAGGGTTAAGTGGAAATGAAGATTGCGGACAAATTTCGGCATGGTATATAATGAGCGCTATGGGATTTTATCCTGTTTTACCCGGTAAGCCAGAATATGCCATTGGTAGCCCCTCATTTGATAAAGTGACAATCCATCTTGAAAACGGTAAAAAATTCATAATCAGGGCCAATAATGCCTCCGAAAAAAATGCTTATATCCAATCGGCAACACTAAATGGAGAACCCTTTACAAAGTCTTACTTTAAGCATGAAGAAATTTTAAAGGGCAGTGAGTTTGTGTTCGAGATGGGGGAGCATCCAAATGAGGATTGGGGAACATCAATAAAAGACAGGCCATACACGGAAGAATTTGTTCCGGCGGTCTCAATGCCATATTATCAAATCAAAGAAAATTATTTTTTCGATAAGGCAACGGGCACTTTGGGTAGCGATACCAAGGGAACAACAATTTTTTATACGCTGGATGGAAGTGAACCGACCCTGGATTCTAAACGTTACACCAATCCATTTAAGTTGGATAAGACGACTGAAATTAAGTTTTTTGCGCAAAAAGAAGGTCTTTTGTCAAGTACGGTTGTTGCCACAAAAATCGAAAAGTTGAAAAAAGTTAGTGTCTCAGATTTTAAAAATTATGAAGGAGCTAATCTCTTGCCTGGATTAAAATATAAATATTATGAAGAGAACGTTTTGTATGTGGATGAACTAGATGCTTTTCAACCGAAAAAAACGGGAATAACTCCAAATTTTAGCATAAGTGAAAGGGAAAACGATGGTCTCTTTTGTTTTATTTATTCCGGCTATATAAAGATTCCGAAAGACGGGGTTTACACGTTTTTTCTGTCAACGAACGATGGTGGGGTTCTTTATTTGGATGAAAAGCGATTTATCGATATGGATGGCCCAAGAACAGCTACTCCGGCCTCACGAATTGTAGCATTAAAGGCAGGAACATATAAGATTGCAGAAAAATACTTTCAAATGGGCGGCGGTTTTGAAAATAGAGTAAGCTGGAAAGGCCCCGGATTCAGTAAAGAAGTAATCCCTGCATCGGTATTGTATCACAGTGCAGAACAATAGTTTTAAACATTGAACAGGCGATTGGGTGACAAAAAAGGAGAATATCAAAAACACAGATACATTTTATTCAATATATTTAAAATGAGTTATTTATCACGTTAATATAAAAATATGAAACGGAGTTTAATTTTATCAGCCATTTTTATTCTTTTATTTATCAGTTGCAACAAGTCAGTAACAACGGTAAAGGTTTTACAGGTTCCGGGCAAGGATGAGTATTGCGATATTGATAAAGATGGTGTAACGGTATTGCCAAGTGGGCGTTATGTTACCATGGCCGGCGATTTTATCCCGATTACCAATGATCCCTACGGAATGGCGGTTTCACCAGACGGAAAGAAAGCGGTTACACTTCACAATGGGGTTATTACAATAATTCATTTGAAAGATTTATCAGCCCAAAGAATTCCAGGCTATGATAAAAAAATACCTTCTCCATTGGAAAAAGGTTCGTTTCTGGGAGTGACATTTTCCCCCGATTCAAAACATGTTTATCTAAGTGGCGGCGATAAAGGTGATGTGGTAATTTATGATATTGAAAAGTATAAAAAAGTTGGTGCCATTTCTTTGAATGGTAAAATAAACGGGGAAGATTATCAGGATAGTTTTACTTCGGATTTAATGCTGAATCCGGATAAAAATGAATTACTTGTTCTTGATCGTGGAAATTTCCGATTGGTTCGAATCGATTTAAATACAAAAAAAATAACAGCTTCGGTTAAAGTTGGGCGGCAGCCTTTTGGTGTGGCAATTAGCCCAGATAAAAAACAGGCTTTTGTGGCCAATGTTGGAGTTTATTCTTATCCGTTGGTCGATGGAGTAACTCCCGAAACTTATGAAGCTTCGCGTATTTCTCATCATCCGTACGGTGAAAATACGCATGAATCAAGAGAAGGGACAATTGTGGAAGGAAAAGTGATTCCAGGCCTGGGCAGCCCCAATCATCCTGATGCCATGAGTGTATTTACCATCGACCTGGAAAAGAATGAAGTAATTAACAAATTCAAAACGGGCTATTTAATCGGTGAAACGGTTGAGGATGCAGAGGTTGTTGGAGGAGCGAGCCCGAATTCAATTGCTGTTGGTAAACAGTATGCTTATGTAACCAATGCCACAAATGATAATATTGCCATTATCGATCATACAACGCAGGAAATGGTTGGACGCATTCCAATCCGTGTGGATGAGCGAATCGATAAAATTAGAGGTCTTCTTCCTTTTGGAATTACGATGAGCAAAGACGAAAAAACGTTGTACGTGGCACTTCTCGGATTTAATGCCGTGGCTGTCATCGATATTCCCACACAAACAACAAAAGGCTTAATTCCTTCCGGTTGGGGGCCAACACGGGTTGAGCTATCTGATGACGAGAAAGAATTGTACATTATTACTTGCCGTGGATGGGGAGCAGGGCCAAACGGAGGTGACGGTTTTGTGCCACCAATACAGGGAGCTTCAGTTAGTTCCATTCAGTTAGGGAGTTTTCAGAAGGTAAATGTTCCCGATGCGGAAGAACTGGCAAAATATACAAAACAATGTATTGATAATACCTTTATTGAAACTGCTGTGGAAGATGACGGGAAAAACCCACTTCCTGCATTGCCGGGATTACGCCAAAGTCCGATTAAACATATCGTTTATATTACCAAGGAAAACCGGACTTACGATGAGGTTTTTGGTCAGTTAAAAGGAGGACGTGGCGATAGTACGCTTGCACGTTACGGTGTTAATAATACTTACACATTACCGGATTCAATGCAGGCAAAGTTCCCCAATTTGAGAATTGCACCAAATCATATCAAAGCGGCCAGACAATTTTCATACTCCGATAATTATTATTGCGACAGTGATGCCTCGGTACATGGCCATCACTGGCTGGTAGGGGTAATTCCAAACGAATGGGTGGAGGCAAATGCGGCAACAAGCAAACGAGCGATGCCTTTCTCGAAAGCGGAAGGACGCCGGTTTCCAAAAACCATTGGAAGTGTAGACCCGGAAGATTATGCTGAAATTGGTGGAATCTGGGAAGCTATGGAACGAAAGGGAGTCGAGTTTTACAACTTTGGCCAGGCCAACGAAAGCGGTCATGAACGGGAAGATTGGTACGATGTTAACACAGGTGCTGCTCATGGTGTAATGATTCCGATGCAAAAAGCATTGTTTTACCGGACCAGTCACGATTATCCGGGCTATAATATGAATATTCCTGATCAGTACCGGATGGATCAGTTTGAAAAGGAATTTACAAGACTTTGGATTGATAGCAACGACAAAATGCCGCCTTTGGTTACCGTAATGATTCCGAATGATCATGGTACCGGTCCGGATCCGGAGCAGGGGTATCCTTACCGCCAGTCGTATATGGTAGATAACGATTTGGCTGTTGGACGCATCTTGCACTTTCTCTCAAGAACAGAATATTGGAAAGATATGCTGGTTATTATTACAGAAGATGATCCACAAGGTGGAGTTGATCATGTTGACGCACACCGTTCAGTTCTTATGATGGCCGGTCCATATGTGAAAAAGGGTTATGTATCACATACCCATGCTAATTTTGGCGCTATACTGAAAACCATATATAACATTCTGAATGTACCATATGTCAATCATTTTGATTTGACTGCCTCGCTATTGCAGGATTTTTTTACGGACGAACCTGATTTTACACCATATACTTTGGAACGTCATGATGAACGGATGTACGATGCCGAACTTTCGATGAAAAAATACCACAGGACCATTGACTGGCGAAAAATAGAACAGGGGCCGGATATGGATGACGTGGAAGATGCCCGCAGAGATTTTGATAAGAATAATGCTGAGCAATAAGCAAAGCAAATGATATCATCTGGCCTGTAATGAAATATCATGAACATCGAAAAAAAATATAAAGCATATCTTTTTGACATGGACGGTACACTCGTCAATTCCGAAAGGTTTAAGGGATTGGCACTTTCAGAAACTTGCAAATTTTTTGGAGGGCTTGCCGGTGTTGATGTTTACAAAGCTGTAATGGGTGAAAGCTGGGAGAAGGTAAGGAATCATTTTTTTGAAGAAGCCAATATAAATCCTGATATTGAAAACTTTGACTTGGAATTCAAACGTATCTACCAGGAAT
Organism: Maribellus maritimus; assembly: GCF_022267315.1. Taxonomy (GTDB): domain Bacteria; phylum Bacteroidota; class Bacteroidia; order Bacteroidales; family Prolixibacteraceae; genus Draconibacterium; species Draconibacterium maritimum. The sequence goes on from NZ_JAIKLE010000002.1 coordinate 241,414, forward strand.
TGCTTACGAAAAAACTTAAACCTAATTCAAATGTCGTTGAGTTGCTTAATGAGCTTAAAAAGCAGGGAAAAAAATTAGGCCTTGTAAGTTCGGCTTTTAGCTGGATGGTTGAACAGGTTCTAAAACAGGTAAAACTCATCGGTTTTTTCGACGTAGTAATCAGCAAAGAGCAGGTAACAAAGCATAAACCAGATCCGCAGGCATATATGATTGCAATTGATAAATTAGGATTGCCGGGACCGGATGTTTTGGTATTCGAAGATTCGTTTGCCGGTCTTACTGCCGCACATAAAGCAAACTGTGATGTTGTGGCCTTCAGACACGGATTTAATTTAAATCATGATTTTAGCCTTGCCATACAGGTAATATCTGATTATAACGAACTTAAATTATCCAGTCATCAGGTAAGCTAAAACCGTAATTTAATTAACTGGTTTGATGAGAAAAAAAATTATGATATTGCTGATTACTTTGGTCTTAACGGCTCATTGCGTTGAGTTAGGCCAGTATTTAAGTTAAGCAAAAGAACTAAAAAAGATTGTCAATTAAAAGCAAAATAAATTATGAAAAAAACGATATTTTTTGTATTCGTTTTTCCTCTTTTTTGCAGTTTGCAAGCCCAGGTACAGGTGAAACCTTTTCCTGAAGAGGGTTTTGAAATGCGAATCAGAAACTATATCAATAATATGCACATTGTAGATACACACGAGCACCTTGTTTCTCCGAACGGTATTAAAAAAAGCAGCATGCTTGATTTTACATTGTTGTTACACCATTATGCCGACGATGATATTAAATCGGCCGGAATGGCGAAGGCTGATTTTGAAGAACTGCTTTCTGGTTCGTTAACGGTAATGGAAAAGTGGCAAGCTGTAAAGCCGTTTTGGGAGGCTTCCTTTAATACAGCCTATAATCGCGCTGTAGAGCTTACAATTGACCAGTTATTTGGTATAAAAACACTTAATGAGAGTACCGTTGAGGAGCTTTCCGCTAGAATCAGGGAAGCATACAATACCGATTGGTTTTATACGGTTCTGAAGCAAAAAAGTAAAATTGATTATGTAGTAGTTGACAGCAATAATCACAGCTTTGGGGATACGGGAATGATCAGTTATGTAAAGCGATTTGATTATATAAACATCGATTCGGAAATAAAAATCAGAAACATTGAGAACCGTTTGAAAACGAAAATTAATTCATTGGATGAAATGGAAGCGTCGCTGAAAAAGGAGTTTCAGGCAGCTGTGAATGAAGGGAATGTTGCTGTAAAAATAGGTGTGGCTTATAGCAGGACCTTATTTTTTGAAGAGGTTGAAAAAGAAACGGCTGAAGCAGTATTTCAAAATTTGAGGAATTCGGAAGAAACCGATGTATATTCCTTTGAAGAAGTAAAACCGCTGCAGGATTACATGACCTACCGTCTGATAGAGCTTGCAGGCGAAGCAGGGCTTCCCATTCAAATTCATACAGGGCTGCAGGCTGGTGACGGAAACCTGATCGAAAATTCAAACCCAACTCACCTTGCCAATTTGTTCTTGAAATATCGTGATGTTAATTTTATTCTTTTTCACGGGGGATATCCCTTTGGAAGCGAACTGGCAACACTGGCGAAAAATTTTAGAAATGTAGCCATCGACATGTGTTGGCTTTACATTATCTCACCATCTTATGCCGAACGATACTTGCATGAATGGCTCGAAACAATTCCTGCAAATAAAATTATGGCTTTTGGCGGCGATTTTCATAACGTGGAAGGAGTGTACGGACATCAGCTGTTTGCCCGGCAAGTCGTTGCAAATGTTTTGACAGAGAAGGTAAGGGATGGCTATTTTACCGAAACAGAGGCTCTGAGAATTGCACAAATGATACTTTATGACAACGCTGTTTCAATTTTGAAGCTAAGTAATTAAGATAATATCCCGTGATGGTTCAGTAAAATTATAAATTAAAATAAACCAAGATAGATGAAGCTAACCAGATTATTAATTCTTTTGTTGATTATCCTCTTTACAGCCTGTAAAGAGAAAAAGAGCGATATTGATTATACTAAATTAGTTGATCCGATGATTGGCACAGGCGGACACGGGCATACATTTCCCGGGGCAACGGTGCCGTTCGGAATGGTTCAAATTAGTCCTGATACCCGTTGGGAAGATTGGGACGGATCCTCTGGGTATCATTATTCCGATAATACCATTATGGGATTCAGCCAGACACACCTGAGCGGAACAGGAGCCCCGGAATATTGCGATGTGCTTTTTATGCCAACGGTTGGTAAGCTGCAAATACTTCCCGGAGACGAAAATGATTCAAAAACGGGATATCGTTCTGCTTTTAGTCATAAGAACGAAAAAGCTTCCCCCGGTTATTACAGTGTTTTGCTCGATGATTACAACATAAATGCTGAAATGACTGCGACAACGCGATCAAGTATGCAGCGTTACACCTTTCCGCAATCAAACAGCGCAAACATTATCATCGATTTAAAAAACCGCGACCATGTGCTCACATCCAATATCGAAATCATCAGCGACACCGAAATTCAGGGTTTACGTAAATCCCGCCGTTGGGCAACCGAGCAGTTCGTTTATTTTTATGCAAAATTTTCAAAGCCGTTTCGTACGTATGGTATTGCATTAAATGATACTGTTGTTGAAGGAATTAAAAAAGCTGATGGTCAGAATATCAGAGCTTTTGTACAATTCGATACAAAAGAAAACGAACAAATTCTGGTAAAAGTCGGAATATCGGCGGTGGACATTGAAGGTGCCAAAAAGAATTTGGAAGCTGAAAGCCCGGGCTGGAATTTTGAAAAAGTAGTTAACAAGGCAAAAGAGGAATGGAACACTTTTTTATCGAAGATTGAAGTTGAAGGCGGAACGGAAAAACAACGCAGGATTTTTTATACTGGTTTGTATCATACGGCCATTGCCCCCAATATTTTTATGGATGTTGACCGCAGATATCGTGGTGTGGATCATCAAATTCACAAAGCCGATGGGTTTGATAATTATACCGTTTTTTCGTTGTGGGATACATTTCGTGCCAATATGCCATTATACACGATTATTGATCCTGCACGCTACAATGAATGGATAAAAACATTTCTCGAAATGTATCGTATTGGTGGCAGGCTGCCTCAATGGGAGTTGGCCGGAAATTATACAGGTGTGATGATTGGTTATCATACACACTCTGTTATTTTGGATGGTTACCAAAAGGGAATCCGCGATTTCGATGCTGAACTGGCTTTTGAAGCTATGAAAAAGCGAGTGGAAAGCATTTCTTACTTTAATGATTTGGGATTTATTCCGGCAGACAAAGTAGGAGGTTCTGTTTCCATGACAATGGAGTATGCATACAACGAGTGGGCCGTGGCGCATATGGCAAAATCGCTGAATAGCGAGGACGATTTTCAGGATTACATTTACCGATCTCAGTTTTATAAAAATCTCTTTGATTCTTCAACGGGTTTTATGCGACCTAAAAATTCAGAAGGATCATGGATAACGCCTTTTGATCCGGCAGAAGGAAGCGAGCATTTTGTTGAAGGAAATTCCTATCAGTACAGCCTTTTTGCCCCTCAGGATATTAACGGCTTAATTGATTTGATTGGCGGCGATAAAAAGTTTATTGCCTGGATGGACACACTTTTTACCAAAGAATCTATCCACGACGAAGGTGCCATTGATGCAACCGGTCTGATTGGCCAGTATGCCCATGGAAACGAACCAAGTCACCACATGGCATATTTGTATAATTACGCCGGTGCTCCCTGGAAAACACAATCGATGGTTCGGCGGATTCTGGATACCATGTACGATGACAAACCCAACGGATTGAGCGGAAATGAGGACTGCGGGCAGATGTCGGCATGGTATATTTTAAGTGCCATGGGATTTTACCAGGTTTGCCCGGGAACACCAGATTATGTGATAGGAAGTCCTGTTTTTGATAAAGTAACCATTCACCTTGAAAACGGGAAAGACTTTACAATACTGGCAAAAAATATTTCTGTCGAAAACAAGTACATTCAAGCTGTATCACTGGATGGAGATCCTTACACAAAATCCTGGTTTACGCACAACGATATTTTAAACGGCACTGTATTGTCTTTTGAAATGGGAGCAACACCAAACAAAAACTGGGGAGTAGCCAAAGAAGATCGTCCGGAAAGTGAAAAATATGAACAGGCTGCAATTCTTCCATATGCTGTCACCGACGATACGTATTTTCTTGACAAAGCAACAGTAACCTTAAAATGCGACGATAAAGCAGTTAATATTTATTACACAACCGATGGAAGCCGGCCAACCAATAAATCGAATCTTTATAGCTCGCCAGTTGAGGTGTATGAAACAACCAATCTAAGGTTTGCAAGCTATAAAGACGGCATATTACCAAGTGCTCCGGTATCGGTAAAACCGAATAAACTGGAGTTCGAAGATTTTACAAATTATGAAAGTAAGGGCTCTTTTAAGAAGGGACTTAATTACAAGTATTATCATGCCCATGTAATGGAAGAAAATGATCTGGATAATTTAACGCCTGTTGAAACGGGTATCATCCCTAATTTTACTATTGAACAGCGTAAGCAGGAGGATTATTTTGGGTATATTTATTCAGGATATCTCGACGTTCCGAGAGACGGAATTTATACCTTTTCCATAAAAGTAAATGATAAATGCACGTTGTACCTGGACGGAAAAGAGTTCTTACACGGTGGATTTAAAACCATCGCTTTGCGAAAGGGGAAATATAAAATCGACGAGAAGTATTTTCAATTGGGAGCTAAAAAATTCAATATTGTAAGCTGGCAGGGACCCGGTTTTGAACAAGAGGAAATACCGGCAGATGCCCTGTTTCATTTGTAGAGGTAAAACTTTTTAAATCAAATAATTACTAATTTCAATACTTATGAAACGAACATTGTTTTTTCTTACCGTAATTGTAGTTTCCATATTACTTGGAAGCTGTAACACTGAACCCAAATGGCAATCGTTGTTTAACGGGAAAGACCTTACAGGTTGGACTGTTCACGGAAAAGCAACCTGGACGGCACAAGACGGCATCCTAAAAGGTGAAAATGAATTTGGGCATATCTATGCCGATCCGGTACTTACTGATTTCGAGGTAAAAGGAAAGTTCAAAATATACAGTACTGGCAGAGACGCCAATAGCGGATTTTACTTTCGTGCCAATCCCCCGGCTGACAATCCGGATGGATTTCCACGTGGTTATGAAGCACAAATCTGTAATACGCAGGATGCTTTTACTGGTTGGCTATGGAAACCAGGTACACCCACAGGAAAGGCAACTGAAAATCTTACCAAAGATGGTGAATGGTTTGACTATCGGATTAAAGCAGTTGGAAATCATATTGAATTCTGGATTAACGACCAGCCGGTAATGACGTATGACGATGATGAATACAAACAGGGCCATTTTGCTATTCAGATGCATAATCCCGGAATGGTGATCGAAGCAAAAGATTTGTATTACAGAGATTTGAGCAAGAATTAATTTGTCAATTCGGAGAAATAAGTGATATCATTCGTTTTTTGGCGGATGACACCCTAACATTTATTTTTCCTCTAAAATATCGGAAATGAATTTTTCGAAAAACAAACGGTCTTATTTTTTTATTAGTGCATTTTTTGCGCTGCTTTCGATGTCTGGTTTCACACAGGGGAAAGACTACATCACAGAAATTGACCAAAATTTCAACACGATCGATGTTATAAATTGGTTGTCTGCCGGGCCTTTTCCAAGCGTTTATTATCCGGGCAATGAAAAACATGAATCAATGCGCAACGGTTATGCTATTGATTTTTTGCAAGAAGTTGGCGGAGAGACGGGGGCTCAAATTCAGCATGGTACTAACCTGTATTTACCGTCGGGCAAGGTGTTGGAATTCAAACCTGCTAATTGGGACAGAGCCTATCTTGATCTTCCCGATTTATATGGAGATGAAGCTCCTGCCTGTGCTTATCTGTACGCAGAAATTAAGTGTAAAAAGAAACAAGAAGTTTTTTTTCATGTTGGTATAAATGATGCCGGGAAAGTATGGTTGAATGGGAAACAGATTATCTCACATCCACTGGATGGACCTGCCGAAAAATCAGACGAAATAGTAAAGGTTGATTTAAAAAAGGGAGTTAACCAGCTTCTGGTTAAGATTGATCAGGCTGGTGGTGAATGGGGTGCCTATTTCCAAATTTACAGTCGTAACGCACAGGAACAGTACCTTAATTCTAAAGTTGACCATGGAAAGTCACTAAGTGATCAAAATGGTGTAGCAACTCTTGTTAGTCACCATATATTGTGTAAAGAGGAGAACCGATATATTGGATGGCCAACAATCTGCAAAACTCGTGAAGGAGAACTGTTGGTTGTTTTTTCGGGAGACCGCGATCAGCATGTTTGCCCCTTTGGGATTACCCAGATGGTGCGTAGTATTGATAACGGAGAAACCTGGAGCGATCCGGAAACCATTAATAACACTCCGCTCGACGACCGCGATGCCGGAATTATCCAAATCAAAGATGGTACACTGGTAGTGAGTTGGTTTACATCCCTGGCATTCGACAGGGAGAGTTTTTACATTAATAATCCTTCGTGGAAAAGACATGCCGCAAAACTTGGCCCGGAAACACGGGAACGCTGGTTGGGGAACTGGATACGTCGCTCAACGGATAATGGTCGTACCTGGGAGGAACCGGTAAAGCAAAACGGCACGGCTCCACATGGCCCTATCGAATTAAACGATGGACGTTTGCTTTATGTTGGTACCGGAAAGTTGAAGGGTGAAAAGGTGAACAGCGTGGAAGAATCAAAGGACGGAGGTAAAAGCTGGCAACTGATTGCCACTATCCCAATTCCCGAGGATGAAGATATCGGGCATTACCATGAACCACATGTAGCTGAATTGCCCGACGGAAAACTGGTGGCACAGATTCGGTATCAACCGGAAACAAAACGCTTAAGTTTTATGCGTCAGTCGGAAAGCCACGATGGCGGCCAAACCTGGACTGTTACACATGAGACCCCGCTTTGGGGATATCCTCCGCATTTAATCGTACTGGATAACGGATGGCTGTTGTCGGTATACGGTGTACGGCGAAAGCCATACAGCGAGAGAGCTTGTATTAGTAAAGATGGTGGTCTTACCTGGGACATTGAGAACGAAATCATACTAAAGGATGCAATGAACAGTGATTTAGGTTACCCTGCTTCTGTGCAACTCGACGATGGTTCGATCTTTACTGTTTATTACCAGATCGACAAGGCCGGAGAAAAGACGTGTATGATGGGTACAAAGTGGCGGCTGAAAGAATGATATTCATAGCATAGAGTCCGATTGCTTTTAGAAATAGAAAGAATTCTGGTTTTGTTTGTTAAATTCTAATGGCTGCAATTATGAGTTGCAGCCTTTTTCATTTTGTCACGCCAAATTACATTTTTGATATTTAACCTTGAATCGTGCAAAACAATTCTTCCATATGTAATACTTATTGACTTAAAAAGGATTGTAGCCATTGCTGAAAACTTGATGCTATGCGTAAATCCTTATACTGACTTAACCTGGATAACGTCCATCATCTGGCGGAATTTGTGTCTGTGCGACCTTTACAGACGACCTCATTATTAAAGCCGGTTGGGAACCATGGTTTTTAGTTACAGATAGTTTTCAAAACGAAATAGTAACATTTTTTGAAGGTATAATTTTTACTGGCCCCAGCAGACCGGAAGCGGGCAGGGGACTAAATCCAAATTCCCTGGGTAAAATAGTGGGATTTGGCGATCGTGCTGTTCCAAAATGTGGAACAAGGTTTTCGGGTACAGGTGATATTTCCTTCATCGCTGAAATTCGGTTGATTAAAGTGTTGGTAACGCGTACTATAATTCTGTTCTCACCCGGTTTAACCAGTTTTGTGATGTCTGTATTTTGTCCGCGCATCCAGACGGTACCGGCATTTTTTCCATTGATGATAATTTCTGCGACGTTGCAAACCCTTCCCAAATCCAGGATTAAATTCAAATTTTTTTGAATCCAGGAAGAGGGCACCTCAAAGCTTGTCTCGTATTGTCCGGTGCCACTAAAATGCTTCGTATTCTCCTCCGTTGTCCAGGATGATAGAGAAGTAATGTTCTTTGTTATACCTGGAAAATCTTTTCCTTTCAGCGTCAGTTTCCATTCGCCACCAATATTTAATGGAGCCGGGATATCGTTAACCTGAACGGTTTTAACTGTTTTTTTCCCTTTATTACTGATTGCAACATAGAAATCTCCATTGTTAAATGTAAGGCCGCTCAAGCTGTTATTTCCTATAGAATCAATACCGCTAAGATTGGTTTCTGATACATAAACCGGTGGTTCTCCGGGACTGAAAATAAAAAACGTCGATTCATAAGATGCCAGTTTTAAGGACAGGGTAATCCCATCTTCATGTGACATAAAATTCAAAACTTCAGAGATTTTTCCATTGTATGGATTCCATCTTTTGATATTTTTATTGTCTGTTCGGAAGGTAACCGGTATAGTGCTGGATTTATCCTGAATGTTGGTTACAAAATAAATATCGGTTTTCCCTGCCTTCCGGTGCATAAATGTTAATCCTTTGTTTTTGCGCATTCCTTCCTGTGCAAAATCAATACTAAAATCGGGAGTAATGTGTTTTCGGATGGTATTCAAAAACGGATCTAATGTGCTGGCGCGTTTGTCCCACCATATTGTGCGATCAAGCACTTGTTTTATCTGGTAGGTTTGTCCTTTGCCATATGATTTGAAAGCAGTGTCATCATCTCCTTTTGGTGAATTAAACAATTTAGCTGTAAGTTTCTGAACCTCTTGATCATTTTCCATAAAATTGTTCCATCCGGTAGAAAATTCAGGTGTCCGTTCGATTGCAATTACAGTTCCGCCCGCGTGTACATAATTTTCAATAAACTGCATCGATTTCAACGGAATAGCTTTAATATTGGGCAACAACATGATTTTATATTCTGCATTCCTGATTTTGATATTGCCGTTTTCAATTTTTGCAAGGTTTTGAAGTGCATCGTCATTCAGTAAATCGAAATCGTATCCGTTTGCTATAAGAAGATTTCCCAAATCACCCCAGTCGAATTCCCGGGTCCATTTTCTTGGATTTAGAACATCAAGCGTCCATTGATTGGCGAGAGGGGAATAGACGGCAACGTCAGGGGCAAAATCACCCTGGCGCAATAGAAATGAACAGCGTGCAATGTATTCTGCCAGTTTGGGATAGTAATCCCACCACACGTTATCCGGATGAATAAATGCTGCATATGGTATCGATCGGGCCGGAGTAACATCTTTTTCAGGGCTGTATGTAAATCCATGATTGTAAAATTTTGTTGCTCCGTTTCGCAGGTAAATATCGCTGGCTATTTTCAGCTCTTCGAGTGTTGCCCTGAATCTTTCCCAGTGAATGAACGTATAAGCTTCTGTTGAGATTACATTACGCCCGTATATGTGCGCCCCTGATGCCACGTACTTTTTAGGTCCAATTCGGGTATCAAACCAGTCAGCGGCATCTTTTTCTCCGGCTGTAATTTCCATTTCCGGAATATCGGTTTTGCCAGCTGCTTCAATATTATCAGTAGTAAATCCATAAGGTTGAATCCTTCCTTTTACATGGTTTTCCCTGCACCACGCCAAGAAAGAATCGAAAAATGCATCCATTCCTGTTGTATGTAAAAACTCATTTACATCATAGCGGATTTTAGGACTGATTTCACCCACTTGCCACCAAATGCAAGGTAAAAACGGAACCAAATCGTAACCATATTTTTCTTTGAATTTTTTAAGTAATCCGGTACTCCAGTAAATTCCGCTGGCAAGATTTGGCAGTTCAAAACTGTCGGCAAAAAATGAATCAATCGATTTACCAAATTCATCACCAACAGCTTCTTTGTATCTTCCGCCAAGGTAGGAGCAATACCTAATCATGGCATCGTTACTGAAATGGTCAACAGCATTTGCATGGCCGTTTGTTTTTAACCAAAATGCCATAATTCGCCAGTTGCCATCCGGTATATTCCATTTTAATCGGTTTTGAATAACATTGGGAGTTAGTACAATTAGTGTATTTGGGGCAATTTCATCTTCCGTAATTTTACCCGCCACCACAGCCAAAAGTGTTTCATTACCTGATAATTCAGGCTCATAAATTTCCCACGACCGTTTTGTTTTGGTTAACTTATTTGGAAGTTCTGAATCGAAAACTCCCGGTCCCTTCACAACAACAGAAGTTGGAACCATATCTTTTGATTTGTCTGCCTCCTGCACCCAGTCACCGCCGATAATCCACCCGGGACCCCCAAAATTGGAAACTTCCATTCCCAGCCTTTTAGCCTCGGAAACGGTGTGTTTAACCATTTCAAAATATTCTTCTGAGTTATAAGGAATGTTTCCCTTTTCATACACCGGGTTCATGGTAATTTGCTCCACTCCAAGAATTCCATGTGACCGCATTTCTTCCAGTTGCCAGATAATTTCTGCTTTCGAAACCGGATTGCCGGGCCACCACCAGCGGGTATGAGGCCAGCAATCAGCAGGGGGATTCTTAAAAAGTGCTGTAATTTTTTGCGTGTCCTGTGCATGCGAAAAATTCGGGAACAAAATAAAAAGCAATAGTAGTAGTATCAGGCTTCGTTTCATTGCGATTTTTTTTAATCGTGAGGGTATAAAATACCAATCTTTTAGTAATACGAAGGAAAAACCTTTCAAAATTATTTATTGAACGAATGTTTTAAATAAATTTTTGTCATTATTTACTACAATAAACATCATATCAGAGAGATTTATCAATATAAAAAAGATAACGGTAGCAATTTGTTAATTTAATTCCCTGCATAAATACCTGTCATTTAAAACTTTCCATCCGCAGATGAAATTCAGTTCTGTTCCTTTCACCGGATTCGGCATAATGGGTAATTCCTTCGCGTTTTACAATTCGGTTAAATTTTGTATAAGTGCCATCGTAGATAGCCAGTTCCGGATTTTTCCTGCATTTAAGGTAGAGAATGGGTAACTCAGCCATTTCAATCCGGTGAAGGATTTTAGTGTTATCAGCTACCTTTTCCGCATTTTGGAATATTCTTTCAGCATCCGCCACAAAACTCCCGGAAAACAAAATGTCATCCGGTGATAACCCTAAATGGATGTGTGTTTCAGGAGTCACCCGGTTTTGCAGATAATCAAAATACTCCCGCACATATTGACCTGCACGTCCGTAATAGCCATACATGAAATCGTCAATAACTTTTTTAGTGTCACATTCCGGATCCCATAACAATTTTGAAATCAGGTAAGCACGGAGTTCGGCAAATTCGCCACCACGGCTTTGATAGGCAGCCTGTTCCATAATCCCGATGGCTTTGTTGTCGCGCAAAGTTTTTATGTTTGACTGAAGGACGTTAAAATTGGGGTACGGCATAATGTAATGACTGAAATTAACCGCATAATCCCAGATATAAAGATGCGGAGAGATGGTCGCCCATTCTTTCAAATCGTTAAGGAAAGATTGATTTTCAGGGCAAGTCTGGAAATCGTGAGAAAAACAACATTCGATGCTACAAAGCCTTACAACCACATTTTTTCGTGGCTTAAAGGTTTTCGGCGGGGTACGGGTGTACTGATAAGCCAGCGTACCTACAAATTTATCAGGGAATTCCTTTTCAATGGCTTCGGCCACCTGGTTCACAAACCAGATAATTGGACCTGCTTCGCTTCCTTCTTTTTGCGCAATTGCCTGGCATTTTTCGCATTGACACGGATTTCTCCAGTCGTTTTGTGAAACAGAATAGATGAGGTAATCCGGATTTTCTCTCATCGTATTTTTGAGTCTCTCGGTTACAATTTTAAAAACATCGGGATTGGTGAGACAAAGTTGGGCATGATCGTAAATTCTTTTCCCATCAATTAAACTGTAATATTCCGGATGGTCTTTATAAAATTCTTCAGGTGGCAAAAACCGGTAAAAGGTGTGCACTGACCAGTAATTTTCGGTACCACCCGGTTGTGGATTTATTTTGTCGAAGCTCAGTGTTCCGTTCATTTTGTTGCGAGCTGCCCACACCGGGTCAAAAGCTTCAAAGTAAAAATCGTTTCGAACTCTGACTCCCGGTTTTTCACTGTGAAACAGATTTTCAAAGCTGTATTCTGCTTTTTTGGGAGTTATCGTTACCGAGGGGGTATACCACCGGCAACCCAGTTCTTTTTCGAGAAATGTCCTCACACCATACATGGTTCCCCGTTCATTTCCGCCATAGATGAAAATATCTGCTCCATTATTAAGATAATGAAATGATTCATCGCCGGCTTCCGGTTTTTGAGCGCTTATCTTTTGTGCAGTTAACTCATTATAACCGACCAGAATTTTAGGCCCTTTGTACGTAGAATTTAACGTTTCGATGGGGAGTTCTGCATCGCTAACTTCCTGAATCCAATGCTGCAATTCATCAGCTGCCCATTTTTCTGATTTAGAGGCATCGTCAGACAAAATAATCCTGTAGTCTGATTTTCCTTTTGAAAAGAGAGTGTATATTTCTCTTTTGCCGGCATTAAATTCAATTCTTTGAGATACTATTTCACCTGTTTTTAATGTGGATTTTAAATTAACAACATAACCCTGATATTTGTCTGTGAATACCTGCATTGGACCTAAAAAGGCACTTTGCTTTCTGTTTTCCATTGCAATTTGCTGCCCGCTTTCCGAAAGTAACTCAACTTCCGTTTTGTCAATAAGCTTTGTCAAAACATTCTCAGAATAATTTGATTTTAAAAGGGCAGTTCCGTCTTTCTGAGCAGATACATAAAACAAACTTTCATTGCTTATTAAATTGTCAACTGAAAATGGGGTAAAACGGGCACAAAATCCCCATACTCCTCCGCGTTGTTCAACTTTAATAAGGAGTGTATTTTTGCCTTTTTTCAATACGACCGGAATAATGTCATCGTCGATGAAAAGTCCCCGTTCTGTCGGAACATCCAGAATTTGTTCCCCATTTAGCCATACACGGCAACCATCATTTGTTCCCAATGCCAGGTTTACTGTTTGGGTTTCAGGGCATTCAACCTCGGTATACCCATATGCTGCAATTAGCGGTTCGGCGGAAAGTGTTTTTACAAGGTTCACCATTGAGTCCGGTGACTGATAAAAAATGCAGCGGGTTTTTCCTCCGGTAAATCTTACAACAGCATTTTTTTTAAGGTTAGGATTTGCTTCTCCTCCCACAGATTTGAGAAAATCAGTTTCAAACCCGGAAATGTGTTTAAAATGACCTGAAGTTTCGTTTTTCTTTTCCAAGGGTATAGGGCCCACCAGTAACCAGTCCTTTAACCACGATCCCGTCTGAAGTTTTTGGATTGCATGGTCCTGTGCATTTACAGAAATAATTTCGATGAACAGGAAAACAAGAATAAAGATTACGCTTCTTTTCATAGCGGTTTGATTTTTTGTTGGTTTAATTCCGGAAATTCATCAAAAGGTATTGAATTGTTGAATCCCTCCTGAAAAGCTACTAAATAAACAATATAAATTATTGCTTTCTAATCAGCCAAATCTCCGAGACCTGTGAGCCACGTTCACCTTCGCCACATGTCCACTGAAAAATAACTTTCCCGTCGGAAAGGGCTTGTTGCGGTACCGGAAATTCATAAATAGGCTGTTTGCCTGTCTGGATAAAACCATGTACCTGTATACCGTCGGCAGACATTTGCATTTTTGAACGAAACCGGCCGGTGTAAGCAATACGGATGATATAGCTGCTTTTGGGATCCAGATTATCGTACCTGATTTTTAATGGCTGGTCATACAAAGTCGTTACCTGGTTCATCCAGGAAATAGGAGAAACTTTTCCGGAGAAACCTTTGGCTGTTACTTCGTGTACCCATTCCTCACCCTGCAAACCTATGCCAAAACTAATCCGTGGTGTTTTTAGTCCTCCCGGATCCTGTTTCCAATTTAAATTGGAAATTATTCTTTCCTGACTTTTAGGTGAGCCAAAACTATCGTAAAAACCACCCGTTCCGGGATTATTACGTTGAATGACTTGTTCAATTTTTTGTAATCGTTGATTTTCGTCGGTGAGCTTTTCAATCATAGAAAGTTGATCAAGCAACCATAATGCATTATTCAGTGGTACATCAATATTATCAATGAAATTTCCGCGACCTGCCATTGCATGATGTTTTTCTACTGTTAGCTGGGCACCAATACTTCTAAATAATGAATCGGCCAGTTCAAAACAACGTTGCCGCAACTCAGGCATCACCTTATTGTCCCGTGCTTTCTCCAAAGTTGCTCTTGCTTCATCGATTGCTTTCATCGAACCTTTATCCGCAGCTTGCGAAAGGATGGCTGTCGCCTGTCGTTCCAGATTGGTTTCATAAATCAACCGCTGATATTCATAAGCATCAAAATAAGCGCGGATTAATCCTTCCTGAAAACGGAAATTGCTTAACATCTTTTCTGAAGCGTATTTTTCCATTTCCTGCCACTGATACAGTGTATTCATTACACCAGTGTTGGTTAACAACGGGCCCTGGATATTACGCTCCAATGCCATAATTCCCTGTGCTGCCGACTCCGTAAAATCAGGGCTAATAAAATATCGCGCATAATCGCGTAACGTTTCAATAACAGGAGTCTCCGGATTCCAGTCCATATCGCTCCATATAATTTTGTTTACATCGTCATTGGTGCCTTCGGAATAACTGATGCTTCCCTGTGCAAATTCATCAAGAGCATTATGAATCATTTTTTCGTCTGTAGGCCTTGGGTTGATGCACTCACGCCCCAACGTTATTGCATATGCTAAATCCCAGTTCGGAATGGGGTACTGGCAACTCAAACTGTGTGTAATGTCGGGATAACGCCGGATTGGAATTTCCGGAGCGACAATTCTACGGATCTCCTGAATAGGTGTTTTAATCCAGGGACCAAAAACAACTCCGCCAAACCAAGGATACTTTTTGTTTACTCGGCTGTAAAAAGCATCAAACCACGCCTGGTTGGGGCGAAATACCTGTGGCGAAACCCATATTTTTGCATTCGGATGGTATTCGAGCAATACTTCAGCCTCTTTTTCCAACCAGTCAAAAAGAATATCCGGCTCCAAATCTCCGGGATCGCCACCGGGAACAAAAAGATCATCCAAACGAGGAACTGCTTTAAAAACCTCACGGCGTTCGTCCAATTCTTTTTTTATGGAATCGGCATGCACATAATCCTCGCCCATATTGGGATACCACATCCATACATCCAGTCCGTAAGAATCACAAATCTTCGACTGTTCAGCAATCATTTTTATTGCCGGAAGTTTCATGTGAACACTCGTAAAATCATCATCGGTTCGGGGGGGCATAATTTCAATACTGTTGGCACCGAATATGGCTAAATCTCTTATGTACTGGTCAAACATTTCGGGCGTAAAAGCATCGTAAGCATTGGTTTTTGGCCGGTAGCCCAACTGGTGTCCGCGAATCGGATAAACGGGGGACGAAGCAATTTTTAAATCGTCTGGCACAAGAATCTGTCCCGGACGAATTTCCATTTTACGCAGCAGTTTCCCGATACCGTATAAAACACCCCGGGCATCATTTCCAATGACCAGCACTGTTTTAGAAGATTTAGATACCGCTATTTTATAACCTTCACTATTTATCGGGGCTAAGCTTGCCACTATTTTTTGATATGCTGTAGGGAATTTTTCGATTTGCCCTTCTATACCAACAGCAATAACTGAGCCTTCTTTTTGTTTCCATTTTTTATTTACGGGTAAATGGATTCCACTCCGATTTTTTACCTCTTCCTGCAAAACGGTAAGCGCTTTCAATAAATGTTTGTCGTTTTTTTCAAAACAGATAATTTGGGCGTCTTTTAAGTCGAGGGTTTGTGAAAATCCTTTCCCTGCGATCACAAGAATCAGAGAGAAAATAATCATCCATCTTTTTTGTCCAAAGTTCATCATCATAATTTTCGGTATAGATTTTTTATAAACTCACTTATATAATTTGGGGTCCCAAATGGCACATTCGATGAATCGTTCCGGTTGCCCGGGAGCTTCAAAATAGTAAACAGTAACAACTTTACCATCGAGACGCTGAATGCTTCTAACGTAGCCTATATCTCTTCCTGAACCGTTTGTTCTTAAAATGATGGGGGCGCTCCATGTTTGGCCATTGTCGGAACTTAATTTGGCACAAATGGAGTATGGTTTTTCACGGTAACCGTAGGTCAGACAAAGCTGACCATCTTGTAATTTGATCAGGCTTGGCGGATTTCCTTCACCTGTATCATCCACTGGTTTTCCGGCAAATTTCCAGTTTCTTCCATTGTCACTACTTACCCATGAATCAATATACCGGCTGTTTTTTTTCTCTTTTATCGAGAGTTCAAAATAATCAACGGTTTCACTTCTCACCCGAGATGTAAGCAGCAATTTATTCTCAGAAATTCGTACAGTCGATGGCATAATTCTAAACCCCTTTTCAGGTTCCTCACCCACATAAGAAACCAGATGCCATGTAAGTCCGCCATCATCTGTATGTGCTGCAAAAACACGGCCTTCCATGTTGTTTTTCTTTGCAGCAGTAAAAAAGGCCATACAACTGTTTTTATCTTCAATCATATAATCATTTCGCGCCGCAATTTTTTTGTTTCCATCAACTACCAGTTCATACGGGCCTTCCCAATTATGTCCCTTATCGTATGAATAATAAAAAACCGATGGACCATGATTCATATTTAGCATCCAGAATTTCATCACAAACCCGGGCTTAGAAAAATCCATAGGTTTTTTTAACCGCACAATGGGTTTCATATGTTCGGGATCGGGTTCAGTACCATGAAGTGAGCTTCCGCGGGCAATCAAAACCCCATCTTTCCCTGGCTCCTCAATTGTCCATGTTTCGCCGCCGTCGATTGAGCGGGCAAGCATATGTTCTTCCGGCTTTTCACGGTCGATGTTATGCATATGTGGCCCCAAATCTTTGTGATATCCTCTTGCAAAACCAACCAAGATTTCATTTCCCCAATTCCAGATACCATTGTTTGCAGGCCAGCCGCCAAACCGCCCCGGCTCATAATATACTTTTACATGTTGGATTTTTGTGCCAGGTTCCTGCCCAAAAGCGTTTAAAATGAACAACGCAAGCAGTATAAAATATATCAATTTTAAATATTTCATTTTTACCACTCTCCATTACTTCCAAATCTTTCATTTACTGCTTTCTTAAAAAGAGATGAAGCCTTATTTATATCTTTCAAAATTTCGTTGTTCGTTTTTCCATCTGCATTTCGTGCTGCTGCTATTACCGTATTACATTCGTTGTTATCCATAAAAATAGCTGCTTTCAACAGGTTTTGTTCATCTTCTTCAGGGATAACAAGGAAACCATGTTTATCGGCATGAACAAGTTGACCCGGTTTTACTTTGCGGCCAAAAACCTCAACTTCGCAATTCCATCTGACGGGCGTTGAATAGGCATGACCTACAGACAAACGTTTGGCCAAGGCTTTAAATCCGGCATTTGTCATTTCGTCCACATCGCGGATACTACCATCGGTTATGGTGCCGACACAGCCTAAAACCCGATGTATATTGCTGTTTACTTCTCCCCAGAAAGATCCAAAAGTGTTGGGTTTATCCAAATCCTGAACGACAACAATTTTGGGACCCGGAACTGAAGCTACATAAGCTCTGTAATCATCCCATACATCCGTGTTTGTTTTTTGATGGACGGGATTTCCCGGCTCGATAGCAAGTGTAATTGCATACCCTGCCATCGGACCCATTTGTGGCATAAAATCAGTAGTTTCCTCCAAATTGAACCCTTCCTTGCCTGCATCCGATTTCGTGATCTGCTCCCATCCATTGTAGATGGTAGGGGTGTTCCAACGTTTTAATTTCAATAATTCTGAATGTGGAATCATAATTGGAATAGTGCTTTTAAAAGTTATTAAAAATAGAAACGATTACATTTCTGAATTGAATTATAAACCTAAATATTTTTAACTTTTAATGCTTCTGGAATTTTATGAGATATACATGAATAATTGTTAAATTGAAGCTATTTGAACTTGGCATAGAGAAAATCGATAAAATTTAATGTGCTTTGAATAAGATTGATGAATGATAAATTGGTTCAATATTGTTATTTTGATTAGAGTTTTGTTGAATTTAGAAAAATAGAAGTTGAAGTTCGCGGGTATGAAAAAGATAATAAAAATAATAGGTGTTTTGTTTTTGGTGATTGTGATTGTATTCATTGTGCGGAGCTATTTAAATTTGAAAGACCGTTATCCGGGTTACTCCGCTAATTTGAAAGTAGATGGTTCTGACGCTGCCCAACTGAAAGCTGGTTTTGCAGCAATTTCTGTTACACCGGAGGTTCCAGACCGTTGGGAGGACAAAAATGGTGACGCAAAATACAACTCTGAAGACGGAGATACTTTTACTGATAAAAATGGAAATGGTGTTTTTGATGCGGTTTGGATTGCGGGTTTCAGTAATAAAAAACCAGCAAATGGGGTACACGATGATATCTGGGCTCGCACATTTGTTGTTGACGACGGAAAAACAAGGTTGGCTATTGTTGCGCTCGACGCCATTGGTTTTATGAACGACGATGTTATTGATGTGCGTAAGATGATACCGGAAGAGGCAGGAATTACATACACCATAATTACATCAACACATACGCATGAAGGCCCTGATCTACTCGGGTTATGGGGGGAGTCGCCGTTCAAGTGCGGTGTGGATGAGGAGTACATGAAGTTTGTAAAAAAACAGATTGTTGAGTCGGTTGTTACCGCAGCTCAAAAATTAAGGCCCGCCATGTTGGAAATTTCAGAAGATTTGACTGGAGCCATTCCGCTGGTAAAAGATACGCGTAAACCTGAAGTTTTTGATTCAGGCCTCAGACTGATAAAAGCAATTGACAAGGAAAATGAAAATGTACTTGGGACAGTGGTTTCGTGGGGAAATCATCCGGAAACTTTGTGGAGTAAGAACTTATTGATTTCATCTGATTTTCCGCATTTTGTGCGCGAAGGTATTGAAAAGGGCGTTTTTTATAACGACAGTTTAATAAAACCCGGGGTGGGAGGTATTTGTGTCTATATAAACGGAGCTGTTGGAGGATTAATGTGCACTCATCCTTCTCTTGCCGTAAAAGATCCTTTTACCGGAGAAGAGTTTGCAGAACCTTCGTTTAAAAAAGCTGCTGCAGAAGGAAAACAGTTGTCGTTACTGGCTTTAAATGCAATGAGTAAACCTGAAACTACTATCGATTCAGCAAGTATTTCGTTGTTGGTTCGAACGATTTCGCTGCCCATCGAAAATAATCTGTTTAAGTTAGCTACCGCGCTTGGTGTGATGGACAGGGGAACAAACGGATGGATGAAAATGCGTTCTGAACTTTCTGTTTTTAAAATCGGGCCTGTGTCTTTTGTCACAATTCCAGGTGAAATTTATCCAGAGATTGTAAATGGGGGTGTAGAAAGTCCTGAAGGAAACGATTTTGGAATTCAGCCTGTTGAGGAACCGCCAATTCGCGAAATGATGGATGGAGAATACAAGTTTGTTTTTGGTTTGGCGAACGATGAAATCGGATACATTATCCCCCGGAGCCAGTGGGATGTGAAAGCTCCTTATACTTACGGCAGAGACAATTCTCCCTACGGCGAAGAGAATTCACTAGGCAAAGAAACGGCGCCTCTTTTGCATAAAAACATCTCTGAGATGTTGTTGGAATTAAAAGAAATGTAAATCAAAAAGTCGCAAATAATGGTTAAAAGGGTGTTAAAACAGCTACTAAAAATATTTCTGGTCTTTCTTGCCGTTTTTATTGTTTTAATGCTTACTCCAAGAGTTATCGGCTTTCTTTTTCCCGAAAAAGCACCCATCGGTTACCATTTTGAGTTCCTGGATTATTTGGCGATTGGCGTAGGGCTGGAAAAGCTTGTTGACATGGAGCCTGAAGTCCCGGATAAAATAGCTGCTTTCAAAAATATTGAATACAAGGTGGTAAACGGGAAATCCTTACAGCTTGATGTTTTTAAACAAAAGGATTTGGAAGAAAAAGCACCGCTGTTGATTTTTATTCATGGAGGAGGTTGGAGAAGCGGCAAACGGCAGGATTACCTGGTTTATCTGCTCGACTACGCCCAAAAAGGGTATGTGACTGCTACAATTTCTTACCGTTTAAAGAAGGACAGTGTTTATCCTGCAGCGGCTGAGGATGTGATCGATGCGGTGGATTTTCTCTTTCAAAATGGAGATAAATGGGGTTATGACACGTCGCGAGTTGCTTTGGTTGGTGGATCGGCAGGTGCACATTTAGCGATGTTGGCTGCTTATGGTTGGCAGAATCCGCGAAAAAGAGAACAGGCTCCCAAACACAATGTAAAAGCTATTGTAGATATTTACGGACCGGTTGATATGACCACCCCATATGCCCAAACACAACCCTTGGTTACTGGTTTTATAGGTCGCGCTTACAATAAAAAATCTGAATTGTATTGGGAGGCATCGCCGGCAAAATACCTAAACAAAGATTTGCCCCCTACGCTTATTTTGCGGGGAACTTCAGATAATCTTCTTCCTCCCGGCCAGTCGGACTCTTTACACGCCAGGTTGGAGCGGCTGGGAGTAGCAAATGAATACTACCGCTTACCACTTTGGCCGCATGCAATGGATATGGCCGTTCGTCCGAATAAATACATGCAGAAAAAAATGGATGCGTTTTTTGAGCAGTATGTAAAATAAAGTGAACTGGAAATGATAAGCAGAGGCTATCCGAAATAAATCCAGTTTCTATTCAATAAAACCTGAGAAGAAGATTTTCATTTCTACTCTGAGCTCTCCTCAAACAAACGCCAGATTTTAAAGATTCCCTTGTTGTAGCTTAACGATTTTACCTGTGAAAGTTGCAGATAATTTTTACGAATTCTGTTCACCTGCTCTAAATTGTTTTGCATATTTCCCTGAATACTGATGTTTTGAATTTGCAGTGCTACAACAGTTTTTAAGGTTGTAGCGCGAATTCGTATGGAATGACAGGAGTATTTTGCCCGGTGAATGTGAATGTATCTTTGGGGATTAATACTTTGTTTAATAATCCACCGGGAGGAATCGCTTAAATCTATTTTCCGGTACTTAGCGCTTCCCATCCACAGTTTGAACCTGCTAAAACCGGTAATGTTTGTATCCTTGCAAAATGCAACGATTTCCTGACAAATATTTTCTTCGCTTAAGCTCCCGATATAAAAATCGAACAAATTTTCTCCGAGAAAAAGCATCTCCCTTTCAACAACATTCCATTCTTCTGTCTTCCATTTTTTTATCTGCTGTTTTAAAAAACGGAAATGATGTTTATGCACATTAAATGTTATAGGAACAGGAATTTTATACACAATTGAAAATGCTTTTAAAAACAAAACAATAAATTTACCACAAAACAATAGATATGGCACTTTTACCGCTCCACTATTTTTTTGTATTTAACGATTCCATGCAGCCGGTTTCATCATTTGTCCCTTCAGAGAATGAAGGCGGCATTTATGAAGTTCTAAGAGTTGTTGACGGAATTCCGTTGTTTCTGGAAGACCATTTGGACAGATTTTATGCTTCAGCCGAAATTGCCGGGAAAATAATTCGTTTTAGTGAAATTCAGATTGAAAATTTATTGAACCAGTTAATTGAATACAATGAAGTTAAGACAGGGAATATTCTGATTTCCTGCAAAAATAATCTTAAGGCATTTTTTATTGCGCATAATTACCCTACACCTGAAATGATAAAAAACGGGGTTTCATGTGGGATTTTAAAAGCTGAAAGGGAAAATCCGAATGCTAAAGTTTTTCAGACAACCGTCAGACAGCAGGCAAATCAGCTTATTGAAGAAAATGGTTTTTATGAAGTTCTGCTTGTAGACGGGGAAGCGAGAATTACCGAAGGAAGCCGGAGTAACGTATTTTTTGTCAAAGATAATTTTTTGTTTACTCCTCCTGCCGGCGAAGTTCTTTTGGGAATTACGCGTCAAAAAGTGCTTGATCTGGCGATTAAAAACGATCTGAAATATTCAGAAGAAGATATTTTGCTCCGGGATATAAGTTCGTTTGATGCCGTTTTTCTAAGCGGAACTTCGCCCAAAATATTGCCGGTTAATAAAATAGAAAACTTCTTTTATAATACTCAAAATAGTGTAGTAACCAAACTTATTGAGAGTTACGAATCTTTGATAATGCGTTATATTTCAGATAAGAAAAACCGATAGTTTTCAACAAATGAGGTTGTCCCAAAAGTAAAATAAATTGAAATGAAACTTTTACTTTATAACCGGCTTTCGTTTTACCCCTCCAAACCTCCCCTAAAAAGGGAAGCTTAAAGTCCCCTACAGGGGATTTAGGGGTAAGAAACAGAGCAGTTACTTACGAATTGTAAGTTAATCCCATTATGAAATGACTTTTGGGATGACCTCATTTTATATCAATAACTTAAAGTCTGTCTTTTAAAATTTCTCCCACTTGTTGGTAGTCAATATCTGCTTTTTCTCCCAGTTTACTTTTTCTCTCCTGGAACCGGGTGGTAATTTTCCCAATGGTTTTTTCAGGAATATCATATTCCGGAAGCGTGGTAGGCACACCAAGCGATTCAAAAAAACTGATCGTTTTTTCTATTGCTTTGTTTATTTTTTCATCGTCGTTACCTGACGAAATGCCCCAAATACGTTCACCGTATTGCAGGATTTTATCTTTTTTATTTTCCCGTTTTATATTCATCATTCCGGGAAGTACGATGGCCAGTGTGCGTCCGTGGTCTATTCCGTGAAATGCAGTTAGCTCATGCCCAATCATGTGGGTTGCCCAGTCCTGTGGCACTCCTGTCGCAATCAAGCCATTTAGCGCCATAGTAGCACTCCACATAAAGTTGGCAGCTGCATTGTAGTCATTTCTGTCAGCAAGAACTTTTGGGCCTTCTTCAATAAGTGTAGTTAAAATGCTTTCCGCAAAACGATCCTGTATCGGAGAGTTTACAGGGTAAGTTAGATATTGTTCAAGTACGTGTACAAAAGCATCAACCACTCCGTTTGCCACCTGTCTGTCGGGTAAAGAAAAAACACATTCCGGATCAAGAACTGAAAATTGAGGCATGACTTCCGGTGAACCAAAAGCCATTTTTTCCTGTGTTTCAGCTTTGGTAATCACCGAATTTCCGTTCATTTCCGAACCGGTTGCCGGTAGCGTTAGCACGGCTCCGATCGGCAATGCTTTTTCAACATTTACAATATATCTTTGAGAAAGAAAATCCCAGGGATCACCATCATACAATGCCCCTGCGGCGATAAATTTAGTAGCATCCAGGACTGAACCACCACCAACAGATAACAGAAAGGTTATGTTTTCTTTTTTTGCCAGCTCGATGGCTTTCATACAGGTTTCGTAATGCGGATTTGGCTCAATTCCTCCAAATTCAAAAAGTTCAAAGTCGTTCAGTGCTTCTTTTATCTGCTCATAAACACCGTTCTTTTTTATACTTCCGCCACCATAGGTTATCAATATTTTTGCATTTTCAGGTATTTCTTTTTTTACAGAAGGAATCGTTCCTTTTCCGAAAATAATTTTTACAGGATTTTTGTATTCAAAATTATTCATATCAAAAACTTTTAGTTGTTATGTTATTTTGTTTTTTTTAACCTTAGTTTTTGATGATAAATTTATCCTAAAATGAGGGAAAAATCAAAGGTTATTAAAGATAAACCGGATTTTGTTGGGCAAATTCCGGAATGTAGCGATGAGGAGATTCTGGAAATTTTGAAAAAAAGAAATCATTATCAGCCCGATGCCGCCCGTTTAGCCATTGATGAAGCCTTGAAGAGAAATTTGATAAATACAGAGGATGATTTGTTACATATGGAGTTTCGGGTAAAGCCCTTGAAAAAATCTTTTTTCCCGGAAATTGAAGATGATACTCAAAAGAAGAAAATCAGCAGGAGCATTTCACGCGGGCTTTTTATCGCGGGAATCATCCCTTTAATATTTGGCTTGCTAAAAATAAATGAAGGACAACAGACCGAAGGCGGAATTGTAACCATTGCAGGTATTTTTTGGATGGTTCTAGCAGCGCAAACAATTCGAGAGGTAAAATCAGGCACTTTGCGTTTGTTTTTAATTCTTCTTGTTATTGCTGCCGTTTATATTTCCAGAATTTTTTTACAATTGAAGTCATTTATTTTTATGGACTTGTTTATTGCCGCCACTATTTATGGTCTTGCAGTATACGGGCTTTTGTTTCTTATGAGTTTGCACACGACAAAAAAAACGAAGTCATAAAATAATTGAATTCCATTGTTCGTCTATTATTTACCTCTGTTTATCGAAATAAGAATCGATAATTAGACAAGCACAATTACATTTGAAAACGTAAAAATTAAAAAGCTATGAAACTTTTAGGTTTAATATCCGCATTTATTTTAGTTGTTTTTTCCAATGTAGGTTACGCTCAAAATGACGATGATTGGGAGTCGAGAACTTACGATTTAAGTGAGTTTAATGAAATAAAATTGGAGGGTGGTTACCGTGTTTTTCTTATTCAGGGAGACGAAAATTCGCTTTTGGTAAGAGCATCCGATGATGATGTTTTTGATTATCTGAAAATTGGTAACAGCACAGAATCGTTAAGGCTTAAAATAGACAGGGAGCATTTTAATTTCGACAGAATTAATCTTTACATCACCTTCAAAGAATTGGAAAGAGTTGATATTGAAGGTGGCGTAAAACTGAAAACCAAAGGTTACCTTGATTTAAATGATTTTTCGATGCATGTGGAAGGCGGTGCAAAAATAGAACTTGACATGAAAGCCGAAGACGTCAGAATTATAGGAGAAGGTGGTGTTTTATTTGAATTAAGCGGAGTGGCCGAGACTTTGGATGTTCATGTTTCCGGGGCCGGACATATTGATGCCAGCGAATTAAAGACCAAAGATGTAACATTTAAAGTTGAAGGAGTTGGAACGGGCAGTGTTTATGCTACCGATAATTTGTATGCTAAAATTGAAGGCGTAGGAAAAATAAAATACCGCGGACACCCGGAAGTAACCAAAGATATTGAAGGTTTGGGCAGTGTGACGAGCAATTGATTTAATTTATTATAATCTTTTCACCGGCTTTTCAATAGCCGGTAAATTATTTCTTATGGTTTGGTTTAGGTTTAGGAAAAGAGGCTACTTGTTGAAGTAGCCTCTCGTTTTTTTATCGTTATATTTTTGAAAAAATCAATTTATTTGATCATTTCCCGGGTAGGCACCATTTCGGGTTCAACATACATTTCTTTGCCAAAACGTGAAAAATCTTTTGAGCTTTTAAATCTTTTGAATGAGATTACATCATCACCGACGGCTGATTTTGTGCGATTCCCCTCAATATAGTTAAGAGTAAGTTTTAAAAGAGTTTCATCTTTATCGCCCAATTGTTTTAAATTCAAAACACTTTCCTGGCCGTTAATATCAGGAACCAACCCATCCGAGAAATCTGAATATCCATTTGAATTTGCAATTTTTAGCGTAATAGGTTGCATTGCCCAGCTGTGATTGGGATTTACGTTGTTATCGTCAATCCAATCTCTGATGGTAAAAGAACCCACATTTTTTCCCGTAGTATTTGTGCCAATTTGTATCACATCAATATATGCTGATAAACCGTTAATAAGTAACTCGCTGGCTGAAGCTGTGTGTGAGGATGTTATAACATAAAGCTCGTTGAGATCTAGACTAACTATCGGTGTTTCGGGTGTTGTAACTGTTTGGATAAAATTTCCATCGGCGTCTTCAAGATCCCAATCTTCTTCCAGGATTACATCAGAAAAATAGTAGTTGAAATAATCTGCTCCGTATTCATCTCTAAAGTAGTTTTGAAGCAAATTGTTGTATTTATATTTGGCAAAAATTTGACTGGTATTTGTGCCATATATCATACTTGCCAAATACATGGATGTTTGCACTGAGCCTCCTCCGTTATATCTTAAATCAATAATTAGTTTGTCAATTCCCTTGCCTTTCAATTTTGAAATTGTATTGTTAAGAAGAATATCGTATGAATTATTCAGTGTTTTGTCGTAGGCAGAAGTAAAACCATTGTATACAAGATACCCCACATTTAATCCACTTACATTATAAACAGTGTCCAGTAAGATTGGGTACTCCTGCAACTCTACAGCAGTTATGGAATGCTCAATTTCGTTCCCTGAAAATGTGTTATTTTCATATTTAGCCATACCAAGCGTATAAGTTTGCTGTGTGAACAACAATTCCTGGTAATTTAAGGCAGTCAGTTGTGTTCCGTTTACGGTAAGGAAAAAATCACCACGTTTTATTCCGGCCAGATCCGCAGGGGAGCCTTTTAAAACATATCGTACATATCCAAATACATTATTGCTGTTTTCTTCATAGTAACTCAACATGAAATCAAATCCCATAGACTCAGAAATCCCTGTAAGCCAGTTATCAATTTCCTGAGAATTATCAACGATAAATGACCACTTGTCAACGGTCCCGTATTCATATAATAAATCGAAAAAAAGATTTTCCGGGTCAGTATAAGTATTTAAAAATGCATTTAAACTATCGTCATCTTCAAAATCAGTATTTACTAGATTCGGTACATTATTTACCCAATAGTAATAGGTTGCCAGTCCTTCCCAGATGAATTTATTAACTTCATCTGCTTCCGGTATTTCGTCTTTATTATCAATTGGATCCGGTTCCGGAATAGGATCATCTTTTGAACAACTTGCAACAAATAAAGCTGAGATTAAAACTAAGGAAATGTTCCAAAACAAAATTTTTTTCATGACCATGGGTTAAATTAATAATTTTCAAAATTAGAAAAAAAAACTTGCTAAAATTGGCAAACTAATTGTACAATCATTTTTTATAAAGTCAACTTAATATGCGACACAACTATTTCTTAATCGTATTACTAATAACGCTATTTATTTTAAATGTGAGATGCACACCGCAGAAAAAAGCAATAAATGTACCATTTGAAATTTCTGATGCATCCTATTTTTCATGGGTGGTTGATGAAGAGGAACGCGGTACAACAATTGAAATAATGTTGAAAAATATCAATACCGAAGTTCATTTTGATTCCATTGTTTTTAGGAGGGTGATGATGCCTGTTTATATCTCTTTGAATAAAAAGGGAGTACAATCCCTTACCGCAATATTACCTGCAGGAGAATCACGGATTTCAGTTCCAACGCAACATGTTGATAAGCCCGATCAGTTGATATTTCATTTCAAAGGGAAAAGAAATGTGCATCTGTTGAACAGTATCAACAGAAAGGATATGGTGTATTACTAAAGAAATCAGGCTTTTTTTTCCTCTTCTTTAGGATACTCAATCCGAATATGATAAATGTTTATCAGTTTATCCAAGAGTGTCGCTTTTATGATATTTATATCGTTAAACGTTAATTTCGAGTGATCCAATTGTTTGTCCGCAATTTTCTGATCAATCATATTATTGATAAGGCCTCTTAAATTCTCCAGTGTTTTTTCTTTCAAGCTTCTGGAGGCTGCTTCAATGCCGTCAACCAACATGACCACTGCCGCTTCTTTACTTACCGGAAGCGGACCGGGGTATATAAATGTATCTTCATCCACTTTTTCATCCGGATGTTCCTGCTGGTATTTTAGATAGAAATATTTGGCTTTCGTTGTTCCGTGGTGAGTGGCAATAAATTCAACGAGCGACTCAGGTAATTTGTGTTTTTTTGCCATTTTAACCCCGTTTCTAACATGGTCTATAATTATTTCAGCACTTTGTTTATAGTTCATCCGGTCATGAGGATTCATTCCTACCGCCTGATTTTCAATAAAAAAAGTTGGTTTTGCAATTTTCCCTATGTCGTGATACAACGAACCGGCCCGCACCAAAAACGGATTACCTCCAATTTTCAGGATGACTTCTTCGGCCAAATTGGCTATTTGCATTGAATGTTGAAATGTACCGGGAGCTTCTTCTGCAAGTTTACGTAACAAAGGTTGGTTACTATCGGAAAGTTCAATCAATGTAACATCGGAAATAAAACCAAAAAGTTTTTCAAAAATGTAAATCAGCGGATAAACCAGAAGAATAAGCAGGCTGCTTAACGCAAACCACTGCAGCATCTGATAATTATATGCGATAAATGTTCCTTCGTGAATAAGGTTTAGAGCAGAGTAAACCAGTAAATAAGTGAGAAAAACCCAAATGGTTGCCATTACAAGATGAACTCGTCTGTGCATTTTGTTAAGGCTAAAAACAGCCACCACACCTGCAGTCACCTGCAGAAGGATAAATTCGTAATTATTTGGCGCATAAAAACCAATAAGGAGTGTGGTTACGATGAGCATAAAAATGGCTGTTCTGGAATCAAAAAAGGTTCGTACAACAATGGGGAAAATAGCTAAGGGAACCAGGTAAATATGAAGGTTAGGGAAAGAATTAAAAAAGCTGGCTAAAAATACCATACTTACCATAAACAATATCAGAAACAACAGTCTTCGGAAACCATCCAGAATGTCGCGTCTGTATATATAAAGAAAAGTAAATATCAATCCTAGAAGCGAAAGGATCAGGATAATTTTGCCAACAGAAACCGTGTAACGATCAAATCCTTTTCCGCGTTCCTTTTCGTAACTGGCTTTCAGCGATTCCAGGAGCTGGTATTTTTCACTGGTAACAATTTCTCCCTGTAAAATAATTCGTTCACCCATTTGAACCATACCACGTGTGGGCGATATATTTTGAGTAATCTCATCTATTTCTTTTTGCGTAGTTGTTGCATCGTAAATTAAATTAGTAGTGATGTAGTTTTCGACGGTAATGTCACTTAACCACTCGTTTAATACCGGGTGTTTTTCTTTTATGTCTTCAATTTCAGCATGAAACTCGTTATATGCCGTTTTTTCAGAATAAACTTTGTCGATTAAAATTTTTGAAACCAGGGTCCCCGTTCTTTTTCTTATTTCCGTTTTGCCCGAAAGTTCGTCATAACTAGCAGGAGAGTGCTGTAAAATGCCATTTTTGTAAATTGTTTTCAACTTGTCTGAAAGTATTTGGAATACTTCCTCTTTTTCATTTTGGATTGAATCTTCGGTTGGGTTAAAATTGGTTTTCAGTTCGTTGATTTTTTGATTCACAATGGCGGTATCAAAGCTAAAATAAGGAACAACTGCTTTCAATTGCTCCGCTTTCTCATCTTCAATTTCTTTTGGAGTTTTTGAGATAGCAAAATCAAAAGGGGCAACCAGATTATCATGTCTCCAGGGAAATCCTTTTTGATATTCGTATTTAAATTTAGGCTCTCCAGGCAAAATTAAAAACAGCAATACAGCGGCAATCAGGAAAACAAACAGCCAGTAAAGAACTCTGGTATATTTCATTAATCGTTCGTGAAATTTACTCATATAAGTGTATCGTTATTTCAAACAAAATTAATAAGCACAAAATTCATTATTCATTTGTGAAAAAAGAATGTAGAAAAATGTTAAACACCACGTTTTTCCGACTCTAATTTTTCATAGTTTTGTGAATAATCGGGTAAAGCAACACATTTTGTTTTACAAAATAAAATTAACAAATTATTTTGATGAACTACGGTATTTCCAGTCTTAGTATTATTCCGGTCAGAAAAGAGCCTTCAGAAAAAAGTGAAATGGTGACTCAGATTTTGTATGGCGAACACTTTGAAATCAGAGAACAAATGGTGGGGTGGTCGAATATAAAACTGGCATACGATGGTTATGAAGGCTGGATAGACAGCAAAATGATAACGACGCTTGCCCCAAGAACATGGAATAAAATTGAAAGAAGCCCGTTTGCGGTTACCGGTGATATTTTTACTATTATTCCGGTGAACGAAGAACAAAACCTGATGTTAACAGCCGGAAGCACTTTACCTGTATGGAGGCCTTATAAAAAAGAATTTTCAGTAAATAAAGAAAAATATAAACTAAATGGTGAAGTGTTCTATGGCGAGTTAAAAGATTCCCGGAATATTGCCATAAAACAAGCACTTAAATATTTTAATGCTCCCTATTTGTGGGGAGGGAGATCGCCGTTTGGTATCGACTGTAGCGGATTTACCCAGGTGATTTACAAAATGATTGGAATAAAAATTCCGCGTGATGCCAGCGAACAGGTGAAACACGGGCTGGCACTCAGTTTTGTTGATGAAGCTGAACCCGGAGACCTTGCTTTTTTTGATGACGAAGAGGGAAATATTGTTCATGTAGGTATTATTTGGAAAAGGAACAAAATTATTCACGCATCTGGGAAAGTACGTATCGACAATGTTGATCAATTTGGGATTTTTAATGTAGATACGAAACGTTATACCCATAAAATGCGTGTAATGAAAAAAATAATCCAGTCAAATGGAACGAGTTAAGCTGTTGATTTATATTGTAATTGTAATTGCTGTCATCTATCTGGTCGTAAAACATTGGAGGACAGGAAAGAAAAATTAGTTTGCTGTGTTCTCTGTTCGTTTTCATTTGCAATCGCCACTTTTATCAAAAATAAATTAAATGTTTAAAAGGAATTTTTATTTTGCCCCGTTCTCCTGTTTACTCACTCATTTATTCAAAAAATACAAGAATTTATGTATACTTATCAATATCCGCGTGCAGCTTTAACTACCGATGCAATTGTTTTTGTCAGGGAAAAAAGCTCAACTTTTGTTTTATTGATTGAACGAGGAGGAGAACCTTTCAAAAATAAGTGGGCGCTTCCGGGTGGTTTTATCGAAATGGACGAAACATTGGAGCAGGCCTGTATTCGCGAGTTGGAGGAAGAAACAGGGCTGGAAGTTCTAAAGATGACACAGTTTAAAACTTACGATGCCATTGACCGTGACCCACGTCACCGGACTATTTCTGTAGTGCATTCAGTTGAATTGAAAGAAAAAGAACAAGTAAGAGGCAGCGATGATGCTGCCCGTGCCGCCTGGTTTCCCATCGATGATTTACCCGAATTGGGATTTGATCATCAACAAATTCTGAATGAGTTTTTTGAATTTCCTTCCTGAAATTAAGGAATCAACTATTTTAAAGTATTTATAATTTCGTCTTTTTCTTTTCTGGGAGATGCAGATGACGCAGCATCAACTTTTTTGTCGATATGCCCGATTCGTAATGCTGAAACGGCTTTGTAGCCTACAGGAATACCAAACTCCTGTTTTTTTGCATTGATATTTCTTACTGGTCCGGTGTAAATATGAGCGCCAAGCCCCAGGCTCTGAGCTGCCACATACATATTCTCAGTTGCCAGTGCGCAGTCAAAATCTACATTTATTCCTTCCTGTGTTGATGCTGAGCCGGAAACAATGATTACAACGTTGCCGGGAACCGGATTGCGAACAATTTGAGAAATAAGGTTTTCGTTGTAGATAACGGTGAATTTCCACAATTGGCTGTTTCTTGCACTCGGCGCTTTTATTCCACATTCAAGAATCAAATCAATAGCCTTTTCTGAAACAGGTTCTGAAGAGAAAGCTTTTACCGAATAACCCGAAAGTATCGTTTCTGTTACGGTATTTTTGCTGCTTTTCTGTCCAAAAGTTTGAAATGTCAGAGCCATTACAACAACAAAAAGAGATAAGTTTGTTTTCATTTGGTTGTGTTTTATGGTTCAATTTATTTGTTTGCCCCAAAAATTATTAACCCGTAATCTCTCACTCCGCTATAAAGATACAAACAGAAGAGCACTATTTTGCTCAGCTGCATTAATTTCCTCTAAAATTTGTTTGTATAAAATTGGATGGTGATGGCTCTTGAGTGAATGGCTTTTATGTATTCCGGGGTTTAATTCATATCGTATTTCATACTCAAGTCAGAAGAAAAAGTAAAAGAGAATGATGCGTTGGGAATATTTGATCCGGCAAAGATTTCAATCTCGTATTCCCTGTTTTCCATTTCATCAATTATACATTCCAGATCGTAGGGACAAATACAATCACATATTCCTCCGGGAGGAGTTTCAACAAAGGTTACCTTTAAAACACTGTCCTCGATACATGCACTGGAAACAATTTCACCCGGGCAACAATTCAAAACGGCATTTGCAAAAATTACTTTTAGCTGGTTTTCGTTCACAGCGCTTAGTTCAATATATTGAGCTTCGTCCTGGGTTGACTTTGTTTCATTTTTACAGTCGCTGGCAGAAGTCTTTGTTATGTTTAAGGTTTGGTTTTCCGGTGGGATTGTCTTTTCTTTATTACATCCTGCGAAAATTATTGAAAGAAAAAAAACAAGGTAATAAAAGGAAGATTTTTTATTCATTTAGTGTGTATTAAGTTTAATTTGAAACAGTATATGTTAGGTTTAAGCGAGAAGAAAAGACAAATGAAAATTTTGCATCGGGGGTATCTCCTCCGGCATAAATTTCGATGTCGTAATTTCGGGTTTCCATATCACCGATAACACACTCCAAATCGTACGGGCAAATACAGTTGCACAATCCTCCTGGAGGAGTTTCGCCAAAAACAACTTTTAAAATGTCGTCTTGTATAAAAACGTTGGTTACAATTTCTCCCGGACAACAATTTAGTATGGCATTTACAAATGTAATTTTTAATTGAGCTGTATTCACGGCCTCCAGCAATATATATTGCCTCTGTTGTCCGGCAGATTTTGTGTTGTTTTTACAGTCCGAAAATTGACTTTCAAGAACCGATGGCTTCTCATTTTTGAACGGCTCAGGGTTATCTTTATTACATCCGGGAAGAGTAGCAGACAAAAGAACCATTAAAATCAGCGTTGGAATGTAAGACTTCATTTTTAATTGCTTTTGTAATATGATGAACGTAAGTGCAAATTGGTTGCGTTTTTGAATGGAGGAAATTTTTTAATTGTTTTGACCGTTTATTAATGGATAATATTGTTTTATGTGAACCGTAATTTTAAAGCGCAGAAGATTTATAAATAGAATTTTTTCTCAAAATAGTTTTATAGCTTTACTTACAAAATTGGTAACATGAGCAAACAAGCAGATTCAGATTTGATAGTTGTTTTTAGAGGAAATCCGGTTGACGCGGAAATGGTAAAAGAGATTCTTGTTGACAATGGAATTATGGCCAGTTTGAAAAATCAGCTAATGGGTTCGATAGCTCCCTGGCAGATTTCACCCGGTGGTTTTGAGCCTGTGGAAGTAGAAATTCTGGAAAGTGATAAAGAAAGTGCTTTGGATTTAATAAATGAATTTAACAGAAGTAAATAACAAATTGAATTTTACCGGTGTAATTCTTTTGTTTAATACCTTGTCAAACTTCCGATAACTTACATCTCAAATTCAGCCCTCCTAACTTTTCTTCATTATCTTTGTTCCTTCTTTCAAAAATTGAATTATGCACGAAATTTTGTTTTGGCTTATTATAGCCATTTTAGTTCTCGATTTTTTATTTGAAAAGTACCTCGATTACCTTAATACGACTACCATGAGTGAGACTTTGCCCGATGAGGTAAAGGGGATTTATGACGAGGGAAAATACAAAAAACAACAGGCCTATCAACGCGAGAATCATCGCATTGGTATTTTTTCCAGTGCTGTAAGTTTTTTGCTTACATTGGCCATGTTTTTATTTTACGGTTTTGCATTTGTAAATAATCTCGCCTGGGGATTTACCGGAAACGCTATTCTGGCTGCGTTGCTTTTTTTTGGAATGATTATGTTTGCTTCAAATATTATTGATATTCCATTTTCAATTTATGATACATTCAAAATTGAAGAAAAATACGGCTTTAATAAAACCACTCCCAAGACCTTTGTTCTTGATATAATAAAAGGATGGTTGGTTGGAGCGTTGATTGGAGGAGGGCTGCTGGCACTGGTAATTTTTATTTACCAGAAAACACAAAATATGTTTTGGATATATGCATGGATTCTTGTCGCCGTATTTTCGGTTTTTATGACCATGTTTTACTCCAATATTATTGTGCCGTTGTTTAATAAACAGACTCCGCTGGAAGAAGGCGAATTGCGTGATGCCATTCAGCGATTTTCTGACAAGGTAGGTTTTAAACTCGACAATATTTTTGTTATCGATGGATCAAAACGTTCGACTAAAGCAAACGCCTATTTTACAGGATTTGGCGCAAAAAAGCGGATTGTTTTGTACGACACGCTGATTAACGATATGGAAACCGAAGAATTGGTTGCAGTTTTAGCACACGAGATTGGACATTATAAAAAGAAGCATGTTATTCAGGGATTGTTGATTTCATTGATTCAAACCGGGGTAATTCTTTTTATTTTTTCACTGTTAATTGACAGTCCGGCTTTGGGCAAAGCGTTGGGTGTGGAAGAACCAAATTTTCATATCGGGCTGGTCGCGTTTGGAATTTTGTATTCTCCGGTTTCATTTGTATTGGGGATTTTTATGAATGTTCTTTCCCGGAAAAATGAGTACCAGGCCGATGCTTTTGCTGCGGAACATTACAAACCGGAAGCATTGGCTTCGGCATTAAAAAAACTTTCGGTAAAAAATCTGAGTAATTTAACACCACACCCCAAGTTTGTATTTTTCCACTATTCGCATCCACCGCTGTTGCAAAGGTTGGCACATTTAAAGAAATTTGAAAAGGAAAACTAAAAGAATAACCGGTTGTTTTTTTGGAACAAAACTTTGTTTTTCCAGTCTCCGGCTTTAAACTTTTAATACATGAAAGCAGAAATAATAACCATTGGTGATGAAATTTTAATTGGACAAATTGTCGATACCAATTCGGCCTGGATAGCTGAACAATTTAACTTAAACGGTATAGAAATTTATCAGATCACATCGGTCCACGACGAGCACCAGCACATCATGGAGGCCTTAAAAAAAGCTGAAGAAAAAGCGGATTTAGTTGTTCTTACAGGAGGACTTGGCCCCACAAAAGACGATATTACAAAAAATGTACTTTGCGATTATTTCGATACAAAGCTGGTTTTTCATGAGCCTACTTTTGAACAAATAAAAAAACGGTTTACAAAATTTAAGATCGATATAAATAAACTGAATCGTGATCAGGCTCTGGTGCCGGAATCATGTTCTGTTTTGTTTAACAAAGTAGGAACAGCGCCCGGAATGTTGTTTGAGAAGAATGATACAATTTTTGTTTCGATGCCAGGAGTCCCTTTCGAAATGAAGTATTTGGTTGAATATCAGATTCTGCCCCGGCTGAGGGAAAGTGGGAAGACCAAGGCAATTTATCATAAAACGGTTTTGACTCAAGGAGTTCCGGAATCGATGCTGGCCATTAAAATCGAAAAATGGGAAGATGCACTTCCCAAAAATATAAAGTTGGCCTATCTTCCAAATCCTATGTCGGTTCGTCTTCGTTTATCGGCAATAGGAGTCGATGCAGAGGTGCTGAAAAAACAAGTTGACACAGAGGTTGAAAAATTACAACAGATTATTCCTGATGATATTTACGGTTTTGATAACGAGACCATGGCTGAGGTGGCAGGGCGCCTGTTGAAACAGCAAGGCAAAACACTGGCAGTGGCCGAGAGTTGTACAGGAGGTTATATTTCGCATTTGATTACCTCTGTTTCCGGAAGTTCAGAATATTACAAAGGGTCGGTTACAGCCTATTCAAATGAGATAAAAATGAATGTACTTGGTGTGACCGAAAGCGCATTAAAAGAATTTGGTGCCGTGAGCGAACAGGTGGCCAGGGAAATGGCGCTGGGCGTTAAAAATGCATTTCGATCTGATTTTGCTGTTGCCACTACCGGAATTGCCGGTCCCGGTGGCGGAACCAAAGAAAAACCGGTGGGTACGGTTTGGATTGCAGTAGCCGGTGAGAAAAAAGTTTTTGCCAGAAAATTTGTTCTTGGGAATGACCGTGAACGTAATATTATCCGTTCGGGGCAAACTGCGTTGCAACTGCTTCGACGTGTCATTCTAAAAGGACTTTAATTGGTGACGCGAAATAATAATCATAAGGAAACAAAATGATTATTTTTTAAGAGAAACAGCTCCGGAACGTAACAACACTCTGAGTTCGTGCGAATTTTATTCCCCCAAAATTGGTGTAATAAAGGAATAATATTCAAATGTGATACTTTTTACTTACAGTGAAGAGATTCATAAAAATAGTATTTTGAATAAGACACAGACAATTTAGCCTAACGAAGTTCAGTTTTATATTTGAACATTTTTAACAATTTGGCTCTTTTGCAGAATCTCTGATTCAGTAACTTTGTATTGATGTAGATTGATTGTAGCGGGAATTTACGACAAATTGTTTAAAGATTCGGATCGGTTATTGAGACTGAGGTTAAAACAAGAAAAAATTAAATGTTACAGAAATGAAGAAAACCATTATTATAATTCTAGTTGTATTTTTTGTTGTGATAGGCGCGCTTGCCGCTATTCCGTTGTTTTTCAGGACTACACTACTTGAAAAAACGGAAAAGACCATTAATAAACAGGTGAATGCCGAAATCAGTTTTGACGGATTTAAATTGTCTCTTTTCAGAAATTTTCCCAAAGTAACACTCCAGCTGGAGAATGTTTTGGTGATCGGTGTGGACGAATTTCAACAGGATACATTGTTAAATATGGCCTCTCTTAGGGCAACAATGAATCTAAAGGAACTTTTTAATAAAGAAGGAATGAGTATAGAAGAGGTTTATCTGTTTCAACCCGATTTAAACATGGTTGTGGCTGAATCGGGTAAAGCAAACTGGGATTTGGCAAAAAAGTCATCGGAGTCACCGGAGATTTCGGGAGAAGCGGGAGACGAAGAAGGTGGATTCAACCTTCAGTTGGAAAAAATAGAAATAGAAGATGCAACCATTTTTTATACCGACAAACAGGCAAAAATGCTGCTGGGATTTGAAGATATAAATTTTCATATAAACGGAGGGATGTACGGTACATCAGCAAAACTAAATATAGCCGGGAAAGTTGATCGTTTTACCACGGAATATGACGGTACAAAATATATATCCAATACATCGCTTGAAACAAAAACGCTGCTGGACATCGACTATGAAAATATGAATATTGCAGTTCAGGAGAATGAGTTGCTGATAAACCGTTTGCCCCTGGAAATTACCGGAAGTATTCAAATGCCATCTGATTCCATGTTTTTTGATCTGGCTCTTTTAACAAAAGAATCGGGTTTTGAAAACTTTCTGGCACTTGTTCCGCCGGATTATTCCGATTATTTAAAGGATTTTGAAACTTCGGGAACTGCAACCGTTTCGGGAAAAGTTTCAGGTTTATTTTTTGGAGAAAGTTATCCGGCATTCTCACTTGCAATAAATGTTTCAAACGGGAATTTTCATTATACAGAACTTCCAGATGAGATAAAAAACATTAAGGCTGATATTTCGGTTTCAAAACCGCAGGGAGTACTTGATCTCACTGAGGTTAAGATAAAAGAAGCACACGCTGAGATTAGAAATAGTCCTGTTGATCTTTCACTCACTTTAAATAAATTACTTTCCGATCCGTATTTCGACGGCGCTTTTGTGGGAAAGATAAATTTTGATCATGTAAAAGATGCCATTCCGCTTGACAGCGTAAATATCTCGGGTACTATCGATGCCAATCTGTTTGTAAAGGGAAACTATTCTTCTGTAGAAAAAGAGCAGTATGATAAAATTCAATCGGACGGAGTGGTGCTACTGGATAATTTTGTGTATGAAACAGCAGATTTAACGCAGCCTGTGTATGTTCCCGGCGGAAGTCTTAATTTTTCTCCGAAAAGTATAAATCTTTCTCAATTTAATGTAAAAGTTGGGCAAAGCGATTTTAACCTTCGTGGAAACGTGACAAACTATTTGAATTATGTTTTTAAAGATGGTACGCTGGCTGGTGATTTGCAATTAAACTCCGGCTTTGTAAATCTTAACGAAATGCTGAGTTTACAGGTACAAAAAGAAGACAATCAAAATGTAGCGGAAACCACTGAGGAGAGTGAATCTGAAAAATTGGTTTTTGACATCCCTGAAAATATCGACTTTACTTTTCGATCAAATATTCAGCGGGCCAGTCTCGACCGCATAGCTATTTCAAATATCAAAGGACTGATAACGGCAAAAGAAGGAAAATTAATGCTGAACGGATTAAATATGAATATGCTGAACGGGCAATTAAGCATGACTGGTTCGTATGAAAATACAGCGCAAAATCAACCATTTTTTGATTTTGGATTCGATATCATCGAATTTGATATTCCTCAGGCATTTCAGTCGCTTTCAGGTATGCAAAATATGGTGCCGGTAGCCGGACAAAGTACAGGTAAGTTAAGTACCAATTTAAAGCTAAACGGCAGGTTGAGCGAACAATTTAAATTGATTCCGGCTTCTGTTGACGGAAACGGGATATTTAGTACTAAAAATCTTCAGATAAATAACTCAAACGTATTTGACCAGTTAAAAGGTATTCTGAAAGCAGAGAAACTTCAAAACGTTGCAATCGAAGATTTTAAAGCAAATTTTACGGTTCAGGACGGTAATCTACTATTGCGGCCTTTTAAAACAAAAATTGCGGGCCAGGAAACAAATATTTCAGGTAGCTTAAATGCTCGGAATCTCCTCAGTATGCGACTCGATTTTAATATTCAACGCGATGCGTTTGGGGCAGATATTCAGTCAATTTTAAGTGCAATCCCGGGTAATAAAAATATTACGGTAGTTCCGGCAGGTGTGGTAATTGAGGGGCCGGTTGGGAAACCTGATGTTAAGATGGATCTCTCTGCCACGCGAAAGACAATCACAGACGCTACAAAGGATGATTTACAAAAATCTTTAAATAAACTTGGAGAGGGGTTAAAAAAGTTATTTAAATAAATTGCAATTACAAATTAAACCGGAACCTCATTCTGAGCGTAATTTCCGAAATAGTTGCAAATTATCTCTTTCCGAATGGAAATTGGGACTGAGCTATTTACCAGAGATTTCATATAGCATTTGAGGTAAGAATTTATTGCAGGCTTTTTATAAATCAAGAATTTTAGTTTCTTGAAAAATCACAACAAATAGGGATTGTTTTATTCCGGCTCTTGATATAATATTGAACTTTAATTTAAAATAAGAGTTATTAGTGTTTAATCTATGGAGTAAGATATTAACTCTTTGTTTGTTAAGAGATTCATGAAAGAAACAATTGTACAGCTTAAACGCGGAGAAAAAGGAATAATAAAAGAATTTTCAACCGAAGCAATCCCCTTGAAATTTCAGGAAGTTGGTTGTTTACCCGGAAACGAAGTACGACTTATTCAGTTTTCGCCTTTTAAAGATCTTGTTTACCTGACCGTTAATGACAGTCACTTTGCCATTCGCACAGAGACTGCTGCGTTAATCGAAATCAGTAGGATAAAATAGATATGGGAAAACAACTGAATGTTGCACTTATCGGAAATCCAAATACCGGTAAAACATCGGTGTTTAATCAGCTTACCGGCTTAAATCAAAAAGTAGGGAATTACCCTGGAGTAACCGTTGAAAAAAAGGAAGGGAAATGTAAATTGTCCAACGGTCAGTTTGCACATATTGTTGATTTGCCGGGAACCTATAGTCTGAATGCGACTTCTCCGGATGAAAAGATTGTTGCTGACTTACTTCTTCAGAAAAGAAACGAAAGTTACCCCGATGTGGCTGTAATTGTTGCAGATGTAGAAAATCTAAAAAGAAACCTCCTCTTGCTGACGCAAATTAAAGATTTAAATATTCCGACAATTCTGGCAATTAATATGGCCGATACCATGAAACGGAAAGGTATTTCGGTTGATTTGCAGCAAATGGAGGAAAAGCTCCACGCCCGGGTTGTATTGCTCAGTGCCAGAAGCGGCAAAGGAATGGCCGAATTGAAAGGGCTCATCCAGGATTACGATAAATTGTCGTCCGAATCTTGCGTTCAGTTTACGGATATAGATCCCGTTTATTTTGAAGCTCAGAAAAAGAAATTTCACGGCGAAAACTTATATAAACGATGGTTAAATACCGTTTTGGAAAATGGCTCATTAAAACAGGAAGATGAAGACCAAATCACTTCTGTTCAGTTTGAAAACAAAAGTGAAACCGAAATAAAAAGACTGCAACAAAAAGAAACCATCCTGCGCTACCTGTTTATCAATCAATTACTAAAAGATTCCTACAAAAGAGATCCGGCCTTAGCTGAAGATTTCCGAAGTAGAGTTGATAAGATCCTAACCCACCGGATTTTTGGGTATGTTATTTTTTTTCTGATAATGCTGCTGGTTTTCCAATCGATATACAATTGGAGCAGTTACCCGATGGATTTAATCGATCAGCTTTTTACACAGATGGCTGAATGGGTGGACAATACTTTACCGGAAGGAGCCTTAACAAGTTTGATTTCTGAAGGAATTATACCGGGAATAGGAGGAATTGTAATTTTTGTTCCTCAAATTGCCTTTTTGTTTCTTTTTATTTCGCTTTTGGAAGAAAGTGGATATATGAGCCGCGTCGTATTTCTTATGGACAAAATCATGCGTAGATTTGGACTGAACGGGAAAAGTGTTGTGCCTCTAATCTCAGGTACTGCCTGTGCCATACCGGCTATTATGGCTACCCGCAGTATTGATGACTGGAAAGAGCGTCTGATTACAATACTGATAACTCCGTTTATTACCTGCTCTGCCCGCTTGCCAGTGTATTTAATTATCATTGCGCTTGTGATACCCGAAAACTCATTTCTGGGAATGAATCTACAGGGACTCACTTTAATGGGGCTTTATATTCTTGGTTTTTTGACGGCTGTTTTTTCGGGCTATATTTTAAATAAAATGCTAAAGCTTAAAAGCCGGTTATTTTTCATTTCAGAAATGCCTGCATATAAGCTTCCTTTACTGAAAAACATTGTTTATACTGTAATAGAGAAAACAAAAAGTTTTGTTGTTGGTGCAGGTAAAATCATCCTGGCTATTTCTGTCGTTTTGTGGTTTTTAGCTTCCAACGGACCCGGGGAAGAATTCCGTAATGCCAAAAATATTGTACAAAAAAATGAGCAAAATCAACAGCTTACAGAAGAAGACATGGCCAATGCAATTGCGTCTTATAAACTTCGCCATTCGTATATTGGTATTATTGGTCATACCATTGAACCGGTTATCCGCCCCTTGGGGTACGACTGGAAAATTGGTATTGCCTTAATAAGTTCATTGGCGGCACGCGAGGTTTTTGTCGGAACTTTGGCAACGGTTTACAGCGTTGGCAGCGAAGAGGAAGAAACAATAAAGAACCGCATGATGAAAGAAACAGATGCTGTCACGGGAAAGAAAATATTTAATTTTGCAACCGGTATTTCTCTGCTGCTTTACTACGCTTTTGCCATGCAATGTATAAGCACACTGGCCGTCGTAAAACGAGAAACCAACAGTTGGAAATGGCCGGTTATTCAGCTTGTTTTTATGACAGGTTTTGCTTATGTTGTATCAATGGTGGCTTACCAGTTGTTGAAGTAAAATAAGTTTTAAGAAACAGAAAAAATGCTTGATTTTCAGAATATAATAGTTTATATCGTTGTACTGGCATCCGTAGTATGGTTGTTTAGAAAATTCTTTTGGAAAAAAAGAAAAAATTCATCTTCGGAATGCGGAAACGCAGGATGCAGCTGTCATTAGTCCGGAGGATTTAAACAGAAAACAACAAGCACTAAAATTACTATTAATCTTAGTGCTTGTTGTCTGTTTTTAAAAGCTATTTCAGTTTTAAATAAGCCTCTTTGATTTCGTTATATGTTTCTTCGCTGTTTTTATACAGTGGAGAACGGAGCATGTTTTCAATGATTCCCTGGTAGTGTAACAATGCTTTTATTCCTCCCGGATTTCCTTCCTTAAAAAGAAGTTTAAACAAATCAATCATTTCAAAATGCATTTCCAGCGATTCGCTGAATTTACCTTCCAAGGCCAGATGAATTAGTTTACTCAATTTTCCGGGAAGTGCATTTGCGATGACCGAAATAACACCTTTGCCGCCAACCGAAATGATAGGAAGTGCCAATACATCGTCACCCGAAATCACGGTAAAATTATCGGGAGTATATTTCCCTATTTTTGTTATTTGCGACAAAATACCTGAAGCCTCTTTTACCGCAGCAATTTTTTCTGAAGTTTCTGCCAAACGGGCTACCGTTTCAGCCTCAAGATTTACCCCTGTTCTTGAAGGAACATTGTATAAAATAATTGGAACCGGACTTGCTTTTGCAATTTCAGAGTAATGAACAAACATACCGTCCTGTGATGGTTTATTATAATAGGGAGTAACAATGAGTAGTCCACTCACACCGTTAAAATCAAATTTATCGATTTGTTTGATGATTTTTCGCGTATCATTGCCACCCATACCAACGACTACAGGTAAACCATCTGATTTTTCTTTAATCAGTTTAACAATGTCCTGTTTCTCCCCGGCTGAAAGCGTTGGTGTTTCCGCAGTGGTTCCCAACGCTACCAGATAATCCATCTCTCCCTGAACCTGATTGTTCACAATCACTTCAAGTGATTTAAAATCAACACTGTTATCTTTTTTGAAAGGAGTTACCAAAGCTACTCCTGCTCCTGTAAAAAGCTGACTCATTTACTCGTTTTTTGATTTAGCTGGCCAAGATAGAAAATTTGTTGTTTGGCAAGAAACAACGCATCCTGATTTTGACCAATATTAATGTTAAGGTCTAAATAATTTTTTTCTTTTTGAGACCATCCTACTTTAAATTTTGCCTGTGTGGAAAGTGTTATAAAGTCGAGTGTAATATTTTGACTTAGTGCAATATTTAAAAGTATATCGAATTTTAATTGTGTGAAGGTATCGATCCTGCCTTGCTTGGGGAGTTTTAACCAATCGAGTTCTTTTGGTGTCAAAGAATTTGTATCCGTTGCAAAATTTACGTCTTCATTATAAACACAAAAACCACGAACCACGACTCCTCTCTCAGAAAAAAAATCTTTTATATACTGATAAGCATTTTTTCCTTCGGGCTCCCAGATTATCCCAACTTTTTTTACCGAATCCAAATCCGGAACCTGAGGACTATGATTTATGATTAATTCTGTTTTTAACAGTTTCCGGTTAGCGTATTTTTCTCTTATTCCCATTCTTTCGGCAAATTTAATAAATGATTGATGAAAGTCTATTTTAAGAGAAATCAAATTCATTTTATTCTATCATTTTTAAAAAATCATTTTCCGAAATAATAGGAACCCCAAGTTTCGTTGCTTTTTCCAGCTTGCTTGGCCCCATGTTCTCACCGGCAATTAAATAGTTGGTTTTTTTTGAAATGGAACCTACATTTTTACCACCGTTTTGTTCTATCATATTTTTTAGTTCATCGCGCGAAAATTTTTCAAAAGTTCCGGAAATGATAATACTTAGGCCTTTTAGCTTTTCCGTTTTGTTGTTTAGTTCTTTTTCGCTAATGGAAAATTGCAGACCCTTTTCTTTCAGAAAATCAATCAGTTCCCGGTATTCTGTTTTGGAAAACCAGTCGACAATACTTTCGGCGATTTTCCCGCCAATTTCGTCAATCTCAATGAGATCTTCATAACCTGCACTTTGAATTTTTTCAATGGTGTGCATATTTTTAGCTAGTGTTTTGGCAACTGTTTCACCTACAAAACGGATTCCCAGTGAAAACAATACACGTTCAAAAGGAACATTTTTTGATTCTTCAAGGCTTTTTAAAATACGCTCTGCCGATTTATCACCCATTCGTTCTAAACCAACCAGTTGCTCTTTTTTTAGCCGATATAAATCAGCAATCCCATGAATTAACTTTTGATTGTACAACAGTTCGATGGTCTCTTGTCCAAGCCCGTCGATGTCCATCGCCTTGCGGCTTACAAAGTGTTCAATTTTTCCTTTTATCTGAGGCGGGCAGCCAACTTCGTTCGGGCAATAATGTGCTGCTTCTCCTTCATTTCTGACCAGTTTAGTACCACATTCCGGACAGTTTTTAATAAATACTACTGATTGAAACATCGGATGACGTTTGCTCTGGTCAACCCCTGTAATTTTAGGGATAATTTCTCCTCCTTTTTCCACAAAAACCGTATCGCTAATATGGAGATCCAGATTTTGGATGATGTCGGCGTTGTGAAGCGAAGCACGTTTCACCATTGTTCCGGCAATTAAAACCGGCTCAAGATTTGCCACCGGAGTAACTGCACCGGTTCTGCCAACCTGGTAGGAAACCGATTTTAAAATGGTGGAAGCACTTTCCGCCTTAAACTTATATGCAATGGCCCAGCGTGGCGATTTAGCGGTAAATCCAAGGTTATCCTGTAAGTTTTTCGAATTTACTTTAATTACGACGCCATCGGTAGCAATCGGAAGATGATGGCGCTCCAAATCCCATTTATCCAGATAATCAAAAACTTCTTTGAGCGACGCACATTTCTGCATCGCATCCGAAATTTTGAAACCCCATTCTTTGGTCTTTTGCAGGTTTTCAAAATGACCGTCGAATGGCAAATTTTCGCCCAGTAAATAGTAAAAATAAGCATCCAGTTTCCGGGTTGCAACAATCGATGAATTCTGCATTTTTAATGTTCCTGCTGCTGTGTTTCTCGGGTTAGCCAAAAGCGGTTCTCCTTTTTGTTCCCGCTCCGCATTTAATGCTTCAAAAACATGAAAAGGCATCAGTATTTCACCCCTGATTTCAAAACTTTCCGGGTAACCTTTTCCTCGCAACCTTAACGGTAC
Organism: Maribellus maritimus; assembly: GCF_022267315.1. GTDB lineage: Bacteria > Bacteroidota > Bacteroidia > Bacteroidales > Prolixibacteraceae > Draconibacterium > Draconibacterium maritimum. The sequence continues at coordinate 286,155 of NZ_JAIKLE010000002.1, forward strand.
AGAACGAATGGTTCGAACATTGTTTGTAACATCGTCTCCTCGAACGCCGTCTCCTCGTGTGACTGCCCTTGTCAGCCATCCGTTTTCGTAAAGCAAACTAATAGAAGAGCCGTCAAATTTTAATTCACAAACATATTCATAATCGGTTTCAATTATCTTTTTTATCCGGGTATCAAAGTCTTGAATTTCTTCTTTGGAATACGCATTGGAAAGCGAAAGCATGGAATATTTGTGTTCCACCTGTTCAAATTCTTTGTTGATATCACTTCCTACACGCTGAGAAGGGGAATTGAGATCTGCAAATTCCGGAAAGTCTTTTTCCAGTTTTTCCAGTTCCTTCATTTTCATATCAAACTCAAAATCCGATATAACCGGTTGGTTTAACACATAATAGTTGTAGTTATGTTCTTCAAGTTCTTCGCGTAGCTGTTCTATCTTTTTTTGAGCTTCTTCCCGGTTCATTTCTAGGTTCTCTTTCGTGTTAATATTACAAACAACTGGAATGGAAATTGGCTTAAAAGTAAACAAGATTTTTATTTCGATTAAACAATTGTACAGTGTTTTTTCTTTAAATTATGAACACAAAAACAAATAATTATGTCATTCACACTCGAAATTGGAGAAAAAGCGATAGATTTTAATTTACCGGGCACCGACGGCAAAACTTATTCACTTGAAAACTTCAAAGATTCAAAATATCTCGTAGTGTTTTTTACATGTAATCACTGTCCGTATGTAATTGGAAGCGATGAAGTGACAAGAAAGACTGTTGAGCGTTTTCAGCCTTTAGGTGTAGAGTTTGTGGGGATTAACTCGAACAGTAAATATACAAATGAGGACGATGATTTTCCACATATGGTTGAACGGATGAAGGATTATAAATTTCCCTGGAAGTATTTATATGATGAGTCTCAGGAAGTGGCTGAGGCATACGGAGCTCTGCGAACACCTCATTTTTATGTTTTTGATGAAAACCGTAGGCTGGTATATACAGGCAGAGGGGTAGATAATCCGCGGGATGTATCAAAAATGACTGTAAATGATTTGGAACGAACTCTGGAAGAACTTACTTCAGGCAAACCCATCTCTGTTTCACTCACCAATCCAATTGGATGTAATGTTAAATGGGAAGGAAAAGATAAACACTGGATGCCCGCAGAAGCTTGTGATTTAGTCTTTTAATCACAAACTAAGTACTTTGATTGCGCCCGGTATTTCTCAAATTTAGTTTCATTTGGTACAAGTGAAATCCTTTTGCCCAAAAATCGGGAATCATATCTTCCTGTTCAAATCCTAGTTTTTCGTAGAACTTGAAGGCCAATTGTGAGGTTCTGACGATTACTGTATGGATATCCGGCCTGTTTCTAATAGCAGACAAGCGATGGATGGTTAATTCTTTACCAATTCCCTTTTTATGGAAATCGGGATGGATCATGTCCCATGCAATTCTGGCTGTATTTTTTTCAGCAAAGTAATTGATTCCGCCTGCACCAATTATCTTCCGGTTTCCTTCCACCACAAAATAGTCTTCCAGTTGATTTTTAAGATAATCCTTAAAATCCTTTTCTTCTGAAGGATCAAAAAAAGCGGGTGTGTTGAAGCGAAACAACTCAAGTACCTTTAATTGGTCAGCGGTTGTATATTTTCGTATTAATTTTGAAGGTGTTTTTTTCATCTGGCCTTAAAATTAGTGGAATTCCGGATTCCGAAGTTTAGTTTGTATTTCTAAAACTATCCTTTCCGTCGGTTAGCCAGGTGAGCGAAAAACGAACAAAAACATTTTCAGTGTAATCATCTTTTTCGAAAAACAGTCCGATATCACCGTTTGAAAGAACCGTCATTGAAGAATAGGCAGATTCTCCTGCATAAATTGTTTTTCCTTCCGACCATGTTTTTCCTTCGTCGTAACTAACCCTGACAGTCATGTTTTTACGCTCATTTTCTGAATTTGCATTGGCAAACAGAAGTCGGTTTTTATCAGCTCCGTCATTTACTGAAGTGTAGCGGATGATACTTGCATTACAACCCGGGTCTGCAAGGGCAGGGGCAGGCGCGCTTTTCCAGGTTTTTCCTTTATCTGTAGAGGTATGAACAAAACGTGTGTTTTTATCTCGGTCAACACGGCTGTTAATCATCCATGTGCCGTCCTCCAATTCAATTATTTTTGATTCGTCTGCCAACTCAATTGGTGTGTCGATTACAAACCAGCTTTTTCCGTTGTCGTTGCTGCCAAATATGTGGAGCCCGTTTTCAAGGTTAACCAGTGTATGAAGCATTGTTCCGGTGCGGGTTTGTATTCCTCGTCCCGACGTGATAAATTTGAAATTGTCTCTCCATTCCGGTTTGGATATTTGAGTGGTAATATCAAAAGGAGAGCTCCATGTTTTTCCGTTATCGCTGCTTTTTACATATTGTAAATAGTACACGTCTTTTTCATTGTCCAAGTCCATAAAATTAAAAAATAGAAAAATAGTCCCGTTTTTTTTATCCACAATCATCGATGGGTCTGAAGCCGACTGTCCCGGGGGATAATCGACTACTGTTTCGATGTCGGACCAGGAATCTCCGTTGTCGCTGCTTCTGCGAATGACGATGTTGATGTTTCTGTTTCCTTTTAAATCGGCGCAGGAAGGAACACGTTCGTCAATAGCAACAATCAAATCGCCATTGGGTGCTGTAACAATTGATGGAATTCTGTAGCAGGAAACACCAGGCCGCAGTTCTGCGCTAAACAGATTTGTAAACTCCGGATTCCTGATTTTCTTCGCTTGAGCGTAACCAACCAACGATGGAACGATAAAAAGGATCAAAAACAGGTATTTCATAAACATAAAATTTACAGCTTTTTTACAGAAGTTGCATCATAACCGGTTTGATTTACCAGGTGATTATTTACTTCAAAGATACTGTTGTCAAGAAATTCTTCAATAAAAGACAAACCGGGAGCATAGTAAAATGAACCTCCTTTTTTTAGCGAATGAAGAATTTCCATGTATTTTTTTGCATACCTGATATAATCACCATCTTTTCTGAAATGATGGTGTGCAAAGTGGTTTGAAAATCCAAGATTGCTGATAATTGTTCCCCATTTGTTGTTTTCAAAGCGATATTCAAACCAGTCGAATTGGGAACAATAGTTTTCATTTTGAACCATTCGGTCAAATCCAAAAGATTCAATACCAATGCTTTGTAAATGTTTAACAAGCGCTGCCGATTTACCGCAACCGATATCCAAAACTGGTTCAACTATGTGTGATAAATTGATTTTTAACAATTCAATTTGCAGTTGAGGACTGTATTCGTCACATACCACGCATTCAACCATTGAACTGCTTTTTTTGTATATCTTCTCGGCAAATGGGTTGGTTTCTGTTAACCAGGTTTTAAGCTTTTTATAGTGAATGCTGGCGATTTTATCAATGTCGTTCTCCTGTTTTAAGGACTGAAACAAATCAGAATAAATGGTTTTTAAGCGTGCTTTTGCAGCTTCATCAAACGAATAATACTGGTTTACACGGTAGAATTCTTCCAGTGCATTTTGGGTTGCATAATCAATCAAAAGGTTTTCATTTTTGCTGTTTATTTCCTTGTATTGGCGTGCAATTCTTTTTGTTTCATCAATAAACTGAAATAAGCTGCTGATGTTGGAACTAAACAGGTTTTTACCCTTGTTGTAGCGGATCTGTCTATTAATATTTTCTTTGATGTTTTGCATAATTTAGCTTAGCGCATGTTTGTGCACGAAGGTAACGATTTCGTTCATAGCTTCTGTTGCCTCCGGGAAAAACGGCGATAACAGAGGGTAACAGTGTATCATTTCCTTGCCTGGTTTAAAGGTAATATCGTTGCCGGCTTTTTTTGCTTTTTCATAAAATGATTTACTGTCATCGAAGAGCTCGTCAGCCTCTCCCGCACTGATAAAAACAGGAGGAAGTCCCGATAAATCTCCGGCCAGTGGAGATATATACGGAGATTTTACATCGTTTTTCCCTGTATAATAGTGGCTGAAGACATTCCAACTGTTGTGTGGTGCCAACGATACGCTGTTTTTTGTTTTATAGGATGCGCCCGAACAGCTTAAATCGGTCCACGGCTGAATGGCAACAGCGGCATTTGGTAAGGGAATTTTTTTATCGCGAAGAGCCAGAAGCGTTGCCAGGCAAAGTCCTCCACCTGCCGATTCTCCCATAATGATTATATTTTCAGGTTTGTATCCTTTTTCCAGAACTGCCTCGTAAACTTTTACAGAATCGTTTAAAGCTGCCGGATACGGATTTTCAGGAGCAAGTCCGTATTCGTACAACAGATTTGTCATTCCCGTTTGCAAAGCAATTTTCGACACAATATTTCGATGGTCGTTACACGAACCGGAAACATAGCCGCCTCCGTGTACATAAAAAATTAATTTATCAGCGCGGGTGTTTGCAGGTACTATCCATTCTGAGGTGACCATGTTAATAACTTCAGGTTTTATCTGAATGCCTTTGGGTAATTTGCCAAACCGTTCAGCTCCTTTTTCGCAGCTTGCTCTGAATTTTAGAACCGACTGAACATCCCATCCCATTGTTTCTTTTTGTAACCTGCCCTTAAAAAAGTGACGGTTTCGCATTAGTCCAATAAATACTTTACTTTTTAAACTTGCCATAACTTTTATTTTTTGCAGCAAATTTCTTCTTTCTTCAAGGCAGTTTACTTCACCTATGTTAACTTTTTCTGCTTTGATGTAAATTATTCCGAATGCGACTTAAGGACTGAGGGGCAATTCCCAAAAAAGAAGCCAGATGCTTTAACGGGATTTTTTGCAGCAGGTCTGCAGGATAGGTCTCTTGTAAAATTTCATATCTTTTTTCGGCAGTTAGAACTTTTGAATCGAGCATCAGTTTTTCGGTAAATTCCTGTATCTCATTTAAAAGTTTGCGCATAAAAATGTTCCACGAATTTATTTTTTCCAGTTGTTTGTATTGTTTGTAACTGATTTCCCAAACCACAGTTTTTTCAAGTGCCTGAATACTTTCGTTGGCGGGACTTTGGTTGCGAAAGCTGATTTTTGATGTAAAACAATAAGGCGCCAAAGCAAAGGTTTTAGTAATATCTTCTCCGTCGATGTTGCAAAAGAAGCGAATCAGTCCCCGTTCAAAGAAATAGAAATGATGACACACTTTTCCTTCCTGAAGTATAATTTCGTCTTTACTGAAAATTTTTTTTTGAAATTCTCTTTTGATATCGTTCCAGTCGTTTTCTGAAAGGGTGATGTATCGGTTTATGAAGTCTTTTAAAAGGTCTGGCATACTGTTTCTTAAATTGAAAAAGCCAATTTTCAGCCTTTAAAGTTATGTTTTTTCTGTGATTATAAAAGGAGTGAACTCAAAGCCGATAATCGATTCTGTGGTTCAGAAGTAAACCAGGTTTCACCAGGAAAGTTTGACCCGAAACAAACCAACTTTTGTGTCATCGAATGTTAGCAAGGTTTAACTCCAAAAGAATATAATTCCTGAACGGGGATATATCGTGTCCCGCGAATAAATGCTGTATTTTTTTAATCTTTTATCTAAATTTATTTTGAACGTATCGTCTTTTTGAGCAAAATAAGTTATGTAGTCTACATTTTTAATGCCCTTAGGATATCGGAATGTAAATTTCGGATTTGTTGTTGGTTCAGCAATTACGAAATAAAAGCGGTTATTTTCTTTCATTAACGGGATGCCAAACGAAACTTTTGCTTTATAAAATCTCGATTTTTCTTTCTGCAAAATATATTTTCGTACGATTGAATCAGAAACGCTGACTTCGATGCCCTGAATCAGGACCCCTTTGTTTTCGGTGTTAATTAAATTCACACTAAACTCGGAGATATTGTCTGATTCGTTGTCTTCTTTGTCGTAAAAATTTATTTTTAAACTTAAAGTATCCTTGACAAATGCGTACAAATCCTGCTGCGACAAGCTGTTAAAAAAAGCCGGAGAGTTGTCTAAAAACAGAATTTCCCGCATAAAAACATTCTCATCATTAAGCCAATAATCTAAACTCTGCTCGTCGAAAGCAAAAATGACTTTTAATTTGGGGCTGGAAAGTTTGTTTGAAAAGTGTTTTGTTGATATTAAATTTTGATTCTGAATAAAATAACCGGAACTCGAAATTTTATAGTTGTTAATATTAATGTCGTTATCAAGTTCCACTATTTCAACGTCATACTGGTATTCATCCCGGTATATCAAATTCCCGTCCAAATATTTTTTTATTACACTGTTAAATAACTGCTCGCCATATTTTTCACCGATAATTGATTTTATATTTTTTAATATAAACTGTTTTCGCTGACTATAGGAAAACATTTCCAGCATCAGGGAATCCCCCTGAATGGTTTCAACCAATCTTTTTTTCTCTAAATCGTTATTTGTATTTCTTAAATAGAATTCGAAAAAAATGCCGATAACAAAAATGGTAAACAATGAAGAAAACAATGTAAGATAAATGTTTTCTACAATTTCACTGAATGTAGCATTATCATCGTAAAAAAATTCCCGGTATCCCCAGGCCATAAGAACAATAATAACGACAAGCGACAGAAAGAAGATCCAAATTTTGTGTGTTAAGATTTTTTTTGCAAGACTCATAAGTTTAAATATTTAGAACACCACCATAAAATGCTTTTCTTTTTGTTAAACTGGCCCAAAATTGATTTCCATAGTCATAATGCCACCATTCCTCAGGATAATTTGTAAAACCAAAATGGGTGAGTAAATTATATAATAATCTTCTGTTTTTTTGAAATTTTAAATCATTTTCTGAAGAACAATACAATTCGTAATAATCTGTTTTTGCACGTTCCCCAAAGTAATCAAATTCTGTTCCCATTTGTAACTCATTTCCTTTTGAGTCAATGATTGTAATGTCTATCGCCCCTCCGGTCAGGTGCGGAGAAGGTTTATCGGAATCAGTTGATGGAACAGAAACATATCTTTCGGTTTTCTTTAAAAGAAGAGCCTCTTCAATATCCGGGTTTTTTGAACGCAATTCCTCTTTATGTTTTTCAAAAAGAGCATGTTGTACAGTGGTTGGCCGCCACACATCCCAAACCAGGAATTTATATCCTTCGGGTAAATACTTTGCTGCTTCAACTAATTTTTTTGCAAGGCCTTCTCTGCAGTAGCATATTTCTAATGCTCCAGCTATTTTCTGTTCAAAATATTGTGATTTAACCGTAATATATTTTGGGGCAAAATCATTCAAAGGTATCAAAGGTTCATGATTTTCCCGGATGGGCATATCTTTCCATCCTTTAATTGACAGATTTTGTGGTATTGAGTTGTTTACGTCAATTTCCATGTTTATCCTTTTCCCAACTTTAAAGAGTTCGTGTTTAACGAAAATATATTTTGGTTATAACTTACCATGTAGTTTTCTTTTTCTCTGTTTTGTTTTAAAGCTAGTTCAATTAACTCGTTGGTTAGCATTGTAAAATCCATATCAGATGCCTCCCACAAATAAAAGGACAGAGAACCCGGAATGGAGTTTATTTCATTAACATATACCGTGTTATCTTTTTTGTTTATCAAAAAATCGATACGTGCAACTCCGCCACTGTTGAGAACCTTAAACGTTTGTTTTGCCAATTCCTGGATCTGTTTTGTTAGTTCCGGCGCAATTTGGGCAGGTATTTGGCGTTTGGCACTGCTCATTCCTTTTGAATTGCCTCCTTTGGTTGTGTATTTATCGTTGTAGCTTAATATGTCGCCACTTTTTAAAGGTTCTTCACATACAGAAGCATTTTGTTTATCCGAATTTCCTATAACAGAACAATTGATTTCCTGAAGGTCTGATACAAGTTTTTCAACCAAAATCCGGTTTGAAAATTCGCCCGCCAACTCCACTGCACTTTCCAATTCTTCTTCATTTTTGGCTGTGGTTATTCCCACACTTGAACCTAAATTTGATGGTTTTACAATTAGAGGGTAAGCTAATTTGTTTATTTTTTTCAGAATTTCCTGTTTGTTGATGTGCCATTCTTTATCGTAAAACCACAAATAGTCCACTACCGGCAATCCGCTTTCTTTTAAAATCATCTTCATCACAATTTTATCCATGCCGGTAGACGAGGATAATACATTGCTGCCTACATAGGGAATATTTTTTAACTCCAAAAAACCCTGAAGTGTCCCATCTTCTCCGTTTGAGCCATGGATAACGGGAAAAACAACATCAACAGAAGCTATTAATTTCAGGCTCCATAATGTTTTTTTGTATAAATTAAAATTATTGGAATGGGTATCAATAATAATCTCTGTACACTCTTTGATGATTTTTTCTTCTGATTTGTATGTCTCAACTTCCAGCAAAACATCGCCCGTTAACCACTTTCCTGCTTTGTTAATATATATGGGTATTACATTATATTTGTTTTTGTCGATAGCGTTGATAGCCTGCAAAGCTGAAATTACAGAAATTTCATGTTCAACCGACCTGCCACCAAATATAACACCTATGTTTGTTTTCATTTTATTCTTTTGTATTTAAGTTATTATTTATTTTTCGTACGTGTCGGGTAAATCATTTTCATATAATATTACATCACCCGATTTAACAAATTTACTGATATGCTGACTTGCCTCCGTAAAGTTCTGTGCAATGTAAATATTTTCTGTTTTATACCCCGTTTCAACCAATCCTTCATAAATAGGTTGCGTAATTTGTTTTCCTACCAAAACCACATAATCACAGGCATCCGAAATTTGTTTTCCAAAGATTCGATTGTAAAAATCTTGTTTGTCTGCAAGTTCAATCATTCCGGGTGTTATTATAATTTTTCTGGTTCCTTCAATATTTTTCAGAACATTTAAAGCCATTTTCGCACCTACAGGGTTGGAATTAAAAGCATCGTCAATTATTGTTATGCCGTTGTTATTCTTTTTTATTTCCATCCGGTGCTGAACAGGAACCATTTTTTTTATTGCGTAGGAAATATTTTCCAAATCAACTTTTAAATGTCTTGCTAAAATCACCGATGCAAGAATATTCGACAAATTATAATCGCCCAAAAGTTTTGTTTCAAACTCACCGATGTTGTCTGTTTTTTGCAGAATATTAAAAGTTGCTCCTTTTTTGCTGTATTTGATATTAGCAACACTGTAATCGGATTCTGTTGTTTGTGTGGAGTAATAAAGAGTTTTGCAATTATCTACTTTTTTGTTCCTGATGTACTCATAATCTGCATTTAAAATGCCTAATCCGTCGGGGGGTAATGAATCGATGAGCTCAAATTTTGTTTTTTGAACATTTTCAATTGTTTTAAACGTTTCAAGGTGTTGCTCGCCAACGGCTGTAAGAATACCGTATTTTGGGTTGACCAAATCGCAGATTTCTTTGATATCGCCGATTTGTTTTGCTCCCATTTCCACAATAAAAACCTGGTGTGTTGGTTTTAGATATTCCCTTATAGTTCGGATAACTCCCATTGTTGTATTAAAGCTGCCGGGTGTCATCAGAACATTATATTTTTCTGACAAAATTCTGTGGAGAAAATGTTTTGTGCTTGTTTTTCCATAACTACCTGTTATCCCTATTACCAACAACTCCGGCATTTGTTTCAGAATGCGCTGTGCATCTTTATAATACCAGTTATTTATTTTCTTTTCAACAGGTTGCAGAATGATATTTGCAAAACCGATAATCAGAAAAGAGAAAACGATTATACCGCATCCGATTAACACCGTTTTTTTTGAAACTCCTAAAAAAACAGCTGTAACAATAATTGGTGTGAGTGTTAAAATCCACAGAGCAACATAAAGTCGTTTTGCTCTTTTGGTATAAACCAGCGGTTTCTTTTGTTTTTTTGAAAAATAGCTGTACGACAAAAACGAATACAGCACAATTATTGAAATAACTGTTGCATAATTGATTTTAGTAAAAAATATCAGGGTAATTATTATGCAAAATATGAGCTCGATAACTCTTTTTTGTTCAAATAAATGTTTTCGCAGCCATCTGTAGTATCGTTTGTTTCTGTAAGAATTTAATTGCATCATATGCAATTCGTATTGCAACTTGGCATGAATAAACGCAAATAGCGCTAAAAAGCTTACTATTACTACTATTTGTTCCATCAATGTTCTTTTTTTGCTGTAAGAAAATTGTTTACTATAATTAAAAACTCATTTCGTTTTTCTAAAAAACAATAATGTCCACTGTTTTTTAATACCACAAGGCCGGCATCGGGAATTAGTTTTTCCATAATTTTTGCATCGGATACTGGTGTTTCTGTATCATTTTCGCCCCAAATTAATAAGGTTGGCGATTTCATTTTTGGCATCACGTGTTTTAAATCCTCGTTTACTACTTTTACTAAAATATCCCGGATTATTCCGTTTGCATTTTGATAATCGCTTGAACCGTTCTTTTTTCGGTAGTTTTCCAATATCGCATTTGCTTTTTGACTGCTAAATAACAAAAGAACTATTCTTTTTATTGTTTTATAGGTATAAACTTTAAAGTAGTATTTTAGCTTTCGTTTGGGCTTTACGCCTGCGCTGCCAACTAAAATTACCTTCTCGGTTTTATTTCTGGAAGAAAACAAAATTGAAACCCTGCCGCCAAAAGAATGACCAATCAAAATTGGATTTTTAATGTTTTCTGTTTTAATAAAAGACTCAATAAACTGCGTGTATTCCTCAACTCCCCATATTTCTTTTGGGGGTTCGCTTTCTCCAAATCCGGGAAAATCGATAGAATAAACCTGAAATGTTTTTTCCAATTCATTTTGAACCCTCTCAAAGATATTTAAATCGCAGCCCCAGCCATGCAGCAGCAATACAGTTGCACCTTCTCCCGTTTTTTTGAATCTGATATTTAATCCATTGATATTTTTGCTTTGTATCATCTTTTTGCAATTGTAATCTACAAAAGTAGCATTAGTCTTTCGATTTTACCTGTTCAGACGGGAGGATAATACTCCTTTTTTTTAACAACATCCGGTTTATTAGCCAGTTTGGTTTGTCTGCATATCTGGCATATGCGCATTGGTTTTTTTACATTCCGGCCGGACAGAAGTTGCTCCGGGGAAAAGATAAAAATGGCTCAAGATTCAGAGCATTTAAATATTTGTGTCCTATTTGTTTAATTTTTTATATCGACCCAGGTTTCCTCTATTTCTTTCATAATTTTCGACGAAGTTCCCGCGATATTGTAAAACAAACGAAGTTGCTGCTTTTTTAAATGATTGTCTGACAAAACGATTTGTTCCTTCAGCTCCATTAATACAGGTGAGAGTTCAGTAGGAATTATATTTTTCTGACTAACAAGATATTTACTGGCTTCATTTAGCACTTCGTTGATTTGATTGGTTATAACCGATATGTTTTCAATAACCGGCATGTTGGTTTCGCGGTGTGCCCCCAGTGCCGAGATATGCGACAAGAGGGCATGATTTAAATAAGTCAGCGTGAGTGCATGTTGCATTAGTTTTCGTTTGCTTCGGGGTTCCTGGCGCATGCTGTTCCAGGCCACCGCCAGTTCATTGTCGGCCAAATGTGCTTCCCGGCGTGCAATCCGGTAGGCCAGGTCATCGACGCTGGTTTCTTTGTACTCACTCACAATTGCCTCCAGGTAAGCCATGTTTTTCTGCATTGCTTTCGAAATAAGTTCGGGCATACGGCGGTATTGCCACCCGGGCCATAAAAACCGAATAGTAAGAAACGACAAAGTAGCTCCAAGCAGTGTGTCAATCAGGCGCGGAAGCATAATATGCAGCCCCGCGTCTTTTGATATCAGGTTAAATGCACTAATGACAAATGTTGTGATAAAGATTACTGCGATGGAATATTTTGTTCGCAACCAATAGAAGAAGGCGAGGGCAGAGGCCATCATCAAAATTGCCTGAGAAGCAACGCTGGTGAAAATGTGCAAAAGTAAAGCACCAAAAATTACACCGGTTACTGTTCCCAATAAACGTTGGAATAATCTTCGGCGTGTATCACTGTAGGTAATCTGGCTTACAAACAAACTGGTTAACATCACCCAGGCTCCCTTATCCAGGGAAAGAGATCGCTCCAGTATAAAACCAACCATAAAACTTAAACTTAGTCGAAGCGCATATCGCATTCGCGGATGTGAAAAATTTAGTTGTCTGCGAAAACGTTCAATCGGACTCCGTTCATCTTTTCGTAAACGCGGAATGGAAGTACCCTGTATAATGTCGTCGAGATATTTTAGTGAAATGTGTGAGCGGTAAAGATTATGATGTAACAAAACCAACGGTTGCGCAATGGAGGCATCCATTTCTTTTAGTTTTATTTCAATGGCATCTGATATCCATTCCAAAGCTTTGGGATGATGATATTCAACTCCCGTGAGCATATTTTCCGCAACCTTCCGCGATGCAAATGCCAGCTGCCGAAGCATCTCTCCAAATCCTTCCATCACCTCCAGCCGTTCTTCTTCGTCGCTTAGTTTGTCATGTCTCTCATGGCTTGAAGCTGCCCGTTCGTGCAGGCTTTGCAATAGCATAAAACGCTGAAGATAGGGGCGCAGGGGCTCCTGGTTTTCGAGCTCTCTGCCATAGTTGTTTAACACTTCTTTTATTTTTTCCAGCGTGTTAACAACATTGATGTTTAACAGTGCCAAATCTTTATTGATGGATTCTTGTTCCTGCTTTTTACTTGGGAACAGCATCGCCTTTTTTTCCAGATAATTTGCCAGCTGCTCAAATCCTACAGCCATTTGTTCATCCAGCAGGCGCCAGGGATTCTGATATAATAAAATCAAGGTAAATGCTCCGTGGAAAAGCGCTCCCAGCGGAAGTAAAACCGCCTGCCAGTACCAGGCCGGACTGATTTCAATTCCCAGCATCGCGTAAATGCCAACCAGTACCGAGCCGAAAGTAATTGCCCGGTAGCGCTCGCCAATTCCGCCAATAAGAATAAAAACAATGGTTGAAAGAACAAATCCTGCCCCAAGCAACCAGGTATAATTGTTTAATAACCCAACAGAAAAGCTGGAGATAAAAAAACTTACAATGGTGATTGACAAGGCTTTAATTCGTCCTTTTGGATGATCGTTGGTTTCTGAAAGTGCACCAGCCAGTGCCCCCAGCGCCAGTGTTACTCCGTAAAAAGGTTTTCCGGCAACAATAAACGGAATAGCCAGAATTCCCATCGACGCAGTTGCGCGCAATGCGTTAAGCCGTCTCGGGCGACGCCAAAAATCCTGCTGAAACTTTTTAATATTTAACTGTAAGTATTGAAATTTCTCTTTACTCATTTGCTTATTTATTTTGCAAAGCTAACGAATGAAGTCAAACAATCGTTGAAAAGAAAATACGACAATGAAAAATAAAAGATTCAGATAAACTTGAATAAAAACAAGTTCAGATTAATGGCTACATTTTGTAGTTTTGAACGAAAAAAAATCTTCTACGATGAAAAAAGTACTTGTTTTGATGCTTGCGGTAATTGTTCTTTTCGCTTGCAATTCAACGTCACAAAAAAAAGAAACAATTCAAGAAAATAATACAATGAAACAGAAAGCAGAGGAGTTTGTGCCATTCGCATTAAAAACAGATTTAAACGTTTTAACAGAAAAGGAAAAACAGATGTTGCCTTTGTTGTTTGACGCAGCTAAAATAATGGAGGAGATTTACTGGAAGGAAGCATTTGGCGAAAAGGATAATTTATTTAATGAAGATTTGGATGAGTACACACGTAAGTTTTTGCAAATTAATTATGGTCCGTGGGAGCGTTTGAATAATAACGAGCCCTTTTTACCTGAATATGGAAAAAAACCGGCAGGTGCCAATTTTTATCCCGCTGACCTGACAAAAGAAGAATTTAACGGCTGGGATGATGAAAACAAAACCAGCTTATATACCATGATTCGCAGGGGGGAAGACCGAGAATTGATTGCTATTCCGTATCATGATTTTTTTGAGGAGGAAACACAAAAAGCAGCAGATTTAATTTTGCAGGCTGCCGAGTTGGCTGAAGATGAAGGTTTAAGAAATTATCTTCTAAAAAGAGCGGAAGCATTGTTGACAGATGAATATTTTGAAAGCGATGTTGCCTGGATGGAGATGAAAAACAACACCATCGATTTTATTGTCGGGCCCATTGAAAATTACGAAGACCAGTTGTTTGGCTACAAAGCTGCTCACGAATCATTTATTCTGATAAAAGACAAAGGATGGAGCGAAAAACTTACAAAGTTTGCAGCTTTGCTGCCGGGGCTCCAAAAGGCGCTGCCCTGCGAACAGGTATACAAAGATGAGACGCCGGGTATTGATTCCGATATGAATGTGTATGACGCCATCTTTTATGCCGGCGATTGTAATGCCGGAAGTAAAACCATTGCCATAAATTTGCCAAACGATGAGGTCGTGCGCGAAACCAAAGGAAGTCGCAAACTTCAGTTAAAAAATTCGATGCAGGCCAAATTTGATAAAATTCTGGTTCCGATATCCGACCTTCTGATTGCCGAAGATCAGCGTAAACACGTAAAATTTGATGCCTTTTTTGAAAATACAATGTTTCATGAAGTAGCACATGGTTTGGGACTTGGAAATACGACAGATAAAAGTACAACCGTTCGCGAAGCTTTAAAAGATACTTATACTTCGATTGAAGAAGGAAAAGCCGATATTCTGGGTTTGTGGTGTGTTTACAAACTAAATGAAATGGGGGAGTTGGGCGAAAAAGATATGATGGACAATTTTGTAACTTTTATGGCCGGAATTTTTCGTTCTGTTCGGTTTGGGGCCGCCAGTGCTCACGGAAAAGCAAACATGATGCGTTTTTACTATTTCCAGGAAACCGGTGCTTTTGAACGCGATACAGCTACAGGAACTTACCGAGTAAATTTTGAAAAAATGAAGGAAGCCATGCTTTCACTTTCTGAAACAATTTTGAAAATTCAGGGAGACGGTGATTACGAAGCTGCCAGATTTTTGATTCAGGAAAAAGGATTTATTCGCGAAGAGTTGCAAAAGGATTTAAATCGAATTGGCGACGCCGGCATTCCCCGCGATATTGTTTTTGAGCAAGGACCGGAGGTACTCGGACTTTAAT
The DNA here is from genome assembly GCF_022267315.1 of Maribellus maritimus. GTDB lineage: Bacteria > Bacteroidota > Bacteroidia > Bacteroidales > Prolixibacteraceae > Draconibacterium > Draconibacterium maritimum. Next base: position 301,205 of record NZ_JAIKLE010000002.1, read on the forward strand.
AAAAAATGGATAAAAAGGGATTTTTTGAAGTTTCAGTTTTTTTTATTTTCATTTTTGCTTTGAACGAAGTCTTTAACTTTTTGTTAACAAGATGAACCGAAGTTTGGTTTATATTTGTCTTGTGAGCATTTTTAAAAACATAGCAACGTTTTTTCTGGGAGCAGTATTTTTGCTGACATCTACCGGCGTTGTAATTTTTGAAACAAACTGTTGTTGCTCAGAATCTGAAAAATTAAGCCTCTACATAAGTCCTGAATCCTGTCATGAAAATGAAAAGGCGCAAAAGGTGCTGGCAACAATTGATGAATGGTCTGCCGACGAAACAAATTGTGAAGAATGTTGCAACTCCGAAAAACGGGATTGCGATTGTGCCGGACCGGAAATGAAATACATTAAGTTGGTGAACCATTTGATCAACGATGAAGTAAAATTTGTTAAACTAAAAGTACTTTCTTATACGCTGGCCAAACAGAATGATTTTTGCCTGCAACTCACAAGTGAAAACCAAAATGAAGAGGACACGGATTTTTATTCAAATCCTCCGCCACAAATAAAATCAACCCTCGATTTTCTTATTCAAATACAACAACTTAAAATCCCATTTTCTGCTTAAGATTTTGTAATAAAAATTGCTCAATAAAATTATTTGAGTTTTAATAAAAGAAATTGTTTGAAACAAGACAGGCCATTTATTTAGTCTCTCAACTTTATGTTGCCGTCTTACTTATCTTAAGCAATGAAAAATATATTAGTCTTATTTTTTTATGTATGTTTTCCTGTAATATCGTTTTCACAAAGCATTTCAGGAAAAGTTTTTGGGAAGGGTGAAAAGGGAGAAAAGCAGCCACTTCCCGGAGTTCATATATATTGGGAAAATACCCAAAACGGTGTTGCATCAAACGACACCGGTAATTTTGAAATCAAACAAAAAGAGGGGCAGCACATGTTGGTTTTTAGTTTTGTTGGTTACACCACAAAAAAACTCCATGTTCATGGTTCAGCTCCATTGGAAGTTGTACTTGAACCCAATTTGGAAATTGAAGAGGTAACTGTAGTTCAAAAAGACCGGGGAACCTATATGTCAAAAATGGATCCGGTTCACACCGTTCGAATCGGAAATGCTGAGTTACACAAAGCTGCCTGCTGTAATTTGGCAGAAAGTTTTGAAACCAATCCTTCGGTTGATGTAAGCTACAGCGATGCGGTTACCGGTGCCAAACAAATTCGTTTACTCGGATTGGATGGTATTTACTCGCAATTGCAAACCGAAAATATGCCCAATTTACGTGGATTGGCAACCAATTTTGGTTTAACTTATGTCCCCGGTCCGTGGATGGAATCCATTCAGGTTTCCAAAGGTGCGGCTTCGGTTGTAAACGGCTACGAATCAATTGCAGGGCAAATTAATGTAAACTACAAAAAGCCTGACGATCAGGAAAAACTGTTTTTAAATGTTTTTGCCAGCGCTGAAGGACGCAAAGAATTTAACGGTAACACAAACATGAAAGTAAAAGGCGATACCATTACTACCGGATTGTTTGTACACGCCTCTGATTTATCAAAAAGAAATGATCACAACAACGATGGTTTTATCGATGAACCACTTATGCAGGTGGTAAACGTATTTAACCGTTGGAAATACAATAATTTTAAGGGATTTATGGCACAGGCTGGCATTGGATTTATGAATGAAGATCGGTTGGGTGGACAAATGGATTTCAGGGAAGATATGGAAAGAACCGTTGAAAATCCATATGGGATAAATATCAAAACCAATCGTTTGGAAGGATTCCTAAAAGGCGGTTATGTAAGCCCGAGTGGAAGAACTGCTGTGGCTTTACTTTCCAATTTTGCATACCACAAAACCAATTCTTTCTATGGCCTGAATGATTTTGATGCAGATGAAACCCGCTTTTATGCCAATGTTGTTTTAACCCGTGACCTCGATATATATGGGAAAAATTCAATAAATACGGGAGTTAGTTTTGTTAACGACCATTTTAATGAAAGCCTGTACTCCAACCCAATAACGCGTACAGAACAAGTGCCGGGAGTTTTTGCGGAGTACACGCTAAAACCAAATGAACAATTTACGCTGATGGCCGGAATTCGTGCTGATTTTCATAATAATTTCGGAACTTTTGTTACACCGCGTATGCACATGCGTTACCAGTTTTCAGAAAATTATACATTTAGAATCAATGCAGGAAAAGGATATCGCACTGCGAATGTGGTTTCGGAAAATATCTTTCTTCTGGCCAATGCCCGCCCTCTTTTATGGAGCGACGATTCCTTTCAGGAAGAAGCATGGAATTTTGGTGCAAGTTTTATTCAGGATTATGTGCTATTTGACCGCGATTTGCAAATTAACGCCGAGTATTTTTATACCCGGTTTCAATCACAGTTAGTGGTCGATCGTGAAACTTCGGCAGAGAATATTATTCTGTCGTCACTGAATGGAAAATCATATGCAGGAAGTTTACAATTTGATATGCGTTACCAACCTGTTGAGAGGCTTGATGTGTTGCTGGCCTACCGTGTAAACGATATAAAACAAACCATTGGCGGAGTATTAAAAGAGAAACCGCTCACAAGCCGTTATAAAGGGTTGGTAAACTTTAATTACACCACAAACTTAAAGAAATGGATGTTTGACTATACCATACAATTTAACGGTGGAGGCCGTATTCCCGTGGTTTCTTCGGATGCCGCGATTGCAACAGGCCCTGAAGAGTTTGACCCTTTTACTATTATGAATGCACAAATAACCAAATACTTCCGATACTGGAATATTTATGTTGGGTCGGAGAATCTGGCTGGTTTTAAACAGAAAAATCCTGTAACAGACGCCGCTCATCCGTATGGAGAATTTTTTGATGCTACCAATGTTTGGGGCCCTGTGCTTGGCCGCCGTATTTATGTTGGACTACGATTTCATTTAAACCATTAATAAAACAAAAAATTATGAAGAAATTAATTTTAATGGCCCTTGTTATTTTTTTTGGGGCGACAGCGAATTCAACATTCGCACAAAAAGAGACGAAAGTAGTATGCTTTAAAAGCAGCATGGATTGCGAAAATTGTCAGAAAACACTAACCGAACATCTTCGTTTTGAAAAAGGTGTAAAAGATTTAAAGGTGGATTTTAATACCAATACTATTTTTCTGGAATATAAAAAAGGAAAAAATAACGACGAAGCCATCGCAAAATCTATTGAAAAAAAAGGGTACAAAGCAGAAAAAATTTCCGAGGACGAATACCATGCTTTGGTAGATAATCAGGAAGTGAAAAAAGAATAGAAAGGGGAAGTTTTTGTATAATACGCTATGACTGGATTTTAAAAAGGGACACTTTGCTGTCCCTTTTTTTTGTATATGATCGATGTTAATTGAACATAGTTTCATATTTTTTTCTTTTTGAAAAACAGAAAAGTCCGTGTCTTGTGCTTCTTCACGGATGAAAATATTTTTATCCTTTTGAAAATGTTGTTATTTTTGGCATTGAATGGTAAAACACAGGACAAATCATCGTGAACAACAACCTAACTCATAAAATAAACCAGAAAAAAACGGTTGCCTTATTTTTTGTTTTTGTTTTCGGATATTTGATTATTCTGATTCTATTAATCGGAGTGCTTTATTTTTCTACGGAAAAAAGAGTCAAAAGTGAAATAAAAAGTGAAGAGCGATATACCTGCTTAAAGACAAGCGATATTACCAACGAAATTGTAAGGCAGATAAAATCAGATGTTTTATTTCTTACCCGCCAAACAAAATCATTCTCAGAACAGTCGAAATATGAGTTTGAAAAACATCTTGTTGAAACTTTTTATGAATTTGCCCTGTCAAAGGAAACATATAACCAGATTCGTTATATCGATGTTTCCGGAAAAGAAAAGGTCAGAATCAACTATTCAGAAGGAAAAGCCGAAATTGTTGAAAAAAAGAAGCTTCAGGACAAATCAAAACGGTATTATTTTCAGGAGATAAAAAGATTACCACAGGATTCCGTCTTTTTTTCTCCTATGGATTTGAATGTGGAGAAGGATGCGATAGAAATTCCTTTTAAACCAATGATACGCATCGGTTCGCCGGTTTTTAATAGGCAACAGGAGTTAACGGGAATGGTGGTCGCTAATTTTTTTGGCGATATAATCATCGATAAACTTATTTCCGAAGATGAAAGTAACAACGGAGAAATTTTGTTTCTGAATAAAAACGGGTATTACTTTATTGGTCTTGAAAAAGATGTAGAATGGGGGTTTATGTTTGATGAGAAAAAAGATAAAACCTTTTTTTATGATTTTCCAGAAGAGAGTAAAATGGTTTATGAAGGTCAGGAGGGAACATTTTCAACCGCCAAAGGTATGTTTACTTTTGCTACAGTAAATCCTCTTTCAAAAGAATTAATGGATGAAGATAAAAAAGGTCCTAATTTTCTCCAGTGGAAGTTAATATCCTTTGTCCCCGCGAAAGAATTGAATTTAATTATTTTAAATGAAGTTAAATCCTGGTGGTTTATTTTTGTTTTTATGAGTTTGATATTTGTAACGCTTTTTTGGTTTTTGTCGCGAAACATTAATTTGAAAATTGAAGCGCGGCGGCAGCTGGTTGAACGGAATAAAGAATTGAGCTATGCAAATGCAACAAAAGATAAATTTTTTTCGATAATTGCCCACGATTTAAAATCGCCGTTTGCCGGTTTACTTGGGCTGTCGGAAGTTTTAGCAGAAAATGCGGCAAATCTTTCAGAAGAGAAATTAAATTCGGTGACCAGGTCGGTTTTCACCACAGCCAAAAATATTTTTGTACTGCTTGAAAATTTGCTGCAATGGGCACGTTTACAAACCGACAAGCTGGCCGTCAGTCTGGAGGAAGTGAACATGAATGAAATGTTGTTTGAGACAGTTGATTTGTTACAAAAGACGGCCTCTCAAAAGCAAATTACTCTAACCAATGAAATTCCGGACGGTTTGAAAATTTACGCAGATGATGAAATGATTAAAACAGTATTTCGTAACATCATTTCAAATGCAGTAAAGTTTACGTCAGCCGGCGGAGAGATCAAACTAAGTGCAAGCGCAAAATCCGACGACAAATGGGTAGAAGTTAAAATTCAGGACAATGGAGTTGGAATGGACAAAGAGCAGCTGAAAAATCTTTTCCGGATTGGTAAAGTTAAATCGAAACCGGGGACTGCAAACGAAAAAGGAACCGGACTTGGATTGATCTTATGCAAAGAATTTATCGATCTCAATAACGGAAAACTTACCGTTGAAAGTGAACCGGGAAAAGGAACGTTGTTTTCTGTTTTTCTGCCAGTGGCTCCCCATAGAAAGTGATTGTAACCAGAATGTTAGAAAAGTTTAAAAGTAATAAAAATGACGTTTTTAAACCGGAATTTAATCGGGGATTTATTTATATTTACGATCTAGATTCATTAATGGAGGGGTATGAGAGCTCCCGGAATATTTTTAAAAAATATGAAGATTTTTATCCCGAAATAATTAACTATTTTGATGATAGAAACGCAAAACAATAACCGTTTTCCGAAAGCAATCGAAGCGTAAACGGTTTTTGAAATTGCGAATTGAAATAAGAAACATTTTGTTTTAATTGTAAATAAAAACATTATGGCAGATATACAGAATTTATTGTTGTTTATAGGACTATCCTGGATATTAATAGTTACACCGGGGCCTGATTTGATTTATGTCCTAACAAAAGGTATTTCCACGGGTAAAAAAGCAGGATTGATTTCTGCATTTGGTGTAACTTTAGGGATTTTTGTTCATACAATATTTGCGGCACTCGGACTTTCAGTAATACTGAGGACTTCAGCACTTGCTTTTATGATTGTTAAAGTAGTTGGAGCCGGTTATCTGATTTATTTGGGAATCAGAACTTTGATTAACAAAGACGAGTTGGATTTGAATAAGGAAAAACAAACCTCCACCAGAAAAATATTTACACAGGGTCTTCTTTCCAACACTTTGAATCCAAAAGTAGCTCTTTTTTTTATGGCATTTTTGCCTCAGTTCATAAAAACAGACGGAACCGAAATTTCACCGGTTCCTTTCCTTGTTCTTGGATCTGTTTTTGCACTGTTTACAATGCTTTTCTTAGCAACATTGGGATATTTCTCTGGCGCAGTAGGGCATTATTTAAAAACAAAAGAATCGGTATCAAAATGGATTAAGAATATTTCCGGCAGTATTATGGTTTTGCTGGGAATCAGACTTGCTTTTTTGCATCAGAAATAAAAGAGAATACACAGCACGAAGCATGTAAAGCATAATTGGGATAATTTAGGAGTTTTAGCCCGTCGCAAATTTTAATCTTTGGGTAAATTTAAAATCTGTAATTTATTTGTATATATGATGGTTCGAAAAGAAAGTACTGTCAATATATTTTTTTAAATTTGTAGCTCAATCAAATAAAAGGCAACTTAAAATGAAAATATAATTTCTTTCAGGCAGAGTAATAAAGACAAGCCCAATAACGGCTTGTTAACTTTTTTCACTTTTTACGAAAGAAATTATGTTGCATATACAAAACATTTCATATTACCATCCCAATAAAGATTTACTTTTTGAGAATATTTCATTCAACGTAAACCAGTTTGAAAAAGTAGCGTTAATCGGTAACAACGGAGTTGGAAAATCAACCTTGCTAAAAATTATTGCAGACAAGCTGCCGGTTTCCACCGGCCAAATCCAGTGTAAATTCCCGGCATATTATATCCCTCAGGTATATGGGCAGTATAATCATCTAACGGTTGCACAGGCAATAAATATTGAGCGAAAATTAAAAGCTTTAAAGGAGGTTTTAAGCGGAAATATAACGGCGGAGAACTATGTTTCGCTTGATGACGACTGGACAATAGAAGACCGCTGCAACCAGGCGCTGGAATACTGGCAGTTAAATAATTTGAATCTGGACCAAAAAATGGAAAGTTTAAGCGGAGGACAAAAAACAAAAGTATTTTTGGCGGGAGTCTCCATTCATCAGCCCGAGCTGGTTTTACTGGATGAACCGAGCAATCATTTGGATATGGCGGGAAGACAGTTGTTATACGACTTTGTTCAATCTGCCAAATGTTCCCTGGTTGTGGTCAGTCACGACCGGAAATTGTTGCAGCTTTTGCACTCAACGTATGAGTTGAGTAAAAATGAAATTGCGGTTTATGGTGGCAATTATGACTTTTATGTGCAGCAAAAGCAGATAGAAAATAATGCTTTAAGCCAGGATATACAAAGTAAAGAGAAGGCACTTCGGAAAGCCAGGGGAAAAGAACGCGAAACAGCGGAGAGACAACAGCGGATGAATGCCCGGGGAAAAAAGAAACAGCTAAAGGCAGGAACGCCTAAAACCATGATGAATAAAATGAAAAACGATTCGGAAAACAGCGCTTCAAAACTAAAAGGTGTTCATGGTGAAAAAATTGGAGGTATTTCACAGGAGTTGCACGAATTACGTTCTCTGTTACCCGACATAGATAAAATGAAATTTGGATTTGACGCTCCCGTCCTGCATAAAGGTAAAATACTGGTCAAAGCAACAAACATCAACTATGGCTACAATGCTGAACTATTGTGGACGGAAAATCTGGATGTACTTATCAAAAGCGGGGAACGTATTGTTTTGCGCGGATTAAACGGTTCGGGAAAAACAACGTTAATCAGGTTGATTTTAGGAAACCTGGAGCCTCAAACCGGAACCATTTATAGGGCGGAGAATCAGTCGGTTTACATCGATCAGGATTATTCATTAATCAATAATGGTCTGACTATTTATGAACAGGCACAATTGTTTAACACCACCGCGTTACAGGAACACGATGTAAAGATACGGCTTAGCCGCTTTCTGTTTTCCAGAGAAGACTGGGATAAACCATGCAGTGTTTTAAGTGGGGGTGAACGTATGCGTTTAATGCTTTGCTGTTTAACCATTCATAATCAATCGCCCGATATTATTGTTTTAGATGAGCCGACAAATAACCTGGATATTCAGAATATAGAAATACTGACCTACGCCATAAACGAATACAAAGGAACTTTAATCGTTGTATCTCATGATGAAAGTTTCCTCGAGCAGATAAAAATAGAACGGTCGATTCAGTTGAAACGCTATAACGAGTAATAATAAAGGAGCGAAAAGAAAAAATCCAGGGGCTTAAGTGACAGAAAATCAAAAGGAGTTTGCTATATTTGTCGCCGAATTAAAAATTGGTTTTTCAATTTTATGTTTAAAATAAATACTATTTTACATACGGATATTGTGAAACAGACAGCCTGATGTAACGGTTGTCAGCTTTCCTATTGGGGAATTCTTCCTCAAGTTATATTTTCCGCCTAATTTATTTTTACAAATCATGCGTCGGGAGCTTTGTTGTTGTATCCTTTGGTATAATGGTTTTATCGTGAATTTTTTGTTTCCCCTGCGCATTAATTAGGCCTTTATAAAACCAGTTTGATTGAAAAATCTTACAAAGAAGAATTTTTAATACGAGAAACATTTATAATGAAATACAAACAAACAAAATACAAGACCACAGTAATATGGAATGTATTACAACAATTACACAAGAGATTAATTTTTGGACTTTTAGTTATTACATTTTTGCTTGCCGGTTGGCATATACAGGCACAAACAAAATGGCCCGGGATAGTAGCGTCAAAAGACGGAGTCCTGATTTCATATGAAGCATACGGAACCGGAGAACCAACACTTGTTTTTGTTCATGGCTGGAGTTGCGATTCACGATATTGGCGCAACCAAATACCTGTCTTTTCTCAAAAATATAAAGTTTTGGTTCTTGATCTTGCCGGGCATGGACATTCCGGTATAGAACGTGACACCTTTTCGATGAAAGCTTTTGGAGAAGATGTAACTTCTGTTGTTGAGGCAACCGGAAGTAGCAATGTTATCCTGATAGGCCATTCCATGGGAGGATCTGTTATTGCTGAAGCTGCATGTTTAATGCCGGAACGTGTAAAAGGACTTATTGGAGTTGATACCTACGAGAATGTTGAATATCCGTTAAGTTCCGAAGAGTTGAACAAGATGTTGGCTCCGTTTCAAAAAGACTTTAAGGCCGGAACGCGTCAGTTTGTCCGAAATATGCTGTTACCCGATACAAATGAGCAATTAAGCGAGTGGATACTTGCAGATATGTCTGCTGCTCCACCATCTACAGCCCTCTGTGCGATGAAAGAACTTATGACGCAAAGTATAACAGGAAAGGCGGCTGGAATATTTGAGGAAATAGCTGTTCCTGTTATAACAGTAAATGGGGATTTATGGCCGATTAACTATGAAGCTAATCGACGACATATGCGCTCTTTTGAAGCCATCGTTGTGCCAGATGCAGACCATTTTCTAATGATGAATCGTCCGGAAGAATTTAATAGCGCACTAAACCGGGCCATTAAGTCGATAATCGGAAATGGACAAAATTATAATAAGGATTAAGCATCGTTCTATATAAACAACGGCAGGTGTGTAGCGTTGTGTTTTATAACAACTAAACGCTATGGAATCTGCCTTTTTTATGTTTTTTGTTTTTTATGATATATTTTGTTGGTTTTTGGGGGACTTCTTTAGAATTCCAGTTTGCTGGTTTTTTAGAGAAGTTTAGATATATATTCGCCATTTTAAAACCAAAGAGATTTAATAAGTTTAAAATAAATTTTTAATACAAAACTTTTGCAAAAAGGCAAATCAGTTGCAAATATTGGTTTAAATATCAAAAATAATACCTTTATAACCGGAGTTACATTTTATGTTTATACATTTATTATCGGCTACTTTATATTTCTTCATGTCAATTTTTATAATTAACTTATGGAAAGAATAATGTTTGTGACTATATAATATGTGTCGTTTGAATAATTCAAAATCACTCCCTCTTACCGATAATTTTTTTCAGTTTAGCAACGATTTGTTATGCGTTGCTGACAGAGGTGGGCATTTTGTCAAAATAAATCCGGAGTGGGAGAGAACTTTAGGATATAAAGCGATAGATATAGAGGGTAAATCATACATTAATTTTGTACATCCCGATGACTTGGAAAAAACGTCGAACACGCTGGAGAAGTTGTTGAAAAAAGGAGAAGAAATAGATTTTGTAAATCGTTACAAACATAAAAATGGTACCTATCGTTGGTTACATTGGCACTCATTTCTTGAAGGAGATTATTTTTATGCCTCTGCAAGAAATATTACAGTGAACAAAGAAAAAGGCGATAGTTTGAGTGATAATGAGGCCGTTTTGCGTTCTACACTTGAAGCAATGAGTGATGGTATACTGATAGTCTCAAACGACGGAAAAGTAATACACTATAATTCACAGTTTAAAAAGATATTTTTAATACCAGAGGAAATACTTTTGGAAAATGATAATAAACTCATTTTCGAAAGTGCAAAAAACAGATTTAACAATCCGGACCAGTTTTTAAAGAAAGTTAAAGAAATATATCAGGGCAACGAGGTAATAAAAGATATTATTGATTTAAAAGACGGGGAAATTATCGAGAGGAGATCGTATCCTGTTTATAAACAGGGTTATAATGCTGGTCGTGTTTGGGTTTTCCGTGATGTGACAGAAAAGAGGAATACCGAAAAAAACATTCTGAAAAGTGAGAAAAAATACAGGATGTTGTTTGAAAATATGACCAGTGCTTTTGCCTTACACAAAATGATTTATGATGAAAAAGGAGACCCTGTTGATTATTCTTATGAAGAGGTTAATCCTCTGTTTGAAAGATATATTAACAGGCCTGCAACTTCTGTAATTGGCAAAACGGCAAAAGAACTATTTCCTAAAATTGAAGATGATTGGATTATTTCTTTTGCTGAAGTTGTAAAAACGGGAAAACCGCTTAACTATATCCGTTATTCAAATGAATTAAACAGGTATCTTGAAACTTTTGTATTCAGAACAGAGCAAAATCATTTTGCATCTATTTTTAATGATGTCACCGAGCGTATTCACAACAAAGAGATTCTGGAAAAATTCAAGGCTTCTATTGATTATTCTCTCGATGCAGTTTTTTGGATCAATGAAGAAAGTGGATTTGACTATGTTAATGATCAGGCATGCAGGATGCTGGGGTATGGGCGAGAAGAATTAATGGGCTTGAAAATTCGTGATATAGATCCTGTGGCCACGGATGAAATTTTTAAAACCATTTGGGAAACGCTGCATCGGAATAAAAAGTTTAAAGCCTTTACCGTTGAGAGCATGCACAAAAGAAAAGACGGTACAACTTTCCCCGTGGAGTTAGACTCTGTTTTTGTTTGGAAAGACAATAAAGGTTTGCTTATATCTTACGCAAAAGACATATCGGAACGAAAAGAATATGAAGAAAATCTTCTAAAGAATCAAAAATTGCTCAATGATTCACAAAAAGCAGGTAGGATAGGAAGCTGGGAGTACAGTATTGAAAAGGACGAATTAGTTTGGAACGACCAGGTTTATGATATTTATGGTATTGATAAATCAATAAAACTAAATTATAAGGTTTTTATTGATTTAATTCATCCTGAAGACAGGGCTTATCTTGAACGAAAATATAAAGAAACGATAGAACAGGGTATATTTTCCGATTATGAATACCGGATTATAAGGCCGGATAAAACGTTGTGTTATGTTAGAACAATAGGAAATATTGAATATAACGAAAATAATAAACCCTACAGGACTTACGGTATAGTGCAGGATATCACCCCGCAAAAGAAGAATGAGGAGAATCTCGAACTGTTTAAATTAATTTCAGATTATTCTACCGAAGGATTATATTGGATCGACCCGGATGCAAATTTTGTTTATGCGAATAATGGCTCCTGCAAAATGCTTGGTTATTCCAAAGAGGAATTTCTTTTGATGAAGGTCTTCGAAATAGATCATCTTTATCCGGAAGAAGAATGGAACAGACATTGGAAAGAATATCGTAATAACAGAAAAGAAAAGATTTTAAAAATAGAAACAGTACATATACGAAAAGACGGTCGTCCGGTGAATGTTGAAGTGGTTACCAGTTTTTTTTCAAATAGCAACAGAGAATTTCAGATAGCTCATGTAAGAGACATTACCGAGCGTAAGGAATACGAGGAAAAAATTCTTGAAAATCAAAAATTGCTAAATGAATCACAGCGCATTGCTAAAATGGGAAGTTGGGAACTTCAATTGGAAAATTCCAGCGTTCACTGGAGCGATTCTATGTATTCATTGCACGGAACAGATAAGCATACCTTTAAGCTTACTCATGAAAATTTTCTAAAGCTGGTTCATCCCGATGACAGACAATCCGTTATCAAAAATATGCAAAGAACATATGAAACAGGAAAGATAGATAACGATGAATACCGGATTATAAGACCTGATGGCAAAGTGAGAACAATGGTGACTTCGGCTGAAGTATTAAAAAATGAAAATAACCAGCCTGTTAAAACAATTGGTGTAGTACAGGATATTACCGAAAGTAAAATAGCAAAAGAAGCCCTTGTTGAAAGTGAAGAAAGAGCCCGTTTATTTGTTGAAAATACTCCTTTGCCTGTAGCTTTGTTCGACACCAATATGTGTTATATAATTGCCAGTAAACAGTGGTACATCACATACAAAGTAAATGACCAGGATATAACCGGCAAGTACCATTACGACTTATTTCCAAAAACTTCAGACAGATGGAAAGATTTACATCGACAGACGCTGCAAGGGAAAGTGATTAAAAACGAAAAAGATAAATTTATCAGACAGGATGGAAGTTTGCAGTGGGTGCGTTACGAGCTGCACCCATGGTACAAACGCAATAAAACCATTGGTGGAATGGTTGCCTTTACCGAAGATATTACTGAAAAAGTAGAAGCTGCCGAAGTGTTAAAGGAAACGGAACTTAAAATGCAGCGGATTTTTGAGTTTGCTCCTGTAAGTATTGGCCTCCTGGATAAGAGGGTGATAATTGATGTTAATTCACAAGTTTGTAACCTGACCTGGTATGAGAAAGAAGAGCTGATAGGAAAAAAGACAGAATTTGTATTTCCATCTAAAAAAGAATATGAAAAGGTTGGAAAAGTAATGTATGAGCAACTGAAGGAGAGCGGTTTCGGAGGGCTTGAATCCAAGTGGAAAAGAAAAGATGGGAAGCTTATAAATGTATACCTGAATTTAACATATCTCAATCCGGAAGATCCTGAAAAAGGAGTACTTTTTACCGCTTTGGATATAACAAAACAAAAAGAAGCAGAAAAACAATTAATAAATGCAAAGGAGCGCGCGGAAGAAAGCGAATTCTTTTTAAAAGAATCACAAAGTACAGGAAATATTGGTTCCTATAAAATGGATTTTAAAACAGGAAAATGGATTTCTACAGAAACGCTGGATAACATATTTGGAATCAGTGAATTGTACAGTAAAAATATAGCTGGTTGGTTAAAAATAGTTCATCCGGATGATAGGAAAAGAATGGATAGCTATTTCCAAAATGAAGTAATCGGCAAGCTTCACCCCTTCAATAAAGAATACCGTATTGTACGAAAAGCGGATAACGAAATAAGGTGGTTACATGGCACAGGTAAGCTATATTTCGACAACGAAGGTAATTTGTCACATATGCAGGGTATAATACAGGATATCACGGAGCGCAAGTTTATTGAAGAAGAGCGCAGGATGATGAATGTCGAGCTTGAAAAAAGGGTAAAGAAACGCACAGCCCAGTTGCATCAGGCGAACAAAGATCTGGAGGCTTTTGCTTACAGTGTTTCTCATGACTTACGGGCACCACTAAGACATATCAACGGATTTATGCACCTGCTGGAAAATGCGATTGGCCCCGCAAATACAAAAGTGCAGTACTATATGGATAAAATATCCTATTCCTCCGGAAACATGTCTTCAATGATTGATGAACTTTTAAAATTCTCCAGATTAGGACGTACGGATTTAAAAACCAGACTGGTTAATTTGACAACTGTTATAAATGAAATTGTTATTCGTTTAAAACCTGACTATAAGGGAAGGAATATACAATGGAATATTAACGAGCTCTCAGAAGTTTATGGAGACCAAGGGCTTTTAGAAATTGCTTTCGAAAATTTAATATCAAATGCTATAAAATATACAGCAAAAAAAGATCAGGCAATTATTGAAATCGGGCAAAAAGAAGACTGCCAGCCCGAAAACGTATGCCTTTTTATTAAAGACAACGGAGCAGGCTTTGATATGGCGTATAAAGACAAACTATATGGTGTTTTCCAACGCTTACACAAAAGCGAGGAGTTTGATGGAATAGGAATCGGATTGGCAAATGCAAAACAAATAATTACAAGACATGGCGGAACAATAGATGCAGAATCGGAAATTGATAAGGGAGCAATTTTTTACATAACACTACCCATACAAAAACAGAAATGAGCAATATAGACAGAATATTATATGCCGAAGACAACAACAACGATATAGAACTTACCTTAACTGCATTCGGGGAATGTAATCTTGCCAACCCGGTGGATGTGGTCAAAGACGGTGCTGAAGCTTTGGATTACTTGTTTTATCGGGGAAAATACAGCCACCGAAATAAAGAAATTCCCCTATTTATACTGCTTGATTTGAAAATGCCAAAACTCGATGGTATTGAGGTGCTTAAGGAAATCAGAAAATCAAAAGAATACAAGAACATACCTGTTATTATTCTTACTTCATCAAAAATGGAATCGGATATTGTTCGGAGCTATGAGCTTGGGGCAAATAGTTTCGTAGTAAAACCTATCGGTTTCAAGGAGTTTGTAGAAACCATAAAAAACCTTGGTTATTTTTGGGCAGTTGTAAATACATCTATAAATTATGAGTAAGCGGATTCTACATATTTTAATGCTCGAAGACAATGAGTTGGATGCGGAGTTAAACCAGGAACAATTAAACCTGTTGGAAGAATACGATTGCTCCGTGAAAGTTATTCAGGATAAAGAAGCGTATATCTCTGAAATCACTTCAGGTTCTTTGCCGGATTTAATACTTTGCGATTATACTCTTCCCATGTTCAATGGTATGGAAGCACTCCATGAATTAAATTCCCGAAAACTGCTTATTCCCTTCATTTTTGTAACCGGTACTTTACAGGAAGAAGTTGCTGCCGATGCGATTAAAGAGGGCGCCTGGGATTATGTTGTAAAAGACCGGTTGTTCCGTCTGCCTCTTGCTGTAAAAGGTGTATTGGCCCTGAAAAAAGAAAGGGACATCGCTTTAAAGGCTGAAAAAAGGACCCAAAAAATAGTAAGGGGAATCGACGAAACATCAATGCTCGTAATTGTAATTGATAAAGACTACAAAATAGACTATGTAAATCAAAACTTTACAAAAGTAAGTGGTTTCCCGTTTAGCGAAGTATCCGGCAAGTCTATTTTTTCTGTTTTTTCTCTTGCCGATCAGGAACTGCTCGATAATATACACGCTATTTTCCAAAAAAGAGAAGCATTTACAGGTGATTTTAAAATCAGAAAGAATGGATCCCATTTTTGGGAACGTTTATCTGTAACACCTATTTTTGATGATAATAATGCGCTTAACAGTTATAATATCATTGCCGATGATATCACAGATCAGAAAAAGCTTGAAAAAGACCTGAGAAAATCGCTTAAAAAATTAAAGACTCTGAATAAAAAGCTTGAGCTGGCGAAAAATAAGGCTGAAGAAAGCGACAATTTGAAAACTGCTTTTCTTGCCAACCTCAGCCATGAAATCAGAACACCAATGAACGGAATTTTGGGATTTGCAGATCTTATAAAACAAGAAAACCTGGCTCCTGATATGATTAGTCAATATATTGATATTATTGAAGAAAGTGGAAAACGAATGCTAAATCTTATTAACGATCTTGTTGATATTTCAAAGATTGAGGCAAATCAGATCGTGGTCAATCCTGAAAAAACGAATCTGAATAAACTAATGGATGAATTATATGACTTCTTTTTTGCTCAGGTAAGCCGGAAGGGAATTACGTTTGTTTGTGAAAAAGGCTTGGACGATTCAGAATCTTATATTTTAATCGACAAATTGAAACTCGAACAAGTACTGTCTAATTTGTTGAATAATGCCTTAAAATTTACAAAAAAAGGGACGATTCTTTTTCAATATAAAAAAGCGGATAACAGACTTGTTTTTAGTGTTAAAGATACCGGTAAAGGTATTGTTCCCGGATTGGAGAAAGTGATTTTTGAACGTTTCCGGCAGGCAGAAATTTCTTATTTAAAAGAAGCAGAGGGACTCGGTTTGGGTTTATCAATATCAAAGTCATTTGTTGAGAAAATGGGCGGCGAAATATGGGTAGACTCGGAATACGGTAGCGGAGCTGAATTCTTTGTCAGCTTACCATTTGTATCAGAAAGAAGTAAAAACAAAAAGAAAATAGTCGACAGGAAAGAGATTTTTGATAAAGAGCTGACAATTCTGATTGCTGAAGATGACGAAATTAATTATTTGTATTTTGAGAATATTTTGAGTACGAATAAAATTAAGTTGTATCATGCAGAAAATGGAAAACAAGCTGTTGATTTATATAAAAAGCATTCTGAAATAGATTTAATACTCATGGATTTAAAAATGCCATTAATGAATGGCATAGATGCAACCACTGAAATTAGAAAAGGGAATCAAAAAGTGCCGATTATTGCCTTAACAGCCTATGTTTCAGATAAAGATAAACAAACTGCGTTGATGGCAGGTTGCAACGACTTTTTAACAAAGCCGGTAAAGAAGGAAGTCTTATGGGAGAAAATCTCAGCCGTTTTTGATAATAATATATAAATATTTGTTTTTAAAAAGGTACTGCAAGCTTACAGTCTCTTTTGTGATAAGCAGATAATTTTAACTGTAAAAATTGAAATAATACCAGCCAAATACATGATTGCGTCTTTAGCCCATTATTTCTTGGTAGTACACGTGAAATGATTCATTCGATACAATCTTTCAGTTCTGCTTTTCCGTTGTTTACGTGAATTACTGCGGGATATTGTCGGAAGTGTTATCTTATTTGTCGTATTTGTAATTGGAATATATCTGTTTGAAGGCCTAATTTTGCCGAGAAGATGAATTTTTTGGGCATTTTAATGTAGCCGGTGAACAAACAAAAATACAAATCCCGCTGTTTTTTAGCGGGGAAAATATTTATATCGATCTGGTCGCTTAAAAAAGAAGTTACTAAAACACAAATACAGAAGAGATGAAAATTATTGATTTGTCAAAACCTATTCAATACAATAAAACTGATCCGTGGTTTATGAAAGTAAAAATTAAACATAAACCCCATCGGAAAGCCAAATGGTTAATTCGTTTTTTAGGCCTGCCGTTTAAATTGTTTCCGAAAAATTTTACCGGCTGGGCCGACGATACCATTAAGAAAATGGGGGTACATTCCACTACCCATATTGATGCTCCGTGGCATTATTCACCTACCATCAATGGCGAAAAGTCAAAAACCATCGATAAAATTCCTCTGGAATTGTGCTTTGCCGAAGGGGTGGTTGTTGACATGAAACACAAATCAGATCTTGACCCGATAACCATAAAAGATATCAAAGCTTTTTTGGAGGAAAATAACATACGCATTTATCCGGGAATGATTGTTTTGATTAAAACCGGCAGAGACAAGTATAACGGAACCAGAGATTTTCCTAAAAAAGGAACAGGTATGAGTGCGGAAGCAACAGAATGGTTAATCGAAAAAGGAGTAAAAGTGATGGGAATCGACTCGTGGGGCTGGGATCTTCCTCTGCCTTACATGGCGCAAAAAGCAAAGGAAACCGGAAATCCGGAGTTGTTTTGGGAGGCCCATCTGGTAGGTCAGCGTAAAGAATACTGGCATATGGAACAATTGGTGAATCTTGACGCACTTCCGTACAGTGGTTTTAAGATAGCTGTTTTTCCGCTCAAAATAGTGGGAGCTTCCGCCGCTCCTGCAAGGGTTGTCGCAATCATTGACTGAGATCATAATTATTTTGGGGCTATTTATGGATTTGATATCTGTTCTGTTTACGTATCTTCCGGTTAAACAACGCGCAATGTTTTAAAAAGTAAACACTCCTCAACTTTTTATATATTTAGCGCGAGAACACGGTTAAATGGTTTAGTGTATGTCTTTAAAAGAGCTCCCCGCACAACCGGAAACTTTGGGAAACGAAAAAAGTGCGTGGCCCAAAGATAAACGGAGAAGTACGGAAAACCAATTTTGAAGTAAAACGGTAATTGGGATATGTCACTAAAAAAAGTAACATGAAAATAAAGGAATACAACATCAATAATTCAAAAATAGCAGAGCTTGTTTCAGAAGAGATAATCATCAGTAGTAGCGACGATGGATTGGAGCTTCTTGGAAACCTGTATTATCAGGGATTTGGTAAAATTATTATCCACGAACAAAATATTGTTCCTGCTTTTTTTGACTTAAAAAATGGCATGGCCGGTGAAATTTTGCAAAAGTTTTCAAATTATCGGGTTCAGTTGGCTGTTGTTGGAGATTTTTCAAAATATACAAAAAAGAGTATTTGTGATTTTATTTACGAAAGTAATAGGAGAAAACAGGTCAATTTTGTTGCTTCTGTAAACGATGTAATAGCAGTATTATAGATTTGTATAGATTATATTGTATTTGTTTATTTTGAACATTTGATAATAAATAATATCGATAATCTCAAAAATATGAGTTTCATCATTTTTATCCGCGAGATTATTATTGTAATTTCAACACTTATTATTTTAACTAAACAGATAAACCCAAAAATGATAGCAATGAAAAGAAAAATTACTCAGTTGGTCTTGGTTGTCTCAGTTTTGTTTTCGGCAATACAAACTTATGCGGCAAAGTCTTCTTCAGATAAGGAAAAAACTTCTGAAAAGGAGCTTTACCTTCCCGCTGAAATAAGTCGTGTTCCTGAGGGAAACGACTTTAACGATAACAACAGTGAGTTTAGTTTTCAACGGATGGTCGAATCAGATAATATAGCGATTTTCTGGCACAAGGAATATGGTGATGATCCGATGGCCAATCCTAATGAAAACAAACGTTTTGATGTTCATTTTGCACTTGAAGAATGTGAACGTTTTTACAATTATTATGTAAATGAACTCAAAATGGTAGAGAAAGGGAATTCTCTTACAGACAAATACAAAATGATTGTAATTGTTTTTGGTGGTGATGGAAATACTGCTTTTGGTGGTGGTCAGGAGGAAAAAATTGGCATGTTGTGGACCCCCGCGTCAAGAATCAGTAAAACACCTTACGGAGCACTGGCGCACGAGTTGGGGCATTCATTTCAATATATGTCAAGCATTGATGCGGGAACAGGTCCGCGCGGTGCTATAATGGAGATGTCGGCGCAATATATGCTCTGGCAGGTATACCCTGAGTGGATGACTTTTGAAAATTACCATTTGGTTGATTTTCTGAAACAGACACACTACGCGTTTTTACATCCGATAAATATGTATCATTCGCCTTATGTACTGGAATACTGGTCGATGAAACATGGTAAAGACTTTTTTGGTAAACTTTGTCGTTCAACCCAGGAAGGTGAAGACCCGGTTAAAACATATAAACGTTTAAATAAACTAACCCAGGAAGAATTTAACGATGAGATGTTTGATGCCTCCAGAAGATTTATTACCTGGGATATGAAACGGATTGATAATGTCGCCCGTCCTTACGCCAATCAGCATAAGAGTATATTAAACAATGCCGGTGATGGCTGGTACCGGATTGCAGCCTCCAATTGTCCGCAAAATTACGGATATAACGGAATAAAACTTAATGTTCCGGAGGCAGGAACAAAAGTGGAGATGCAATTTAAAGGAATTGCCGGAGCAGACGGATACAGTGCCGTAAAAGTGGATAAGGCCGGTTGGCGATATGGATTCCTGGCCTCGCTCACCAACGGAAAAAGAATTTACAGTGAGGCTTATAAAGACCCGAACGGAAAGGTTTCGTTTAAAGTTCCCCAAAATACCGAATATTTGTGGCTGGTGGTAAGCGGAGCCCCGACAGAACATTGGCCAATCGTTATGCGCTGGGGGCGCCAGAATGACGAAAAACCGGAGGAAGAGATGTGGCCTTACCAGATAAAACTAAGCGGAACAACAGTGGACAAAGATTTTATCGAATAAACTGATTCGATGGTTTTTAATAATTAAACAGATGTAGACTTCACTCGGCTTTCCAAGAAGGGTGGAGTCATTTTTTTGTTTATTACCAACAACAGCATAGATGAATGAAAAAACGCAGGGAGCTTTTCGGACGACAGAAAGCCGATAAAAAATACTTTAATCCGAAAAGCAATGCACCTTTATTAGGGGCTCTGTCATTAACGAGTAAAAAAACAATAAGCGATGTTTGGTTAAACCGGGGCGGTAATTTGTTTTTTCCTCATGCGAAAAACAAAGCCTTGAACCTCTAAGCGACGATACGACTCTTAAAAGCGGGAAATTAGTTATGAATTTCGTGGCTCACCTTTCGGGCAACCAGGAAGTTCCTGCCGTGGAAACCAATGCAACTGGAGAAGCTTTTTCCCAGTTGAGTAAAGATGGAATGGAGTTGTCGGCCCTGGTAAATAAGCTGATGGGCGGTAATGCTTATGTTAATGTACATACTGTTGCAACCTCGTTGGGAGAAATCAGGGGGCAGATTAAGTAATAAAGTGGATTTAATTTGAATAGGAATCCCAACAAATTATAAAATGAACCAGCGGCCAGCTGGTTTTTTTGTTTGTGTGATAAATCCACCAAATTTCCAAATGATTTTCTGACGAATAAAACCCTCCTTCAATCATTTACACAATAATGCACTCACTCATTTTACTATCTCCGCTTTAATGTACGATTTTATGCCATTACATAAGTCATAAGTTGACCCAAATGCAGCCACCTCGCGCATGATCGGTAGAGGATATCATGAATCATTTCACCGTTCACCATTTACTTTTTCTCCCCCTCACTATTTAGACCCTTTCCAAACTTTAACTCTTTATTGTTAAATTCGTTCCGTTCGTATAATTTTATTCTCCCGAAACCCGGCCGCACGTGAAAAGGATTCAAAGTGCAGAACTGCCGCCCCCGGTTTTCCAAAACTTAGTAAAAACAACTAAAGGTGAACAATACAACCCGCAAAAGGAAATATTGTACATGTTTGGTGGATATATAAACTAGTTAGCAAACATTTAAATCGACTTATGAAATATTTAATAATACTTATTTTGATGTTGCCAATTACCATCAATCTACATGCTCAGAAATTTAAAAAAATCGAGTATGGGTTATATCTTGGAGCATCATTTTCAGTCCCTTACCAAAAAGACATTGAAAGGACAACCGACTTCGGACAAAATTTCATAATTAAAAGTAATTCGAAAATGGGATACTTTAGTGAATTACTTTTTTTGTACAACTTTACATCTAAAACAGCAATTTGTACGGGATTAAATTTTACTCAATACAAGTTGAATAGTAATTTTCAGTCTGACGGACTTGAAAGAGATGGAACTGTAAATGAATCATACTTAAATATTCCATTTTTAATTCAATATCAATTATTCGAAAAGATACCAATTTCTTTATCTGCAGGACCATATATTGGTATTTTAATAAATGCTAAAGAAAATGGAGTTACAAAATCAGATATTCCAGTGTATGACAAAGACGGTAATCTTGTTGACGGCAATATAAATTATGATTTTGATGTAAAAGAAGCATTTAAAAGTTATGATTTTGGAGTATCGACCAAATTAGGATATGAAATAAAAATTAGTTCTGAAGTCACATGTATATTCTTTTGCAAATTCAATTATGGATTAATTGACGTTCGAAAAGATGAAATTATTGAATGGAAAAATTACTATTTAATGACTGGAATAGGAATTAAAATATAAACAAAAACGTTTGCTAACAATTGTATATGGCAGGCGGGGGTTTTTACGGCCTGACAAGTCAGACCTTGTGCCTTCTGCCCTACCCGTCGGACACGATTTCTTCCAGAAATCCCGCCCGACCACATACAAGTGATCGTCAGACTGTGCAAAAACTAATAGAGTATTCGGGTAGGTACACATAAAAAAATGGAAGAAATGAAATCTCAAAAGGTTAAATTAAGTTTTTACACAGACTCTCGTTAGCACACATTCCCCACATAAGCACATCCAGAATAGAGTTCAAATAAATTACTCTATTCTTTCCGAGCCAATTAACTACTGTTGCTAACGCGTATTTCTCTC